>NZ_JAWWDA010000014.1:0-153566 GCF_033720175.1 Photobacterium sp.
CCCCAGAACCCCAGAACCCCAGAACCCCAGAACCCCAGAACCCCAGAACCCCAGAACCCCAGAACCCCAGAACCCCAGAACCCCAGAACCCCAGAACCCCAGAAATTGTGCCGAGATCCTAGAAACTAGCTCCTCGACACTCGCTTTTGAACTTTAGTTCACTGCCTTTCGCCCATACCATGGGCTGCGCGCATCCGTCACGCTATACAGCTGGTATTTACGGTTAACCATCTGTCCGCCATCTCGGGTAAGAGGTAACCACGAAATCGTTGCCCGGTTATTACTTGGTTTCACCGTCATGATGTCGAACGGGACCGAAATGTAGAAGCCTTTGGTATAGCTGCCTTCACCATACTCTTCAGATGAAAGGTCTGTGAAAGTGGCAAATACACCGGCAATCACCCCACTGTCAAACTGCTTCGAAAAGTCGATAGTGACGCCTTTATCCTCGGCTAGGTATTTCCCCGCACTTACCTTAAACAAGGTATTTGGTAACCAGCTCCACTGCGGTTGATAATAGGCAGATGCATGGCCAGTGATTGTACCTGTCTGAACTCGGTATGGGCGTCCGTCTTGCGGGTCGGTTTGCACTTCATCGGTAAAGAAATCAAATTGTGAATCCGGATCGCGCTGGATCACATAGTTGGCATCAATACCAAATGCCCAGTTGCTGCCAAGCGGGCGGTAGAGAAGTTCACTACCCACACCACCAAACATCATTTCCAGATAACCGCCATATGCCTGAGCATAAACATTATCGCCGAAGTTATCCATCCAGGTTAACTGCAGGTTATTTAAACGCACCGGGTTGTCATTAATATACTGACGAACCAGAGTACGAACTCGTTTTAAGTCTGTGCCATCAGGCGGTACTTCGTATAAGAACTTGTCGTAGTTATCATACAGGTTGAGATAGACCGACCCGCCGACTTCAATATGGTTACCAAGCCTGTAGCTGGCACCAGCATTGATTCCGATGTTAAACAAATAGAAATCTTCAGAGCTGCCAATAGACTGCTGCAGGGTCGGCGCTATGCTCACATCCCAGTTTTTACCAGGCTCTGCAATGCGCTCGCCTTCTGGTTCTGTCGGGTTTATAACCTGGCTACTGTCTTCAACCTTGGCATGAATATAGGCTTGATTGGCTACTCGGGTAAATTGTTCTGAATCAATACGTGTTTCGGTTGTTGGCTGATGATTGGCCGTTTCAACTAACCGGTATTCAGAGACATCAGGGTTGTGGTTGGCAAGCACTGTTGCTGCCCGCGAATGCGCTTCACGACGATCCCGGTATTTAGTTTGCGAAGCGATAATCGTAACCGTATCATCACTGGCATAAATCGTTGGGTTTTCATAGCCGGCAATTTTATGCAATTCATCAGCAACAACCAGCCATTCCGCATCGCTGATCTCACGGTTAGTGGTTTTCGGTGCATAAACTGGGGCGGGTTCATCTTGCCAGCTGGCTTTAAGGTCATTAAAGTTAGTGCGTAAATTAAAACCAAAGGTCCAGGTATTGCCGCGTTCATAGCTGGCACGCAGATCGCCCCAGCCACCTAAGCGATAAAGTACGCCGTAGTTGAACTTACTGTCTTGTGGCATGCCGGTTGAACCGGATGTCGCCGGTCTGTCACCGGTATAGTCATTGCCATCATACTCAACTTTAAACCGTAGTGGCTGCCAGGGTGACTGGTATTCTAAACCGCCATAAACAGAGGCGGAACCTTTGAAAAAGCTATCAAACTCAGTCATGCCACCACGGCCGGAAGTACCCGCTGGGCGTTCACAAAAGCTATCAGAGGCTTTACAAAACGGGTTGGTAATATTACCGCTGTTACCAATATAGCCCCAGCCAACACCTAACGTGACATCAAGCGGTCCAACGTGTTTATTGGCTGCGATAAATTCACCGTCGAATAAACCCGTACCGGCAAAATCCCTGACTCCGACAGAGGTTTCAGGCAGCCAGTAGCTTTCTTCCCATAAACGAAACTTAAAGTCCATACCTTTATCGGTGAGAGTACTGGTACCACAGAAGCTGGGATCATCACAGTAAAGCAGATCTTGCAGCTGAGTATAGCGAACCGTACTTTCTAGCCAGGGGAAAAGCTGTAGCGTTGCCGTATAGTGATGATAATTTTCATTGAAGGTTACAGAAACATTAAATTCTCCTTCAGGTGCCATTCGGCCTGTCGGCATCTGCATTAGCCCCACACCACCAAAATCTGATTGTGATGGCGTAAATTCAGGGTAACTGAAGCTGTCAGCCTGCGCATGAAAAACAGGTAGCAAGGCTAAGGCGATTGCCGATAATGAACAACGTGGATTAAATGAGCCACACAATGAGAATAATGTAAATAAACGAGTATTCATTACAGCGCTCTATTCCTTAGCAATTCTACAATATCCTGGTTAAGGGAAGAAAATTTTGATGGCAGTGAATTGAAACCGACAAACACAGTAGCGCCGGGTGCAATATCTTTATGTTTTTTATTCCAGTACGCAATGGAGTGTATTTCAGTAACGCCATCGGGTTGAATAACCCAAACAACACTATTATCAGTATTTTCAGATACCGTGATTTGATTCAGATAATAATTCGCATCGGCTCGCTGTTGCCATGGAACATTTTGTTGTCTCTTGACCGTACCTAAAACCCAAACATGTTTGGGACGTATTGGCAGAATTAACTGATAGTCACCATCCAATAGCGGATTATGAGAAGTGTTGATTCTGATTAGATCCAGATCGAGAGGGATAAAAATCCGATTAGACAACTTGAGGCCAGAAATATCACTGATTAAGTTCGTGACAGTATGGAATTGTTCAGCATCATCATTCCATTCCTCAGCCAGCTGTTCAAGTTGATTTAACACCGTTTGTCGCTGCTGATTGAATGATTCGAAGTGTTGCAGGTCGAATAATGCAGCGCCAGACCAGAATACAGGTTGAGGTGTGGAAAGCGTAACCTGATCTGATAAAGTTTTAATATTCGCCAGGCTATCGGCTAATACTTGTTCTAATCTGACCGGGGCAGGGTAAGTAAGCGGGATAACCTGATCAACATTAATCGATGTGGCCACGGATACTTGAGTCTGCGCATAAACGGGTGCAACAGAAAAAAGATGACTCAGTGCCGCGCAGCAAAAAACTACGGAGCGAAATAAAAGAGAGAGTGTTTTCATCATAATTCCATTTATGAGTATGGCTTCAGTAATGTGATATCTACGTAGGGAAGATCAGGGGCCATTTTTTGACGGCTTTTCAACACTTTTCCTGTGTATGGGTGAACCCAGAAATCATTGTCATAACTCAGGCCAAGGCTGCTGACAGAAACACGTTCAATATAATGCAAAACTTCAACCGGTTTTTCTTTAATCATGATAACGGCTGCACCTTGTTGTTCAAACTGAGAGTTCAGCTGATAACCAAAGTGATACCCCGGTTGCCAGTCAAGAGTGTGTTGCCATGATGTTGGGGTAGAATTGAGATGCAAGCCTAAAGCAAGGGGATCTGGCTGATTGCTATGACTCGCCACAATATTACCCTGCGGTAAATTATGGGTTTTAACCACGCGACCATGTTCCGTAACCAACATACCGCGGTCAGCCGACAACCATTTCAGTTGGACGTCAGAGCGATAATCTGCAGAGGGTATATCAATAATATGTTTTGACTCAGCAAAAGCTAACACCATAAATGCCAGAGGGCCATTATCAATTTGAGCATAAATACTGGCATAAGGCAGCTGCTCCACGTCATAGGCGCTGAGCTGAATATCCTTTTCCCCCAAAAGTGCCAGCTTGACTGTGTCGTTGACATCATTAAATTTCTGGCTGCATCCTGTTAATCCCATTGCCAGCAAAAGGCTTGAGAGCAGCGTGATTGTTTTCTTCTTCAGGCGCATCTGAGTTCCGAGGTTAAAGATATTAAAATCGAGGTACAAAGTAATAAAAACGAGGTTGGAGGCTCAAGAGCCCCGAACCTCGTGACGGTCAATAACTAATCCATTAACCCTGGGAAGTCACTGTCGTTGCAGTATCGTTGCTTGTTGAATCAGCGACAGCAACAGCGGCAACAGCGGCTGCTGCACCAACTGCGACTGCAGTTGCTGTAATACCACCCGCAGCCGCAGCGGTTGCACCTGCTGTACCAGCAGCAGCGCCAGTTGATGTTGCTGCAGTAGTTGTGCCAGCAGTAGTTGCTGACGTTGTAGAACCTGTCGTTGCTGCAGCCGTACCAGTTTCAGTTGCCGCGAACGCAGAGCTAGCCATAGTAAGAGCTGCCACTAGAGCAATTGCCGTTTTCTTCATCCTATTCCCTTATTCTTGTATAAAAATGTAAAAAGAAGGTAAACCCTCACATTTATAATATTTTGATATCAATTTAATAGCAATGAGTCTCCTGCATATGGCATGGATTCTTATAAATTTGGGAGAAAGAGTTGAAAATGAGAGGGAAACACGTCACTTCTGAATGTTAGCTCCCTTTTGTACGTTAAATAAATGGTCAGTATGTGCTTATTATGTTTATGATTTTTTGAATAAGGCTGCGATGATTCACTTATATGCAATCATATTATAAAATCATGCGAATGGGTTTATTTGTTCGTCAAATTTTTGTACTATCCAAAAGCTATTTTTCTGACAGAGAGTAGGACTTTAATCTCTTTGTATGAAACAACGACAATTTACAATTACAGTTGACATTGAAAGCGCATTGGGGGCTGAAACCCAAGGGCGGTAGCATGTCTGAATGAGGCTCGAGAATCGAGGCCCGAGTGTTGAGAGCCTAGGTTTCTCTGTTCTGGTTTTTCGCTACTCGCTACTCGCCACTCGCCACTATTCACTGGCTTTCCTTCTCATCCCAATTTAAAACATTAATAAAAACATGGATTTTACTAAGAAGTTTCTTATTACCGCTATGGCATCCGTCATGCTGGTAGGTTGCACGCTACCTGGTTCGCATTTAAGCCTTGATAATAAAAACGTTATTACCACTAACGAAGAACAAGGCACTGATATATCAGAGCGTGTAAATGTCTATTCGTTAACGGCTGATGCGGTATCGCGGTTTAAAGCACCACGAACCTATTCGAAAACCAATGCAGGTCTGGATGCCGAAATTGCGCGTTATCAATACCGTGTCGGGCCGGGCGATATCTTAAACGTCACCATATGGGATCACCCGGAACTGACGATTCCTGCTGGCTCTTATCGTAGCTCCAGTGAATCTGGTAACTGGGTTCACGCCGACGGTACTATCTTCTATCCCTACATCGGTTTGGTCAAAGTAGAAGGTCAGACGGTTACTGAAATTCGAACTGAAATGACTAAGCGCTTGGCAGCTTTCATTGAAAGTCCGCAAGTGGATGTTAATGTTGCCTCATTCAGAGCGCAAAAAACTTACATCACCGGTGAGGTGAATAAGCCAGGCCAGCAGGCTATTACCAATGTACCGCTCACATTATTAGATGCCATTAACCGTGCAGAAGGGCTGGCCGTTGATGCTGACTGGCGTAATGTGACACTGACCCGTAACGGTGAAGAGCAAAACATTTCGTTATATGCCTTGATGCAACGTGGTGATTTAACCCAAAACAGGCTACTCCGTCAGGGTGATATTGTTCACGTACCACGTAACGATGCTCAAAAGGTGTTTGTTATGGGTGAAGTGAACGAGCCAAAATTGCTTAAAATCGACCGTGCTGGTATGAGCCTGACGGAAGCATTGAGCAACGTTGGCGGTATCAATGAACTGGACGCCGATGCAACCGGCATATTCGTTATCCGCGGTAGCCGAAATCAAGCTTTATCAGGAAATCAAACGTTGTCAGGTAACCAAAGTGACAGCCAATCAGATACCATTGCTGACATCTACCAGCTCAACATTAAAGATGCCGCGGCCTTAGTCATTGGCACCGAATTTGAACTTCAGCCATACGATATTGTTTACGTTACCGCCGCACCTATCACGCGCTGGAATCGTGTGATTAGTCAGCTACTACCAACAATCACTGGCTTTAATGAATTGACTGAAGGTGTGTTACGGGTAAGGAATTGGCCATAGAAACGAAGTTTCTACTTCAGTAGAGAGTATTCTAGGTACGAGTTTCTAGAACCTAGAAACTCGATACTCGTATCTGTTATCTTTCAAGGATGAACATGCATTTCAGAAAGTTAGATGTTTGGCAGAGAAGCTATCAGTTGGCTTTGAGTGTTTGCAAAGAAATCAAATTTTGCAAAGACTATGGCTTAAAAGATCAGATCTCGCGTTCATCGGTTTCTGTTCCGTCTAATATCGCGGAAGGTGCAGAACGTCAAACGGCTAAAGATAATATTCGCTTTCTATACTTCGCAAAGGGATCTTGTGGTGAGCTATTAACACAGTTAACGCTGGCAAGAGATCTTAACTACATCCCTGAGCAACGAGCTGACCAATTGATTAATGAATCAATAGAAGTTAGTCGCATGATTGGTGGGCTGATAAAGTACCGCTCATCACAAATTAAAGAAGATTGCGGAGAGTATTTGTTAGATTCGAGTCGCGAGGACCTAGGACTTAGACCCTAGAAACTCGTAACTGATATACTCGAAACTCGATACTCTCCCCTAGACCCTGGTGAACCATGTTCAATAAGATTCTCGTCGTCTGCGTCGGCAATATATGCCGCTCTCCGTCAGGCGAATATTTGTTAAAAAAAGCTCTACCTAACAAAGAAATTGCTTCTGCCGGTGTTGGTGCCTTAGTCGGCAAACCTGCTGATAAGATGGCGTCTATGGTAGCATCAGAACATGGCGTTAGCCTCGAAGGTCATGTAGCTCAACAGCTAAACAGTGACTTGTGCCGCGACTATGATCTGATTTTAGTCATGGAAAAAGGCCACATTGAAGCGGTCACTAATATCGCCCCTGAAGCCCGTGGAAAAACTATGCTATTCGGCCAATGGATCGGTCAGCAAGACATCCCCGATCCATACCGCCAGAGCAAAGAAGCGTTCGATCATGCATACGGATTGATTGAACAAGCGGCTGATGCATGGGCAAAGAAGTTGTAAAGAACAATAGAGGCGAGTTTTAAGTAACGAGTGACGAGAGATTGATTTACCCTCGATACTCGATACTCGATACTCGATACTCGATACTCGTTACTCGTTACTCGTTACTCGTTACTCATTACCTCGTTACTGGAATCAACCATGAGCGCCACGCAAAACAATCCGGTTAAACAAACCGAAGCCTCCGACGAAATCGACCTAGGTAAGCTGTTTGGCATCCTGATCGATAATCGCTGGAACATCATTTTAATTACTTTCATTTTTGCTGTAGTCGGTGTTGCGTACGCTTTGCTAGCCACACCCATTTATAAAGCTGACGCCTTAATTCAGGTTGAGCAAAAAAGCAGCGGCATGCCAGCTCTGGGTGATATGGGCGAGCTGTTTGCCAGCGAGTCATCAGCGACCACTGAAGTTGAGATCATCAAGTCTCGCATGGTGATCGGCAAAACCGTGGATAAGTTAAATCTGACGACGGTAGTGAGCCAAAATTACCTACCAGTTGTTGGCAAAGGACTTGCGCGTCTTCAAGGGGAACAGGTCGATATCGATATTGGTCGTTTTGAAGTGCCGGACTATATTAGCCTGTCGGTGTTTACCCTTACGGTGACTGATAGTGAGACCGGCAACTATGTTCTGACTGATAAAGATGAACGTGAAGTGCTGAGCGGCAAAGTGGGACAGTTAGCTTTGCAAGGTGACTACCGCCTGTTTGTCTCTTCGCTCAAAGCCGATAATGGCGCAAGCTTTACTATTTCAAAGCGCTCTCGCTTAGATGCGATTCAGGAGCTGCAGCAAAATTTGGCAGTGAGTGAACGTGGCAAGCAAACCGGTATTTTGCAGTTGTCGCTAACCGGTGAAAACCGTGCCGATATCGAGAAGATCCTTAACGATATCAGCCAGTATTACTTCCTGCAGAATGTTGAGCGTAACTCAGCGGAAGCAGAAAACAGTCTGATATTTTTACGCACTCATTTGCCGGACATTAAAACCGAGCTAACAGCGGCTGAAAATAGACTGAACCAGTTTCGCCAAGACAATGATTCTATCGATTTAGGCCTAGAAGCAAAGTCTACCCTTGATGTGATGGTGACGCTGGAAGCTCAATTAAATGAGCTAACCTTTAAAGAAAGTGAAATATCTCAGCGTTTTACCAAAGAACACCCGGCATATCTTTCTCTGCTTGATAAGCGCAAGACCTTATTGAGTGAACGTGAGCGCTTAAACCGTCAGGTACAGAAGTTGCCGAAAACTCAACGTGAAGTACTGCGTATGACGCGTGATGTAGAAGTCAACCAGCAGATCTATGTGCAACTACTGAATAAAGTACAAGAACTGAACATTGTTAAGGCCAGTACGGTAGGGAATGTCCGTATTCTGGATGCAGCTCAGTCATATACGCGTGCGGTTAAACCAAAGAAATCGCTAATTGTAGTGTTGGCGACGTTGCTGGGGGGGATGCTGGCGGTGGCGATAGCGCTGCTCAGGGCGGCTTTCCACCGTGGTGTTGAAAGCCCGGATGAAATTGAAGCCATTGGCTTGCCGGTTTATGCCAGTGTACCTATGTCTGACTGGCAGATTGAGCTGGAGAAAAAGCAAAAAAGTAAGAAACAGCTTTCTGTTCAAGAGACACTGCTGGCGGTCTCTAACCCGGCAGATTTATCGATTGAAGCTTTGCGTAGCCTGCGTACCAGCCTCCACTTTGCGATGATGGAAGCCAAAAACAACATCGTGATGATTTCCGGGCCAAGTCCGGGTATTGGTAAGTCGTTTATCTCGGCCAACATGGCAGCAGTAGTCGCGAAAGCAGGTCAGCGAGTGCTGATAATCGATGCGGATATGCGTAAAGGTCAGATGGAACGCCAGATGGCGGTCACCCATACCCCAGGTTTGTCAGCTTACTTGAGTGGTCAGGAAAATATTGAAGCACTAATTAAAGAGCCAGGTGTCGAGAACTTACATTATATCGGACGTGGTACCGTGCCACCTAACCCCTCTGAGCTGTTAATGCACCCACGCTTTAAGGCGCTGATGGAATGGGCATCTGAAAACTATGAACTTGTCATTATCGATACCCCACCAATTCTTGCAGTGACCGATCCGGCCATTGTCGGTGCCCATGCTGGTACCACCTTGCTGGTAGGTCGTTTCGGTCAGAATGCAGTGAAAGAAATTGAAGTGACCAAGCAGCGCTTCGAACAGAATGGCATTGAAGTGAAAGGCTTTATTCTTAATGCTGTGGTGCGCAAAGCGAGCAGTTATTACGGCGGTAACTATGGATATTACAACTATAGTTACGAGTCGAATAAATAGGGTATATCGCTATTAGTTAAAAAGGAAAAGGCGCTGTCATTAGCGCCTTTACTTTTTTCGTAAAAATAATTTTAGTATCTCAACTAAAATAGTTTTTGTCTCAGTGTTTTAATACATTTAGCTGTAATGTTGAATTATTTCAACCTTGAATTATTCAAATATAAGGTAAAACCATGGATTATTCTCTCGATAATTTAAAAATTGGTATTGTTGGTTTAGGTTATGTTGGTCTGCCATTGGCTGTTGAGTTTGGCAAAAAATTTGACACTATCGGCTTTGATATAAATGAAGGCCGTGTTGCAGAACTACGTGATGCCAAAGATTCAACATTAGAGTGTTCCACTGAAGAATTAGTGGAAGCAACGCAACTGACGTACTCTGCAAGCTTAGAAGATCTGAAACAGTGTAATGTTTACATTGTGACAGTACCAACGCCAATCGATGAGCACAAGCGTCCGGATTTAACGCCACTGGTAAAGGCATCAGAAAGCCTGGGTAAAGTGATTAGCCAAGGCGATATCGTAATTTATGAATCAACGGTATACCCAGGTGCTACGGAAGAAGACTGTATACCGGTACTTGAGCGGGTATCAGGCCTTACCTTCAATAAAGATTTCTTTGCAGGTTATAGCCCTGAGCGTATTAATCCAGGTGATAAAGAGCACCGTGTGACAACAATAAAGAAAGTAACTGCAGGATCAACACCTGAAATCGCTGATTTTGTTGATAGCATTTATGGTTCAATTATTGTGGCTGGCACACATAAAGCCTCTTCAATTAAAGTTGCAGAAGCGGCTAAAGTGATTGAAAACACCCAACGTGATTTAAACATTGCATTGATTAATGAACTGGCTGTGATTTTCAATAAACTAGACATCGATACTGAAGAAGTATTGAAAGCAGCTGGAACCAAGTGGAACTTTTTACCATTTCGTCCAGGTCTGGTCGGTGGTCACTGCATCGGCGTTGATCCGTATTACCTAACTCACAAAGCGCAGTCAATCGGTTATCACCCAGAGGTGATTCTTGCAGGTCGTCGTATCAACGATGGCATGAGTCGTTATGTTGCATCACAGCTTATAAAATCGATGCTGAAAAAGCGCATTCATGTAGAAGGGGCAAGCGTACTTCTTATGGGCTTAACCTTTAAAGAAAATTGCCCTGATTTACGTAATACCAAAGTAGTCGACATCATTGCCGAGCTGCAAGAATACAACGTCAAAGTTGATGTGTATGACCCTTGGGTAAGCGCGAAAGAAGCACAAGAAGAATACGGCATTTGTGTGTTAACAGAGAAACCATCTGAACAATATGATGGCGTGATAATGGCCGTTGCTCATGATGAGTTTAAAGCAATGTCACAAGATGATATTAAAGCGCTGACTAAGCCTGAATCGATTATTTATGACTTGAAGTACATATTAGCAACTGACTTTTCTGATCTTCGTTTGTAATGATTGGATTATAAATACTGGTTAATAGAAAGTAACCAATACGTCATTCCCGCGAAAGCGGGAATCTATGTTAACAGCATATTTAGTAATGAACTGCTGTTATGGTAAATAAAGACTTAGATATGACTAAATACGAACAAATACAACAAGATCTTTTAGATGCACCTAAAGTATGGCTAGTCACAGGCGTTGCAGGTTTCATTGGCTCAAACCTTTTAGAAAAGCTATTAAAACTGAACCAAACAGTTGTAGGTTTGGATAATTTTGCTACAGGCCATCAACATAACCTGGATGAAGTAAAATCACTTGTTGAAGTGGAACAGTGGGATCGCTTTAGTTTTATCGAAGGAGATATTCGAGATGAACAAACTTGCCGAGACGCTGTAAAGGGAGTGGATTATGTTCTTCATCAGGCGGCTTTAGGCTCTGTTCCTCGCTCAATAAACGATCCTATCACGACTAATTCGAGTAATATTACTGGCTTTCTTAACATGCTAACGGCTGCAAAAGATGAGCAAGTAAAAAGCTTTACTTATGCGGCTTCGAGTTCTACTTATGGTGATCATCCAGCATTGCCAAAAGTTGAAGAAAATATAGGTAATCCATTGTCACCGTATGCTGTGACAAAGTATGTGAATGAGTTATATGCTGGAGTATTCGCGCGTACTTATGGATTTAAAACAATTGGTTTACGTTATTTTAATGTTTTTGGACCTCGCCAAGATCCAAATGGAGCTTATGCCGCAGTAATCCCTAAATGGACCATAGCTATGATAAAGCAAGAAGATGTTTTCATTAATGGTGATGGCGAAACAAGCCGCGACTTTTGTTTTATCGATAATACAGTTCAAATGAATATTCTAGCAGCATCAGCACCAGATGAAGCTAAGAATGAGATTTATAACGTCGCTGTTGGTGATAGAACAACGTTGAATGATTTATATGAAGCAATTCGGATTGGTTTACAGAAAAATAATGTTGAAGTAACTTCAGCACCTATTTATCAAAACTTTAGAGCTGGAGATGTAAGACATTCTCAAGCCGATATTTCAAAAGCATCTAATAATTTAGGTTATATTTCAGAATGTCGTATATTGGATGGAATTTCAAAATCCATACCTTGGTATAAAAAATTTTTGAGTGAAAATTAAATTGACATTGAAAGGAAGTTCACTAGGACAGTCATTAAAAAATATCATATACCTATTTTTAGCTAGGGGCGTAGACTTGTTTGTGCCCCTTATTATTACCCCTTATTTAATCAGAGTAATAGAGCTAGATAAAATGGGAATGATAGCCTTCTCTATTGCTGTTGCTGGATATGCAGGAATCGTAATCCGATTTGGCTTTGAGATAACAGCCGTTAGAGATATTAGTCGTGTACTTATAAATAAAGATGAGGTAGATGAACAGTTTAATAAAACTCTATTTACGAGCTTGTTTCTCACAATAGGTTGTCTTGTTTTTTTTATTGCCATATTTAATTTTGGTTTGTTTAAATATGAAGGTATTTTGTTTTTCTCATCATTTTTATATATTGCCTTTCAAGCATTGCTCCCTGTTTGGTTCTTTCAGGCGATAGAAAAAATAAAGACAGTTGCTATTTTAAATGGAATTTTTAAATTAATTTATATCTTTGGGGTTATATCTTTTGTAAAGTCCCCTGATGATTATCTATGGGTAGTGATTTTGAATGCGTTGGCTATGGGAGGGGCATTTATTACAAGCATTTTTATTATAGTTAATATTTACAAGGTTAAAATTTTCATGCCCTCATATAGGTCAATTTTCATTTGTATGAAGGGATCTACGGATGCATTTCTTTCTCAGTTAGCTCCCTCTCTATACAATAATTCAGCAGTATTTATTCTGGGATTATTTTCAGCAGATAAGGTTGTTGGTGTTTATAGCGCTGTTATGGGGTTATTAGAAGCAATGATTTCAATTGGAAGGGTAGTATTTAGCGCATTTATATCTTTATTATCAAAAGATATAGCTTATCATCGGTTATATAGTCAAGCCATGTTAGCTATTGGTGCTTTTCTTTCAATGTTTTTAATGTTTTTTTGTGATGAAATAATAAACATCTACTTTAATCAGAGAAATACTTTAGCGACAGAGCTACTATTTATTGGAGCTGTCAGTGTTTTTGGTGTTTTTATGTTTTTGTCTTATAATTCAGGGTATTTGATGATTGCGGGGCATGAGATAATTGCTCGAAACATTACAATATTTTGTTCTGTATTATCATTTATTATAAGTTTATTATTAATTTACAACTTTGGTGCTATTGGCGCTGTAATAGCAATAGTCATTGCGCGGCTTTTATTAGGAGGTGTTTCATGGGCTTTTGTACTAAGGGTAAAAAAATGTTGAGCACTATTTATATAACAACTTGGAGTAATGGTTTTTTTGGAAGTGCAGGACAAAGTTGGCTCAGTATTGATGTTGAAAAGATTGTTGAGCAATTATCAATATTAGGCCGCAAGGTCGAAGTAATAACTTACAGGGATTTACTTAACGTTCAGCTAAGCCAAAAGGATATTGTTATTTATTGTTCTTCTGATGAGTTGAATATGAGGGCCTATCTCAAGGACTTAATGTTTTTCATTGATAAAAAATGCACTTTGATTCCAAGTTACACTGCTCTGTTAGCTCATGAAAATAAAGGATTTCAACAGTTAATGCGAGAAGATATGTCATTTGGTAACTTAGCAGGTGACTATGCGTTTGATTTTGATGAGCTTAAACGAGAAAAACCTTATGTATTCAAGAAGGTAACGGGAGCAGGCAGCTCAGGAGTGACTCTTGTAAAGTCAAATAAAGATGAAAAAGTAATTAAATCAAAACAGTTTGAAGTGGGTTTTAAAAGAAAGCTAATAAAAAAGCAGAGAGCGTTAAAATTAACGACTAACGAGTTTGATATATATAATTACCGTTATAAAGGTTTTTCTTTAGCAGTTACGCAGGACTTTATAAAAGGCTTAACATGTGATTATAAAGTTCTGGCTTTTGGAAGTAAATTTTTTGTCTTGCGTCGCGATGTTAGAAAAAATGATTTTCGAGCAAGTGGCAGTGGCAAATTTAAATTTGATGAAGTTCCCTCTATAGTGTTAGCTTTTGCAAAGCAGATCTTTGAAACTTTAAATGAACCCTATGCCTCATTAGATATTGCAATTTCAGAAAATGAAGCGTACCTAATAGAGTACCAAATTTTAAATTTTGGTCCATACACACTTAATAACTCACCTGGCCATTATGAGTACAGAGATGAGTGGTTATATGTGAATGAGAAAAGTAATTTAGATGAGTGTTTTTCTGAAGCTCTATATCAATATGTAGAGAAAAAAGTTTTCGAAAAAAAACGGAGGCAAGCATAATTAAATAAATATAAATGATAGGACGGTCTCTGTCTTTATTTGATTGTTTAATAGGGAGCTTTACTATTAGAGAGGATGCAATTTAATGGAAGTAATTAGTAATGTTTGGCACATAATTAGCGCATTTTTAGTTTTTTTGCTCGGTGTGTTTTTTACATTAATGGTTTCGAAATATTTTAAAGTTAAAAAGTACCGTTCTTTGTTTTTATATTGTTGGCATTCGTTATTCTGTATTGGGTATATGTTTTACTCGATAAATAATGTGGCTGATTCTACATTATATTATATTAATGGTGAGTTTGGGCCTTCTTCATTTTCTTTAGGTACTCGAGCTGTTGAATATTTAGTTTATGTTTTTCGACTTATGGATTTTTCATATCTTGGTGTTTTTTTAGTTTTTAATATCTTTGGAAGTATTGGTTTGCTGGCCTTTTACGCTAGCTTAAACCAAGTTGTTATCTCGAGTTCGCTATTTTTGCGTCGAGTTGCTTTACTTGTGGTTCTATTACCTTCTGTTAGTTTCTGGTCATCGGCGATAGGAAAGGATTCGTTATCATTCTTAGCTATTGGGCTTGCTCTATGGGCTGCTTTGGCACTAGAGAGGAGAACGTTGCTTATGATTGTATCCATTTTTATAATGTTGTTTGTGCGGCCGCATATGGCTGGTATGCTCGTTATAGCGATAGGGGTTGCCATATTTGTTCATCGGAAAGTTTCAATAACACAACGAATGCTAGTCGGTATACTTGCTATAGGAGCTGCTGTTATTATGGTGCCATTTGCACTCAAATATGCAGGTTTGGAGCAAGTAAGTAGTGCTAGTGATATTCATACATATATTGACAAACGGCAGGGTTATAATCAATCTGGTGGGGCTAGTATTGATATCGCGTCAATGTCATTGCCAATGCAGCTTTTTACCTATTTATTAAGACCTCTTCCTTTTGAAGCGCGCAGTATCACGGCTCTGGCAGCATCGCTCGATAATTTAGTTTTGTTAGCTATAATTGTTTATTATTTTTTTTCAAAAGTTCGTTCTAGTCGAGTAAAAAGTCGTCATAGTTTAATTGGTAACCGAATTTTTATGTGGTCATATGTAGTTATGTCGTGGTTTATTCTGGCGAGTACAACTGCAAATTTAGGTATTTCTGTACGCCAAAAATGGATGTTTGCCCCTATCCTTATCTTCTTATTAATATCGTATATTTCAAGCAGAAAAACGGAAAAATCAATGTGAATTGATTTCTAAATATATTATCTAACCTCCCGCTAATAGAATGTGTGAATTATCAATGGAAAAAATGAAAGTTATTCATATTATCACTGGATTAAGTGATGGTGGCGCAGAAGGCGCATTATTTCGCCTGGTCACTTCTAGCTGTAATGAATTTGAGCATATAGTTATTTCTTTGATGGGTAATGGCAAGTATGGAGAACACCTGACAGCATCGGGTATTAAAGTCATTACCTTAAATATGCCTCGAGGTAAGGTTAAACTCAATGCTCTTCGGCGGATTTATATTGTATTGAAAAAAGAAAAACCAGATGTGGTCCAGACCTGGATGTATCATGCAGATTTCTTTGGCGGAATAATGGCACGTTTAAGTGGGTGTGAAAATATTTTCTGGGGGATTAGACATTCTAATTTATCTCCAGAAGTCAATAGCCGCTCGACATTTATTTTTGCAAAATTGTGTTCTTGGCTTTCACCTTGGATACCGAAAAAAATAATTAGTTGTGCGGAAGAGTCTGTTCATGTTCATAGATCCTTTGGGTATAAAGGTGTCTTTTCAGTTGTGCCAAATGGTTATGATACAAATCGATTTCGCCCCGATTTAATTGCAGGGAAGAATATTAGAGAAGAGCTAAATTTAGCTGAAAATACTGAGCTAGTTGGATTTGTTGCTAGGTGGGATCCACAAAAAGATCATGAGAATTTACTTATTGCAATTCAAGAGGTTAGAGGTAATCACCCAGATATCTGTTGTGCTTTAATCGGTACCGATTGTGATGTGTATAATCTCGAGCTAGTATCCATTATTAAGAAATTGGGTTTATGTGACAACGTTATTCTATTGGGGCGTCGAAATGATATACCTGCCGTAATGAATTCATTAGATTTACATGTTCTAGCGTCATGTGGAGAAGCTTTTCCAAATGTTGTTGCCGAGGCTATGGCTTCGGGTACCCCTTGTGTTGTTACTGATGTTGGGGACGCAGCATTAATTGTTGGAGATTTAGGGTGGGTAGTCCCAGCAAAAAACTCAGCTAAACTAGCAAGTGCGATAGATTTAGCACTGAATGAAATGCAACATGATTCTACTTGGCTTAAACGAAGTCAAGGTTGCTCAGACAGAATTATCGAAAAATTTAGCCTAGATAGAATGATTGAAGGCTATAGAAAAAATTGGTTTCCAGGGTGTTAAATCATGCGGTTGGCTAAAAAATGTATGAAAAGATTATTAATTGTAACAACGGTACCTGAAACACTTGATACTATTTTAAGCAAACAACCCAAATATCTTAATCAGCATTTTGATGTTTATCTTGCCACGTCTGATGGTGATCGTATCTTTAGTGTTGAGAGTAATGAATGTATTAGGGTCAATGTTGTTCCTATGGTGAGAGGTATAAATCCGTTTTATGACCTTTACTCCATTTATAAAATGGTTAAATTATTATGGTGTATTAAGCCGGATATTATTCATTCATACACTCCAAAAGCGGGTCTTATTTCGATGCTTTCATCATGGATATGCCGAGTCCCTGTGCGTATTCATTCATTTACTGGATTGATTTTCCCCACATCGACGGGAATAAAAAGAAAATTATTAATGTCTATCGATCGTTTGATTTGTCTATGCGCGACCACAATTGTACCCGAGGGGATAGGTGTAAAAAATGACTTGTTATCGAGTAAAATAACTTGTAAGGAGCTCAGTGTTATCGGGTCTGGTAATATCGCAGGTGTGGATTCTGCACATTTCAATCGAGAACAAGTCATTGAAACCCCCGAATTCATATCATTAAGAGATAACCTTAGGTTAGCTTCTGAAGCATTCATTTTTTGTTTTGTTGGTAGATTAAATAAAGATAAGGGCTTGCTTGAGCTAGTCGAAGCATTTTATTTACTGCCAGATAATGCTCATTTACTGGTATTGGGGGAAATGGATAAAACTGCACCGCTTAATGAACTCGTACTCGGTAAATTAAAACTGCATCCTAGAATCCATTTGCTTGGATTTCAGAAAGATATCAGACCTGCGTTAGCGCTATCTAAAATTTTGGTATTGCCAAGTTATAGAGAAGGTTTTCCTAATGTATTATTACAGGCTGGAGCGATGTCTTTGCCAGTAATAGCTTCGGATATTAATGGTTGTAACGAAATTATTGAGCCGGGAGTTAATGGCTGGCTTGTTAAAGCTGGAGAATACGCCCCTTTATTCGATGTAATGGAGAAGGCGATGTTATCAGATTGCTTGGCGTTAATGGGCACGAAGGCTAGAGATAATATTACAGCTAAGTTTGAACGGTATGAACATTGGCTACGCATGACTACTTTTTATAAAGAGAAGAGTGATTTCTGATGAAAAGAGTATTAGATTTTTTAGTTGCGTTATTCGTTTTATTAACTTTACTACCAGTAATTATTGTTGTTGCTTTATTAGTCCGCCTCAAACTTGGTGCGCCGATTTTGTTTATGCAGAACCGTCCTGGCCTTGATGGTAGTGTATTTAAAATGATGAAATTCCGGACTATGTTAGATGGCATTGACAAAAACAGCGATCCATTACCGGATGAACAGCGAATGACACCGTTTGGAGCTATGCTGCGTTCAACCAGTTTAGATGAACTTCCCGGACTTTGGAATGTACTTAAAGGTGATATGAGTTTGGTTGGTCCACGTCCATTGCTGATTGAATATTTACCGTTATATAGTGATGAACAATCTAAGCGTCATACTGTTCGCCCTGGTATCACTGGTTGGGCTCAGGTTAATGGACGTAATGCTATTAGTTGGGAAGAGAAGTTTAAACTGGATGTTTGGTATGTAGAAAATCAATCATTTTGGCTAGATATAAAAATTCTTTTTTTAACTGTAAAAAAGGTTTTTCTTCGTGATGGTATTAGTGCTGAAGGTGAAGCAACGGCACCTAAGTTTGAAGGTAGTAAATAATGGATAAGTTAATTGTTGTTGGTGGCGGTGGTTTTGCTAAGGAAATCATTTGGCTAGCTAAAGATTGTAACTTTGATGTTGTCGGTGTTTTAGATGACTCACCAGACATGGAAGGGCAAACTGTATTGGGTGTGCCTGTGTTGGGGACGATTTCTTCATGGTGCCAACATCGAAATTGCAAGTTCGTTATTGCTATTGGTTCTCCGCGTACAAGAATACTAGTTGCAAAAAAAATGCTAACAGTTGGGAACCCCACTTTCGCAACATTAATTCATCCAAGTGTTATTAACTCGAAGCATGTATCAATTGGTGAAGGAACTATGGTTTGTGCTGGATCAATTCTGACTGTTGATGTTGAGATTGGTCAGCATTGTATCTTAAATTTGAATGTAACGGTTGGACATGAAACAACTTTTTTAGATTTCGTGACTGTGGCGCCTATGGCTGCTGTGTCAGGAAATGTAATACTTGAAACTGGTGTTGAAGTTGGAACTGGTGCGTCTATCAAGCAAGGTTTGACGCTTTCGAGTGGTGCAATGCTTGGAATGGGTGGTGTTCTTACAAAGAATATTGCACCAAATTTAATATTCGCGGGAAATCCTGCAAAGAAACTAAAGGAGATGCCAGAGTTATGAACGTTGCGCTAATTGGATCCGGAACCATGGGGGCTGGAATTGCTCAAGTACTTTGTTCATCAGAAACCGTTCGTAAAATTATAGTAGTGTCTCGTTCAGATGAAAAAGGTGAAGCTGTAATATCATCTTGTAATAAATATCTTTCTAAGCTCAAGAGAAAGAGCATCATTACGGGTGTACAACTTGATCATGGCCTTTCTAAGATCTCTTTCACAACCTCTATTCAGGATGTTGAAGGTGCTGATTTAATTATCGAGGCAGTGGCGGAAAATTATGCCATTAAATGTGAGATTTTCAAAAAAATTGCCAATTTGGTCACTGAGAAGTCGATTGTTGCGACTAATACGTCGTCATTATCAATAACCGATTTTGCGTCATTGCTTCCATACCCTGAGCGTGTGGTTGGTCTTCATTTCTTCAATCCGGCACCAGTAATGGAGCTTGTTGAGGTAGTCGTGGGTCATGTTACTGATCGTTCAATTGTCGATGAATTGGTTGAATTCACTACTAAGCTTGGGAAGTCTCCTGTAGTTGTTAATGAAGGGCCTGGCTTTGTTGTTAATCGAATGCTTATCCCGATGATTAATGAAGCGGTAAGTATTCTTGCTGAAGGTGTAGCAAATGAAGATGATATTGATAAAGCGATGAAGCTAGGAGCTCATCATCCGATGGGGCCTTTGAAGCTTGCTGATTTGATTGGCAACGATGTTGTGTTATCAATTATGGAAACGCTTTATTCCGAAACAGGCGATCCTAAATACCGGGCTCATCCATTATTGAGAAAAATGGTAAGAGCTGATCATCTCGGTCGTAAAACTAAAAAAGGCTTTTTTGGATATTAATATGCTAAATACTAATTTTTCCCCATGGCCTTCATTTTCAGAAGAAGAAGCCAATATTGTTCGTGATGTTCTGTTATCAAACAAAGTGAATTACTGGACTGGCCAAGAAGGCCGTGAATTTGAAAAAGAGTTCGCCGCCTGGGCGGGTTGTGAATATGCCGTCGCTTTAGGTAACGGTACACTTGCCCTTGATATTGCGCTTAAAGCGTTAAATATTGGTGCGGGTGATGAAGTCATCACGACGCCTAGAACTTTTTTGGCATCAGCTTCATCTATTGTGACCGCGGGTGCTGCGCCAGTATTTGCCGATGTTGATTTAAATAGTCAAAACATTACGGCTGAAACGATTGAAGCAGTTCTTACTCCAAAGACGAAAGCCGTTATTGTTGTCCATTTAGCGGGTATGCCAGCAGACATGGGGCCAATCATGGAGCTGGCTGAAAAATATGGCTTTTATGTTATTGAAGATTGTGCTCAGTCACATGGTGCTAAATACAAAGGCCGTTCTGTTGGTACTATTGGTCATATCGGTGCCTGGTCATTTTGCCAGGATAAAATCATGACCACAGGTGGTGAAGGCGGCATGGTCACCACTAACGATAAAACTTTGTGGTCGACAATGTGGAGTTATAAAGATCACGGTAAAAGCTTTGAGGCGATTTATGAGCGCCAGCATCCGCCGGGCTTCCGTTGGTTGCATGAAAGCTTTGGCACCAATTGGCGCATGACTGAAATGCAGGCGGCGATTGGGCGTATTCAGCTTAAATGCATGAAAGAGTGGACAACAAGGCGCCAATCTAATGGCAAGGCAATTGATGACGCGGTTAGCGCGATTAACGTCGTGCGAACCGTTGATGTACCAGAATATATAGAGCATGCTGAATATAAACATTACTTATTTATCAGGCCTGAAAACCTTAAAGAAGACTGGACTCGTGATCGTATTGTTGAAGCGATTGTTGAACAAGGGGTACCCTGTTTTCAGGGAAGCTGCTCTGAAGTGTATTTAGAAAAAGCTTTTGACAACACGCCATGGCACCCAACTGAGCGATTGAAGAATGCGGTAGAACTTGGAGAAACCAGTCTGATGTTCCTTGTGCATCCAACATTAACTGAAGCTGATATGAGCAAAACATGTTCAGTTATACGTGATGTGTTAACTGCTGCGACGAAGTGATTTTCTCAATTTTACCGAAATTATCGCCTATGGTTCATTGAATCGTAGGTGATTATTTCACATATAATGCTGCACGTTGCATTTGTTGCCAGTGTCGATCAGTGCTTCGAAAATTTATACATTATAAAATAATAACTCTAATGAACTTCCTGTTTAGCGGTAAAGTTCGCTACATAACGTTGGTATGGCTTTATGAAATTGAAATTAAACGAAAGGATATTGTCACTATCGCGCACCAATAAGCGTGTGGTCAGTTTGCTTTGCGACAGCGTATTTGTGGCGTTCGCTTTCTGGGGCGCTTTCTTTGTTAGATATGGTGATCTTCGCTCAATTACCGACGATCAATTATGGTCGTGTTTCTTTATTCTGACGATATTAACAGTACTTACTTTTGTTAAGTTAGGTTTATATCGCGCGATCCTCCGTTATCTTAGCTTCCATGCGTTGTTAGTTATCAGTATTGGTGCGGTTATTTCTGCGATTGTATTTTCAGGTTTGGGCTTTTATTTTCAGGCAGAAATTCCACGTACTGTGCCAATTATTTATGGCGCATTTCTGGCGTTGTTAGCGGGTGGTTCACGTTTAATGATGCGCAGCATGGTATCGACGCGTAAAAACGCATCGCAAACACCTGTACTTATCTATGGTGCGGGTTCAACTGGCCGGCAGTTAGCGAAGTCACTACGTCACAGCCGGGATTATCGGGCGCTGGCGTTTGTAGATGGTGATAGCAGCCTAGATCGGACTATTATTCTAGGGCTGCATGTGCATGCACCGGATGAGCTTGAATTCTTAATTGCTCACGGCGGTGTTAAAAAAGTACTGATGGCGCTGCCGCGTGCCAGTCGCGCGGAACGTAAACAAGTGATTGAGATGCTTTCTCCCTTTCCGGTTGAAGTGTTAACCGTACCGAGTATGGAAGACATCGTGAGCGGTGTGGCTAGAATCGACGAGTTGCGTGATGTGCCCATTGAAGATCTGCTTGGCCGCGATCCGGTTGCGCCACAGCCGCAACTGATGGGGGCAAACATTACGGGCAAAGTGGTGATGGTGACTGGGGCCGGTGGGTCGATTGGCTCGGAGCTTTGTCGCCAGATATTACAACAAAACCCGACCAAGTTGGTACTGTTTGAGCTGTCTGAATATGGCTTGTATGCGATTGAAAAAGAGCTATCTGAACTCGCTGCCAGCCTGAATCTGGATGTTGATATCATTCCGCTATTAGGCTCGGTACAGCGTGAAAACCGTCTTCAGGCGGTGATGGAAGCGTTTAAAGTGCAAACTTTATACCATGCGGCTGCCTATAAGCACGTTCCTCTAGTTGAATATAATGTGGTTGAGGGGGTACGCAATAACGTCTTTGGAACCCTGTATACCGCGCAAGCGGCAATCAATGCCGGAGTCGAAACCTTTGTCCTTATTTCGACCGATAAAGCGGTGCGACCAACCAATATAATGGGAACCACCAAACGGATGGCTGAACTTTCGCTTCAGGCGTTGGCCGAGAAAAATCATGCGACCCGTTTTTGCATGGTGCGCTTTGGTAATGTACTGGGCTCGTCGGGCTCGGTGATCCCGCTATTCAAACGTCAGATCAGTGAGGGGGGGCCGGTGACCATTACTCATTTTGATATTATTCGCTACTTCATGACCATTCCCGAAGCCGCGCAGTTGGTGATCCAGGCTGGTGCAATGGGGAAAGGTGGCGATGTGTTTGTGCTGGATATGGGCGAGCCGGTCCGGATTGCCGATTTAGCCAAGAACCTGATCCGTCTTTCAGGCCTTGAAGTCAAAGATGACGAAAATCCGCATGGTGACATTGCACTGGAATATACCGGTCTGCGCCCTGGTGAAAAACTCTTCGAAGAACTGCTCATTGGCGATAACGTGGGTAAAACCAGCCATGAGCGGATCATGACGGCCGATGAAAGTTATCTGCCATGGCATGAGCTGAATAACATTCTGCTGCGGTTAGATGATGCCTGCCATAACTTCGATCATGAAACCATTCGTGACATTTTGCTGGAAGCACCTACCGGCTTTAATCCGTCAGATGGTATTGGCGACTTAGTTTGGCATGCCAAAGAGCAAAACATAAACCAAGGCGCAGAGCAAGAACCGGGGCAAGAGGCAACAGCCAGTGTCGAGTATCTAGTAGCGAGTAGCGAGTAGCGAGTTTCTAGTATCGAGTAGCAAGTACCTAGTATCTTGCCCCTCGCCCCCAAAATTTTCTTATGCAGTCCGATGAAGCCTGGCAGCATTTTTTGTCACTAATCAATAACTATAATGAATTTAGCATTGGCTGCAATGATTGCAGCTTCACGCCCGGGATGGCTTTATGAAATTAGACGAGATGATTATTTCGCTGTCGCGCACCAAAAAACGTATTGTGAGTTTACTCTGCGACAGCGTATTTATTGCGATCGCTTTCTGGGGCGCTTTCTTTGTCAGATATGGTGATTTACACACAATTACCAATAAACAACTATGGTCGTGTTTTTTTATTCTGACTGGATTAACACTACTGACTTTTGTTAAGTTAGGTTTATACCGCGCGATCCTCCGTTATCTTAGTTTTCACGCCTTGTTAGTCATCAGTATTGGCGCGGCTATTTCTGCTATTGCATTTTCAGGCTTAGGCTTTTATTTGCAGGCCGAAATTCCACGTACTGTACCCATTATTTATGGCGCATTTCTGGCGTTGCTAGCGGGTGGTTCACGTTTAGTCATGCGTAATCTGGTTTCTAAACGACTCAATTCGAGGAAAATACCGGTAATTATCTATGGTGCCGGCTCTACCGGGCGTCAGCTGTGTATTACTTTACGACAAAGTCCCGATTATTGCGTTCTGGCATTTATTGATAGCGATAAAACCTTGCACCGTAACATGATTTTAGGGTTGCATGTCCATGCGCCGGAAGATTTAGACGGTATGGTTGCAAATGGTAACGTTGTAAAAGTGTTGCTTGCGCTGCCGTCTGCCAGCCGTACTGAACGTCAGTCGGTTATCTGTAATTTAGCTGAACTTCCAGTCGAAGTTTTAACGGTGCCGAACATGGAAGACATTGTCAGTGGTGCCGCGAAAGTCGATGAACTGCGAGATGTGCCGATTGAAGACTTGTTGGGCCGTGATCCGGTTGAACCTCAGGCAATATTAATGGGGGCTAATATTACCGGTAAGGTGGTGATGGTGACAGGGGCGGGGGGATCAATCGGCTCTGAACTTTGTCGCCAGATATTACAACAAGACCCGACCAAGTTGGTACTGTTTGAGCTGTCTGAATATGGCTTGTATGCGATTGAAAAAGAGCTATCTGAACTCGCTGCCAGCCTGAACCTGGATGTTGAGATCATTCCGCTATTAGGCTCGGTACAACGTGAAAACCGTCTTCAGGCGGTGATGGAAGCGTTTAAGGTGCAAACTTTATACCATGCGGCAGCCTATAAGCACGTCCCTCTAGTTGAATATAATGTGGTTGAGGGGGTGCGTAATAACGTCTTTGGAACCCTGTATACCGCACAAGCCGCGATTAATGCCGGAGTCGAAACCTTTGTGCTAATTTCGACCGATAAAGCAGTACGTCCCACTAATGTGATGGGCGCAACAAAGCGTATGACCGAGTTATTACTGCAATCGCTGGCCGAAAAAAATACGGTTACGTGTTTTTGCATGGTGCGTTTTGGTAATGTACTGGGCTCGTCCGGTTCAGTTATTCCACTGTTTAAGCGCCAGATCCGTCAGGGTGGCCCGGTCACGATCACCCACCCGGATATTATTCGTTACTTTATGACCATACCTGAAGCGTCTCAATTGGTGATCCAGGCGGGGGCTCTGGGTAAAGGTGGGGATGTGTTTGTACTGGATATGGGTGAACCCGTAAAAATTGCGGACTTAGCGAAAAACTTGATCCGCCTTTCCGGGCTTGAAGTCAAAGATGACGAACATCCGTATGGCGATATTGCGGTCGAGTACACGGGGTTGCGTCCGGGAGAAAAACTCTACGAAGAACTGCTGATTGGTGACAATGTCGCTAAAACCAGCCATGAACGGATTATGACGGCTGATGAAAGTTATCTGCCATGGCATGAATTGAACAAGATTTTGCTACGGTTAGATGATGCCTGCCATAACTTTGATCATGAAAAAATTCGCGAAATATTATTAGACGCGCCAACCGGTTTTAATCCCTCTGATGGCATTGGTGATTTAGTTTGGCACGCTAAGCATTGTGATGAAGTGGTGCAGTCGAACGCCAGTGTACATAACCACGCTGCAACTAAAATGTAAATGTAATGATATATCATTGGATTGAAACAGTATTCCTGTTCATGGCACTTTTTCGAGAGTAAATTCTTGCAAGAGATGGTAAGACGGTTCGCTGGCTGATTATTGAATATTAGAGAGAATTGATAATGAAAGTACTTGTAACAGGCGGGATGGGCTACATAGGTAGCCATACATGCGTACAAATGATAGAAGCAGGTATGATACCCATTATTCTCGATAACCTCTATAACAGTAAGAAATCTGTTTTAGGACGTATAGAAAAACTCACGGGTGTTCAACCCGCCTTTTATGAAGGTGATATACGAGATCGCGCAATACTGGATAAGATTTTCAATGAGCATAGTCTTGATGCTGTTATCCACTTTGCCGGCCTGAAGGCGGTCGGTGAGTCGGTCGCGATGCCACTTAAGTATTATGACAATAACGTTCACGGTACTCTGGTACTGGTCGAGGCGATGCTTGCGGCGGGTGTGCAAAGCCTGATTTTCAGTTCGTCGGCTACCGTATATGGCGATCCGGCTTCTGTGCCAATTCGAGAAGATTTTCCAACCAGTGCAACGAACCCCTATGGACGGAGTAAGCTGATGGTTGAGGAGTGTTTGACGGACATTCAGAAAGCTCACCCAGAAATGAGTGTGACGCTATTACGCTACTTTAACCCTGTTGGTTCGCATCAATCTGGTGAGTTGGGGGAAGATCCGCAAGGCATTCCGAATAACCTGATGCCGTTTATCTCACAGGTTGCCGTTGGACGTCGTGAGTTTCTGGCAGTGTTCGGCAACGATTATTCAACCGTCGATGGCACCGGTGTACGCGATTATATTCATGTCGTTGACTTGGCTGACGGCCACCTGGCAGCCCTGAATCATAAAGGTAAGGCACCAGGCCTGCATACTTATAATTTGGGTACAGGTAACGGATACAGCGTCTTGCAGATGGTAGAGGCGTTTTCTAAATCCTCCGGTGTTGACGTTGCTTATCAGATTGCCCCTCGTCGTGAGGGGGATATTGCCGAGTGCTGGGCTGATCCATCAAAAGCACAATCGGAGTTACAGTGGCAAGCAACTCGCACCTTGGATGATATGACCACCGATACATGGCGCTGGCAATCACAGAATCCTAATGGTTATCCATCAGAATAATCAATGCGTATCAAGAAGAAGCGATGCTGTTATGGCGTCGCTTTTTTTTGCCAAAAATTAGTCGGTATATGACCAGGACACATACAGATCATGATAAGACCTTGATGATACTTGGCAGCAACTTCATGGCGGAGATCAGGTAACCACTGCGTGTCTCGATGTCACCCTCAGTATTTTGCTGCACTTGCGTCACTTTCATCTGCCAGTAATAAAACTGCGATTGAGCAATATGATTTAGGTCCACTTATAGAGGATCCATATCAAGATTTTGTCTTAAAGAGAATGCGTGGTGAAATGGGCGTCTAACTTTAAATTTTTGAAAAATGGAGCTGTAAGGTGACATTAAGCGAAAAAGATTAGTGTTGTTACTTGAGGAGACATTCTTATCACAAGTGATTGAGAAGTAAGAATGCTCATTTTGGACTGTTACTTACTCACATTTGGCAATTGGTGTTTTAAATTTATCTGTAAAAATATCTGGCAATATGAGATGATCATCTTGCATGGTATGTGATTTTTCGTTGCATCTGATTTAATGTTGATATCATTGACTACGTCAAACAATAAATTGAACAATTATTGATAACCTGAAATTATCATTTTGGTACTACGATAAAAATTTATGAGGCAAATTTGGGACAGCTTAAAAAAATCACAAGTCAGTTTATATATCAAGTTGGTAACTTTATACTTCCTTTATTGTTGATACCTTTTTTGATTGATTTACTTTCACCAGAGCAATATCAATTACTAATAATATTACAATCAGCTGTTTTGTTTTTCGCGTTGTTTATCAATTATGGTTTTGATTTAAAAGGAACGAAAGAAATATCGAGGATTATTGAAAATAGAAGTAATTGTTATTCTTATGTTAAGACTGCATTATATACAAAGTTTTTCATATTTGTTTTTTCTAGCCTATTTTTATTTATAATTGAAATTGCTATTTTTAATGTTCAAATTGAGTTTGTACTCTCATCAATATTATGGTTGTTCGCTTATGTTTTTCAATTCAATTGGTATTTTCAAGGGAAAGGTAACTTTTCAACAATAACAAGACTGGGACTTATACCTAAGGTTGCGGTTTTGAGTTTTGTTTTTATTGTGGTTAACGGCGATGAAACTGCGTATTATTATTTGATTCTCAATGCCCTTGCTGTGTTTATTTCAAATTTCCTTATGTGCAGGGAAATGTATAGTGAATTAGGAAGTTTTGATGGTGAACCATCAAAAGAAATACAGCTTAATGAAATAAAAGCAATACTTAAAGATGGCTATAGTGTCTTTATTTCTCAGTTGAGCACATCCCTAATTAGTAATGCAAATGTTTTTATATTGCCTCTAATTTTGTCTCCAACTAGTTTTATTGTTTTCAATACAGCTGAAAGATTGGTAAGAGTAACGGCAATGCTGACAACTCCATTTACAAATGTATTGTTTCCACAAGTATCTCGTCGTGTACATGAAGGTAAGGATATAAATAGACTGATTAGCATGATATCGATCTTATCAGTTTTTGTTTATTCATCTGGCTATGGAATATTTTTATTGTTTGGTGATTATTTTATTAATTTGATATTTCCTAGTGTTGCAAATGAGTTGATGTTTTATTTGAAATTCATGCTAATTATCCCTTTAATGATTTTTTTAAATAATTTATTGGGTACTCAGATTGGTCTGAATATGGGGCAAGATAAATACTTTTCGCGTGTGATTTTAGTTGGAGGTATTTCAAATGTTTCCTTGATAACAATGCTTACCTATTATTATAGTGATTATGGTACTATTTCAGCAGCCGTGAGTTCACAAGTTATTATTCTTATTGGTATGTATTGGGTAGCTAAAAAGGGCGGTTATGAGTTTTCAGTCAAATAATAAAGTCGGTTTTATATTACCTGGGCCGAGGAGGGAGTCTGTAGGAGGGTATAAAATTGTTTATCAATATGCTGATTATTTGTCATCAGAAGGCTTTGATGTATCAGTATTGTATCCTACAAATAATGATGTAACACTTGATAGATTTAACTCTGGTTTGGGCTTTTTAAAAAAACTGATTCTGAAATATCTGAACTTTCATCGTTGGTATGGGTTTTCTTGTAAAGTTAACCATATGGTAAGTGATGACTTTGATTATGATTATTTGTCAACTTTTGATGTGTTGATATGTACATCAATAGAAACTTACTTATATTTAAGTAAAAAAAACAAGGTGTATTGTAAAAAGATTTACTTTGTTCAAGATTTTGAAAATTGGAGTTTTTCTGACCAAGATGTATATGGTACATATACAAATAAAGACTTTAAGATAATCACAATAAGTAACTATTTAAAGGATAAGATAAAATACGTTGGAGGACAGGTTGATTTGTTACTACCAAATGGAATTGAAAGTGATATTTTTAAGCTGTTAAATAGGCCTGAGAACCGAAAAGAAACAAGTTTTTTATTTATGTATCATCCAAACATTAGGAAAGGATGTGATATTCTATTAGATGCAATCGCGTTAATACCGGATAAAGAAAACTATAGCTTTGAGTGCTTTAGTGTGTACGAAAAGCCAACTGATTTTCCTGATTATATAAAATACAATCACAAACCGACACGAAATAACCTTAATGAAATATATAATAATAATAAGTTTTTCATTTGTTCTAGTCGTGTCGAAGGTTTTGGCCTTACCCCTGCAGAAGCCGCGCTTTCTGGTTGTGTTATTCTTACCACAGATAATGGTGGAGTAAATCAATATATTGTGAAAGATCACTCTGGATTTTATTTTGATGATAAGACACCAGAATCATTTTTGAAATTGATTGGCGAGGTTAGTGAGAAGAGAAATTTACAGCAAGTTTCTGATAACGCGATCTCATATATTAAAAGCGAGTTGGTTATAGATAAGTGTAATGCTAAACTAGCATCCTATATTAGGATGCTATAGTGCAGAGATAAGATGATTTTACAATTAGATGGAAGAGGGTTACCAACATGGGAACCCTTTCTAACCTTTCTAAATGTTTTAATAGGTTGATTCGTATTCTTTAGTTATGGTTTTCCATGTATACCGCCGCATCGCAATTTCTTTCATTTTATCTGCACTGATTGTTGATTTTTCAGTGTTATCACATTCTTCAACTTGTTTTGTCAGTTGCCATGAGTTAGAAAAATAAATGGCTTCATTTTCTGTACTGTGACGGTTGAAGTTACAATCAAAAGCAAATATCGGCTTAGAGAAATGCATTGCTTCAACAAGTGAGGGATTAGTACCGCCAGCCGAATGCCCATGGATATAGCCTTTACAGCCCATTCTTAAACGGTAAAGCTTTTCAATATCATAGATAGGATCAATGATTTCTATATTTTGATATTTGCTATATTCGACTTTTAATTGTCGGCCATATTCACTACTATTCCAGTTGCCCACAAACTTAAGTTTTTGGTCTAATTTAGCAAAAGCATCTAATATCATAGCAGTATTATTTTCTGGCTCTATACGGCATATAGATAAGAAGTAATCATCTTGCTTTATTACTGGTGGTGTCGCAGGGATTACATGATCACCACCATATGCAATGATCAGGTTGTTCTTGCCATACTCTTTTGTAACATAGTCTCCAATTGCTTGGTTGTCAGCAATAATGACATCTGAGTGTTTTATAGCCAATGCTTCAGAGAACTTAAGAAATTTTTTTGCCGTACTTCCCCATTTATCCCTTTTCCACTCTAGCCCATCTATGTTGGTAACAACTTTGGACTTAGAAAATAAACGGTAAATTGGCAAGAATATACAACCAGAGACGCCTAAAATAACGGTTACGTCAGGCTTTAGAAAACAGCTTCTTACTAATGATAAGATATCATAAAGAATACTTTGTATACCATTAGCCTTGAGAGGTAAGTAAATAAGCTCAGCGTTATTATGACTATTTTTTTTCTCTGGATATGCATTAGTGGAGCAAAAAACCTGATATGTAACTTCATCAGAAGCAAATTGTGTCAAGTTTTCCACTAATGATTCAAAGCCACCGTAACAGGCAGGAATTCCAACGATCCCTACAATTGTAACTCTTTTCACAGTGTTACCGTGTCCTTAAAAGCGACACCGGCTTCATCCTTGGCTGATAGTAAGGGTTCTCCAAGTAGCGGCCATTCAATTGCTAACGATTTATCCTTCCAAAGGATCGTATGCTCTGCTGTCGGATTGTAGTAATCGGTACATTTATAAACAAACTCTGCTTCCTTGCTGGTCACATAAAAACCATGAGCAAAGCCTTCAGGTACCCATAGTTGACGTTTGTTCTCAGCCGATAGAATGACACCAACCCACTGGCCATATGTTGGAGAATTTTTACGAATATCTACTGCAACATCATACACCTCACCAGAAACAACACGAACTAACTTTCCCTGAGTGTTTTCCGTCTGATAGTGCAATCCTCTCAAGATTCCTTGCTTTGATTTTGAATGGTTATCTTGCACAAAGGTTCGTGGAGCTACTAATTCATTAAATTTTTGTTGCTGCCAGGTTTCTATAAAGAAACCACGTTCATCACCAAAAACAGTTGGTTCGATAATTTTTACGTCAGGAATTCGGGTATCTAATATTTTCATGTTTGCCTCAAATTGAAACAATTAAGCGTATAGATGAATGTTTTGTAATGCTTTCTGCCAATCTGATGCAGGAATTCCAAACTCATTGGTTATTTTTTGTGTGTTAAGTTTAGAGTTTTCCGGACGTTTGGCTGGCGTTGGATATTGACTTGTCGAAATACTGCTTAGCAATGGCACGTTAGCCACGACAGATTTTCCTTTTGCCTGTTCGAAAATTTTTATGGCAAACTCATACCAGCTAACGTTTGGTAGTCCTGAGTAGTGGTAAACGCCCCACCGAACAGTGTCTCCTTGACAAATCTTTTCTGCAATTACGATCAATGCATCTGCAATGTCACATGCATATGTAGGACCACCAAGTTGATCACCTACAATACCCAAAGTATCTCGCTCTTGACCTAAGCGGAGCATGGTTTTTACAAAATTATTCCCATGTTCGCCAAAGACCCAAGAAGTACGCAAGATAATATGTCGGCAACAGTGTTTAGTTACAGCTTCTTCTCCGGCAAGTTTGCTTTGGCCGTAAACACTTTGCGGGTTGGTTGCATCTTCTTCGCAGTAGAGGCCTTCTCGATTGCCGGCAAAGACATAATCAGTAGAAATATGTAAGATGGCGGCCCCAACTTTGTTAGCGGCTTGAGCGAGGTAAGAAGGGCCATCGCGGTTAATTTTATATGATAACTCGACTTCTTCTTCTGCACGATCTACTGCAGTATGAGCTGCGGCATTAATTATTACATCAGGAGAAAAGGCTAGTACAGTTGCATTCACTGCCAATTCATCTGTGATATCAAGTTCTGAGCGATCTACTGCCAATAGATTAGCTTTACCATTGAGTTGTTGCACTAGGCTTTGGCCAACCTGACCTAAACTGCCTGTGATTAAAACTTTCATTTTCGAGACTCATCCGATACTTTAAGTGTCAGCTGTAAATTTTGTTCCGTAACAAGCGACTGTAAATATTGGCCATAGTCATTTTTTAACATCGGCCGAGCTACTTCTAGAACTTGTTTGTCTGTTAGCCAACCATTTCGCCATGCAACTTCCTCTAGGCAGGCTACTTTTAATCCCTGAACATTTTCAATGGTTTGCACAAACGAAGATGCCTCATGTAAGCTCTCATGTGTGCCAGTATCCAGCCAAGCAAAACCTCGTCCCAATAGTTCAACATTGAGTGTACCGGCTTCCAGGTACATTTGGTTTAATGTCGTAATTTCTAGTTCACCGCGAGCTGATGGCTTCACTTTTTTAGCCAAATCTATTACTCGGTTGTCATAAAAATAGAGTCCCGTAACAGCCCAATTTGATTTAGGTGTTACTGGTTTTTCTTCAATTGAAATGGCGCTGAAATCATCATCAAATTCAACTACACCAAAACGTTCAGGATCTTTGACGTGATAACCAAAAACAGATGCTCCGTGTTCACGCATTGCAGCATTACGTAAAGTTCGAGAGAAAGATTGTCCGTAGAAAATATTATCTCCTAGGATCAAGCAACAGCTATCCTTGCCGATGAATTCTTCACCAATCAGAAAGGCTTGAGCAAGGCCTTCGGGTTTTGGCTGAATAGCATACTGAAGATTAATTCCGAAGTCTGAACCATCACCAAGTAAACGTTTGAACGCTTCGTTATCTTCAGGAGTTGTAATAATCAAAATGTCACGAATTCCTGCCAACATGAGTGTAGACAGTGGATAATAGATCATCGGTTTATCATATACAGGCAATAGTTGCTTAGAAACACCGCGTGTAATTGGGTAAAGTCTTGTACCTGACCCTCCTGCAAGAATAATTCCTTTCATTTATTACCCTTCCATTCCCAAACGTTCGCGACTGTATGACCCATCTTGTACACGGCTCCACCATGTTTCATTGTTTAAGTACCACTCAACAGTTTTTCTGATCCCTGAGTCAAAAGTCTCTTTTGGTTTCCATCCCAGTTCGGCATCAATTTTTGAAGCATCAATAGCATAGCGAACATCATGGCCAGGACGATCTTTTACATAGGTTATTAGGTCTTGATATGAAGTGACACCATTTGGTTTATTTGGCGCTAGTTCTTCAAGTAGGTTACAAATGGTTTTTACGACCTCTATATTGGCTTTCTCATTATGACCACCTATATTGTAAGTTTCGCCAACTTCGCCTTTGGTAACAACTGTGTACAGTGCTCTGGCATGATCTTCAACAAACAGCCAGTCACGGATTTGCATACCGTCACCATACACCGGCAAGGATTTGCCCTCCAAAGCATTGAGAATCATTAGCGGTATTAGCTTCTCGGGAAAGTGGTAAGGACCATAATTGTTCGAGCAGTTAGTTACGATAGTTGGAAAACCATAAGTACGTTGCCAAGCTCGAACTAAATGATCACTTGATGCTTTAGAGGCTGAATAAGGGCTGCTTGGTGCATAAGGTGTCTGTTCAGTAAATAAATCATCAGTACCTTCGAGATCACCGTATACTTCATCTGTTGAGATATGGTGAAAACGGAATGCTGATTTAGCTTCGCTTTCAAGTTCGTTCCAGTATTGTCGAGCAACTTCTAGCAAAGTGTAAGTACCAAGAATATTTGTCTCGATAAATGCCGCTGGGCCATCGATAGAACGGTCAACATGACTTTCAGCAGCTAAATGCATTGCAACATCTGGTTTATGTTCGTAGAAGATTCTGGCCATTTCTGAAGCATTACAGATATCAGCATGTTCGAAAGTATAACGAGCATTACGGCTAACTTCTTCTAAAGATTCTAGGTTGCCTGCATAAGTTAGATTGTCAATGTTAACTACGCTGTCTTTAGTATTGTTGATAATATGACGAATGACTGCAGAACCAATAAATCCCGCCCCACCAGTTACAAGAATTTTCATAGTTAAAAAACCAGTTGACTTAATAAACGAATAGTAGATCCATTTCTGTAAACGTTGATGTTGAATATGTCACCAAGAAATTGAGAATGATAAACGCTACTATTATAATACGAGTGAGTTGATTTGTTACGTACTTATCCCACACATATGTGAAAGCTAGTATTTGTATAGGATAGAACAGAAACATAAATCGGTATGAAAAGCCCATAAAATAAACAGACGAATATACCATTATACCTAATGAAGATATAAAAAACAATCTATTATATCTATCGTCTTTTTTTGCCGTATGAGGTTGAGACAACAAAGGGATCGCTGTGATTAGTGTCAAGAGTAGTGATACAACATAAAAATAAGCTTTTACACCTTCAGACATTATTTGTTTTTCTAATATAATGTATCTAGCTAATTTACCAAATGGATCTGGTAGAGATGTATACGGTCTTGCTATGCCCTGAATTAAATCAGCAGGTATAATTATCCATGTAGTGAAAAATACAATGGAAATAAGTATTAGAATTATGGATAGTTTATAATTAATTAACTTCCTACTAATAAATCCCATAAAAAAAATAGGGATGTAAGAGTAATGGAAAAAAACGGGTGTAATATTAATTAATTTTGGAATAAGTCTTTTCGACTTATTTACTATCATAGCATAGACAAAAAATGGTAATCCAAGAGTTAAGGATAAACCATTTCTTATGCCATTGGTCACTAAATCCAACCCAGGAAGAAATGCTAAAAACACGACTATAAAAACAGTAGCATTTGATAAGTTTAACATTCTGGCTGCTATTAATAATCCTAAAAATGAAAAAAACGCAATGAAAAATAAATACATCTCAACGCTTAAAAATTGAGATGATAAGTAAATAATTAAAGAGAAAAACAGTTCATAGTTTAAAACAAGCTCATTACTCTCAACTGCTTGATAGAATATTTTTATATATGTTTGAGTATCTACACCTGAAAACTCCGATCGAAAACCGATAAAAAAAGAAATAGTAATAACGAATAGTAACGGAGTTATTATTCTGGAGGAATGTTCGACGCGGTACAAGCTGGACATTAATCCTAAAATTAGTATTAGAATAAAAAATATGTTATCCATTTTTTATTCTACACTTTGTGTTTTATTGGTGTGTTGAATATTATTCATAATAATATGGTGCAAATTATTTTTCAGAAGCCATTCTGGCTTTATTTGTTCGGATATCTTTGGATTGCCAGTGATATTTAATAGTTTTTCAATTAGCTTTACATCGACTGATTGTTTGTTGTAGTTAACTATTAAGTCATCATTTTTAATCTCATAGTCTATTGAAGTTATACATGGCTTATTGTATTTGATATACTCATAAAGTTTAAGAGGTGAACCATCATGACTTTTTTTAATTAAATAAGGCAACAACCCAATGTCAAAAGTTGTACACAATTGCCTAATTTCACTGTATTTAAACTTGCCTTTTAAGGTGACATTATTAGTATTGCTAAGTTTCTTCTTCATTGTTTTATCAAGTATTGATCCATAAATTACTATTTTATAGTTCTGAGATAGCTTATATACAATATCATAATCAAACTTATCGGTTACAAATCCAATAAAGCCAAAATCATATTTATCATTACTAGTAGTGAAGTCAGTATCAGTTTGAGTAGAGTCAATGAATACTTTATTCGATATCACTTGTTTTGCTTGAATATTAAAGCTAGCTAAACTTGCTTCTGTTACACCTGTAATTAGATCCGAATATTTAGAAGCGAATTGATACTTCCTGTCCACAAGTTTTTTTTCATTGACTGAAAATCGATTATGTTTTTTAAAATTATCAATGAGATCGTACCAATAATACCAACCATTTAAACAGTTAGCTTCAAATGTGCCGATTGGTAAAAAATCTAGAAATACATTAATTTTGTTTTGGTTATAATTCTCTTTGAGTGTCTTTTCGATGGCGCTTGAGTATATATCTTGAGCCCAAGCTCTTCCTTTAATAGCACCAAAAATATCTTTAGATACATTGTGTACAGTACTGATTTTACCTGTAGTAATTAATTTCTTGATTGGTTTTTTCAATAGAATTTTTTCTAGTATTGAAACTGGTCTATTAATAATTGTTATTTTGCTGACTTGTTCTAATTTTTCCAACTCAAAAATAAACTGAAGATCTCTGACTGCTGGGCCGTAGTTATGGTAAAAATAAGCGTCACGATAAGGTGCTACAACAATATTCAATTTCATGCTATTGTTTTTTAAGTAAGCCATCTCTTAATCCTTTCATGAAGACAATTGAACTTTTATATTTTTTATTAGCAATAAAAGTGACTAAGTATAGTGGAGTAAGTAGTAGTAGATTTATTAAAAATATGAAGTAATTATTTATTCTTTTCTTTGAAAAAACAATTTGGTTTTTTACTGAATGATATATTCTTGTATCATTTGCATCTAAGTACCTGTTACTTAACTTACTGTTTTTTTTATTTGATATATGGAAGCTAGTTTCCATATCTGTTATTTCTGATTTGTTGTAGACTCTTATTTTTAGTCCATTATCGATGACTAGCCGATAGCTAAACTCATAGTCATCTCCGTAGAGATAGTAGCTCTTGTCAGGTAAAACACCATTATTTAGAATTTCTTTTGAGATTACTAACCCGCTATACGGAGCGCAAATGATGTCACTCTCAGTATTTTCATATGATGGAATAAATCGCTTAAATAAATCATGCCCTAAAAAAGAATTACGGGTAGATATATTTAAACAGGGATTTCCATCATCTCTTGCCTGAACAAGGTTTCTTCTATCTTTGCGTGAAATAAATAATATTTCGTCTTGATTTAGTGAAATATCTTCAAGTTCATTTCTTAAATTGGATGGAATTAAGTTATCGTCATCTAATATTAACAAGCGTTCATAATCAATATTTGACTCGATTGCGTATCTAATTCCTTTGTGAAATCCACCAGCAGAACCTTCATTAGTTGGGGTTTGCAATAAATGAAAATCAGAGCTGAGGTTTTTTGATATTACTCTAATTTCATCGATAACAGCGCTTTCGCAACCATTAAAAATGATTATAATATCAGAAAAATTTTGTTTATTGAGCTCTTCAATTACAGGAATTAAATATTCTAGTCTATTTGAGTATGTAACGGTTAATGCTATTGTTTTAATCATAATTATAGCTGCGTATTTATCTGTTTTTGGAGTAGAAATATATGGGTTATTTGTTTATGCCATAGTTGTAATTATTTATTTTTAATTGCATGTTTTGTCGTAATAACCAAGACACTAATGATAAAACCAAAAATCAAGCCTAATAGAACGATTAATGGGCGTTTAGGGTTGCTTCGATTTAACGGTTTTTCAACGTCTTGAAGAAAACTAAATGGCTTAAACTCTACTTTATTAGCAATAGGCATCTGAGTAATTAAAGTAAGTCTTGCATTTACTTGTTGTAATTTAGGCTCAATAATGCTTAGGTTTTTTATGTTTTCTAGTGAATTGAGTTTTTCAGATAGAGCATCTGAGCCTAGGTTAATTGAAAACAATTCGTCTGAGCCAAAGTTAGAGAGAGGTTTTACTGCGCCTGCTGATCTGGCTATATTTAATGAGTACTTAGTACGGGCTTTTTCTACCTCAAGGCGATTACCTGCTTGAGTAAGCAAGATTAACTTTTGCTGTTCAAGTTCATTTTTTTTGTTTGATACAACTGAGTGTAAGTTATTGAATGCGATAGCATTACTTTTTTTTGTAACAAAGTTGATATATTCATTTAGCATGTTAAAGCTACTATCTCTATTATTTGCGCTAGCATTAATAGTTAGAGGCTGATGTAAGTTTTTCTGAGTGAGTTGTTCAGCATTCAATTTCTTATACCATAAAGTATAAAGCCTTCTTACGTTATCCTCATATAAATCATTTTTTTCAATGGTATTCTTTACTTTGAGAAAATCATTGTTTCCATTAAGGTATTTTTGCTTATTTGAACTAGAATTAAACTGAGATAGGAATGATTGGAATAATAGACTCGGATTGACTAAATCATCTAATTCTTTACTGATTAGGATGGTTCCATCTTCCTGAGATATGTCAAAAATTGGTTGATATTTTTTGACTTGATTTCTATAACTGGAGAAGTTACTAATCTGTGGTTCAATTATCACAGCATTTGATGACCAAGTTTCTTCAGCCATGAAGGCATATACAACAGATAACAAAGTAACGATAAAGGTAGTAACTACGAGTAGAATTTTATGCTTCCAAATGTATGATATTAGTTCATTTAAGCTTACCTGGTTATCGATAACATTTTGGCCTTTAATATCTGTTGGTGGGATGGTTTCTGGTTTATCCACTTATGGTGTCCTTAATTTATTAATAATGGTGAATGCTACCGCCCTAGGGTTTCGCGTGCCCCTATCACGCAAGTAGCTTATTTTGTGATCAATACGTTTTGATTATTTTTGTAACAATATGCCGTGTTTTTTTAATGCTGCCGTAATTCGCCAAACATTTGAAAGTAGTGCAAAGTAAATCACAAAAAATCCAATAAACAGCCAGAACATAGCATATTCTGGAATGTTGTTAATCTCACCATAAATACCAAAGCCCGCGTAAAGTGCTGCGATAGAACAGATAGCAATCAATGTCTGGACAGAGTTTAATCCTAATCGTTGAAATATATGGTGTAAATGCTCACGGTCGGGCTTGAACGGTGAATCACCTCGACGAACCCGGCGGATCATAATTGCCGCCATATCCATTAGAGGGACTGCTATGAGCCATAGCGCCGTGACTGGCCGTAGAGGTGGTTTTGTACCATTTTGACTGGCAAGCAGCAGCATCCAGATGACCGTGAAGCCTATTAACATGCTTCCGGCATCGCCCATGAACACCTTGCGCCTGCGCCCAAAAGCGCCAAGGTTTAAAAGGATGTACGGCACAATTGCGATAATGATGACCAAACAAATATAGGCAAGTTCAGATTGACCATCATAAGTCAGCATTAAAGCCAACCCTCCGAAGGTCACGATGGAAAGCCCGCCTAACAATCCATCGATGCCATCAACCATATTGAATGCGTTGATGGCACCAATGACTGCAAGCACTGTTATAAAATAGCCAAACACTCCAAGGTCGATTGCACCAAATCCGATCATGTTACCGAGGGTTTGCAATTCCAAACCGGCAAAGTAGATCATACAAATCGACAGAGCACCCTGAATCAAAAACCTTAGCTTAAAGCTCACATCGAATTTATCATCAAGTGCGCCGACAGTCGTTAAGACAATGATACAGAAAGCATAGAGGCCTGAATCAGCGAGGAGTGTCGGGTTGTAATAGAGGTACTGTGCTAATGTAATACATATAGCTATTCCACCCACGAGCGGGACAGACCCTGAATGATGCTTACGCTCGTTTGGTTTATCTACCAGTCCAATTCTTCTGGCGAATTTACGAAGTAAAAATAAGGCTGTAAACGATGAAAAGAAAACGAAGAAAAGGTCAAAAAACATCAGACAGTACATAAAGTTTGGATTCAGCGCGCAAGTATAACAATTTTTTCGGCTTTCAAAAAGTTGAGTTCAGATTATAGGGCTTAATATTTTCTTTAATCAGCTATCGGGGGTTGCGGTTTGCTTGATATATCCACAATCTACTGATATTTAATGTTTTATTTTTTGTGTTTTTGGTCGTTATTCTTGATTTTCTTTTCATCTCGGTTGTGTCAGCTTTTTCTTTCATAGTGCCATATTGAACTAGCTCATTTATCGTTGGCTGTTCTGTTTTCCCAATGGTGCGGATCTCTTTGATTGGCTGTACCTATAAGTTAAACCTCACAGATATTTTCGTGATATGTCTCGAGCATTTCTGCTCACTTTTCCACCGATCTTCTAAGCTTTGTCATCATCCCGCTATCGATACAATCAGGGGGAGTACGAGGGTGAAAATTACTCATCATGGGGCCAGAACAGGTGTTACTGGCTCATGTCATGAAGTATTAGTCGGTGAGCATGGGTTGCTTATCGATTGTGGGTTATTTCAAGGTTCGGAAAACACCGGTTCTTTTGATATCGAATTTTCTATCGGTCACATTCGTGGGTTGTTACTGACGCATTGCCATATTGATCATGTTGGTCGTATTCCCTGGTTACTGGCGGCAGGTTATAAAGGCCCGATTTATGCGACGGAAGCAACGGCTGCCTTGCTGCCTTTAATGCTGGAAGATGGCCTGAAAATACAATTAGGTCTGAATCGGTCACAGTGCGAACATTTCACCAGTGTGGTAAAAAAGAAACTTATCCCCATCCCTTATGACTGCTGGGCGCAACTGGTACTGCCATCCGGTGAGGTGGTCAGTATTCGCTTTCAGCCGGCTGGTCATATTTTAGGCTCCGCCTATATCGAAATGAAAATGCCTGATAACCAAGTTGTAGTTTTTTCCGGAGACTTAGGCCCCTGTAATACACCGTTGTTAGTGGATCCCCAATCTCCCCAACAGGTCGATACCCTGATCATTGAAAGTACTTATGGGGATACAGCACACAATTCGGTGTCCGTTCGTGAACAACAGCTAAAGGAAATTGTTCAGCGTTCGTTCACTGACGGTGGCACCATTTTAATCCCGGCCTTTAGTGTAGGGCGAACGCAAGAACTGCTGTTTGATATTGAAAATATTATTGCGACAGCAGTACCCGGTAATCAGGTAGTAAACTGGGAATCAATTCCTATTATCCTCGACTCTCCTTTGGCGGGTGAAATCACACAACAGTATCGAGAATTTAAGCAGCTTTGGGCAAGAGAGGCGAAAGATCGCTATCAGCAAGGTCGCCATCCGCTTTCATTTTCCCAATGTATTACCATCAATTCTCATGCTGACCATCAAGCCTTGGTTAATCGCTTAAAGACAACGGGAGAGCCCGCCATTGTGGTGGCCGCAAGTGGAATGTGCACTGGCGGACGTATTCTTAATTATCTGGAAGCTTTGTTAGCTGATGCCAGAACGGATGTGATTTTGGTCGGCTATCAGGCCCGAGGAACGTTGGGGCGAGAACTTATTCAAGGCCGTGAAAAAGTAAAGATCAACGGTAATGACATTGAGGTAAAAGCAAAGATCCATCAAATGGAGGGGTATTCGGCTCATGCTGATCAAGCTGATTTGCTTAAATTTGTCGATGGTATCGAGTTGGGGCCTAAAAAAATCCATGTGATTCACGGTGATTGCGAGGCGCAAAGGGCTCTTGCGGAAAAGCTGAAAGCCGTGAAGCCTGAAGCAGAGGTAGTAACAGGAACAGAGATGAAATAGAAGGTGTGTCTTCAACATTTGATGGGCGAGCCGCGGCCCTGTGGTAAAGGGGCAAAAAAGAACCATAGAACCACTGTCATTTTTCACCAAATAGTCATTCTTGTCCTATACTTATCTGTATATCAATAATAGAAGATTGTTGTTATAAGTTAGGGGAATAAAGAAAAGCTATGAAGAATTTTGCGATTACGTTGCTTTTGGCTGGGATGCTTTCTAGTACTGTTTTTGCCGCGGAAGATCAAGCAACTCAACCGTCCACATCTTCATCTGCCTCGGCGGGATCCACAACGACATCAACTGATGCTGTGACAACCGCTGCCAGCAGTTCGACAGGCGCTGCCGCAGGGATTGATACCGCGTTGGCGGCATCTGCGGGAGGCCTGACGGCGACAGTGCTTGCGGTGGGGGTCGCGGCTGTAGTGATTGGGGTTGCAGTATCAGATTCCGGTGGCGGAAATGATACCGCCCCTCCGGTTACAGCGGCTGTTGAATAGGGGATATAGTTTCTCGTAACTGTTAAAGCTGCTTGCCTCTCACTAAGCGGCGAACCCACATACGGCCGGGATGCAGAGCATCTAATACGGCATGGGGCAAGGGGAGCGGATCACCACAGATCTGCGAAGCTAGCAGTTCACCCAGCAGCGGGGCGGAGCTTAACCCCCGAGAGCCTAAACCGACGATCGAGTATAAATTTTGATAAACAGGCACCGCCTCTGCGGTGTCTTGCTGATCTCTGAGGTCGGCATACTGCTCAATCAATGCCTGGTAACGGCAAACATCGCCGACAAAGGGTAAATGATCGCGGCTGGCACAGCGAACACCGGCCCGAAACTCATTATCTGAAATGTCGACTTCGGTCGGCCACCCGACACTTGGCAGGCAGTTGACTAATCGCTGCTTGTTATCATCATGCTCTTGTTCGCTAAACGCCAAGTCAACGCTGTTGCGGCGATAGCTGGCACCAATACAATGGGTCTGCGTAGCTTTATTTTCCGGTGTGAGATAGCCGTCATAACACAGTACCGTTTTCAGTTCTGATAACGTGCTGTTGGTTGGAAGATGGCTAACCTGTCCGCGCACCGAATAGGCAGGGATCGCTTTCGCTTGTTCAAATTCAGAAAAACGATGACCGTTTGCAATAATGACACTGTCATGGCTAAAGGTGTTACCCGAGATATCGGTGAGTTGCCATTTATCGTTTACCGATCCCAGTTGACTAATATCTGTTTCGACTTGGATCATAAGCAGCCCGGTTTCTTGTGCCTGGGTAACCAACGCGCGGGTCAGTTCTTGCGGACACAGCCAGCCCCCCTTCGGGTAGTGAACACTCGAATGGCCTGATTTAACCCCGGTCTTTTGCTCGGTTTGCTCGGTGTTCAATCCATGAACAAGCTCTGGCGGGAAGGCACCTGTCAGCATTTTATCTAATTTTTTAGCGGCTTTCTCATCCCAGGCCAGTTGCGTGACCCCACACCAGTCGTGGGAAAATTCACTTTTTACCGCGGCCTGTTCAACAAACTGACGCGCATAAAAAAATGCCGGTGCAAAGAAGCGGGAAAGGGTATCGTTTGAGCCATTCAATAATGGGTAGACTGCGCCCTGGCGGTTCCCCGATGCACCTTCTGCCGGTAACGAGTCAGCACAATAAAGTGTAACCTTCATGCCTCGGCGAACCAGAGCCAGTGCCGTGGCCGCCGATGCAATGCCGCCACCAATGATCGCGACATCTGTCGGATTCGTCGCGGCCGAACGGGCGTACCAGGGCTTGAAGTTTGCCTTGTGTTGGCGTTTGGTGATTTTTCCTGCCAGCATTTCTCGCTTATGGCCAAAACCTTTCACTTTAGCCATCTCAAAACCGGCTTCAACTAAACCCCGTCGAACAAAACCGGCAGCGGTGAAGGTTGCGGTGGTGCAATCTTGGCGCGCCATTTTTGCCATACCGCTGAAAAGCTCCTGATTCCACATTTCCGGATTTTTGCTGGGGGCGAAACCATCCAAGAACCACGCATCAACAATACCGTCATCACTGGTCCAGACTTGCGGTAGACAGTCTTTGATATCGCCAAACCACAGATCGAGGGTGATCATCCCATCTTCCAGCACAATTCGATGGCAGTCGGCAACAGCTGGCGGGTAGTGGGGATGCAGTTGCTCTGCTAAATCAGCCAGCTCTGGCCAGGCCTGATGGGCCTTGATTAAGTCATCTCGGGTAACCGGGAATTTCTCAAAGCTGATGAAATGCAGCTCTTTGGTTGTTGCGCTTGGGTTTGCCTGGCGAAAGGCTTTGAACCATTGCCATGCGGCGAGAAAATTCAGCCCAGTCCCAAAGCCCGTTTCGGCAATCACAAAACGGCGGCGATTAAGTGTTTCCCAGCGTTCAGGCAGTCCATTTTGTTGCAAGAAGACGTAACGTGTTTCTTCCAGCCCGTTAGTGTTAGAAAAATAGACATCGTCAAAGTTATTAGATACTGGAGTGCCGGCCTCATTCCAATCAAGAATGGCGTGCTCGATACGCTTGTCAGACAAGGGAAACCTCATAAATGGTATAATTTCATCTCATTGCTATTTCGCCAGGTAGCGCCTGGTTATTATTCAATAGGGTACTTTCTCATTGTTCTTAAAAGAAATAGCGGCGAATTAAACAGCTCTAGAGATATACTTAATCAATAATTGGTGGCGATTGTACCCGATTGTAGGGAAAGCTGACCACTTTCTGTTAGTAAACCCGTTAATATTGACAACGTTAAATGACAGTAGGAATTCATCATGAAACGAGCCGTAATTACAGGCATGGGTATCGTATCCAGCATTGGTAACGACGTTAAAGAGGTGTTGGCCTCTCTAAAAAGTGGTAAGTCTGGGATTAGCTTCTCTGAACAGTTCGCAGAAAAGAAATTGCGTAGCAATGTTTGGGGTGATTTGAAAATGAATCCGGCTGAGCACATCGATCGTAAAAAGATGCGTTTCATGGGTGATGCCGCCGCATTTGCATATTTGTCGATGGAACAAGCCATTGAAGATTCGGGTTTAACCGACGATCAGGTATCTAATGACCGGACTGGCCTGGTGGCAGGTTCGGGTGGTGCGTCATCGCATAACCAAGCGGCAGCCGTTGATATTCTGCGCGAAAAAGGGGTCAAGCGTGTTGGCCCTTACATGGTACCTCGTACTATGTCATCAACCGTTTCAGCCTGCCTTGCTACGCCATTTAAAATTCGTGGCGTGAACTACACCATGAGTTCAGCATGTGCGACATCGGCACACTGTATCGGCCATGCTGTTGAATTGATCCAGCTTGGCAAGCAAGACGTTGTCTTTGCTGGTGGCGGTGAAGAGCTCGATTGGACACTGACAATGATGTTCGATGCGATGGGCGCACTATCAACCAAATATAATGATGATCCGACAAAAGCATCTCGTACTTATGATGCCGATCGTGACGGTTTTGTGATTTCTGGCGGCGGCGGCATGCTGGTGGTTGAAGAGTTGGAACATGCGCTAGCACGTGGTGCGAAAATTTACGGTGAAATCGTAGGTTATGGTGCAACCTCTGATGGCTACGATATGGTTGCGCCATCAGGCGAAGGTGCCGTCCGTTGTATGAAGATGGCGATGAAAGATCTTGATGCGCCAGTGGATTATATCAATACCCACGGCACGTCTACGCCAGTTGGCGATGTTAAAGAATTAGGTGCCATTCAGGAGTTGTTCGGAAAGAACAGCCCGGCAATCTCTGCGACCAAAGCAATGACCGGTCATGCGCTGGGTGCTGCCGGTGTACACGAAGCCATCTATTCAACCTTGATGCTGAATAATAACTTTGTTGCGCCAAGTATTAACATCGACAATCTAGATCCGGCAGCAGAAGGTCTGGATATCGTAACTGAAACGCGTGAGCAAGAACTGAAGACGGTTATGTCTAACAGCTTCGGTTTCGGTGGCACCAATGCGACACTCGTGATTAAGAAATACGAAGGTTAAAAACCATCAGGAGCGAGTGACGATAAGTGGGTAAGGAGAAGCGAGGAGTGCGTTTCGGAATTCTAGCAACGCGCTACTCGAAACTCTCGTGAGTAACTTGACACTTTACACTCGCTCCTGAAAACTTCTTTTGTCTTTTTCCAGGAACGGCACTGGCTAGGAGATCCAATCAAATGGACGACTTTTAGCGGAGGCATCTTAATGATTGGTTTTCTGTTGCCAGTGCCAGTAAACAGACGCAACATCAGCTTTTGTGAATAGTATTTTCTTTTATAGAAGGTGTCTATACCCAGATGCTGATGCTTTTTACCTGGATTTTTTACCCGGCCCTGTGCCGGGTTTTTTTATGTCTGAAGAAAGGTGCTAGACGCTAGGTGCTAGGTGCTAGACGTAAGGCGTTAGACATAAGATACTAGTTTCGAGTTTCGAGTTTCGAGTACCTAGTATTTAGTTCCTTTGGCTTCTGAGCGCTTTCCTTTCCCCCGGAGAAAAAATGAAAATTCTTGTCGATGAAAACATGCCCTATGCGCCAGAATTGTTCGGCCAGCTTGGGGAAGTGATTGCCAAGCCTGGCCGTACTTTATCGGCTGGCGATTTAGTCGGTATTGACGCCCTGATGATCCGTTCGGTAACCGCCGTTAATGAAGCATTACTGGCAAAAGCCGATAAGTTGAAATTTATAGGTACCGCAACGGCTGGGTACGATCATGTTGATCAACAATTACTGGCTGAACGTGGTATTGCCTTCACGGCAGCGCCCGGTTGCAACAAAGTCGGGGTCGCTGAGTACGTGTTAAGCTGCTTGATGGTATTAGGTCAGCAGCAGGGCTTTTCTATTTTCGATAAAACGATCGGTATTATCGGGGCCGGCAATGTCGGCAGCTATTTAGCACAATGTCTTGATGCGCTGGGTATTCGTTATTTGTTAAATGATCCATTGAAAAAGCAGCAAGGGGATAGCCGTACTTTTCATTCCCTGGAAACACTCCTGGCCCAGTGTGATGTGATCTCCTTGCATACTCCGATCACCCGTGACGGTGATTTCCCGACGTATCATTTAGTCGATGAAGCCTTTTTGGCCAAGCTTGCACCCGATGCCATTCTTATTAACGCGGCCCGCGGCCCCGTTGTTGATAATCAGGCGTTGAAAGTTGCGTTGCAGCAAGCGCAATCTGGCCAGAATAAAGTACTGACAGCGGTGCTGGACGTGTTTGAGAAAGAGCCGTTAGTCGATTTGGAGTTGTTGCCATTACTGGCTTTTGCGACGCCTCATATTGCAGGCTACGGTTTGGAAGGTAAAGCGCGCGGCACCACCATGGTGTACAACTGTTTTTGTCAATCGCTCAATCTTACGCGGCAGGTTGCAGCTTCAAGCCTGTTGCCGGTAGCCCCCGTGCCCTATGTTCGCTTGAGCAAACCCTGGGATGAAGCGGATCTGTTTATGTTGATCCAGCTGATTTATGACATCCGCAAAGATGATGCTCTGTTTAGACGAAAAATGACCCTGACAGCAGGCGATGATAGCCAAATGGCTGCGGCTTTTGATCAGATGAGAAAAAATTACTGGGATCGACGCGAATATAGTGCGATTACAGTAGCAGGAAAGGCCAACTTTGGGGTAGAGTCGCTGGCTAAATTAGGTTTTACAGTAGTAGAGGAAACTCAATGAGTCAGGAATTTGATATTGCAGTACTCGGCGCGTCAGGCGTTGTAGGTGGAACGATAGTAGAGATACTGGAGGAACGCAATTTTCCTGTTCGTAATCTTTATTTACTGGCGACCGAGCGTGGCGCTGGTAAAGTATTGCGCTTCCACGGTAAATCGAAACGTATCACAGATGTTGAAGACTTTGACTGGAGCCAGGTACAGATTGCATTCTTCTCTGCTGGAGCTGAAGCATCTGAACACTGGGCACCGATAGCCGCTGACGCTGGGGTCATCGTGATCGATAACACATCCCATTTCCGTTATGACCACGATATTCCTCTGGTAGTGCCAGAGGTAAACCCGCATGCCATCGCTGATTATCGTAACCGTAATATTATTGCTAACCCTAACTGTTCAACGATTCAGATGCTGGTGGCACTGAAGCCAATTCATGACGCCTACGGTATTGAGCGCATTAATGTGGCAACGTATCAGTCAGTATCCGGTTCAGGCAAAAAAGGCATCGACGAGCTGGCGGGACAAACCGCGAAGCTGCTTAACGGAATGCCGGCTGAAAACAAGGCTTACGATAAGCAAATTGCGTTCAACTGCTTACCGCACATTGATGACTTCATGGATAACGGCTACACCAAAGAAGAAATGAAAATGGTGTGGGAAACCCAGAAGATTTTCGGGGACGACAGTATCCGTGTTAATCCGACCTGTGTACGGGTTCCTGTCTTTTATGGCCATGCTGAAGCCGTGCATGTTGAAACCCGTCAGCCTGTCAATATCGAAGAGGCGATAGGCCTGCTTGACAATGCCGAAGGTATTGAAGTCTTCCACGGTAGCGATTATCCAACTCAGGTAGATAATGCGACGGGGAAAGATCACGTTATGGTTGCTCGGATTCGTGAAGACATCAGCCATCCTTGCGGCCTGAATATGTGGGTTGTTGCCGATAATGTTCGTAAAGGCGCAGCAACTAACAGTGTTCAGATTGCAGAAAAACTGATCGCAGAGTATTTGTAAGGTTCGAGATTCGAGTGCCTAGTTTCTAGTTTCTAGTTTCTAGTTTCTAGTTTCTAGTATCGAGGTTCGAGTTTCTAGTACCTAGTCTCCCGGTTCTAGCATCGAGATTTATAATCTCGGTGCCTGAACTTTGATACTTGTCCCTTATTTGCTAATAAAACCACAGTTTTTCGTGAACAGACTACAGCTTCTGCATACCAGTTCGATATAGTAAATACGATTGGATAAGCCTTTGCGGTGTTTACAGCCTTGTTGATATTTATCCAATCGATTTTATGTCATTCCATATCCTGCCAGAGAGGGCCCCGGGCAGTGTCTAATCAATCTAATATGATGAAACGTTTAATTTTACCGGTCATTTTTGCAACTGCAGCCTTCTTAGTACCGATGCAGGTTCATGCTAATACTGTCCGCATTCTTGGCCCGGCTGATGATGATCAGCCTGTTGCCGTTTCTGACCGCTACCGAAACACTAACCAGACCGGGGCTGTATCCAATACGGGGTCCGTTAATCAATATGGACCAACAAGGGATAATGAAACCTTGTGGTCGATTTCATCTCGTTATCGTCCCAGTCCGTCAGTCTCTGTTTATCAGGTTATCGGTGCGATCCATCGAGCTAACCCGCGAGCGTTTGAGAATAATAATGTCCATGGCTTGATCCCGGGAAGCCAGCTGAGAATGCCGACAATGGCTCAAATTCAGCGTGAAGATATCGAGAGTGTTAAGCGTCGCTTAGAGATCGACCAGCGGCGACAGGCCCGCAGTACTGCCGTCCCCTCAACGTCCAAGCCTGCACCCAAGGCTTCAGCAAATTCGTCACCCCAAAAAGTGGCCAAGGCGAAACCCCCGGTTGTTGTCACTCCGTTAGCTAAGCCCGAAACAGCGAGCGAAGAAACGGTCACGCCGAGCAAGAGTGCGGCTGGAGGGGGAATTCCGGCTAAACCGTTGAAAGCCTCTCCAGAGCTGCAAGAGCAATTAGATGCATCTGACGTTCAGATGACGAAGCTACTGGAAAGCAATCACTTGCTACGGGTTCGCCTGGCAGAAATGCGCCATGAGGTTGCCGCGCTTAAAGATCAGATCACCGATGATGAAGAGTTGCGTGGTGAAATCATTGGTTTCCTGGAACAGCAGAAAACCCAGCCGCAACAACCTGTGGTTGAAGAGCCTTCTTGGGTCGACGGCGCAATCGCTAACCCATGGATTTTAGCGGCACTGGCGCTAATACCCGGCACCCTGATTGCCGGTGCCATCGCGTTTCTTTTGTTTGGCCGTAAGAAAACAGAGCCGGCTTTGGATGATGTTAAGTCACTCGATGCTCCGGAGGCTAATGGGCCGGTTATGGTGGCACCGCCGACTGGCGAGGATGATGAGACTCCGGATTTGACGCTGAGCGATGATAACGATATCGACGATTTATTCGCCAGTGATGAGAGCGCGTTGTTTGATGATCCGGAAGACAGTTTATTTGCTCCGGATTCAGGAGTGGAGATAGGGCATGCAGCAGGTGATGCTCAAAGTCTGGATCTTTCATTCAATAGCGATGATGACTTTGATATCCATAGCGATCTTTCATTGAGCAGTATCTCTGTTAAAGGTAATGAGGAAGCGATTGGCCTGCAAGATATGGAGCGGGCGTTAGATTTGATGGAGCAATCATCCGATCAAAATTCAGATGAAGCCTTGGCTGCCATGTGGGAGCAGTCGTTGCAAGAACAAGATGCCAATGAGCAGAATTTTGATCTCTCTTCAGATGAAGCGAACAGTACTTTTGATGATGAACTCCTGACCAATGGCGGCATTGACGAGGGGCTGCTTGATCAGTCGATTCTTGATGATCTGTTGTCAGAAGTTGAAAATGAAGTCGCAGGACAAGATGAGCTTGATACGTTGTTCGACTCGTTGAGTTCAGAGTCGCCGGAGTTAACAGGGGCTGACTCTTTTGCCAAAGCGCCTGACACTACCGATACCCCTCAAGACCGCGCCCTTGAAAATACAAACTCAGCTGACGATATCGTTCAACAGGCTGCGGTAGATCAAGCTCTTGCAGAAGCGGCTGAACTGGCAAATCCAACGGTTGTCGATGAAGCTGTTTATTTCGCTGAGCAAAAAGAGGCAGAGCTCCCGGAGCAAGACACGGTTTTTAAAGAAGGCAGTGTCGAATTACTTGATGAAATCATTGACGCTGATGAGCTATCGAGTGACATAGATCTCGAAGAAAACAGCACAGCCTTGCTGGATGAGTTGCTTGAAGCTGAAGACGACAGCATTCTGAACTCGGCTATATCGATAGACGAAAACAGCACGGCATTACTTGATGAGCTGCTTGATGAGGCAGACGATGAGTTTGAAAGTGACCCGCCGGAGCTCAATGTTGCGCCAGAACCGGATGATGAGCTGGTAGACATTGATAATCTGGTTATTGAAGAAAACAGTACTGATTTGCTGGATGATATTCTGGACGATCACCTGATTTCGGATGTGGTCAGTTCTGCCGTAGCCGATGGTACTGAGGCTCCTGGCCTTGCAAAACAGACAGATCCTGAATTTGAATCTGTTGATAGCGACAGCTCAGCCAATCGGGTTGAAGCCTCGGTTGGTGAGCCAGGAAGCGTTGCCGATGAAATGGATGCTGACTTTCCTTCGCAAGAGGATCCGGCGGCAGCTTTCGACGCCATCCTCAATGAAGCGCTAGAGACTCAGCCTCATGATGAGTTGACACCGCAACCAGAGAATATAGAACCCACGGATGGCGATGAACCGGCTTTGCAACCGGCATTAACACCGGCCCCTGAGCCTGGCTTAATGGCAGAAGACCAAGACAGTATCGATTCGCTGGTGACTGATGTTGAAAGCTTGCTTGATGAGCCTGAGAACGATGATATTCAGGATTTAGAGCGCAGTGTTGATGAGCTGTTTGAAACCGTTAATAATCCGGCCTTCGATAAGCCCGTTATCGACCCCGAGCCGACAACTCTTGATTTAGACGAGTTTCCGGTCTTCGATGAAGATACGGCTCTGGCAGAAGTTGGATTGGATCCCAGTCAGCTCCAGGATTTACCGCCGATAGGCTCTGATATTGGGGAATCTCTGTCTTTAGATGACCTTCCTGAGTTTGATGAAGAAGCAGCGTTCAACGATCCGGAGGCTGATGCCGCAGAAGAAGCGTTATCTCCGCTTTCTGAAGACGAAGAGCAAGCGGCTTTAGATAATATGGTTAAGCAGCTGCAGCAAGCGGTTGAGGCTACCGATAAGCCTCAGCAAGCGAGTGAGCTTATTGAAGAGGCACCGCAGGCTCCGGCGTTACAACCTGAAGAGTTAAGTGCTGAGAAATTTGAGTTTGCAGCTATCGATCCAGCAACCTTGCCTGAGTTCAGTGAAAATGAAGCGTTGCAAGCCTCCTTTGAAGAGCAGCATGAACTGGAACAGTATGAGCTTGAACAAGGACTGAAAGAACAGTACACCCCCCGCCCGTTACCCGCTCAAGCACAGCCAGCACCGGCTGATATGTTTGATGAGGCTCTGGTTGAGTCCGCAGGGCTGGACATGGCGGCGTTGCTGACTGAGCCTGATTCAATGTTTGAAGTTGAAGCAGAGCCTGAAGCTCCAGCAGAGCCGGCGCAGAATATGACGTCGGTATCAGAGCAGCCAAGTTCAGCTGAGCAACCTGATTTAGACGAACCATCTGACTTAGACGAGCAAGCTGAGCCAACCGGCGTACGAGTATCGGAACCCGACGTTGAACAAGACTTACATCTGCCCGGTGAGCAAGGTTTAGATGTGGACGAGCGTGAGCGTTTATTGTCTCAAGAACCTGCTGATTATAATGACGAGGCCGATACCGATCTTGTTATGTCAGAAGAAGATAGTGCAATTTGGGCGGCGTCAACACCGGAACCTGAACTCGAAAGTGAAAATTGGTCTGAACAGCCATATATGCAGGTTGAAGACGTCGATGCGTTTGATCCTGAAGCTCTACTTGCAGAAGCGGAAGAATCGTCTTTACTGCTCGATGAAGGTGCCAGTGAATTACTGCAAGAAGAGGAGTCAGCTAGTTCTCCCTATATCAGTATTGAAGAGCTGATGAAGGACGATGAGCTGAATAATTCGCTCGATTTGGATACCGCACCGTTGAACTTAGAGGTCGGCTTAGACGAGTTTCCGGATGTACTGACTGACATTAAATCTTTTGATGTTGATAACCAAGGTGAATTCGCCAGCAAGTTAGATTTAGCCAAGGCTTATATCGAGATGAATGATGCCGATGGTGCGATTGCTCTGCTGGAAGAAGTCACTGCCGGTGGCGATGCAGGCAGCCAACGTGAAGCGAAGAGCTTACTGACGCAATACATGAGATAATCCCACGAATATCCCCTTAGACGGCGTATCAAGCGTCTGGGGGGTTCTTTTCCCACACTCTATTCCTTATAATCCCCCTTTTGATATTGGCCATGCGCCGCTCTGAGAACGAATTAAATTATGCGAATAGCTTTAGGTATTGAGTACGACGGTGCAAAGTACTGCGGTTGGCAACGTCAACGTGATGTAGATAGTGTTCAGGAACGTTTGGAAAAGGCGTTATCACATGTGGCGAATAAACCGATTACCGTATTTTGTGCCGGACGGACAGATACTGGGGTTCATGGAACGGGTCAGGTTGTGCATTTTGACGTTGATGTTGAACGCAAAATGGTTGCGTGGACAATTGGTGTCAATGCGCACCTGCCAAAAGATATCGCAGTACGTTGGGCAACAGAAGTGAGCGATGATTTTCATGCCCGTTTTAGTGCCACTGCACGTCGTTATCGCTACATTATTTATAATAATGCATTACGTCCGGCTATATTTGGTATTGGTGTTAGCCATTATCACGGCCACCTAGACGAGGAAAAAATGCATGAAGCGGCGCAATATTTGGTTGGAGAGCATGACTTTTCGTCAGTGCGTGCGACTCAATGTCAATCACGAAGCCCATGGCGCGATATGAAGCATGTCAATGTGAGCCGTCAGGGCGACTTTGTGATCATCGACATCAAAGCCAATGCATTTGTACACCACATGGTACGCAACATTGCGGGGAGCCTGATCCGGGTCGGTCGCGGCCAGGAAACTCCGGAGTGGATGAAGTGGGTACTTGAACAAAAAGATCGCCGTGTCGCAGGTGAAACAGCAAAGGCCGCGGGACTATACTTAGTCGCCGTCGATTACCCTGAAGAATTTGGTTTACCAACAGCACCGCTAGGGCCTCTTTTCCTGGCAGATTGAGGTGATTAGCGTATAAACCATAAGGTACAACCAGTTTTTTATCTACAGATTGGCAACTTTGTGCTTTAATTCACCCCCGATAGTTAACGAATTTTCATCCTCAGCTTAAATTAGCGGGGGAATATAGACTAAAGGTCATTCATGAGCTGGCTTGAAAAGATACTAACCAAAAGCAATATTGTCTCTTCTCGAAAAGTGTCGATCCCTGAAGGGGTCTGGACAAAGTGTACGTCATGTGAACAAGTACTTTATCACGCCGACCTGGAACGTAACCTCGAAGTGTGTCCAAAGTGCGACCATCACATGCGTATGAAGGCGCGCCGTCGTCTTGAGACTTTTCTTGATACAGAAAGCCCGGTAGAGCTGGCTGCTGATATGGAGCCGAAAGATAAACTGAAGTTCCGTGATTCAAAAAAATATAAAGATCGCCTTTCTGCTGCCCAAAAAAACAGTGGCGAAAAAGACGCATTAATCGTAATGAAGGGCACTCTGCTGGAGCAGACAATTGTTGCCTGTGCGTTTGAGTTTTCTTTCATGGGCGGTTCAATGGGCTCAGTTGTCGGTGCTAAATTTGTTCGTGCTGTTGACGAAGCCATTGCCAGCAACTGTGCACTGGTTTGTTTCTCTGCCAGTGGCGGAGCGCGCATGCAGGAGGCACTGATGTCTCTGATGCAAATGGCAAAAACCAGCGCGGCATTAGAACGCCTGTCGGCGAAAGGGCTGCCATTTATTTCTGTGCTGACTGATCCAACAATGGGCGGTGTATCGGCAAGTCTGGCCATGCTGGGTGATATCAACATTGGTGAGCCAAAAGCGTTGATCGGTTTTGCGGGTCAGCGTGTTATCGAGCAGACAGTGCGTGAAAAACTCCCTGAAGGTTTTCAGCGTAGTGAATTCCTGCTTGAGCACGGTGCGATTGATATGATCGTTGATCGTCGCGAAATGCGTCAGCGCATTGGCGGCCTGGTGGCTAAAATGACGAATAACACATCACCTTTAGTCGTGCCGGTTGATCAACCTCAGCAACTGCAGATAGAAGCTGAAAAAGAAAATAACGAAGAGGCATAAGCCTTTTTGATGTTGCCACTGAACCGGGCAACGGGTTTAAACAAGAAAAAAACACCTAGCGGGTGCTAAGTAGAATTTCTTTCTTGTTTACGTGAACTCAGGCTCGGTTCAGTGTTAAATTAGTACCTTTGATGGGTATTAATAAGTGAATACATCCCAATGTCTGGATTGACCGCACCACAAGCCACAGCCTCCCTTTCCTCCTGGCTGACCTATTTAGAACAACTTCATACCAGCGCCATTGATCTTGGTTTGGATCGCGCGCTCGCCGTCGCCCAACATGCTCAGCTTACCAAGCCCGCAGAGCGGGTGATCACCGTCGCGGGAACCAACGGCAAGGGCTCTACCTGTGCCATTCTTGAAGCCATTTTGCTTGATGCCGGATATAAAGTGGGTGTCTATAGTTCTCCTCATCTGGTTCGTTACAACGAACGTGTTCGCATTAACGGTCAGGAGCTGGCTGATCATCAACATAGCCAGGCTTTTGCTGATATAGAACAATGCCGGGGTGGAACCAGTCTAAGCCTGTTTGAATTTGGCACTTTGGCGGCGTTGCACCTGCTTAAGCAGCATCAGGTGGATGTGGCGATTCTGGAAGTCGGGCTGGGCGGGCGGCTGGATGCGACGAACATTGTCGAACATGATGTCGCGGTGATCACCAGCCTTGCCGTCGATCACGTTGATTGGTTAGGTGATGATATTGAAGTCATTGGGTACGAGAAGGCTGGTATCTTCCGCTCTGATAAGCCGGCAATTTGTGGCCAGCCTAATCCGCCTTCCACCGTACCGGCGCATGCCGACGATATCGGAGCGCACTTGTACCAGGTTGGCTATCAGTTCAGTTATGAACACCACGGTGAGAGCTGGAGCTGGAATTGTGGCGCATTTGATTTACAGCAGCTCCCGCTGCCGTCGCTGCCTTTGCCTAATGCCGCGACAGCATTGATGGCACTAGGCGCGGCCGAGCTGAATATCAGCGATGAAAATATTGCAGCGGGTTTGGCGAAGGCCTCACTGCCCGGCAGAATGGAGCGAGTGGCTGAAAAACCGTTAGTGATTATGGACGTTGCACATAACCCCCATTCTGCCAATTATTTTGCCACTCAGCTGGAGCTGCTGAAAAAGCGGGAAAACAAAGCCCGTATTCATGCGGTCGTTGCGATGCTGCATGATAAAGATATCGCATCCACTGTTGCTGAGATGAAAGGGATGGTTGATGTCTGGTATCCTGCGTCCTTAAAAGGCCCGCGAGCGGCCAAAGCCGAAGAGATCATTGAGCACTTACCTCATGCTACAGCCGGTTTTTCAACACCAGAGCAAGCTTTTGACGCAGCGCTAACACAAGCTGAAGAGGACGATGTGGTAATCGTCTTTGGCTCGTTTTACACTGTTGGTCAGATTTCCAGCCATATTGGATCAATTCAGGAGTAAACGTGGCGAGTAAATTCCAAAGCCGTCTGGTCGGGACCATCATTCTGGTCGCAATCGGGGTGATTTTTCTGCCCGATTTGTTTGATGGCAAGAAACAACATTACCAGGAGCAGTTTGCCAGCATTCCGTTACAGCCCGAAGTGAATGCTCAGGAAGGCTTTACGACGATCCCTGAACCTGAATTTGCCGATATCGAGCTGCCGCAAGAGCCGGTTTCCGCTGTTATCGATGAGAGTGGGTATGAGGTTTCCGGTGATTCAGACATTGCCCAAGAAGAGGTACCGTTAGCCGTTGCCCCTCAAGCTGTTGAGCCGCCGAAAGCCGGTTATCAAAAGAGCGGCTGGGTTATACAACTGGGTGTTTTCCGGAATTTTGACAATGCACATCAGTTAGTGGCGAAGATCCGTAAGGCTGGTTTTCAGGCTCATGTTTTTCCGAAACAACCTATGCCGGGTGATTTGGCACGAGTGGTGGTCGGCCCGAATGTCGCGAAAGATAAACTGACAGGCCAGATTAAAGACTTGGAAAAATTAACGGGGTTAAAAGGTCAATTGCTCAGATTTAACCCACTAAACCCTTAGGTAAACGTTTGCGTTCTCATTTTTTCTGTTAGAATACGCATCAACAAGACGAAACTATAAATGATGATCTGGATAGATTACGTAATTTTAGGCGTGATTGGCTTCTCTGCATTGGTCAGTTTAATCCGCGGATTTGTTAAAGAAGCGCTGTCACTCGTGATTTGGTTTACTGCCTTTTTTGTTGCAAGTCAGTTTTACCCTCAGCTGGCAGCTTACTTTAGCAATATTCAAGATGCGACGTTACGTAATGGTAGCGCCATCGCTGTTTTGTTCATCTCAACGCTGATAGTCGGCGCGGTGGTGAACTATGTTATCGGACAATTAGTTCAGAAAACCGGTTTGTCTGGGACAGATCGGGTACTCGGAGTTGTTTTTGGTGGTGTGAGGGGCGTGTTAATCGTCTCTGCGGTATTGTTCTTTATTGATGCCTTTACTGGATTTTCGAGTGCGGACTGGTGGAAACAGTCGCAGTTGATCCCTCAGTTCGGGGTGGTTATTGAATGGTTCTTCTCATACCTGAAAAATACTTCCAGCTTTTTACCCGGCGCGCTCTAGCGTCGGCCTTATGGCAACGATGGAGAGTAACAGAGCGTGCTGTTACTCCATCCATTGGTAATTTTTGCGTGACGAGGATTTAGGATATGTGTGGTATCGTCGGAATCGTGGGCTCAACCCCGGTAAACCAGTCTATTTATGACGCACTGACCGTGCTACAGCATCGCGGCCAGGATGCTGCCGGTATTGTTACCCTGGAAAGCAATCGTTTCCGTCTGCGTAAGGCGAATGGGCTTGTTCGTGATGTGTTTGAAGCTAAGCACATGCAACGTCTTCAGGGAGATGTTGGAATTGGCCATGTTCGTTACCCAACAGCAGGCAGTTCAAGCGCTTCAGAAGCTCAACCGTTTTATGTGAATTCTCCTTATGGTATTTCTCTGGCACACAATGGTAATTTAACCAATGCCTCAGAGATCAGGGAGTCTTTGTTTAAGCAAGCCCGGCGCCATGTTAATACAACCTCTGATTCTGAAGTTCTGTTGAATGTATTAGCGAATCAGCTTGAAGTTGCCCAAGCTCACCCGCTGACTCCTGCCGATATTTTTACTGCGGTTCGCGAAGTACATCGCGCGGTTAAAGGAGCTTATGCTGTGGTTGCCATGGTGATTGGCCACGGTCTGATTGCTTTTCGTGATCCGCACGGTATTCGTCCGCTATGTCTGGGCAGGCGTGAAATTGAAGGCCGGATCGAATACATGGTGGCGTCAGAGTCGGTCGCACTTGATGCTGTCGGGTTTGATTTTGTGCGTGATGTGGCTCCCGGCGAAGCCATTTATATTACGTTTGAGGGACAATTGTTCACTGAACAGTGTGCTGATAATCCCCAACTGAACCCATGTATTTTTGAGTTTGTTTATTTTGCTCGTCCTGATTCGTTCATTGATAAAATCTCTGTGTATGCGGCGCGCGTTTGCATGGGACAGAAGCTGGGTGAAAAAATCAAACGAGAATGGGATGACTTGGATATTGATGTTGTTATCCCGATACCGGAAACCTCTTGTGACAGTGCGTTAGAAATAGCCCGAACGCTTGATAAGCCATACCGCCAGGGTTTTGTGAAAAACCGTTATGTTGGCCGTACTTTTATTATGCCCGGGCAGCAAATGCGCCGTAAGTCTGTTCGCCGTAAGCTCAACGCAATTCGCTCTGAATTTAAAGGTAAGAACGTACTGCTAATTGATGATTCGATTGTCCGCGGTACCACATCAGAGCAGATCATTGAGATGGCTCGTGAAGCCGGTGCGCGTAAAGTGTACCTGGCCTCTGCAGCACCAGAGGTTCGCTTCCCGAATGTGTACGGTATCGATATGCCAAGCGCGAATGAGTTAATCGCCCATGGGCGTGAAGTCGATGAAATTTGCAAGATGATTGGTGCTGATGGCTTGATTTTCCAGGATCTGGAAGACCTGGTTTCAGCGGTGGCTGAAGGTAATCCTAATATCCAGCTGTTTGAGACTTCAGTGTTTAATGGCAGTTATGTGACGGGGGATATTAACCAGCAATATCTGGATTTTCTCGACTCGCTCCGTAATGAAGAGTCTAAGACCAAACGAGAAATCCAGCAGGATCTTGTCAATCTTGAAATTCATAACGAAGGGTAAAAGGACTGTCCGCTAAGGAAAAGTTCTGGTGCTTGAAAGAGCCAAGATAACAAAGAGCGAGGTGATTCTCGCTCTTTTTGATCTGTTTTTCGATTAACTCATAAATACTGGCCCTAATCCAAGATTCCACAAAATAACCGATCCCGCCAAAATCGCTACCAGCAGCACTAAGCCTGAGGTGACAATGGAGCTGGCATAGATAAATCCGCGTTCTTCCGGTATATGCATCAGGATAGGGACGCCGGTATACAGCAGGTAAACGGAGTAGGCTACCCCGATTAATCCGGCAATCATCAGGAACCAGAGGTGCGGATAGAGGGCGGCAATACTGCTCATAAAGAGTGGTGTCGCGGTATAAGCTGCCAGTTCAAGGGCTTGTGTGTAGGTCGGGGTTGAACCAAAGGTCTGGCTCATCCAGTAGGAAACATAAGCAAGGGCAAAGACACCTCCAACCAGAGCAAAATACATAGCAATTGACATACCGAGGGCACTGGATTGAGTGAGATAGATAGGATCCCCCGCGCCAATTTTCCAGCCAATAAAGACACTGGAAATAAATGCGAAAATAGGTGGCAGCAGAGCAATTAACAGGATGTGGCTGAGACTGCTGTTTATTCCATCATGTTCCTTATCAATGCTGCGCCACTCTTGTTTAGGGTGAGTGTATATTCCAAATAAATGTCCCAGAATCATAACGTTTCCTCGTCTATAAATGCCAAGTAGCTGCACGTAACAGATGGTACATTTCACAATTGTAAAAGGGTGAAATGCGTTTACATACTAATAACATGTAGTCGGGGTTCGGGGCGTTGGCAAGAAATTGCTTCGGCTAGCGTGGAAAGTGATATGAGAGTAATAAAAAGGAAAGAAGATAAAGGAAAGGAATCAGCTTACTGGGAATCACGGGCAAAACATCACTCCCGACACATTGCTTCTGCAATGCTGGGAATGGTGTATATAGCATTCGGGTTAATCAACTGCGTTTGGTTTGGCTCAAAGCCTGACGTATATTTCGAAGGCCTTAATTCAGCTCAAAGTATTGGCTGGCGAACTCAATGAATAACCGTAACTTTTCTGGCTGGTAGTCTCGGTGGTTGTACAGTAAAAAGACTTCTCGGGGGTTCGCTGACCAGTTTTCAAGAATACGGACTAACTCACCCGAAGAGATGTATTTTTCCAGCATAACATCAGGCATCAGGGTGATCCCCAACCCGGCAATACATGCTTTTCTCACCACATTTAACTGATTGGCTTCAAAGCGACCTCGTTCATTGATCGTAACGGTTTCTCCGTTGCTGTCAGTTAAGCGCCAGCGAAGTAGCGGGTTGCCTTTTAATAACGTGTGATTGTGCAGCTCCTGAGCGTGCCTTGGCTCTGGGTGGCTCTTTAAGTAATCAGGGCTGGCGACAAGAATATCTTTAACCGCGCTGATACGGCGAGCAATGAGGGTTGAATCGCGCTGAGGGCCGACTCGGAACATGACATCCCAATCGGTCGGATCGAGTTGCTCCGGCTCGCTGCTCATATGCAGTGTGATATCGATGGCCGGATGTTGCAGCATAAATGCACTCAGCATCGGTTGAAGCAGGACTTTCGTCAGGTTAGAAGGGGCGGCAATTTTTAGCTTACCGGCAGCTCCCTTGCATTCTTCACTGATGTGCACCGTTTTATCAACTAATTGCTGTAGTAGAGGTGCACAATCATCGTAAAATTTCTGTCCGGCTTCCGTAAGCGATAATTTACGAGCATGACGATTCAACAGGCGAATATTCAGGCATTCTTCCAAAGCTTGAATTCGGCGTGTGAGTGTTGCTACTGGCACTTGGGTTTTGCGGGAGGCCCCGGTATAGCTGCCATTTTCAACAACCATTCGGAACAAATTTAGATCGTCAAGTTTCATAAAAAGTCATTGCTGAAAACTCATAATGGGGAATTGTATAATACAATGAGTCAAAGTATGTCTTTAACATAACAACTCTTGCTATAAATCAATAATAACCCTTTTTTAAGCATGCGTTATCATATCTATTAAAGCGATAAAAAGTGTATTTATTTGAAGTGGATAGCATTAAACACCTAATTTCCTCCCCGAATAGATTGTCAGCCCTGACGAATGACGATTTTACACCTATGCTTTTGATAGGCTGATTAACGATTAGGTTTTCATGCGCAGTTATAGAGAAAATAGTATCAACTCCCCCGAAAAAAGTCAGGGTGTCGCAAACCATAACTCATGGAGAACACAATCGTTGCTAGAAGGTAAAGATATTCTTGTTGTAGAGGACGATCCTGTTTTTCGTCGGATGATATGTGGTTTTTTGCAAAGCCAGGGGTGTGCGGTGCGAGAAGCTGATGATGGCCTGAAAGGATTGCAAGCCTTGAGGGTGGCGATCCCTGATGTTTTACTGTGTGATTTGGCAATGCCGGTGCTATCGGGAATGGAATTTGTCGAAGAGATATCGGTTCAGTATCCGATGGTTCCTGTCATCGTGATTTCGGGGACCGGTGATATGGCTGACGTGGCAACAGCATTGCGTCACGGGGTAAAGGATTTTCTCATCAAGCCGCTGGATAATATAATGGTGCTGCAGTCTGCACTTTTATCGGTATTAAAGTCTCAGGACTGTTGTACCGAAAGCCGTGACTTTTCCAGCCAATGGTTTGGTGTAGGTGAAGACAGCAGCGTTGTCGATGAAGAGCTCGAATGGCATATTCAGGAACTCCAGTCTAACCCTAAAGCTGCTCGGGAATTGCTGGTCGGCTTAATGCCGGATACAGAATCTAAGCAGGGAGACTGGCAGCTGAATTACTGTGTCTTGCAATCTGCCGATGTGCCGCCTGTTCTCCTGGATTATACTTGGTTGATGGATGGTCGACTGGCATTTTATCTGGTTGATTCTGCCGCCGGTGGGAACAAAGGCACTGCCACCACATTGCTGCTCCGCGCCTTTTTTAATGATTATCTGCGTACCCGGATGGCGGAAGAAAATGACCTGGCGCATTTAATCAACCTAATTGAAAAGGGGATGCAGCATTCAGGGTATGCGTCACCGATTAAGGGATTGTTTGGTATTTTTGATGCGTGTGACCGAAGCCTGACCGTTGTTTCCGCCGGGCTGGGGGCTGTTTTACAAACCAGTGAAGGGATGCATTCTGTCATGGCGCAATCGTGGCTCGGAGAGTGCGCTCAGAGCAACGACATTATTCAATTGCAGTTATCAGAGTCGGGTGGACGTTTGTCATTAAGTGAAATTGGTTCGGCTAGTTTCAGTGTGACGTTAAAGAGACTGGAGTCGGCGTAAAAGATGCAAGAATTTGCTCAAAAAGAGCCTGTTGATATAAAAAATAGCCAGCAGCGAATGTGCTGGCTACTCTGTGTTGAAGCTTCGTTAGATTAAGCTTCTACTGCGTTCCCTTCGATCACGTCATCTTCAATAACCTGACCTTCTGCACCATGCATCCAGTGAATTAACTGGTTTGAACACAGTAGCAGTAAAGCACCAGCAACGGTTGCCGCGATGGCAATACCGCTGAAAATAGCCATCGGACCTGCTTCACCAACATTTGCACCAATAATACCGGCGACATAGTTAGCAACCGCATTGAAACCGAACCATGCACCCATCATCAGTGAAGCCAAGCGAAGCGGTGCCAGCTTAGTGACCATTGACAGGCCGATAGGAGACAGACACAGCTCGCCCAAGGTGTGGAAGAAGTATGCACCAACCAGCCAGAACATTGAGGTTTTCACCGTAATATCACCACCTTGCTGAGTTACTGCACCGATCATGCACAGGAAGCCGATGGCAAGGAAGAACAGAGCCATGGCAAATTTAGCCGGAGAGTTTGGCTCTTTAGGCCCCATTTTTACCCACAATGCCGCAATCACAGGGGCAAGCGTAATGACAAAGAACGGGTTAAGTGACTGGAACCAGGCTGCAGGTACTTCAAAACTGCCAATCATACGATCAGTGTAGTGCTGAGAGAAGATGTTCATCAGGCCGCCGGCTTGCTCGAAGCCTGCCCAAAAGATGACCACGAACAGACCCATGATCATGATAACTTTCAGACGATCGCGCTCTTGTGCGGTCAGTGGCTCTTTTTTACCGGATTTATTCATTGCTGCAGCACGCTTTGCGGCAGGCTCTTTACCGATATCGCCCAATAAGCGCTCGGCAAAAATAAACTGCATCACCAGACTGATCAGCATACCGATACCGGCAGTCAGGAAGCCAGCTTTCCAGCCGTATGCGGTAGATGCTGAGCCAGCAATGATCCCCGCCATTAGAGCACCAAGGTTGATACCCATATAGAAAATGGTAAAGGCACCGTCACGTCGGTTATCGCCATCTTTATAAAGATCGCCGACCATGGTTGAAATATTCGGCTTGAACATACCATTACCGACGATGAGCAGGCCAAGGCCCGCATAAAAAGCGGTGGCTGCGTGCGGGTCAATAATACTGTTAGGCAGAGCAAGTGTAAATTGACCCAAGGCCATCAGCACACCGCCGATCATAATTGAGCGGCGCTGGCCCAAGACGTTGTCGGCAATCCATCCACCAATTAAAGGGGTAATATAAACCAGGCCGGTGTAGATGCCGTAAAGACTCAGTGCGTCTTGAGTTGACCAGCCGAGGCCGCCATTGATTGTCTTATCTGTCAGATAAAGAACCAGAATCGCACGCATAGCGTAATAGGAGAAGCGTTCCCACAGTTCGGTACCAAACAGTAAGAACAAACCTTTCGGGTGGCCCAATAAGGTACCACTACTTTGATTGCTCATGATTATTCTCTATGTAATATTATTTGTGTGTTTGCTAATGCTGCCCATTTTATAATGCACAAAATATTACTCTGCAAGCGTTCACATTAGCAGAACAAAGCGCTAACATTGTAAGTTGTTGAATTATAAGTAAGTGTGCATATTGCAGGCAAAAATGGAAAATAACTTTTCATTGTGGGTTTTGGTTAAATACACCTTACATACTGGTATTGTTGGTCGTATATCTTATCTATTTCTTTCTGTTTGGGTTTAAATCTCGATATTTTTAATTTTTAATGGTTTTTACAAATGTAACATAATGGGAAGGGCTTCGGAGAAGTAGGGATCGCAATTTGAAAGGCAATTAGTTTTATAAGTTGTTCTTTATTTACGAGTACTTATAATTTAATCCAGTTGATTTATTGCCTGTTGGTCGGGAATGTTATGAAAGGTTGGTACCTTCTTTATTGTAAACGTAGTGAACAAGAGCGTGCGGTGCTTAATCTTGATCGTCAAGGGGTTGAATGTTACTACCCGCAAGTGACAGTGCAAAAAATTGTCCGAAGCAAACGGGTGGAAGCACCGGAACCTCTGTTCCCGAGTTATATTTTTGTCTATTTTGATCCGGAAACCCTGAGCTTTACCACAGTGCGCTCGACTCGAGGTGTCGCGGACTTTATTCGCCAGGGGGCAAAACCGCAACGTGTGCAACAAGAAATTGTTTATGGCTTGATGATGAACGAGGATAGCGAAGAACATCAGAAGCAACTTTCCAGTTTCCCGAAACCGGGAGAAACCCTAAAGCTGGAGCAAGGACAGTTCAAAGGGATCGAAGCTATTTACCAGGAAGCGGATGGGGAAAAACGTTCATTTATGCTGATCAACTTGCTGGGTAAGCCTGTTAAAGTGAGCGTCGAAAATAAAGATATCGTGAAAAAATAGCCGCCGTTTATTCGGTTCCCTCGCAGGTTATTCTCTGTGACGTGGTGGGGTAATATACCCAAACCACTTCAAGATGCAGAGTTCAGCGAGAATTCAGTGACTTTTAGGCAAGGCAGCCATATGAGCGAATAGGCGTCTATTTGGAGTATGGCTAACGCAGTATAAAAGCCACTGAAACTCGCCCTTTGGGAGCTCCTCTGGAAACGCACTTCAGCGAAAAATGTTCTTGAAAGGAAACGACCCTTCCTGCACACATTTTGCTTGAATTGAATTCCCAGAGGAAGCTCTGAATCACGCATATTGAAGTGGCTTGGGTATAGTTATTTGTTATAGTTGCTTCGTCTCGTTAAATACTAATGGAAAATAGAATGTCGAATACCTCTCCGGTTCGTAAAGCCGTTATTCCTGTCGCAGGCCTTGGAACCCGTATGCTTCCGGCAACCAAAGCAATTCCAAAGGAAATGTTACCCATAGTCGATAAGCCATTGATTCAGTATGTGGTTAACGAGTGCGTCGCGGCTGGTATTAAAGAGATAGTACTGGTCACGCATTCATCAAAAAACTCTATCGAGAACCATTTTGATACTTCGTTTGAATTGGAAGCGACATTAGAGAAGCGTGTTAAACGTCAACTGCTTGATGAAGTGAAGAGTATCTGCCCGAAAGATGTGACGATTATGCATGTGCGACAAGGTCAGGCTAAAGGTCTAGGTCATGCTGTCCTCGCTGCCCGTCCATTAGTGGGTGATGTGCCTTTTGCGGTTGTGCTGCCGGATGTCATTCTTGATGATTTGGCCTGTGATCTGAGCAAAGAAAATATGGCGGCGATGATTCATGCCTTTAACACCACCAAGATCAGTCAGGTACTCGTGGAGCCTGTCCCGATGGCAGAGGTTGCCAATTACGGTGTGGCAGACATCAATGGTACTGAACTCAAGCCGGGTGAAACGACGGCGATGACTAAAGTGGTCGAAAAACCTGCGGTTGAAGAGGCGCCGTCAAATCTTGCTATTGTGGGGCGGTATATATTACCCGCTGAGATTTGGGATCTACTGGCGAGAACACCGGTTGGTGCCGGTGATGAAATTCAGCTGACGGATGCGATTGATATGCTGATGGAATCTCAGCAAGTGAATGCGTTCCACATGTCGGGTAAAAGCCATGACTGTGGCAGTAAGTTGGGTTATATGCAGGCCTTCGTAGAATACGGCCTACGCCATAGCAGCTTGGGTGATGATTTTAAAGCGTACCTGAAAGAATTAGGTAAAACGCTGTAAGGTGAAGATTAAAAGGGAAGCTTAAGCTTCCCTTCTTTAATCTCGTTTCTAATCAGTCCGAATGATACTGCTCGCAAGCCAGTAGGGTGTTTTCAATCAGAGTCGCGACCGTCATCGGGCCAACACCGCCGGGAACTGGGGTGATGTATTTCGCCTTCTCGCGAGCAACATCATACTCAACATCTCCGACAAGCTTACCGTTGTCTAATCGGTTGATGCCAACATCAATAATCGCCGCACCTTCCTTGATCCAATCACCAGGAATAAAGTTAGGTTTACCGACCGCAATGATCAGAATATCGGCCTGGCGAACGTGGTGCTCAAGATCCTGAGTAAAGCGATGACAGGTAGTCGTTGTCGCGCCGCCTAACAAAAGCTCTAATGTCATTGGACGACCGACAATATTAGAGGCGCCAACAATAACAGCATGCTGACCACGAACCGGGATATTATAGCGCTCTAATAACGTCATGATGCCTTTGGGAGTGCATGAGCGTAATTTAGGGATGCGCTGACATAAACGGCCAACATTGTATGGATGAAATCCGTCAACGTCTTTTTCCGGGTCAATCTGCTCAAGTATTTTTGTGGTATCAATACCAGCCGGTAGTGGCAACTGAACCAAGATGCCGTCAATATTGTTATCTGCATTCAGTTCATCGATTAATGCCAGAAGCTCAGTTTCTTTGGTTGTTGCCGGAAGATCGAACGATTGTGAAACAAAACCAACTTCTTCACACGCTTTACGTTTACTGCCGACATAAATCTGTGAGGCCGGATCTTGCCCTACCAGTATCACGGCTAAACCTGGAGCTCGTAATCCAGCTGTAATTCGCGCCTTTACTCGCGCAGCAACTTCTTGTCGAACCGTCTGGGAAATAAGTTTTCCATCAATAATTTGAGCGGTCATGATTATCCTTTTGGGTAATTCCCGGCTTATTTGCAAACTAGGGCGTCTTAATATGTCATTAATTGCTTGAGCGTAAACCAACTATCGATAAGGCTAAGAGCGTACTTCGAATATGGCTATATAGCGCTGGTTAGTGCAATACATTGTCGCAGATAATGTGATTCAGATCCACCGCGCAAACGATTGCGCGCTGGGTGCTCACGATCTGTTTTGGCTGTTATAAAGCGGGGAGCGAATAAAACAGCAGCGCTAACTGCTTAAATTAAAGTTGGTTTGTTGGAAGTTTGAGCGGTTGGTGTTTTAGATGAAGGAAATAGACTAAAAAGCGTTGACGTTAAGATTGAGCGACGTATAATTTTGCCCCGTAACACAGTGTTACGTTAAATTATGCGCCCTTAGCTCAGCTGGATAGAGCACGTCCCTTCTAAGGATGTGGTCGCAGGTTCGAATCCTGCAGGGCGTACCATCTTCCTTTTGCACTCCTTGATTCACTAAGTTCCCCATTCCGATGAGTCCGTCGCTTCATACTTCTTGGCTTTTGTCTGATCCCTTTATTCATTTACGTAAATCGCTTTAGTACCTGTTCAGATTACTGGGTATGTAGCAATGTCAGTTACCACAACGTAATGAGAAAAGCGCTAAACGTATTGCTTGATAATTGTTCAATGAGTCAATAGCTTCAACATAACTCAGTGATTGGTCATGGCGCGATTCGATGGTTTTTCGGGCTATTGATTAAAAAAATCATGATTGAGTCGTTTATTTTCACTTTTTACCCTTGAAAATGGTTTTTTTGCCCCTATGTTGTGGAACAGTTGTATTTTGATCGCTGTTTAAGCCTTCTGTCTCGACGACAGGTGAACAGGTCGCTATAATGCGCGTTTGGTTTCTAGCCCTGTGGTTTTTTCCAGAAGTGCTAGGAATTATCAGAATTAAAGGCGTTATGGTTTTTTTGCCGTAACACGAAAGGATGCCACCGTCAGTAAATGACTGATCGGCAACATCACTCAGAAAAGCTGAGTAAGATTTGAGGTTAAATAAAATGCAAGTTACCGTTGAAACCACTGAAGGCCTAGAGCGCCATCTAACTATCACAGTTCCTGCCGCTAACATTGAAGATGCAGTAACTGCAGAGCTGAAAAAAATTGCTAAAAATCGTCGTTTCGATGGTTTCCGTCCGGGTAAAGCCCCTATTAAAATGGTTGCTCGTATGTTTGGCGCTTCTGTTCGCCAGGACATTCTAGGTGAAGTGATGCAGCGTCACTTTATCGAAGCAATTGTTAAAGAGAAAATTAATCCAGCAGGCGCGCCGACTTTTACGCCAGTTGAGATTGCTGAAGGTAAAGATCTTGTCTTTAAAGCGTCTTTCGAAGTATATCCTGAGATCGAGTTAGCGGGTCTTGAGAAGATTACTGTTGAAAAACCAGCCGTTGAAGTAAAAGACGAAGATGTTGCGAACATGCTTGATACGCTACGTAAGCAGCAAGCAACGTGGTCTGAAGTTGAAACACCAGCTGTTGCAGACAGCCGTGTGACTATCGATTTCACAGGGTCTATTGATGGTGAAGAATTCGAAGGCGGTAAAGCTGAAGGTTTCGCACTAGCAATGGGCGAAAACCGCATGATCCCTGGTTTTGAAGATGGCATCGTGGGTAAGAAAGCGGGAGATGAGTTCACTTTGGAAGTGACTTTCCCTGAAGATTACCACGCTGAAAACCTAAAAGGTAAAGCAGCATCTTTCGCAATCAAACTGCATAAAGTTGAAGCGAAAGAACTACCAGAGCTAACGGAAGAATTTGTAGCTAAATTCGGTGTTGTCGATGGTTCTGTTGACGGTCTTAAAGCGGAAGTTCGCAAGAACATGGAACGTGAACTGAAGCAAGCCGTTAAAGGGCGCATCAAAGAGCAGGTTCTTAACGGTCTGGTTGAGCAGAACAATATCTCTGTGCCATCAGCGTTGATTGATCAGGAAATCAATGTACTTCGTCAACAAGCTGCACAGCGTTTTGGTGGCGATGCGAAGAACACCCCTGAACTACCACGTGAGCTATTTGAAGAGCAAGCTCAACGTCGCGTTGTTGTTGGCCTGCTAATCGGTGAAGTGATCAAAGCTGAAGGACTAAAAGCTGACGACGAGCGTGTTAAAGCGCTAATCGCAGAAATGGCTTCTGCTTACGAAGATCCAACTGAAGTTGTTGCTTACTATGAGCAAAACGAGCAGCTAATGAACAACATGCGCAATGTTGCTCTTGAAGAGCAAGCGATTGACGCACTATTAGCAAAAGCTCAGGTGACTGAAAAAGAAGTTGGCTTCAACGATCTTATGAACCAGCCAGCGGCTTAATTTGCTGAAATTACTGTAGAGATTTGACTTTGTTTCAAATTTTCTGCTAACAATGGTCCGTGTGAGTATTTTCATTCGGGCCATTTATTTTAGGGAAATAACGTTATGAGCTACCAAGAAAAAAACGCCATGTCTCCGATTATGGATGCGCTGGTTCCTATGGTGGTCGAGCAGACTTCTCGTGGTGAGCGTTCCTACGACATTTATTCCCGACTACTGAAAGAGCGTGTGATTTTCCTGACCGGTCCGGTTGAAGATCATATGGCCAACCTAGTAGTTGCACAGCTTCTATTCCTAGAATCGGAAAATCCAGATAAAGATATTTTCCTTTACATCAACTCACCGGGAGGTTCGGTAACGGCTGGTATGTCTATTTATGACACCATGCAGTTTATTAAACCAAACGTCAGTACAGTATGTATGGGCCAAGCGTGTTCTATGGGCGCATTTCTGCTAGCGGGCGGCGCTGCGGGTAAGCGTTACTGCCTGCCGAGCGCTCGTGTTATGATCCACCAGCCGTTAGGTGGTTTCCAGGGACAGGCATCGGATATTCAGATCCATGCGCAAGAAATTCTGACTATCAAACATAAACTTAACACCTTACTTGCTAATCACACAGGTCAACCTCTTGAAGTTGTCGAGAGAGATACTGACCGTGATAACTTTATGTCTGCTGAGCAGGCTGTTGAGTATGGTTTGGTAGATGCTGTTTTGACGCAACGTGACTAATTCTGATTATTTTCTCGGTTGCGCGACTTTAGTCGTGTGGCGGAGCAAAATAGCAAGAGTTGTTATACACTCAAAACAAGGCAATGATGGGTTTAAACCCGAAAAGAGGTTAGCGAATGACAGATAAGCGAAAAGAGAATGGTAGTGGAAAACTGCTGTATTGCTCTTTCTGCGGCAAAAGCCAACATGAAGTTCGTAAGCTGATTGCTGGCCCTTCTGTGTATATTTGCGATGAATGTGTTGATCTTTGTAACGACATTATTCGCGAAGAAATTAAAGAAGTGATGCCTAAGCGCGACGGCAATGAGCTTCCGACTCCGCAAGAAATTCGTTCAAACCTGGATGATTACGTTATTGGTCAGCCGCATGCTAAGAAGGTGTTGGCGGTAGCGGTTTATAACCATTACAAACGTCTTCGTAATGGCGACACCACGAGTGAGGGTGTTGAGCTGGGTAAAAGTAATATTCTGCTGATCGGTCCGACCGGTAGCGGTAAGACGCTGCTGGCTGAAACACTGGCACGTATGCTGGATGTACCATTTACGATGGCTGATGCAACCACGCTGACTGAAGCGGGTTATGTTGGTGAAGATGTTGAAAATATCATCCAGAAGCTGCTGCAGAAGTGTGATTACGACGTAGCGAAAGCTGAGCGCGGAATTGTTTACATCGATGAAATTGATAAGATTTCACGTAAGTCTGATAACCCGTCGATTACGCGTGACGTATCGGGTGAGGGTGTTCAGCAAGCACTACTGAAATTGATTGAAGGTACTGTTGCTTCGGTACCACCTCAAGGTGGCCGTAAGCATCCGCAGCAGGAATTCCTGCAAGTTGATACGTCTAAGATCCTATTTATCTGTGGCGGTGCATTTGCCGGCCTGGATAAAGTGGTTGAACAGCGCATATCAACCGGTACTGGTATTGGTTTTGGTGCTGACGTTCGTTCGAAAGACGAAAAGAGCACTCTGAGCGATCTGTTTGCGCAAGTTGAGCCACAGGATCTGGTTAAATACGGCTTGATCCCTGAGTTCATCGGTCGTCTGCCCGTTACGGCAACGCTGAACGAGCTTGATGAAGCGGCGTTGGTTCAAATCCTGCGTGAACCTAAGAATGCATTGACTAAGCAATATGCGGCATTGCTTGAACTTGAAAACGTTGAGCTTGAATTCCGCGATGATGCACTGGTTGCCATTGCTCGTAAAGCGATGGAGCGCAAAGCGGGAGCCCGTGGTTTGCGTTCAATTGTTGAGGCGGTTCTGCTCGATACGATGTACGAATTGCCATCAGCGGAAGGCGTCAGTAAAGTTGTAATTGACGAGTCAGTGATTAACGGTGAGTCAGATCCATTGCTGATCTACGAAAATACCGGAAATCAAGCAGCTGGCGCAGAGTAATTGTTTAATAACTACTCAGATGTCTAAAAAAAAGGAGGCTTTTGCCTCCTTTTTTATTTTCTGTTGCATCTCCCGTTGAATCTTGATGCTTTACCCCCATATACTCAATAAAGAGTCTAAAAGGAAGAGAGAATAATATGAACCTGGAGCGTTCTGAACGCCTTGAAATCCCGGTTCTGCCACTGCGTGATGTGGTGGTATACCCTCATATGGTGATTCCATTGTTTGTGGGCCGGGAAAAATCAATTCGTTGCCTTGAATCGGCAATGGATAATAATAAACAAGTTCTGCTGGTCGCCCAGAAAGAAGCGGCCACTGATGAACCTTCGATTGACGAATTGTATGATGTCGGCACGGTTGCGACGATCCTTCAGTTGCTGAAGCTGCCTGATGGCACGGTGAAAGTACTGGTTGAAGGTCAACAGCGAGCAAAAGTTGAAAACTTAACCGATGATGACTTCTTCTGTGCTGAAGCTGTGTTTCAGATCACACCGGAAATGGATGAGCGCGAGCAGGAAGTTTTGGTTCGCACTGCTATTAACCAGTTTGAAGGCTTCATCAAGCTCAATAAAAAAATTCCGCCAGAAGTCTTAACGTCGCTAAACGGCATCGACGAAGCGGCACGCCTGGCTGATACGATTGCCGCGCATATGCCTCTGAAACTGGCAGACAAGCAAAAAGTACTCGAAATTATTGATATTACAGAACGTTTAGAGTTCTTAATGGCAATGATGGAATCTGAAATCGATCTGCTTCAGGTCGAAAAGCGCATTCGTGGTCGCGTTAAAAAGCAGATGGAAAAAAGCCAGCGCGAGTACTACTTAAACGAACAGATGAAAGCGATCCAGAAAGAACTGGGTGAGCTTGATGACGCACCAGACGAATTCGAATCGCTCAAGGCGAAAATCGAAGAGTCGAAGATGCCTGCAGAAGCCCGTACAAAGACAGAGCAAGAGTTGCAGAAGCTTAAGATGATGTCACCGATGTCGGCCGAAGCGACCGTTGTACGTGGCTATATCGACTGGATGCTCAGTGTTCCTTGGCATAAGCGTTCAAAAGTAAAGAGAAACCTGGCAAAAGCCGAGGAAGTTCTTAATGCCGACCATTATGGTCTGGAGCGCGTAAAAGAGCGTATTCTTGAGTATCTGGCGGTACAGACCCGGATCAATAAGCTAAAAGGCCCAATCCTTTGTCTTGTCGGTCCTCCGGGTGTAGGTAAGACCTCGCTGGGGCAGTCAATTGCCGCCGCGACAGGGCGTAAATACGTACGAATGGCATTGGGCGGCGTGCGTGATGAAGCTGAAATTCGAGGCCACCGTCGTACTTATATCGGCTCTATGCCGGGCAAGCTGATCCAGAAGATGGCCAAGGTGGAAGTGAAAAACCCACTGTTCCTGTTAGATGAGATCGATAAGATGTCTTCTGATATGCGGGGTGATCCTGCATCTGCACTGCTTGAAGTGCTTGATCCAGAGCAAAACAATGCCTTTAACGATCACTATCTGGAAGTGGATTACGACCTGTCTGACGTGATGTTCGTGGCGACCTCGAACTCAATGAACATCCCTGGGCCGCTGCTTGACCGTATGGAAGTGATCCGTCTGTCGGGATATACCGAAGATGAAAAACTCAACATTGCCAAGCGTCACCTGCTGAATAAGCAAATCCAGCGTAATGGCTTGAAAGAGGGTGAAATCGAAGTCGAAGACTCTGCGTTGATTGGGATTATCCGTTACTATACGCGTGAAGCGGGTGTGCGTAATCTTGAGCGTGAAATTTCAAAACTATGCCGTAAAGCGGTTAAAGAAATTCTGCTGAACAAAGATGTCAAGAAGGTGTCTATTAACCAGGATAATCTGAAGGATTATCTCGGTGTCCAGCGTTGCGACTATGGCAAAGCCGATGAAAGTAATCGGATCGGTCAGGTCACCGGCCTGGCATGGACAGAAGTCGGTGGCGATTTACTGACCATTGAAACGGAATCGATGCCGGGTAAAGGTAAGCTGACTTATACCGGTTCATTGGGTGACGTGATGCAGGAGTCGATCCAGGCGGCGATGACTGTTGTCCGTACTCGTGCCGAGCGGTTAGGGGTTAATCCTGACTTCTACGAGAAGCGTGACATCCACGTTCACGTTCCGGAAGGCGCTACGCCTAAAGACGGCCCAAGTGCGGGTATTGCGATGTGTACCGCTCTGGTTTCGAGCCTGACCGGTAATCCGGTACGTGCTGATGTTGCGATGACCGGTGAAATCACCCTGCGTGGTGAAGTACTGCCGATTGGTGGCTTGAAAGAAAAACTACTCGCGGCACACCGCGGCGGCATTAAAACGGTACTCATTCCAAAAGAAAACGAACGTGATTTGGAGGAGATCCCAGATAACGTAATCGCTGATTTGGAAGTCTGTCCGGTACGTTGGATTGATGAAGTGCTGACAATAGCATTGCAGAACAATCCCACCGGCATTGAGCTGGTAAACGCGCAAAACAGTGACATGCAGCAAAGTTAAGTAAAGAAAAAACGCTTTCAGGTACAAAAAGCCTTGTCAGCGTTTTTTTGTGTCGCTATAAGTTAGGTCTAATTTTCTGTAAGCTCAATAATATCAAGGCTTACACGCATTATTGGTGTTGCGTTCTGGTATTATTAGGGCCTGATTCAAATTTAATTGTTCGTGGCAAGACTTCGTTCTTGCAGGCATTTTTCGTCGATAATGTCTCTTACGGACAATCTTCATTGAGGGGATGAAATTGTGAATAAAACTCAGTTAGTGGATAAAATTGCTGAAAGTGCTGATATCTCTAAAGCGTCTGCTGGTCGTGCTTTGGATGCATTTATTGACGCTGTTTCTGACACGTTGAAAACCGGTGATCAGGTTGCGCTTGTTGGTTTTGGTACTTTCTCAGTACGTGAGCGTGCGGCACGTACGGGCCGTAATCCGCAAACCGGTGAAGAGATCCAAATTGCTGCTGCAAAAGTACCTGGTTTTAAACCAGGCAAAGCGCTTAAAGACTCTGTAAACTAAACAATAGGGGTTAGCCCTGTGTTTGTGCTGTAATTCGTACAGTTCAAATATCAATGCTGGTTGTTTTTATAACTAAGCAGAACTGATGAGGGCGCATCAAGTTGATGCGCTTTTTTTCTTTTACTTGTATTATTTTGTATCAAGGTGACGTTTCGGTGGCTGTTACTGCCCGCCGGAGGCATCTTCATACAGCCATGCCAGCTCGAACAGTAGGAGATACGGCAAATCATGATGGAGCGACTGCGCGAAGGCGTTAACAGCATTTGGGTTAAGATTATTCTTAGCCTGATTATTTTCTCTTTTGTCTTTGCTGGCGTTGGTAGCTACCTTGCCGGTGGCAGCCAACAAGCTGCAGCAAAGATTGATGGTCAGGAAATCAGCCAAAGCCAATTTGAACAGGCTTATCAGAACGAGCGAAATCGTATGCAGTCACAGTTAGGTGACTATTTTGCGACGCTTCTGGGCGATCCTGAATACGTTAAACAATTCCGTCAAAGCGTGCTTGATCGCATGGTCAATGACGTTTTAATTGAGCAGCGCGCGAATGAATTAGGTTTACGCATCAGCGACGAGCAAATTCGTAACGCGATTGTTTCCATGCCTGAATTCCAGCGTAATGGTCAGTTTGATAACGACATGTACACAACGCTACTGCGCCGCTCGGGTTTTTCACCGGAGCAATTCGCTGAATACATTCGTAGTGATATGCTTCGCCAGCAGTTCCTTACGGCGATTCAGGGCAGCGACTTTGCACTAAGCAGCGAACTGACGGCTCTGCGTAAGCTAGAAGCGCAGCAGCGTGTTATTCGTAGCCTGACATTGGATCTTGCTGAGTTCACCAAAAATGCAGACATTTCTGAACAAGAAGTCACCGCATTTTATGAGCAGAACCCGCAGATGTTCACCCGTCCAGAGCAAGTAAAGGTGGCATACATTGAGCTTTCTGGTGAGGGTCTGAAAGACAGCATTGAAGTATCAGATGATGATGCTAAAGCTGACTACGCTGATCATAAAGAAAAGTACAGTACAGCGGAACAACGCCAGGTAAGTCACATTCTGGTTCAGGGGGATAGCAGCGAAGCGAAAGCGAAGGCTGATGATGTCATGGCTCAGCTGAAAGCCGGTGCTGATTTCACTCAGCTGGCGCAATCCTCTTCTGATGATACGTTCAGTGCTAAAGACGGCGGTAAGCTGGATTGGTTTGAACGTGGAGTGATGGATCCTGCGTTCGAAGATGCAGCATTTGCATTGGAAAACGACGGCGATATTTCTGAAGTCGTGAAATCATCGTTTGGTTACCACATCATCAAATTGAACGCAGTAAAAGCATCAGATGTGAAGCCATTTGCCGATGTTCGTGATGAGATCCTTGTGTCACTTCGCGAACAGCGTGCTGCTGAATATTTCTATGATATGCAGACTCAGCTTGCCGAGACTGCCTTTGAAATGCCGGACTCTCTGGATGACGCTGCAGCCGCGGTAAATGTAGACGTTCAGCATACTGAATTCTTCTCTCAGAATGATGCACAAGGTGTGCTGGCTAACCCGGCTGTATTGCAGGCGATATTCAGTGCTGAAGTGCGTGAAGATGGCCTGAATTCAGATGTGATCGAAATTGGTCCTGAGCATGTTGTGGTGGTACGCGTTGAAGATTCACGCGACGAAGCGGTACTGCCGTTTGCAGAGGTTTCTGCTGCCGTGAAAGCTCAGCTGGCCAGCCAGAAAGGTGAGCTCAATGCGCAAGCGAAAGCGGATGAAATCATCGCGGCACTTCGCGCGGGCGACGACGCGGTTCTTGCAACTGAGGGTTTACGTTTCGCTGAAGAGCAAACCATTAGCCGCTCAGGTCCAGATCGCATGGTGTCTCAGGTTGCATTTGGTTTACCTAAACCAGCGGAAGGCCAACCTGTCTATGGCATGACGCGTGATATGTCCGGTAACGTGATGATCATTGCACTGGATAGCGTGATTAACTCTGATGTCGAACCGGTCGCTGTCGATAGCCAGTTTGCCACTCAGGTAGAGCAGATGAACGCCCAGCAAGATACAGAGGCAACACTGCAAGTGCTTCGCGCTACTGCAGAGGTTAGTTACCCATTATTGGAAACGCCTGCCAACTAATTGAAATTTATATTTCTGTTAACGGGCCGCCTTTGTGCGGCCCGTCTTTTTTCTGGACATTAATAGTATTTTATACTTTCCCGTTATTCTTTAATCGCTATGCTGCATGGACATCATAAAGTGTAATAAGAGGAAGAAGATGAACCAGGTAATGAAAGCCGTCGTGTTTTGCGCCGCAGTGGTGTTTGCCCCGGTGGGGTTGGCTGCAGGCGATGCTCATGAAGGCATTGAAATCACCATTAACATCAATCAGGCTAATGCTGAAGAGCTGGATAAGTTACTGATAGGTATCGGACCGGACAAAGCCGAAAAGATCATTGCGTACCGTGAGACCAATGGCAATTTCAAAACAGCGGAAGATTTGCAAAAGGTCAAAGGGATTGGTGTTTCAACCGTTGAAAAAAACCGTCAGCGTATCAAGCTGTAGTAGGCAATACTAATCGGTATGAGCATGGAGGAGCGTAGTTTGAGGTACTTCTTCAGTTGCCCCCGACAGGTATTACTTCTGACGCTGAGTATAGCCAGCAATCAGACCGGTAACCGCCCCAATCAAATGAGCTTCAATTGCCACTCGCGCCCCGATTAATGCCGCTGAGCTAGCCGCCCCGCCATAGTATTGCTCCCAGCCTATTTTGAAAGTCAGGCCAGCTAATAGCAGCCATCCTCCTTTGGTTTGAGTACGAAGATCTCTTACTGCTCCCCATGCAAATAAGCCATGAAGGACGCCTGACAGACCCGCATACCATTGAATATCCGTCGCAAAGAGACCGATCCCAATGACAAGAGAAATTAACAGAATAAGGACGGTATAATGTTTTGCACAGAAATGGGCGCGGAAAATAAAAGTGATAACGATCAGTGCCAGGCTGTTCATTACCATGTGAGGCCAATTGGTATGGGTGAGATTTCCTGTTAGGATCCGCCATATTTCGCCGTGAGCAATAGTCTCGCGATCCCAGGCGATCCAGGATTGGATGACGGGCCATTGTGCAAGAAAACTGAGACTGATGGCGATAACTAAATAAGTACGAATAGACAAGGCAACCTCATGAGCCGATATTGTGAACAGTGCGGAAAGGCGAAAAAAGCCTGCATTTGTCGCTGGATCCAAGTTATTGATGCTAAAACTGAACTGTGGATTTTACAACACCCTTCTGAACTTAATCGGGCGATTGGTACTGCGCGGATACTCACCCTGTCATTACCCACAGCCCGGCTATGGGTCGGTGAGGACTTTTCTCAGCATGATGAGTTAAATGCGTTGCTTGCTGAATCTGGCCGAGAAGTCTGGCTGGTTTATCCCGGCGAGGACTCGGTGCCGATTTCCCGACTGGCATCGACGCGTCCGGCAAAAGGGGCCATCCGGACGCTGATCCTGCTGGACGGTACCTGGAAGAAAGCCTATAAAATGTGGCAGCTTTCAACGAACTTGCACCATTTGCCAACCGTAAACCTGGATAATGTCGAATCCGGCAACTACCGGATACGTAAATCCCCGAAAGAACAAGGCGTATCAACGGTTGAAGCCGGTTACCTGGCATTGACTGCACTGGAGGGCCAGTCCGAGACGTTTGCGCCACTGCTCGGTGTATTTAATCAGATGATTGATTTTCAGATCCGGCAGATGCCGGCGGGGATCTACGAGAAGCACTACGGTGAAAAGTAGGGGCAAGAGCTCGAGCTTCTCATCTCTGGTTATCTAGAACCTCGTGACTCAACCTCAAAGCCCATGCCCCTCGCTTCCGAGCGACACCGCGGTGGTCGGCAGGAAAAGGGTGCTGTATAGCCGTTGGGAAAAGCCGTCGGTCATCCCGGAAATGTAGTCTGCAATGATCCGGTACTCGTTATCTCCCTGGCTGACAACGTGCAGCCAGCGCTCGCGGGTACTGGCTGGCAGCAGTCGTTCCGGGTCGGAGGCAAAGGCATCAAACAGCTCCATGACTAATTGCTGGCCTTTGTATTCCAGCAGCTGGATTTCAGGCTTCTTCACCACGTATTCGCTGACAAAGTGTTTCAATACTGCGAGCACGCGCTCCATCGGTTCAGTCAAATAAGCATTCCATTTCAGCAAAGGCTCTTCAAAACTATGGAGACCGTCTTGAATGGTCGGACCGATCTGAATCGATGTCAGCAGGGCGTTCACCATTGCACCGATTGCATCTTTTCGTTGGTAATGGGTGCCAAACAGCTGTTCACTGATTTCTGTGGTTCGCTCCTCAAGCCAGGGTTCACCGCAATCAGCGAGCTTGCTCGCAACGGCATCGTGCCACTGTTCACGACTGACAATGCCCATCACAATGGCATCTTCCAGATCGTGGACACCATAGGCGATGTCATCTGCCAGCTCCATGATCGAACAATCGAGCGATTTAAAGTGCGTTTTCTGGTGTTCACCGGGGTCGGTCCGCTCACTGCGCATCTGGCCGAACAGAGTTCTATCATGCTCGGATAGCGGGGCTAAGACCCAGTTGAATACACCGCTATCATCGTTATAAACCCCTTTTGCCGGATGCCAGTCTTTGGCCTTGAGATGGCGGAAGTTACTGACTTCGGCTGGCTGTTCAATAGCGCGGGTCTGGCTGATAAAGGCCGGATACTTGAGTAAACCGAGCAGACTGCGGCGAGCGAGGTTCATGCCAAAGTGCTCGGTATAAGGTTCCAGTAAGCTCACAATACGAAATGTCTGGGCATTACCTTCAAACCCGCCGTGATGGCGCATCATGTAATTCAGGGCGACTTCGCCGCCATGACCAAAGGGCGGATGGCCGATGTCATGGGCCAGACACAGGCTTTCCATTAAGCTGCTCGTCGGCAGCAAATCCCGAAACTGCGGCTGTTTAATTTTGAGCTGAGCAACAATGCCGGTGCCGATTTGTGACGCTTCCAGTGAATGGGTCAGCCGGGTACGGTAAAAGTCATGGTGGCCGGCCCCGTGCACCTGTGTTTTTGCCTGCAGACGCCGAAAGGCCGCGGAGTGAAGAATACGAGCCCGATCCCGCTGATAGACCGAACGGTGATCATTGCGACGCATTTTCTGCTCGTTACTTTTTCGCTGTTCCCACTCGGGCTTCAGGGCAAATTTAGTCATTAACTGATGTCATCCAGGGTTAGATTGAAACTATCGACAAAAGTCGCTAGAAAGTATTCCATCTCAGGGCTAGAGCGGTCGGCTAATGTTTTTTCTAACCGTTTTTTTGCCTGGGTAAACTCATGGTTACCCGCATTGAGCTCTTCGAGGCATTTCAGGTAAGCACACAGGGAATCAGCCTGTTTGACGATAGCATAGTCACCCTGATCGATAGCCTGGCTGTCTAATAGCGGGGCATAATCTTCACGGAACTCTTCTGGCAGCATCGAAACCAGCTTCTGCTCTGCGGCAAGTTCTATCTTTTTGTACTCTTCAGCAATCGCCGGGTTGTAGTATTTTATCGGGGTCGGCATGTCGCCGGTTAAGACCTCACTGGTATCGTGAAACATGCCGAGCAGTGCAATACGCTCAGGGTTAACATGACCGCCGAACTTACGGTTTTTAATCAAAGCCAGGGCGTGGGCGACAAAGGCAACTTGCAGGCTATGCTCAGAAATATTCTCTGTTGCGACACACCGCATCAAAGGCCAGCGCTGAATAAGGTTCATGCGAGCAAGGTGAGCAAAAAAATGACTTTTTTCCATATCGATACTTCTTCGCTGCTAGGGGGAAAGAATGACTTGGTTCAGTCATAAAGGTAACAGAATTATCGATGAGGTAAACAAAAGCCCCAGTAAAAACTGAGGCTTGAGTTGGAAGCTTGACGGTAATTACTGGCGATAGCTGTGTAAGAAGCGCTCCAGGCGGCCGATGGCAATCTCAAGATCATCAACCCGCGGCAGGGTGACAATGCGGAAATGGTCCGGCTTTTTCCAGTTAAAACCGGTCCCGTGCACGATCAGTACTTTTTCCTGCTGCAGAAAATCCAGCGCCATGCGCTCATCGTTCACAATATTGAATTTCTTAGGATCAAGCTTAGGGAAAAGGTATAAGGCTCCCTTGGGTTTGACGCATGAAACTCCCGGTATCTGAGTGATCATTTCATAGGCTTTGTTTCGCTGTTCAAGCAGACGGCCACCGGGCAGGATCAGCTCGTTAATACTTTGATAGCCCCCAAGCGCGGTCTGAATTGCATGCTGCATTGGAACATTGGCGCACAAGCGCATGGATGCGAGCATATCCAGCCCTTCAATATACTCTTTCGCGAGATGCTTAGGGCCGGACAGCACCATCCAGCCTGCGCGGAAGCCGCAGACGCGATATGACTTTGACAGCCCGTTAAAGGTGACACAGAACACATCTTCTGCCAGCGGGGCAATAGAGGTATGTTGTGCCCCTTCGTATAAGATTTTGTCGTAGATTTCATCGGCAAAAATGATCAAATTATGCTTGCGGGCAATTTCGACCACTTCAAGCAGAAAATCACGGCTATACACGGCACCGGTCGGGTTGTTCGGGTTGATCAGTACTATCCCGCGGGTATTGGGGGTGATTTTCTTTTTAATATCGTCCAGATCCGGATACCAATCCGACGACTCATCACAAATGTAATGAACCGGATTACCGCCTGACAGCGATACCGCAGCGGTCCATAGCGGATAGTCGGGGGAGGGGATAAGGATTTCATCGTGGTTATCTAACAGCGCTTGCATTGTCATTACAATCAGCTCTGAAACGCCGTTACCGACGTAAACATCTTCTACATCGATATCAAGCAGCCCGCGTTTTTGATAATGCTGCACAATGGCTTTACGAGCAGGATAAATGCCTTTTGAGTCACAATAACCTTGTGAGGTCGGCAGGTTTCGGATCACATCGACCAGGATCTCATCGGGTGCATCAAAGCCGAACGGGGCGGGATTGCCGATATTTAGCTTTAAAATTTTATGGCCTTCTTCTTCCATGCGCTTGGCATGTTTAAGAACGGGGCCACGTATGTCATAACAAACATTATTCAGCTTGGAGGACATCCCGATATTGTGCATTTGGTTAACCTGAGAATTATTATGTAATACCAACAAATTACACTATAAAACCGTGCAAAAGAAAGCCCCTGCAGTAAAAAATCAGGTGAAACGATATTATATGTAATTAAATACTTTTTCAGGGAGTGTGATCTGCTACAGAACAGTTTTCCATGCGGGTAATAAGTAGGGTAGAATAGTCGATTCACTATGTGGTTATGCTATTTAACTAACATGAAGGTAGAACTGCGTGCCCAGTGAACGGCACATCTACAATCAGCCAGGGATGAGCCTTTATGGTGCTACAGAGCTGAGTGAGGTTACCTTGATTGCGCTACAAACTGCCATTGAAGTTTTAATCGATAAAATTCAACAAGCGTCAGATACAACCCAACGTTTGACGGTATCACTGGATTTACCAGCAAATACCGACCTGATTGATTGGATGGAATCCCAGCCGCTCTTCCCGAAATTCTACTGGCAGTCCCGTGATAGCCGTGAAGAGGTTGTTGCATTAGGTCAGGTCAAAACGTTTACCGACCCGATGGTCGCTGAGAAAGTGCTGTCTGATGATCAGCGAATTTGGGGCGGGCGTTCGTTTGACGGACGAACCCGTCGAAATCGTCGCTGCCTGTCTTCTTTTTTCTTCCTGCCACTGCTTGAAGTTATCCGTATCGATGGCAGCAGGCACCTAGCTGTTAACCTGCCTGCTGAGAAAGAGAAATTGTTGCTGGCTTTAGCGCAAGTTACTACCACAGCGAAAAAGATGCCGGGTATCCGCAGCACGATCATTGGCCGCACCGATACGCCTGATTTTTCCGGCTGGTCGACGATGATCAGTCAGGCGCTTGAAGCCATTTCGCAACAAGTCTTAGACAAAGTGGTGCTGGCCCGTCGTACGACGCTTCAGCTGGACACGCCCGTCGCACCAGCACAATTACTGAAAGCCAGCCGAGCCAGCAATAGCAACAGCTTCCACTTTATGATGGCGCTGGATGAGAAACACAGTTTTATCGGTTCGACGCCGGAGCGTTTGTTTTTACGCCATGATCGCGAACTAAAAACCGAGGCATTGGCGGGAACGGTAGGTCGCGGTCTGAATGCGGTGGAAGATAACCAGTTAGCCCAGTGGCTGATGGCCGACACGAAGAACCGTTACGAGAACCGCTTAGTGGTGGACGACATTGTCGGCCGTCTGGTTCCTTGCTGCGAATCTATGGATGTTGCGAAAGCACCGGAGCTGGTACGGTTACGTAAAGTGCAGCACATAAAACGCGGTATTGAGGTGCAATTAAACGAGCACGTCTCCAGTGCCGACCTACTCGATAACCTGCAGCCTACGGCGGCGATTGCCGGATTGCCTCGCGATCAGGCGCTGAGCTTCATTACCGAGCATGAACCGTTCGCACGCGGCTGGTATAGCGGTGCGGTGGGGTTTATCAGCCGTCAACGCAGTGAATTCTGTGTTGCCATTCGCAGTGCATTGATCATGGGCGAAGAAGTGCACGTTTTTGCCGGAGCCGGTATTGTTCCGGGATCAACCGCTGATAGCGAGTGGATGGAACTGGATCGTAAAACCGCCACATTATGCAGCTTGCTCGAATCGGATGAGCCGGAACTGGAGCGAGTATCTGCATGACTGAAGGGCTATTGACCTCGCACGCTTTGACCTTGGAAACATCGACCTTGGAAACACCGGCCTTGGAAGCTGAGCGCTTGGATATGAAACAACAGCAAGCGGCACTGAATAAGCTGTGGGCTGGCTTGATGTTAGAAGAGTTGGCCCGGCTGGGCGTTAAACATATCTGCATCGCACCCGGCTCTCGCTCGACGCCGTTAACGCTGGCGGCAGTCGATAACCGCCAGCTGACGATCCATCCTCATTTTGATGAACGTGGACTTGGCTTTCTGGCTTTAGGCTTAGCCAAGGCGACCCAGGAACCGGTCGCCGTTGTGGTGACGTCGGGAACGGCCGTCGCAAATTTACTGCCCGCGGTCGCAGAGGCCGGTTTGACCGGTGAGAAACTGGTGTTGCTGACATCTGACCGACCATTGGAGCTCATTCAGTGCGGGGCGAATCAGGCGATCCGCCAGTCAGGTATTTTTTCACAGCATGTGACCGCCTTTCATGATATCCCGTCGCCGACATTAGCGGTGTCTCCAGCCTGGCTGTTAACGACCATTGACGAAGCCATGCAGCAACAAAAGCTGCAGGGCAGTGCTGTCCACTTTAACTGTCACTATCCTGAACCACTCTATGGCGATGACGCTGATTTTACTGAATATCTTAGCCCGTTAGGAACCTGGCAGGGTGATGTTCAGCCTTATACCATGCACAGTCAGGCCGCCGGCCATCACATTTCGATTGATGCGTATAAATGGCAGTCGCTGACCGAGCGCAAAGGCATTGTGATTGCGGGCCGGTTAGAGCCCGAGGCGTTGCCAGCGGTCCAAGCATTGGCCGAAAAATTGGGCTGGCCATTATTGGTTGATCCTCAAGGCGGGGGCAGCAGCGACTGGGCGGGGTTTGATGTCTGGATGCAAAATGCTGAATGTCATAATTTTCTCAAGCAAGCCGACACCATCGTGCAATTTGGTGCCCGCCTGGTTTCTAAGCGCCTGCTGCAGTTAATCGACAATTCTGATTGGGAACAATACTGGCTGGTGGATCCGTTAGCCGGGCGGCTAGACCCCACTCATCGGCGTAGTCATCGTATTCAGGCAAATATTAAGCAGTGGGCGACGTTCGCGGCTGAGCAGTCACTAGCCAGTACTCATTCTGGTTGGGCTGAGCCGCTACAGCTCGCTTCCAGCCGCTACTTCGACATGCTAGCGGTGCACTGTTCAGAGCTTACCGAGATCACTCTTGCGGCGAATTTGCCCCGGTGGCTACCGGAGAGTACCGAGTTATTTCTCGGCAACAGCCTGATCGTTCGCCTGCTTGATATGTGTGGAAAATTGCCGCAGACCGCGACATTTTCCAACCGCGGCGCCTCGGGTATTGATGGTTTGATTGCGACAGCTGCCGGGGTATACAAAGCCAGGAAAGCGCCGCTGTTATGCCTGCTGGGGGATACGTCACTCTTGTATGATCTGAATTCATTGGCGTTACTTCGCGAGGTTTCACATCCTGTCGTGGTTCTGGTGACGAACAACGATGGTGGCGGGATCTTTGATTTGCTGCCGGTACCGGAGCAGCAGCGGGAGGATTTCTACCGAATGCCGCATGGGCTGGAGTTCAGTCATGCGGCGGCGATGTTCGGGTTAGGGTATTATTGTCCGGATTCGCTGGAACAGGCGGAGCAAATGTGTCGTCAGGCATTGAGCCAGAGCGGCCCGACGCTGATTGAAGTTAAGACCCCTCCGGGTCAGGCCGGACAGTTGTTAAAAGCGTTATTTGCCGAGATCAGAGATGCCTCTTTACTCTGAAAGCTATGGTGTCAGGCATGATCTTCGCTGGCCGCAACCCACCCTGGTGTTTCTGCACGGATTACTGGGATCCGGGCGGGACTGGCGCCATGTCATCAATGCGCTGTCCCCGCATTATTTCTGCCTGACCATTGATTTACCCGGACATGGTAACAGCCAGATGTTATCGGCGGCTGATTTTGTTCAGGTTAATCAGCTGATACACCAAACGCTGGCTCACCGCCATATCACCTCTTATGTGTTGATCGGCTATTCAATGGGCGCACGGCTGGCGATGTATCATGCCACTCACCCTTATCTTGAAAGCTCAGCCCGATTGGCCGGTATGATCCTGGAAGGTGGTCATTTCGGGCTGCCGCCAATAGAATGTGCCGCAAGATTTGCAAATGATGAAAAATGGGCGCAGCGTTTTACCCGTGAATCACTTGGCAAGGTTTTACCTGATTGGTATCAACAACCTGTCTTTTCGTCACTGAATCATGACCAAAGACAAAGTTTGATACTGAAACGGAGTGATAACCTTGGTTCCGGTGTTGCACGTATGCTGCTTGCTACATCCTTAGCAAAGCAGCCCCCGCTGCAAGAAAAATTAGCAGCACTATCCCTGCCCGTACTCTATGTCTGTGGCGAGCAGGACAGCAAATTCAGACGTCTGGTCGAGGGCACCGCATTCGATTATCGGGTGATCCCGTCGGCGGGACATAATGTGCATGTTGAACGGCCTCATGAGTTCAGCACGGTAATTAATAATTTTGTAAAACAGATTGGAATTAAACATGGCGAGAGTCATAAGGCAGGCTGAAACTATGCGTAGTGTTAAGTTGTATCAATACCAGTTACCCATGGATTCAGGCGTTATCTTACGCCATCAGCGTTTAGTCACTCGTGACGGCTGGGTTGTCGAATTACGTGATGGCGAAGCAGTCGGTTATGGTGAAATTGCACCATTGCCAGAGTTTAGCCGGGAAACAGTCCAGCAAGCCGGAGAACAAGCTCAGCAACTGCTGGAAGCCTGGATCGAGGGGGACAACCTTGATCTCTCTCAGGCATTTCCATCCGTTGCATTTGGTCTGAGCATGGCACAACTTGAACTCGCTGGCGGGTTGCCTGCTGAAGGCAACTATCTGGTGGCCCCGCTGTGTTCTGGCGATCCCGATGATCTGATTGTCCGACTGAATGAGATGCCCGGCGAGAAAGTGGCAAAAATAAAAGTGGGTATGTATGAAGCGGTCCGTGATGGGATCGTGGCTAACATGTTCATTGAAGCTATTCCGGAAATAAGATTGCGCTTAGATGCAAATCGCCAGTGGACACCGGTTAAGGCTCGGCAGTTTGCTAAATACGTGAAACCTGAGCACCGAGCAGGTATTGCCTTCCTGGAAGAGCCTTGTAAGACACCGGCTGACAGTCTGGCTTTTTCCCAGGAAACGGGTATTAACATCGCATGGGATGAAACCGTACGTGATGAAGGCTTTGAGGTAAAGGCTGAACCCGGCGTGGTGGCAATCATTATAAAGCCGACGCTGGTGGGCTCCGTACAACGCTGTATTGAGCTGGTCAGCCAGGCGCATGCCGCAGGCTTAACCGCGGTGATTAGCTCCAGCATAGAATCCAGCCTGGGTTTAAACCAGCTGGCACGGCTGGCAGCATGGCAAACGCCGGGGGTGATCCCGGGACTGGATACTATGCAGCTGTTTGCGGCTCAGCTGGAAACACCGTGGCCGGACAGTAATTTGCCGGTGACGTCTTTAGCAACACTTGAGGCGGTATGGCAGAAGTAAGTTACGACTTCGCCACATGGCCCTGGCAACATTGGGCATCAGAGCGGTCGTCAGCGACCGCTCTTTCGTTTGGCGAACAACACTTCAGCTGGGCTGAAGTTACGGCACGGGTTGACGAGTATGCACAATGCCTGCTTGAGCAGGGGGTCAAGCGTGATCAGTTGATTGCGGTTGTCGCCCCCAATTCGATTCAGGTTTTATGGCTGCTGCTGGCAACCTTGCGGGTAGGGGCACGGTATGTCGGGTTGAATCCTCGTCATACCGAGGTTGAGTTAAATGCCCAGCTTGATCAGTTACAGCATGATTTTATCTGGTATCCGGCAAAAACAGTACATCCGCTTATCTCGGGCCAGCGATTGTATTTACTGCCGCCGCAGAATCCCCGATTGGTTCCTGTAACCTGGCAGCCAACACGGCCGGCGACAATGACTTTTACCTCGGGCTCGACAGGAACACCGAAAGTGGCGGTCCATAGTGCAGGCAATCATTTAGCCAGTGCTGCCGGCCTGCTGGCGTGGATGGATTTCGCCCAGGATGATAGCTGGTTACTTTCACTGCCGTTATTCCATATTTCAGGTTTGGCGATAGTCTGGCGCTGGTTATACCGTGGTGGCAGGTTGGTTGTGGCACGGCCTGTCGACTTTGACAGGGCATTAACTCAGGTGACTCACGCCTCTCTGGTGCCGACCCAGTTACAGCGTTTTCTGGCATATCAGGAACGCGACCCCTCGGTAACTTTTAGGTTAAAAAAGGTACTGCTAGGTGGTACTGTTATCCCGATAAGCCTGACTGAACAGGCCGAGCTTTCCGGCATCAATTGCTGGTGTGGCTACGGTATGACGGAGATGGGATCGACTGTGACCGCGAAAAGGGCTGATGCCAGCGGCGGAGTCGGTGCGGTCATACCCAACCGTGAACTGACGTTGAAAAATGGCGAGATTTTCGTGCGCGGTGCAACCTTGGGCTTGGGCTATTACCGGAATAAAACAATATTTCCGGCCTGCGAAGGTGAATGGTTTGCAACCCGTGATTTAGGCGAATGGCGAAATGAAGAACTGCATATTATCGGGCGTGCCGACAATATGTTTATCTCCGGAGGCGAGAATATTCAGCCTGAAGACGTGGAACGGGTTTTACTGGCTCACCCTGATATCAGGCAGGCATTTGTGTTGCCGGTTGAAGACTCGGAATTTGGCCAGCGCCCGGTGGCCATTGTCGAGCCCGGATCGGTATTAACCGATGAGCTGGTCAATAACCTGCAAGCTTATATGGCAGAGCAGGTTGTGACGTTCAAGCGGCCAATTTGTTATTACCCGTTACCCGAAGGTTTTGCCAAATCAGGCATAAAAGTATCACGGGAAAAACTGAAACACTGGTTGATTTGCCAGCTTTGAGATTTAAGAGATACAAGCGAGTATTGGAGTATCGAGTGGCGAGAGACTAGGCTCTAGATACTCGATACTCGATACTCGATACTCGATACTCGATACTCGATACTCGATACTCGATACTCGATACTCGATACTCGATACTCGATACTCGATACTCGATACTCGATACTCGTCACTTCTTTACCGATTCTTTCCTCTAAGTGCCATTACTCGCTCCCGCAGTGTCGTACTGTTCGCTTCACTTGACGTGAGAGCGGATCCGGCAACAATATTGACTCTGGACCAGAAACGCTTGGGCTTTTTCAGCAGAGCACGGCCGCCTTCACGGCTGAATAAACTCCCCCACAGGCCTTGCAGGGCGACAGGAATAACCGGCACCGCTGAGTGCTTGATAATGATATCGATACCGCGTAGGAAAGGGCCGATTTCACCGTCATGGGTCAATTGACCTTCCGGAAAGACGCAAACAAGATCGCCATTGTCTAAATACTCTGAAACCTGACTGAAGGCGGTGCGGATTGACTTGCCATCAGAGGCATTGACCGGAATCACCTTACAGGCACGGCAGAAAGCACGGATCAGTGGAAGGTTATAAATATCCTGATCCATCAGGAAACGGATTGGACGGGGGCAGGCACCAGCCAGCAACAAGGCATCCATATAACTGACATGATTGCAGACAAGCAATGCGCCGCCTTGTTTAGGGATACTTGCCAGGTTGGTATGGGTGACTCGATACATAGTATGGGTCACCATCCATACCAGAAAGCGCCAGAAGAAGTCAGGAACCTGTATGTAGAGATAGAGAACAACACACAGGTTCATTACCGAGAGGACAAAGAAAAACTGCGGAATACTGAGGTCAAGGACCGACAAAAAGAGGATCGAAATAATTGCACTGGCAACCATAAACAACGCATTTAAGATATTGTTGGCTGCAATGATTTGCGCACGCTCACCTGCTTTAGCACGGTGTTGCATCATAGCGTAAAGCGGGACGATGAAAATACCGCCAGACACGCCAAGCATAGTTAAAGAAATGAAGACCCGGAATAATTCTGGCTGAGAGATAAATTCAGCAATACTTCGGGAAACAGGAATAATTTCAGGTGCAGCAAACAGCAGATCGGCGCCAAACAATGTAATGCCCAAACTGCCCAAAGGAACAATTCCGGGCTCAATGCGGTGACTAGAGAGGCGATCACAGAGCAGAGATCCGACCGCAATACCGATTGAAAACAGGGCCAACAGGAAAGAAACAGAAGCGGCGCCCCCCCCTAAATGCATTTTCGCGAAATTTGGAAACTGGGTCAGGTAACAGGCTCCGAGGAACCAAAACCAGCTGATGCCTAACACGCACAGGAAGATGGTCTTATCGTTTCTGGCAATGGCTAAAGTATGACGGGTCTGGCGGGCAGGTTGCCATTTAAAAACAAGATTCGGGTTGCTTGGCTTCGCTTCTGGTATCCAGCGCGATGTCAGATAGCCTAAGACCGCAAAACTGACCACACTGATCGCAGCGATGATGGGAGCATCCTTCTGATTCGCGATAACGCCTGCCAGCAGGGTGCCGAGTAAAATCGCCAGAAACGTTCCGGTTTCAACCAGCGCGTTCCCTGAGACTAATTCTTCTTTTTTCAGATGCTGGGGCAGCAGGGCATATTTAGCCGGCCCGAAAAAGGCAGACTGGCTTCCCATAAGAAATAGCAAAACCAGCAGCATCATGTAGCTTTCAGCGAGAAAAGCGACAGCGGCCAGCGCCATAATGATGATTTCGGCCATCTTAACGATACGCATGATCAGCGCTTTATCGTATTTATCCGCCAGTACTCCGGCAGAAGCTGAAAAAAGGAAGAAAGGCAGTATAAATACCCCCGCCGCCAGATTAATGATTAAATCTGAATCGAGGGGCAGGGTGCCGGGAGCGGCAAAAGCGATAAGAATGAGTAACACATTCTTATAGACATTGTCATTAAAAGCCCCAAGCGCCTGAGTGAGAAAATACGGTAAAAAACGCTGTTTAGTTAACAGTCGGGATTGGGGCTGTGTGCGCATTGAAAGCTCCGTTTATACGCGCCAGGAGTTGAGATAGGTATCCAATAAGTTATCGATGAGTACTTTGCCGTCAACAGGGGTTGAGGTGAAGAGTTTATCGTCAACGCTAAGCAGTGTGATACCGTGAACGCCAGCCCAAAGTACGCGGCTCGCTTCCATGATCTCTTTTTCAGATTTTTCCGGTGTGATTTGACGGATCAGTGCTTCCAGCATTCCGGTCATTTTATCGATACGTTCAGATTGCCACTCAGGCAGATCATCGCCGCTCATGGTATGTTGAAAAATTAGCTGCCAACGGTAGGGATGAGATGCCGCAAATTCCTGATAACAATACGCCAGTCTGCGCAGTGCGTCTTCAGGTGATGTTGCGTTTTTCATTTCGTTTGCGGCTTCAGCAAACAATTCATCTAATGTCTGAGCGACAGCATGAAGTAATAGCAGATTGTAGTTACCAAAAACGTTTACCAGGGTGCTAGGTACATAGCCAATCATTGCTGCGACTTTACGCAGGCTGAGCTCGTGGTGCGGATGCTCACTTAGAAAATTTTTCACCTGCTCCAGTGTCATACTTACCAACTCTTCACGAGTATGGTCATTTCGTCTTGCCATCGAAAAATACTCTTAATGGGTTATATTCTTGTTGCTAATCCGATGCCAAACCAAGGGATACTGGCTCAGATTTTTATAAATTGTTATAGAAAAACGTTCGATACTGTAGTTGTTCACAACCAAGATGGTCAAGGGAAAAGCCTGCGGTGTGCTAAATTACAGGCTTACTTGTGATAATTCTCTCACTTGTTAATCATAGTTGGAATATGCCAAGTGAAAAGTTTTAATTTATTCAATTATCTGGCGTTTTTCTCTGAATTTCTAATAGATATCTGTTCATTTAGGGTCCAGAAATCAACCAGAATACCAATCAGGAAAAAACCGAAAGTGCAGAGGTAGAGGATACCCGTTAGCCATTTTCCCATGTACATACGATGCACACCGAATACACCGAGAAAAGTCAGAAGCAGCCAGGAAACGTTATAATCCACTTCGCCAGCCTGAAAGCGTAAATCCGCTTCGCGATCCATTGACGGAATTAGGAACAGGTCAATCAGCCAGCCAATACCGCAAAGGCCTAAAGTCAGAAACCAGATTGTTCCCGTGACCGGTTTTCCATAGTAGAAGCGATGCGCACCGGTAAAGCCAAAAATCCACAGTAAATAGCCGATCAGTTTGCTATGTGTATCTTGCATGTTTCCACCTGTGAGTCTGTATTAGTTTGTCTAAGTCGCTTTTTATCAAAGACTAGACGATTGGACAATCAAATCTCTGTAAAGTGCCCGAGCGCCAAGGGCCTAGTATTTTCCAGTTTTGTCGATCTTCATTAATTTTCGTAACAATTTGAGACGTCTGTTTGATTGACTTTCTAAGGTAGCCCGATAGGATGCTCGGAGAATATGGCAAAGGTATATAAACTAATGAAACGTTTTTTTACTCTATTTACTCTGATTATTGCAGTGTCGTTTATGACTCCGCATGCTGAGGCAAAAAAATTCGGTGGCGGTAAGTCGTTTGGTAAAAGTTTCAAAACGGCTCCAGTACAAAAAAAACAGCCACAGCAAACTGATACGGTTGGCAAACAAAGCCCAACAGCTGCTCAATCGAGCAAAAAAGGCCTGATGGGAGGGCTGCTGGGTGGGCTTCTTGCCGGTGGTTTGCTTGCCGCTTTCTTCGGTGGAGCTTTTGAAGGCATTCAATTTATGGATATGTTGATCTTTGGATTGATTGCATTTGTTATCTTCAAACTGTTCCAGACTATGCGTGGCGCGAAAAGTACCCCTATGGGGCACCGCGAAGCTTATGCGGGTAATTCATCACAACGAAGCCAGCAGCAGTATCGCCAGGCACCTGAAGTGAGTGCGGCATCACAGCAAGCAGATACTGCGGCCGACTATGGTTCGACAGATAGCGATGTGCCGTTTAATCTGCCGCCAAACTTCAATATGAATGCATTTTTAAATGGCTCGCGTGATCATTACCGTGTTCTGCAAGGCGCATGGAATCATAACGAGCTTGAGAAAGTTCGCGAATACGTATCACCAGCCCTGTTTGCAGATCTTTGCGCTGAACGTGCCAAGCTTGATGGCGAGCAACAGACTGAAGTGATGTATGTCGACGCAGAGCTTGTTCGAGCAGATTACGATGCAAGCCTGGCGCAGCTAAGTATCAAGTTCTCTGGCCGTTATAAAGATCGCGCTGAAGGTGTCGAGGAAGATATCACTGATATCTGGCATCTGGAACGAGATCTACGGGCACCTGATGCGCCTTGGTTAATCGTCGGTATTCAGGCGTAAGAAATCAAAGTACCTATGTCGATATAGCTTTAAAACCGCTCGAAATGAGCGGTTTTTTATGATCTGTCGTGACGACTCTTATTGAAAAAGACTTCGAGAAGTCATGTGCTCTGACTAAAGTTCGGCATGGCTAAGCACTTGGAATATCAGTTGAATACTCTGTTGTTGCATACAGCAGGTATAAATATCCGAATATTTGAACTGGGTCGCTTTCTTGGCCGCAAAGATTGGAAGAGATTGATCTCATCACCTACTTTTATTCTTATCAGCCGCTAGTATTAAAACATCGGAAACAAACCAAGATTTAATTGGTCGTAATTTATAAAAGAGGTAACTATGCCGTATACTGCAGAACTTGTTGATGAAATGAACCTTCTCGTGAAATTTCCAATGCACAGCGATTTAGAAGGGATCAAAGTCCGCGGTGACGCAGCGCCTGAAATGGTAGCAGCAGCAAAACGTTTATTTGAGAAAGGGCTGGTCACTCAAGAGGACGGAGGTTATCTGACATTTTCTGGCCATCAGGCAGTTGAAAGTGCCAAAGCTACCCTGCGTATTCTGACGGGAACTGTCACTGTTTAATATGTGAACAGAGATTTAAACGTATTTCAAAATTCTGTTCTAACCGATAGGAAGCATGGCCTCAGGTCATGCTTTCAAGTTCTGAGATAACCTGTAGTGCCTCCTCGTTCGATGATCCGCAGACATCCGGGCAAGGTTTGAAATGATGGCATACCGGCGGACGTTCTGGTTTACCGAAAAGCTTACACAGGTTATTTTCATTTAACTGGATACAGCGAATCCCCGCGGGCTTTCCCTCTGGCATTCCCGGGATCGCAGAAGAGATACTAGGTGCAATACAGCACGCTCCACAGCCTAAACGACATTCCATAACCCACCTATACTTTATTAACCACTCGAAACGGGTGCGAAAGTTACCATTCAAACACTTCAGGGTCAAAAAATCGTGGATTAATACGGCCTAAATATTAATCCCCCACAGTGACTCCTGACCTTCGAACGGTATTAATTGCTTGCACTTTACCTGCGAGGCAGCTATAAAACCGCCTCCTTCTGCCATACAGGTTGAGGGTGGTCAAAGATAAGGTTGGTATCATGGCACGTTTTTGGGAAGAGAAAGGCTTAACGGCAATGACTGATCCGGAGTGGGAATCACTCTGTGATGGTTGTGGTAAGTGTTGTCTGCACAAGTTAATAGATGATGATACTGACGAGATTTATTTCACCAACGTAGCCTGTAGCTTGCTGGATAACAACACGTGCTCATGCAAAGACTACCCAAATCGTTTTGAATCCGGCGAAGAGTGTCTGAAATTGACTCGTGAACGCATTGATGAGTTTGTCTGGTTACCTGACACTTGCGCTTACCGCTTACTTGCCGAAGGGAAAGCGCTACCCGAGTGGCATCCTTTGATCTCCGGTTCAAAAGAAGCGATGCACCAAGCTGGCGAGTCAGTTCGCGATAAAGTGGTCTACGAAATCGAGGTGATCGATTGGGAAGACCACATCTTGAATCACCCCAATAGAATACCGGGCTAATACCAATCCGTATAACTGCGGGTAACCAGCTTTCTTGTCACGAGAAAGACTGTTCGAAACCGTATTAAACGACGAATGCCGCCATTTTGTCGCCACTATCATGGCGACAGTGGCGGCATTGTTATATCGGGCGTTCAGAGGCTTTTAGTTAACGCATCTTCAAAGTGGTTATCGCTTTTTCACTACCATATTGAGCAACAATAAGGTCACTACCGGAAAAATTGATGCGATCAGCATCCAGTTCCAGCCTTGGGTAAAGAGCACCATGCCGGCTCCTAGGGATCCTGTGGCCTGAAAGGCGGTGATAGAGAAATCATTGAGCGCCTGGACCTTAAAGCGTTCATTGGCACGGTAGGTACTGGGTAGCAAGGTGGTGCCGCTGATAAACAAGAAATTCCAGCCAATGCCCAGCAAAACTAATGCCCACCAGTAGCTATGAACACTGTTCCCGAGAAGGCCTATGATGATGCAGCTGATCATGATCAGACAACCGACATAGATCAGGCGGTAGGTACCGATATGCCTGATGAGAATAGGCGTAATGAGTGAGGGTAAATACATAGCCATAACGTGGCTCTGGATCACCCACTTAGCACTTTGGATATCATGACCATGGTGTTGCATTGCCAGTGGGGTGGCTGTCATTAAAAAGGCCATTACGGCATAGGCAGTCAGACTGGCGCCGGTAGCAAGCCATAACAGGGGTTGTTTTAACACCTGGGAGAAGGGGCGGTCGGTGCCGTTGGTTTTGAGGTCGTCCCTGATGCTGATGGGCTTCATTGCAATCAGCAAGATGGTTGCACCAATTAATTCGATGATCCCCAGTGCGTTGTAAGCATTGGCGTATTGAGACAAATAAATCGGAATGAATTGACCGATATTGAGTAGTTCCGGGCCCATCATGGCGGCCGCAATCCCTCCGACCAGCACCAAGCTGATCACACTGGGGTGTTGGCTGGGTGTTTTACAGCATTCAATGGCAGCAAAGCGGTACTGACCGACATAAGCTAACTGGGTACCGAGAAGGAAACAGCATAAGGCAAAGCCCCAGAACGACTCTTTTTCAATAGCTAAAGCGGCAGCAAAAGCGACAAAACCACTGATAATGGCGGCGCTAATGAAGGCATTTTTCCGTCCGAACTTGTGCTGAATTTTAGCCGATGGAAATATGTTTAATGACACCCCAACGATCAGAGCCGTTACCGGCAGAGTTGACAGCTCCGGGTTTGGTTGTAACTGAGCACCAATAATCCCACCGAGAAACACATTAAGGGCGCCGACCGATAAGACAAAAGGTTGGACTAAAGCCAGTAGCCAGGCATTCCAGGGTAGGGATTTCATAAACATCCGATAAAAAATTGTAAAGGATGAAGGTACCTACCTGAAGATGTTAATTCAACAAAATTAAGCCGCTTGATGGTGGTGAGCCTGTTGCAGAAGCGAAATAATTGGCGCGGCTTTGTTCAGACTGCGAATATCGGCAAATAGCACTTTGGCTTCAGGGTATTGATGGCGAAGATAAGCAAACCACTGTTTCACCCGATTCGGGTAGTAAAGCCCCTTATCGCCTTTAATTTCAAATTGAGAGTAGCGAAGTAGTAACTCGAGCACTTCACTCCATGTCATATGGTCTTCGTTGCGTTTCACCACGTTACACAGATTAGGCAGATTGAGGGCACCACGACAGACCATCAGGGAGTCTGTATTGGTGGCTTGCAGGCAGGCTTGACCATTTTGGTAATTCCAGACTTCACCATTAGCGATGATCGGAATGGTGATTTTTTCTTTGGTCTGGCGAATGTAATCCCACTTAATGGCATCGGCTTTATAGCCATCAACCTTGGTACGGGCATGAATAACGATTTCGTCGGCCCCTGCCTGCGCGACGGCATCGGCTATCTCAAAACAATGGTTGGGATCATCCCAGCCTAAGCGTACCTTGGCGGTGAGCGGTTTTGTCGGATGAACAGCACCGCGCACTGCTTTGACTATCTGATAGATCGACTCTGGATCTTTGAGCAATACGGCCCCGCCACGACTTTTGTTAACCGATTTTGCCGGGCAGCCAAAGTTAATATCAATGCCAGCAGAGCCTAAGGTAATCGCACGATAGGCATTTTCAGCCATCCATTGAGGTTCTTGTCCCAATAGCTGGACGCGAACGGGGGTGCCGGCAGCTGTTTTGCCGCCATTGTGCAGTTCTGGGCACAAGCGATAGAAAACACTATTCGGTAACAGACGATCTATGATGCGGATGAATTCAGTCACGCACAGATCATAGTCATTAATATCGGTTAGCATCTCTCGCATTAAATGGTCCAACACGCCTTCCATCGGACCCAATATGACTCGCATAACACCTCTCAACGTTTAATATCCATTCACATTACCATTTGGCCATCGTTAAGCGAATGGATAAAGGGTGCAAGATTTTAGTTCGGAATCGAGGTTTTGTCACCTGATCATGAGAAGGGCAGGCATTTAAGATGAGTGGTGGGTGTGTGGCTGTATCGATTTACCTGCAACAATTCTCACGCTGTGATTATCAACGCGCTTGTGCTCAAGGCTCAGTGCCAGCATGCTGCGAGCAACATCTTCTGCCGGGATGGGATTGAGGTGGGCCAGCGGACCGACTAGCAGCGGTTTAATTAGCGCAAAAATACGCTGGCTGATGATCTCACCGTGCCTTGGTTTCGATCGCTCTCCTTTCAATGGCCCGGGACGAACAAAGGTACAGCGGGAAAACCCCAGTTTGCTGAGCGCTTTTTCCATTTTCCCTTTGCTGCGTAAATAATGAGAGGGTGACCATGGGTGCGCAAACAAGCTGGAGATCACCACCAAGTTGGTCACTCCAAGTAATTGCATGGTCGTGGCAACGTCTTTGACCAGCTGAAAATCAACGGCTTCAAGGGCGGCGTTACTCCCGGCCTGTTTCTTTGTTGTTCCCAGGCAGATAAAGCCATAGGTCGGGGTAATATCGCTTTCATCCCAAGCAGTAATCCGCAGCTCAGGATGAATAATTTGTACTAACTTTTTGCTGTGAAAAGGAAGCTCGCGGCGAGAAAGGGAATAGACTCTCTGAAAGTGGTCATGTGCGAGCAGCAGATGAAGCAGCTCATCTCCGACTAAACCGCTGGCTCCGGCAATAATCGCACTTGCTTTTACCTGACTCATCAACGTTATTCCTCATAGCGGCATATATAAATGCGTTTAGTTTAATCGTTCTATTTGGTGGCAATCATCAGTTTGGCCTGTATCGCTATCAAACTTCAACAAAAAACATTGAAGAGTGTTGTTGAGTTGAAGACAACATGATCCCGTCGATATTTTTTGCAACGTATATTGTCAGGTGAGTTGGTATATAATCGTTCCATCTTCAGAATTGTTCGAAAACCGGAAAAGAAAATGACAGATTTAATGACACTACCAGCGGACTGGGAAGGAATGCCTGCAGCGTTTATTGAAGGCGCTTTACTGGCAGCCAATGCGAATCCTAAACCTCTGGAGCCAGAGACATGGTTGCCGGCGTTAATCAACGGTGGTGTGGTTGAAGATGAGCAAAGAGCGGTGACGGCAGAGCAGAAAAAGGCTGTATTAGGTCATTTTGAACAGCAGTACTGCTACATCAAAGCCGGTGAGTTCGAACTGCCAACAGCGCTGGAATGGGATGCGGAACAAGGCGTGACGGAGGCATTGAGTCATTTTGCCGAAGGGTTTATGGCTGTCTGGCCGACCATTGAGCCTAATTGGGCTGAGCAGACGATGTCTGACGGTACCATGCGTATGCTGTCAGCATTAATTACGACGTTGATGTTGTTGCTGGATGAAGAAGAAACGCGGGCTCAAATGAAAGAGGCTGGTGTGACAGGCATGCCGGCACTGTCCGATTTGTATTCTCAATTACCGTTGATGCTCACTGAAGTCGTGATGGCGGCAGATGAATTTCAGCAAGGCGCAGCAGCGCAGGCGGTAAATCCTTATAAAGAGATGAGCCGTAATGATCCTTGCCTGTGTGACAGCGGCAAAAAATTCAAACACTGCTGTGGCAAGTAATGTCTGAGCATTCTGCGACAGTACGTACCGTTCGCCACCAGGACAAACCCGTCATTATTGTCGTCGCGGGTGTGATTGAAAAAGAGGACCATTATCTGCTTGCCCAACGCTTTGAGCATGCAAGCCAAGGCGGTCTGTGGGAGTTTCCCGGTGGCAAAGTGGAAGCGGGCGAAACACCGGAACAAGCATTAGAGCGTGAGCTGTCAGAAGAGCTGGCGATACAGACAACCACCGGAAAGTGGTTGGCTGATAGTCTTTTTGATTATGGTGATAAGATCATTCACCTTAAAGGCTATATCAGTCATTGGCAATCTGGCGAGCTGCAGCTTCATAGCCATCAGGATGCAATCTGGGTTGATAAAGTGTCGATAGCGCAGTACGAGCTGTGTCCGGCGGATTACCCGATTGTCGAGGCGCTCACTCAAGGGGGGAGTGACTAGGTAAAAGGCGCGAGAGATAGAGGCGAGATCTCTTTTCTCGCCACTAGTAAGTTTAATCTTTTTTATCAAAAAACTGCGCAATAACAATCAACGCAAGTGCGATTAGATTCGCGGCAAAAATCACCACTAACCACTGTGGCATCGACTGGCCGAGGAAACTCCACACCACTTCACTGCAATCGCCATAGGCTTCGAACATCCATGGAGCCCATTGGTTGAGCGGTGCCCAGCTCGGAAACTGAACAAACAGATCACACGTCGCGAAAGGGGACGGGTTGAACTGATAATCGACATGCTGACGGGCTAGTTGTAATCCGATGAATGCGCTGTAGCCCCAGCCAGCCAGCCCTGCCCAGCGAAATATCGCATTCTGTGGTGCAATAAGACCGACAATAGCCGCAAAACCCATGCCCATCATCGCAACGCGTTCATAAATACACATCACACAAGGTCCAAGTTTCATTGCGTGCTGGAAGAACAGGGCACAAGCTTCAAAGAAGATAATGAACAGCAGCAGTAACAGCCATGATGTCCGATTTTTTGAAAATGTATTCAGAAATTGCATAGGATGATCTCTAAGCTAACTGGAATAAAGCAAAGCCCTGACTTATCAGGGCTTTGAAGTATTATATATGACTCTTATCTTCGCGAAAGATTCAATTAATGTCCAGCAGCAGGTGCGATAGCCGACACGGCTTCTGCTGTATGATGAGCTAGCCAGCCCATGTCGTAGAACCATGCGGTCATAGGTGCCAGCATAAACTCGATACCCGCGAGACCAACCAGTGCCAGAACAATGGTATAAGGCAGTGCCATATACACCATGCGGCCATACGACAGACGGATTAACGGAGCCAAAGCGGAGGTCAACGCGAAGAGGAAGGCCGCCTGACCGTTCGGGGTCGCCACTGACGGCAGGTTGGTACCGGTGTTAATCGCGACGGCCAGCATATCGAACTGGTCACGGGTGATCACACCGTTAACCAGCGCGGTTTTCACTTCGTTGATATAAACCGTACCGACGAAGACGTTATCTGACACCATCGACAGCAGGCCGTTGGCAATATAGAACATCGTCATCTGAGCGCTGCCTTCCAGACTCAGCACCATATTGATAATCGGCGCAAATAGGTGTTGGTCGATAATAACCGCGACAATCGAGAAGAAGACCGCGAGTAATGCGGTGAATGGCAGCGCTTCTTCAAACGCTTTGCCTAATGCATGCTCTTCGGTGATACCGGTAAAAGAGGTGGCGAAAATAATGACCGTCAGACCGATCAGGCCGACCGCGGCTAAGTGCAATGCTAATCCTATGATGAGCCATACCGCAATTAACGCCTGAACAGTCAGCTTAGCGTAGTCAATGTTGGTACGGTTTCTGCGCTCTTCGTTGTCAAAGTCAACCAGGATCTTACGGACATTTTCCGGCAGGCGAGTACCGTAGCCGCAAATCTGGAATTTTTCGACAAGCACGCAAGTAAGTAGACCGCAGATGAAAACAGGGACAGTGACGGGGGCCATGCGGATAATGAATTCACCAAACATCCAGCCCGCCTGATCGGCAATGATCAGGTTCTGAGGTTCACCGACCATGGTCATAACCCCACCCAACGCAGTACCAATACCCGCATGCATCAGCAGGCTGCGCAGGAATGAGCGGTAGTTCTCAAGGTCGTTACGGCTCACTTCGCGAATATGTAAATCGGTTGTGTGGTCGTGGGCTGAATGAGGCTCTTGCCCCGATGCGACCTTGTGGTAGATGCTATAGAAACCAATGGTCACACTAATTACAACAGCAATAACCGTCAGCGCATCAAGAAAAGCCGACAAAAAAGCAGCCATTACCACAAAGGAAAGCGACAACAGGGTTTTTGAGTGAATACCAATAAGAATTTTGGTAAAGATAAAAAGCAGCAACTGCTTCATAAAGTAAATACCCGCGACCATAAAGATCAGCAGTAGTATTACTTCGATGTTTGCAACCAGCTCATGTTTAACCTGAGCTGGGCTGGTCATACCGATAGCGACAGCTTCAATCGCCAGCAGACCACCGGGTTGTAATGGGTAGCACTTTAATGCCATGGCCAGAGTGAAGATAAATTCTATCACTAATAACCAACCCGCAACAAAAGGGTCGATGAGGAAAAAAACAACAGGGTTGATAATTAGAAATGCAATGATTGCAATTTTGTACCAATCAGGTGCCTTACCTAAAAAGTTCTTTATAAAGGCGTTCCCTAACGAAATAGCCATGCTTTGGATCTCTTGTAATGCGTAAATTAATGTATGAGCTGTGTGCTGTCATGCCTTTACAGTCTGAGATCGGGGTAACCATATAATTGCGGTATTGGTTAACGAGTCCTTCATGAACGTTTAAGCTAAAAACCATAACCGGGTAACAGATACGGGCAGGATGGTGTTTAACTTAAAGCAGGTAGCAGCTTCCGTTTAGCTCCCAGTATTTATTTGGTGCTAACTGTACAGTTAGATCTGGCTCAGTCAAGTCGTGAGATATGAAATGTTAGTTTTAGTAACATTTCATCTCAAAACGGGAGTTATGATGTGCCAGAATACCAGTAGTGCAATTTACCGTTAAAATTGTAAGCAAATGTTGCGCAATATCAAACTTAGCAGCCTAACTTGAATTCAATATATGGATCATTTTTCACCGCGGTTTCGTCTATTGCAGAACTGGTGGTATGATGAGTTCATAAAATATAAGCAAGAAGCAAATTGGAAAAGTAATTAGATGGTTATAAAGGCTGATAGCCCAGCAACATTTGCTGAGAAGTACATCATTGAAAGTATCTGGAATGGTCACTTCCCTCAGGGCTCTATTCTTCCTGCTGAACGTGAATTATCAGAACTGATTGGCGTAACTCGTACCACATTGCGAGAGGTGTTGCAGCGCTTGGCACGTGATGGCTGGCTGACCATTCAGCATGGTAAGCCTACCCGGGTAAATAATTACATGGAGACCTCAGGTCTGAGTATTCTTGATACTTTGATCACCCTGGACGGTCAGGATGTTCAGAGCGTTCTTGAAGATCTGCTGTCTGCTCGTACCGATATCAGTAGTGTTTACATGCGCTATGCGATCAAAGGTAATAGCGAGGAATCCAGTAAGCTACTTGATTATGTTATTGATTCTTGTGAAAAACTTCTCGAGGCTGATAGCTTCATCGACTTTATCGAAAGCCGAAATGAAAAAATCGAGCTGATGCAAGAAGTAAAAAAAATCAATGATAAGTACGCGAAAGATCAACCTGAATTGTGTGAAGCAATTTGCAGGGCGCGTGCTTTTAATTACTTTGACTACCAGATGTTCCAGGGCATGGCCGGAAAGTCGGGTAATACCTTATATGTGCTAACCATTAATGGTCTGCGTAAGATCTATACCCGTGTTGGTGGTTACTACTTCATGAGTTCAGAAGCTTGCCAGTTAGCACTGGATTTCTACCGCGATATAAAATCATACTGTGATAATAATCAGCCGGAACTTGTCGCTGATCGTATTAAGAAGTATGGCCGCGACAGTGGTGCGATTTGGTACAGTAATCGCGTTGATATTGCGCGTTATTTGTACGAAGAAGAACAATGATGTATTAGGGGCGAGTATCTCGATACGAATTTCTAGATACTAGAGTCGAGTCAAAGCGATTCATAGAATTGAAGCCCTAATAAACAGATAGAAATGGAGAGGCATTGCCTCTCCATTTTGTTGTCATAATTCTCAATTCTCAACCTTATATTTCCGTATTGTATTGGTTACGTTTCGGGCAGGTTGCTAGAATTTGGGTTCTGCCATCAGGCATCTCTTCTTCTAGCGTGACGTCAAACCCCCATATCCGATGCAAGTGTTTGATCACCTCATGGTAGCTGTCAGCCAGTGGCACGCGATTATGTGGTATGTACCTCAGGGTCAGCGAGCGGTCACCTTTCAAAGCCACATTCCAGACCTGAATATTCGGTTCGTGATTACTGAGGTTATATTGGGAAGAGAGCTTCTCGCGAATGGCCTGATACCCTTCATCGTTATGAATAGCATCTACTTCGACGTAGTTATGCCGATCATCATCATTCACCGCAAAGAGCTTGAAGTCCCGTATCACTTTAGGTGATAAAAACTGACTGATAAAACTTTCATCTTTGAAGTTTTCCATCGCAAAGTGAACCGTTTCTAACCAATCCTTTCCGGCAATATTAGGAAACCACTGTTTGTCCTCTTCGGTGGGGGTTTCACAGATCCGACGAATATCCTGGAACATGGCAAACCCGAGAGCATACGGGTTAATACCACTGTAATGAGGACTGTTGTATTCAGGCTGTGCCACCACATTGGTATGACTGTGAAGAAATTCCATAATGAAACGATCGGTCACTAAGCCTTCGTCATACAGGTGGTTGAGAATGGTGTAGTGCCAGAAGGTAGCCCAGCCTTCATTCATTACCTGGGTTTGCTTCTGTGGGTAAAAGTATTGGCTGATTTTACGTACAATACGTATGATCTCGCGCTGCCAGGGCTCCAGCAAAGGTGCATGCTTTTCGAAGAAATAGAGAATATTTTCTTGTGGCTCTGAGGGGAAACGTATTTCCTCTGACTGACTTTGTTTCTCTTCCTGGCTGGGAATGGTACGCCACAGCGCATTAACCTGAGTTTGCAGATAGTCTTCACGTGCTTTTTGGCGTGCAGTTTCTTCCACTAATGAGATTTTTTGTGGACGTTTATAGCGGTCGACGCCGTAGTTCATCAAGGCATGACAAGAGTCGAGCAGTCTTTCGACGTTTTCCACGCCGTGCTTTTCCTCACATTCGGTGATGTACTTCCGGGCAAATAATAAGTAGTCAATGATTGAGCTGGCATCAGTCCACGTTTTGAATAAATAATTGCCTTTAAAGAAGGAGTTGTGACCATAGCAAGCATGCGCCATGACCAGCGCCTGCATTGTAATGGTATTTTCTTCCATTAAATAAGCGATACATGGGTTGGAGTTAATGACTATTTCATAAGCGAGCCCCATCTGACCATGCTTGTAGCCACGTTCTGTTTCAATAAAGCGTTTACCAAATGACCAGTGATGGTAATTGATTGGCATACCGATGCTTGAGTACGCATCCATCATTTGCTCTGCGGTGATGATCTCAATCTGATTTGGATAGGCATCCAGCCTATAGTGCTTGGCAACGCGGATAATTTCCCGGTGATATTGCTCAAGCAGGTCAAATGTCCAATCAGGACCATCACTGAGTGTTTTTGTCTTTGTAACCATATAACACACTCCCCCTAAGGCTTATTGACATCTAAGACTACGCGTCAGGCAAAGCTAAGCTGCCGCTAGCTGACTTGCTTCTTGAATAGATCCCGGAACACAGGGAAGATGTCATCCACAGTCCTTATGTTCTGCATGGCAAAGTTGGCATGGCTTGTCTGCAGTGCTTCATATTCTCGCCACAGTGTCTGGTGTGCCCGCCGTGTAATTTCAATGTACGAGTAGTAGCGGGTAACCGGCAGAATATGCTTGTTTAGCAGTTCGCGACATCCCGGGGAATCGTCAGCCCAGTTATCGCCATCTGATGCTTGTGCAGCATAAATGTTCCATTCTGCAGGAGAGTAGCGTTTCTTGATGATCTCATCCATCAGTCGAAGCGCACTTGACACTATGGTTCCCCCCGTTTCCTGTGAATAGAAAAACTCATGTTCATCCACTTCTTTTGCCTGAGTATGGTGGCGAATAAACACCACATCGACATTTTTGTACGTTCGGTTTAAGAACAGATACAGCAGAATGTAAAAGCGTTTGGCTATATCTTTAGTCGCCTGATCCATCGAGCCTGATACATCCATCAGGCAGAACATCACCGCCTGGCTGGTGGGTTGAGGTCGACGTTCATAATTTTTGTAGCGCAAGTCAAACGTATCGATAAACGGCACACTGCTGATTTTTTGCCGCAGGTCCTGGATATTCAGCTTAACTTTTTCTTCCTCGAACGGTTGTGCGGGTTCGGTGTTTTGCAGCAACTCTAAAGCTTGCTCAAACTCCCGAAGCTGGCGCCGTTTTGCAGCCGTCATAGCCGTCCGGCGTGCCAATGAATTTTGCAGCGATTTTATAATTGCAATATTGGACGGTACGCCAGATGACTTGTACCCGGAGCGGAAGGTTTTCCATTCCACTATTTTATTTAGTTGGTTCTTCTCAAGGTTTGGTAATTCGAGATCTTCAAATAACAAATCAAGATATTCATCTTTGGAAATCTGAAATACAAAATCGTCCTGACCTTCACCATCTTGGCTGGCTTGACCTTCACCGGCACCGCCTGAACCTGCTCCTCCTGGTGGGCGTTCAATGCGATCTCCGGGACTGAATTGGTCGTTGCCGGGATGGACAACTTCACGTTGTCCACCTTGGCCTTGGTGAAAGCTGGGCTCTCTGATATCACGAGAAGGGATGGTAATATCTTCCCCGCTCTCAACATCGGTGATGGAGCGCTTGTTGACCGCATCAGCAATGGATTCTTTAATTTGCTGTTTGTGGCGGCGCAAAAAGCGCTGACGGTTCACCGTGCTTTTATTTTTACCATTGAGCCTGCGGTCTATAAAATTCGCCATAAGCTCTCCCCCCTGTATATTTATTCCACCGCGCCTTCATACTTAATGTTATGAAGACTTACGTACGCGCAGGTACCATTCAGATAACAGACGCACTTGCTTGCGGGTGTAGCCTTTTTCCATCATGCGAGAGACGAAATCATCATGTTTCTTCTGCTCATCAGTCGATGTTTTGGCATTGAATGAAATGACAGGAAGCAGCTCTTCGGTATTCGAGAACATTTTCTTTTCGATAACAGTGCGCAGTTTTTCATAACTGGTCCAGTTCGGATTCTTTCCGGCATTGTTTGCTCGGGCACGTAGCACGAAGTTAACAATCTCGTTTCGGAAATCCTTCGGATTACTGATACCGGCAGGCTTCTCGATTTTTTCCAGCTCGTTATTCAATGCTGAACGGTCAAACAGCTGACCGGTTTCAGGGTCACGGAATTCCTGATCCTGAATCCAGAAGTCCGCATAGCTGACATAACGGTCGAAGATATTCTGGCCGTATTCAGAGTAAGACTCGAGATATGCTGTCTGGATCTCTTTACCAATGAATTCGACGTATTTAGGAATGAGGTAACCTTTCAGGAATTCGAGGTATTTCTCAGCCTGATCTTGCGGGAACTGCTCTCGTTCAATTTGCTGTTCAAGTACATAGAACAGGTGCACAGGGTTTGCTGCAACTTCAGAGTGATCGAAATTGAATACACGGGAAAGGATCTTAAAGGCAAAGCGCGTCGACAGACCGTTCATGCCTTCATCAACACCGGCATAGTCACGGTATTCCTGGTACGATTTCGCTTTCGGATCGGTATCTTTCAGCGTTTCACCATCATAAACACGCATTTTCGAGTACAAGCTTGAGTTTTCAGGCTCTTTCAGGCGCGAAAGCGTGGTGAAGCGGGCCAGAATTTCCAAGGTGCTTGGTGAGCATGGTGCCGCTGACAGTTCACTGTTCTGCAACAGTTTTTCGTATATTTTAATTTCTTCCGAGACACGTAAGCAATAAGGTACCTTGACGATGTACACCCGATCCAGGAATGCCTCATTGTTCTTGTTATTGCGGAAGGTGAGCCATTCAGATTCGTTGGAGTGAGCCAGAATAATACCTTCAAACGGCAGGGCAGACAGACCTTCAGTACCGTTGTAGTTACCTTCCTGAGTTGCCGTTAACAGAGGATGAAGCACTTTTAATGGTGCTTTAAACATCTCGACAAATTCCATCATACCCTGGTTGGCTTTACATAGCGCGCCGGAATAGCTGTATGCGTCCGGATCATCCTGGGCAAAATGTTCCAGCTGACGAATATCAACTTTACCCACCAGTGATGAAATATCCTGGTTATTTTCATCTCCGGGTTCTGTTTTGGCGATACCGACTTGGTCAAGGATAGAGGGGCGCACTTTGACGACCCTGAACTTGCTAATATCACCGCCAAACTCGTGCAAGCGTTTAGCGGCCCAGGGTGAGACGATGGAATTCAGGTAGCGATCAGGGATGCCATATTCTTTATTGAGGATTTCACCATCTTCATTTTTATCAAACAGGCAGAATGGGTGATCGTTAACTGGGCTGCGTTCACCATTGGCCGTCAGGATATAAATGGGCACTTTCTGCATCAGGCTTTTTAGTTTCTCAGCCAGGGAAGATTTACCGCCGCCGACAGGGCCAAGCAAGTACAGGATTTGCTTACGTTCTTCGAGCCCCTGTGCTGCATGTTTCAGATAAGATACGATTTGCTCAATAGCATCTTCCATGCCGTAGAAATCTTCGAACGTTTTATAACGAGAGATGACACGGTTAGAAAAAAGCCGGCTCAAACGCGGATCCTGAGCGGTGTCGATCATTTCGGGTTCGCCGATTGCCATTAGCAAACGTTCTGCTGCATTGACGTAAGCACTGCGGTCATTACGACAAATTTCAAGGAATTCTTGCAACGAAAGCTCTTCATCCTTGGCTTCTTCATAGCGTTGACGATAGTGGTCAAAAATACTCATGGTATGCCCCCTGAATCATTCTTTGATCAATTAGAAAGGATGAATAAGAATTACTTTCACATCCCTCACATATTAAGACTAGACGTAACTGATCAATTTGGTTCACTGAGTTGTTGGTTTATAAATAAATTTCCTTTTTGCGCTGGTCTTATGAATGTGGTGTTTTTTTAAACACAGTCTTACTATCCTCCTAAAAAATGGGCTGTGCAAGGGAGTTAGTTAAAAAAATGTTGGTAATTGTTTTGGAAAAGATGCGAGTTTGATCGTTGAAATTAGAATAAGTCGTTATGACCGAATAATCTTTCACCAGCAGCATTGATAACTGAAATTGATCAGCACTAACCTGATTATTGCCATGAAGCAGTCCGAATTCATAGAGGGATTGGTCTTTTTTTGACCGCCTTGAGTTTTGCCACCATGATTCGTTTAGTTATTCACTTCCGGCTTGAACCGGAAGTGAGGGGGGTTTATTAATTCAGAGAATCGAGGCGAAAAGGCCAAGCAATAGGTGTTATTTGTAAGCGAAATCAATCGCTCTGATTTAAGCTTGATCAGTAATCGCGGGAAAAGCAGTCGAGGAGGGAGCTTGGTTTATGGGTATTTCACGCGTTGATACTGTCTCGATCCCTGTGTCCGATCAGAGTCAGGCATTGTTGTTTTACCGTGATGCATTGGGCTTTGAACTCATTCGTGATCATTGTGTAGCCAACCAAAGACGGTGGATTCAGCTGGCACCGAAAGGGGCGGAAACGACGATTAGTTTAGTTATCCCTTTTGCGGGTATGACCGCGGGATCTGTTCAGGGGCTGGTGGTACAAACCGATGATATTTATTCTACCCATAGCGAATTAACGGATCGGGGGGTGACATTATCAGAAATAGTCACCTTAATGGGGGGGCGATTTGCAACGTTTGCCGATCCCGATGGCAATGGCTGGGTACTCATTGAAGCGAATTCGCACATGCTGGCATAGTATACCCAAATGGCGTCAAGATGGCGTGTCCATACCACCTGCCTTTATTTGGGGATGGGTATGAGGAAGTGCCGCAGGACCCTGCGGCACTTTTGCAGACATTAACAATGTTATAACGTGCTGACAGACACGATAGTACTCAGGGTATGAGACTCGCCGGGAGCCAGTGTAACTCCCTCACCATGTATGGTTGATTCAACGCAAACCATGGTTTCATAGCTGTTATCGGCCATATCAGCCATGCTGACGGAAAGTGCCTGCCACGGGTTCCAGATCACCGCGGCGTTGTGGCCCTGATTGGCGATATGGATCTGACGCTGATTATGTGGGTCTGCGATCGTAATCGGATTTTTCGGTTCAGTGTAAACGCGATCAACTTCCTGGCTGATGGCCAGTCTTTCACCCCCTTCGCACGCAATATTACCCTGAACGCTATCGAGATATTTATCACCCATGCCTGTGATAGACACAGTGTTGATATCGCTAATATTAAAGTAAGAGTGCAGGGCACCGCTATAAGCCCATTCATGGCTGTCAGTGTTGGTCGACGTCAGGTGAACTTTTAGCTCGTGGCCAAACTCAAACGTAATCTGGTTATGAAATTTGTGCGGCCAGATGTCACGTGTTTCTTCACTGTCTTCCAGAGTGAGAGCGACAATGACTCCTTTTTCACTTTCACGATGCTCGTGGAGTGTCCATTGGCTGTTACGGGCAAATCCATGAGATGGACTACCTGCTTTGCCAAACCATGGCCAGCAGATCGGAATGCCACCACGAATAGCCTTTTGTGTGTCAAATTCGGCTTTTTCACTGAGCCAGATCACGTCTTGTTCGCCCGCAGGTTTATACCATACGAGGTGGCCGCCGTGCAGAGAGATGCCAGCCTCTGCTGCTTGGTGGATAATGCGAACTATTTTCACGTCTTGAAATTGACAGATAGTTACGGCATCTGAAAGTACATTAATCGTATGAAGCTTACTAAAATCCATCAATTCTTCCTTAATTTTAATATCTATTCCAGTAATTATCTCAGAAAGCGGCAGTGATAAGCAGTGGGATAGAAACTTATTTTGTGTTTAAAAGTATTAAGGTTTATGAAAGTAAATTTGTTAAATTTGTGAAGAGTATAGAAGGTGGCTTTGGTCGTTGAGATCGACGTTATTTTAGTTTCTTGAAAATCAGACACAAAAAAGGCGGCTATCAGCCGCCTTTTATCACTCAACTAAGTAGCAATTACTTAGAGATGTGAGCTACAAGGTCAAGAACCTTGTTTGAGTAACCGATTTCGTTGTCGTACCAAGATACAACTTTAACGAATTTGTCAGTCAGCGCTACACCAGCTGTTGCATCGAATACTGAAGTCTGAACTTCACCGATGAAGTCTTGAGAAACAACTGCATCTTCAGTGTAACCAAGAACGCCAGCCATTTCGCCTTCTGATGCAGCTTTCATAGCAGCACAGATTTCTGCGTATGAAGCAGCTTCTTTAAGGTTAACTGTTAGGTCAACAACAGAAACGTTAGCAGTTGGTACGCGGAAAGCCATACCAGTTAGTTTGCCGTTTAGTTCAGGAAGAACAACGCCTACTGCTTTAGCAGCACCAGTTGATGATGGGATGATGTTCTGAGAAGCACCACGACCACCACGCCAGTCTTTAGCAGAAGGACCATCTACAGTCTTCTGAGTTGCAGTAGTAGCGTGAACAGTAGTCATAAGACCAGATTCGATGCCCCACTTGTCGTTAAGAACTTTAGCGATTGGCGCTAGGCAGTTAGTAGTACAAGAAGCGTTAGAAACGATGTCTTGACCTGCGTAAGTCTCGTGGTTAACACCCATAACGAACATTGGAGTTGCGTCTTTAGATGGACCAGTAAGAACAACTTTCTTAGCACCAGCAGTGATGTGCTTACGTGCAGTCTCGTCTGTTAGGAAGATACCAGTTGCTTCAGCAACAACGTCAACACCAATTTCGTCCCACTTAAGGTCTTCTGGGTTGCGTTCTGCAGTTACGCGAACTGTTTTACCGTTAACGATCAGGTTACCGCCTTCAACTTCAACAGTACCGTTGAAACGACCGTGAGTTGAATCGTATTTTAGCATGTAAGCCATGTATTCAACGTCGATAAGGTCGTTGATACCAACAACTTCGATGTCGTTACGCTCTACAGATGCACGGAAAACAAAACGTCCAATACGGCCAAAACCGTTAATACCTACTTTGATAGTCATTACAGTTGCTCCACAACTTAATTTCTAATGAAAGATAACTGGTAGTAAAATTACAGAATACTTAGTGACCCTGCAAGCAAAAAACGAACTTAAATTGCTTAAGGTCAAAAAAATGTTCGGATTTTTTTTACATTCCTTCTACAACGACGGTAATTTGAACGTGATTTGTTCAATTCCCCGCAAAAGTAGTTGTTAACTTTTAATATGGATACCCAAAACAGAAAAACTGAATTAGGTAAGTAAACAAATCTTTAAAGCAGAAAGTATGTGCTACAGTTGTGATAATTGGCAACCTTAAATGCCAAGTTGAACAGAAAGGAATGAAAGCAGGATCTAAAATGACAGACAAAACAGATGCTTATTGGCGAAAAAAATTAACAGAAGAACAGTATAAAATTTGTCGTGAACAGGGGACAGAAGCGCCGTTCTCTGGCACCTTACTTCATAACCGAGATACTGGGATTTATCGCTGTACTTGTTGTGAACAGCCCTTATTTCTTTCCGACAACAAGTATGACTCAGGCTGTGGCTGGCCCAGTTTTGATGCGCCATTGAACGATAAGGCTATCAGGTATATTGACGATAATAGCCATGGCATGCATCGCATTGAAATTCGCTGTGCAAATTGTGATAGTCACCTGGGGCATGTTTTTCCGGACGGGCCAAAAACAACCGGCGAAAGATATTGTATAAATTCAGTTTCTCTTATGTTTAAGGCTGACGAATAATTTTCTGGCTGAGACTAAAAAGGAGAAAGTGACCTTTTCAGTCTCATACCGTCGCCAGAATAATATGCAGTCATAAAATATTGATCTGGTAATACAGATAATAAGAGTGATTTATTTTTGTGGTTTTATTTCACCATATCAGCCGTAAAATCACCGTTCTTGAGTGCTTTTGTGATTTTCTTAGCTTGTGCATTCAACGCTTCGCGTTCGGCATCTTCCATAGGATAGAACCCAGCAAGCCTGTCAGGCCTGACGACGGGCATATCGAAGTCGCCACCTACTATTGCCCATATATAAGCATGGTGTGCCAGACCCTGCTGATGCGATATTGTCGCAAGGCTCAGAATAATTTCCGGCTTTATCGGCTGGTCCTCTTCGTATAGCTCAAGTGCATGAGACAGTATTTCTAATGTCTTCTCTTTATCTTTGTCAGTGTAGTAGGTGGCCAGCGCGAGTTGAAGTTCCGGGGTTTCGAGCTTAGCGCTGCCTTCGAGCAGCAAAAACTGACGAAGTGCTTTTTTATCGCCCTGGCTCCAGCGATAGTAGATGATATTTGGATCTTCAGAACTGGCCAACTCCTGATTCAGACGCCGAATAGAATCGTAGCTATGGAGCAGTGCACTCATGCGACGCGATTTGCGTTCTTTCAATTCTGTCGGCTCTATGCGTGCGGCATACTCCAGACAGACCTGATAGTTATAGGTGAGTTTTAATTCTTTGAATTTTTCTGCGTCAGTGGGACTTTTCAAAACATCATAACGTTGCCATATCAGGTTGGAACGCTGGATCCGGCACTGGCCATCATTGACATTCAGTTCAGCACAGAGTGAGGGGTAAGCTTCACACAGACTGTCTGTGGTGCGGTGGCGTTCATAACAGCCGCTGAGCAGGGAAATACAAAGCGCAACCAGGCCAAGCTTTAGGTGACCAGGCTTTAAGTAACCAAGGTTTCGGTTAGTAATACGCATATAATATTGACAACTCATCGGGTTAGTAGGGAAAAGTTCGGTTTTTATATTATACGAACTCAATAAAAAAAACGTAAGACAGCGATAATTTTAACTTTTTGTGAATAGAGGTCTCAGTAATCTGCCAGGGTATCACTGACGGCTCTGTGATCCCGAAAGCAAAATTGCTGCTCTCACTTGACTGTATGCCCAAACTCCCTCAGGGTGCGGAGTTCAGTGCCTTTTTAGTGTGCAATGGAGCTTGTGAATGGATGTAAAACAATTATTAGCCGCAATGACGCCTGATGTTTACCAGCGAATCTTAACGGCAGTGGAAATCGGTCGGTGGCCTGATGGTACCCCTTTAACGGCAGAGCAAAGAGATTCGGCGCTTCAAGCGGTGATGCTATACCAATCTCGTCATAACACGAATGCTGAACATATGTCCGTCGAGGTCGGTGGTGAAATTAAATTTAAGTCTAAAGCGGATCTAAAGCGTGAATTTGGGGGCGAAAGCGCCACTCAGGATGATATCGCCCGTTTTGGTCATGGTGACATGTAGTTACGTCTAGTTGTTAGTAAAAACCATAATGATAAAAGCGGATAGCGATTAAAGATGATAGCTATTAAAGATCATGGGTTCGCAATAAAAACTGCTGAGTTCATGATCTTCTTCGCTGATTAAATTAGCGATCCACGGTTCTTGCTCTATTGCTGTGATATAGGCATGCAGTTTGGGGTAATGAGGAGCCAGCCTTAGCCCTGCCATCCAGCCATTTCGAAGAATGCTCCACAGGCTGATTTCCGCCATGGAAAAATGGTCGGTAACATACCCTTTTTCTGGAATTTGTTCTTCCAGGTATTGCAGTACTTTAGGCAGGTGATGGTGCATGCACTCAGCAATGGCATCCTCATCAACGCTTTTATTCAGCATTTTACCCCGCATGATCTTCTGATAAAACAACACCCCGCTGACCAGCGACGTTAGCCTGGTATCCGCATATACTTCCAACCAGCGGATTTGGGCCCGATGCTCCGCCGTGCCAGGGTAAAGAGGGGGAACCGGACAGATATCATCCAGATAATGAGCGATGACCGTTGAGTCCATAATGCTGTGGCCATTGTGTTCCAACACCGGCACTTTTCCCATAGGATGGCGTTTTTGCGCCAACTCTTTCTCTAAATAGGGGTTAAGCGGCTGCAAATCATATGACATCCCTTTATAGGCAAGTGCCAGCATGATCTTTCTGACAAATGGAGAGATAGGTGCACCGTGTAAAATCATAAGCGTGTCTCTGGTTGGTTCAGACCGATAAAACTGTATTTATTCCAATACACTAATTCGTTTGCTCTTGATGTGACAGATAGAAGTGTGATTGGTATTTATATGATTGGTATAAGTGTAGCCGTAAAAAAAGAGCCGAATTAAATTCAGCTCTTTTATGATGATGTGGAGATATTATCTGACGGTGTGATCAGAGGGTCAATTCACCACGCAGATCTTGCTGCATTTTACTACGAAGCGTTTCCAGTGGCAGATTCTGGCTTAACAGGAAGTGTAATTTTGCCAACGCGGCTTCAGGTGTCATATCATATCCACTGAGAACGCCCGCATCAGCCAGTGCACAGCCCGTTGCGTAACCGCCCATATTCACCCTGCCTGACAGGCATTGCGTCAGGTTCATCACGATAACCCCGCGATCAGTCGCTTCTTTTAGCTGTTTAAGCAGCTCTGGATTTTGCGGTGCGTTACCCACGCCAAAAGTCAATAAAATCATTGCATTAACTGGTTGTTTTAACGTGTTCCGGATCACTTCTGGTGAAATTCCCGGGTACATTGTAATCACCCCAATGGGTTGTGGTGTGATTGTGTGTACCTTAAATTTACCTTCCGGCTTTTTGTCTAATTCAACATTGTTCAGCTTGATGTTGATACCTGCTTCCAGCAGCGGTGGCAGGTTGGGTGAAATGAAGGCGCCAAAGCCGTCAGCATGAGCTTTAGTGCTTCGGTTTCCACGGATCAACTGGTTGTTGAAGAATAGTGTCACTTCATTTATCGGGTAATTTGCCGCAATGTGAAGTGAGTTCAACAGGTTGCTTTGACCGTCTGAACGCAGTTCTGCCAGTGGAATTTGTGAGCCGGTCACAATCACTGGTTTATCAAGGTTTTCAAACATAAACGACAAAGCAGAAGCAGTGTAAGCCATGGTGTCCGTACCATGTAAAATGACGAAACCGTCATACTTGTCGTAGTTTGCTTTAATATCATCAGCAATGCGTTGCCAATCCGCTGGCGTCATATCCGAAGAGTCGATAAGAGGTTCGTACTCATGGATAGTGAATTTGGGCATTTCTGCACGATGGAATTCCGGCATGCTTTCCAGCTGGTTTTCCATGAAACCAGCAACAGGAACATAACCATGGTCTGATTTCTGCATACCAATGGTTCCGCCGGTGTAAGCAATGTAAATGTGTTTTCTTTCCATATTTAGGCACAGACTTATTGGTTTGGTGGGCGCATTATACGGTTAACGCTCGTTAAAAAAAGCCCGGCATTGCCGGGCTGATCTCACTTTTCATTATTGATGCAGTTCAGGCAAAAGGCATACTGCCCTTTTGGATCATTAAAGTTATTCAATGTGAACAAATCGGTTACAACTTGCTGGGTGACAGGTTGTAACGCACCAGGCAGCTGCCCCACGACCATAGTGGCGACGTCGGCGCTCACTTCACCAACGAATTCCTGGATAAATTGCTCTGCCGGGCTAAGGGGCTCTGCCATCCAGTTCATTTCATAACTCTCAAGTTTCGCCAGCTCTGCTGCGGCGATAATGGCATCGTCAAAATCCCCCAGCTGATCGACCAGGCCTAATTTAAGTGCATCGTGACCGGTCCATACCCGGCCCTGAGCGATTTCATCTGCTTGCTCAAGCGACATATTCCGATATTGGCTGACTAAGCTGATAAAGCGCTGATAGCCATGCTCGATACCAAGCTGGAAGACTTGGGCGACACCTTCGGGTAATTCGCGAGTAACGCCCACCCCAGAGAATGGTGTGGTCCCAACTCCGTCACTGTAGATCCCCATTTTCTCCAGCCCTTTTTCAAAGGTGGTCAAGATAGCAAAAATACCGATAGAACCGGTGATGGTTGTTGGCTGAGCGATGATCTTATCGGCACTTGATGAAATCCAGTAGCCGCCTGATGCAGCCAGGCTCGACATGGAAACGACGACAGGTTTACCTGCCAGCTTTAGCGCATCGACTTCATTGCGGATCACTTCGGACGCAAAAGCACTGCCGCCAGGGCTGTCGACACGTAGAATTACCGCTTTGACATCATCATTTAAACGCGCCTCGCGCAGCAGGTGTGCGGTTGAATCGCCACCCACGGTACCTTGGCGCTGTGTACCGTCAATGATGGCACCACTGGCAACAACAACGGCGATCTGGTTTGGACTTGGCAAGTCCATTTTGACGATTGTTGGCTGGTAGTCATAGTAGCTGATTTGATTAAAGCTGCTGTCACCGTCGCTGCCAAATTTATCAATCATTTTCTGACGAAGCTGAGGGCGAGAGATGAGTTCATCCACTAAACCCATATTAAGCGTTAGCTGAGCAAAATCACCTTTAACGGCTGTGAGTTGCTCGACAAAACTATCGAGGTCCGGGGTTAACGAAGCGGCTTCAATATTGCGGTTGAGTGCCACATCTGCCGTATAAGCTGACCATAATTGATTTAACCAGACGGTATTGGCTTCACGAGCCGCGGATGACATGTCATCACGGGTATAAGGTTCAACAAAAGACTTGTAAGTTCCCACGCGAAATACATGGGTATTAACATTGAGTTTGTCTAACAGGCTTTTGTAGTAAAGGGTGTAGCTGCCATAGCCCGTTAGCATCACGCCGCCGTCAGGTGACATGGACACCTTATCCGCGTAGCTGGCGAGATAGTATTGACTCTGGCTGAAGTTATCACCAAACGCATAAACCGGTTTTCCGGCATCTTTGAACTGATTAATGGCTTTGGCAATATAACGCAATTTGGTCAGGTTGGTGTCTGCCATGCCTTTCAGATTCAGCACTAATCCGGTAATACGCGGGTCAGTGGCAGCCGTCCGTATTGTCTCCACAATGTCGAACAGTACATTTTCCTGTACAGGCTGTTGACCTAAAACATTACTGGCAATGCTATCGATTGGATTGATATAGCTGCGCTGTTCAACGATTGGGCCGGATAAATCCAGAACCAATGCGGCAGCCTCAGGTAACTCAGGCTCTTGGCTATCCTGGCTTAGCACAACGATAATTGTACCGACAATGATTAAGAAGAAAAGATTGAGAATAAATTGCCGGGTGAAACTGATCAGTTTCCAGATAGCTTGGAATATTTTTCCAATGCCTTTGAATATCACTTTCATGCACGTTCCTGATGATGATTCTTATTCCTTATCGTAACTTACTCAACATGGAATTTCAGTAACAAATCCATCCATTGTTTTTCCATTTGGGAGCCGAAGAACCGATTGAAAGTGTGAGATGTTGTATTAATGTAGGTAAATGTTTGAAAAAAGTTACCGTTGTGCAATATACTGGTCAGACCATAACCAAAAAAGAACGGAAGCCATGGACGATAAATCTTACCCTCATCTGTTAGCGCCCTTAGATCTTGGTTTCACCCAGCTACGGAACCGAGTTCTAATGGGCTCAATGCACACCGGCCTTGAAGAGTCTCGTGACGGCTTTAAGAAATTGTCGGCATTCTATGCCGCTCGTGCCCGAGGTGGTGTTGGGCTGATTGTGACTGGCGGTTTTTCACCTAACTTTCGTGGCCGGTTGCACCCGCTCAGTGCGGAGTTCAGTTCTGCTCGTGCAGCGCGTGCCCACCGGGTGATCACTGATGCGGTTCATGAAGAGGGCGGCAAAATTGCATTGCAGCTTCTTCACGCGGGTCGTTATGCAATGCATCCTTTTGCGGTTAGTGCTTCGGCGATTCGATCGCCAATCTCCAAATTTACCCCCAGTGCAATGAGTTCTCGGCAGATCCATAAAACGATCGAAGCCTTTGCAAAAAGTGCAGAACTTGCCCGTGAAGCTGGTTATGACGGGGTGGAACTCATGGGGTCTGAAGGATACCTGATAAACCAGTTTATCTGTAAGCGCTCCAATCATCGCTATGATGAATGGGGCGGTAGCTATGAAAACCGTATTCGCTTCCCGATAGCGCTGGTAGAAGCGGTACGTAAGCGCACCGGACATGATTTCATCATCATCTTCCGTTTGTCTATGCTGGATCTGGTTGAGCAGGGTAGCACCCTGGAAGAAGTGGTCACACTTGCGCAAGAACTGGAAAAAGCGGGGGTGACTATCCTGAATACCGGGATTGGCTGGCATGAAGCCCGCATACCAACCATTGCGACACAAGTTCCACGAGCCGCTTTTACCTGGGTAACGGAAAAACTGAAAAGCGAAGTTAATATTCCATTAGTTACCACTAACCGTATTAATACCCCGCAAGTGGCCGAAGACATCTTATCGTCTGAGCAGGCCGATATGATTTCGATGGCTCGTCCATTTCTTGCGGATCCGAATTTTGTGGTCAAAGCTGAGCAAGATCGGGCGGATGATATCAATACCTGTATTGGCTGTAATCAGGCTTGTCTGGATCAGGTGTTTGCCGGTAAACGTGCAAGTTGCTTAGTCAATCCGCAGGCATGCTATGAGACAGAGTTGGTATTGACCCCTGTGGCCAATAAGCGAAAAGTGGCGGTGGTTGGTGCGGGGCCTGCCGGTTTAGCCTTCTCGACTGCGGCTGCTGAGCGTGGTTTTGACGTCGATTTGTTTGATATGAATGAGTACGTCGGGGGGCAGTTTAATCTGGCGATGCGAATTCCAGGGAAAGAAGAATTTAAAGAAACCATTCGCTACTTCACTCGCCGTTTAGAACAGACCGGGGTAAACGTGACACTGGGGCATGCGGTCGAAGCGGATGAATTAAAAGGCTATGACGAAGTGATTGTTGCCACAGGGGTGAAACCGCGCCTGCCTAATATTCCGGGTGTCGAGAGTGATAAGGTGATCGATTACCAGACCCTGATCCGTGATAAGGTTCAGCTGGGCCAGAAGGTTGCCGTCATTGGTGCAGGGGGGATCGGGGTAGATGTTTCTACCATGCTAACCGAACCCGACCATCATGATTTAGATAGCTGGCTCAAAGACTGGGGAATTGATAAAACGATTGAACATGCAGGTGGGTTGTGTCCCTTTGAGCAGCACATGAGCCCTCGCCAAGTGTGGCTGATGCAGCGTAAACCGGGCAAGGTCGGTAAAGGGCCGGGCAGAACCACGGGCTGGATCCACCGGCGAGTACTGGAAAAACGTGGTGTTGAACTGCTTGGTGGTGTCAGCTACGACAAAATTGATGAGCAGGGGCTGCATATTACCGTTGAAGGCCAGTCGCGCATTCTCGATGTTGATAATATCGTACTGTGTGCGGGGCAGAGTTCTGTTGAGCAGCTATCTGAAGAGCTCAAGGCCATGAATGTGAATGTTCATGTGATTGGCGGTGCAGAGGTCGCGGGTGAGGTGGATGCTAATCGGGTGATCCGCGAAGCGGTTGAGTTGGCTGCAAAGCTGTAGTTACGCTGAAGAGCGGACAGGCTGGACACGAGTAAGCAAGCTTTGAACCTCATAATATTCATGGTTTTTTGTCATCATTTTTGTGATATAACAACAATAATAATCATTTGTATTTGAGGTCACCATGGATGCGCTAGCACTTTTGTTAAATCGACGTTCATTGCCAAAACTGATGGAGCCGGTTCCACAGGGTGATATGTTAAATAATATCTTTCGGGCTGGGCTGAGAGCACCGGATCATGCCGGTTTAACCCCATGGCGCTTTATCGTATCGCAAGGTGAAGGGCTGCAAAAATTAGCCGATATTCTGGTCGAGGCAGCAAAAGCTGATGGTGCCGATAATACCGAGATCGAAAAAGCGGGTAAATCGCCGTTCCGTGCTCCGATGGTGATCACTGTGGTGGCTAAAGTCACCGAGCATGAAAAAGTACCGGTTGTTGAACAGCACTTATCGGCAGGGTGTGCAGTACACGCGATGCAAATGGCTGCGGTAGCGCAAGGCTTCTCCGGTTTCTGGCGAACCGGCAAATGGGCTTATCATCCGATCGTACGTGAAGCTTTGGGGGTGACTGGACATGATTTAATTGTCGGTTTTCTCTATATAGGGTCGCCAGCCTGCCGTGAGGCGAAAGTACATGAACGCGATATCGGACAGTTTGTTGAATATCTGTAGCCTTACCTTTTCCTGCTAATTCTCTTTTTATAATCAACATTCGCAGGTTAGGGTGACACATCTGGTTCGCAGGAGTAGAATCCTTGGCTCTCTTTGTTATTCCGGAGTGTGTCATGGAAAACGTTCGTCTGACTCAATACAGCCACGGTGCAGGATGTGGTTGTAAAATTTCTCCTCAAGTTCTTGATACTATTCTCCAAACTCAGTTAGCACCGTTCACTGATCCTAACCTGCTGGTCGGTAATGAAAGTAAAGATGATGCCGCCGTTTATGATTTAGGAAATGGCACGGCAGTGGTCAGTACGACGGATTTCTTCATGCCTATCGTCGATGATCCGTATGATTTTGGCCGCATTGCCGCAACCAATGCGATCAGCGACATCTATGCGATGGGCGGTAAGCCAATTATGGCGATTGCGATCCTTGGCTGGCCTGTCAATGTATTGGATCCTGAAATTGCCCAACAGGTAATTGAAGGCGGTCGTTCTGTTTGCCGTGAAGCGGGGATCTCCCTCGCCGGTGGCCACTCGATTGATGCGCCTGAGCCTATTTTCGGTCTGGCGGTAACCGGTATTGTCGACACGGATCGGGTTAAGCGTAACAACCGTGCTGAAGCAGGCTGTAAACTGTTTTTAACCAAGCCGTTAGGAATTGGCGTATTAACAACGGCCGAGAAAAAATCCAAGCTTGCCGACGAGCACCAGGGCCTGGCCCGTGACTGGATGTGTAAATTGAATATCCCCGGTGCTGATTTTGCCAATGTTGAAGGCGTAAAAGCGATGACAGATGTCACCGGTTTTGGTCTGCTGGGGCATTTGAGCGAGATTTGTGAAGGCAGTCAAGTTAAGGCGAATGTATGGTTTGATAGCGTTCCCCACTTGCCGGGTGTTTTTGACTATATCGCTCAAAACTGTGTCCCGGGTGGTACAGAGCGTAACTATGCAAGTTATGGCAGCAAGATTGGTGCATTAACGGATAAGCAGAAAGCACTCTTGTGTGATCCGCAAACTTCTGGCGGTTTATTACTGGCTGTAACCGCTGATGCGGAATATCAGGTTCAGGAAGTGGCAGAAAAACATGGTATTGAGCTGCAAGCCATTGGTGAACTACTGCCCCAAGATGGCGAAATCCTGGTTGAGATTTGTTAATGCCGCGTCCAAATTGTGAAGATTATCGCCAGCTGTTGGTCAATGACACGCCGTTAATGGATATGCGTGCACCGATAGAGTTCAGTCAAGGTGCATTTCCAGCTTCGATCAACAATCCACTGATGTCAGATGATGAGCGTAAAGCGGTCGGCACTTGCTATAAAGAAAACGGCCAGGAAGCCGCGATTGCTTTAGGTCACCAGTTAGTCAATGGTGACGAAAAAGCCAGGCGTGTCGCGCAGTGGAGTGCGTTTTGTGACGCCAACCCGACGGGGTATCTGTATTGTTTCCGGGGTGGATTGCGTTCGCGGATTACTCAGCAATGGCTGAAAGAAGCGGGCATTGATTACCCGATGGTTGTCGGTGGCTATAAAGCGCTGCGCCGTTTCCTGATCGATACGATAGATCAGGTGGCTCAGCAACCCATGACCTTGATCGGCGGCAATACCGGTTGTGGTAAAACCATCATGGTGAATCAGCTTGCCAATGGTATTGATCTGGAAGGGGCCGCAAATCACCGTGGCTCATCGTTTGGCCGTTATGTTACCTCGCAGCGAACACAAATTGATTTCGAAAATACACTGGCCGTTGAGATGCTGAAAAAGCAAGCGTCAGGGTGTGAACAATTTGTGTTTGAAGATGAAGGCCGTGCAATTGGCTCGACCAGTGTACCTTTATCGATCAACGCGGCAATGCAAAACGCCAAAATCGCCATTGTCGATGATCCGCTAGATGTTCGCCTTGAGCGTTTATTAGCGGATTACGTAGTACGCATGCAGCGTGATTTTGTAGCCCTCCATGGCGAAGAACAGGGCTGGCAGCTGTTTGCTGATTACCTTGAAAAAGGGATGTACGGTATTCGCAAGCGACTGGGCCTGCAGCGCCATGAACAATTGCTGACCGCACAACAGCTAGCAGTCCAAGTTCAGCTGAATAACGGCTCCCTTGCCGGACATGATGCCTGGTTGCGACCTTTGCTCGAAGAGTATTACGATCCGATGTATACCTATCAGCTGAGTAAAAAAGCCGATCGGATAGTCTTTCGTGGTGATTTCGATGAGGTCAGAGCGTGGTTGGGCGAGCATAGTTCCTAGTTTCTAGACGCGAATTTCGAGGCATTAGTATCTCGAAATTCGCAGCCCCTTCCTTTGGTACTGTTTTTTTATCCAGTAACATCTTGTCCTCATCTCATTCTTTCGATAGAGTTTCCTTCAAATAACACTAACCCGATTAACCGGATGACTCGTCTTTATATTGCAGAAAAGCCCAGTTTGGGCCGTGCTATTGCCGCGGTTTTACCTCGCCCTCATAAAAATAACAATGGTTACATTGAAACGGGGAACGGGGATATTGTGACATGGTGTATCGGTCACTTGCTCGAACAAGTCGAACCGGATGCCTATGATGAAAAATATAAAAAATGGAATATGGCGGATTTACCGATTATTCCCGAGCAATGGCAACTTGTCGCAAGAAAGTCAGCAAAGCAGCAATTGGCCGTTATTCGTAAATTAGCGAAGCTGGCAACGGAAGTAGTGCATGCGGGTGATCCCGACAGGGAGGGGCAGCTGCTGGTTGATGAAGTTATTGATTATGTGAAATTATCGGCCAAGAAAAAAGCCGAGATCCAGCGCCTGCTGATTTCAGATTTAAACCCTGCCGCCGTCAAGCGGGCATTGGCAACAATGCGCAGTAACCGCGATTTTATTCCGTTATCGGTTTCAGCTTTAGCGCGATCACGTGCAGACTGGATGTACGGAATGAATATGACCCGGGCCTATACCTTGCTTGGACAGAAAGGGGGGTATCGCGGCGTTTTGTCTGTTGGTCGAGTTCAAACTCCGATATTAGGCTTGGTCACCCGACGCGATGATGAGATTGCGAATTTTAAGCCTAAGCCATTTTACGAAGTCTTTGCCTTAATCCCATATCAGGATATGGACATCCGAGCGCGTTGGAAGCCCAGTGAAGCCTGTCAGCCCTGGCAAGATGAAGACGGGCGAGTGCTCAATCGCCAGCTGTGTGAAAACGTAGTTAAGCGAATTAAAGGTCAGCCCGCCGAAGTCACTGAATCAGAGCGAAAGGAAACCCGCCAGGCACCGCCGTTGCCGTACTCCTTGTCTGCGTTACAGATCGATGCTGCAAAGCGTTTCGGTATGAGCGCGGCCGATGTACTGGCTAACTGTCAGTCTTTGTATGAAAAACACAAAGTGATCACTTACCCTCGTTCTGATAGCCGTTATCTGCCAAACGAGCATTTTAAGCAAGCCGGAGATGTCTGTCAGGCGATTGTCAGTAATGCCGGTGAGTTGGCCAAGGCGGGTGAAGGGGCAAACCTGTCACTGAAATCAAAAGCCTGGAATGATAAAAAAGTCGATGCTCACCATGCGATTATTCCGACGCCTAAGCAGATTAATTCCGGCATCTTGAGTGCCAGCGAAAGCAAAGTTTACCAGTTGATTGCCCGTCAGTATTTGATGCAGTTTTATCCGGCGGCTGTTTATGCCGAAGCGAAGTTAGTCTTTACTATTGCTCAGGGGCATTTTATTGCCCGTGGTCGCCAGTTGATGAGCGGTGGATGGCGTGCGCTACTGGGGCGAGATGATTCTGTCAATGATCAGGCTGATAAGGGATTGGCTGATAAAGTGCCGCCACTTGAAAAAGGGACAGTATTAACCTGCCGCAATGGCGAGATCAAAGATAAAATGACCGAGCCTCCGAAAGCCTTCACTGAAGCGACATTGCTGCAGGCGATGACGGGGATCGCCCGGTTCGTCTCGGATGCTTCGCTGAAAAAAATTCTGCGAGATACCGATGGTCTGGGAACTGAAGCGACGCGTGCGGGTATATTAGAGCTTTTATTTAAACGGCAGTTGCTGAAGCGGCAGGGCAAGAACATTCATGCGACAGAAGCGGGCAGAGGGCTGGTATATGCCTTGCCAGATGAAGCCACTTATCCGGATATGACGGCTCATTGGGAGCATCAGTTGCAAGATATGGCGGATAAAAAATGTGCCTATCAACCATTTATGGACGCTTTACAGCAGCAAGTCCATCAGCTGATGGATAAGGTAAAGTACAGCGACGTCCCTATTAGTTTGCGTGAATTGAAATCCCCCGAGCCGAGACAAGCGGGTAAAAAGAGGCGGTCTACCAAGCAGAAAAAGGCTAAATAATGCAGTAACGGTTCCTGCCTTGGGATTTAGCCTCATAGAGGGCTATGTCGACCCGCTTGAAGAATTCATCGGGAGAGCTGTGTATCGACGGGATCATGGTACTGACACCAATGCTGATGGTGACAATGTCGGGGGCGTCGTCGACGCCGTACTGTCTTGGCAGCTGCCGTTTTTGAATTGCAGATAAGGCGCGTTTAGCCGCAAAAATTGCGGCATTATGATCCTGGCCGGGTAATAGCAGCACAAACTCTTCGCCGCCATAGCGGGCAAAGAGCGAACCAGCTCGCCGTTCAAGCTGAGCCAGTGTGGTGGCGATGACTTTTAAGCACTGATCACCGGCAGCATGACCATATTGGTCGTTATACGCTTTAAAGTGATCAACATCCATGATGAGCAGGGAAAATGGCAGCTGGTGGCGTTCAGCCCTATGCCATTCATCCATAATTTTCTGGTCGAAAACCCGGCGATTATACACGCCAGTCAGGGGGTCGAGTTTGGAGATTATTTCGAGTCTGGCGTTTACCCGTTCCAGCTCGGCGGTTCGCTCAGCGACACGCTGTTCCAGCTCTTTGTTCAGCCTGATCAGGCTTTCTTCAGCCTGGCGGCGCACGATATGCTGCGAGACAATAAAACCAAACTGTTTGAGCAGGTAATGGTGGTAATCATGCAGAGGCTTGCCAGTCAGCAGGTTATCACAAGCAATCCAGCCGACAGGCGTATCTTCATCCCACAGTGAGATATAAGCACTCCAGCCAAAGCCGACCTGCTTCAGGTCATGGTATAAAGGCGTATTGTTTTCAATCGCAAGGTATTCCTCATTTGACACGGTATGGGCGGTAAACCACAGATCGGGGATTTCCGATTCAAAGTAATGCTCATCGACCGTATTACCGTGAATGTCTGTGCCATAAGTCCCGCGCATGCGCTGGTTTTTTGCAAAGAGAAAAATGGCCATACGATCGAGGTGTAACTGTTTTTTCCCTTCTTCTACCGCGGTAAATAGCATGCTATTCATCGAGTCTGCCCGCCATAGCTTAAAGGAAATGTCATGTAAGGCCTGAAGCTGTTGTAACAGGTTTTGTTGTTCATGCTGGCTGATTTGTAATTCCCGTTCAGCCGAACGGCGTCCCAAATGCTCGTCTTTTATTGTCTGGCCGAGCAAGCCGGCATCGAGTTCGGAGGCGAGCAGGGTTGCCAACAGCGAAAAATCCTTACAGGCATACTCTGTTTCTGCGGGAAGATCGACAATTAAGCAGCCGATGATACTTGATCGGCGCTCTAGCGGTAACCATAGGCGTTTAATGCTGCCATGGCTGGTATATTGCGGCCTGTGACTACTGATGGCCTCAGTGATATGATCGCTCGGAAGACCTATATTGCCGCCAACGGCGACAGGGGGAAACTGGTAGTGAATCCCTTCATGATCCATATCGAGCAAGGTTTTCCATGTCGATTTATAAGCGACCAAGAGCTGGCTGTGGATCACTCCAAAACTTTCGCTGAAATTACGGCATGTTAATTCACAAATAGTACGAAGCCCATGGGCATTACCCCATTGTTCAGTAATCCTCTGATAGAAAACACTTAACTGTTTTTGACTGGCCAACGTCTGACTTCCATATTATTTATTTTTATTAACCGTATTCTTAACGATTAGAGAGAATAAATTTAGTATGGAAGCCACAGTTTAATGTGAAATGTGGTGTGTATTTATAAATTTGCGACAGGAACCTCATAAGTGCAGGAGGGCAGGGGCACCTGAAAATTTTGTGATGAATAATGAGCAAGCTAAGTCTTAAATATAAACTAGAAAAATTTGTGTTTGTATGCTTATTTTATTGGTATCGCAATTGTTTTTCAGTGGAGTACTGCTATGAGGCCAACAATAAGATTTAGCCTGTTCCTCACTGGATTATTGTTATTAACGGGAATGGCGGGGTGTGCGACCCGACATGATCAGTTGGCGGAGTTAGGTTTTACCCGTGATTATCTTGATGGCTACCAGGACGGCTGCAGTAGCCGTAAAGAACAAACGACCACGTATATCGATGGCTTCCGTCGTGATCCGGAGCGGATGTTGGCCGACATGAAATACGCCAGTGGCTGGAGCGATGGTTTCGAGCAATGCTATGCCAATAATGCGGACTATTACTGACGGTATCTATAACTCATAGATGAACGTCAAAAAAGGCCGCGAGTTCGCGGCCTTCTTAAGTCTAACGCTATTCAGGCTGATAAAAACGTTTCATCTCATGCATGACCTGCATCAGTGTCGACAACTTTGGTTTAGCTTCATCCATTAATTTGTAGTTGTTATCGTAAACGCGGTAGTTGCCATATTTATCGACCACTGTAGTGCGGTTTTGCTGTATTACGACAATGTCACGACTGTCACCGGCTAAAATCCAGCGGCGTTTAGGATGTTCTTCAAACAGGTTGACGCCACTGCTGTAGATATTCGGTGATGATGAGACATTAAGCAGAGATTCCATCACGGTGGGTACCACATCAAGATGGCTGGTGGGTCGGTTGATCTCTGCTGCAACCTGATTGGGCCAATGAATGATCATTGGTACTTTCAATTGATACTGGCTGTAGTTACTGTTTGCCCCCCAGCTATTGGTACCCGTTTCATTGAACTCCGTGCCATGGTTAGCGGTGATAATAACAACGGTATTATCCAGTTCCTGCTTTGCAGCGAGTTCTTCAAAAATATCAGCCAGCAGCTCATCGACATAATAGGTAGCATTACGGTAGCTGTTTTTAAGTAACAGCGTAGAGTCAACGCCCTTGGCGTTTATCTTGACGTTACCAAGCGAAGGAGTGAATTGCGGCACATAATCCCCCCCCTCTTCAAACTCTTGTACAGACTTCAGCTCAAGATAGCTAAACCAAGGTTTTTCGTTGTTTTGACTCGTTAACCAGGTTTTCCAGTCAGCAATAGCCAGTTGGTCATTCGGCTGCAGGCTTTGATTGGAAGCCAGACTCTCTTTCGCTTGCTTAGTGTTAAAAATAGCCTGGTCGTAAATTGGCTCTTTAAACTGATTACCACTGAACAGACCGAAGTCGTAATTGCGTTCTTTAAGGGTATTTAGCAGAATTGGCGTAGAGCCTTCAGACTGTACACTATTGATATAACCACCAGGCAGGCCGTAGAACAAGCCAAAGATGCCGGTCATATTGTCATTGCTGGCACTGTAGTGGTTTTTGTAGTTTAAATTCAGGTTAGCAAAAGCAGTCAGGTAAGGCATGGTTTGCTCATTCACCATGTCACTGCGTAAGCTATCAATCATCACAATCAGTAAGTTATAATTAGTGCCATGATTGTTAAAGCTCAGTTTTTCAATGGGGTAGCGGATCCGTTCACTTTCGTCTAAACCTTGCTCAGCCTGGCGTTTAACATAGTCCTGACGATCAAGGAGACCATGTTTCTCCATGAAGCTTTTCGCTGTCATCGGGTAAGATAACGGAAAGTTTGAACGCTGCATGGTGACGGGGCGATACAAATTAGCATCCGCCCAGATATAGAGCAGATGGCTAGCCAGGAAACATAAACCAAACACGGTGGCTATCGGCACACCCACGTGCTTGCGCGTGAGCTTTCTGAGTTTTCGCCATAACCATTCTGACAGAATTAATTGCAGCAGGAAGATGATAGGAACAACCACAAACAGGTATTGCCAGCGGGCATTCAGTTCGGTTTTCTCACCACTTAACAGTAGATCCCATACCAGAGGGCTTAAATGTAACTCAAGACTCTCGTAGGCATGAGTGTCTAACAATAACGTTGTCAGACCTATTGTACCAACTAACACCGCAAACAGACGCATCAGGCGCTGAGACGGGATCAGAAAACTGGCAGGAAAAAGGATTAAGATATAAAAACCAAAGACAAGAAACCCGAAATGTCCGACCCAGCTCAATCCAAGATAAAGCTGTCCCAGTAGCGTTTCAGGCCATTCAGATTGCACAATGTAACGCGTGCCTAAAAGCATGGCTGCGATAATATTGAAAAAGCTGAACCAGTGTCCCCAGCTGATTAGCTGCGAGACTTTGTCTTTATAATTATTTCCGCTGGCGACCATAAATGTCTGTTCTTCTCAGTCTGAAATGCAAGCTTACAAAAAGATAAGCTTAATCTTCTTTAATTGAGTTCAGCAGAGCTTGTGCGAATTTTCCCGCGATAGCTTTCTTTTGCGATGCCGGAACATCGGCATTGATGATGTTAGTCGCAATATTACCCACCACCATAAGTGCAAGTTCTGCAGAAGCGTTATGGTTTTCAAGTACGTCGTACACATCGCTAATGATCTGTTCAACTTGCTGATTGCTATATTTTGAAGTAATTGGCATAGGAAGTCTTGTTTAATGTCTTAGTTTAAAGTTTAAGAAAGCGGCTTATAATAACCTACACTTTACTCTTACTGAAAACCTTTTCCATTATGAGCCTTATACTTTCGAACGTCATCCTTCACCAACTGACAAAAAATGATCAAGATGAGCTTGAGATTCATCTTAGAAAACAAATGCTTGACCAGGATAAATCAACAGAAGACCTAGTTGCTGAACTGCATCGAGTATATAGCAGTAAAGGTGCCAAAGGGTTCGGACATTTTGCTGAAGACAGCGAATTTTGTCATTGGTTGAAGCAATGTCGCACTGGTGAGCTGGACTTTTTGACATTTTCTAACCAATCAGCCCAGCGATTACAGGCTGAATTAGCAAAATACCCGTTCGCTGAAGCCGGCACCTTGGTGATGGCTGAATATCAGTCATTGGCGACGGATTACCTGTTTATCGGTTTGTTGCCAACCCGCCACAGCATGAAAGTTACCGAACAGCTGGATATCAGTGCAACTGATTATCTGGACGTGGCTAAAATGGATATCGCGGCACGTATCGATCTGTCGTCTTGGGAAACGAATGCGGATTCCAATCGTTACCTGACGTTTATCAAGGGGCGTGTGGGCCGTAAGATCGCTGATTTTTTCTTGGATTTTCTGCAGGCGGTTGTTGGTTTGGACGTGAAAGAACAAAACCAGGTGCTGATGCAGGCGGTGGAAGATTTCTGTGCCGACTCACGTTTAGATAAGGAAGAGAAGCAGCAGTATCGTAAGCAGGTTTACGATTACTGTAACGGGCAGCTTCAATCCGGTGATGAAGTGGCAGTGAAAGAACTGGCTGGTGAGCTACCTAATGCTGAAGACGGGACAAACTTTTACGAATTTACGTCAAACCAAGGGTATGAATTGGAAGAGAGCTTTCCTGCCGATCGCACATCTATGCGTAAGTTAACCAAGTTTGTTGGCTCTGGCGGCGGGCTAACGATTAATTTCGAGAGTATGTTGCTGGGTGAGCGTATTTTCTACGATGCAGAAACTGACACGCTGACTATCAAAGGGACCCCACCTAATTTAAAGGATCAGCTACAGAGACGTTTGAGCAGCGATAACTGATCTAACACCAACCGGTATAACATGCTATGCACGTGAACCACCTTTGTTGTGACGAAGGTGGTTTTTTATTATCTTCGAGGTGAGAGGTCGTGTCTGTATTATAAGACATAATCTTACACCGATATAAAGCTCATTGCGTATTGGATTTCGTCTGGGAATTTGTCTAAAGTTAAGGTAGTAACTAGTTGTATGAAAAGAAGATTGGATAGGGTAGTCCCCATTTTATTTTCTGATCCGATAAAAGGAACTAGCATGGATGACCGAGAAACTGTACTTTCGCTCCAGACGGAAAAGACTGCAGCCAGTCACCGTAAAATCAGATTGCTACTCTCGAAGAAAGTACTTTATGCCTTCGTATTGGTGATTATGTCGAGCGCTGGCCTGTTTGGTTACCTGTCATTTCAGTCTTTGCAAGTGCGAGATGTCATTGGTCTGATTTCTCAGGTTGAGTCGGAAGCTGAGCAACTAAGAAGTACCGTCACCGTGAATATGGCGGTGCCTGTATCTGCCCAACGCCATGTGTCGGAGGCACTCCGTAAACACCTGCTTGAACTCAACGGTGTCTCCGTTGCCAGTCAGTTTGAAGAACCGCTGAAGACCTTAATTTTACAAGGCAGACAATTTACTGAGAAAGTCGATAAGGCGTTAATGACCGGGCAGGTGATCCCTCAGTCAGAGGTCCAAAATATTAGCCTGAGCAGCTCTCCGAACCAGTTTTATACGCTTAAAAATGATTTGCTGGCTTATGACTTCTGGTTATCCCAGATGAACCTGATACTAATGGCTGTCGTATCACTTTCAGGGGTGATGGTGACACTCTATGCCGCGAAGAGGGCTGACGAAGTCGCAACTGCCGGCGTATCAACAACAGAAGCATTAATCACCCTACGGGGAGAAGAAGTTAATACTGCCATTGTCGTTGCAATGCCAGTAAAAGAGATCAGTGAGGCTGAAAAAGCATTAATTACAGAATTGATGACAGCGATACCTCAGCCTGCAGAACCGTCAGAGATGGGGGAAGATATGTCTCCGGTGGAATTGACAGAAAAGGCTTATTTACAACAAGAACCAATATTTGATGTTCAATATATCTTAGACAATATGGATGGTGACAAAGAGTCTGTAATAATGCTGCTGGATATCTTCCTTGAGGAGCATTCTGGTGACGGGGATCTCCTGAAAAACTGTATTGAGCAGTCTGATTTCGATAAGGCCCGTCTATTAATGCATAGCTTGAAAGGAGTGGCGAGCAATCTCGGATCGCCGTCATTGCGGTCGATTTCCGAACGGGTTGAGTATGGTTTAAAAAAGAAACACACCGTGACCAGTACAGACTGTATGGCTCTCAGTCTGGCGATTAAACAGGTAGTCAGTGCAGTAGAAGCTTATTTGGAAGCCGAAAGAGGGCTATCGGTGGATTCCCCACAGGCAGTTGACGTTGAGGGGATAACAAAAATGTCAGTCTGTTGAGGTTAATACCAATCGGGATAAGGATCTGGCCATTTTCTGCAATAATCCAGCCTCTAGAGGATAAGATTGTGATCAATGCACAAATTTGATCCTTATCAATAGTTGGTTTTTGAAGGGGTGGATAATAGCCGCCCTATGATTATTCTAAATAAACAGTCAGTTCGAGCACAGCGTGAACTGGATACGGTGAAAGCGATGATTCGCCTATATTGTAAAACGCTGCACCGTGGGGCGATTGTTTGCCCTGAATGTGAAAGTCTTTTTGAGTATGTTGAAAAAAAGGTTGATAGCTGCCGTTTAGCGGAGGAAAAGCCAGCCTGTTTGAAATGTCACAGGCATTGTTATCACCCCGCCAAACGTCTGCAAATGGCGCATGTAATGCGCTGGGCGTTACCGAGATTTACCTGGCGTCACCCGCTACGGGCATTACAATATAAATTTGATCGCAAGCGTCTGAATGACAGTCTGCCATCACGCAATATTACGGAGTACCTCAAGCAACTGTTGATGCTTTGATGTGCGACGGAGATTAAAGAGAAGGCTGCCAGAGGCAGCCTTTTTGTTTGCTTACGGTTATACCGATTGGTATTAATTATGCGGCTTTCAGTCCCAGACCTACCAGCCAGGTCGCAATACGGTCATCCGTCAGTTCTGGCTGACGGTCTTCATCCAGTGCTAAGCCGACAAATTTGTCATCTATTACCGTGCGGGAGTCATTAAAATCATAGCCGTCAGTGGACCATTGACCGATGAGCTCCCCCCCCCTCGTAACTATTTAGTCGCTTTTATTTCTCTTCCAGCCACCTAACTGCTCTAGCAATTGCAGTTTGTGCTGGACTTGCTCACGCAAGCGTTCGAGGTTGGCCTGATACTGCTGCGGATCACGGCGCAATACCTGGGTAAAGCGGGCTTCGCGGCTGATCAGGGCCGGATTAGACCTCGACTAGCTCAATCTCAGGTTGTGGGTTCAGCAAAAGAAAAGCTAAACATCAGTTCAGATCAAAAACAGAAAATTATCCTGGCACCTCACCGTAAAGCTTTACATGATTTATGTGGCGATGTAAAAAGTACATCATTATAAATGTGAAGGTCCATATATGCAGAATTCTCTTGAGCAAGCCATGTTGCAAATTGCGCTCGACCTCAATTTAAACCTTCCTTCCGGGCATCATTACCAACGTTTAATCCAATCATTGCAATCGGTATTACCATGCGATGCGAGTGCGTTATTTATTCTTGATGAGTCAGGTTTGCTTTCTGCCGCCGCGGTAAACGGCCTGTCAGAAGAAGTGTTAGGGAAAAAGTTTGACCCGAAACAACACCCGCGTTTGCAGGCTATTATGGACAGTCGTCAACCGGTGCGTTTTCCGGCAAGCTCAACCTTGCCTGATCCCTTTGACGGTTGGCTTAAAGATGATCCTAACCGCTCTATCGACGTTCATGACTGCATGGGTTGTAGCTTGTATGTCGAAGATCACTTAGTCGGCCTTATTACGATTGATGCCATGCAGATTGGCGCATTTAAACGTGTTGATGATATTACCGTCGCGACCTTTGCGGCACTCGCTGCCGCGACGATACGAAATGTGAATCAGGTGGAGGCGCTGCGTAAAAGTCACCGCCAGCAGCAGAGCATGAACCAGGTATTGATCCAGGAGGCACGAGAGAAAAGTGGTGAGTTAATCGGCATTAGCCCGGAAATGGAAGGCTTGCGTAATAATATCAATATGGTCGCGCATTCTGATTATGCAGTGTTAATTAGTGGTGAAACAGGAACGGGTAAAGATCTGGTCGCACATGCATTACATGCGAACTCTTCCCGGGCCAAGCAGCCGATGATCTACGTTAACTGCGCAGCGCTGCCTGAAAGCCTGGCAGAAAGTGAGCTTTTTGGTCACGTGAAAGGTGCCTTTACCGGCGCCAGCAGCAACCGTGCTGGTAAATTTGAGCTTGCTGATGGCGGTACTATTTTCTTGGATGAGATTGGTGAACTGCCATTACTGATGCAGGCGAAACTACTGCGGGTGATCCAGCAAGGTGAAGTTCAGCGGGTTGGCGCAGACAAAAACATATTTATTAATGTGCGCGTCATCGCGGCCACCAACCGCGACTTACCGCAAGAAGTCGAGGCGGGGCAGTTTCGTCGTGACCTTTACCATCGCTTGAATGTATTCCCAATTAAGGTGCCAGCCCTGCGCCAGCGGCAAGAAGATATTGCGGTACTATCCGGCTATATTTTAGATCGCGTGCGACTGCAGTTTCATGTCGCCAAACTCCAACTGCACCCACAGGCATTAACGGCATTAGAGCATTATCATTGGCCGGGTAATGTACGTGAATTAGAGCATACGCTGATGCGGGCGGGTTTACGTGCTATTCAAGATCAGCAACATCTGATCGGTAAACAGCATCTGTCAGATGAGGTAAGCCATAAAACAGGCGCAGTAGAGCATGGGAATACTTCAGCATTACCCAACACGCCTTTTGAGCTGCGCGGCGCGGTAGAGCGTTATCAAACCAAGTTGATCTCCCATGCATTGCAACAGTCCAACTTTGTTTGGGCGCAAGCGGCGGAGTTTTTGCAGATGGATCGCGGCAACCTCTACAAAATGGGTAAGAAGTTGGGGATAAAACCCAGCAAGTTACGCGATGAATTAATCTGATTTTTATGAAACAGCCCAGCATTTTGAACGTTGTGATCTGTTTGGCTATCAGCGCTTGATGTGATAATCACATCAAGCGCTGATGTGGTTATCACATCAATCCTAACGTGGCTTGGCGTAAAGCTCTTAAATATCAACCAAGTACGTATTGGCACGTTTGCTGCATATAGTTAGTGAGATCTTTGTTAATACGAAATCAATAACATAACTATAGTGGAGTTTTTAATGTTCTGTATTCAATGTGAGCAAACTGTTCAAACACCTGTGTCTAAAGGCTGTTCTTATACTCAAGGTATGTGTGGTAAAACGGCGGACGTTTCAGACCTACAAGATGTATTAGTATTTAACCTACAAGGGGTGTCTTTTTGGGCTGATCTCGCACGTAAATATAACATTATAGATGCCGACATTGACGCTTGGGCACCACGCGCATTCTTCTCTACGTTAACCAACGTTAACTTTGTGCCAGAGCGTATTACTGAATACACCGAAATTGCAGAACGTTACAAGATTCAACTACGTACTCAGGTAATGGCAGCGGCAGCGGCTGCGGGTGACGAATTACCAGAACTCTCTCCGGCAGCGCAATTTGTATTGCCAGCGACGGCAGAAGAAGTGATGTCATTCGCACCGGATGCTGCGGTTAACCGTGGTCATGACGAACTGCATGAAGACATTATTGGCCTGCGCCTATTATGTCTATATGGCCTGAAAGGTGCTGCGGCATACATGGAACACGCGAATGTACTTGGTCAAAATGACGAGTCTGTGAGCGGTGAATACCACCAAATCATGGCATGGTTAGGCACTGACCCCACCGATGCCAATGCGTTGTTAGAAACCTCAATGCAAATTGGCCTGTTAAACTACCGTATTATGGAAATGCTGGATAAAGGCGAGACAGATACCTTCGGTCATCCGCAGCCAACACAGGTAAACGTAAAACCAGTAGCAGGTAAATGTATTCTGGTATCTGGTCATGACCTGCATGATTTAGAAAAGATCCTGCAACAAACCGAAGGCAAGGGTATCAATGTTTACACCAATGGTGAAATGCTACCAGCCCACGGCTACCCTGAATTAAGCAAATACCCGCATCTAGTCGGCAACTTCGGTAGCGCTTGGCAAAATCAGCAAAAAGAATTTGCTAACTTCCCGGGTGCGATCGTGATGACATCAAACTGTCTGATCAATCCAAACGTAGGTCAGTATGCAGATCGCCTGTTCACGCGTAGCATTGTTGGCTGGCCGGGTGTTGTGCATGTTGAAGGTGATGATTTCTCACAAGTGATCGAATGTGCATTGGCGCAACCTGGTATTGCACACACTGAAATAGAACACATGATCACCGTTGGTTTCGGTCGCAATGCATTAATGGCTGCAGCACCCGCTGTTATCAATGAAGTGAAATCAGGTAACATCAAACACTTCTTCCTGATCGGCGGCTGTGACGGTGATAAAGAAGAGCGTAGTTACTTTACTGACCTTGCTGTGAACACGCCAAAAGACTCGGTTGTGTTGACCCTGGCTTGTGGTAAATACCGTTTCAACAAAAATGAATTTGGTGACATCAACGGTATTCCACGTCTGCTGGATGTGGGTCAATGTAACGATACTTACTCTGCTATCCAGTTGGTATTGGCACTTGCTGAAGAGTTTGATTGTGGTGTTAATGAGTTGCCATTATCCATCGTTTTATCTTGGTTTGAGCAAAAGGCCATTGTTGTACTATTGACGTTATTTGCTTTAGGTATCAAAGGAATTCATACCGGTCCTACAGCACCAGCGTTCTTAACTGATAACTTAATCAAAGCATTACAAGATAACTTTGATATGCGCAGTATTGGTAATGTTGATACTGATTTGGCGGCCATGCTAGCGAATAAATAAGCAATACTATTGTGGTCAAATTCCTGCGTAGGCAAGTGTTACGCTTCTTTAAAGGAATCCGAAATAGTTAGCGACTAACGAGAAGCGGCCTAAATCTGTTTGCAGCTTAGGCCGCTGTATCTGTTATTTGTAATTAATTTTATCTGTAAATTATTTTTATCTATAGGTGCAACTATGCCTTCTTCGTCAAAACCGTCTTCAACATTGTTACCACCTACACTTAAGCCCCTTAAGCTCAATAGTTCAGGCCTTGGTCAATCAACAAATAACGCGGAAAAAGCTGCGCCTGTAAGTAGTAAATTGCAAACACCGAAGCTAAGCTTTTCTCTCGGTTCTGACTCAAATAACAGCGCAAAGGCTAATCCAATCGCAACGCCAAGCTCCAAGCTAAATACAAAACTGCAAACACCTAAATTAAGTTTCTCACTCGGTGAGCCGACAGCCAAGGTTGCTGCAAAGCCGACAGCATGGTCACCGGAAAAAACCCCGTTAGTATTGGTACAGCGTGAATATGAAACCCATGATTCAATGAGTTTTACGTTTGCGAGTGCAGACCATCAGCTCTTTGACTTTAAACCCGGTCAGTTTGTTACCTTGGCCGTTAACATCGATGATAAAACCCATTACCGCGCTTACTCTATTAGTTCTATCCCACAACAAAAGCAACTGCGTTTAACCATTAAACGCGTGCCTGATGGCTTGGTATCTAATTGGCTGGTGGATAACCTGAACGTCGGTGATACCTTGTCAGCACTGAACATAGCGGGTCAGTTCAACAGCACAGATTGCACGCACAAATCCAAGCTGCTGTTTATCAGCGCGGGTTGCGGTATTACGCCTGTGATGTCGATGGCAAAAACAATGCTAGCGGCAGACAATAGCGATGTTGACATTGAGTTTTTACATTGCGCTAGAGATAAAGATAACGTTATTTTCCACGATGAAATGAGTGAGATGGCTGTCCAGCATACCCAGTTCAACGTGCAATTATTATTGGAAAATAGCACAGGTTTTAGTGCGCAGAGTGAATTGGCACACCAAACCGGCATGGTCAATACTGAAGTAGTACAGACGTTATATCCAGATCTTGACCAGCGCACCATCTTCCTTTGTGGTCCGGTCGGTTTTATGAAAGCAGTGCAGGCAATCGCCGAACAAAGCGGTTTTGATATGGCGCACTTCTTCCAGGAGAGCTTTACTCCCGCGGCTGATAATGCCCAGCAGGATGCACTTTCTACTGTGAATAATGCCGCTGAAACTGATCTGGCAACGAATGTGATGTTGCATGTGCCTGATTTTTCGGTGGCGGCTGAAGTGAAGCAGGGGACGTCATTATTAGACGCCCTGGAAAAACATAACGTGCCCGTGATTGGAGCCTGCCGAGCGGGTGTTTGTGGCTCATGCAAATGTAAGGTGACATCCGGCACGGTAACGTCAACGAGCACGGAAACGCTTACTGCGGCTGAAATTGATCAAGGATTCGTACTGGCTTGCTCAAGCACTGTGCAGGGCGATGTTGCGGTGGCGCTGAGTTAAGTTAAGTAATCGCTTCATCTGTTCCACGTGTGAGAAGACAAAAAACGTCGATCATTTTCTAATAGGAAAAGGGCTACAAAGCGCCTTTTCTTGTTAGCTTTACTGCATGGTGGTGATATCACCATCAAATTCAGCCTTTCCCTATTCTCGCTTTTGTCCCATTTCATCAAGTTAGCGCTGTTACTCGCTATGTTTTTGTGGCGAGATTAGAGTTTATGGTTTTTTGTTATATTTAATGTATTTATTACAGGTGGTTATTCCTTTTAGTATGTTATTTATTGTGCTGTATATTGTTGTTATGCGTTGTTTTAACATATAAAAAGAGCGCCTAAAGGCGCTCTTGCTGTTTTAAGTGCTTACATTACTTACGCAGTTTGTTGTGTAACGGCCAGGTTCTCTTCTTCATCCAAATCAGCCGTTGCTGTCGGTGGGCAACGGTCTACAAACCAACCCATGTAAGAAGAGACAATCGTAACCAGAATACAGACGAAGCTTAGCCACATGAAAGGGGCATAAGAGAACGTTGCAACTCCCAGAATACTTGCCATGTAGATACCATTATCACTCCAAGGCACCATCCCCGATGTCAACGTACCGCCGAACTCAGCGTTACGAGACAGGTTCTTACGCTGATAACCTAAACGGTCATAGTTCTTCGCACAGATTTTCGGTGTCAGGATCAGTGATACATACATCGCTGAACCGAAGACATTACCCAGAAAAGCGGTTGCAATGGTTGATACCGAGAGGCTGCCCGCAGAGTTAACACGCTTCTCAAACAGTTTAGCGACGGTTTGCAGTACACCCACTTTATCAAGCAGGCCACCAAAACCCAGACCGAAAATGATTACCGCGACTGAGCCCAGCATGGATGACATACCGCCACGGTTCAGAATCGCATCAATGAAGTCAACGCCAGAGCTGATAGAAAATGGTGCCCAGGCCGTGTTGAATGCAACAAGTGGATCCATGTCCTGAACCATAACAGCCCAGACAATACCCAGCAGAGAGCCCAGAGAGATCACTGGGAAAGAAGGCAGACGCATTGCTAGCAGAGCAAGTACGATGATAACCGGCACAAATGAGAACGGAGAGATAACAAACTGGTCTTCCATTGCCAGAATCACAGAATCAACCTGAGCCATATCAACGTTACCGGCATAGTGCAGGCCTGCACCGGTAAACAGAATACCTGTAATGACGTAGCTGATTAGCGCTATTGGGAGCATGCCTTTAATGTGTTCCATTACTTCTACGTTAGACATAGAAGAAGCCAGGATCACTGAGTCGGATAGCGGAGACATCTTGTCGCCGAAGTAACAGCCGGAAAGCACGGCACCAGCGGTCATCGGTGCTGGAACGCCAAGGCCCTGACCAATACCCATCATAGCAATACCAGCTGTACCAGCGGCACCCCAGGATGTACCTGTTGCCAGTGCCGTCAGTGAACAGATGATCATAGTGGCAAGCAGGAAGATGGACGGGTGAATTGCTTTCAGACCGTAATAAATGATGGTCGGAACAATACCACCTGCGATCCAGGTACCGACCAGGGCACCAACAGCAAGCAGGATCAATATGGCACCTAAGCCGTTAGAAATACCATTGGTTGCTGCTTTTTCTAAGGATTTATAATCGTGACCGAGTTTTAAACCCAGAGCCATGATGATGAACCAGCCGATATAAAGCGCCAGCTGGATGGGTAAATCAAGTTTAGCTGTGAAAGAGAAAGCCAGCGCAAGAAAAAGACCAAGGGCAAGTATCACTTGCGATAACGATGGTAATCTCACTGTCTGTTTGTCCATACTTCTAACCTTTTTAATCAAGCCTGTAAAAGGGAATGTCCCTGAAATTAGCGTTTACGGGACGCTGATAATTAGTAGTTGCTATGACCATTGAGTCACTCTTTAGAGTACTCATGTTATTTCGGCGCCACTCTATCTAAATGGCTAATATACTGCGATAGATATTGTGCTTTTCTGTGACCTGAATCTTCCAGTAGCTATAAATGGAAGTAATTGCACGTTAATATGTTTTATTGCTGTTAATTTCAGGTTTGTAAGTTGTGCTCTTGCTGTTTTTTAACCGTTTTATTGTTTGAGTGTTTATGTTTATAACTGGCGTGTAACTGGATATAAAAGTCTGCCAGTTGATTTTTACATAGTTTATCCGACTTTTTATTCATTGAATGTTAGGTTATCAGGGTGGGGGGAGTTTTTCAAAATTTCATAGTTAACCTGTATTTTATTGATTGCATCGTGAAAGTAGGTTTTGGCTCGTAAAACACCCAATCAATCACGCTTAAGGTGGCTGATTAATCGCTTGTTGATGTTTTTCTAGCCCGGTATGACCACCTGATATGAATGGTATGGGTGAGTGGATGAATACAATCTTTTCGGGTTAAGCAAGCCATCACTATCGGGGCAGAGAAGGTTTTTTATGTGTTTTCTTTAGATTATGCTTGTTTTTCGGCGTTTAAAACTCTATAGATGGGAGTCCAAATGCCAATCTGATTAAGTAGCGGAGCATGGCAATGAACGAGATTAGTGTGTAATTGAGAACAGGGAGTGTAGTAAGCAATGATGAAAGTTGGTTTAGTCGGTTGGCGTGGCATGGTTGGTTCTGTGCTGATGCAGCGTATGGTTGAAGAGGGTGACTTCAATTATATCGAGCCTGTTTTTTACTCGACATCACAAGTAGGTATCCCTGCTCCTAATTTGGGTAAAGATGCCGGCTTACTGCAAGACGCTTTTGACATTGAAAGCTTAAAACAACTGGATACCGTCATTACCTGTCAGGGTGGCAGCTATACAGAGAAAGTTTATCCGGCATTGCGTGCAGCAGGCTGGAAAGGTTACTGGATTGATGCGGCTTCGACACTGCGTATGAATGATCAGGCGATCATTACCTTAGATCCCGTTAACTTAGAACAAATTCAGCAGGGAATTCATTCTGGTACCAGCACCTTTGTTGGCGGCAACTGTACGGTCAGCTTAATGCTGATGGCTGTGGGTGGTTTGTATAAAGCAGGCCTGGTTGAATGGATGACGTCACAAACGTATCAGGCTGCTTCTGGTGCCGGTGCGAAAAATATGCGTGAGTTAATCAACCAAATGGGCGTGATTAACGATACGGTATCTAGCGAGCTGGCTAATCCAGCAACGTCTATTTTAGATATTGATCGCAAAGTAGCTGAAACTCTTCGGTCTCCAAGTTTCCCGGCGCAGGAATTTGGTGCGCCGCTCGCGGGTTCATTGATCCCGTGGATTGATGTCAAGCGTGATAATGGCCAGAGTAAAGAAGAGTGGAAAGCATCGGTTGAAACCAACAAGATCCTGGGTCTGCAAGATACCCCAGTTCCAATTGACGGCACTTGTGTACGTATTGGTGCGATGCGTTGTCACAGTCAGGCATTAACGCTGAAACTGAAGAAAAACGTTCCTCTTGATGAAATTGAAGAGATGATTGCGTCACACAACGACTGGGTTAAAGTGATCCCGAACGACCGTGACATTACGGTTCAGGAACTGAGCCCGGCGAAAGTAACAGGTACGCTATCGGTTCCTGTGGGTCGTTTACGCAAACTGGCAATGGGTGATGACTTCCTCAATGCCTTTACGGTCGGCGATCAGTTGCTATGGGGTGCGGCAGAACCACTGCGTCGTACACTGCGGATTATTTTGGCTGAAAAGGCCTGATGGATCCAAGCTGTAAAATACAGGCGGCACAGTAATTGTCGTCTCGGTTAATACAAAAAGACCTCGCATTGCGAGGTCTTTTTATTGCAGCTGATAGATTTAATCAGCTATCAGATCAAAGCATCAAGCTGCCAGGTTTTTCGCGACGAAATCCCAGTTTACCAGTGCCCAGAACGCATTCATGTAGCTTGGACGAAGGTTACGGTAATCAATGTAGTAAGCGTGTTCCCACAGATCAACAGTCAGCAGTGGCGTTACGCCTTCTTCCGTTAGTGGAGTACCTGCATTAGACGTGTTAACGATATCTAGAGAACCGTCGGCCTTCTTAACAAGCCAAGTCCAAGAAGAGCCGAAGTTGTTGATTGCAGAATCGGTAAACTTCGCCTTGAACTCATCGAAAGAGCCGAAAGCTTTAGCGATAGCATCAGCGACTTCGCCTGTTGGTTCACCACCAGCGTCAGGGCTTAGGCAGTGCCAGTAGAAAGTATGGTTCCAGATCTGAGCGGCATTATTAAATACGCCACCAGTTGACGTTTTGATGATCTCTTCTAGAGATTTTGCCTCAAGATCAGTACCTTCAATCAGGCCGTTTAGCTTAACAACGTAAGTATTGTGGTGTTTACCGTGGTGGTATTCCAGCGTTTCCTGAGAGATATGTGGCTCAAGAGCGTTGATTGCGTACGGTAGAGCGGGTAATTCAAATGCCATTGCTCAATTCTCCATTTTAGTATTTGAGAGGGCAAGCCCTCGACATTGCTTCCGGTAGACTTCAGGTCTACTTTATAGTTTGAATCTGACTTAGTTTATTTTAGCAAGTTTTTACTTTATTAAAAGCATTTATCGGTAAAAAAGCAATTTAGAATGTCCTTATAAATAATAGGCATTTTTTTCCGGTCCGTGACAAAGTAGAATAATGTGTGTGAAACTCATATATAAGCAAATTGTCGTAACGAGGAAGCTATGGAAACCATTGATAAGATTAAGCAACAGATCGCTGAGAATCCTATTCTGTTGTATATGAAAGGCTCTCCAAAACTGCCAAGCTGTGGTTTTTCATCGCAGACGTCACAAGCACTAATGGCATGTGGTGAGAAATTTGCTTACGTGGATATTCTGCAAAACCCGGATATTCGCGCTGAACTACCGGTTTATGCACAATGGCCTACTTTCCCACAGCTGTGGATTGAAGGTGAGCTTATTGGTGGTTGTGACATCGTTTTGGAAATGTTCCAGAAAGGTGAACTTCAGCCATTGATCAAAGAAGCTGCAGCCCGTCGTGACAGCGACGCAGCAGAGTGATCTGTTAGCATCAGAATCTGTGATGTGTTGTAAAAAGCCCCGAACATGTTTCGGGGCTTTTTGTATCTTTTCGTTTCAAACAGCGGGTCCAGTTGAAAAAAAAGACCGCCTAAGCGGTCTTTGGTATTTGTTTATGAAGGCTTAGAGCACCATGGCCGCTAACCAGCCAAATGCGATAAGTGGCAGGTTGTAGTGAAGGAAAGTCGGAACAACGGTTTCCCATACATGCTCGTGTTGACCATCGGCGTTCAGACCTGCCGTAGGGCCTAAGGTTGAGTCAGAGGCCGGTGAACCCGCATCCCCCAGCGCTGCAGCGGTACCAACCAATGCAATAGTTGCCATTGGCGAGAAACCAAATGTCAGGCACAGTGGTACATAGATAGTTGCCAGAATTGGGATCGTCGAGAAAGAAGAACCAATCCCCATAGTAACCAGCAAGCCAACAACCAGCATCAGCAGGGCTGCAAGTGGTTTGTTGTCACCAATCACCGCTGACAGCGAGCTGACCAGGGTTTCAACGCCACCGGTGGCTTTCATTACAGCAGCAAAACCTGCAGCTGCAATCATGATAAACCCAATCATGGCCATCATGTGAACACCGCGGGTAAATACATCGTGGGTTTCTTTCCATTTGATCACACCACCAAACGTGAAAACCATGAAGCCGACCAGGCCGCCGATGATCATTGAACCGCTGTATAACTGGGCACCCAGCGCCGCAACAATCGCACCGACAGCAATGTAAACGTGGCGCATGTTAATTTCAGCATGCTCCGGCTCGCTTGCCAGGATCTTCTCTTCCGAATATTCACGTGGTTTTCGGTAACTCACAAATGTTGCGAGTAGCAGGCCGAAAATCATACCGGCCGCAGGTAAAATCATAGCGACCGGAACTTGGCTGGCAGTGACCTCTAAGCCGTTGTCATGGAGGTTTTTCAGCAGAATATTATTAAGGAAAATACCACCAAAACCGACCGGCAGTACCATATAAGGGGTTACCAAACCGAACGTGAGTACGCACGCGATCAGGCGGCGATCAAGTTTCAATTTTGCAAATACATGCAGTAAAGGCGGAATCACAATCGGAATAAATGCGATATGAACAGGAATAACGTTCTGAGAGGAGATAGCAAGTAAAACTAAAATGATGAGAACGCTATATTTAACGCCTGTTGCCGCGGCAGCATTTTCATGGCCGCTGATACGTTTAATGACTTTTTGTGCCAGTACATCCGTAATACCAGAGCGAGAGATCGCTACAGCAAACGTACCAAGCATGGCATAACTTAGAGCCGTTGTTGCACCGCCCCCTAAGCCGCTTTCAAAGGCAGAAACGGTTTCTGCAAGGGGCATTCCGCCGATCAGGCCACCGATAATGGCACTGAAGGTAAGCGCAACGACGACATTGACTCGCATTAGTGCGAGTACAAGCATGACGCATACCGAAATAACTACTGGGTTCATAAAACTAAGGTCCATCCGTTGTGTTGTGTTATATGTGCGAATTTTTACGAAGCTGACTAATTATGTGAGTAACGTAATTATTCTGCCTGCTTTTATTATATTTTTTGACTGTTTTGCTCAAAAACATTCAGTTTGCTGAAATTTTCTGACATGTCGAGAAAAAATTGATACCTGCACAAAATTTTATTGGCATTGCGCCTGATGTCTTAGTTGACTCACCACGTCTTGTCTATAATCAATATTGCTTTATTGGTAGACAGAACAAAATGTTACTGTCGATTTAAACGCAAATTGTTAATGGAGTTAACCATGAGTGTATTAGTAGGCCGTCCCGCGCCTGATTTTACTGCTGCTGCTGTGCTTGGAAACGGTGAAATTGTAGATAGCTACAACTTGTTTGAAAACATTAAAGGTAAACCCGCGGTTATTTTCTTCTATCCGCTCGACTTCACCTTTGTCTGCCCGTCAGAATTAATTGCGTTTGATAAGCGCTATGCAGATTTTCAGGCGAAAGGCGTGGAAGTGATTGGTGTTTCTATCGACTCTCAGTTCTCTCACAATGCATGGCGTAATACGGCTGTTGAAGACGGCGGTATTGGTGCGGTGCAGTATCCGTTGATAGCAGATACCAAGCATGAGATTTGCCAGGCTTATGATGTTGAGCACCCAGAAGCGGGTGTCGCTTTCCGTGGCTCATTCCTGATTGATAAAGAAGGGGTGGTGCGTCATCAGGTCGTGAACGATCTGCCGCTTGGCCGTAATATTGATGAGATGCTGCGTATGGTCGACGCGCTTCAGTTCCATGAAAAGAACGGCGAAGTGTGCCCGGCGCAGTGGGAGAAAGGTAAAGAGGGGATGGATGCCTCACCGCAAGGGGTTGCGAAGTACCTGTCTGAGCATACTGATGATTTGTAATTGTGATTACTTGCTACGTTGATAGATAAAAGAAAGGCTAGCCGGGTGGCTAGCCTTTTTACATGTTTACATGAATATGCCTGTTAAGGTGTCGTAGAGATAATGCCGTTACTGTTGTTTACATCAAGTGTTGTGCCGCCATTATTCAACAGTGAAGAAATTTGAGATTGCATCTCAGAGGTGACATCGCCATTATTAGTTGGATTTAGTAACGACAAGTGGTCACCAGCATTAAACAACACGGCATTACGAATTGTCTGGCCGTTAATGTCAGTCGCTGTAGGTGTTAGCTCCATTGCGCCAACGAGCGGTAAAGTACCGGCGAATGGCGAATATGGCTGAGAAATTTCTGTTCCTGTTACTTTTGCTCCCGGAATTAATTGGTTTGGAATTGTTTCGTCGCCATTAACTTGTGCAAGGTAAACGGGAAGAGTTCTATCAATCAACATTGAATGGTTAATAGGGTCAACTGTATCTAAAACGCTTTGTGCGGCATAAGCGAATTGATTAAATGCTGAGTATAAACCTGTTAATGTTGCAAGTGATTTTTCATCACCCGCTGCAATCAGGCCTGCTTCGAAACCGGCATAACAAGTTTTAATGTCTAGCGCATTATTCTTGCAGTTCTCTTTGAATGTCGCATCAGTTCCTGCAACAAGACTACCTTTCACAAAATTACCAAACTCTTGTGAACCAAGTAAAAGGTATGGAATAGCAGCCCCTGGGTTTGCTAGGCCAAGCTTGTTTATATTGAAGAAGGCAGCATCAGCCTGCAGATCACCAACTGATTTGTTTGCAATGTACCCTAAACTAACACCTGTCATGGCACCTAATGAGTGACCAACAAATCCGACACCATTTGCTGGGTTTAATCTAGCTAAGACGCCTAACTTGCCAATCGCATCCGCGTTTTTACTGGCGAGAGTCGCAAATATCCGGCCAATTGCTACACGCAGGTTAACAACATCAATAGTACTCTGCCGTAAGTTATCTCGGGCAACTGGAAGCGCAGATAAGTTTAGGTAGATCTCCGGCTTACCATCATCACCGCTTGCACTGACGTAGCCCTCTCCAGGAATGTCAATGCCTCTCTCACCGTGCAGAGGGTGGTCTATTGCAAAAATAGCCTGGCAGTTATTGCCAATTATGGAATCGGATAAAGCAAAATTAGAAATCGGGAGATTAAGGCTCTCTTTGTAACTGGTGATGCCGTGTTGGTAGATAGATACGGAGTTTGCACCAAGTACCTGGCAACCATCGGCTTGGGGTAGTACAAGAGTAAATTTAACATCCTGAATAGATTTCAGTTTTGGTACTGGGCTATAGCGGGTGATCAGACGTTCTGTGTCCAGCTGACTTCCATCGGTTAGGATTAGTTTTTCCCCGGTTAACGCCGAAAGTACTCTGACCTGGGTTTCTGTATCGGTAGATACTGCCGCTAAGTCCTCTGTTGTAATTCCTAAAGCACCTAATTGTTGTGCAATTGCGGCTTTATCTGCGTCACTACCATTTTTTAATATATTTGAAATTTTCGCCAAGCTTGGCATACCACTTTGCCACGGGGTGACGGAGAAGGTCGAAGGGTTGGTTTCCAGGAAGTAAGGAAGCTTGACGCTACCGGTATAGATAACATTCCCGTCTGGTGTACTTGTTGTCGAAGGGTTTAGTGACATTGAGAATAAGCTATTGAGGTCGGCTTCACTTACTTTTCCACTTACAGCAGTGCCTTTCCAGACCGTATTGGCTCCATTTTTCAAAGCTAGCGCAGATGCGGATTTTGCCGCAAACAATACATCACCTACAGAAGCTGTCGTAAACCAAGTTGAGAAGATAATGCTGTCAGCATTCACACCAGCGATTTCAAGCTCTTTCTCTGTTGTGTGAGTAATTGTCTGTAAAGGGATGAGGGTATCTAACGGTGGTTTAGCTGTTGCTTTCAAAGTTGCATAAGAGCCAGTCATCCCCACACTGTTGCCATTAATGTCCTTTAGCTCGTCAGTGATAGCAAACATATAGTTTGAAGCAGGATTAAGTGGTTTTTTAAGGATAACCGTTAGTTTTTTACCGGAGGTCATTACTTGAAAATAATCATCAGGAACCAGTGTCGGCGTCTTAGTCTGGTTGGTTGCTGTTGGATTATTTGACTCAATCAGGTAAAAGCCATCAGAGTTCATTGATGGATAAAGATCATTACCCATGAATTCAATTACGATTGGTTGAGTCGTACCCCAACCATCGGTTTTCCCCATCGCAACTGCTGGGTTTGAAATATCGGTGTAACCTTCGTCTCCGGTAACACCATCAGATTTTAATGTTCCATCTGTGGAATCCATGGCGAGGAATGTTGGGAGAACTAGAGTTTTAGAAGCCAGGTCAAAAAGTATTTTTGTCTCTGCTTTTAAGCTTTTTTCTATGATTGGATCAATCGTCGGGTTACCTGTGACTTCACTTTCATTACCGCAACCGTATAAGCTGATGCTTGATGCAATAAGTACTGCTAATATGTTCTTTTTCATATGAAATCCCTATCTTTTAAAATCATATATCAGACCGAAAGGTGCTGCTGAATGTTTAAAATTTATAATTGATTTGCGCGGCGCTAATGATTGCATCACTGGTAGAGGTGAAAGAGGTTTCATCTTCTTCGAAGGAGATTTCTTTACCACGCAGATAGGTAAAACCAAGGTCAAAGGACATATTTTCGCTGTAGGTATAAGTGGCACCAGCGGAGTACCAGTAGCGATCTGTGTCAGGAATACTCAGGGTCGCTTTGCCTGCTTGTTCGTCTAAAGCAAATCCGGCACGCAAGGCCCACTCAGGGTTGAGGGTGTAGGTTGCCCCTATAGCCCAGCGGAAGCTATCGTCATAATCTTCGTCTTTCAGTAGACAGACCCCCGCCAGACCCTTGTAGCCTTCACTACATTCGTCACTTGTCGCACGCAGTTCTTCAAATTTACTGTATTGGGTCCACTGTACGCTATAGTGCACCGCCCATTGATTATTTAGCGCGTGATAGCCGGAGAATTCAGCGATGGCTGGCAGAACAACAGGAAGGTTACCCGTGACTACAGAATTGGGTATTCCGGTAATTGTACCCGAGTAATCAGTAAAGTCGCCTTCAAAATCAAGATCAACCTGTGAACGGTAGCTCAGGCCGAAACGGTGATCGTCATTGATCTCAAACAGAGCAGCAATGTTCCAGCTCCAGTCATAAGTATCCCCTTTCATAGTGACGGTCTTGTCGCTAGGATTACCGCCCGCATTTGCCCACGAACCCATATGGCGTTTAAGTTCGGCATCACCATAAACTAGACTGACACCACCACCGATACTGAATTGTTCATTAATGCGATAAGCGATATTCGGATTCAGGTTAACTGTTAATAACGATGTCTCACCGGCTACTGAGCCAGCGTTAAAATCTTCAGGATACTCGGTTGTGACACCATAGTTGGAAAACAGTGCCAGCCCGACCGCGAAGCGTTCATTGATTGGATGAATATAGTAACCTGCGGGCACAAACCCCATCGGTGCGACATCTTTTGCTGTCTGTCCTAAGTTGTTGCTTTCTTTGTTGAAATATTTATCGTGAATATCAATTTGCGGGTCGACAATGCTTAATCCACCAGAAAGTTCAGCTGTTTTGAAGAGGGTCATCGCGGCAGGATTACGGGCTAACACCGCTGCGTTATCTGCAATTGCCGCTTCGCCAGCGAAAGCTCGGCCTAAACCTGAAGCGGAGTGTTCTGATACCTGAAAACCTGCGCCACTTGCATTAAGTGAAGTCATGGCGACGGCTATGGCAAGAACGGGGTACCTTATTTTTACGGACATTATACTGCCTCTCTATTATATAACTTGATTCAGCTTCTTGTTCTTCAGTCCATGAAGGAAAAACAACCATTTATATGCCGGATCAGTATAAGGAGGTTGCGCCGAATGTTAATTGCTTGTAATCACAGATTTTTATTATGAATATCACGCGATTATTATCACTTTTGTGTTTATGTTTTAAATGGTTGTTTGAAATTAAATGAGCGTTTGAAAACATCATTCTAAAAGCGCGACAATGCTGGGATTAAGCGGAGGTTTGATGAGTATGCTTGTTTAACTTTTAAGGCAGTGATATTTCATCCGTTTAAGGTATAAAAGCCGGCCCGTCAGGTGTTTTTCCGTATTTGTTAACGATCTCACAGAATAATTCTGTTGTGCTTTCAGTTTCAGTTTGAAAACTTCATTCTAAAAGCCCAGCGTTGCTGGGCTTGAGGTCTGGTCCGATGAGTTGGTCTGTTTGATTTTTAAGACGCTGATGTTTCTTCCGTTGTCGGAGCTAAAAGTGGCCAGCCACCTAATTCTTTCCACTTATTAACAATTTTGCAAAATAGTTCAGCGGTTCTTTCCGTGTCATAGAGTGCTGAGTGAGCTTCTTTGTTATCAAATGGGATGCCTGCTGTGCTGCAAGCTTTGGCCAATACAGTTTGACCAAAGGCAAGGCCACTTAATGCCGCAGTATCAAAGGTTGCGAATGGATGAAACGGATTGCGTTTTAATTTAGATCGTCCGGAGGCTTCCATCACAAAGCTATGATCGAAGTTGGCATTGTGTGCCACCATTATGGCGCGCGAGCAATCTGCCGTTTTCTGTTCTTTGCGGATCTTCTTAAAGATCTCTTTTAAAGCAGTCTCTTCAGAGACAGCACCACGAAGTGGGCTGAAGGGGTCACGAATACCATTAAATTCTAATGCTTCTTTATTTAAGATCGCGCCTTCAAATGGCGAAACGTGAAAATGAATCGTGGTGGCGGGCTTTAACCAGCCATCTTCATCCATTTTCAGGGTAACGGCACAGATCTCAAGGAGTGCATCCGTTTTGGCATTAAAACCTGCAGTTTCAACGTCAATGACCACGGGAAAATAGCCGCGAAAGCGACTTTTTAATGTATTTAGTTCGTTATCTTCGCTCATAACACTGCTGTCGATATAAAGTAGGCAAGCATTATGTCAGATTCAGAAACGGAGCAAAACCTTCAGCCCGGAAATGTTGATACAAAGGCGGCTAAAGATTTTCTGTGAGGATTCGATACAATAGAGAGCATTACGATCGACGTTGTTGGGATGGTATGAACAATTTTTCAAAAATGGCATGGCTGAATACCTCGATGGTGGTGGGCTTAATGATGAGCCTTCCTGCACAGGCAACAAAACAATATGTGGCAACGCCGGCGCAATCGAGCTGGAAGGTCGCTGTTGATACGCCATTAGAATGCCGGATGATCCATGCCATTCCGAATTACGGCGAAGCGCAGTTTACCTCCAGGGCCGGAAAGAAAATCAATCTTGATTTTGAATTGAAAATGCGCCGCCCAATGGGGGAAACTCGTAATGTTAACCTAGTATCTATGCCTGCCCGGTGGATGCCCGGTGACGCAGCCGAGCCGATCACCCGATTGACGTTTTTTAAACAATTCGATGGTTATGTCGGAGGCCAGATGGCCTGGACGATGCTAAGTGAACTGGAAAGTGGGCGCTATCCTACCTTTAGTTATCAAGACTGGCAGCACCGCGATAAAATGATAGAAGTTGCGCTTGCTGCAGTATCTTTCCAAACACCTTATCAGCAGTTCAGCCTGTGTCTGGATAACTTGTTGCCTTATAGCTTTGAAGACATTGCCTTTACGGTACTGAATTATGACAGTGACAGCGATGAACTGAACAAGGCGTCACAGAAGCGACTGGCACAAATTACGGACTTTGTTCGTTACAGTGATGATATTGACTTAGTGCTGCTTGCCACTTATACCGATTCAAATGGCGGGAAAAATGTGAATCAGAACTTGTCCGAACGCCGGGCGAAGAAATTAGAAGAATACTTTATGTCATTGGGCTTACCGGGGAACAGGATTCAGGTTGAGGCCTATGGCAAGCGCCGCCCGATTGCCGATAATTCGACGCCTATTGGCCGTAATAAAAACCGTCGTGTTGTGATTTCGTTAGGCAGAACGATCATTTAGAACTGGCGGGAGGGTTCGAGAAACGAGTTTTTCAGTCTCTCGAACCTGCTTTCTATGCTCGCTGGATCAGTTCAATCTGGTAGCCATCAGGGTCTTTGACAAAAGCGATATGCGTTGTTCCGCCTTTCACCGGCCCCGGCTCTCGGGTGACGTTACCACCGGATGCTTTAATCGCATCACACGTAGCGTAAATATCTTCAACCCCAATAGCGATATGACCGAAAGCATCACCCATATCGTATTCTGTCGTTCCCCAGTTATAGGTCAGTTCAATCACTGCGCCTTGAGTTTCATCACCATAACCGACAAAAGCCAGGGTGTATTTATACGTTTCATTATCATGCTTACGAAGCAGCTGCATGCCCATTACATCAGTATAAAACGCAATAGAGCGGTCAAGGTCGCCGACCCGTAGCATAGTGTGAAGGATACGTCCGTTTGCCATAAGGCTCTCCAATGTTCAGGGCTTTCGCCTGTTTGTGATGTTATTAAAAGACGATGACTGACTAGCTTACTCGTCTGGGTACACTTTGTCTTTGTACTCACAAAGGTCTTCAATGATACAGCTACCGCAACGTGGCTTACGGGCTATACAGGTGTAGCGACCATGAAGGATCAACCAATGGTGAACATCGACTTTAAACTCTTTCGGAACCACTTTGAGTAATTTTTCTTCAACCTGATCGACGTTTTTGCCCATGGCAAACTTGGTACGATTTGATACCCGGAAGATATGGGTATCAACTGCGATGGTCGGCCAGCCAAAAGCGGTATTGAGTACGACATTTGCCGTTTTACGACCGACGCCTGGTAAGGCTTCAAGTGCTGCGCGGTTTTCCGGTATTTCACCACCATGTTTTTCGAGCAAGATTTTGCAGGTTTTAATGACATTCTCGGCTTTTGAATTAAACAAACCGATAGTCTTAATGTATTCCTTGACGCCTTCAACCCCCAAGTCAAAGATGGCTTGCGGGGTATTTGCAATCGGGTAGAGTTTGTCTGTTGCCTTGTTGACACTGACATCTGTCGCCTGGGCGGATAATAGCACCGCGATCAGCAGTTCAAAGGGCGAACTCCATTTTAGTTCGGTCTCCGGGTGGGGATTTTCTGCCCGAAGGCGTTCAAGAATCTGAACGCGTTTGTCGTTGTTCATGGTATATCTGGCTTCCTGACTGACCGGATTTGGCGACATCTAACTTGGTGCCGAAGGTTGAGCTTGTCCACTTTAATGTCTGCCAATCCTAGATTAATACTCTGCTCTTAATTGGCAGGTGTAATACGGACACGCTCAATCGTGGTTTTTTTCTCAGCTGTTGTTTTCTGCTCGCGTTTCTTATCAATAACGTTTTTCAGAGCAATCATAAAGCCGACACCGATAAAGGCTCCTGGTGGCAGCATAGCTAACAGGAAGCTACTGTCAAAGCTGAAGACTTCAATGCGCAGAGATGCGGCCCAGTCGCCAAGCAGACGGTCAGCACCATCAAACAACGTACCGTTACCTAATATTTCCCGCATTGCACCTAATGCAACCAGCGCCGAAGTCATACCTAGCCCCATCCACAGCCCGTCAAGGGTTGCCGGAAGAGGATCATTTTTGGAGGCAAAAGACTCTGCCCGGCCAATGATGATGCAGTTGGTTACAATCAGCGGAATAAAAATCCCCAAAGATTGATATAGGCCATAGGTAAAGGCGTTCATCAATAATTGGACACAGGTTACCAAGGACGCAATGATCATGACGAAAATCGGAATGCGAACTTCTGAGGGGACCCACTGGCGTACCAGCGACACGATAAGGTTGGAGCCGACTAATACGGCAGCCGTTGCCAGACCTAAGCCTAAGGCATTGGTGACGGTGGCTGATACGGCCAGCAGGGGACATAGCCCCAGAAGCTGAACGATAGCCGGATTATTCTTCCACAGGCCATTTTTCATCAGTTCTTTATTCAGGCTCATGATGCACCTTGACAATTCAGAGGTTGATTAAGGAGTTCCTGTTGATGGCGCTCAAAATACAGTGACACATTTTTAACTGCTTTGACAATCGCACGCGGTGTGATCGTTGCACCGGTAAACTGGTCGAAGTTACCGCCATCTTTACGTACCGCCCAGGCCGGATCTTTCTCGCCTTGGAGCTTTTTACCGGTAAAACTGTCGATCCAGTCTGTCACACGGGTATCGATTTTATCGCCGAGCCCCGGCGTTTCCTGATGGCTCAGGACACGAACACCGGTGACAACACCCTTCATATCCAGACCTGCAACGATCTTTATTGCGCCGTTATAGCCATCAGGCGCAATAGCTTCAATCGCGACACCGGTTGGCTGAGCGGCTTTTGTTGCGATGTAAGCCGGCATGGGTGAGGAAGTACCTAAGTATTGCTCGTTGGTGATTACCGTGCAGCTTTTGTATAGCTCATTGTCGTGGCTCTGCGCAGGTATTACCTGATTCAGTACTTTGAGCAGTTCTTTTTGCTGCTGCTCTATGATCTTATCTTTTGTCAGCAAATGTGTAACAGAGACCAGGCCCGTTGCGAGCAGCGCAAAAATAGCCAGCACACCACTGTTTTTCTTCATTGCATTTAGCATGATCGTGCGCTCCTAGGAATGACCGTATGTACGGGGGCGGGTGTAGTAATCAATTAAAGGAACACACATGTTTGCCAGCAACACACTGAAAGCGACACCATCAGGGAAACCGCCCCAGGTACGGATCAGATATATCAGCACGCCAATCAGTGCGCCAAAAATAAGACGACCTTTTACTGTCGTTGCTGCCGATACTGGATCAGTGGCAATGAAGAAGGCACCTAGCATAGTTGCTCCCGATAGCAGGTGAAAAATAGGTGATGCGGTGCCATCCGGGTTAAGAAGAAATGCGACGCTGCTGATCACAAATAGTGCACCCAGCATACCGACAGGAATATGCCATTGGATCACCCGCATTTTCAGCATGATTAATCCCCCGAGTAAGAAACCCAGGTTTATCCATTCCCAGCCAACCCCAGAAATGGTGCCAAATACAGGTTTAGCCATTGCTTCTGTGGTTGTCAGTCCGGTTGTCAGTGATGTTTTCAGCGTATCTAAAGGGGTCGCCATGGTTACGCCATCAACCGATAAACGCAGTTGATGAACACTGAAACCATCTTGGGTAAAGCCAGTAAAAATAGCCAGCAGGCTGTCAGTGAGTGATGTTGATTCGGCACTCAATGATAATGGCGGCAGCCAGGTCGTCATCTGTACCGGGAAAGAGATCAGCAGCACCACATAAGCCACCATCGCGGGATTAAAGAGGTTCTGGCCTAATCCGCCATAGAGATGTTTGGCTATTACGATGGCAAATACCACACCAATCACGGTGATCCACCATGGTGCCAGTGGCGGGATCGATATGCCCACTAACATGCCTGTCAGCAATGCGCTGTTATCTCGAATGTATGGCAGCGCCGGGCGTTTTCTGAGCTTCATGATAGCGGCTTCGGAAGTCACCGCGACAACTGAGGCCAAAAGGATCTGGATTAATGTTCCCCAGCCAAAAAAGAACCATTGTGCAGCAACACCTAATGCAGTGCATACAATGACTGTTCGCATGATGTCGCTTGTGCTGCGGCGGCTATGCGTATGGGGTGAGCTGGCAATATTAAAAGCCACGGTTTAGTTTTCCTCGCTATTATTCTGTTGAGCTTCTTTTGCTGCCTGTTGAGCCGCCTTACGCGCTTTGGCGCGGGCGACGGCAGCCGCGACAGCTGCTTTTTTGGGGTCGACGTCAGTCGTATCGGTTACATCCGCTGTTGCAGCCTGGGTCTGTTCTGAATGTTGAGCCGCCTTACGCGCTTTGGCTCGGGCGACGGCAGCCGCGACAGCAGCTTTTTTGGGGTCGGCGTCAGTCGTATCGGTTACATCCGCTGTTGCAGCCTGAGTCTGTTCTGCCTGTTGAGCCGCCTTGCGCGCTTTGGCGCGGGCGACGGCAGCCGCGACAGCAGCTTTTTTGGGGTCGGCGTCAGTCGTATCGGTTGCATCCGCTGTTGCAGACTGGGTCTGTTCTGTCTGTTGAGCTGCCTTACGCGCTTTGGCGCGGGCGACGGCAGCCG
>NZ_JAWWDA010000015.1:0-150912 GCF_033720175.1 Photobacterium sp.
CTGTGGCCCCACCTGATCCCATGCCGAACTCAGAAGTGAAACGCAGTCGCGCCGATGGTAGTGTGGGGTCTCCCCATGTGAGAGTAGGTCATCGCCAGGCGCCCAATTTATAGAGTTCGTTACGGCGAATTTTAAAACAGATCAATGTGCTGGTATGGCTCAGTTGGTAGAGCGCACCCTTGGTAAGGGTGAGGTCCCCAGTTCGAATCTGGGTACTAGCACCATTTTTTGTTCAGCGACAATAGCGCAATGGAACCACCTGATCCCATGTTGAACTCAGAAGTGAAACGTTGTAGCGCCGATGGTAGTGTGGGGTCTCCCCATGTGAGAGTAGGACATTGCTGAGCGCCAATTTAAAACCCAGCCAATGGCTGGGTTTTCTCGTTTCTGGCGTTTATAAATCATATTCTACTCCTCGTCTTGTGTTGTTTTTCCCTTGCTCAATTTTCTTTTGTACTTCTTTTTGCATTCTTCTACTTGCGCATTGTCACAATTTTCTATACTTTTATTTAGATATCTGGACGTCTAAACATCTTAAGGGTTAAGGAGTAAACCAAGATGCCAATTAAAATTCCCGATCGTTTGCCCGCTACGGATATTTTGCGTAGTGAGAATATATTTGTAATGACTGAAGCAAGGGCTGCTAGCCAGGGAATTCGTCCGCTAAAAGTATTACTGTTAAATTTGATGCCAAAGAAGATTGAGACAGAAACACAGTTTTTACGTTTATTGTCTAATACTCCTTTGCAAGTGGATGTTGAGTTATTACGTATTGATAACCGCCCGACTAAGAACACACCTACTGAGCATTTGGATACTTTTTACCGGCAATTTGAAATGGTGAAAGATCGTAATTTTGATGGATTAATCGTGACTGGGGCACCTCTGGGATTAGTGCAGTTTGAAGATGTGCTGTACTGGGAAGAGATCCGGCTCATTATGAACTGGGCCAAAGATCACGTAACCTCAACAATGTTTGTCTGTTGGGCTGCTCAAGCCGGATTAAAACTGCTTTATGATTTGCCTAAGCGGACCAGGAAGGAAAAGTTATCAGGCATATATCAGCATTTCATCCATGACTGTCATCATCCTATTTTACGCGGTTTTGATGAGACCTTTAAAGCTCCACATTCTCGCTATGCTGATTTTTCTCCGAACTACTTAGCTGAGCATACAGATTTAGATATATTGGCAACCTCAAAAGAGGCTGGCGTATATTTGGCGGCAACCAAAGACAAACGGAATGTTTTTGTCACCGGCCATCCTGAGTACGATGTTGCGACACTTCATGGTGAGTATATTCGAGATCTTGCTCAAGGAATGGAACCTAATATTCCGGTGAATTATTATCCTGATGACAATCCGGATAATCCCCCTGTGGCAAGCTGGCGTAGCCACGGTCATTTACTGTTTCTGAATTGGTTAAATTACTGTGTTTATCAGCAAACCCCCTATGATCTGGAACATTTCTCTGAAGATAATTTTACTAAAGATGACTAGTGGCTGATCGGTACTATTAGATATAAAGAAGACCGGCTGGGCCAGTCTTCTTTATATCGCTGTTTTGTTATTTATTCTGTGCTTCCCACGCTCTCGCTTTATGGATTAGCGGCGTAATTGTAGACCCTTGTATCAAAATGGAAAAAACAACAACGGCATAAGTCATCACAAGCATGATTTCACGCACATCGATGTTTTTTTCTGGAATAACGAGAATGCCAGCCGGAATTGCCATTGCCATGGCTAATGCAAGACCACCGCGTAAACCGCCCCAAGTTAGGATTTTTACTGAGAGTGGATTGTAGTCACGGTAACGCTCGAAGCCGAAATAAGACAGTCTAATACTCAGAAAACGACTGAGTAACACCAAAGGAACTGCAATCGCCATCATCAGCCAATCTTCCTGGTGGAAGCTGAATTGTAGCATCGCCATGCCAATCAGCAGGAACAACACACCATTGAGGAATTCATCAACTAATTCCCAGAAATGATCAAGATGGTCTTCACTCTCTTTCGAAAAGCCAATATAGCGTGTCCAGTTGCCGATCATGATGCCCGATACCACCATGGCAAGTGGTCCGGAGACATGGATAATATCGGCAAAGACATAACCTGCGGTTGGAATACCTAGAGTAAGCAGTAACTCCATCGAGTGATCATTGGTTGAGCTTATTAGGTAATGGAACAGAAGGCCAAGTGCAAATCCGTATGCAACGCCACCGATGGCTTCTTGCAGGAATAGCTGACCGACACCTAAGACGGTCGGTGTTTCGTTACCAAAAGCAATCGTGAAGAGGGTAACGAAGATGACCAGACCAAAACCGTCATTAAATAATGATTCGCCCTCAATCTGAGTTGAAATACGCCGCGGGGCATCCAGTTTTTTGACAATAGCCAAGACGGCGATGGGATCGGTTGGAGAGATCAATGAGCCAAAGATCAGGCAGTAGATTAAGTCAAATTGAATACCAGCGAGCTGGCAAATTCCCCATAAGCTGATACCGATAAAAAAGGTGGAAAAGAGGGTTGCTCCCAGAGCTAAGACTGTAATTTCCCATTTTTGATCTTCCATGTGAGGAAGTTTGATACCGAGACCGCCGGCAAAGAGTAAAAAACCTAAAATTCCTTTAAGCAGAAAGCTCTCAAAATTAATATGCGCTAATTGCTCGGCGGCAATGTCTTCTAAGTGGAACCAGCCATTTTGACCAGCAATGATGATGCCCAGCGATAGTATCAACGCACCTGCTGTGATAGCGATTGTTGTTTGCATTTTACCGATCTTACTGTTTATAAAAGCAATGATCATTGCAGCAGCTGCAAGAAAGCATAAGGTACTGTAGACCGACATGCGTCAACCTCTGATTGATAAAAAATAATGGCTGAAATTGTTACGAAATATAAATCCATCACGCAGTGATAGCTACCGAAAACTTTCCTGAATTCAGATTTTGTTTTGTCACTGAAAACAACTTTAGACGTCTAGATTTCCATCAAGGCTGTGGTAGGATGTTATTCAGCTGTAAAATTGGAAAAAGGAAGTAGTGTGGTGTTGAAGGGAAAAGAATTATTACAGAGTCGATTAAAACAGCAGATCCTGATCATTGATGGTGGCATGGGCACCATGATCCAGGGCTATAAGCTGGAAGAAGAAGACTATCGAGGTACACGCTTTGCTGATTGGCATAGTGACCTGAAAGGGAACAATGATCTGTTGGTGCTGACACAGCCCCAACTGATCAAAGATATTCATAGTGCCTATTTGGAAGCCGGCGCAGATATTCTCGAAACGAACACCTTTAATGCCACGACTATCGCGATGGCCGACTATGACATGGAAAGCCTGAGTGCTGAAATTAACTTTGAGGCCGCGAGACTGGCGCGTCACGCCGCCGATGAATGGTCAGCAAAAACGCCTGAGAAGCCTCGTTTTGTCGCAGGCGTGCTTGGTCCAACTAACCGGACTTGCTCAATCTCACCAGATGTGAACGATCCCGGTTTTCGTAATGTTACTTTTGATCAATTAGTTGAAGCCTATTCTGAATCTACTCGCGCCTTGATTAAAGGCGGGGCCGATTTAATTCTGATTGAAACAATCTTTGATACCTTAAATGCCAAAGCCTGTTCTTTTGCAGTTGAAACCGTATTTGAAGAAGATGGTATTGTTTTACCTGTCATGATCTCAGGGACGATCACTGATGCTTCTGGCCGGACTCTTTCTGGTCAGACGACCGAAGCATTCTATAACTCGATGCGTCATGTAAAGCCTATCGCTTTTGGCCTGAACTGTGCGTTGGGGCCTGATGAACTGCGTCAGTATGTTGAAGAGCTTTCTCGTATTTCAGAGTGTGCTGTTTCGGCTCACCCGAATGCGGGATTACCCAATGCCTTTGGTGAGTATGATCTTAGCCCTGACGACATGGCTGAGCATATTGCTGAATGGGCGCAGAGTGGCTTCCTTAATTTAGTCGGGGGGTGTTGTGGCACAACCCCCGAACATATTCGCAAGATGGCTGAGGTGACCCGTCAGGTAAAACCTCGCCAGCTACCGGATATCCCCGTTTCCTGTCGCTTATCAGGGTTAGAACCTTTGACTATTTCGGCTGAAACGCTCTTTATCAACGTGGGTGAACGTACCAATGTAACCGGTTCGGCTCGGTTTAAGCGTCTTATCAAAGAAGAATTATATGACGAAGCGCTAGAAGTTGCCCGCCAGCAAGTGGAAGTCGGTGCTCAGATCATTGATATCAATATGGATGAAGGCATGTTGGATGCGGAAGCGGCAATGGTACGTTTCCTTAATCTGTGTGCGACTGAGCCTGAGATCTCTAAAGTCCCGATTATGGTCGATTCCTCTAAATGGGAAGTGTTGGAGGCGGGTCTGAAATGTGTTCAGGGTAAATCGGTCGTCAACTCAATCTCTATGAAAGAAGGGAAAGAGAAATTTGTCGCGCAAGCTAAACTGATCCGGCGATATGGTGCGGCAGTGATCGTGATGGCGTTTGATGAGGAGGGACAGGCGGATACCCGAGAACGTAAAATCGAAATTTGTACCAATGCCTACCATATTTTGGTTAATGAAGTCGGTTTTCCGCCGGAAGACATTATCTTTGACCCGAATATTTTTGCCATAGCGACCGGTATTGAAGAACATAACAATTACGCTGTCGATTTTATTGAGGCTGTCGGGGATATTAAACGAACGCTGCCATATGCGATGGTTTCCGGTGGTGTCTCGAACGTTTCCTTCTCGTTCCGCGGCAATAACCCGGTAAGGGAAGCGATCCATGCCGTATTTCTCTACCACTGCTTTAAGAGCGGTATGGATATGGGGATCGTCAATGCCGGCCAGCTGGCGATTTATGACGATCTGCCTGATGAACTGCGTAATGCGGTAGAAGATGTGGTGCTTAACCGTCGTGATGACGGTACCGAGCGGTTGCTTGATATTGCAGGCAAGTACCGCGATAGCGGTGCAGTAGAGGAAGATCGTAGTGCCCAAGAGTGGCGTGGCTGGCCCGTTGACAAACGTTTGGCGCATGCGCTGGTTAAGGGCATTACAGAATTTATTGTCGAAGATACCGAAGAGGCCCGTGCTAATGCATCGAAGCCACTGGAAGTGATCGAAGGTCCTCTCATGGCCGGTATGAATGTGGTGGGCGACCTGTTTGGTGAAGGAAAGATGTTCTTGCCACAGGTGGTGAAATCAGCCCGGGTAATGAAACAGGCGGTCGCTTATCTGGAGCCATATATTGATGCCGAAAAGCAAGTCGGGCAAACAAACGGTAAGATCCTGCTGGCCACCGTCAAAGGTGATGTACATGACATCGGTAAGAACATTGTTGGTGTCGTTTTACAGTGCAATAACTACGAGATCATCGACCTTGGTGTGATGGTCTCTTGTGACAAAATACTGAAAGTCGCCAAAGAAAAAAATGTCGATATTATCGGCTTGAGCGGACTGATCACGCCATCACTGGATGAGATGGTGCATGTAGCCAAAGAAATGGAGCGTCAGGGCTTTGATCTGCCTCTTATGATTGGCGGAGCAACCACCTCAAAGGCGCATACCGCCGTAAAAATTGAGCAGAACTACCACGGACCTGTTGTGTATGTTTCCAATGCATCCCGGGCGGTAGGGGTGAGTTCGACGTTACTGTCTGATGAGCGCCGGCCGGCATTTGTTGAGAGTTTAAATAAAGAATATGAAATAGTGCGAGAGCAGTATGCTCGCAAGAAACCACGTACAGCACCAGTGACCCTAGAAGAAGCCCGGGCGAATAAGGTGGTGATTGATTGGGACCGCTATACCCCGCCAGTGCCGGTTAAACCGGGTGTGCATGTCTTTACGGATTTTCCTGTCTCTACCTTGCGCAAATATATCGACTGGACGCCATTTTTTATGACCTGGTCACTAAGTGGCAAGTACCCGACCATTCTTAAACATGAAGTGGTCGGGGAAGAGGCCCGGCGTTTGTTTGACGATGCTAACCGGCTGCTTGATGAGATTGAACGTAATGGCATGATGACAGCAAACGGAGTGTGCGGTCTGTTTCCTGCGAATGCGATTGGTGATGATATCGAGGTCTATACTGATGAAAGTCGCACTGAAGTGTTGACGGTACTTCATGGTTTACGCCAGCAAACGAAAAAGCCGAAAGGGCCAAATTATTGTTTGTCTGATTATATTGCGCCAAAAGAAAGCGGGAAGCCTGACTGGATCGGTACCTTTGCAGTAACCGGGGGAATAGGCGAACACGAGCTTGCAGCGCAGTTTAAAGCGAAAGGTGATGATTACCACGCCATTATGATTCAAGCTTTGGCTGATCGCCTGGCAGAGGCATTTGCAGAGTGCTTGCATGAGAAGGTCAGGAAAGAAATTTGGGGCTATGCGCCAGATGAAGCGTTGGCCAATGACGATTTGATCCGGGAAAAATATCAGGGAATCCGGCCGGCTCCTGGGTATCCGGCCTGCCCGGAGCATACTGAAAAAGGTGAGATCTGGAAATTGCTGGATCCAGAAGCGACGACTGGAATGGTCTTAACGGAAAGTTATGCCATGTGGCCGGGCGCTGCGGTTTCTGGCTGGTATTTCTCGCACCCTGATTCCCGTTATTTTGCGGTTGCGCAGATCCAGGAAGATCAGCGTGATAGTTATGCTGAGCGTAAAGGATGGGATTTAATTGAAGCCGAGAAGTGGCTAGGTCCTAACCTCTAAATACGATGATGATAGAAGCTAAAGGCGCTCTGGTGAGCGCCTTTTTTTTGATTATTATTCAAAAATCTCGCGATGCAGCTCTTTGACTACCGGTTTAGCATCGTGCTCTTTAACTAAGAAGCACAGGTTGTGAGGGCTGGCACCGTAGCAAATCATTCTCAGATTAAAGTCTTCCAGCGTATCGAAAACCTTGGAGACGGAACCTTTCGTATTGCTCATCTGATTGCCAATCAAGGCGACTAAGCAAAGATCCTGCTCGACCTCCACCCGGCATAACTTGGTGAGTTCTTCCAGTGCTTCCGGAGGAAGTTGTGGAGTGCCGCCGCCAGTATCTGTTTGATCCAGGGTTAAGGAGACGCTGACCTCGGAAGTGGTGATCAAATCAACAGAGACTTTATGCTCAGCCAGAATCCTGAACACTTCAGCCAGAAAGCCATAAGCGTGGAACATATTGAGGCTGGTCAGGGTCACCATGGTCTGATTACAGCGCAATGCTAAGGCGCGAAACAGAGGAGCGTCGCTGACACTTTCCCGAATCCAGGTGCCGCCTTGTTCAGGTGCTTTGGATGAGCCGACAAAGACAGGGATCTGTTGACGGATCGCTGGTCGTAAAGTCGACGGATGCAAGATCTTTGCGCCGAAGTTGGCCATCTCATAGGCTTCACTGAAGCTGATCTCTTTGATTGGCTTTGCTTTCGGCGCAATACGAGGATCGGTGGTATACATTCCCGGGATATCAGTCCAGATCTCCAGAGTTGCAGCATCAATTGCCTCTGCCATCAGGGCAGCACTGTAGTCGCTGCCTCCGCGACCCAAAGTGGTGGTTTTACCTTCGGCATCAGAACCAATGAAACCTTGTGAAACGACCACGTGATGGGTAAATAGTGGATTGAGCGCTTGCTGCGATAACTGACGGATCATCTCAGGTTGTGGAATCGCTCTGCCGAAATGGCTGTCTGTGCGCATGACATCGCGAATATCAAAGCGAACAGCATCGATCCCTTGCTCGATCATGATCTGGGTAAAGAGGTGGGTGGAAAGCAGTTCACCATTCGCGACTAACTGATCGGTTAATTGTGCCGAAGTGTGCAGTGCGGCCTGCTCCGCCAGAGTGGCAACCTGATCGAGTAAGTTGTTGACTGCTTCTAAAATCGGGCCTGGCTGCTGCAATTGTCTGATAACAGATTGATGAATGTCAGCCAGACGCGTCAGTAAGGCTAAACGGTGCTCAGGATCTGACACGCCGTTAGCCAGTTCAACCAGGATATTGGTTACCCCAGAGCAGGCGCTGATCAATACTAAACGGGTTTTCGGGGTCGTTTTGATGATCGCGGCGCTACGGCTCATCGCGGTAAAATCGGCAACGCTGGTACCACCGAATTTGGCCACCGTGAACGGTGGTGAAGTGGCTGAATTATGATTTACATGGCTCAAGGTAAGTCTCCCGGTAACAATAAAAATATAATGAGGAAAAGGGAATTTACACGGATAAATATTCCCAATATCTAATTGTCAGGAGAGCAGGCAGGCGAGACGTATGAATAGCGCTACAACCAGAAGCTCTCCACCTTTTACTGATCAAAAATAAAAGGTGACAGCCAGAAGGATTCAACCTTCGAAGCCGATATTACTGGTCCCCTGTCCAGCAATATCTCGGCGTTACTCCCCCTCTCTAAACCGCTTTGGGGTGGGGCCCCGCAGCCTAGATACCTGGATAACGCTCCTCTTCTGTCTTTACCTGATGGCATACTAGCCATCAGGACGAACAAAACTTGTCCTTCATTGAATAGGATCTGCTGTCAGGTTGTCAATCTTTCTCTGGTTATTTATGCAAAATAAATGCAATGAATTGATATTAGTGACCAACGAGACTTGCGACTTAGGCGAATTCCTTTAATACTCTGTAGCTGCATTAGCGTAATTATTCCCCCAACATATAATAAAACAGGGAATTGCTGACCTCTTACCTCAAGGAGAAACAATCATGACAATTGGGAGTTTTTATCCGCCGCAACGTACCCTTATGGGACCCGGTCCATCAGATATTTATCCTCAAGTTTTACAAGCATTGAGCCGTCCGACAGTGGGTCATCTTGATCCCCTGTTCATTGGCATGATGGATGAGTTGAAACAACTGCTGCAATATGCGTTTCAAACCGAGAACACCTTTACTATCGCCGTTTCCGCACCAGGTAGTGCCGGGATGGAAGCGTGCTTCGTCAATCTGGTTGAGCCGGGTGATAAAGTCATTGTTTGCCGTAACGGTGTTTTTGGCGATCGCATGCGTGAAAATGTCGAGCGCTGTGGTGGCCAGGCTGTGTTGGTGGATAATAACTGGGGTGAGCCCGTCGATCCGGTACTGGTCGAGCAGGCACTTGTTGCACATCCGGACGCAAAAATTGTCGCTTTTGTTCATGCAGAAACGTCAACCGGTGCGTTAAGTGATGCTGAGACGCTAGCGAAACTGGCACGTCAGCACGATTGTCTGACGATTGTTGATGCGGTCACTTCCTTGGGCGGGGTGCCTCTTCGGGTGGACGAATGGCAATTGGATGCGGTGTACTCGGGAAGCCAGAAGTGCCTGTCTTGTGTACCGGGCTTATCGCCACTGACATTTTCTCAGCGGGCCATAGAAAGAATACAGCGCCGCACCACCCCCGTACAGAGTTGGTTTCTGGATCAAAGCTTAGTGCTGGCTTACTGGAGCGGGGAAGGGAAGCGCAGCTATCACCATACTGCGCCGGTCAATAGTTTGTATGCCCTGCATGAAGCTTTGGTGCTGCTGAAAAATGAAGGGCTGGAAAATGCGTGGCAGCGGCATAAAGATCAGCATCTTGAATTACGTGAAGGGTTAGAAAAACTCGGGATTGAGTTTGTTGTCGATGAAGCCTCTCGTTTGCCACAACTTAACGCAGTCTATATTCCTGAAGGAGTGGATGATGCGCTAGTGCGTCAGACCTTGCTGGAACGCTATAACCTGGAAATCGGAGCGGGTTTAGGCGTGTTAGCGGGTAAAACCTGGCGGATAGGCCTGATGGGGTATGCGGCCAGAAACGAGAATGTAGCCCTATGCTTAAAAGCTCTGGAAACGACGCTGAAATAATACATACCCGCAGAGATATACGGTATTAAGAGAAACGGCTACCCTGGTAGCCGTTTTTGTTCTGATTGATTAACGAGCTTTACGGGGTCTGTGGCACAGGCTTATTTGGTATCGCCGGTAATACTGACGAAAGGGTAAAGTCATTGCCGGGGAACAAAAATTCAGCCTCTTGCTGGATCTGTCTGGCCTGCGCCTGTTGGTCCAGCAGTTGATACGCCGCGATCAAATTATGATACAGCGCCGGACGTGGCCAGTTGACCGCTTTCTGAGTTGCCCAGTGGATATATTCTTCAATTAAGGTTTCATTGTGATTCGCGGCACCTAACTGCAACTGAGTGAGATGCAAATCCCAGTCAAAACGATTCTGCCACGCCCATGGGTTGTTTACCTGTATCAGATAATCAACATTTACCGGCCGCGTAGTTTCGAATTTGGTCAGTAACCAACCAGAATATAACGTCGTCAGCATAAAACTGGTGACAAGAACAGGCATTAGCAGGGCACAGAATTTTACCGTCAGTACATAGCGCGCGTGGTACTTATGGTATTTCGCCGTCAGGTTATCGACCCAGTAAATCAATATGATAAAGGTTACCCAGTGCACCAGAGAATGGTAAAAGGGGTATTCCAACTGAGTATGTAAAGTAATGGGCAGAAACAGGGCGATTAACCCCAGTTGTGTTCCATTTCTGGCTTTGCGGATCGTGAAGGCGACGGCGGTGGCGGCGGCGAGTAAGGCCAGTAACGGCAATATCCCTCCTTCAGCAGCCCAGTAAAGCAGTTCATTATGCGGATGATCCAGCCCTGAAATACCGTAGTTCTTCTCAGGATCGGCCTGATGCCATTTTGCGGTCTGGATGATATAGGCCGGTTCAAACTTACCATACCCGTAACCCGCCAGTGGCTCTTTACTAAACATCTTATAAGCTTGAGGGATATGAATAGCCCGTGCGCTTTCCAGGCTTACTCGCTCTTCTGCGGGGGACCAGCCGATGGTGTTATTAATACTCCATGAAAAACTTAAGCCGAGCGCAACCATTAACAGCCACATTCGCCATTGTGCTTTGGCGGCAAACTTTCGCAAGTAGGGCAACATGAGTACTACGCCAACAACGGCACCAAGCCATCCGGTACGAGAGCTGAGTACCACGATAATCGGGATTGTAGTAACAGGGGTTAGCAATACAATAAGCTGCTGCCATGACCACTTACCGCGATACATCGGAATACGGGCCAGCAAATAAGCTGACAGCACCAGACCCGTCGCCAGAAAGCTGGCCATCACATTGGGCTGTTGAAATATCCCATAGGGACGATTTTGTTCCGTGTCATAGCCAATGGCATTACCGGGTTCCATCCAGAAAAACTGGTACCAGGCAAAGATCGCCTGGATCCATACCGCGGCTAAGATCAGCCATAACATGCGCTGGCGCTGTTTGTGGGTAAAGGCAAACTGCTGCAATCCGACAAAGAAGAGAAAGCCGGCCCATAATCCAATCAGCCGGTTAGCCACACCGAACCCGTCAGCATCAGGATAAAAAGCCGGGAGTGTCAGTAAGAGGCAACAGACAAACAGAACGACGGTCAGACGCGAATAACGCCAGGTTTTCTGGCGACTGATTTCCAGTAACCCTAAGGCTATGACAAAGCTGAAGGGGATCCAGCTGGCGGCATTAAATGGCAACTCAAGACCGGAGCCTCCGGGGTTGTGCTGGAAGTAATGCATCGCGAGCAAAAAGAGGATCCCCAGAGAGACGATAAAGTATCTCGTGAGGGGTTTGCTGATGCGCTGCTCTGCCAGTTTAGTTCCTTGTAAATGTAACACCGTCATTGTTTATCCGTGCTTGTAGACAGGCCGATGACACTCAGCCTGTCTGTGGCTTATTACCAATTTTATTAACGTGCGTTTGGCAGTAGCGGTTTCAGAAAGTGTGCAGTATGCGACCCAGCCACTTGCGCCACTTGTTCTGGCGTGCCGGTAGCAATAATTTCACCGCCACCACTGCCGCCCTCAGGCCCTAAATCAATGATCCAGTCTGCGGTTTTAATCACATCCAGGTTATGCTCAATCACGACAATAGTATTGCCATGATCGCGCAGGCGGTGCAGTACTGTGAGTAGCTGCTGAATATCATGAAAATGGAGCCCGGTTGTTGGTTCGTCCAGAATATACAGGGTTTTACCGGTATCACGCTTTGATAACTCTCGCGCCAGTTTTACTCGCTGTGCTTCACCGCCGGACAAGGTCGTCGCCGCCTGACCTAAGCGGATATAAGATAAGCCAACATCCATTAATGTTTGTAGTTTTCTCGCGATCGCTGGAACCGGATCAAAAAATTCGCGTGCATCTTCGACCGTTAAGTCCAAGACTTCGTGAATGGTTTTGCCTTTGTAGCGAACTTCCAGGGTCTCCCGATTATAGCGCTGGCTTTTGCACGAGTCGCAAGGAACATACACATCCGGTAAAAAGTGCATTTCCACTTTGATCATGCCATCTCCCTGACAGGCTTCACAGCGGCCACCTTTGACGTTAAAGCTGAATCGTCCGGGTTTATACCCCCGGGAGCGGGCTTCTTGGGTGCCTGAAAACAGCTCTCGAATCGGGGTAAAAATACCGGTATAGGTGGCAGGATTTGAGCGCGGAGTTCGGCCGATAGGGCTTTGGTCGATATCAATGACCTTATCGAAATGTTCAAGATTTCGAATTTCTCGATAAGGTGCCGCCTCACCCGTTGTCGCGCCGTTGAGCTGGTGGTGGGCGATACGGAAGAAAGTGTCGTTGATTAAGGTTGATTTACCCGAACCGGAAACACCGGTCACACAAGTAAACAGCCCGACAGGAATATCAATATCGACATTTTTCAGGTTATTGCCGCTGGCACCCAAGAGCTTCACGGTTTTATCCGGATCGATTGCCACCCGTTGTTCCGGAATCGCAATGGATTTACGGCCGCTGAGGTATTGTCCGGTCAGTGAGTCCGGAGCCTGGAGAATATCTTCGATGGTGCCTTCGGCAATGATATGGCCGCCATGGATACCAGCGCCGGGACCGATATCGATCACATGATCGGCCGCACGGATAGCATCTTCATCATGCTCGACCACAATCACGGTATTCCCCAGATCGCGCAGATGATTCAGTGTCTTGAGCAGGCGTTCGTTGTCTCGCTGGTGCAGCCCGATAGAAGGTTCGTCAAGAACATACATAACGCCAACCAGACCGGCACCGATTTGGCTGGCCAGACGGATACGCTGTGCTTCACCACCGGACAAGGTATCGGCACTGCGAGACAGGTTGAGGTAGTTGAGCCCGACATTGACGAGAAAGTTTAAGCGATCGCGGATCTCTTTCAGGATCTTGTCGGCAATTTGTGCCCGTTGGCCGACCAAGGCCAGATTGTTAAAAAAGTTGAGGGCCTCACTGATACTCATTTCACAGATCTGCGGCAGGTTGGTCTCAGTAATAAAGACATGACGCGCTTCCTGACGCAGCCGCGAACCGTGGCAGCTTGAGCAAGGCTTGGTGGAGACAAATTTGGCGAGTTCTTCGCGCACCGAATTGGATTCAGTTTCACGGTAGCGGCGCTCCATATTATTGAGGATCCCCTCAAACGGGTGGCGCCGGACGGTGATATCGCCGCGATCATTAATGTATTTAAACTCAATGTCGGTTTTGCCTGAACCACTGAGAATAACGGTCCGGATCTTTTTTGGCAGTTCATCGTACGGGGCTTCAACATCAAACCCATAATGCTCAGCCATCGATTTAAGCATCTGGAAGTAATAGAAGTTGCGCTTATCCCAGCCGCGAATGGCACCGCCGGATAAACTTAACTCACCATTTTGCACTACGCGATCAGGATCAAAGTACTGTTGTGCACCAAGTCCGTCACAGGTACCGCAAGCCCCTGCCGGGTTATTGAATGAGAACAGACGCGGCTCGAGTTCCTGCATGCTGTAGCCACAGTGGGGGCAGGCAAAGTTTGCGGAGAAAATGAGCTCATCGGGCTGGCTATCATCCATCGGACAGATCACAACATTGCCGCCGGAAAGTGCTAGTGCCGTTTCAAATGATTCGGCCAGCCGCAATTGAAGATCCTGACGGACTTTAAAGCGATCGACAACCACTTCAATAGTGTGTTTTTTATGTAGCTCTAAGGTCGGAGGATCAGAAAGGTCGCACACCTCATCGTCGATGCGGGCACGGATATAGCCCTGCGCAGCAAGGTTGGCGAGGGTTTTAACATGCTCCCCCTTACGCTCTTTGACGATCGGCGCCAGCAGCATCATTTTGCTGCCCTCAGGCAGTTCAAGTACCTTATCCACCATTTGGCTGACGGTTTGAGCGGCCAATGTCACATCGTGGGTTGGACAGCGGGGTTCGCCGACCCGGGCATAAAGCAAGCGCAGGTAATCGTAAACTTCAGTAATGGTTCCCACGGTAGAACGCGGATTATGTGAGGTTGATTTCTGCTCAATCGAAATAGCCGGTGACAGCCCTTCAATATGGTCGACATCCGGCTTTTCCATCAATGACAGGAACTGGCGAGCATAAGCAGATAACGACTCAACATAGCGGCGCTGACCTTCGGCGTATAAGGTATCGAAGGCGAGGGAAGATTTCCCTGAACCAGATAAGCCGGTGATAACAATCAATTTATCGCGAGGAATTGAGATATTGATATTTTTAAGGTTATGGGTGCGAGCGCCCCTGACGTCTATCTTATCCATGGTATGCGAGCTTTATGGCTGACTAATTGATTCGTCATTATTGCATAGCAAGGAAAAGCTTGAAAGGATGAGCTGTATAAAGATACAGTGTAAAGAGTGAAAATTAGCCAGGTAATTGTCGTTCATGTTTGGTTTTGATTTGCTCTGCCAACCCGGAGTTTCGAGATTGTTATGCAATAACAATGTGTTTTTTGATGATGGATTTAATCCTGATCGGTAATGAATAAAAATTGCGCAGATAACACCGTGTCGGCTCTATGCCTTACCGGTGTCTGCGTGATAAACTGCGCGATTAAGTATAAACTTTGACTAAGCGGCTATTGATAATCAGATAGTACGCGAACAGATTTGGAGTTAAGTATGGCCAGTCGTGGCGTAAATAAGGTTATCTTAGTCGGTAACTTAGGTAATGACCCAGAAATCCGTTATATGCCAAGTGGTGGTGCAGTAGCAAATATTACGATTGCTACCTCCGAATCATGGCGTGATAAGGCAACGGGCGAGCAGCGTGAAAAAACGGAATGGCACCGTGTCGCGCTATTCGGCAAGCTTGCTGAAGTTGCTGGTGAATACCTGCGTAAAGGTTCACAGGTCTATATCGAAGGCCAACTACAGACCCGTAAGTGGCAAGATCAAAGTGGCCAGGATCGCTTCACGACAGAAGTCGTGGTTCAGGGTTTTAACGGTGTCATGCAAATGCTGGGTGGCCGTCAGGGCGGCGGTCAAGGTGCCCCGATGGGCGGCCAACAACAGCAGCAAGGTAACTGGGGTCAACCTCAACAGCCAGCAGCAGCGCCTAAGCAGAACTTTGCGCCGCAACAGCAGCAACAATCTGCACCACAGCAGCAGGCACCTCAACAGCCTCAGCAGCAGTACAATGAGCCACCAATGGACTTCGATGACGATATTCCTTTCTGAGGGTGAGAACCGTGACGTCATAAAAAAAGCAGCGCTCGCGCTGCTTTTTGATATCTGTACTATCGCCCGTTTATGAAGGGTTAGCTTTGGATTTAATAAAATCGATAAAAAGCTTGGTCTTCACATGATTATAGTCAAGCTTCGGATAATAGGCATAGGCTGAACCGACAGGTTGCTTAAGCGCCGGTAATACCGGGACGAGCAGGCCCTTACTGAGCTCGCGCTTGACCATATTTTCACCGGTAAGAATAATCCCCATTCCGGCGACGGCAGCAGCCACTAAAGCTTCCGGGTTTTGAGTGGTAAAGTTACCGCGCAGGCGCAGGCGTAAATTATTTTCAAAAAGGTGCTCTTGCTCATGGCCGTGAGTACCAAACAGTAAGCAGTTATGCTGAGTGAGCTGCTCCGGGCTTTCGATAGGCGGCTTATTTTCCAGGTAATTGGGAGAGGCATAAAAGCCAGGCTGAAAATTTAACAGCCGGGTGGCGATATAGCTCGAAGAGTTAAAGTCGGTTAGTTCACGGCTGATGAATACATCAAGATTTAAATCCGGCAATTGGCCAGGGGTAATGGTATGTAATTCCACCTGAATGTTCGGGTAAATTTCTATAAACTCCGCCAGATAGTGGACTAATAAGCGACTGCCTGTCGCCAGCGGGGCCCCAATACGCAAGACGCCACTGACCTCACCATAGGTGGATGTTGTTTCAGCCAGCATCTGGTGCCAGTCATCAAGTAATCGGGCACTGCGCTGATAGAACAGCTTGCCGGCATCCGTCACGGTCAGGCTGCGGGTGGTGCGCTTAAGTAGCTGTACCCCCAACTGCTTCTCTAACCAAGACAGGCGTTTTGACAATGCTGAGCTTGACGTATTGAGCTTGGTGGCAGCCTGGGCTAAAGAGCCTTGATCGACAACAGTGACAAAGCTTTTGGTACAAGTAATCCAATCCATATCTTTCCAACGTTATCTTGCGATTGATCCCAACGTCATTAATGGCCTGGCGATCAGCCGATAATTAAGCGAATTGATATCACTATGTTTACAGACAGTGATTCACATTGATAGATGAACAAGTGATAATTATTAACAAATTCATTAAGTGTCGGGTTGAACACTGAAATTATTTATTAACTGTTTATATTTTATAAATATTCTGTGTGAATTTGGAGCGTTATGAGAAAAGCATCAGGGATGAAGTTAACCAATCGCTTAGTTGCTTTCGTCACGCTCATTGTGATTTGTGCCATTTTCGTCATTTTTATCGGTGGAGCTGTCAGTTTTCGAAAGTTAGGACAGGATTACCTGACCCATTATATTGATGGCGTGGTAACGGTAATTGACCAGGAACTGGCGGATCCGCAAGGCTCGCAGTCATTATCACGCTGGCTTCCCCAGTTGCTTAAAGCCAGCAATGTTGTCGAGCTGGAAGTCGCTAGCTCGGCAGGCATGGTGTATTCCTTTAAAGGGATCCAACCGATTGCCGATCCTAATATTTTACATATAAGTCGCTATGAGCTAGAACATAACCCGGGCTTTTATATTGATATTAAATCTCTGCCGCCTTATACCGAGTTTACTTATTCGCTAGGGGCGATGTCATCGATCACCCTGGCAATCATCATTATCATCATGGGCCTGGTCTGGGGGCTGAACTGGCTGCGTCAGCAGCTTCATGGCTCTGAATTACTCGAAGTCCGCGGTCGGATGATCCTTGCTGGGCGGGTTGATGAATATGCCGTCGGCGGTGAAGATGAGTGGCCGGCAACGGCAAGCATGGCACTTGATCAGCTGATAGCTGAGTTAAAAGATGCGCGCCAGGAGCGTAGCCGGTTTGATACCTTCATTCGTACCCATACTTTCCTTGATCAGTTAACTGGCGCGGCCAACCGGGTGTTGTTTGATAGTCGTCTGCAGTCGTTAGTTCAAGAGCAGGAGACCCAAGGCGCGGTCATTCTGATCCGCATATCCGACTGGGATGAACTGCTGGCGGAGAAGGGGAAAGAGGCTGCGGATGATCTGATCCAAGATGTTGGTATGATCTTATCTAATTTAATTCAGCGCTATCCCGACACTGTGCTGTCACGCTATTTTGATGCGGAATTTGCCATTATGCTGCCTCAGCAGTCGGCCAAAGAGGTCAAGCTGTTTACCCATCAATTGCTCAATGCGCTGGAAAGACTGATCCCCGCCGCTCCCTTGCAACAAGACAACTGGTGCCATATTGGCGTGACATTCTTCTCCAGCGGTGAACGCCGCGGGCGTATTATGGATGAAGCTGATATGGCCTTGCGCAGCGCGCAATTACAGGGCACAAACAGCTGGTACGCCTTTAAGAAAGATCAGCAGTTGGAAGAAGCGCGCGGTAGTGTGCGCTGGCGTACGTTACTCGACGCCATTTTTAATAGTGGCGGACCGATTTTATTCCAGCAGCCAGTAGTCAGCGCATCAGATGAAACGATTTTACATCGTGAACTGCTCGCGCGAATTAAAGATGAAAACGGGGTGCTGATTAAAGCTTCGCGCTTCTTGCCGGCGGTTGAGCAAGTCGGGTTCAGTGTCCGGATGGATAAACTGGTAATTTCTCAGGCATTACAGCTTTTAAAAACAATGCCCGGCAACGATGTGCTATCCATTAATGTCAGTGTTCAGTCCTTATTGGACAAAACGTTTGTGCGCTGGTTGCGTGATGAATTGCTGCAAACCCCGCGAACGGTGCTTAATCGCCTCTCTTTTGAATTAGTCGAAGGCAGTCTGGTCAAACACCTAGATGCGATGCGTCCGGTCGCCCGTATGCTGGTGGGGCTGGGCTGTAAGCTCGTTGTCGATCAGGCCGGAAGAACGATTGTGAGTACCCACTATATAAAAGATGTCCGGGCTGACTACATCAAACTGCATCGCAGCCTGGTACGTGAAATCAATCAGCGTCAGGAAAACCAGCTTTTTGTTCGCAGTATGCTGGGGGCTTGTGCCGATTCACAAGCGCAAGTGATTGCTGTGGGGGTGGAAAATGAACAAGAATGGCAAGTATTAAAACAACTTGGCGTAAAAGGTGGTCAGGGGCGCTATTTTGCGTCAGAGATACCTGTGGGGGATGCATTTAAATAGCGGTATAAGCACGGTGAATTTTACGTTCCAAGACAAAATTTAATTAATTGAATAATGTTTATTGGTCCAATACTCAGGTAACATGGTCAAATAATTGACATCGGTTAATTATTTGACGTTGTCACCCTAATGTTAATACATATTCAGTCAGCTGCGTTGGATATTCATGAAGCCTATCACACTGTTAAATAAATATTTAAAAAAGAAAAGTCACAATAAAGTCGTCAGTATTGCAGTTTTTACTGATTCCATCACGCTTGTGTATGAATCAGAGCAGAAATGGATGACGGACAGTGTTGATATTTCTAGCGTTGCTCAATGGGCCGAAAGTATTAAGACCCTGATTGAACAGCACCATTTATCCGGTAGCCAAATAAAGTTGGTGCTGGGGCATGGTTTATATCAAAGTCTGCTAATCGAAAAGCCCGAAGTCACACGGGAAGAATTACCGACGGCACTGCCTTTTTTGGTGAAAGATTTAGTCAACGAGTCGCCAATGGAATTGGTTGCCGATGGTTTTCCTGCACCATTAAAAGATCGCTTGCAGGTGTTTGTGACTAATCGCAAGCAAGTGGAGCAATTGATTCGGTGCTGTGCCGATGTGGGTTGCGAACTGGTATCGGTATCTGCCGAAGAAGTCGTGTGGGGACAATTTACCTCCTCCTCATTGAGCCAGTTGATTTTACACCGCCGTCATCATGCCGGGTTACAGCTGACAGCCTTTAAACAGCAATCCATGTGTTTTCAGCGTCAGCTACGTGGCTTTAGCGTGCCGTTAATTGAAGGGGAAGGTAATCCACTTCAGCTTGATAGTCTGGCCCTTGAATTACAACGTTCTTTAGACTTCCTCAGTGCCCAGCTTCGTGATAACCCGATCACTCAGCTTGTTGTTTCTTGTGATGGTGAACAAGATGCCGTGCTGGCCCAGGAACTGAGCCTGCGTTTGAGTGTGTCCGTCAGTGCTGTTACCCCCGCTCATCCGGTACTGGAGAGTAACGGGGCTCGTATTGCCTGGGCTGCATTAGGTGAGTTTGGTGATAGCGGGATTAATTTTTATTCTGACAGCCTGAAGCCGCAAAGACAGTACTTAAGCTTGCAAAATGTGGTCATGGGTTGGGGAGTTGCCATTGTACTGATGGCAACAGTGGCGGGATGGTATAGCTGGCAGAACTATGTAGAGCAAGAAAAGCTATCGGCAGAGCAAGCGCGGCTATCAGACAAGCGTGCCGAGTTGGATCGCGCTAAAGCGGTTTTGGCCAAGCATGTTCCAAGTCCGTTGAAAGTTGAATTAGCGGGCACCTTAGAGCAGGATCTGGCCGCCAAACAGGCAACATTGAAAGCCATCGATAGGCATGATGACAGCCTGAAAGTTGGTTATGCCAGTATGTTGCAGCAGCTTTCTGATGCGGCAAGTAGTGATATTTCAGTGAACCGGATCCACGCTGCAGGCAAGGCGCTTGACTTGGAGGGGCTGGCAAGGAACCCTGATGCGGTACCAAGCTGGCTTCGCGCTTTCAAAGATTATCCGTCTTTGGTTGAACGTCGTTTTCAGCTGATGTCACTCGGCCGGAATAAGCAAAACATTGTCACGTTTCGATTAATTGCCGATCGGACGGCACAAAAGGAGACGAAATAATGCATGGTTGGCAACCGTTGAGCGACCGTTTTGATCTTCTGACACACCGTGAAAAAATGCTGATACTGCTCTCGGGCTGGGTCGCCTTGCTGTTTGTTGGTTTTGTGCTGTTTGTTGAACCGCAAATGAAGGATGTGCTCTCGGCAAAACGGCAGATTGTCTCAGTTGCCAGCGAATTAACCGCCAGTAACAATCAGATTACGTTGATCGAGCGAAAATTAAAAAGCGATCCCAATAATGAGGTTGAGAGCAAAATTGCCGCTCTGAAGCAGCAAAATCAGACACTGGATGAGCAATTGCGGGATCGGGTTGCCAGCCTGGTCACACCGGTGCAGATGTCTGGGTTGATGGAAGAAGTCTTACGCCGCTCAGAGCGTTTACAACTGATGGCCTTGGCGTCACAACCACCGGTACAGCTGATCAGCGGGGATGACGAAGGGTATTTTATTCACCCAGTACGTTTAACTCTGCGAGGACGTTATTTTGATGTGGTGAATTACCTCCGGCAACTGGAAGCACTACCGGTGAAGTATTACTGGCAAAGTTTTAATTATCAGGTGGATAAGTACCCCTTTGCCAGTATCCAATTAGAGGTTTATACCTTAGGCGAAAGTAAGGATTTCATCGGTGGGTAAGTCAGGTATTTTTGCAGCGGCGTTAATGGCGATGTTGGTGAGTACTGCTCACGCCAGCCAGGATCCAACGGCGCCACTAGGTTGGCAGGCTCCGGCTAAAAAGCAGGCATCACATCGTACTCGTTTACCGGATCTGCAAAGCATTATTTGTGCAGAAGAAACTGACTGCACGGTGATTATGAATGATGTCGCTATCGGGCTGGGCGGGCGAGTAAGTGGTTATATCCTTAGTGATATCGAAAATGATCATGTCACCGTGACACGCGGAGGCAAGCAGTGGCGCATAGAGTTGTTTGCCGAAAATATAAAAACGAATTAAAGGTCAGTGGTTAGCATGCGTGGATTAGTGTTAGGAATTATTTTGGCCTCGTTAACAGGCTGCTCAACCAACATGGGCCATCGGGATCCGGTTGAGGTGAAAGAGGCGTTGAACGTTGCCGCCAACGAAGCCAATAGTCGCCCGTTGGCTGACTTACCACCGGCGGTAAATGCTGATTTGATGCCGAGCCTGGCTGGTAATGACTTCATGTCGTCGACGGCGCTTGAAAAACGTTTCCGGGTCAGTGCGCGCAATGTTGATGCGCGGGCTTTCTTTGGCAGCCTGGTTAAAGGCTCCCCCTTTAATATGGTGATCCACCCTGACGTGAAGGGGCGTATATCTTTGACTCTGCGCGATGTCACTCTCGATGAGGTGCTGGACGTGGTGTCTGATATGTATGGCTATAACACCAGCCGTAAGGGCAACATTATTCAGATCTTCCCGGCAACGTTACGGACAGAAGTGATCCCGGTTGATTACCTGCAGCTTCAGCGACGTGGTGTGTCATTAACATCAATTACGACAGGTTCGATCACCAGCAACGACTCCGGTTCATCGAATTCGACCAGCAGCAGTGCCGACAGCAATTCAAATTCAAACTCGAATTCAGAGAAGAGCAGTACGGCAACTGGCGGAACCTCGATTGAGACCATTTCAAACAGTGACTTCTGGCAGCAACTTGAGAAAGCGGTTCAGGCAATGATTGGTTCTGGTCAGGGGCGAAGTATTGTCGTATCGCCACAGGCCAGCCTGATCTCGGTGCGTGCTTTTCCCAATGAGTTACGGGAAGTGAAGGCGTTCATCGGAGTATCGGAAAAGCGTCTGAAGCGTCAGGTAGTGCTGGAAGCCAAAATTATGGAAGTCACCTTGAGTGACAGTTACCAGCAAGGGATCAACTGGAGCAATATCACCAAGAGCATCGGCGGTACCGATATTATATTCGGTCGCCCAACGACCAGCCCGATCCAATCATTACCGGGTGGCGGTGCGATTTCCAGTCTCCTTGGCGGCCAGACAAATGTCACTATCAGTGATGGCAACTTTGCCGCCGTCCTGAGCTTCCTGGAAACCCAGGGCGATTTGAATGTCTTGTCCAGCCCGCGGGTGACGGCGGCAAATAACCAGAAAGCGGTGATTAAAGTCGGTGGCGATGAATATTTTGTAACCTCGATTGATTCAGGTGAAGTGAACAGTGACGGTGGCACGGCAGCCCCGGAAGTTGAACTGACCCCGTTTTTCTCCGGGATCTCTCTGGATGTTACCCCGCAGATTGATGATGAGGGCGGAGTGCTGTTACATGTCCATCCTACGGTGGTGGATGTGGTCAATGAAACCAAGGAAATCGATCTGGGTACCGCATTTGGTGTCTACAAGTTACCTTTAGCGAAAAGCGCGATCCGCGAGTCTGATTCTGTGATCCATGCCCGCAGCGGTGATGTGGTGGTGATTGGCGGTTTGATGAAGTCTGCAGTCAATGATCAGGTATCAAAAGTCCCTCTGCTGGGCGATATTCCGGGGTTGGGCCATCTGTTCCGTAACGTTAACAAGATCCATTCTAAAACTGAGCTGGTGATCTTGATTAAGCCTACGGTGGTGAGCGATCAGACCTGGCAGAAAGAGATCGAACGTTCACGGGCATTGGTCACGGAATGGTTCCCTGAAGAAGGCTAAACCATGTATCAGTCTCACTTTGGCTTTTGTCAGGCACCTTTTACCCTGACCCCGAATACGGCCCTTTTCCATGCATTGCCTCCGCACTTAGAGGCGATTCAGACGGTGCTGGCGGCCCTGGAAATGGGAGAGGGGATTATTCAGATTTCCGGTGAAGTTGGCACCGGCAAAACACTGGTTTGCCGGATGTTGATAAATCGATTGCCGGAACGGTTTGATCTGGCTTATTTGCCGACCCCGGCAATGGATGGTCATGAGCTGCGTACGGCGCTGGCCAAAGAGCTTAATTTAAGCCGGGAAGGAGAGCTGGATTTAACGGATAGCACCGCCCTGACAGAACGCATTCATCATGAATTGATCCGGCGAAAGGCACAGGGTCAATCGGTTGTGGTATTACTGGATGAGGCGCAGGCGCTGCCGGATGATGCGCTGGAGGTGATCCGCTTGCTCGGCAACCTCGAAACCGAGCAGGAGAAGTTATTGCATATTGTCCTGTTCGGTCAGCCCGAGCTGGATAACCGGTTATCTCAGCATCACTTAAGGCAGTTTCGCCAGCGTATTACGTTCAGGGCCGATTTGCGCTCTCTGGATCTCGCAGAAACCATTTCATACATCGAACATAGATTGGGTCGGGTGGGTTGTGACACACGACTGTTCACTCTGACGCAATATCGCGCCTTATGGAAATCCAGTCAGGGTATTCCAAGAGTGATAAATCAGCTTTGTCATAAGGCATTAATCGCAACATATAGCAGCAACAATCGAATGGTTGGTCGGACAGAATTACTGATGGCGATTAAAGACACACTAGGGGCACGTCAGCCGACATGCACTTATCCCGTATTATGGGGATGGCATTAGGCATGAGCGAAATTAATAAGAGGCTCAATGAGCTGGCCCAGCACAAAGCAACTGCAACCCATGCCAAAGAGCCGTTAGTGGCGGCAAAAATAAATCCGGTTCCGAAAACAACCTGGCCGTTATGGGCGCTGGCAGGCCTGTGCGTTACCGCTTTGGCCGGCGGTATTGGCTGGTGGCTGGGACAGCAAAATCATTCAGAGCCGATGCCGGATGTTCAAGCTACCAAATCTGCAGTCATGCCTGTTGTGAAAGCGGATATTGTGAAAGCGGATAGCCCGACAGACCGAATCCCTGAGCAGAGTGCAGCAACCTCTTTTGTATCGGCAGAACAAGAAGCGGTTGCACTTGATGTTAAACCGCTCAGCGTCGTCAAAACCGAAGCTAAAGATATGGTTAAACCGGTTTCTGCCCCGGTAATTGTGGACATGAAGCCAGAAACAAAGCCTAAGTCCGAACCGAGAAAAGAGATCAAACCTCAGGCATCTCAGCCGCAAGAAACCACTAGCGTCGAGCCTCGACCTAAGCGAGTGAAAGTTGCAAGCACCTCACAAGCTGACGTTGTTGCGCCAGTGCAGACACAGACACAACCAGAAGCTGAGCCGGAATTGCAGAAAGTCAATGATGGGCTGAGTATTGAAACCGTAGAGCTGAATGGCAAACAGCTGGCTGATATTGAATACCGTAAAGCCATGAAAGTATTCAGAGAAGGTGACAGTAAAAAAGCCATCAATTATCTCGAATCGGCACTGAAATACCAGCCGGACTGGATTACTGTCCGGCAGAAGTTATCGGCGCTTTATTATGGCAGGGGGGATACCCGCGAGGCGATTGCGGTATTGCAGCAGGGGCTGTCACGGGAGGGCGATCAGCCAGATCTTCGGCTGACTTTAGCCAAATTGCTGGTGAATGAATCTCAGCAGCAGGCGGCATTGAATGTGTTAACTCGCGAGCCAGAGCAAGATCACAAGGGTTATCTGGCCATCCGCGGTGCTTTAGCGCAGCAATTAAACAACCATGCTCTGGCTCTCGACAGCTACCAAAAACTGGTCAAAACCGAGCCTTATGACGGGCGTTGGTGGATGGGGTTAGGTATCGCATTAGAGCGCAGCAGCCGTCCCGATAAAGCAAAAAATGCGTACCAGCAGGCATTGTTAATGGGACGAGTTTCACAACAATCACAACAGTTTATCCAGCAGCGCCTGTCGGTGCTGGCGGCTCAGGGGGGCTGAGACCATGCAAATAAAATTAAGAAAGCGTCTTGGTGATCTGCTGGTTGAAGAAGGGATTGTTGCTCAGGAACAATTAGATCAGGCGCTGGCCCAGCAGCGGACTGTCGGGCGCAAGCTTGGTGATACCCTGATCAGCATGGGGTTCTTAACCGAACAGCAGATGCTGTCATTCTTATCCCGCCAGTTAGATATTCCGCTGGTTGATCTGACCCGCGCCTCGGTCGATACCGACGCGGTCGCTTTGCTGTCTGAAGTGCATGCGCGGCGCTTACGGGCCTTAGTGATCAGCCGGCATGGTGATACGGTGCGTGTCGCGATGAGTGATCCTGCCGATCTGGCGGCTCAGGAAGCACTGTTCAATCAACTGGGCGGGTACCGGGTTGAGCTGGTAGTAGCCCCTGAACGTCAGTTAATTGCGTCATTTGACCGTTATTACCGCCGTACCAAAGAGATCGCCTCTTTTGCCGAGCAGCTGCACGCGGAGCACCGAACCGATTCCGCGTTTTCTTTTGGTATGGATGACAGCGATAACGACGAAGTCACCGTTGTAAAACTGATCAACTCACTGTTTGAAGATGCGATTCAGGTGGGAGCGTCAGATATCCACATCGAGCCGGATGAAGATGTATTGCGGATCCGCCAGCGTATCGATGGCGTATTGCATGAAACCCTGTTGAATGAATCAAGTGTTGCATCAGCGTTGGTATTGCGTCTTAAGCTGATGAGCGGGTTGGATATTTCTGAAAAACGCTTGCCGCAAGACGGTCGCTTCAACGTCAAAGTCCGCGGTCATTCGGTTGATGTGCGTGTCTCGACGATGCCGGTGCAGCACGGTGAATCCGTTGTTATGCGTTTGCTCGATCAGTCTGCAGGGATCCTCAGTCTTGACGAGGTCGGCATGCCGTCAGAGATCGTGCAGCGTTTCCGTCGCCAGTTAAAACGCCCGCATGGGATGATCCTGGTTACCGGCCCGACGGGGTCAGGTAAAACCACCACCTTGTACGGAGCACTGAGTGAGCTCAATAAGCCGGGGAAAAAACTGATTACGGCGGAAGATCCGGTGGAATACCGATTGCCCCGGGTAAATCAGGTTCAGGTGAACAGCAAAATCGGCCTGACGTTTTCTTCAATATTACGCACTTTCCTGCGTCAGGATCCTGACATTATTCTGGTGGGGGAGATGCGCGATCAGGAAACCGTGGAAATCGGTTTGCGTTCGGCATTAACCGGTCATCTGGTGCTGTCAACGCTGCACACCAACAATGCCATTGACAGTGCCTTGCGGATGATGGACATGGAAGCGCCGGGCTACCTGGTCGCCAGTGCCGTACGTGCCGTGCTGGCACAGCGTCTGGTCAGGCGTGTCTGCCCTGATTGCGGTGAAAACTATGAATTGGATGAGCAGACCATGCAGTGGCTGAAAGCGCGTTTTCCACAACATCAGCATCGGAAATTCCGTCGCGGCCGGGGCTGTCAAACCTGTAATTTTACCGGTTACAAAGGCCGGATCGGGGTATTTGAGCTGCTGGAAATGGATCAGCCGATGATGGATGCCCTGCGTGGCAATAATGCGGTGTTATTCAGTCAGATCGCCCGCGAAGCCAAAGGTTACAAACCGCTGGTGATGTCAGCCATGGAGCTGGCACTGGCTGGCCGAACCAGCTTAGATGAAGTGGTACTGCTGAGTGAGGGCGACCTTAATGACGGCATACTGGGCTAGGACGTGAATGATGCCAGTTTTTAATTACCGCGGCCGCGGCAATCAGGGCCAGATGCAAAAAGGGCAGGTAGAGGCAGCCAGTCAAGAGGCCGCCGCCGATCTGCTGATGCGTCAGGGGGTGATCCCGCTTGAGATCCGCCAGGGCTCAGCGAAAGGTAATGGCTTTGATTTTAAATCGTTATTTCAAAGCCATATTCCGCTGGAAGTACTGGTGATTTTTTGCCGTCAGCTCTACAGCCTGACCAAAGCCGGTGTACCGCTGTTGCGGGCAATCAATGGCCTGGGGCAAAGTGCCGGCCACCCGCTGTTGCAGAGAACAATAGAAACCGTCACCGCCGAGCTGACCAATGGCCGCTCGCTATCTGCGGCGATGAAGCAGCATCCGAGGGTATTCTCTGATCTGTTCGTGTCGATGATCCATGTCGGTGAGAATACCGGTCGACTCGATGAGTCACTGTTACAGCTCGCCAATTATTTTGAGCAGGAGATGGAAACCCGGCGCCGGATCAAATCAGCGATGCGTTATCCGGTTTTTGTTCTGTCGGCCATTATGCTGGCAATGGTGGTCTTAAACATCAAGGTGATCCCGCAGTTTGCCTCGATGTTTGCCCGTTTCGGGGTGGACTTACCGTTGCCGACCCGGATCTTAATTGGTACATCGAACTTATTCGTCGGCTACTGGCCGCTCATGCTAGGGGCTGGCATTGCATCCTGGTTAGGCGTGAAGATCTGGCGTGGTACACCTGCCGGGCAAGAAAAGTGGGACAGCTGGCGGCTGAAGGTGCCTGTTATCGGGAATATTGTTAACCGGGCCCAGATGTCACGTTTTTCCCGTACCTTCTCGTTGATGCTTCGTGCCGGCGTGCCGCTCAACCAGGCGATTCAGATGGCCGCGGAAGCACTGGGTAATCGCTTTTTAGAAAACCGCCTGATTGAAATGAAAAATGGTATTGAAAGCGGTAACAGCATTGCCAGTACGGCCACTCAGTCAGGGGTCTTTACCCCGCTGGTTTTACAGATGATCGCGGTCGGTGAAGAAACCGGCCAGGTGGACGAGTTGCTGCTTGAAGTCTCGGATTTTTACGATCGGGAAGTGGATTACGATCTGAAAACCCTGACGGCGAGAATCGAACCGCTCTTGCTGCTGGTGGTAGCGGTGATGGTACTGATTTTGGCCCTGGGTATTTTCTTGCCGATGTGGGGCATGCTCGATGTTGCAAGAGGCGTTTGATCGGCTGCAAAGAGCAAGATTTAACGGATTTATCTGGTTTGCGGTCATTCTGGTACTGATCACCACCCTGCTGACGCAATGGTCTCGGGTGAGTGATAAAGCGGAGCAAACGATGTTAAAGGTGACGGTCAGAAGCTTTTATGAAAGGGCTTCTAGTCTGCGCCAGTTATGGGAACTCAATGATAAACCGCAAGTGGCTGAGAATAATGGGGTGATGTTTGGTTTTACGGCTCTTGGCTGGCCGATAGTGAACCATGGCGGCCACATTAATTGTGAACAAATGTGGGTACTGTTATCAAACGATGATCAAGCTACGTCATATATTCAATTGGTTGATAAAAAAAGTTTGAAGTCAGGGTCTTATAATTCCTGTTTTTATCAAATAAGTGATGGTAAGTGGCTGGAATTATTATATGAAAATGAGACAATACGCATTAACGGGTTTTTGACGAACCAAGTGTCGTCATTTTGACTAAATGAGCAGTTTGTCAATGAAAAAGCAAAGCGGTTTTTCCCTGGTAGAGCTGGTTATCGTGATTATTGTTGTCGGCCTTTTAGCGGCGGCGGCATTACCGCGTTTTCTCCAGATCACCGATGAAGCGAAAAAAGCCTCGATTGAAGGGGTTGCCGGTGGTTATGCCACGGCGGCTTTATCAGCCCGTGCCCAGTGGGAAGCGTACGGTCGCCCGGTCGATACCAATGGTGATTATAAAGTTAATTACGATGGTACCGACTTTGCGTTAACCAGAGCGACGGATGACAACACGGTGCGTGACGGTTATCCGTTTGCATTAGAAACAAGCAGCACCAGTGATGTTAGCAGTGTGACGGCGAGTGATTGCCTGGCATTGATTGACAACTTGTTGCAAAACCCGCCGCAGGCAACTGTCTCACCGGCGGATGCTGCCAAGGGGAATTTCCTTTTTTACGTTAAAGCAGAAGGTGGTGACACCAGCAAGCTTTGCCGTTACTACCAACTGGCTTCGGCCGGTACCAACGGCGCGGGGTCAACGGATGTTGAAGCCGGCCATTCATTTACCTATACACCGGCCCTTGGTCGAGTTGAAGTGAATTTAAAATAATCTGGAGAGAGTTATGAAACGTCAAGGCGGTTTTACGCTGATAGAGTTAGTGGTTGTGATTGTGATTCTGGGTATTCTGGCGGTAACCGCGGCACCGAAGTTTTTGAACCTGCAGGATGATGCGCGTAGTGCGTCGCTGCAAGGTCTGAAAGGCGCGATTGATGGTGGTGCAGGTATTGTTTACGGTAAAGCAGCTATTGAAGGTAAAGAATCAAAAGACGGTAGTGGTACAGCTGTAGATGTTGATGGGGTTGATACTAGCTTTGGTTATCCGACTGCAACAGAAAGTGGTATTGGGGCTGCTGTTATTGGTCTGAGTACTGATTGGGATGTGGTTGCTTCAGCGGCCAACTCATCAATTACTTACAGCTTTAAAGGAACAACGACTGGAGCAACAACTTGTATTGTGAAATACGAGCAGGCAACAGGAACGGCTGCGACATCTGCGGCTAAAACAACCGTTACCTTCGGTACAGGTTGCGATAAAAGCTAAAAATACTGAATAGTGCCTTTTTTAGGCACTATTTTCTGAATGCTCTGAGCGAGAGCATTCAGAAAATAGTTCTAGTTTTACCAGTGGAGTAGGCAATGCAAAACCGCCAGCAAGGCTTTACATTGGTTGAGCTTATTGTTGTTATTATTCTTCTCGGGATCCTTGGTGTCACCGCTACCAGCCGGCTGATGGGTAAAAGTAGTTTTACCGCCCATATCGCCCGCGATCAGGCGATATCCATTGCCCGCCAAATTCAGATCATCGCGATGCAAACTGATGGCACCCTCAATGCCTGCCAGCGTCTGGTGGTTACCAATGTCTCTGATGAGGAAAACAGCCGATTTGGCCGCCCGGCAGCCTGCAGCAGTAACGATGACCTGTTCAGCGACGTGCTGCGGGGTAAGCAGGCGGAAGTCACCTTTGCCACCCCGGTGATTGATATCTATTTCAACTTGCTCGGCCGTCCGGTTGATGCGGACGGCAAGCGGATTTGCACCACCAGTTCAGGGTGCAAGGTAACGGTTCGCTCCCGCAATGGGGAAACCGCCAGCCTGTGTATCAACAGCGAAGGCTTTATCCACGAAGGTGATTGTGCATGAAGCCCGTAACTATTAAGCCGATAATAAAGAGTAAAGGCTTCACCCTGATTGAAGGCATTATTGCCATCGTGATCATGGGTATAGCGATGGTTACCCTGACCAGCTTTTTATTTCCCCAGGTTGAACGCTCTGCCATTCCGCATTATCAGGCCCGCTCAGCTGCAATTGGCCATGCCATGCTCAATGAAATCCTATCCCGCAAGTTTGATGAAGAATCAGATCCTAATGGTGATAGCGTGATTCGTTGTGGCGAGACAGGTGCGAACGATTGTACAACTAGTAATAAATTAGGCCCTGAAGAGAGCGAGTTGACAGGGACATTGCTTAATGTTGCCTTGGCAAATGACATTGATGATTTTAAAGGCTGCTGGGGAACAGTAGCGCAGTGTAATAATAGTAAGTTTGATCGAATTGGTGAGTTATCGGATTTTATTCCCGGCGATGATTATTCGAATATCTGGGCAGAAATTAATGCCTTCTATGATGAGGGGTTTACCGGAACAGATGCTGAGACGGTGACCGATCATAAGCGTATTTCTGTCCATGTCCGCACCACTCGCTATGGCGACTATGAGTTTATTGCTTACAGGAGTAACTACTGATGCATAGTAGCCGTAGAAGCAGTCGAGGTTTTACCCTGATTGAAATGATCATGGCGTTGGTCATTTTAGGGATCATCTCTGTGGGCGTCGGCAGTTTCTTGCAATTTGGCGTGGATGGTTATGTCAGTACTGTCGACCGGGAAAGACTGCAATCTGAAGCGCGTTTTGTGATGGAAAGGATCAGCCGTGAAATTCGCCATGCTGCACCCAATAGTGTGTTTGAAGAGGTGATTGATGGTCATCAATGCCTTTCTTTTTACCCTGTTTACCTGTCGGCGTTTTATTTAGATAAGCCATTTGGTAAGGATTCTTCATTCACTTTTGTGCCATTTCCAGATGAGGATGAACTGGACTTATGGACATCAGATAAGAATAAAGTTGATGGTTTTGGAATAGCCATGGGTTATGCATCACAAAAACAATACAGTGGTAAGTATAAGACGCTCCCTTTAGTTTCTGTTAAGGGATATGCCACACAATCAACAGTAGTTGGCGATAAAGGGATATATAGAGTCAACTATAAAGGGGAGCTTAAAACGCAGTCTCCTGCCAAACGTTTATACCTGTATAAAAATAAAGTCTCTTTTTGTTTTGAAGTTAAGGCAGATATAAAACAACTATATCGTCGGGTTAATGATGAAAATCCAGTCATGCTCTCGGATAAAATAGATAGCGTTAATTTCGATGTAAATGGTGTCGGATTAAATAGTAATAGCGTAGTGCATTTGACATTGCGCTTTGAAGATCCGATCAGCGGTAAAGCTTCCAGTTATAACCACAGTGTGCAGGTGATTAATGTATTATAAACGGTCTTATAATCCACCATATAAAAAGCAACAAGGCAGTGCATTAATGGTTTCTATTTTTGTGATTGTAGTGATGTCAGTGATGGCGGCTGCAATGACCCGTATAGGCTGGTCAAGCCAGGATATCACCACCAAAGAAGTATTGGGCACCCGAGCGTGGTTTACCGCTCATTCGGGTAATGAAGTGATGCTTAGTCGGTTATTTCCTATCGGACAAAGCTCAGCTAAACCAACAGCTTGTGTCGATGAGTATAAGTTTAAACCTGCAAATAGTTATGGCTGCACCGCGATTGTGAACTGTACTGATATTTCTGTCTCGCACGCAGGGTCAACAATAAGACAATTTTATTTGGAAAGCAGCGCAACATGTGCGGCTAAAAGCCAAGTTGAAGTAACCCGAGTGCAGGAATCGTGGGCGAAGGAGTTGTTGTGATGTTCTTTATTTTGATAAATAAAATCAAAAAATATTCTTTAGCCTTTATTTTTTGTCTGGCTTTATTTCTGAGTAATAGTGTTCAAGCGAATCAATGCTTAAGTAATGGCTCATGGGTGAATGCGAAAAATGGATTTTGCATTACGCTGAATGTTAAGTCAGATGGAGGTAATCGAGTAAGAATTGAACATAATGGATATTTACATCCATTATGGACAGATGATTATCGAATTTCAGGTTATATTCCAAGTATATATGAGACTAAATATCTTAATGATGGACATGAACATCAATTTAAAATTAAATTTGTTAACAATGATTCCTATAAATCAAATAATATTCGAGGATGGTTGCAATATAGTGTTGATGGTGTTTATGTTAAATCAGAATATATCGATATTAGAAAGACAGTCGGTGCAAATAAAAAGAACCCTTATATAAGAGTGAGAGTCATCGGCGATAATATTTCTGAAACCTGTTTGGCTGAGGGTAACTGTGGTAGTTTGCCATTACCTGAACCTAAACTTAAACCTGAACTCGATTATTGCGAATTGTTCCCGTCACCAGCCCAAGGGTGGGTCGGAAATCCAAATAATAAAATAACGATGTCGAATTCCAGCCAAATTAATAATGCTTATTTGATAGATGGAAAAAGACAGGTTGGTTTTGAAAATTTTGAGTCTAATAATTCAAGTAATTGTGATGGGCAGAGTTGCGTTAATAATCCTGATTTGCAAGTTAATCGCATGAATCTTAGTGAGTATACGGTGACAGGTACAGAGACAATATGGAAAGAAACGAAGACATTAGATCCTGTCCAGTATGATCATATGTACCTAGATAACTCTACTGTTACCTTTAACCCAGGCCACTATTACTTTAACTATCTAGAGGTTAACAAGTCTACGATTAATATTAACGGACCGGTCGTGATTCATGTGAAAAAGCTAGAGCTATCTCAAAATTCGACTTTTAATAATAATGGCACCCCAGATGATTTAGTGATTCTAGGTTACGACCCGTATGCGCTTGACAGTAGTGATGGTCCATTTCCGGATTGTCCATTGTCATTACCTGGATACTCGGGCTGTCAAATTAACTTCGCTAATAAAGATGAATTCAAAGGGTTGATTTACTCTGAAGGTAAAGTGAATTTATCTAATTCCGTTCATGTTACCGGAGCCGTGACCGCGAGTTATTTGAATATGTCAAATAGCGCTAAAATTACAGGCGATAGTCAATGTTTTAATCCACAACCGAAGAACACTCTGAAGATCACCCCGAAAAGTGCATTTGGCCTGACCTGCGAGCGGATGCCGGTGACGTTCTCCGTACGCAAAGAAAACGGGGATCTCGATACCGATTATTCCGGAACACTGAACGCGTCAGTGACATCGGCCAATCCGATGAACAGTTGCTGGGCGCTGACAGAATATGCAGCAGAGTGCAGCAAGGAAAACATAACGACCTCCTTGCCCGGTGGGCAGCGGAAGTTATGGCTGCAGAGCAAGACTGCTGGCGAAATTTCGGTCGAAGGTACGACCGGTGATTTGAGTGATAATGCCGGGCCCTATCGGTTTGCGCCGTATGGTTTTCGGGTTAATGGTGGCGATCCCGCTAAAACAGTTGCCGGAAAAACTGAAACGCTGTTGATAGAAGCGGTGGCAGATACGGGTGCAAAATGTGAAGTGATTGAAGATTACGGTAAGGCTGAGGGTGAAGAGAAGAAATTAAAGATCACCTCTCTGGACTATGTTCAGCCGACAACCGGTAGTAAGAGCCTAGATATTGAGGGTTCAACGCTTGCCGATGGTGCTTCAATAGTAAAAAGTCTTCGGTTTACGCAGGGAAAAACGCTTCTTCCCGTTACTTACAAAGATGCAGGAGAAATTTCTTTCGAGCTGGCTGATGATAAGTGGCAGCCGAAAGACTGCGAGACTGACAGCACGGACTGTGACGATCGTGAAAGGGATTGGAAAGGGCTGAAAGGCAAGGCGGTTATTTATTCGCGTCCATATACTTTTGCGCTGTGCGATATTCAATCGGCTGGCGGTAAAACAGACTTCTCCGGTACATCTTCGTCAGGAAATGGCTTTGCGGCGGCGGGCGAAACATTCAGTGTTACCTTTAAACCTATTATTTGGACGCAAGACTTACCTAACCTAGTGTCAGATAGTATGACTGGAAATACCTGGTGTAAGGTGCCGACGACACCTAATTACTATTCTGTCGATAAGGTAATCTCTGCGCCGCTGAATCTCACCTATCTGTTGGATACGCCAGTTGGTGGAGATAAAGGAGTGCTTCAGGGCAATGGCACGCATAGTTTTAAGACTCAACAAGACGCCATGCACGGTTTGACCCTTAGCAATTTAAGCTGGAGTGAAGTCGGTAGTTTGCGGCTGCAAGCGGGTAGCCATTATTTGGGAATGAAGATCGATCAAGGTGTCGGGAGTATAGGGCGTTTCTATCCTGATTATTTTGAGTTAGAGGACATGGATAGCGATGACTTTAGCTACCCCAGCGGCCAAGATGAATTTGCGTATTTAGGCCAAGATTTTGAAGCTAGCTTTGAGGTGGAAGCGAAAGCAAATAATGGCGAAGAGACTGAAAACTATGGTAAATTTACTTCATATTATCAAGCGTCACTGGCTTTAGATGCGGTGCAGTTGATCGGCGGAACATATCAAAGTTTTGCGAGCCGTGTATATCCGCAAACTAAGTGGAATAACTGGGATGAAGCAGATTTGAAACAAGAGAGCAGTATCTGGCGGCTTGAACGGAAAAATTTTTCGAATACCACAACCATAGAGGATGGTCCTTTTGATGAGCTAAATAGCAGCTGGGGGCTCTATGCGCTTGAAGGCAAAGGGGGCGATCCGGTTCGCATTGTCAATGAAAATCAACAAACAATAACCTTTTCGGGTAATGATCTCGTAACGGAGATGGCGCCATTTAGCAAGACACCAGTGCTCCGCTATGGTCGGATGCGGATGGAAGATACCGCGGGAGCGGTGGGACAATCGCTTGCAATCCCACTCAGGGTTGAATTTTGGGATGGTTCTGGTTGGAAAATTAATGCTGATGATTCGTTATCTGCGTTTCGTGGTACAAATTATTGCAAGCAACAGATAGGCTCTTCTGATGACAAAGTGACAAGTAATGCTGATACCAGAGGTAACGGAAATGTAGCTGCCGGTGATACTGATTCTGGTGACTTCTTAGCAAGACCTCACCATCAGAATGGTAAACCGCTAGCAACCTTCCGCGAGCAGATCCGTTTCTGGCAACGATTAACATCCACCCACCCAGTAAAGATTAAGAGTGATGATAATGATATCAAATGTGTGGGTAACCATTCCAACCAACCTTGGCTGAGGTTTAACTGGCGCGATAAAGGCGATGAAGATCCCTCCGCGATCGTTACCTTCGGCGTCTACCGCGGCAACGATCGGATCATCTATCGGGGTGAAAAAGGCATGAATAAGCTGCTTAATTAAATAAAATGTGGTTCTGTGGCAGGTTTGACAAAGCTTATCTTGTCTCGATCCCTGCCCCTTGGTACATTTAGCGCAATTTAAAGAATTTTGAGTTTGCAGGATTAGCCGAAGATTATGTTTAAAAAACTTCGTGGCATGTTTTCTAATGACCTGTCTATTGACTTGGGTACCGCCAATACCCTTATTTATGTCAAAGGTCAGGGCATCGTTCTCGATGAACCTTCCGTCGTTGCTATTCGCCAGGATCGCGCAGGTACCACAAAAAGTGTCGCCGCCGTCGGTCACGAGGCTAAGCAAATGCTGGGTCGTACCCCGGGCAATATCGCCGCTATCCGCCCGATGAAAGACGGGGTGATTGCCGATTTCTATGTGACAGAAAAAATGCTTCAGCACTTTATTAAGCAAGTGCACGACAACAGCATTTTACGCCCTAGCCCGCGGGTACTGGTGGCGGTTCCATGTGGTTCTACTCAGGTAGAGCGCCGTGCAATCCGTGAATCGGCACAAGGTGCCGGTGCGCGTGAAGTGTATTTGATTGATGAGCCAATGGCTGCCGCTATCGGTGCCGGTATGCCGGTATCTGAAGCGACGGGTTCAATGGTGATCGATATCGGTGGTGGTACCACTGAAGTTGCCGTTATCTCACTCAATGGTGTGGTGTACTCATCTTCTGTTCGGATCGGCGGTGACCGTTTTGATGAAGCCATTATCAATTATGTGCGCCGTAACTACGGTAGCTTAATTGGTGAGGCAACCGCTGAGCGCATTAAGCACGAAATCGGTTCGGCTTATCCTGGCGACGAAGTCCGTGAAATTGAAGTGCGCGGTCGTAACCTGGCTGAAGGTGTTCCACGCAGCTTTACCCTGAACTCAAACGAAATTTTAGAGGCATTGCAAGAGCCGCTGACCGGTATCGTATCGGCGGTGATGGTTGCCCTTGAACAGTGTCCGCCGGAACTTGCCTCAGACATCTCTGAGCGGGGTATGGTACTAACCGGCGGTGGTGCGCTATTGCGTGATCTTGACCGTCTGTTAACCGAAGAAACCGGTATTCCGGTTGTGGTAGCTGAAGACCCGCTAACATGCGTTGCGCGTGGTGGCGGTAAAGCTCTGGAAATGATTGATATGCATGGTGGCGACCTCTTCAGCGAGGAATAATGCCCGCCATGGCAATTGACAAAACAGGTTATAGTGTTAGATGAAACCTATATTTGGCAGAGGGCCTTCTCTGCAATTACGCCTGTTTCTTGCCATTTTACTGTCGGCCAGCCTCATGCTGGCCGACAGCCGTCTTGATGCCTTTGCCAATGTACGCTACTTGCTGAACTCTGCGATCGCCCCTCTTCAATATGCTGCTAACTTACCTCGTGACATATTAGATGGTGTATCTGGTCAGTTGAGCTCACATCAGCGTTTATTGACAGAGAATAAAGCACTCAAGCGTGATGTATTGATCATGCAAAACGATGTGTTATTGCTTGATCAGTTGAAGCAGGAAAATCAGCGTCTAAGAGAACTGCTGGGATCGCCCTTTGTGCGTGACGAGCGGAAGATGATCGCCCAGGTGATGGCCGTCGACTCTGATCCTTATAGTCATCAGGTAATGATTGATAAAGGGCGGACTGACGGCGTTTATGAAGGCCAGCCGGTGATCAATGAAAAAGGCATTGTCGGTCAGATCTCCTATGTCGGGGCGCATAACAGCCGTGTATTGCTGTTAATTGATCCCACCCATGCCATTCCGGTACAGGTGGTCCGCAATGATATCCGTGTTATCGCTTCCGGCAGTGGCGAAAGTGATCTGGTGCAACTGGAGCACGTGCCGAGCAGTACCGACATTGAAGTGGGTGACTTGTTGGTTAGCTCCGGCTTGGGCGGTCGTTATCCGGAAGGATATCCGGTGGCGAATGTGACCGAATTTTCGTTTGATAACAAGCGTCCTTTTGCTCAAATCAAAGCCCGCCCAACGGTTCAGTTTGACCGTTTACGTTATTTGTTACTGGTGTGGCCGACACCCAGTGAGTACCAATTGGAAGGAGAGCTAACGCGTGGCGAGTAGTCGACCAAGAGGCCGCTTACTAATCTGGCTCTCTTTCACTGTTGCCCTGATTTTACAGGCAGCCCCCTGGCCTGGTGAGCTGGAACCTTTTCGCCCGTCGTGGGTGTTATTGGTGACATGCTACTGGGTGTTAGCCCTGCCGCATCGGGTGAATGTCGGTACGGCGTTGATCGTCGGCCTGTTATGGGACCTGATGCTGGGCTCGACGTTAGGTATTCGCGGTTTGATGATGTCGGTATTGTGCTACATCATTGCACTGAACTTCCAGGTACTGCGTAATTTGTCGTTATGGCAGCAGGCAATGCTGATTGCTTTGTTAAGCCTGGGCGGTAAATTAGTGGAGTTCTGGGCCGAATATCTGGTGTCGGTGATCACTTTTGATCCGCAACAGCTATGGGCGATATTCCTTAACTTCCTGTTGTGGCCTTGGCTATTTTTATTTTTACGGCGGATGCGCCGTAAGTTCTCCATTCGTTAAATTATAATTAGATAGGAACGTCATGCCTGCTATACAACTCTACCTTGCCTCGGGATCGCCTCGCCGCAAGGAGCTGCTGACTCAGCTTGGCTACCGCTTTGAACGTGTCGTTGTGGATGTTGAAGAATGTCACCAGCCCGGTGAGACACCGGCAGGATACGTGCAGCGGCTGTCCCGAGAGAAAGCGGCCGCGGGGGTGAAAGTAACGGATGGCCAGACCCCGGTTCTGGGCGCCGATACCATTGTGGTTGTCGATGATACTATTTTAGAGAAGCCGAAAGATTTCACTGATGCACGGCGGATGCTGAAGTTGCTCTCCGGTCGTCAGCACCAGGTGATGACGTCTGTTACCCTTGCGAATGCAGAACGTGAAGAAACTCAGTTAGTGATTACTGACGTCTGGTTTAAAACATTGTCAGATAACGAAATTAAAAACTATTGGCAAAGTGGTGAACCGCAAGACAAAGCCGGCAGTTACGGTATTCAGGGGCTGGGTGGCAAGTTTATCGAACGCATTAATGGCAGTTATTATGCTGTGGTGGGGTTACCGCTAATGGAAACCGACATCATGGTTCAAGATTTTTTAGATTTATAAGTTGAGGCAACCATGAGCACAGAGCTGCTGATTAATGTGACGCCAAGTGAAACTCGCGTGGCAATGATTGAAGGGGGCAACCTTCAGGAAGTGCATATTGAACGCGAAGCGAAGCGCGGCATCGTCGGAAATATCTATAAGGGGCGGGTGAGCCGCGTATTGCCCGGCATGCAAGCCGCTTTTGTCGATATCGGACTTGATAAGGCCGCTTTCTTACATGCCTCTGATATTGTTCCGCATACCGAGTGTGTGGCAGAAAATGAGAAGCAGCAGTTCCCGGTGCGGGATATTTCTGAGCTGGTGCGTCAGGGCCAGGACATTGTTGTGCAGGTGGTCAAAGATCCTCTGGGTACCAAAGGGGCTCGTCTGACGACCGACATTACCTTACCTTCGCGTTATTTGGTCTTTATGCCGGGGGCCGGCCATGTGGGTGTGTCTCAGCGGATTGAGAGTGAACAGGAACGCGATCGCCTGAAAGGCATTGTGAAGAAACATTGCGACGATCTGGGTGGATTTATTATCCGCACCGCGGCTGAAGGTGCGACCGCAGACGAACTGGCACAAGATGTCGCATTCCTGAAGCATCTATGGCGTAAGGTACTGGAGCGCCGTGCAAAACATAAACCTAAATCCATGCTGTATGGTGAGTTGGGGCTGGCACAGCGTATTTTACGTGATTTTGTCGGCACAGAGCTCGATGGTATTCAGGTTGATTCTCGTCTTGGGTTTGAAAAACTCAAAGAGTTTACCGATGAGTTTGTTCCGGAAGTCAGTGAAAAAATTGACTATTATTCAGGTGAGCAGCCGATTTTTGATCTCTATGATACTGAAAACGAAATTCAGCGTTCATTGGATCGTAAAGTCGAATTGAAATCAGGCGGATATCTGATCATCGATCAGACTGAGGCGATGACCACTGTCGATATCAATACCGGTGCGTTCGTTGGTCGTCGTAATTTAGAAGAAACGATCTTCAATACTAACATTGAAGCCACCAAGGCGATTGCCCGTCAGCTCCGTTTACGTAACCTGGGCGGCATTATCATTATCGACTTTATCGATATGGCGTCGGAAGATCATCAGCGCAGGGTGCTTGCGACCCTAGAGCAGGCACTTTCTTTCGACCGGGTTAAAACCAATATTAATGGCTTTACTCAGCTCGGCTTAGTGGAAATGACCCGTAAGCGTACCCGAGAAAGTATTGAACATGTGCTGTGCGGTACTTGTCCTACTTGTGAAGGGCGTGGCTCAGTGAAAACGGTTGAGAGTGTCTGTTACGAGATATTGCGTGAAATTACGCGTGTAAACCGTGCGTATGATGCTGATCGCTTTGTGGTGTATGTGGCACCTGCCGTGGCTGATGCCTTAGCTGGCGATGAGTATCACGCGCTTGCTGAACTTGAAGTCTTCATTGGCAAGCAGGTTAAAATCAAAGGTGAGCCGCTATACATTCAAGAACAGTTTGACGTCGTTATGATGTAAGCGAGGCTATTGAGTGACAACAGTTCCAGTTCGTCTGGTACGTGGATTAATGTGGCTGGTACTGATTCTGTTAGTACTGGCCGCTATTGCAATTAGTGGTCTGCGCCTTTTTCTACCTCAGTTAAATGAATTTCGTGAGCCGATCCGTCAATGGGCTTCCGAACAAGCCGGTATGAGCCTGAAAATTGACAATGTCGAAGGTCATTGGCGCAGCTTTGGCCCGTCGATACTGCTGCAGGGGATCGGACTTTCACCGACCGACAATGCCGAACCATTAGCGACGATCAACGAGGTCGATTTCCAGTTTGATTTATGGCGATCGGCATTACAGCTGCGTCCGATTTTCAAAGATATTGGTATTCGCCAGCTGGATATCGATTTAACTCAGTTGCCGGGTTTTGACCCCAACATTTCTTCTCTTGCCGCAAAGAAACCTTCAGATGCCGATATCTCTATTGCCCGGCGGCTGGAGCAGATTTTTTTCATTCGCCTTGGCAATTTTTCACTAACCGATTCACAAGTGACGCTGTGGACGCCTGCTGGTGATAAAAAACGAATTGATATCAGTGAACTGAAGTGGAAAAACACTCGAGGTAAGCATCTTGCCGAAGGCGTTATCAGCATTGCAGGTACCCATTTCAATCAACTGAAAGTGATTGCTAACTTATCAGAGAAGGGCGATTTGCCGAGCTTGTCTGGCAGCATTTATGCCCAGGCCCAGAATCTATCCATGACTCCCTGGCTGAATAAAAGGTTGTCTGGTGTGACAGATATTACCGCCAGTGATCTTGATTTTGAGATGTGGCTGGATCTGTCAGACGGTCAGATCACCAATAGTCGGGTCAGTCTGAAAGACAGCTATGTACGGTGGCAAGCGGGCGAGAAAACACATGAGTTCAGGGTACAGCAAGGCCTGTTTGCACTGACTCCGCACTTTCTGCCACAAGGCCAAACAGCCTGGCGCATCGACAGTGATCAGCTGAGAATACAAACCGATAAGACACTGTGGCCTAAATTCGATATTGCCGCCCAGTGGCAGCCCGAGGAGTGGCAGGTTGCCGTTAGTACGGTTGAGCTGGAACGTCTGACGCCATTTTTAAGTTTTCTTCCGGCAGACAATAGCGCGTCATCGATATTGAAGGCGCTGCAGCCGACGGGGACATTGTCAGATCTTCGCATCGCAAGCAAGCAGGGGCGATCGCCGCAATTTTCTGCCCAGTTGCAACAGTTTGGGATGCGGCAATGGAAACTGTTGCCAGAAGTGCATAAGCTGGATGCCACTATTGCCGGAGACATGAACTCTGGCAAAGCCGTGCTGAGTTTACACGATGACCACCTGCCCTATGGCAATGTATTCCAGGCCCCCCTGAATATTGATAGTGGTGAAGTCACGGCCTACTGGCAGGTGAATGAGCAAGGCTGGCGCTTATGGAGCGACAAATTACAGGTGGCGACTCCGCATCTCAAAGCCAATGGCGAATTCCGTCTTGATTTTCCGGCCCAGCAACCGGCCTGGTTATCGTTTTATGGCGAGGCCTCTATTAGTAATGCCGGTGAAACCTGGCGCTATTTACCCACCCTGGCCTTGGGCCGAGATCTGACGGATTACCTGTCGGCGGCAATTCGTGGCGGTCAGGCACAAGACGCACAATTGTTGTGGTATGGCGAGCTGGCTGATTTTCCCTATGGTAATCATGCGGGGATATTCCAAGCCAATGTACCGCTGGAAAACGCAAAATTCAGTTTTGATACCCACTGGCCGTTACTGACTGATTTGCAACTTGATCTGTTATTTGAAAATGACCTAATGTATCTCGATTCTCGCCATGCTCAAACCATGGGAGCAACCGCATCGCGGGTGACGGGGGCGGCAGAGCTGAGTGCTGGCGGTCACCTGACGTTAGAGGTTGATGTTGCAGCCGAAGGCGGAGATGTCCGCGACTATATGATGTCGACCCCGCTGGTCGATTCCGTTGGGGCGGCGTTGACTACCGTACAGGTGAGCGGACCGGTCAGTTCACGTTTTCAGTTGGATATCCCCTTCGACGGCAGTGAGGTCCGCGCCTGGGGCCAGGCCAGTCTCGCTGATAACCAAATCGCGATAGATACCCCGCCGATACAGCTGGATCAGGTTAGCGGTCAGTTGAGTTTTGATAACGATATTATTAATGCGAAGACGATTAATGGGGTGGTGCTGGCTCAGCCGGTGACATTCGGCTTCAACGGTAACAGCGTTGACACAGGGTATCAGGTGGATATTGATTTGGCGGGTGACTGGCAGGTCGCGCCACTTCAGCAGCAACTCAATGATCCCTTATTAAAACATGTAACTGGTCGCAGCGAGTGGCAGGCAACGGTGGGTGTCAGCCTCCATGATACCGGCTTTAACTATGACGTTGCGCTGAACGCGGCGCTCGGGCAGATTAATAGCCAGCTGCCTTATCCGTTGCGACACCCGTCATCTTCATCATCGACGCCGTTTGCGACGGTTAATGCCTCGGGTAATGCTGAGTTACTGGCGGGAAGCATTATTTTACCGGATGCCAATTACCAGGCTCAGATTAACTTACAACCAGAGCGGTTGGTTATTGAGAGCAGTTTGCTGAATATCGGTAAAGGTAAGATCCGTAAGCAGCCAGTAAAAGGGCATGGAATCCGCATTGACAGCGATCAGTTTGATGGCGATAAGTGGATCGATGTTGTGAATGAGGTGAGAGGCAGCGAACAAGAAGCGGCGAAAAAAGGCGAAGTCAGTAGCTTCCCGGAACTGCCGATACCGACCCGAATTAATGCGCAGATCAAAAAACTCTCACTGGCCTCCTTAGATTGGAATGATGTTTCGCTGGCGGTAAGAAACAAGCAGCAGCAATGGCACTTTATTCTTGGCAGCCGTGAACTGACTGGCGAGGCGTTCTGGCCACAAGGTGGACCGATCAATGTCGCGTTGGAGAAAATGCACCTGAATATCGATGCTTTGCAGCCGGTGGATCCCCAGCAGACCCGGCAGAAATATGTGCCGCAGCTGGATGTGCCGCCTGCGACGGATTTTGATCGTAGCATGATGGCTCATATGCCGGACATTGAGCTGAAAATCCAGGACGCCTGGTTGCAAGGGTACCGGCTAGGAAAAGTGTCAGGAAAGCTGTATCGGGACGTGAATACTTTAGTGTTACAGAACCTGGAAGTGAATTCAGGAACAACGGCACTCAATCTTGATGGCCACTGGACATTAGACGGCGTTCAGAATGAAACCCAAATAGCCTTTGATATTGAAGGTGAAAATAGCTCTGATCTGATGGGGCGGTTCGGTATATCCGGAGGGATCCAGGATGCCTCATTCAGCAGTTATGCCTCTATCCAGTGGCAGGGTGCTCCCTGGGCAATACATCGGGAAACCTTAACCGGTGAGTTGAAGAGCGAAACCGGGAAAGGGATCATCAGCGAGGTGGGAGGTGCCGGTCGCTTACTGGGCTTATTCAGTATTGATTCGATTTTGCGTAAGATGCAGTTAGATTTCAGCGGAATATTTGATGGCGGATTAGCTTTTAACTACATCAAAGGTTCCGGCAAAATCACCAAGGGTATTTTTAAAAGTGATAACATCGAGATGGAGACCTTGGCAGGGGATATGTTTATCCAGGGAACTGCTAATCTTGTCAATGAGACCGTCGATGCACGGGTGAAATTCACCCCTGATTTCACATCGGGTATTCCGGTGTTAACGGCTTTTGCGGTAGCCCCGCAAACCGCGGTTCTTGTGTTTGCCATTTCAACGGCACTGTCACCGGTGGTGGACGTCTTTACCCAGATCAACTATATCGTGAAAGGACCGATTGAATCGCCAACGGTTACTGAGCGTTCACGATTTAAAGGTGAGTACACGCTGTCTGATTCTGTTGAGGCAAAGTAACCCCAGTGCGGAATAACAGAAGGCATTAATACCTTCAAAAAATAAGAACTAACGAAAATCGAAGAGATTGGCTCAGGGAGTAGGTCATGGCAAAAGTCGGTGTAGTACAGATGAATTCAGGTTCTGATCCTGAGGTTAACCTTCATAAGCTTAAGAAAAAGCTTAAAGGGCTGCAATTGCAAGGAGCACGGTTAGTCTTAACGCCGGAAAATACCCTGGTGTTTGGCTCGCAACAGGATTATCAGCGCCATGCAGAACGGCTGGGTGAGGGGCCGTTACAAACTGAACTGGCAGCAATGGCGAAGCAGCTGGGGATCTGGTTGCTAATCGGATCGATGCCGATCCGCCAACCGGATGGCGCCATGACGGCCACCACGTTGCTGTTTGATGATCAGGGACAGTGTCAGGCGCATTACAACAAACTCCATATGTTTGATGTAGAAGTGGCAGATCAGCACCACAGCTATCGCGAATCCGATACCTTCAAGGCCGGCGATGAAGTAAAAGTTGTCTCCACTCCCTTTGGCAATATTGGCTTGTCGATCTGTTATGATGTGCGTTTCCCTCAGTTATATACCGCTTTGAGAGAGCAAGGAGCCGATATCATTGTGATACCAGCGGCATTTACGAAAGTGACCGGGAAAGCCCACTGGGACGTGCTATTGCGCGCGCGGGCGGTGGAAACCCAGTGCTGGGTTATTGCGGCAGCACAGTGGGGCGAACACAATGAAGGCCGGGAAACCTGGGGGCATTCGATGATAATCGATCCCTGGGGGCAAATTGTGGCCTGTCAGCAGCAAGGTACAGGGGTGCTGACTGCTGATATCGATTTAGGTCTGAATCAGACAATCCGAACCAATATGCCGTTGGATCAGCATGCACGTTTTAGTGTGCACCAGCGATAAATTAAAAGAGCAGAATAAATGACCCTGAATACTGTAGAAAAGACCATGCTAGCCCAATCAGGGTTAGGGCGCGAAGAGCTTCATAATATCTTAGCAATGATAGCGGCCCGAGACGTTGACTATGCCGATATCTATTTTCAGTCCTGCTGGCATGAATCGTTAGTACTGGAAGACAGTATTATCAAGGACGGCTCATTCAATATCGATCGGGGTGTTGGGGTGCGGGCGGTTGCCGGAGAAAAAACCGGCTTCGCTTATTCAGATCAGATCAACCAGCTAGCACTAACCCAAAGTGCCAAAGCCGCGCGGGGCATTGTGCGCCAGGGCGGTAATGCCAGTGTTAAGGCTTTTAGCCCTATCACTCCATCAGGCATTTATGCGCCGGTTGATCCACTTGGCAGCCTTGATAAGTTCCAGAAAATCGGGTTGCTTGAAGAGATCGACCGCTATATTCGCGCCAAAGAGCCATTGATAAAGGAAGTGTCAGTCAGTATCAACGGTGTTTACGAGGAAGTGCTGGTGGCGGCTCTTGACGGCACCTATGCCGCCGATATCCGGCCCTTAGTGCGGTTGTCTGTCAGTGTGCTGGTGGAAAAAGGCGATAGGCGCGAACGAGGCAGCGCAGGCGGCGGTGGCCGTTATGGTTATGAGCACTTCCTGAGTGAAGAAAATGGCCAGAAAGTGGCATTGGGTTATGCGGATGAAGCTATTCGTCAGGCGCTGGTAAATGTGGATGCCGACGCCGCCCCTGCCGGTACGATGCCCGTAGTATTGGGTTCGGGCTGGCCGGGGGTGTTATTGCACGAAGCCGTTGGCCATGGTCTGGAGGGTGACTTTAACCGCAAGGGCTCTTCCATGTTCTCTGGACAGATGGGACAGCAGGTGACATCACCGCTGTGTACAATTGTTGATGACGGTACGTTAGTGAACCGCCGTGGCTCGATCAATATTGATGATGAGGGGACCCCGGGCCAATACAACGTACTGGTTGAAGGCGGTAAGCTCAAAGGCTATATGCAGGATAAGCTGAATGCCCGCCTGATGGGGGTGGCACCAACAGGCAACGGCCGTCGTGAGTCTTATGCCCACCTGCCGATGCCTCGTATGACGAATACTTATATGCTGCCGGGAGAGCACACGCCGGAAGAAATCATTGCCAGTGTTAAGCGGGGTATTTACGCGCCTAACTTTGGTGGTGGCCAAGTTGATATCACCTCTGGTAAATTTGTGTTCTCTGCCTCTGAAGCTTACCTGATTGAAAACGGTAAGGTGACCCGGCCAATTAAAGGGGCAACCTTGATTGGGAACGGCATTGACGCGATGCAGCAGGTGTCGATGGTGGGTAACGATCTCAATATTGACTTGGGCGTTGGGGTTTGTGGCAAAGCGGGTCAGAGCATCCCGGTGGGTGTGGGCCAGCCGACCTTAAAGATTGATGCGATGACGGTTGGCGGTACGGAGTAGATAACGCTCCAGCCGGATAGCTGCACTGTTGATAAGATTAGGTTTATCAATTGAAGCTGAGACAAAAACGCCGGCAGTTTGCTGGCGTTTTTGTTGTTGCTTTATAGCGATGACCGTCAGCGTGCATTGCAGCCTTTAGTTTTCCAGGTACAGCTCTTTCAGGTACTGGAAGATTTCACGGTAGGCCTTTGGTGGCTTACTCTGAGCTTTCTCTTTGTTTGCCTGGCGAATGAGCTGGCGTAAGTGCTGACGGTCTGCTTCCGGATGATCAACCATAATGGCATTGATCATGCTGTCGCCATTTTCAATTAGCCGATCGCGTTTTTGCTCAAGCTTCTTAAGTGCTACAGTTTGCTGCGAATGCTTGTTATTGAGCTTATCAAGTGCCGCCTGAATCGGTTCAATATCAATAGAACGCATTACTTTGCCGATGTATTGAAGTTGACGACGACGAGCTTCATTTTTAAAGCGTTGCGCGTCTTTGATCGAAGCCAGCAATTCTTCATCAAGCGGTATTTTTGCTAATCCATTTGGTGTCAAAGCAACAAGCTCTTCCCCCAGTTTTTGTAACGCATCCATGTCACGTTTCATCTCAGATTTACTTACCCAGATGATCTCTTCTTCCGCTTCCCATGGGGCTTTTTTGTTTTTACGGCTCATAACAGGCTCACTAAAAATGCTAATCAATCTATTTTATCAGTTTAATAACGATTTTGGGCGTAAATTCCTCACTTGCGATGTTATCCTATAACTATCAAACCCAGATAAAGTGATTGTATGGACGTAAGAGAACAGGTCGCACAGCAGCGCGTAGAGCTGGAAGCTGCGGTCGCGAGAGCGTTAGAACTCGCAGGCAAACAAGCGGATGCTGCTGAAGTTGCTATTAATAAAACCACGGGGATCAGTGTTTCTACCTTAATGTGTGAGGTAGAAAACGTGGAATTTAATAGCGATGGCGCACTGGGTATTACCGTCTATCGCGGCCAGCGCAAAGGCAGTGCCTCGACATCTGATCTCAGTGAGCAGGCCATTGCGCAAACCGTCGCAGCGGCATTGGATATTGCCCACTATACGTCTGAAGATCCTTTTGCGGGCCCTGCACCTGCAGAGCTGATGGCGAAAGATATTCCGGATTTAGATCTGTTCCATCCCGATGAGCCCGAGCCGGATCATGCTGCTTCAATTGCCATTGCCGCAGAGCAAGCGGCGCTGGATTTTGACCCTCGGATTAAACAGAGCGATGGTGCAAGCTATGATAGCCATTATGGCGTGCGTGTTTATGGTAACAGCCATGGCATGTTAGCCAGCTATGCATCCAGTCGCCACAGTACCAGCTGCTGTGTGATTGCGGAAGGCAAAAACGGTGAGATGGAGCGTGACTACAGCTACACCACCTCACGCGTTGCCTCTGATCTCTGGACGCCGGAACGTGTCGGCCGGCATGCTGCCGAGCGTACCGTTGGCCGTGTGGATGCGCAGAAACTGTCAACCCGTGAAGCTCCCATCATGTTTGCCGCAGATATTGCGACAGGCCTGTTTGGCCATCTGGTCATGGGGATCAGCGGTGCAAACTTGTACCGCAAGTCGTCTTTCCTGGTAGATACGCTGGGTGAGCAGATTTTCCCTGACTGGCTGAATATCAGTGAGCGACCACATATTTTGCGTGGAATGGCCAGTACGCCATTTGACAGCGAAGGGTTGGCGACACGCGATCTGGAAATTATCAAAGACGGCGTGTTGCAAACCTACCTGATGACCAGCTATGCGGCACGTAAAATGGGCCGTCAGCCAACCGGTCATGCCGGTGGTATCCATAACTGGCTGGTGAAATCGACGGGTGAAAGTTTTGCCCAGATGCTGAAGCAAATGGATCGCGGGCTGCTGGTGACAGAGCTGATGGGGCAGGGGGTCAATATCGTTAATGGCGATTATTCCCGTGGTGCCGCTGGTTTCTGGGTTGAAAATGGCGAAATTCAATATCCGGTCAGTGAAATTACGATTGCCGGTAACCTTAAAGATATGATGAAAAATATCGTCTCGATTGGTACTGATACCGAAACACGGAGTCAGATCCTGACCGGATCAATCCTGCTCGACACGATGAAAATCGCTGGCGAGTAAAAGCTGCGCGGGTCGTCGTGTCCCGGTTCTACAATAAAAAAGCGAGAGCCAAGGCTCTCGCTTTTTTATTTCTCGCTACTCGAAACGAATAACTCACACCTTTAGATCAAAAATATCGTCGCTAATCCGAGGAAGACCGATAAGCCGACGATATCGGTAATGGTTGTCAGGGCCATACCGCCAGCCAGTGCCGGATCGATATTAAACTTCTTGAGCATAACCGGGATCGTAACACCGGCAATACCTGCCACTAACAGGTTGGTCAGCATGGCGCCGGCAATGATAACGCCGAGAATCAGGTTTCCCTTCCAGACGACAACAACCCCACCAATAATAAATGCCCATAACAGGCCGTTAATCAGACCCACCCGCGCTTCTTTACTGAGCAGCCAGCGGGTATTCGACTCGCCGATGTGACCGACGGCTAAGCCGCGAATAACCAGAGCGACGGTTTGGTTTCCGGCCACTCCGCCCATTGATGGCACAATGGTCATTAAAATCGCAATGGCTGCCATTTGATCTAACGTCTCTTCAAACAGGTTTGAGACAGAGGCGGCAGCCAGCGCGGCCAGAACATTCACCCCGAGCCAGATACTCCGGCGCCGGGCTGACTTCATGACCGGGGCAAAGGTATCTTCATCATCATCCAGGCCCGCCATACTCATCATTGAGTGCTCGGCATCTTCACGAATAATATCGACGACGTCATCAATGGTGATACGACCAACCAGGTGGTTATTGGTATCCACAACCGGGGCTGATAGCCAATTGCGTCGTTCAAACAGGCTGGCGATTTCACCGTCATCCATATCGACCGGGATCGCCTCATCGGCATCCTCCATCACGTCATGGATTTTGATATCCGGTTGGGCGGTAATGAGAGCCGCCAGTGAAAGGTGGCCAATTAACAGTTCATTCTGATCGACCACGTAAAGGGCATCGGTGGCTTCAGGCAATTCACCTCTCATACGCAGGTAACGCAATACCACGTCGGCGGTGACATCAGCACGGATTGTGATGAAGTCGGTACTCATTATCCCACCGGCTGTTTCTTCCGGGTAGGCGAGGGCTTTTTCAATCCGATGGCGATCGGTGGCATCCATCTGCGCCAATACTTCCTGATACCGTTCATCAGGCAGGCTACGCAGAACGTAGGCGACATCATCACTTTCCATCCCCTCGGTAACGGCCGCCAGTTTCTCTGGATCCATTCGCGAGACGATGCCGTCTTTTACATCTTCAGAAAGCTCATCAAGGATCTCACCTTGCTCTTCCGGATCGGTGAGCTGCCATAATACCTGGCGCTCTTTTGGTGGAGAGGCTTCCAGCAGGTGTGCAATGTCCTCCGGCTCCATTTCCTGAAGCATACGGCGTACATGGACAAACATCCCATTTTCCAGGGCCTTGTTGACTTCTTGTAGCGTTTGATGGGTCTGATCTTGTTCTAAGACATCCGCCATAGGCATGGGACCTTGTGGTTTGATGGCGCAAATTTAACGCAGAAACTTTAACTGAGGAATTTTAACGTAATAGTAAGGTGGTTGTCCCGCCAGATCTGACAGGAAAGGCATATTTAATACCAATCGGGATAATTGTCTCAATTGGAATAACAGAGAGCGGAAGGGGAACGGTGAGGAGGACGTCGGGTTATGGCCGAAGATCGACAGCATTTCTGCCATAATCACCGCATGTTATTGGTGTTTTTGTAAATTAATCAATTATACCAGCGCCATGAGCGTGCGCTTAATTGGTCATATAAGTAATGGGTTTTCTATGAACCAATTAGTTTTCTTCATCAAATCCCGCTTCAATCAATGCGGTCACGGCATCCAATGCCTTTTGGGCGTCATTACCTTTGGCACTGACTCTCACCTGATGTCCCTGCGCAGACTCCAGCATTAATAGCCCCATGACACTATCAGCTGTTGCATTTTTCTCGTCGTTACTGATAGTCACGGTGGATTCAAAACTCTGTGCGAGTTCTACCAGTTTGATTGCCGCTCTGGCATGTAGTCCTAACCGGTTTTTGATAAACAGCTCACGGCTCAGGAATGTCATGACTTCTCTTCTAACGTACGATGGCGGATTTGTACTTGCTGGCCGCTATGCTGGAAATGATCGGCCAGTTGCTGGGCGACATAGACAGAGCGATGCTGGCCGCCGGTACACCCGATAGCGACCGTGACATAGCTGCGGTTGTTCTTTTCCAGCAGCGGTAGCCAGGTTTCAATAAAATTACGGATTTGATAGATCAGCTGGGTCACTTCGGTATGGCCGGCCAGATAGTCTTTGACGCTTTGATCCAGCCCCGTCTGTGGTTTGAGTTCGGGAACCCAATGCGGATTAGGCAGGAAGCGGACGTCAAACACATAATCAGCATCTGTGGGTAACCCATGCTTAAATCCGAAAGATTCAAATACCAGGATCAGCTCCCGAGAATCACGGCCAAGTACTCTTGATCGTACCGTTTCACTCAGATCATGAATGGATTTGTTGGTGGTATCAATCACCAGGTCCGCATGTTCTTTAAGCTCGGCCATAATCGTGCTTTCTGATTGAATAGCTTGTTCTAAGCTCATGTTTTGCTTCGAAAGCGGGTGCAGGCGACGAGTTTCGCTATAGCGTTTGACCAGTTCTTTGTCATCGGCATCGAGGAAAATTACGTTGACGTCGATCTGATCACTGAGCGAATCCAGGGTTTTCTGGATCTCCCCCGGCGCTGTTGGCATGTTACGGACGTCAATGCTGACCGCAATATCCTGCTGGTAATTTTCGACGGTGCGAATAAATTGCGGTAACAGGTTAACCGGCAGATTATCTACGCAGTAGTAGCCGAGATCTTCCAGTACGCGCAGAGCGACTGATTTGCCGGAGCCGGAACGACCACTTACGACCATTAACATCATGGCAGACATACCTCAAAGACTGGGGGGCGACTTACAATATTATGACTCATGGGTCATTATTTGATAAAGCTCTTCGTCACTTTTGGCCGTTCGTAATTGCTTACAAACCTGCTTATTGCTGAGCTTTTCAGCCATACAGGACAAGGTTTTCAAGTGCTCCTGGCATTGTGAATCAGGGACAAGGAGGGCAAAAAGCAGATCAACAGGCTGGTTATCGATCGCATCGAACTGGATCGGATCCTGGCACTGGATCAGTATCGCGACGGCCTGGTCACTGTTATTGATCCGCCCATGGGGGATCGCAATACCATTGCCAATTCCAGTACTGCCCATTTTCTCGCGATTCAGCATGCATTCAAATAGGGGGTGCGGATTTTGATCCAAGTGTTCAGCCGCAATCTCGCTGATAATTTCAAGGGCGCGTTTTTTGCTGGAGCAGTGGACTGCACTTTTCGTGCAGTCCAGGCTTAATACGGTACTCAGGTGCATGGTTAATGACTATTGAGTTTATTTTTGTGTTTGTTTAATTGACGTACGAGTTTATCCGTCAATGCGTCGATAGCGGCATACATATTTTCAGAATCCGCTCTGGCGTGAATTTCACCATTATTAATGTGCAAGGTCGCTTCTGCCCCTTGTTGTAATTTATCTACGTTCAAAATCACATGAACATTATTAATTTTATCGAAAAAGCGTTCTAGTTTGTCGAACTTAGTGGTGACGTAATCACGAAGTGATTGGGTAATTTCAACATGGTGCCCAGTGAGATTGATTTGCATAGACATCTTCCTTCTGTTGGCATCTGACTAAATCAGACGTTTTCGCTGATTAGATGGCGGAATGGCTAGAGACTCACGATACTTGGCAATTGTTCGCCTTGCAACCATGATCCCCTGTTCCGCCAATAACGTAGCAATCTTGCTATCACTTAGTGGCTTAGCTTGATTTTCAGTAGCAACCAGTTTCTTCACTAGTGCGCGGATTGCGGTTGATGAGCATTCACCACCGTTATCCGTACTAACGTGACTTGAGAAGAAGTATTTCAATTCAAATATACCGCGCGGAGTATGCATGTATTTCTGGGTTGTGACACGCGAAATCGTGGATTCATGCATCTCGACGGCAAGCGCAATATCATTAAGCACCATCGGTTTCATCGATTCTTCGCCGTAGTCAAAGAAGTCTTGCTGGTGTTCAACAATACAGCGGGCAACTTTTAGCAGGGTTTCGTTACGGCTTTCTAAGCTTTTGATCAGCCATTTAGCGTCTTGTAAATGGGTACGAATAAACAGGCTGTCAGCACTGTTCCGCGTGCTCTTGCTCAGGGCGGCGTATTGCTGGTTAACACGAATGCGTGGCACGCTATCGGGGTTGATGGTAACGATCCATTTTCCATGATCTTTAAACACCGACACATCGGGGATCACGTATTCGGTTTCTGATGGTACGATCCGATTGCCCGGACGCGGGTCTAAGCCATGGATCAGCTGCATGACTGACTTGAGATCGGGCTCTTTTAATTTGGTATCGCGCATTAATTGCCGATAATCCCGGTTTGCGAGCAAGTTAATATGATCTTTTAACAGCATCTTGGCTTCAGCGAGCCACGGCGTATCACCGGGGTAAGTCGCGAGCTGGAGCAACAGGCATTCTTGTAAATTGCGAGATGCCACCCCGAGCGGGTCAAACTGTTGTATGCGTTTTAGTACGGCTTCGACTTCGTCGAGTTCAATCTCGTCGTCGCCCATACTTTCTTGAATATCTTCCGCAGAACAAGTCAGGTAGCCCTTGTCATCAACCGCATCGATAATGGCGGTTGCAATGGCGACATCCGTTTCACTAAACGGTGTCAGCCCAACTTGCCACATCAGGTAATCCTGCAGCGATTCGGTCGTTTCTCCCTGATAGATCGGCATATCATCATCCATCGCGATGCCGGTACTGCCAGTGCCTGCGCTATAGACGTCGTCCCAGGTGGTATCTACCGGGAGCTCATCGGGCATTTCATGTTGTTCGATGGCTTCTGAGGTGTCGAACGGTTCAGGTTCGCTTTGCTCATTGTCTGAGGCGGTATTACTGTCTGATGATAGCTGTTCTGACGCGGTAAGCTCGACATTGGTCGACTCATTGGCTTTGTCATCGGTTGATGACTCGATGTCATTGGGGCTTTCCTCGAGTTCCAGCAATGGATTTCCGTCTAAGGCTTCCTGGATCTCTTGCTGAAGATCCAAGCTAGATAACTGCAGCAAACGGATGGCTTGCTGCAATTGTGGCGTCATTGCCAATTGTTGGCCTAGCTTAAGCTGGAGCGAGGTTTTCATTCGTGTTTATGCACCTTGTCATTATTATTTTGTGCGTGTAACTGAGTATCGAGCTTCTCGTACCAAGTACAAAGCTTCTAGCTTTTAGTTCGTCCTTATTTATAACTATAGACGGAACTGGTCACCCAGATAGACGCGTTTTACATGTTCATCATTTAATACATCAGCTGGTGTGCCATGAGCAATCAATTGCCCCTGACTGACAATGTAGGCATGTTCACACACATCCAGTGTCTCTCGAACATTATGATCGGTAATTAGGACGCCAAGCCCACGATCGCGTAAATGTTCAATGATCTTTTTGATGTCGATCACAGATATTGGGTCAACCCCGGCGAAAGGTTCATCAAGAAGAATGAATTTTGGGTTAGCCGCTAACGCCCGTGCGATTTCTACCCGCCGGCGCTCACCACCCGATAATGCCATACCTAAGCTGTTACGAATGTGCTGAATGTTGAATTCATCCAATAAGTCTTCCAGCTTATCCTGGCGCTGTTCTTTGGTCAGCTCCTTACGGGTTTGCAGGACCGCCATCAGGTTGTCGTGAACGCTCAGGCGACGGAAGATTGAGGCTTCTTGTGGTAAGTAGCCAATGCCCATTCGAGAACGGTTGTGCATTGGCTGTAAGCTGATATCGACACCATCAATCGTGATTTGACCTTCATCGCGTGCGACTAAGCCTACAATCATGTAAAAAGAGGTGGTTTTACCCGCACCGTTTGGCCCGAGCAACCCGACAATCTTGCCGGATTCTACTTCAAGGCTTACATCCGAGACGACTTTTCGGCCGTTATAACTTTTGGCCAGGTGTTCTGCTTTTAGCTTTGCCATGCGCGTCGCTTATTTCTTGTTACTATTCAATTGTTTTGGTTGCAAAATGGTCGTGACACGTTTCTTCTTGCCACTTTCTGCAACCAGTTTTTGTTCATCAATTTTATAACTGATGATGTTGCCCTGAATTTCACTGCCGTCCTGGATCAGGATCGCTTCATCGGTCATTTTTAAGAATTCTGTGGCGGTCTCATAGCGCATTTTAAGGGCTGCACCGTCAATGGGCTTGCCGTTATCCATGATTTGATGAAAGGTAGCCGGCTTGCCGTAGGCGTCGATGGTCTCTTTTCCTTCCTGGCCATCCGGGCGGGTGACGACAACGCGGTCGGCACGAATATCAATACTGCCCTGGCGGAGAATGACGTTGCCAGTGAATACGACAATATTTTTTTGAATATCAAGCTGTTGGCTGTTTGAGTCTATATAAATAGGCTGTTCTGTGTCATTACTTAACGCCCAGCTTGATGTGCTGATACACAGGCACAGCAGACTACTGATCTTATAAAGCTTCATATCTACCTTTTACATTCTTCAATAAGGTCGCCACACTGCGGTCCATATTACCTTTCATCCCAGTCCCTTCATTTTGGAAGGCGGAGCCGGTAATTACAACATGATCTTGTGTATCAAAATCTTTGCTGATCAAGTCAAGTCGTAAATTGTCAGTCTGCATAACCTTGATGGCCGATTCTGGCAGTAAGTTAAAAATACGCACATTACCCGTCATTTGAAGCACCTGGTTTTTATCCAGTCTGGCGGTAGCTGAACTGATGCGCCATTCGGTATTTTCGCCATTGCGATATACCCAGAGTACGGGTTTAATAAAGTCGGTATCGCCACTTTTACTAAAGTGTTCTAAATAGTCTGAATCAATTTGATAGCTGCGTATACCAGACTCAGTAAATGCCGTGTTGGAGACCACGCTACCAGTAAACAGCGGCTTTTCAGCATTGGGTTCTACTTGTATATCTGCCTGCCAGTTTTTTTCTAGCAAGTAGTAGCCAGTCCATGCACAAATGATCAGCAGCAGTGCATAGAGCAGCCTTTTTAAGGTCATATACTTAACCCTTTATGTTTATCTAGTTCGCCTTTGGCTTCGAGGATTAAATCGCACACTTCACGTACGGCACCATAGCCACCTTGGATCCGGGTTACAAAATCAGCCCGTTGCGCCAGTAGCGGGTGGCCATCTGCCACGCAAACGGCTAATCCTACTTTTTCCATCACAGGCCAGTCAATCAGATCATCGCCAATGTAAGCGGTCTGTTCTGCCGGGATCGCCAGATTCGCAACAATATCCTGGTAAGCGGCGACTTTATTATCTTGTCCCTGGTACACATGTTTAATGCCCAGTGCTGCCATCCGGCTTTCGACAATGGCCGATTTGCGACCGGTAATGATAGCGATGTCGACGCCAGCCCCCATCAGCGATTTGATACCGTAGCCATCACGGGTATGGAAGGTTTTGAGTTCTTCGCCGTCATTTCCCATGTAAATACGGCCGTCAGAGAAAACACCGTCAACATCACAAATCAGTAAGCGGATATTCTTCGCTCGCTGATAAATGGTTTGACAGACCGGACCGTAAATAGTTTCTACTTGTGCTGTCATTACATTACCCCAGCTTTAAGCAGGTCATGCATATTTAATGCGCCGATCAGGCGACCATTCTCTGTCACGAGTAAGCCGTTGATCTTTTTATCTTCCATTAGCTTTAAGCCTTCTGCTGCAAGCAGGTTGGCGGCAATAGTCGACGGATTACGGGTCATGACGTCGCCGATCGGGGTATTGTGTATATCAATACGGTTATCAAGCAAGCGGCGTAAGTCGCCATCGGTGAAAATCCCCGTCAGCTGCTGCTGGCTGTCGACAACGGCTGTCATGCCTAACCCTTTGCGCGAGACTTCCAGCAGCGCATCCTTAATAGTGGCATGTTCATCGATAAGAGGTAGCAAGTCACCGGAGTGCATGACATCAGAGATACGTAGCAGCAGCTTACGACCCAATGCGCCGCCTGGGTGAGAAAGGGCAAAATCATTGGCAGTAAAACCGCGGGCTTCCATTAGCGCGATTGCCAGCGCATCACCCATTACCAGCGTTGCTGTTGTACTGGAAGTCGGTGCCAAGTTCAGCGGGCATGCCTCTGTCGCTACGGTGATCTGGAGGTGAATTTGCGACAGCTTTGCCATGCTCGATTCTGGTTTACCGGTCATGCTGATCAGAGGCATGCCCAGGCGTTTAATAACCGGTAACAGGGCGAGGATCTCTGAGGCTTCCCCGGAGTTTGAAATCGCCAGGACGACATCCTCTTTTCCTATCATGCCTAAGTCGCCATGGCTGGCTTCACCAGGGTGGACAAAGAAGGAAGGGGTCCCGGTACTGGCGAGTGTCGCCGCAATTTTATTGCCGATATGACCGGATTTACCCATCCCCATGACAATTACTTTACCGCGGCAGTTCAAGATAAGCTCACACGCCAGGGTAAAGCTGCCGTTCATGTATTGTGTGATTTGCTGCAGTGCTTCTATTTCAATTTCAAGGACTTTGCGACCATGAGCGCAAAAATCAAACTTCTCTGACATGATATAGGTCTCCGTTAGGCCGCTAGATTATAAAACAGATAGAACTGATAGGCGATAAAACAAGAAACCAACGTGCCACCTTCTATGCGATTGATACGACGATGTTTTCCAAGAGCCATAAAGATCAATAAGATTGAAACCCCGAGCATAACGTAGAAGTCTCGACTCATGGCCAGCGGGCTGATCACTGACGGGTTCAGTAAGCCCGGGATCCCCATAACAGCCAAAATATTGAATACATTTGAGCCGATAATATTGCCGACCGCCATGTCATCCTCACCTTTGAAGATGCTGGCAATCGAAGCGGCCAGTTCCGGCAAGCTGGTACCGATCGCAATAATTGTCAGGCCGATAATTAAATCACTCATACCAAAGAACTTGGCAATGGTTACTGCCGAGTCGACCAGCATGCTCGCAGCATAAGGGAGCAGTACCAGTCCGACGATGATCCAGATCGTAGCCGCTTTGTTACTGACGCCTTCCGGGATTTCTGATTCTTGCTCGCTTGTTAACGGATCGCCGGCCAGTTGGGCTTGGCGGCTGATTTTTAACATCGCCATCAGGAAGAATACGAATAAGACGACCAGTAATATCCCTTCCTTGAAGCCCAGGTAGTTATCCCATAGCAGGAACCCGGCGATTAAGGTGACAGCCAGCATCAGCGGTAATTCCCGACGAATGATCGTAGAGCTGATGGACAGCGGTTTTATCAGGGCAGTTAGGCCGAGGATAAGCGCAATATTGGCGATATTCGAACCCAGGACATTACCGACAGCCGTATCGGTTTTTCCTGCCAGAGAAGCGGTAGCCGAAACCATCATTTCCGGTGCCGATGAGCCCATCGCAAGGATGGTCATACCGATCACCAGCGGTGTAACACCTAAATTTTTTGCTAGCGCGGCAGCACCAAAAACGAGTCGATCTGCGCTCCATACCAGTAACACTAAACCAATACACAGCAACACTATGGCTTCGAGCATTCTTATCCCTTTAGTTTTTAAGACAAAGTTTCATTGTTAGTTCAATCACATTAACTTACAGCATTGAATGGTGTGCTGATAAATGCAATTGGTATATATAAGAGGGGGTAATTTTGACGGTAAGCAAGACAAAAGGGAAGGGAAAGCCGTGACTAATTGATTGGGACAATACTTATTATTATCAATACCTGTATTTATTGTGCCATTCTTTACTCAAATCATAATCGTACGAAGGATCGTCATCGCTAACGGTGAGTTCATTGAAACAGCGTTCAAAAAACTGTTATCCTTAACTGAGGAAAAATATAATTGGGCAGCAGAGCAGAAGATGCCAGCCGGTTACCAGGGCGCGAAATTCGGGTGATGGGCCTTTTAGTGATGAAATAACAGGAAACTAACAATTAGTCTCTTGAGTCAGTTGCATAATGTACTTATGATCGTTAGCTCACACGAATGATCAATCCCTTTGTTGTTGAAATAGTTACTATTGTTTAAACATTCTTTGTTAAGAACAATCACCGCGAGCTAAGCCGCGGCAGAGATAAATGAGATGAATGTGTTTTTATCCCTGTTAATGCATGGATATTGACGGGGAATAGGTTGAGATGGCCAAAGTGGCCGACAGGATGGATATGGAGCCGACTGAAACGCTAGTTTCAATAAAAAACCTCACGTTCTCACGAGGAGAACGGAAGATCTTTGATGATGTCAGCTTGGATGTGCCAAGAGGTCAAATCACCGCCATCATGGGGCCATCAGGGATCGGGAAAACCACCCTGCTGCGCCTGATTGGTGGTCAGTTAGCCCCGGACAGCGGAGAAATCTGGTTTGAGCAATGGAATATTCCCCGCTTGAATAGCCGTGATCTCTATGTGGCACGAAAACAAATGAGCATGCTATTTCAGTCTGGCGCACTGTTTACCGATCTGACGGTGTTCGATAATGTGGCCTACCCACTCCGTGAGCATACCGATCTACCCGACGACTTGCTGCGTACTTTAGTGCTCCTGAAGTTAGAGGCGGTCGGGCTGCGCGGTGCTGCGGAGCTGATGCCTAATGAGCTCTCTGGCGGTATGGCACGACGTGCTGCGCTGGCCAGGGCAATAGCGCTTGATCCTGACTTAATCATGTTCGACGAACCTTTTGTCGGTCAGGATCCGATCACCATGGGGATCCTGGTTAAACTTATCGACAGCCTGAATAAGGCGTTAGGGATAACGGCGGTGATCGTTTCCCACGACGTGCCGGAAGTGATGAGTATTGCCGATCGGGTGTATTTATTGTCGGGCAGTAAAATTATTGGCAGTGGTACACCTGATGAACTTCAGGCCAATCCTGATCCTCGCGTTCGTCAGTTTCTTGATGGCGATGCGGACGGCCCGGTGCCATTTGACTTCCCTGCCCAACCATTGGAACAAGATTTGTTTACTGGCGCTGGCAGTAAAAGTATTCGCTGAAATAGAAAAGGCAAGTCTCATCATGATTATTGATTTTATTGCGCGACTGGGCCGAAGGGGGATCGACAAATGTCAGCTCTTCGGACGTGCAACATTACAGCTTTACGGGGCATTGGTCTGTAAGCCTCAGCCGAGAATAATGTTTCCGCTATTGGTCAAACAATTGTATTCGGTCGGGGTGTTATCGGTCGCCATCATTATGGTTTCCGGATTGTTTATCGGGATGGTACTGAGCCTGCAGGGCTACATTGTTTTAATCGATTTTGGGGCTGAAACCAGCCTCGGGCAGATGGTTGCCTTGTCGCTGCTACGTGAATTGGGCCCTGTCGTGACGGCCTTGTTATTTGCCGGACGAGCCGGCTCAGCGCTTACCGCTGAAATTGGTTTGATGAAGGCAACAGAACAGCTTTCCAGCCTGGAAATGATGGCCGTTGATCCATTGCGCCGGGTGATCGCCCCGCGTTTCTGGGCGGGTGTGATTTCGATGCCGCTGCTATCATTGATTTTCTGCGCCGTAGGTATCTGGGGCGGACAGCTGGTCGGTGTCGACTGGAAGGGGATTGACTATGGTAGCTTCTGGTCAGTGATGCAGTCTTCCGTCGAGCTGGGGCAAGATATCGGCAACAGTATTATTAAAGCAGTGGTCTTTGCCATAACCATAACCTGGATTGCGGTATTTAATGGCTATGACACCGTACCGACGTCAGAGGGGATCAGTCGGGCAACCACGCGAACGGTCGTTAACTCATCTCTCGCGGTATTGGGATTAGACTTTGTACTGACAGCCTTAATGTTTGGGAACTAAAGGGTGTTTGGTCATTCATCGATTTTTGGGAATTAACGGATGCAACAGAATAAAAATTTAGAGTTATGGGTAGGGTCGTTTGTGCTGGCTGGTATTGTTGCCTTGCTGGTACTTGTTTTTAAAGTCGCTGATGTGCAGAACATCGGGGGTAATGATACCTATACGTTAAAAGCACAGTTTGACAATATCGGGGGACTGAAAGTGCGCTCCCCGATCAAGGTCGGCGGTGTCTCTGTCGGCAGTGTGACCGCAATTACGCTGGATGCTGAAACCTATACGCCGGTTGTGACATTGGCGATCGAGAAAAAATACGGGAATTTTCCTGAAACCAGTTCAGCTGCCATCCTTACATCAGGACTGCTGGGAGAGCAATACTTGGGCATTAGCCCGGGCTTTGTGGATGAGGATATCGCTATGCTGGAAGATGGCGATTTGATTGAAGATACCAAGTCAGCGTTAGTGCTGGAAGATATGATAGGCCAAGTGCTTTACAGCATGAACGGCGATAGTCAGGAATAGAGGGGGGATCATGAAACTAGTACGATACGTTTTACTGTGGATGGCAAGCCTGCCGCTGTTTATTACTACAACGTTTGCTCATGCTTCTTTGGTGGATGCCACGGAACCTTATCGGATGATCGAGAAAGTTTCACAGATAACGTTCGACCGTATGAAGTCTGAGCAAACCGAGATTCAAGGTAACCCGGACTATTTACGCACGGTAGTCAAAGAAGAACTACTGCCATACATCAATACCCGTTATGCCGCCTATAAAGTGCTGGGGCCGCAATTAAAAAAAACCACCAGAGAGCAGCGCAACGAGTTTGTTGATGCGTTTAGCCATTATTTGGTGGCTTCTTATGCTCAGGTACTGACCCAGTATACGGATCAGGATATTAGGGTTGAACCGCCGAAACCTATTCCCGCCGATCGTACTATCGTCTCGGTTCGGGTTGAAATTCTCGACAGGCAGCGCCCGCCGATCCGTCTGGATTTCAAGTTACGCTTAAATAAGACAACCCAGGAATGGCAGTGCTTCGATATGATAGCAGAGGGCATCAGTATGATTTCCACCAAACAGAGCGAATGGAGTGGACAGCTTCGCACTGAAGGGGTGGATGTGGTTATCCAAAACCTTAAAGACCTCGCTGCCAAGCCGATCCGCCGTGAGGATAAGGCGAATGAGTAAGCCTGAGATTTCGTTGCAGGTACTGGGAAATGGCCATTATCGCTTGTCAGGTGAGTTAGAACGTGACACAGTTCCGGACTTTTGGCGGCAAAGACATGAATGGATGCCACAAGATTCTAAGGTAACGCTCGATCTTTCAGCCTTAGCTCGGGTAGACTCTGCAGGCATGGTAATGCTGATTCATGTATATCAAGAATTGAGCAGCACGGGGTGTGACGTCACCTTGTTAAATGTGCCGGAGCAGCTTATAACTTTGCTACGCCTTAGCCATGTAGAATCAATGTTAGCTGCCTGTATTAAATAAGCAGCAAAGAGGATAGCTTGTGGAAATCTCTGAAATCAAAAAAATTCTGGAAACAGCCCTAGAACTCGATGAAGTTATCGTGAAAGGTGAAGGCAGCCACTATGAAGTGATCGCGGTGGGTGCTCTGTTTGACGGAATGAGCCGCGTCAAGAAACAACAAACCATCTATGGCCCTCTGATGGGGCATATTGCGGCTAACGATATCCATGCGCTAAGCATTAAAACATTCACGCCACAAGAATGGGCGCGTGATAAAAAGCTAATGTCGCTGTCTTAAGAGGTTAATGATGCAGAAGTTTCAAATCCAGGGCGGTGGCCCATTAAGTGGCGAAGTCTCCATTTCTGGTGCTAAGAATGCAGCATTACCGATATTATTTGCTTCGCTACTGGCCGAAGAGCCCGTTGAAGTTGCGAATGTTCCGAAGTTGCGCGATATCGATACCACGATGGAGCTGCTGAGCCGTTTAGGGGTGAAAATTTCCCGTAATGGCTCTGTGCATATCGACGCCAGTGGTGTTAATGAGTTCCGTGCACCGTATGATCTGGTAAAAACCATGCGGGCGTCGATTTGGGCGCTGGGTCCATTGGTTGCGCGTTTTGGCCAGGGCCAGGTATCGCTACCGGGCGGCTGTGCGATTGGAGCCCGTCCGGTAGATTTACATATTCATGGCCTTGAGCAGCTCGGTGCAAAAATCACCCTGGAAGAAGGTTATGTGAAAGCTTCTGTCGATGGTCGTTTAAAAGGCACCCATATCGTGATGGATAAGGTCAGTGTCGGTGCAACCGTGACGATCATGTCGGCTGCCACGCTGGCGGAAGGCACGACGATCATTGAAAATGCCGCACGTGAACCTGAAATTGTTGATACGGCGGACTTTTTAAACGTGCTGGGTGCGAAAGTGACTGGCGCAGGTACCGACACCATTACGATTGAGGGTGTTGAGCGTTTAGGTGGGGGCTACCATGAAGTCGTTGCTGACCGTATCGAGACCGGTACCTTCCTGGTTGCATCCGCGGTGTCTGGCGGAAAAATCACTTGTCGAAATACCCGGCCTTCACTGTTGGAAGCCGTGTTAGCTAAGCTTGAAGAAGCCGGGGCGGCCATTGAAACGGGTGATGACTGGATCAGTCTGGATATGACGGATCGCGAGTTGAAAGCGGTAAATATCCGCACCGCGCCGCACCCGGGTTTCCCGACTGATATGCAGGCACAATTCTCACTGCTTAACTTAGTGGCGAAAGGTACTGGCATTATTACCGAAACCATTTTTGAAAATCGATTCATGCACATCCCTGAACTTATTCGGATGGGGGCGCAAGCTGAGATCGAGGGCAACACGGTGATTTGCGGTAATACCGATGGCCTGAGCGGTGCCCAGGTGATGGCGACAGATTTACGGGCATCAGCAAGTCTGGTTATCGCCGGAAGCATCGCTGAAGGGGAAACAATTGTTGATCGTATCTACCATATTGACCGTGGCTACGAGCACATTGAAGAGAAATTCAGTGCGTTAGGCATGAAGATTAAGCGCATCAACGAAAGCGAATAAGCCAACGCCGAATTTGTTGAGAACCAGAAAAAGCCTCGTTATGACGAGGCTTTTTGCTGTTTACGTTTTTTCCATGGCTTCGAGTCCGTGACGCCAGAGGTAATGTCTACATTAATAGCCGTTAGGCTCATCAGAGACTAAAACAGACAGTATTTTTGTTTCACCATTGCGCAGAATCTTCATTTCAACAGTACTGCCAGGGCGGATTTCAGTGACGATATCCAGTACATTACGCTTGTCGGTGACTGGCCGGCCATCAATTTCCACCAGTATATCTTGGATCTTGAAGCCGGATTTAGCGGCTGGCCCTTCCGGATCCATCCCCATCACAATAATTCCGCTGATTTGGTCGGCATCATACAAGCGCGCCATCACAGGGTTAATGTCTCGCCCGTCAATACCGATATAGCCGCGAATGACGCGACCATCAGCAATCAGCTTCTGCATAATTTTATGGGTCAGCTCGTAGGGAATGGCAAAAGAGATCCCATAGGTTTCAATGTCGGTTGCCTGCTGAAACGAGGCTGTATTAATACCGACCAGCTCTCCCCGGGCATTCACCAGTGCGCCACCCGAGTTACCGTCGTTAATCGCGGCATCCGTTTGCAGGAAATCCTGACGACCAAAGCTCATACCCGAGCGACCTGTTGCCGAAATAATACCGTAGGTCGTGGTTTGACCAAGGTTATACGGGTTACCTATCGCTAACACCACATCACCCACTGCCGGTTGGTAATTAGGGTTTAATGGGATAACGGGCAGGTTGTCAGCCTGAATTTTTAAGACGGCAATATCGGTACGGCGATCTTTACCAATCAGTTGGGCGGTGAAAAAACGGCCATCCTGTAGGGCAACAATCACTTGGTCGGCTTCTGCTACCACGTGATAGTTGGTCACGATATAACCTTTATCGCTCATAATGACACCGGAGCCCAGCCCTTGGGTGCTCAATTGCAGGCGGTCTTCGGCGTTATAGCGGCGGTTGTAAATATTAACGACGGCAGGCGAGGCCCGGCGAACGGCATAATTAAATGACATTTGGCTCTGGCTTGTTTCTACCGTACTCAGAGAGTCTGGTGCCGTGAACATTTTATGGCGTAATTCAGGGATAGCGACGAGTAACACAACGGCCGTGATGATGCCAAGTAAGATGGATCGACTAAAAAAAGCCAGCATCAATGCTCCCTTGAAAACGGTTGGAAATAACGGGTAAAAATAGCATTAAATAACTGAGGTGAATGCCACTTATTTAATATAATTGCAATTAATACGAGGCAGGATATCACTCCATTGCCTTTCTCAACAAGTTTTGATGATCTGAGGCCCCCAGACCATGATGATCTGGGGGAAGGGAGCAGGAATGGAAGGGATGATTAACGAATAACCAGGTACAAGATGTTGTCAGCACGCTTAATTTCCAGTGCCAGGACATTAGGGTTCTTATCCAGTGACTTGCGCAGCTCACCTAAATTTCTTATAGGCTTGCGGTTTAGCCCAATAATAATGTCATCTTTTTGCAACCCGTAACGGGCGACAAGCGACTTTTCATCAACACTGATGACCTTAACCCCACTAACACCATCGCTGCTGGTTGTGTTGGCAAACTCAGCACCTGCTAGCCCCGGATGAAGGTTATCGGCCTTAACCTTATTCTGGGTTGCTTCTTGCAGCGTCACGGTAAAGTCTTTCTCTTTACCGTCTCGAATTACGCCTAGGCTGATCTTTTTGCCGGCACCTAATGTTGCAATTTTTGCGCGTAATTCACTAAACGTACGAATTTGTTTGCCGTTGACAGACACAATAATATCACCGGCTTTCAGGCCCGCTTTTTCCGCTGCAGAGGCAGGCATAACCTGATTGATAAAGGCTCCCTGGTTGGTTCCATAGCCGAATGCTTCGGCCAGTTCAGCCGTGAGCTCCCCGCCTTGCACCCCGAGTACGCCGCGTTTGACTTCACCAAATTCCAGGATCTGTTCGGAGAGGTTTTTTACCATATTGGCAGGAATGGCAAAGCCAATACCGACGTTGCCGCCGTTGGGGCCTAAAATGGCGGTATTAATACCAATGAGCTCACCGTTGAGGTTGACTAGAGCACCGCCAGAGTTGCCACTGTTGATCGCAGCATCCGTTTGAATAAAGTTCTCAAAGTTCTCGATATTGAGGCCGCTGCGGCCCAGGGCTGAGATAATACCCGATGTCACGGTTTGGCCTAAGCCGAAGGGGTTACCGATTGCGACGGCAAAATCACCGACGCGAAGTTTATCGGAATCAGCCAGCTTGATCTCTGTGAGGTTTTTGGCTGTTTCCACTTTTAGCAGTGCAATATCGGACATCTTATCGCTACCGATAAGTTCGGCCGTTAACTCCCGCCCGTCATACAGTTGTACTAATATCTTGTCGGCACCGTTGATAACATGATGATTAGTTACAATAAAGCCTTTCTTTGCATCGACAATAACGCCAGATCCTAAGCCTCTGAATGGCTGCTCACGGACTTGTTCGGCGGGAAAATCAGGGCCAAAGAAAAAGCGGAATGAGTCGGGGATCTGCTGCCTTGAAACATGCTTACCTTCTACCGCAATGCTGACGACTGCGGGGGTCACTTGCTCTACCATCGGGGCAAGGCTCGGAAGCTGCTGGTGATCCACGGATAATGGCAGGGCAGCGGTTGCGGGAATTGGCGCGATAACAGAACTGATGCTTAATGCCAGCGCACTTAAAACAAGCAAAGGTTTTTTCATCATAACTAAACTCCGGGTGGACAAGTGATACCAATCCACCTAAGCAATATGGAACCGTCCAGATCCTTAGGGGATTGCAATATTTCGACTTAAATACCGGAGTTTAGTTCAAAAAAATACCAAGTGATCAAATTCACGTTAACAAAGACCGATGTTACGGTAAATTAACTTGCCTTTGATTCTTCGAGTTTTTCCGGCTCACCTTTCAGTAAGCCTGTGGCACCGTTGGCATAGTCTCGAGGTTGATCATGAATTGGCTCGGCTATTTTCTGCACCGATTCCAGTGTGCTGATGCGGCGAGAGAACGGGTTGTCCTGATCAGGCAGATTCGGCATTAACTCGGTTGATGTTTTGGCCATGTGTTCGTAAAGCTTGCTGTAGTCTTTTGCAATATTATCGAGCAGCTCAGCACTGCACGCAAAATGGTCGACCAGCTCTTGACGATACTGCTCGAGTTCGTATTTTGATTTATCGAGGTCTTTCTTTAGCTCTTTTTGCTGTTTTAGGTTTTTGTTGCCTAAACGGGCTGCAAACGCACCAATGACGATACCAGCGGATAAAATAAGAAGCGCATAAATCCAAGCCATAAAAAACTCCTTGTGACTGAATTGAAAACGAGGTCAATACCTGCCTATTCATTTACTATACATGCTGAATCATAGGCATGGTACTCTATTGTTTGTTAATTGTGGTCGATCATAAAGATGAGAATAAGTGGGTGGTAAAGGATGACACCAAAGCAAAAATATCAACAAGATCTCCAGTTGCCGGCATTTTTTGCTGATCACGCGCAGGCAATCGCAGTCTCGCACCTTGATGATCTTTACCATCGCATGCTGGCCCCCAGAGCCGAACGGAAAAGCTCTTTCGTCGACCGTTTCTTTAGGCGCGATCACAAGCAACCAGAGATCGCACCTGTCAGAGGTTTGTATTTTTGGGGGGGAGTGGGGCGAGGCAAAACCTATCTGGTGGATACGTTCTTTGAATGTTTACCGATCGAACGGAAAATGCGGATCCACTTCCATCGATTTATGCACCGTGTGCATCATGAACTGCAGCGATTATCGGCACAACCCGATCCTTTAGAGCGGGTCGCCGATACGTTTAAAGATGAAACGGACATCATCTGCTTTGATGAATTTTTTGTATCGGATATTACTGACGCAATGATCCTGGGAACATTATTTGAGGCCCTGTTTCAGCGAGGTATAACCTTAGTGGCCACTTCAAACATCCCTCCTCAAGATCTTTATCGCAATGGTTTGCAGCGCGCCCGTTTTCTACCTGCAATTGCGATGATTGAGCGCCATTGTGAGGTGGTGAATGTCGACTCAGGTGTTGATTATCGGCTGAGAACCCTGGAGCAGGCAGAAATCTATCACTCACCACTCGATGCTCAGGCAGAGCAAAATATTGAGCAGTATTTTTATCAGTTGTCGGTAGAGCCGCGCACATTCGACGTAGAGATTGAAATTAATAATCGGATGCTGCCGGCCCGTCATGAGGCGGATGGGATTGTGCATTTTACGTTTAAGACCTTATGCCAGACAGCCCGTAGCCAGAACGACTATATGGAAATTGCCCGTGTCTATCATACCGTATTGCTTTCAGAAGTGATTGTCATGGGCGAGAGTGACGACGATTCTGCACGCCGTTTTATCGCGATGGTTGATGAGTTTTATGAACGCAATGTTAAATTAATTATTTCTGCCGCCACCGGATTAGAGGGTTTGTATTGCGATGGGCGGTTGGAGTTTGAGTTTAAGCGATGCTGCTCTCGACTTATTGAAATGCAAAGTCACGAGTACTTAGCAAAACCGCATTTGGCGTAACTGACCGGTTCAACATTGGCGACAGGTCGCCGACTAATTGCCCATCGATGAACCTTGTGAGGTGGGCGATATCATTCAACTCGAATCTGTGATGGGGCGATAGAGAGAAAAAACCATTTTTTTTTGAAAAAAAGGTGATTTTTTCTCCACCCTTCCCTATAATCTTCCGACCCACCGTACCTGTACGGCGAAAGCCGGGAGTGCCAACCGCTCGAAGGGGTGATGACTGGGCTCTGTACAGTAGGGAGCGTTTTTTGACGTTCCCTGTAGTGAATCAATTTAATAATCGGGTAATTATTAGCATGAAAACTTTCGTTGCTAAACCAGAAACAGTAAAACGTGACTGGTACGTTGTTGACGCTGAAGGTAAAACTCTTGGTCGTCTGGCAACTGAAATCGCATCTCGTCTACGTGGTAAGCACAAGCCGGAGTACACTCCGCACGTTGACACTGGTGACTACATTGTAGTTATCAATGCAGAAAAAGTGACTGTAACTGGCGCTAAGAAGACTGACAAAATGTACCACCACCACACTGGTTTCATCGGTGGTCTGAAGTCAATCAGCTTTGAAAAGCTTATCGATAAGAAGCCAGAAATGGTTATCGAAACTGCTGTTAAAGGCATGCTTCCTAAGGGTCCTCTAGGCCGTGCAATGTACCGTAAGCTGAAAGTTTACGCAGGTACTGAGCACAACCACGCGGCACAACAGCCGCAAGTACTAGACATCTAATTGGGAATTATGACAATGGCAGAGAATCAATACTACGGCACTGGCCGTCGCAAAAGCTCAGCTGCTCGCGTTTTCATTAAACCGGGTACTGGCAACATCGTAATCAACAAGCGTAGCCTTGACGTATACTTCGGTCGTCCAACAGCACGTATGGTTGTTCGTCAGCCACTTGAGCTTGTTGAAATGACTGAGAAGCTAGACCTGTACATCACTGTTAAAGGTGGTGGTATCACTGGTCAATCTGGCGCTATCCGTCACGGTATCACTCGCGCTCTTATGGAGTACGATGAAACTCTACGTCCTGTTCTACGTGCAGCTGGCTACGTTACTCGTGACGCTCGTTGCGTTGAGCGTAAGAAAGTTGGTCTACGTAAAGCACGTCGTCGTCCACAGTTCTCTAAGCGTTAATATTACGCACCAGGATTTATTCTGGTTACTGTGTGCAGAAAAGCTCAACCTTCGGGTTGGGCTTTTTTTTTTGCGTCTTTTCCAGGCGATTTTTGTATTTTAAAGCAAAAAGAACATACCTCTCACATTTGTTGCGGAAAAGTAGCTTTATCTTGTCATAATGTAGGCTTTTCATTATCATTTGGTAGTTAACAACAGCTAGAAAATGTAATTAATATCTGTTGTTTCTTTCCGTTTTAAAGTTAGCCGCAAGCTCCATGGACGCAAAAGGACATAATAATAATCCAGAGCGGGAGCACATTGGAGAAAGTTGGATGAGCAAAGCGCCAGTAAGTAACGGCCGACGCCGCTTCCTGACTGTGACGACTTCGGTTGTTGGAGGTCTGGGTGCAGCTGCTGTAGCTGTGCCTTTTATCAAATCGTGGAACCCGAGTGCGAGAGCGAAAGCAGCCGGTGCGCCAGTTGAAGTTGATATCAGTAAATTGGAAGATGGCCAGATGGTACGCGTCGAGTGGCGTGGTAAGCCTGTTTGGGTCGTGCGTCGTAGTGATGCAATATTAAAAGAATTGGCTGGTCATGATGGCCAGCTTCGCGATCCGGCTTCGGCTGAACCGCAGCAACCAGATTATGCCCAGAATCAATTCCGTTCAGTTAAGCCTGAAATTTTTCTAGCTGTGGGTATTTGTACTCACCTTGGTTGTTCCCCCACCTATCTGCCCGACAGCTTCAGTGAACAAGTGAGTGGTGTCAGTGCAGGTTTCTTCTGCCCATGTCACGGCTCCAAGTTCGATATGGCAGGACGGGTATTTGCGGGAGTTCCGGCACCGCTAAACCTGGTGGTACCGCCTCATTTGTTTGTGGACGATCACACGATTATTGTCGGTGTTGATGAGGGGACAGCATAATGGATGCTTTACTCGGTTGGATTGAAAAGCGATTACCCATGATGGATGCTTACAAAAAGCATTTGTCTGAATACCCGATGCCGAAGACCTTTAACTTCTGGTATCTCTTCGGTTCGTTAGCGATGCTGGTGCTGGTTAACCAGCTGATTACGGGTATCTGGCTAACCATGAACTATGTACCATCTGGTGATGGTGCGTTTGCCTCTGTTGAATACATCATGCGTGATGTTGATTACGGCTGGCTGCTGCGTTATATGCACTCAACAGGCGCATCGGCGTTCTTTATTGTCATCTATCTGCATATGTTTCGTGGTTTGATCTACGGTTCATACCAGAAGCCCCGTGAGCTGCTGTGGCTGTTCGGTATGTTGATCTTCCTGGTGCTGATGGCCGAAGCCTTTATGGGTTACCTGTTACCCTGGGGACAAATGTCTTACTGGGGAGCCCAGGTCATTATTTCGCTGTTTGGTGCGATTCCCGTTATCGGTGATGATCTGACGCTGTGGATCCGTGGTGACTATGTTATCTCGGGGGCCACGCTGAACCGTTTCTTTGCACTGCACGTTATTGCGCTGCCTATCGTACTGCTGTTACTGATTGTTCTGCACGTACTGGCATTGCACGAAGTGGGGTCAAACAATCCGGATGGTATTGAAACCAAACTGCCTAAAGGCAGCAAAGGTGAAGGGTACAAAACGCAGTTCAAATTCCATAAGCAATACAGTGATAAATACGACATTATCGATTCTATTCCGTTCCACCCTTACGGCACGGTAAAAGATATGGTCGGCATTGCCGTATTTGCCTTTTTGTTCAGCTATGTCCTGTTCTTTAACCCGGAAATGGGCGGCTACTTCCTTGAGCCACCTAACTTTGAAGCAGCTAATCCGCTGAAAACACCTGAACATATTGCGCCGGTATGGTATTTCACGCCGTTCTACGCCATCTTGCGTGCGGTACCTGACAAATTGTTAGGTGTTGTGGCCATGGGGGCGTCAATCGTCGTGCTATTCCTGTTGCCGTGGCTGGATCGCTGTAAGGTTCGTTCATTCCGCTACCGCAGCAAGCTTCACCTGATCAACATTGCTCAGTTCACGGTCAGCTTTATTGCTCTGGGTATTTTGGGAGCCTTACCGGCAACGGCAACGTACACCGTGATGGCGCAGATCTTTAGCTTAGGTTACTTCATGTTCTTTGTTTTACTGTTTTTCTACAGTAAGAATGAAGCAACTAAACCGCTACCAGAGAGGGTGACATTCAAATGAAAAAATGGATTGTAATGCTATTCGCTCTGTTGCCCTCGTTAGCGATGGCCGCTGGTGGTAACGTGCATTTAGATGCTGCGAATAATGATATCTCTGATCAGGCATCGTTGCAGAATGGCGCTAAAACATTTATGAATTATTGTTTTGGTTGCCATGCTACGCAGTATCAGCGTTATGAGCGTGTCGCAACGGATTTGGGTATTCCGTTTGACTTGATGAAAGAGAACCTGATTTTCGATAAAGATGCGAAGATCGGTGATCTGATGACAAATTCAATTTCTACCGAATATGCTGCGGCTTCGTTTGGCGCTCCTGCACCGGATCTAACCCTGGTTGCACGTGTCCGTGGACCCGATTGGATCTATACTTATTTACGTTCTTTCTATGCTGATCCTAGCCGTCCATTCGGCGTTAACAATGTGGTATTCCCAAGTGTGGGTATGCCACATGTACTGGAAGAGCTGCAGGGTGTACCAACTAAAGTGTATGAAACGCGACTGGTTGATGGCGAAGAAGTTAAAGAATATATGGGCATTGAGTCTGACGGTACCGGCGAGTTAAACTCGGACGAATACGACGAAGTAGTTCGTGATTTGGTGAACTTCCTCGAATATTCAGCCGAGCCTATCAAACTTGAACGTCAGCGTTTAGGTTGGTGGGTAATGGGCTTCATTGTTATATTCTTTGTTCTAACTGTACTGTTGAAGAAAGAATATTGGCGTGATGTCTACTGATCGGGTAATCTAGTCGGTTAAGAATCTCGCAATGGGGGCTCCAGCCCCCATTGCTTTTTGTGTATTTGATTATACTGGAGGGGTCAATGGCTGTTGCTGCCAATAAACGCTCTGTGATGACTCTGTATTCTGATGCTTCAGATATCTATAGCCATCAGGTGCGTATTGTACTAGCAGAAAAAGGTGTTAGTGTTGAAATTGAGCTGGTTGATCCAAATAACCTGCCAGAAGATCTACTGGACCTGAATCCATACAATTCTGTTCCAACTCTTGTTGATCGTGAGCTGGCTCTGTACCAGGCTGGTATCATTATGGAGTACTTGGATGAGCGTTTTCCTCACCCGCCTCTAATGCCTGTTTACCCAGTTGCCCGTGGTAACAGTCGTTTGATGATGTACCGTGTTGAACGAAACTGGTACACACTGGCTGAAAAAATTAATAAAGGTACAGCGGAAGAAGCAGAGAAAGCTCGTAAACAGTTACGTGAAGAACTGCTTGCTCTGGCACCTGTATTTGCTGAATACCCATACTTTATGAGCGACGAGTTTAGCTTGGTAGACTGTTACCTTGCTCCGTTACTATGGCGTCTGCCTGAGATGGGTATCGAATTAAGTGGTGTCGGCGCGAAAGAAGTGAAAGCATACATGACACGTGTGTTTGAGCGTGATTCGTTCCTGGCATCTCTGACTGAAGCTGAACGAGAAATGCGCCTGGCTGGTCAATAATGGATATGGAAAAACTAACGCCGCGTCGTCCGTATTTGATGCGTGCGTTTTACGACTGGTTAGTGGATAACGACCTGACGCCTCACCTGGTAGCAGACGCTACTTTACCGGGTGTTAAAGTGCCGATGGAATTCGTTAGTGATGGGCAGATTGTTCTGAACATTGCACCACGTGCGGTAGGCAATCTGGAACTGGGGAATGAAGCGGTCAGCTTTAATGCCCGTTTCAGTGGCCGCCCACACTCTGTCATCGTACCTTTGTACGCCGCTGTTGCGATTTATGCGCGCGAGAATGGCGCAGGAACGATGTTCGAGCCTGAACCGGCTTATGCTGGGGATATAGCAGCTTCTGACGAAAACGATGAAGCAGAACATGACAGTAGTGTCGAACAAAAGGAAGAGGCGTTAACGTCGGTTTCAGCTCTGGTTGAAGTCACTGATGACGGCGAACCTGAGGATGAGCCACCACGCCCTCGTGGCAGGCCAAGTCTTCGAGTCGTAAAATAAAAAAGCGCAGCCAATTGGCTGCGTTTTTATTTGTCGGCGCTAAGATTTCGATTCTATCATTTTCTCGCTACTTTCTTATCCTTCCTGATACTCGAAGACCTTCACTACTTTCTTCACCCCAGAAACATTACGGGCGATATCTGATGCGGTGTCAGCTTGGGCGCGAGTGACATAACCCAGCAAATAGACTTCCTGGCCTTCCGTTATCACCTTGATTGAGACGTCTTTCAGTTTTTTACTGCCGACGATCTGTGATTTAACTTTCGTCGTGATCCAACTGTCTTTGCTCACTTCCGCCAAGTCAGGCAATGGGCGAATACGTACCTGGTTATAAACCAACCGGACATTATCCAGCTGGCGAACATTCTGCGCCAGTAACTGGAGAATATCCTGCTCAACGGCCTGGCCAACGATCAAGACTTTGCCCTCGATGGAAATGGCATTTATCCGGACTTGCTGGCGAAATGGCGGTTTATTCGCGAGTCCGCCAACTTCCATTTCAATTTGTTGATCATGCCATTGCTGTTTGGTATCGCGAGGATCTGCCGAAGAGAGTCCTGAACAGCCCTGTAGCAGGGCTAACAAGGCTATCACCAGTAAATGGTGCCGTTTCATTGCTTATCCTTCATGTTGTGGGAATAACACCTGATCAATCAAATCACATAAACAGTGTACCGTCAGCAAATGACCTTCCTGAATGCGAGCGGTGCGCTGGGACGGGATCCGAATTTCAACATCCTGCACCCCCAGCAGGCCGGCCATTTCACCGCCGTCCTTTCCTGTCAGGGCGATAATGGTCATATCGCGGGTCAGGGCTGCTTCCATTGCCTTGATAATATTCTTGCTGTTGCCGCTGGTTGATAACACCAGCAGAATATCGCCGGCCTGGCCCAGTGCACGCACCTGTTTCGAAAATATCTCATTGTGGTGGTAATCATTGGCCACCGCCGTCAGGATTGTGGTATCGGCGGTTAGCGACAGTGCTGGCAGGCTCGGGCGCTCTGTCTCAAAGCGGTTGATCAGACAAGACGCGAAGTGCTGTGAGTTAGCGGCTGATCCGCCGTTGCCGCAAGATAAAATTTTATTACCGTTCAGCAGGCTCTGCACCATAATCTGCGCGGCTTTTGAAATAGCATCAGGCAAAGCTTCCGCCGCCGCGATTTGAGTTTGGATACTTTCGGTAAAACTTTCTTTAATGCTGTCTAGCATGGATCAACCTTCAACTAGGATGTTGGTAAACCACTCAATCTGGTGATCGGGGCCCTGAATAGCGACCACATCAAACCGAAACGCGGTGTGTTCGGATGATAAGCCATTTTTTTGTAGCCAAAACAGCGCAGCACGCTTCAGCTTTTGTTGTTTTCGCCAGTTTACGGCTTCGGCCGGGGAGCCGAAGTGGATCTGCTTTCTGTATTTTACTTCGACGAAAACCCAGCAATCACCGTCGCGCATGATCAGATCAATCTCACCGCTGCGACACTGAAAATTGCGCGTAACAGGGCTAAGGTGATGGCGTTGTAAAAAACGTTCGGCCATCGCCTCATAGACCTGGCCTTGCTGGCGCTTATTGAGCTGGCTCAATGCCATTTCCGGTAAAGACCGCCCAACTGATCTGGCGTTGCACCACACACTGGTCGTCAATGCCAAGCCGGCCGGTTTTTCCTGACGTGGTGTAATTGTCGACGACACGCATTTGCGGCAGCTCAGTGATCATCTTATAAGCATCCATCCCGAAGGCGTGGAGGCGAATTGTGGTGTTGTTCTGGTTCGGCCACAATTGGCTGAAACGTTCCATAAAGCGCTGGTCAGGATCAACCAGCAACGGAATATCACTGAACTCGATGCCTCGTAACTCACTCATGTTAGTGCTGGTGCCAGGATTACTGCGCGAGCTGGCATAGAGCTGAGGCGGTTTAACATCCGGGTTAATGGCGACGTCAATGAATGGCTTAAGCAGGGTTAATTCATTATTGCTGGCCACCAGGTAGACCGCATCGGTATCACGGCGGCTGCGTTGCTGAGATTCCAGCTCAATCTCTAACAGCTGCTGCATCTGATTGATGCGGGTCTGGCTGTCGTTAAGACCGAAAGTGGTCGCGATTTGCTGCTGGATTTCTTTGCGTGAGCCGAAGTCTTTGGTATCCGGTAATTTGCCTGTCAGCTGTTGCCATTGTTCGGCGAAAGCATCGCTCACACGCTGGCCAAAACTATTGTCGGGTGCCAGCACCAGCGGGTAACGATGACCTTTGGCAAACAGGTGCCGGGCAGCCTGCTCGGCTTCCTGCTCCGGTGATAGCGAGAAATAGCAGGCATTGGTCTGGCGCAAATCCAGCTCTTCCGGCCGGTTCAACGCCAGCATGGTGATCTGTTCAGTATTATCTTGCTGGAATTCAATCACTTTATCTTTACGCAAGGGGCCGATAACAAATTGCACGCCATCTTGCTGTAGCTTGGCCATGATGGCTGGTATCGATTCGGCTTCCGTGTCGTAAATCGTCAGCTCGGTGTCAGCATCGCGGCCAGTATCATCGAGCATGGCGTTGACAAAACCATCCCGGACGGCCTTACCCTGCGATTCAAAACGTCCGTTAAGCGGCAATAATAAGGCAACATTATCCAGTGCCGTGATTTCCAGCGCCATAATAGCTTGCAGTTCAGCAGGCAGATACTGGTTAGCCGGATGGTAAGGATTGCTGCCTAGCCATTCATCCACCACACTTTTCAGCCGTACCGGACGCGGTGAATAGGTGTTTTTCAGAATGCTCAGCTGAACCCAGCCTCGCAGTACGGTTTCATCCTCGTTAAGGCGAAGAGACTGCAGCTGATTATTGTTATAGCGTGACAAATCACGCCACAGGTTTTGCCAGTTAGCGTGTTTTTGCTCTGCGGCCAGGTACTGATCCAGTGCGGTACGTTCACGAGCCGCCTGGAGCGCCTGATCGAGCTGGGAAAAAAGCTCAGCTCTTAGCATATGGAAACGCTGGTACTGGTTGTCTGCCAGTTGCCACCATGGCTGGAAGTTCAGGGTATCCAGCGCTTGTTGTGGCTGACCTTGCTGGTAGCGAAGCGTCGCACGGGCCAGTTGCCATTCAGCCATTTGGATCTGACTGAGTGACATCCGGGCAAGGCGCTCGGCCTGCAGCTCGGCTTGCGGCCATAGGCCTTCTTTAATGAAGGCTTTCAGTGCCAGAATTTGCCAGTTAATGCTTTCTAAACCTTCACTGGATTCGGCTTTTATCAGATAATTCGCAGCGCTGTCAGTCGCGGCGGCGGTAATATCAGTGGCCACGGCCTGCTGTTGATCCGACGAGCTACAACCGGCCAACATCACAGCAAAGGCTACAGGCGCCAGCAGTCGTGATACACTTTTACGCTTATGGGTAAAATTGAGCATTGAATTCATTCAACTGTGAAAATTACTCTCTATATTAATTGCAGATGAGATCTTAGACAAATGAGTGAGACCAATTCATGCACGGTAGATGTCGCAACTTTGTACATCGTACCTACACCAATCGGTAATTTAGCGGACATCACGCAGCGTGCATTGGATGTTTTAGCAAATGTAGATTTAATTGCTGCTGAAGACACACGCCATACATCGCGTTTGCTGTCACATTTCTCTATCTCTACCCGCACCTTTGCGCTTCACGATCATAACGAGCAGCAGAAAGCTGACTTTTTGATTGAGAAGCTTCAGGCAGGTACCAGCATTGCACTTGTGTCGGATGCCGGTACTCCCCTGATTAGTGATCCAGGATACCATTTAGTCAATCGTTGTCGTCAAGCGGGTGTCAAAGTTGTGCCATTACCTGGCCCATGCGCCGTTATCACCGCGCTAAGTGCTGCAGGCTTGCCTTCTAACCGATTTAGTTTTGAAGGCTTTTTGCCCCCCAAAAGTAAAGGGCGTCGAGATTGTTTTCAGGCACTGGCCGCTGACGAGCGTACATTGATTTTTTATGAGTCTCCGCATCGTATTACAGACTCTCTGGCTGACATGTTAGCGGTGTTAGGCCCAGATCGCCAGGTTGTACTGGCACGTGAGCTGACGAAAACGTTTGAAACCATTCATGGTGCTCCGTTGGGCGAACTTATTGAGTGGCTGAAAGAAGACAGTAACCGGACTCGTGGCGAGATGGTGGTGCTGGTGACGGGTCATCGGGTTCAGAAAGATGACCTGCCGCCAGAGGCATTGCGCACTTTGGGCCTGTTGGCGAAAGAGTTGCCTTTGAAGAAAGCGTCTGCCCTGACTGCTGAAATCCATGGGGTGAAAAAAAATGCCCTGTATAAATGGGGGCTGGAGAATCTAGACTAGATAAAGCGGGAAGAGCGGTCCTAAGGTTTTGGGGTTCTAGGGATAAGAGGCTCGCGTAAGTAGGTTCGAGCGGCGAGAAAAAGCGAACGGCTTGATTCTCAACTCGGCTCGGTGAATCCGTCCTGCAGGACCACAGGACTGTTCTCAAATCTCGCCTCTAGACACTCGATTCTGACTTTTTTGCTCTATTTTCGAGCGTTTTGGCTTCTTGTGGGATTTTTCGCTGGTAACCAGGCTCTGACTCTTATAATATCCGTCGCCGGAGTTGGCCAGGTAATCGCTGCTTCGTTGATGTCCTTAGGGAGACTGACGAAGGGGAGGAAAGTCCGGGCTCCAAAGGGCAGGGTGCCAGATAACGTCTGGGAGGCGCAAGCCTACGACCAGTGCAGCAGAGAGCAAACCGCCGATGACTCGCTTGCGAGAACAGGTAAGGGTGAAAGGGTGCGGTAAGAGCGCACCGCGCGGCTAGTAATAGTTCGTGGCACGGTAAACTCCACCCGGAGCAAGACCAAATAGGTCCCTAATGGCGCGGCCCGCGTTGGGGACGGGTAGGTTGCTTGAGCCTGTGAGCGATTGCAGGCCTAGAGGAATGATTACCACCGCGTAAGCGGTACAAAACCCGGCTTATAGGCCAACTCCCCTCTTTTAGAATAAAAGGTGGTGTTGATTTCTCTTGAGAAGTTAACATCGCCTTTTGTCGTTTATACAACCTAATGCCGATCTCGGTTGGTACAATATCGATATTCCACCCTAAAACTTGATCTTGCGGGGATCTCTGGCGCTAAATCCCCACCTCTCGCTTGACAACTTTTTTGTCTCATACGTACACTTTGTGACGGATTTTGTGGGAAATTGTGGTACAACTGCCCGTCATCATCATTATTGCGGCAATAACACGTTGAACGCGATATACAACTCCAGGCTAAGGCTGAGACAGAATTGTCCCTGTGCCTTAGTGAGCTTTCACTTTAGCTGAACCTTGAACCTATTTTATGTCTGAACAATTTGAGCACGTTTCCGTTTTACTCCATGAATCTGTTGATGGCTTAGCGATTAAGCCTGACGGTATTTATATCGATGGTACTTTTGGTCGCGGTGGCCACAGCCGTTTGATCCTGTCTAAATTAGGTGAAAACGGCCGGCTGTATGCTATCGACCGTGATCCACAAGCAATTGCTGAAGCTCAGAAAATCGATGATCCCCGTTTTACTATTATCCATGGTCCTTTTTCCGGAATGGCTCAATACATGGAAGAACGTGGCTTAATCGGTCGCGTTGATGGCGTTCTGTTGGATTTAGGGGTCTCTTCACCACAACTTGATGATGCCGAACGTGGCTTCAGCTTCATGCGTGATGGTCCGTTAGACATGCGTATGGATCCAACGTCTGGTATATCTGCTGCTGAATGGCTGGCAGAGGCAGAAGCTGATGACATTGCCTGGGTGCTTAAAGAGTTTGGTGAAGAACGTTTTGCTAAACGCATTGCACGCGGCATTGTTGAACATCGAGAAAATCCAGAAAAAGAACCGCTGACACGTACCAAGCACTTGGCATCCCTGATTGCAGAAGTATCACCGTTTAGAGATAAGCATAAACATCCGGCAACCCGTAGCTTCCAGGCGATCCGTATTTATATTAATAGTGAACTGGAAGAGATTGAAATTGCACTAAATGGTGCGATGAAGGTGCTGGCACCACAAGGTCGTTTATCGGTGATCAGTTTCCACTCGCTAGAAGATCGCATGGTTAAACGTTTCATGCGTAAACATAGCAAGGGACCGGATGTACCTGCAGGTTTACCCTTAACGGAAGATCAAATTAAAGCGTTAGGTTCTGCCAGTCTAAAGCTTGCCAGTAAAGCTATTAAGCCATCTAAAAATGAATTAGGTGATAACACGCGTGCCCGTAGTTCAGTCTTACGTCTTGCTGAGCGTTTATGACTCAAGATCCTGAATTATCGTCTAATCTTGCTCACCTGATCGCCCGTGATATCGTGTCGGTCGGGCGTGTTCCTGCGATTTTATCGGTTTTTATTCTGATTTCAGCCCTTGCAGTGGTGTATATCACGCACCAGTCGCGTCAGCTGATCGCGCAGCAAGAGCTGCTGCTAATTGAGCGTGACCAGCTTGATATTGAATGGCGAAACCAAATTTTAGAAGAGAATTCATTAGCGGAGCATAGTCGTGTGGAGCGGTTGGCAGAAACCGAGCTGGAGATGAAGCGACCTTCTGCGAGCAGCGAAATCGTTGTGCATTAATCATATTTATGAAATTTCTTAAGCGTCCTCAAACTAAAAATCAACGTCGCCATGAAGCGCCACCGGTATTTATCCCGTGGCGCTTTGGTGTTATATGCGGGTTTGTTGCTCTCGCCTTGTTCGCACTGGTTGGCCGTGCGGCCTATATCCAGGTGCTGGAACCGGGCCGGCTCATTCAGGAAGGGGATTTGCGTTCGTTACGCGTCAAAGCAATGCCTTCTGCCCGAGGAATGATTTCTGACCGTAACGAAGAGCAACTTGCCGTCAGTGTACCGGTTCAGGCTATTTGGGCTGATCCGGTCCAGATCTACAAAACCGGCGGTATTCAAGAGGTTCAGCGGTGGCATGCCTTAGCGGATGTGCTGGGGGCCGACCGCCAGGAATTACTCTCCCGCCTCGAGAAAAATAAAAATCGCCGTTTTATCTACCTGCAACGTCAGGTCAGCCCTGCAATGGCAGCCTATGTCAGTAAGTTAAAGCTGCCCGGTATTGGCCTGAAAGATGAATCCCGCCGTTTTTATCCTGCAGGCGAAGTGAGCGCACACATTATCGGGGTAACCGGCATCGACAGCCATGGCCTGGAAGGTGTCGAGCGTACCTACGATGGCTGGCTGACGGGTGAGCCGGGGCGTCGTACCGTGAGGAAAGATCGCTACGGGCGTGTAGTCGAGAATATTTCACTGCAAAAGCGTGAGCCGGGTAAACCGTTGGTGCTGAGTATTGACCAGCGTTTGCAGGCTGTCGCGTATCGTGCGGTGAAGCAAGCGGTTGTGGATTACCGGGCGACGTCAGCGTCAGTGGTGATGGTTGATGTCCGAACCGGTGAGATCCTGGCGATGGTGAACGCACCGTCTTACAATCCCAATAACCGCAGTCAGTTACAAAGTTACCGGATGCGTAACCGCGCCATTACGGATGCCATGGAGCCGGGTTCGACCATTAAACCGTTTGTGGTGTTGGCGGCGATGGAAAATGGGACGGCTGATGAAAACACCATTATCAATACCGGTAACGGCATCTTTCAAATCGGTGGTAGCCGTGTACGGGATGTCTCCAGAGTCGGTAAGGCTGACCTGGCGAAGATTTTGAGAAAATCCAGTAATATCGGTGTAAGTAAGCTGTCACTGGCGATGCCGGTTGATGCTCTATTAGGGATGTACAGCAGTGTCGGCTTAGGGGATGAGTCAGGTATTAACTTAATCGGCGAGGCGATGGGATTTTTCCCCGATCGACGTCGCTGGTCTGATTTTGAACGTGCGACACTGGCATTTGGCTACGGGATTTCCGTCACGCCGATCCAATTGGTTCGGGCCTACGCCACGCTGGGTGCGCTTGGGGTAAACCGCCCGCTGTCGATTTTGAAAACAGAAGATGTCGTGCCAGGCCGTCAGGTAGTGTCGGCTGAAAATACCCGTAAGCTACTTAATATGCTGGAAGAAGTGACGCATGCCGGAGGGAGCGCCAAACGTGCGGCGGTGCCGGGTTACCGTGTCGGCGCGAAAACGGGAACGGCCAAAAAAGCCGCGGCAGGCGGTTATAGCGACGAGTATGTGGCGATGACTGCCGGGCTTGCCCCTATCAGTAATCCCCGCCTGGCGATGGTGGTGGTGGTGAATGAGCCTCAGGGCGATCAGTATTACGGCGGGGCCATCGCCGCGCCGATCTTCTCTGAAGTCATGGGCAGTGCCCTTCAAATATTAAATGTCCCGCCGGATGCCGGTACGGGAGATCAGTTAAATATCGTTCATAACAAGGGCAATATGCATGGTGATACCTAGTCAGAACCGTAAGATAGGAGTGTTGTTGTCTCCGCTGTTTTCAAACTTATGGTTTTCAAAATTACGGCTTTCCAAATTGTCTTTACCTCAATCGCTGGCTGAACTTGAGGTCAATAGCCTGACCTTAGATAGCCGAAAGGTGCAGGCCGGCGGTCTGTTTGTGGCGATAAACGGTCATGCGGCTGATGGCCGCCGCTTTATCCCTGCGGCAATAGATGCAGGGGCGAGTGTTGTACTGGCAGAAGCCGATGGTATCGCGGACCATGGCGATATCGTCGAGCAAGCGGGTACCTTCATCATTTATGTTGCCAATCTCGGCTCACAGCTTTCTGCTCTTGCCGGTCGTTTTTATGGTCAGCCTGACAGCCGGTTAACGCTGATTGCCGTGACCGGTACTAATGGCAAAACCACCATCAGCCAGCTGCTGGCCCAGTGGGCCGATTTGCTTGATTATAAGTCTGGCGTGATGGGAACAACCGGCAATGGTTTACTGAACCAGTTGGAACCCGCCGCCAATACCACGGGCAGCGCCATTGAAATTCAGCAAGTGCTGGCCGAACTGGTGGCGCAGGGCGCGAATTTGGCAGCGATGGAGATCTCTTCCCATGGCTTGGTCCAGAGTCGGGTGAGGGCTCTGAATTTTAGCGCCAGTATTTTTACCAACCTGAGCCGTGATCATCTTGATTATCATGGTGATATGGCCAGTTATGCCGACGCCAAGAAAAGCTTGTTTACTGAGCATAATACTGGCATCCCGGTGATTAATGCTGATGATGAAACGGGCCGGGCCTGGCTGTCAGAGCTGCCGGATGCCGTCGCTGTTGCGACAGAGAAAGCATCGATTGCTGGGCATCAAGGACTGGCGTTATGGCTTACCGATGTAACGTACAGTACCCAGGGCGTGAGTATCGCGTTTGACTCTTGCTGGGGACAAGGACACTTTACCGCGCCGCTGGTCGGATCGTTTAATGTCTCCAATCTATTACTGGCTCTTGCCGCGTTATTAGCATTAGGCCACCCCCTAGCCCGGCTAGTTGCGACAGCACCAAAGTTACAAGCTGTGATGGGGCGGATGGAAGTTTTTCAAAGATCTGACAAAGCAATGGTTGTTGTTGATTATGCTCATACCCCTGATGCACTGGAAAAAGCCCTGCAGGCTTTACGGGTCCATTGTCGCGGTAAATTGTGGTGCATTTTCGGTTGTGGCGGCGATCGTGACAGCGGTAAGCGCCCGATGATGGCACAAGTGGCTGAACGTTTGGCCGATCATATTATTCTGACCGATGACAACCCGCGCAGCGAAGATCCGGCGATCATCGTTGCGGATATGCTGCGGGGATTATGCCAGCCGGAAATGGCAACGGTGATCCATGATCGCAAAGCGGCGTGCCAGCAGGCGCTGGAGCAAGCCGATGCCGATGATATTGTCTTGCTGGCAGGGAAAGGCCATGAGGATTATCAAATTCTGGCCGATCGCACTATCTATTATTCTGACCGTGAAACGGTACAAGCCCTGCTGATGGAAAACGAAGGTTCAGATAAAACTAACGGGGAAAACGCATGATCGAGGTTCAGCTAACACAACTGGCTGACATTCTGGAGGCAGAGCTGATTGGTTGCGATACCAGAATTGCCGAGGTATCAACGGATACCCGGAGTATAACGGGTGAGACGTTATTTATCGCCCTGAAAGGCGAACGTTTTGATGCCCATGATTTTTGTCAGAGTGCCATGGATAACGGTGCCGCGTCGCTATTAGTGAGTCGTCACTTACCTGTTGGCTTACCACAACTGGTCGTCAAAGATACTCGTATTGCGCTGGGCCAGCTAGCTGCCTGGCTGAAACAGACCATGCAGCAAGAGCAGGGGCTGAAGACATTAGCGCTGACCGGCAGCTGTGGAAAAACCACAGTGAAAGAGATGGCGGCAGCGATTTTAAGCCAGAAAGGCAAAGTACTGGCCACGGCGGGTAATTTTAATAATGACATCGGTGTTCCGCTGACCTTGTTGCGACTGACCCCTGAGCACCAATATGCGGTGATTGAGCTGGGTGCCAACCATCAGCATGAGATTGCTTACACCACCAATCTGGTCAAGCCTCAGGTTGCCTTGGTCAATAACCTGGCGGAAGCACACCTTGAAGGTTTCGGCTCCTTGGCGGGAGTTGCCAGGGCCAAAGGTGAAATATTTGAAGGCTTAGCGGCGCAGCCTCACGGGGCACCAGCAACCGCGATTATTAATCTGGACTCTAACGAACGGGCAATGTGGCAGCCGTTATTGGCTGAACATCAGGTTTTAACCTTCTCGATCACTCAATCTGGTGCCGATCTCTCAGCAACTGACATATTTATTAACTCTGATGGGCTCGCTTGTTTTACAATGCGCACCCCTGAAGGCGAAACTGAGATCACATTAACGTTAGCGGGCACTCACAATGTGGCAAATGCCCTGGCCGCGGCGGCGTTAACAATGGCAACGGGGGCAACTCTGGCACAAGTCAAAGCGGGTCTGGAGCAGGTGGAAAACGTTAAAGGGCGGGTGGAAGTCAGCCAGCCACGTGACGGATTGCGCCTGATTGATGATACCTATAATGCGAGTGTCGCTTCGGTTAAAGCCGCGATTGATCTTCTGGCGTCGTTTAAGGGACAACGCTGGTTCATTTTAGGTGATATGGCTGAGCTGGGTGAAGACAGTGACAAACTGCACCGTGAGATTGCCGAGTATGCAAGCCGCAAAAGCTTGGATCAGGTGCTGACCTACGGCCGTGCCAGTGCTGTCGTTAGCCAGATGAACCAGGGACAACATTTTGAAGACAAGTCAGCATTGATCCAATTGTTGACAGAGCAGCTTAATCCCCAGCACCCAGAGATAACGGTGCTGGTAAAAGGAGCACGTAGTTCCCGAATGGAAGAAGTTATTGCCGCATTGCAGGAAAACACACAATGATTTACTGGTTAGCCGACTTATTAGAGTCCTCTTTTCCTTTTTTCCGCCTGTTTGAATATTTGACGTTTCGGGCAATCGTCAGTGTCCTGACGGCACTGATCCTGTCTCTGTGGATGGGACCTCGGCTTATCGCCCGTTTGCAAATACTGCAAATTGGCCAGGTAGTACGTAATGACGGCCCTGAGTCTCACTTCAGCAAGCGTGGTACGCCAACCATGGGCGGTATCATGATCCTGGCAGCGATCACGATCACGGTTTTATTATGGGCTGATCTATCCAACCCTTATGTCTGGGCGGTATTAACCGTCATGCTGGGTTACGGTGTGGTTGGCTTTGTCGATGATTACCGTAAAGTGGTGCGCAAGAATACCGATGGGCTGGTTGCTCGCTGGAAGTACTTCTGGCAGTCCGTGATTGCTTTTGTGGTCGCTTTTGCGCTGTATGTATACGGTAAAGATACTGTTGCAACGCAACTGGTGGTGCCGTTCTTCAAAGACGTGATGCCTCAGCTTGGTCTGTTTTATATTGTCTTCACCTATTTCGTGATCGTGGGCACCAGCAATGCGGTGAACCTGACCGACGGCCTTGACGGCCTGGCGATTATGCCGACGGTAATGGTTGCTGCGGGCATGGCATTTATTGCCTGGGCGACCGGCAACGTCAATTTTGCCAACTACTTGCATATTCCTTATCTGAAGGATGCCAGTGAGCTGGTGGTCGTGTGTACCGCGATTGTCGGAGCCGGACTCGGTTTCCTCTGGTTTAATACCTATCCGGCTCAGGTGTTTATGGGCGATGTCGGTTCTCTGGCGCTGGGTGGCGCTCTGGGTACGATTGCGGTGCTGGTACGCCAGGAGTTGCTGCTGGTTATCATGGGCGGGGTGTTCGTGATGGAAACTGTGTCGGTGATCCTGCAGGTGGGCTCTTACAAATTGCGAGGTCAGCGGATCTTCCGTATGGCGCCGATCCATCACCACTATGAACTGAAAGGCTGGCCGGAACCTCGTGTTATCGTTCGTTTCTGGATCATTACATTAATGTTGGTATTGATTGCCCTGGCAACGCTAAAGGTACGCTAAATGAATGGCTTAGACGGTGTGAAAAAGGTAGTCGTCATCGGGTTGGGAATGACCGGCCTGTCGGTGGTTAATCATCTGCTGCGTCAATCTGGCGAACGCGATATCAAAGTGATTGATACCCGGATCGCACCGCCTGGGCAAGATAAGTTGTCTGCGAGCGTGGAGTTATGCTCCGGGCAGTGGAACATGGATTGGTTATTAGCCGCCGATCTGATTGTTGTCAGTCCGGGCATTGCCCTGGCCACGCCAGAACTGCAGGCAGCCGCTGCCGCAGGGATTGAGATCGTTGGCGATATCGAGCTATTTGCACGGGCCGTAACCCAGCCTGTTGTCGCGATTACCGGATCAAATGGCAAGAGTACCGTTACCAGCCTGGTCGGCGAGATGGCCAAAGAAGCCGGCATTAACGTCGGTGTGGGAGGCAATATCGGCTTTGCTGCTCTGGATATGCTGGCACAAGAACATGATTTGTATGTATTAGAGTTATCCAGCTTTCAGCTGGAGACGACCTCATCACTGCAACTTAAAGCCGCGGTCTATCTTAATTTGTCAGAAGATCACATGGATCGCTACCAGGGGCTGGATGATTACAGCCAGGCAAAGCTGCGGATCTTTAACCATACGGATTTGGCTATCTATAACCGTGATGATCTGGCGACCCGTCCCCGGGATTATACCCATCCGATGACCAGTTTTGGTTTTGACGCCGAAGAATACGGTCTCAAACTGGATCAGGGTGAAGAATATTTAGCGATTGCCGGTCAATCGCAGATAAAAGTCCGCGATATTGCGCTAGTCGGTCGTCATAATGTAGCCAACAGCCTGGCCGCCCTGGCATTGGCAGACGCGGTTAATATTGATCGTCAGGCGGCTTGCCGCGCTTTGAAAAACTATACCGGGCTGTCACACCGCTGTCAGCTAGTGGTTAATCAGCATGGAGTGCAATGGGTCAATGACTCTAAGGCAACCAACCTGGCCAGTACGCTGGCGGCGCTGAAGGGGCTGAACTTATCGGGCCGGCTGCACCTGTTAGTGGGTGGGGACGGGAAAGGGGCTGATTTTTCTGAACTAAAGCCCGTTCTGGCTGACTTAAATGTACAGCTGTACTGTTTTGGCCGTGATGGTCATATTTTTGCGTCTCTGGTTGCAGCGCCGGTTTGTGTCGAAACGATGGCACAAGCGATGGACATCGCCGCAAAGGCGGCACAGGCGGGTGATATGATCTTGTTGTCGCCGGCATGCGCCAGCTTGGATCAGTTTCCTAACTTCATGGCACGTGGGGATGCGTTTATCGAACGGGCGAAAGTCCTGCAGCATCACGTAGTCGGAGCAACGGCATGCTAAGACAAGCCAGAGACGGCATGTTATCGGTGAGTGACTGGTTAACCAAACCGTCAGCGCCTTGCATGTATGACCGTCAGCTGGTGTGGATAGCCCTGGCCTTGATGATGACGGGCCTGGTGATCGTCACCTCAGCTTCCGTGCCAGTGGCTACCCGTCTGACCGATATCCCTTTTTATTTTGCCTTGCGTCACGGTTTCTTTCTGATTTGTTCACTGGTAATTGCCGCCTTTATCGTCCAGGTACCGCTGGATCGCTGGCGCCAGCTCAGTGTGCCGATGTTGCTGGTGTCAATCTTCCTTCTGATCGCGGTACTGATGGTCGGCCGTTCGGTGAATGGTGCATCGCGCTGGATCCCGCTAGGGATTTTCAACCTGCAGCCAGCGGAAGTGGCGAAGCTATCGCTATTTATTTTTCTAGCCGGTTATCTGGTTCGTCAATACAGCCAGGTACGAGAGAGTTTTTTTGGCTTTATTAAGCCGTTAGTCGTCTTGGGTATTTTGGCTGTATTGTTGCTGCAGCAACCAGATTTAGGTTCCTTTGTCGTGATGTTTGTCACGACCGTTGGCATGTTGTTTATTGCCGGGGCCAAGTTATGGCAATTTCTGGCAATGATTGCGACCGCGTTACTGGGTATCGGGGTTTTGATTGTGTTCGAGCCCTACCGGATGCGTCGTGTCACATCCTTTTTGGATCCGTGGGAAGACCCGTTTGGCAGTGGTTACCAGCTGACTCAGTCATTAATGGCCTTTGGCCGTGGCGAGTGGCTGGGACAGGGGCTGGGTAACTCGATTCAAAAACTGGAGTACCTGCCAGAGGCGCATACCGACTTTGTGTTTGCGGTGCTGGCTGAAGAGCTGGGGCTGATCGGAGTCACGATTGTACTGATACTGATTTTCGCCCTGGTATTTAAGGCGCTGTTTATTGGCCGTAAATGTTTACAGTCAGAACAGCTGTTCGGTGGCTTTCTGGCATTTGGCTTTGGTTTCTGGTTCGCATTTCAGTCTTTGGTCAATGTCGGCGCAGCAGCCGGTATGGTGCCGACCAAAGGCCTGACATTACCCTTGATCAGTTATGGTGGCTCAAGTTTATTTATTATGGCCGCCGCGGTCGCTATTTTGCTACGCATCGACCATGAGCAGCGGCTGGTAGCGAAATACGGACCTGAAGAGTCAGAACAATCGGATGACGAAAAGACCAACGATGAATAAGAATAAACGTTTATTAGTGATGGCTGGTGGTACTGGTGGCCATGTATTTCCGGGATTGGCTGTCGCGAAGGAATTACAACAAGAAGGCTGGGAAATTCGCTGGCTGGGTACTGCCGACCGCATGGAAGCAGACTTGGTGCCTAAAAATGGGATTGAGATCGACTTCATTAAAGTGAAAGGCTTACGTGGTCAGGGCGTGATGCGTTTGTTAGCTGCGCCCTTTAAGATTGTTGGTGCGATTCTGCAAGCAAGAAAACACATTAAAGCCTGGCAACCCGATGTCGTACTTGGCATGGGCGGTTATGTCAGCGGTCCCGGTGGCGTTGCGGCCTGGCTCTCAGGTATCCCCATAGTATTGCACGAGCAGAATGCCGTGGCAGGGTTAACCAACCAGTGGTTATCTCGGATCGCGACAACCGTTTTGCAGGCATTTCCCGGCGCGTTTGCCAATAAAGAGGTGGTTGGTAATCCCGTCCGTCAAGATGTGACGGCGCTGGCAAGCCCTCAAGAACGTTTTGCTGGCCGTCAAGGCCCGGTACGTATTCTTGTTATGGGCGGAAGCCAGGGAGCACGTATCCTGAATCAGACACTGCCTGAAGTTGCCGGTTTATTAGGCGATAAGGTGACTATCTGGCATCAGGCCGGGAAAGGAAGTCAGGCTGAAACCGAGCAAGCTTATGCCGCCCAAACCGACAGGACTCATAAAGTCACCGAGTTTATTGATGATATCGCGGCAGCATATGCCTGGGCGGATGTTGTGGTGTGCCGTTCCGGTGCGTTGACGGTTTCAGAGTTGTCGGCAGCCGGAGTCGGGGCGATTTTCGTTCCTTTCATGCATAAAGATCGCCAGCAGGCATTAAATGCCGCTCATCTGGTACAGGGTGGTGCCGCTAAAATGATTGAGCAGGCGGATTTAACCGCCGCGGGCTTAGCGGCAGAATTAAACCAATTAGATCGTCGTACACTTGAGAAAATGGCAAGTGCAGCACGGGATGCAGCGATTGTTGATGCTGACGTTCGGGTGGCGGGCGTGATCAAATCGCTAGCAACAAAATAAGATGAGAACAGAGTGATGAGTAAACTGGATAACCAGCAATTAGCAAAAATCAGAACCATGGTGCCAGAGATGCGCCGCGTTGAGCGTATTCACTTTGTTGGAATTGGTGGTGCCGGGATGAGCGGCATCGCAGAAGTATTAGTGAATGAAGGTTATCGTATTAGCGGGTCAGATCTTGCCCCGAACGCCGTGACCGATAGCCTGACGGGCAAAGGTGCTGAAATATTTTTTGGCCATGCGGCTGAAAATGTCACCGGCGTCAGCGTGGTTGTGGTCTCGACCGCGATAGCACAGGATAACCCTGAGCTGGTTGCCGCAAGGGAACAGCGTATTCCGGTGGTACGCCGGGCAGAGATGCTGGCAGAGCTGATGCGCTACCGTCATGGTATTGCAGTTGCCGGAACCCATGGTAAAACCACGACCACCGCTTTGCTGACCCAAATTTATTCTGAAGCCGGCCTCGACCCGACTTTTGTTAATGGGGGGTTGGTAAAGAGTGCGGGTACCAATGCCCGTTTAGGCTGTAGTCGTTACCTGATTGCGGAAGCGGATGAGAGTGATGCGTCATTCTTGCATCTGCAGCCGATGGTATCGATTGTCACCAATATTGAAGCTGATCATATGGATACCTATGGCGGCGATTTTGAAGTGTTAAAGCAGACATTTATCGATTTTCTCCATAACCTGCCATTTTATGGTTTGGCGGTGATGTGTATCGATGATCCTGTAGTTCGTGAGCTGTTACCCAAAATTGGACGCCAAATCATCACATATGGTTTTTCTGATGATGCTGATGTGCGCATAGTTGATTATAATCAGCAAGGCCAACAGGGCTATTTTTCAATTTTACGCAAAGGAAAACCTAGCCTTAACGTAAAATTGAATGTTCCGGGTAAGCACAATGCGCTCAATGCAACGGCGGCAGTGGCCGTGGCAACAGAAGAAGGCGTCAATGATGACGCGATTGTTCACGCATTGGCAGAGTTTCAGGGAACAGGACGTCGTTTTGACCATCTGGGCGAATTTGAAACAGGTAATGGCTCGGTCATGCTGGTTGATGACTATGGTCACCATCCAAGTGAAGTCGATGTGACGATTCAGGCTGCCCGTGCTGGCTGGCAAGAGAAGCGTCTGGTCATGGTTTTTCAGCCGCATCGATACAGCCGTACCCGGGATCTGTATGATGATTTTGCCAATGTATTGGAACAGGTTGACGTGTTGCTGATGCTGGATGTCTATTCGGCCGGTGAAACACCGATTGCTGGGGCCGATGGACGCGCACTGTGCAGAACGATTCGGGGACGAGGCAAAATTGATCCGATTTTTGTACCGACAATCGATGGATTGCCGGCGGCACTGGCTAATATTATTCAAAATGATGATTTAGTTCTGACACAAGGTGCCGGCGATGTGGGTAAAATTGCCCGCCAATTGGCAGACATGAAGCTGGATATTACTGAAATGAGAGGCAAATAGTCTTTTAGGCAGGTGCGGCGCTGGAAATGCCAGCATTATTATTTGTGCGCTTTGCTACTGTTTTTGTGGGTTTTATTACCGTCAGCATGGAATAAGCATCAGGTTATGCAATGAAAACGTCAACAATAGTTGGAGAGCAACGAGTTGGTCGGTATAATCGCTCAACTTTGCTTAGTGTTACCTGGTAGCCCCATGATTTACAGATTGGCAATATTGGCTGGTTAGGTAAGGGTAAGCAGACAAAATATGGCTGAAGCAGTCGTAAAAAGAGTAAGCTATTTTTCACCTTCAGTTGTTAGCAGACACTGGGGGGGATTGGCATTTTTTCTTTTTGTCATTGGTTTTACCGTATGGTTGATCAGTGCCACGATGAACTGGATGACAGACGCAAACCGTTTGCCTCTGTCTCAACTGGTCATTCAAGGCGAACTCGATTACCTGAGCACCGAAGATGTCCGTCAGGCGATTTTGCAGCTTGATCATCTGGGTAGTTTTATGACTCAGGATGTCGATGACATGCAGGCAATATTAGAGTCGTTACCTTGGGTGGCACGTGCATCAGTACGTAAGCAGTGGCCAGATACAGTAAAAGTGTTTCTTGTTGAGCATCAACCTGCTGCGGTCTGGAATGACGAGCATCTGGTTAATCAGCAAGGTGTGGTTTTTGCCGCGCAAGCACAACAGGTGGCTGATTTAGGGTTGGCTCATCTGACAGGACCTGATAAAAATAGTCAGGAAGTGCTTGCTGCGTTGCGTGAAATGCAACCAAGATTACAGCTTGCGGGCTTTGAAATTGATACGCTTGCATTAAACGAGCGACGATCCTGGCGAGTATGGCTGACCAATGGAACTCGGCTTGAACTGGGTCGAGAGGCCCGGATGGAGCGCCTGGAGCGCTTTATATGGCTTTATCCTGACTTAGAACAGCAGGATAAGGCGATAGAGTACGTAGACTTGCGCTATGATACTGGCGCAGCTGTGGGTTGGAAAATTGTTCCTGAACAAGAATAAGAGCGTGCGCTAATGACTAAGGCGGCAGATAAAAAACTCATAGTTGGCCTTGATATCGGCACCTCCAAAGTCTGTGCTTTGGTTGGAGAAGTGCTTCCTGATGGCCATGTAAATGTCATTGGGGTCGGCAGCAGCCCGTCACGTGGAATGGATAAAGGTGGGGTCAATGATCTTGAATCCGTCGTCAAATCGGTTCAGCGTGCGGTTGATCAAGCGGAACTGATGGCAGATTGCCAAATCTCTTCCGTGTATTTGTCGTTATCAGGCAAACATATTCGTTGTCAAACAGAAAAAGGTATGGTGCCTATTTCTGACAAAGAGGTAAGCCAAGATGACGTCGATAATGTTATCCATACGGCGAAATCGGTAAAAATTAGCGATGAACACCGAACTTTACATGTAATTCCTCAGGAATTTGCTATTGATTATCAGGAAGGCATAAAAAACCCGGTTGGTTTATCGGGGGTCCGGATGGAAGCCAGTGTTCATCTGATCACTTGTCACAACGACATGGCGCGTAATATCGTGAAAGCGGTTGAGCGTTGTGGGTTGAAAGTCGATCACCTTATTTTTTCTGGTCTGGCTGCCAGCTATGCCGTGCTCACCGCAGATGAACGTGAGCTGGGTGTTTGCGTGGTCGATATCGGTGGTGGAACCATGGATCTTGCGGTCTGGTCTGGTGGCGCATTACGCCATGCAGAAGTGATTCCGTATGCCGGTAATGTTGTCACCAGCGACATTGCTTACGCATTTGGTACGCCGCCAGGCGACGCAGAAGAGATCAAAGTGAAATACGGCTGTGCACTGAGTGAATTGGTAAGTAAAGATGCCAAGGTTGATGTCCCTAGTGTGGGAGGTCGCCCTTCACGAAGTTTACAAAGTCAGACTTTAGCGGAAGTGATAGAGCCTCGATACAGTGAATTACTGGGGCTGGTTAATCACAAGCTAGTCGAAATACAGGATCAACTGCGAGATGCGGGTGTAAAACATCATTTGGCGGCCGGTATTGTCTTAACAGGCGGTGCCGCGCAGATTGAAGGCTTGATTGAGTGTGCTGAGCGGGTTTTCCGCAATCAGGTACGTATCGGTCAGCCCTTGGAGCTAAGTGGTTTAACTGATTATGTTCAGGCGCCGCATTTTGCGACAGCAGTAGGTTTACTGCATTACGGAAAGGACAGTCAGGCATTTGATGACAGTGAACTGGAACCTAAACGCTCGGTTTCAGGAATATTCACTAAAATCAGTGGCTGGCTAAGAAAAGAATTTTAACCCTGATGCGAACAGGATGAACGGAGAGAACAAATGTTTGAACCGATGATGGAAATGTCTGATGAAGCGGTAATTAAGGTCATTGGCGTTGGCGGCGGCGGCGGTAATGCAGTCGATCACATGGTACGTGAGTCTATTGAAGGTGTTCAGTTCATCAGTGTAAATACTGATGCTCAGGCACTTCGTAAAACCAGTGTTAGCACGGTTATCCAGATTGGTGGAGACATCACTAAAGGTCTGGGAGCAGGGGCAAACCCACAGGTGGGTCGTGATTCTGCGCTTGAAGATCGCGAGGCGATTAAAGCGGCGCTTGACGGTTCTGACATGATATTCATCGCAGCCGGTATGGGCGGCGGCACCGGTACTGGTGCGGCTCCTATTATTGCTGAAGTGGCGAAAGAACTCGGTATTCTGACCGTCGCTGTTGTGACTAAGCCATTTAGCTTTGAAGGCAAAAAGCGGATGGCTTTCGCGGAACAAGGTATCGAAGAGCTTTCTAAGCACGTCGATTCCCTGATTACGATTCCGAATGAAAAGCTACTGAAAGTATTAGGTCGTGGTATCACTCTGTTAGACGCATTTGCGAAAGCCAATGATGTCTTGAAAAATGCCGTACAAGGTATTGCGGAGCTGATCACTCGTCCTGGTATGATCAACGTCGACTTTGCTGATGTGCGTACTGTGATGTCAGAAATGGGCCACGCGATGATGGGTAGCGGTGTCGCTACCGGTGATGATCGTGCTGAAGAAGCGGCAGAAATGGCGATTTCAAGTCCGCTATTGGAAGACATCGATCTTGCGGGTGCTCGTGGCGTCTTGGTTAACATTACTGCTGGTCTGGATATGCGTCTTGATGAGTTTGAAACTGTGGGTAACACAGTGAAAGCTTTTGCATCTGACAACGCAACGGTCGTTATCGGTACTTCACTTGATCCTGATATGAGTGATGAACTACGCGTAACGGTAGTCGCAACAGGCATTGGTAAAGAATCCAAGCCGGATATTACCTTGGTAACGACGTCGAAACCCGTTCAGGCCGTGCAGCAGGAAAAATCAGCGGTATCGGTTCAAGCGCCAAAGACTGCACCGCTTTCTCAGCCATCTGCGGCAGTAGAGAGTAGCAGTGTTCAGCCGTCTTCATCGACGGCGGCGGCACAAAAATCTAAGCCTCAAGCTGAGCATGACTACCTTGATATTCCAGCATTTTTACGTAAGCAAGCAGACTGATTTTCAGTGAACGGTCGGTAAGATTATTTTGGGTTGTTCAGACCGCTGTGATGTTGTTCAGACGCGAGACGAGAGTGCAGAGTTTATAATGATAGATGAGCACTTTCGTTACCGTTAATGAGCGATTTTCGTTAAGCACTGGAGAGCTGAAAGTAAATTGTTTGGGTTATATCTGGATATATGGTATGATTTCTGCCCATTTTCTTTATGTAACAGGTCGTTATGTAACAGAGGAATGGGCGGATTAGTAGTCTGGAGAAGACAGACTAGAAAAACAGTTGAGACAGGCAGATGATCAGACAACGTACGCTTAAAAGTATTGTGCAAACGACTGGAGTGGGTCTTCATTCCGGGCGTAAAGTCACGCTTATTTTGCGCCCAGCGGCTGCAAATACGGGTGTGATTTACCGTCGTACAGACTTAAATCCCCCTGTGGATTTTCCTGCAGACGCAAATTCTGTGCGTGATACCATGCTATGTACTGCGCTTGTGAATGAACAAGGCGTGCGTATCTCAACCGTTGAACACTTGAATGCAGCATTAGCCGGTATGGGGATCGATAATGTTATTATCGAAGTTGATGCACCTGAGATCCCAATTATGGATGGCAGTGCAAGCCCGTTTATTTATCTGCTTCAGTCTGCGGGAATTGAAACGTTGAATGCGCCTAAGCGCTTCTTACGTATCAAAAAGCCTGTTCGCATTGAAGATGGCGACAAATGGGCGGAGCTGGTTCCTTATAATGGTTTCCGTCTCGACTTTGCTATCGACTTTAATCATCCTGCGATTGATTCAGATCAGCAGCGCTTGGTGCTGGACTTTTCAAGCAAGTCATTCGTAAAAGATATCAGCCGCGCTCGTACCTTTGGCTTCATGCGTGACATTGAATATCTTCAGTCTCAGAATTTGTGTCTGGGCGGAAGTTTTGACAATGCAATTGTTTTGGATGACTACCGGATCTTAAATGATGAAGGTCTGCGTTTTGACAATGAACTCGTGACTCACAAAGTCTTGGACGCGATTGGCGACCTGTACATGTGTGGCCACAATATTATTGGTGAAATGCGTGCATACAAATCAGGTCATGCACTGAATAACCAATTATTGCGTGCAGTTTTGGCAGATCAAGAAGCGTACGAGTGGTCAACCTTCCAGGAAGAACAAGACGTTCCTGTGACGTTTGCCCAACCGGGTATGGTGCTCGCCTAAGCACAGATTAAGCATTTAAAAAAAGCCGGACTCAGTCCGGCTTTTTTATCTCTGAAGGTTGTCATTTTTCGAAAAGAGAGCCAGTAGACAGATGAATATGAATGGTTTGAACAAAAGAGTTAAGATCGTTAACTCTTTTTTGCCGCCAACTGAGCCAGGCGCTCAAGCTTCGCTTTCACTTTCTCGGGGGCGTTGGCCGCAGTGGCTAATAAGTGCTGAGCGGCAACTGCGCTGATCGGTTTTTGCACAATATCCGGCTTTTTATCTTCTTTAGCCTTCTGTACTGCAGCAAGTTCCGGATTCACCTTGATCTCAATATTGACCAGTTTCGGCAGCAGGTTAGAACGTAACTGGCTGATTAAGGTATTGCGTTCATAGTTGAGCCGCATAGACCAGGCTGCAGAAGACGTTTCAATAATTAAGATCCCCTGGCGATAGTTACTAACACGGCAATGCTGGGCACAATTTAAGTGTTGGCGCACCGCATCATTGAGCTTGCTAAGCGCAATCGCACGCTGCTGAATATTGCTCAGACTGCTGTCATCCAACAGGTTGGCTGTTGTTTGGGGACGATGATCTCTCATAACATTTGTGTTTCCTGATCAAAATTAGGCTAACCAGACTGGTATAAGTTCTAATTTTTCATATATGGAAGCAAGTCACTTGCTTTTACCATAGGCGGCACCGTTAATATGGCTTATTATATCAGCTCCATGGGAAGTCATGCGCCGAAATGATCTGTTAACCAATGGGAATGGCTGCTTATTATTGGTCGTTCCATCCGACACTATCTCATAACAATGGTATTGTTTTCTTATTTCCCTTGAAAGTGACAAGGAGTGACACAATATCATTTATAACCATTGTTTTAGGTGTTGGCCTCATTGTCACCCAAAGTGACGGATTCAGGCGGAACAGGGATGACTATGATCCCCGTCAATGACCCTCAGACTAAGCTATTCAGCGTGTATTGTAAGCTGAAATAAACAAAGAGAACGGCATCGTCATGTTATCAAAACTACTGACTAAAGTTATCGGTAGCCGTAACGACCGCACCCTGCGTCGTTTGCGCAAAATTGTTGATGAAATCAACAAATTAGAACCTCAATTTGAAAACCTTCAGGATGAAGAGCTGAAAGCAAAAACAGCCGAATTTCGTGAGCGTTTAGATCAGGGTGAAACACTGGATCAGCTGCTTCCAGAAGCATTTGCAACCGTTCGAGAAGCATCTAACCGTGTGTTTGGCATGCGTCACTTTGACGTTCAGCTGCTTGGCGGTATGGTACTGAATGATTGCCAGATTGCAGAGATGCGTACCGGTGAAGGTAAAACACTGACTGCAACCTTGCCTGCTTACTTGAATGCGCTGACAGGTAAAGGCGTTCACATTGTTACCGTGAATGACTACCTCGCTGCGCGAGATGCTGAAACAAACCGCCCACTATTTGAATTCCTCGGTATGAGCGTTGGTGTCAACGTACCCAATATGCCGCCGCAAGCGAAAAAAGAAGCTTACGCCGCCGATGTGCTTTACGGTACCAACAACGAATTTGGTTTTGATTACCTGCGCGATAACATGGCGTTCCGTCCGGAAGATCGTGTTCAGCGTGAACGCTTCTTCGCCGTTGTCGATGAGGTCGATTCCATTCTTATCGATGAGGCCCGTACTCCGCTGATCATCTCCGGCCCTGCCGAAGATAGTTCAGAGCTTTATACCAAGATTAATGAGCTGATTCCCTTGCTGATCAGACAAGATCAGGAAGATAGCGAAGAGTACCGTGGTGAAGGCCACTATACTGTTGACGAGAAATCCAAGCAGACTTACCTGACTGAAAACGGTCAGGAGTTCGTGGAAGAATTACTGCAGCAGCACGGGATGATGGCAGAGGATGATACCTTGTATTCGCCATCGAACATCAGCCTGTTGCACCATGTGAATGCCGCACTGCGTGCCCATGTTCTGTTTGAACGCGATGTTGATTATATTGTTAAAGATGACGAAGTGATCATTGTCGATGAGCACACGGGACGTACTATGCCCGGTCGTCGCTGGTCTGAAGGTCTTCACCAGGCGGTTGAGGCCAAAGAAGGTGTGAAGATCCAGAACGAAAACCAGACGCTGGCATCGATAACTTTCCAGAACTATTTCCGCTTGTACAGCAAACTGTCGGGTATGACCGGTACTGCTGATACCGAAGCGTTTGAGTTCCAGTCAATCTACGGCTTAGAAACGGTCGTTCTGCCGACGAACAAACCAATGATCCGTGATGATATGGGTGATTTGGTTTATATGACCGAGGCAGAGAAGTTTGCGGCAATTTGCGAAGATATTAAAGAACGTGTTGCCAAAGGCCAACCGGTATTGGTGGGTACAGTTTCGATTGAAAAATCTGAAATGCTTTCTAATGCATTGAAAAAACAAGGTATTAAGCACCAGGTTCTGAACGCCAAGTTCCACGAAAAAGAAGCCGACATTGTTGCCCAGGCGGGGCAGACAGGTTCTGTCACTATCGCGACCAACATGGCCGGTCGTGGTACGGATATCGTGTTAGGTGGCAGCTGGCAGAGTGAAATTGCCAAGCTGGAAGCACCAACGGATGCCCAAATCGACAAGATTAAAGCGAAGTGGAAAGAAGATCATGCCGCTGTTCTTGCTGCGGGTGGCTTGCATATTATCGGTACCGAGCGTCATGAGTCTCGCCGTATCGATAACCAGTTGCGTGGTCGTTCGGGCCGTCAGGGTGATGCCGGCTCTTCTCGTTTCTATCTATCAATGGAAGACGGCCTGATGCGTATCTTTGCGTCAGAGCGTGTTTCTAACATGATGAAAAAGTTGGGGATGGAAGAAGGCGAAGCGATTGAACATCCTTGGGTGACCAAAGCGATTGAAAATGCCCAGCGTAAGGTTGAAGGCCGAAACTTTGATATCCGTAAGCAATTGCTTGAGTTCGATGATGTGGCGAACGATCAGCGTAAGGTCGTTTATGAATTACGTGATGAACTGATGAATGCTGATGATATCAGCGAGATGATCGGACATAATCGCGAAGATGTTCTGCTTACGATCATTGACAACTACATTCCGCCACAGTCGCTGGAAGAAATGTGGGATGTGAAAGGGCTGGAAGATCGCCTGAAAGCCGATTTCGATCTGGATCTGCCGATCCAGGAATGGCTGGACACGGAAGACAAGCTTTACGAAGAAGCTTTGCGCGAACGTATTGTTGAGCAAGCGGTGTCCATTTATCAGCAGAAAGAGAATGTGGTCGGCGCCGAAGTGCTGCGTAACTTCGAAAAGACGGTCATGCTGCAAAATCTGGATATGCTTTGGAAAGAACACCTTGCTGCGATGGATCACCTGCGTCAGGGGATTCACCTGCGCGGCTATGCCCAGAAGAATCCAAAACAAGAGTACAAGCGCGAGTCGTTTGAACTGTTTGAGGAGATGCTGGAAAGCCTGAAATCTGATGTGATTGCAATCCTGAGCAAAGTGCGTGTACAGCAGCAGGAAGAAGTGGATCGTATGGAAGCTGAGCGCCGCCAGCAAGCGGAAGAGCTGGCTCGTCGCCAGCAGTATCAGCATCAGAGTGCCGATAGCCCAATTGCTGATGACCGTGATGAGCAAGCATCTGCCGGTACTTTCCAGCGTGATGAGCGTAAAGTGGGCCGTAACGAGCCTTGCCCATGTGGTTCTGGCAGAAAATATAAACAATGTCACGGTAAGATCAATTAATTGATCAAGTATCGTTCTGTTTGATATTGTAAAAAGGCCGCGCAAGCGGCTTTTTTTATAGCAGAGACGAGTGGCGAGAAGTGAGTTACGCGTGTTGTAAAGACGCGTTTCTCGTGATTCGATACGGTTAACAGGAAGTCAGTTTGGATAAAAAGCGCATTTGGATCTCGGCCGGGATCATTCTCAGCCCTGATCATGATCAGGTCTTTATTACCCGACGTGCTGCAAAAGCACACCAGGGCGGGTTCTGGGAGTTTGCCGGCGGTAAAGTGGAAGCCGGTGAAACAGCGGAACAAGCGGTCATCCGTGAGCTGTTTGAAGAGGTGGGTATTACAGCCACGGAATTAGAACATTTTATCGCGCTGGAGCATGATTTTCCCGATAAGGCACTCAAGTTCGACTTTTATTTGGTAAAAGCCTTTCGTGGTGAGGCCTATGGTAAAGAAGGCCAGCCGGGGGAGTGGGTGAGACTGACGGATTTGACACGCTATGCGTTCCCGGATGCCAATGATGCGGTGTTGGAAAAGCTGATGGGGATGTAAACTGGCCCTATGGTCCTATGGTACGGGCATTAGTACCATAGGTCCTCAGGACCGTTCTTCCCGCTTTTTAGAGAGACTCGGATCTCGCCTCTTGATACTGGAATTATTCTCCCATATCTTCCGACCAGATATCGGAATCAGACGTATCAGGCGCGCCTGGGATCGCTTTATCTTCTTCCGCCCATTCGCCGAGATCAATCAGCTGGCAGCGCTTTGAGCAAAAAGGTCGGAATTGACTTGCCTCATTCCATTCCACTTCGGCTTTACAGGTAGGGCATTTAACGATCATAGGATTCTTTGATTGTGGCACGAGGTGACCTCAGCAGATAGCTAGTTGAAATTCAATATTATCCGCAATCGCTGTGCCTTCCTCAAATGGCAGGAAACGTATGGCAAAACGGCTACGATGTCCCGATATCATAGGGTATACCCCATAGCTAGGGCAAATATACAGACGTAATAAATGTGCATTCTCTGCCTCATGCTGGAAAAAGCCACCACGTGCAATTTGCGGTTGGACTTGCCCTGATTCTCGGGTAAAACGAAGCCATAAATTGAGCGCGTCGGTCATTTCTGCCAGCTGCTTAAGCCAGTTAGCAATATCATTTTGCTTATGGGCTAAAGGTAAATGCAGCCAGTGGTGCAGGGCCGGAAGATCAAAGCAGCAACTGCCGCCGGGAATCGAGAAGCGTTGCCTTATGCCACTTAAAAAGCGGTCATCACGTAAATCCTGCCCCAGGCGCGTCGCGGCAATTAATTTGTGGTGCGCGATATCCATATTATCAAGTAACTTTAAAAGCGCGGTCTGATCCACACCCTCGACATTTAACCAATTTTTTAACCGGACTCTTTGTTTCTCAAGATCTTTAGCCAGCTCGGTTTTAAGCTGAACCTGATCAAGAATTTCCAATAAGTCAAACAGCGCGCGGAAGAATACCTGATGCTGCCATTGGTCGCTCAGCTGGCTGGCATGGGTCATTTGCCGGATCAAAGACTCAAGGCGTAAGTAAATACGCACTCTTTCATTCAACGGATGTTCAAAACGGTTTGTCTGCATGAGTGCACCTTGAATTGAACCTCTAGAGAAGGCTCTGAATGTATCGTTACTTAATGTCAGTGGAATTACTGATAAAGCCGGCTCATTTCGAGATATTGTTGATGTAATTCCGCTACTTTATTTTCAAGTACAGTGCTGTCGCCATTATTACAAATGATGTCGTCTGCAGCGGCGTTTCTTTGTTCTCGAGAGGCCTGCGCCGCCAGGATCTTTTTTACCTGCTCAGGAGCAACCTGGTCGCGCTGCTGAGTACGGGCTACCTGTATCCCTTCATCCACATCCACCACTAACAGGCGGTGAGTCATCGCTTGCAGATTATTTTCAACCATCAATGGCACCACCAGCAAGCAATAAGGGGAGGTTGCCTTCTTTACCTCATCCTGCATTTTTTCCCGAATAAGCGGGTGTAACAGGTTGTTCAGCCACTCTTTAAGAGGTTGTTGATTAAAAATGGCCTGTCTGAGTTTACTTCGGTCAAGGGTGCCATCTGTCAGCAATATGTCAGGACCCAGCTTGTTGATAATCGCCGTTAATCCGGGCGTTCCCGGCTCAACGACCTCCCTGGCAATGACATCGGCATCAATAACGTTTATCTCATATTTAGCGAATAAATCAGCGACAGTGGTTTTCCCACTGCCAATACCGCCCGTTAAGCCAACGACCATAGTCATAGCGACAGTCCTAAATATGAACCGAGGTACCAGTCAATGACTCGGCTCCCCCATAAAATACCGACCCAACCCGCCATCGCCAGGTAGGGGCCAAATGAAAAAGGTGTTTGCGAATCTGATTTTTGCATACGCAACAAGATGATGCCACAGATTGCACCTACCAAGGAAGAGAGCAGGACCACAAAAGGCAGAGTCTGCCAGCCCAGCCAGGCACCAAGCGCGGCTAACAGCTTAAAATCGCCATATCCCATACCTTCTTTGCCGGTTAGCAATTTAAAGCACCAGTATAAGCTCCATAGCGAGAGGTAGCCGGCCATCGCCCCGATAATAGCATCTTGCAGCGAGACCGGCCCCCAGCCAAGCAAGGCAACAAAAATACCGGTCCACATCAGCGGTAAGGTGATTTGATCGGGCAGTAACATTTTATCGAGATCAATAAAGGTCAGAGCGATCAGTGCAAAGCTGAAGAAAATAACGGCCAGGGCCCATGGTGAAGGCGGCAGCATCATGGCTATTGTGGCGGTCATTATTGCCGTTAATAGCTCAATCGCCGGATAGCGGGCACTGATTTTGGCCTGACAGGCACTGCAGCGACCTTTAAGCAAGAGCCAGCTGATCACCGGGATGTTCTCCCACATGGTGATAGAATGCTGGCAGTGCGGGCAGCGGGAACGGGGTACGTTGAGGTTAAACGGTGTTGCCGTTTCAGCATTCGTGCCAAATTCAGGGAAGCAGTCAATGCAATCAGCTTTCCATTGCCGTTCCATCATAACGGGTAAGCGGTAAATCACCACATTTAAGAAACTGCCAATCAACAGCCCGAAAATAGCACTGGAGAGAGGAAATAACCAAGGGTAGTAAGTAAGCAGTTCCATGAAAATGTCTCATATTAGTTATTACGGTTATTGTAGGGGATTAAGGGGGGAGATCCTAGCGATCAGGCATAGCGGCCCTATGGCCCTATGGCCCTAAGACCCTATGGCTAAAGCGGAAAAGCTGGGATCCGACGCGGCTTGGCAAACCTGTTTTCAGGACCACTTTACTCTAGGATCTCGAACCTCCATCATTACCCAATGACACTCATCAAGGTGAAAATAGGCATATACATGGCGACCAACAGGCTGCCAATAAGCCCGCCCAGGATCAGAATAATCAGCGGCTCGAGAATTTTGCCCAGATTATCGACCGTGTTATCGACATCGTCTTCATAGAGCAGGGCCATTTTATTGAGCATGTCATCCAGCGCCCCCGACTCTTCACCAATCATGGTCATTTGCAGCATAAGCTCAGGAAAAACATTACACTGACGTAGAGATAGGTATAGAGGCATCCCAGCTGCCGTACTGGTATACGCTTCGTGAATTGCTTGTTGAATATGGAGGTTGCCGGTGGTTTTACCGGCTGATTGCAGCCCGGTGAGCAGAGGGATTCCGGCACTGAACGTGGTCGCCAGGGTGCGGGCAAAACGCGCAATCGTGGCTTTGAGCAGTACTTTACCCAAGATGGGGAGCTTCAGAGTGAGTCGATTGGAGGCCAGTCTTAAGCGGTAGAATTTTTTATAGCAGGAGCGGTAGAGTAATAAGAGGGCGGTGAGCGCAATGGCCAGATAGCCTCCGTCGTTAGTCAGAAAATCCGATGCCTTAATGACCTGACGGGTAAACCACGGCAGTTCAGCGCCAAAACTGCTGAAAATACTGGCAAATTGCGGGATCACAAAGACCAGCATCATAATGGTGACCAATACGGCCGTAAAGGTCACCATTGCCGGGTAAATCATCGCCTTAATGACTTTCTTGCGGGTGGATTCGCTTTTTTCCCGGTAAGTGGCAATACGGGAAAAGACCTCACCGAGGTGTCCTGTTTGCTCGCCGGTCTCTACCAGATCACAAAAAAACGTATCAAACAGCGGGGAGCTGGTTTTCAATGCCTTGGCTAACGACGAACCCGCTTCAACCTGGGTTGTGACCTGTGACAGTACAGCCCGAACTTCCGATTTATGGTGGCTTTGTGAGATCAGTTTGAAAGATTGTACCACTGGTACGCCCGATTCAATCATGGTGGCCAGTTGACGAGTCGTTTCGGTGATATCTCCCGATGACATCTGGTTTCTCAGTTTGCTGAACGTTGACGGTTTGCGGCGTTTTATTTTTTTTATTTGGATCCGTTGTTCCGTCAACTTGCTGCGAATTTCCTGTTCCTGAAAGCCAATAATGACGCCGGAGACTTTTCGGCCCGCCGGATTGATGCCGCGCCAGTGGTAATAGCGTAATTTATTGGCTGGTTTCATGACGGATCCTTATTATTTTCGAGTTTCGAGTTTCGAGTTTCGAGTTACTAGTCACTCGCCACTAGCTACTCAAAACTCAACACGATTAATAATGCAAAACACGTTGCAGCTCAGCCAGGCTGGTAATGCCATCTGTGAGCTTTTCAATCCCCGATTGCTGCAGGCGCTGCATGCCTTGTTGACAGGCGATGGCTTCCAGCTCCAAGGTACTTGCTCCCGCGACCAGGGCTTCGGCCAGCTCGCGGCTAAAGGGCATCACTTCATAGATCCCGACCCGGCCTAAATAGCCTTTATTGCAATCATCGCAGCCGTGTTCGCTGGCTTTGAAAATCACGCTGGTTAACGGGATCGCAAGCTTATCCCGGCTGATCGGGTCAATATCATGGATCTGTTTACAGTGCGGGCATAAGCGTCGAGCCAGACGCTGGGCGATAATCAGGCTCAGCGAAGAGGCCAGATTGAAATCTTCGATCCCCATATTGGTGAGGCGGGTGACGGTCTCTGCCGCAGAATTGGTATGCAAGGTCGAAAGTACCAAGTGGCCGGTTTGGGCGGCTTTTACCGCAATGGCGGCGGTTTCAATATCACGGATCTCGCCGACCATCACGATATCCGGATCCTGACGTAAAAACGACCGCAGCGCTTCGGCAAACCCCAGACCAACCTGGGTATTGATGTGAACCTGGTTAATGCCCGGCAGGTTGATTTCGACCGGATCTTCGGCCGTTGACACATTGCGCGCGTCGGTATTGAGGATCTTAAGTCCGGTATAAAGAGAGACGGTTTTGCCGCTGCCGGTCGGCCCGGTCATCAGGATCATCCCCTGCGGCTGCTCAAGTGCCGCAAGATAGTCCTGCTTTTGCTTGGCGTTATAACCGAGAAGATCGATATCCAGACTGGCGCTGGAGCCGTCAAGAATTCGCAGGACGATCTTTTCGCCCCACAGTGTCGGCAGGCTGGAAACCCGCAGATCAACCGCGAGGGTGGGGGTTAACTTGAGTTTGATCCGGCCGTCTTGCGGCTGGCGGCGCTCGGCAATATTGAGCTTTGACATCACCTTTAAACGGGTCGATAAGCGGCGTGACAGCTGAGCGGGCGGGGTGGCATGCTGATGCAGGATACCGTCACAGCGAAAGCGGATCCGGTAGCTCTCTTCATAGGGTTCAAAATGGATATCCGAGGCTTTTTTCCGCACCGCCTCAAGCAGTACCTGGTTGATGTAGCGGGTAACCGGCGCGCTGTCCTGGCTTAAATCGGTTGTCTCGTCAATTTCACTGTCGCTGATATCAACCAGATCGTCCAGATCCTGATCGCTGACATCGCGGCGATGCTGGGTTTCGCCAATGTCGCTGCCGTAAATCCGCCGGATGGCGCTTTCAAGCTGTTTATTTTCGAGCAGCAGCGGCTCGATATTTTTGCCGGTGGCAAAGCGGAACTCATCCTGGGCATCAGTATAGGTGGGGTCGCTGATCCCCAGCAACAGGGTCGATTCGGTCAGCCCTAGCGGCAATACGTGATGGCGCAGTATCAGCTCGCGCTGGTTGAGCGTTTTACAACATCCGGTGTAATCGTACTGGTGCACATCGACCCGCTCGAGGGCAAAAATCGACTCAAGGTGACGCGCCAGTTCGCCGTCGCTGAAAACGGCCAGAGACACCAAGGCAGAAGGCACATTAGTGCCTTCTGCCCGGACAAAGTCCACCACTTGCTGCGCCTGCTCCGGGCTGATCAAGTCAGCCTGGTGCAGGATGGAAGCGAGGTTGGTTTGCATTGGTTATGAGCACGTTGATGGTTTGACTTTAGCGTCTGTAATATCTGAAGTGCATGCCCAAACACCTGTTCCCATAGTACGAGTTAGAACGATTTTTTTCCCATTTACAGGAGGGGTAGCGTTTGCAAACGTGTATGTCATTGTATTTGCTTTTGCATCAAATGCGATCGTGCCCTTAGCGCCTTTTGTTGACCCATTGACAGTCCCTGGATCAGCAGGGAAAGCACCATTATTCATGATGTGATCTTCGACATTGGTTTTTAGCGCAGCTAATTCACCTAAACCTGTATTGGCTTCTGCTTTTGAAACATAATTTTGGTATGCAGGCACCGCAAATGCCGACAAGATGCCGATAATCGCCACTACGATCATCAATTCAATTAGCGTAAAACCATTCTGTTGTTTCATTTTTGTATCCTTCGAAAATTGCCGTCAGGCATTAGTAATTGTCCAGTGAGAATAAAGTTATAGCCAATTGGTTGGGTACTAAACATGGAAGGGCCAGTTGCTCGGCGCAGTCTGAAATATAACGCAAGCGATTACATTTGTTGCATATGCAGGAGGGGGGTGGGACGCAGTTTTTTATTAAGAAAATTATCAACTTAGTGGGTGTTGGGGTCTGTTTTCTGATGGAGTATGTTGAATGTTTTGGGGGAAGAGTAAATTCGGTCCTGTGGTCCTGTGGTCCTGTGGTCCTGTGGTCCTGTGGGGTGTTAGAACTTCGGTCAGAAAAGAATAGAAGTAAAAAATAAGAAAGTCTGAAAGAAAGAAGTGGCTTTATTGTGATGTGAACTTTGATGAAGAGCAGCCCCAGGGCCTAGGACCGCTCTTACCATAGTACCGCTTTTAGACAAACCTCATCGATAGATCCATCGCCTTGAGGTGCTTGGTCAGCGCCCCGACAGAAATGTAATCGACGCCGGTTTCGGCAAATTCACGGATCGTCTCTAGGGTCACGTTACCGGAATTTTCTAATGCCGCCCGGCCCTGGTTGATTTCAACCGCTTTGCGCATCATCTCGGTGGTGAAGTTATCCAGCATGATGATGTCGGCACCGGCATCAATCGCCTGTTGCAGCTCGTCCAGATTTTCCGTTTCGATTTCGACCGGCTTGCCGGGGTTGAGTTGTTTCGCCGCCTCGACAGCTTGGGCAATGCCGCCGCAGGCTATGATGTGGTTTTCTTTGAGCAGATACGCATCAAAGACCCCGATACGGTGATTATAGCCGCCGCCGCAGGTGACCGCATATTTCAGCGCACTGCGCAGGCCCGGAATGGTTTTACGGGTATCAAGCAGGCGGGTACGGGTTCCTTCGAGTTGCTTGGCATACTGGGCGACAACGGTGGCACAGCCCGACAGGGTCTGGATGAAGTTCATGGCATTGCGTTCACCGGTGAGCAAAATACGCGACGGGCCGGTCAGGGTGCAGAGAGTCTGGTTTGGCTCTACGGTATCGCCATCCTGGACATGCCATTCGATAGTCACTTCGCCGCCCAACTGTTTGAAGACTTCATCAGCCCATAGCTGACCACAGAACACGCCGTGTTCACGGGTAATAATGGTCGCCACATTCTGGCTTTGTGCCGGGATCAGGCTGGCGGTAATATCGAGCTCAGGATTGATCGTACCGCCCAGATCTTCACGCAGGGTATCTGCGACCGCGCGGCTGATCTCTTGCGGTAATTGTTGTTTTAAGTAGTCTAAGCGCGCTTGGCTGTCGTGTTTTCTTTCCATCTTAGTCATGGCGGATCCGTAGCAATAGGTTGAGCTGCTAATGAACAGGAAAAGCGGGTAGAATTTTCCCGGATTTTAATAATGCTGATCATACCTTGAGATGCCGCGAGATGCGAGAACCCAGAACCGAGGAAAAGCAAGAAAGAGCGGTTTTAACAGCGGCCCTATGGCCCTAAGGTTCTATGGGAAGAGCAGAAAAGCTTGACTCTCAGTCGTGGCTCAGGGAGTCTGCCTGACAGGACCCGAGAAATAGAAGCCAGGGCGCTGCGCTTTGAGATGCGTGATGTGTCCTCTAGGATTTTTTCACTCGATACTCGCTTCTAGGATCTTAACCCCACAGGATTAACAAATGTTCACAATCAATAATAATCACTGGCTCGACGGCGTCAAACACGTCCCTTCCCCTTTTTATGATCAACGCCCGGAAGCCCTGGATATTTCGCTGCTGGTGGTACACAACATCAGTTTGCCGCCGGGACAGTTCGGCGGCCCTTATATTGAACAACTCTTTACCGGACAGTTAAATCCGAATGAACATCCCTATTTCGAGGTAATTTCTGGATTACGTGTGTCAGCACACTGTTTAATCAGACGAAATGGCGGTATTATTCAGTTTGTACCGTTTGATTGTCGCGCCTGGCATGCCGGAGTTTCACGTTTTGCCGAGCGAGACAAATGTAATGATTTTTCTATTGGTATAGAACTGGAAGGAACGGACACCCTCCCTTATACCCAGGCTCAGTACGACACCTTAACAGGGCTTAGCCGGGCTATCATGACACGTTATCCTCATATCAATACTTCCCGGATCACCGGGCATGAGTTTATTGCGCCGGGCCGCAAAACCGATCCCGGTCTGGCTTTTGACTGGCGATTGTTTAAAACCGCGCTGTTCAATATTTGCTAGTGTCGAATGAGATAATGGTTGGTAAGCATTTGGTCTGACCATTAACAATTTTCTACCTTCTATCACACTCCCGCCTGTTACCACCTCTTTTTAATAATGTTTTCATAAGTTGATACAATTTGACGTTTTTGTTAAATCACCCGTCATTCTATGATTTCCATCAAGTCGCGGGTGGACATCTTCAATTATTTCTGTAAACTTTATTCCCATTGTTAAATTGGTAAGACCAATTATCCGCACTTAGTTACATAGTGGATTTGTCTGAAACGATATAAGTACAAGAAGCATAAATAAAAAATGACTTATAAACGGATTCGCCAACCTAAGCTCTCCGATGCTATCGAGCAGGAGATTGAGCGTCTGATCTTGGAGGGCACCTTGTCCCCCGGGCAGCAGCTACCTCCGGAGCGTGAGTTGGCTAGGCAATTCGATGTTTCACGTCCCTCAGTGCGGGAAGCTATCCAGCGACTTGAAGCTAAAAAACTGCTCACTCGTCGCCAGGGCGGGGGTACGTTTGTGACCGAGAAACTATGGCAGAGTTTTTCTGAACCATTGTTGGATTTGCTGGCGGCTCACCCTGAAACACAACTGGACTTGCTAGAAGCCCGTCATGCCCTTGAGGGGCTTGCTGCTTATTACGCAGCATTACGAGGCAACGAAGAAGATTTCACTCGTATTCGTGACTGTCATACACGGATACAAGAGGCTCAGCAGCAAGGCGATCAGAAAGCCGAAGCCAGCGCGGTAATGCAGTACCTGATTGCGGTGACCGAATCCGCACATAACGTGGTATTGCTGCATATCATCCGCAGCCTGGCCCCATTGCTAGAGCAAAACGTATTACAAAACTTTGAGCTCCTGAACCGCCGCCCAGAAGTGGTGGGAAAGGTGCGAAAGCATCGAGCCGATATTGTGCAAGCGATTGTTTCTGGTCAGCCAGAACAAGCTCGTGAAGCATCGCATGCACATTTGGCTTATATCGAGGAAACCCTGTTGGATTTAACGCGTGAAGATAGCAGACGTGAACGCTCTCTTCGTCGGATTCAACAACGCAAGGATGGGCTGGATTAATACCCCTCATATAAGCCGAGGCAGGTAGTAAACAGTCGCGACATTGTTAGTTTTGTAGATTATCAACGAAAGGATAGATCGCATGTCTGAAGTCATGAAAAATGACGTTGACGCACTTGAGACTCAAGAGTGGCTAGAAGCTCTTGAATCAGTAGTTCGTGAAGAAGGTGTAGAACGTGCTCAGTACCTACTTGAGCAAGTGTTGGATAAAGCACGCTTAGACGGTGTAGATATGCCAACGGGCATCACTACTAACTACATTAATACGATTCCAGCTGCACAAGAGCCTGCGTATCCGGGTGATACCACTCTTGAGCGTCGTATTCGTTCCATTATCCGTTGGAACGCAATCATGATCGTACTACGTGCTTCTAAGAAAGATTTAGACCTGGGTGGCCACATGGCTTCTTATCAGTCGGCATCTGCTTTCTACGAAGTATGTTTCAACCACTTCTTCCGTGCACCAAATGAAGTTGATGGCGGCGATTTGGTTTACTACCAGGGCCATATATCTCCGGGTATCTATTCTCGTGCATTTGTTGAAGGCCGTTTAACTGAAGAGCAGTTAGATAACTTCCGTCAAGAAGTTGATGGTAAAGGTATCCCTTCATACCCGCACCCTAAACTAATGCCTGAGTTCTGGCAGTTCCCGACTGTATCTATGGGTCTTGGCCCTATCTCTGCCATCTATCAAGCCCGCTTCCTAAAATACCTGGAAGGTCGTGGTCTTAAGCAGACATCTGCTCAGCGCGTCTATGCGTTTCTGGGTGACGGTGAGATGGATGAGCCAGAATCACGCGGTGCAATTTCGTTCGCTTCGCGTGAAAAGCTAGACAACCTATGCTTCCTGATCAACTGTAACCTACAGCGTCTAGACGGCCCTGTTATGGGTAACGGCAAGATCATTCAAGAGCTGGAAGGCCTGTTCAAAGGTGCTGGCTGGAATGTGGTGAAAGTGGTTTGGGGTAACAACTGGGATGCGCTGCTAGCGAAAGACACGACCGGTAAGCTTCTTCAGCTAATGAACGAAACTATCGATGGTGACTACCAGACATTCAAAGCTAAAGACGGCGCTTATGTACGTGAGCACTTCTTTGGTAAGTACCCAGAGACAGCGGCGCTGGTTGCCGATATGACCGATGACGAGATCTTCGCGCTGAAGCGTGGCGGTCACGAGTCTTCTAAGCTGTTCGCTGCGTTCAACAATGCAAAAGAAACCACGGGTCGTCCAACAGTCATCCTTGCTAAAACCGTTAAAGGTTACGGTATGGGTGATGCGGCCGAAGGCAAGAACATTGCTCACGGTGTGAAGAAAATGGACATGACGCATGTTCAGCACCTGCGTGATCGTCTTGGCCTGCAAGATCTGGTTGCTGACGAAGACATGAAGTCTCTTCCGTATCTGAAGCTGGAAGAAGGTTCTGCTGAGTATAATTACCTGCATGCCCGTCGTAACGCCCTGTACGGTTACACGCCAAAGCGTCTGCCTAAGTTCACTGAAGAGCTGGCTATTCCTGAGGTTGAAGAGTTCAAGCCACTGCTTGACGCGCAAAAGCGTGATATTTCGACCACAATGGCATTTGTTCGTACGTTGAACATCCTGCTTAAAAACAAAGGCATTGGTAAGAACATCGTTCCTATCATCGCCGATGAAGCACGTACCTTCGGTATGGAAGGTCTGTTCCGTCAAATTGGTATCTACAACCCGCACGGCCAGGAATATACCCCTGAAGACCGTAGCGTTGTTTCTTACTATAAAGAAGCAACGTCAGGTCAGGTACTGCAAGAAGGTATCAACGAGCTTGGTGCAATGTCTTCATGGGTTGCTGCGGCAACATCATACAGCACCAATGATCTGCCGATGATCCCGTTCTACATCTATTACTCTATGTTCGGTTTCCAGCGCGTTGGCGACATGGCATGGATGGCGGGCGACCAACAAGCACGTGGTTTCCTACTCGGTGCAACGGCTGGCCGTACGACCCTAAACGGTGAAGGCCTGCAGCACGAAGATGGCCACAGCCACATTCAGGCGAACACAGTACCTAACTGTATCTCTTACGATCCAACGTTTGCTTACGAGCTGGCGATTATCATGCAAGACGGTATTCGTCGCATGTACGGTGAGAACCAAGAGAATGTGTTCTACTACCTGACGCTAATGAACGAAAATTACGCAATGCCAGCAATGCCGGAAGGCGCTGAAGAAGGCATTCGTAAGGGTATCTACAAGCTGGAATCTTACGCTGGTTCTGAGTCAGCAAAAGCGCCTAAGGTTCAGTTGATGAGCTCTGGTACGATCATGAACGAAGTACGCAAAGCCGCTCAGATCCTTAGCGATGATTACGGCGTAGCTTCTGACATTTACTCCGTTACTTCATTCAATGAGCTGACGCGAGACGGCCAAGATGTTGAGCGTTTCAACATGCTGCACCCGGAAGCAGAGCAGAAAGTACCTTACATCACGACAGTAATGGGCAGTGAACCTGCAATCGCAGCAACGGACTACATGAAGAACTATGCTGAGCAAGTTCGAGCATTCATGCCGTCTGAATCTTTCAAAGTACTTGGTACTGATGGTTTCGGTCGTTCTGACAGCCGTGAAAACCTACGTCGTCACTTCGAAGTTAACGCGGGCTACGTGGTAGTTGCGGCACTGACTGAACTGGCTAAACGTGGTGATATCGAGAAATCTGTCGTTGCACAAGCAATTGCGAAATTCGAGATCGACGCTGACAAGACGAACCCGCTATACGCGTAAGAGGCAATAAAACATGGCAATCGAAATTAATGTACCTGACATTGGTGCAGACGAGGTTGAAGTCACTGAAATTCTTGTTAGCGTTGGCGACAAGGTTGAAGAAGAGCAATCTCTGATCACTGTAGAAGGCGACAAAGCCTCTATGGAAGTACCAGCTTCTCAAGCGGGTATTGTTAAAGAAATCAAAATCGCTGAAGGCGACACGGTTTCTACCGGTTCTTTAATCATGATTTTTGAAGCAGAAGGCGCAGCCGCTGCGCCAGCACCTGCAGTTGAAGCGGCGGCACCTGTTGCAGCGGCTCCTGCGGCGGCTGAGCTGAAAGAAGTTCACGTACCGGATATCGGTGGTGACGAAGTCGAAGTGACTGAAATCATGGTGGCTATTGGCGACAGCATCGAAGAAGAGCAATCTCTTCTTACTGTTGAAGGCGATAAAGCATCAATGGAAGTACCTGCCCCGTTTGCTGGGGTACTAAAAGAAATCAAAATTGCAGTTGGCGATAAAGTATCAACGGGCTCTTTGGTGATGATCTTTGAAGTGGCAGGCTCTGGCGCATCAGTTGCACCTGCAGCACCTGCCGTTGAAGCGGCGGCACCGGTTGCAGCTGCACCAGCAGCCTCTGCAGCAAAAGACGTTCACGTACCGGATATCGGCGGTGACGAAGTAGAAGTGACTGAAATCATGGTTGCTGTTGGCGATACCGTTGAAGAAGAGCAATCTCTGATCACGGTTGAAGGTGACAAGGCTTCTATGGAAGTACCGGCACCGTTCGCGGGTACCGTTAAAGAAATCAAGATCGCGGCTGGTGACAAAGTGTCTACTGGTTCTCTGATCATGGTCTTTGAAGTGGCGGGCGCAGCGCCTGCACCGGTTGCAGCGGCGCCTGTTGCTCAAGCAGCCGCACCGGCACCTGCAGCTCAAGCGGCACCAGCCGCTCCGGCTGCAACGGGCGACTTCCAGGAAAACAACGAGTATGCGCACGCATCGCCAGTTGTTCGCCGTATTGCTCGTGAGTTCGGTGTTAACCTGTCTAAGGTGAAAGGAACGGGTCGTAAGAGCCGTATCCAGAAAGAAGACGTACAGAACTACGTGAAAGAAGCGCTTAAGCGCCTTGAATCTGGTGCTGCGGCATCAGCTAAAGGTGGCGACGGTTCTGCACTGGGTCTGCTACCTTGGCCGAAAGTTGACTTCAGCAAGTTTGGTGACGTTGAGACGAAGCCTCTGTCTCGCATCAAGAAGATCTCTGGCGCTAACCTGCACCGTAACTGGGTAATGATCCCGCACGTTACACAGTGGGATAACGCAGACATCACTGCGCTGGAAGCATTCCGTAAAGAGCAGAACGCAATTGAAGCGAAGAAAGACACAGGCATGAAGATCACGCCGCTTGTGTTTATCATGAAAGCTGTTGCTAAAGCACTTGAAGCATTCCCGTCCTTCAACTCTTCTCTTTCAGAAGACGGTGAAAGCCTGATCCTGAAGAAGTATGTGAATGTGGGTATCGCTGTTGATACGCCAAACGGCCTGGTTGTTCCGGTATTCAAAGACGTGAACAAGAAAGGTATCTACGAGCTGTCTGAAGAGCTAATGGCTGTTTCTAAGAAAGCACGTGCTGGTAAGCTGACGGCTGCAGATATGCAGGGTGGCTGTTTCACTATCTCTAGCCTTGGTGGCCTGGGCGGTACTGCATTTACCCCAATCGTAAATGCACCAGAAGTCGGTATCCTTGGGGTATCTAAGTCTGAAATGAAACCAGTATGGAACGGCAAGGACTTCGAACCTCGCCTGATGCTTCCTCTGTCACTGTCTTACGATCACCGTGTGATCGATGGTGCTGAAGGTGCGCGTTTCATTACTTACCTCAACGGTTGTCTGTCTGATATTCGTCGTCTGGTTCTTTAATTATTTTTAATTAGGAACAGACTTCGGTCACCGACAAGACAGCAACCGTAAGGTTATTACCGCCCAATTTCGGTATCAGTGAAAAATCTGATACCGGAATTGTTGTATAGCTCACAGGCTCTGTGATTTTATTTTTCACTCCGTTAACACCTCTGTAAAATGTTATGTGGCTGAAAAACAATAAAATCGAATATCTTTACAAGCCTGTCAGGGATAAAAGACTACAACGAGGTCAAGATGAGCAAAGAAATCAAAGCCCAGGTCGTGGTACTTGGTGCCGGTCCTGCCGGTTACTCCGCAGCATTCCGTTGTGCTGACTTGGGTCTGGAAACAGTACTCATCGAACGCTACAACACCCTAGGTGGTGTTTGCTTGAACGTGGGTTGTATCCCATCGAAAGCACTACTGCACGTAGCTAAAGTTATTGAAGAAGCCAAAGCGCTGGCCGACCACGGTATCGTTTTTGGCGAACCTCAAACTGATATCTCTAAGATCCGTTTGTGGAAAGAAAAAGTTGTAAATCAGTTGACTGGCGGTCTTGGCGGTATGGCTAAGATGCGTAAAGTGACGGTTGTTAATGGTTTCGGTAAATTTACCGGTCCTAACAGCATCGTTGTGGAAGGCGAAGAAACAACAACAGTTAACTTCGACAATGCGATTATTGCAGCGGGCTCTCGTCCAATTAAACTGCCATTTATCCCGCATGACGATCCACGTATCTGGGATTCTACTGATGCGCTGGAACTGAACGAAGTGCCAGAGAAACTGCTGGTCATGGGCGGCGGTATCATCGGCCTTGAAATGGGTACGGTTTACCACGCTCTGGGTTCTCAGATCGACGTTGTTGAAATGTTCGATCAGGTGATCCCTGCTGCAGATAAAGATATCGTTAAAGTTTACACCAAGCGTGTGAAGAACAAGTTCAACCTGATGCTGGAAACGAAAGTGACCGCGGTTGAAGCCAAAGAAGACGGTATCTACGTATCAATGGAAGGCAAGAAAGCACCTGCTGAGCCGACCCGTTATGATGCGGTACTGGTTGCAATCGGCCGTGTTCCTAACGGTACACTGCTTGATGCGGGTATTGCGGGCATTGATGTCGATGAGCGTGGTTTCATCAACGTCGATAAGCAGATGCGCACGAACGTTTCTCACATTCACGCGATTGGTGACATTGTAGGCCAGCCTATGCTTGCTCACAAAGGTGTGCATGAAGGCCACGTTGCGGCTGAAGTGATCTCGGGTAAGAAGCACTACTTCGATCCTAAAGTGATCCCTTCAATTGCCTATACGGAGCCGGAAGTTGCTTGGGTAGGTAAGACCGAGAAAGAAGCGAAAGCGGAAGGCATCAACTACGAAGCCGCCACTTTCCCTTGGGCGGCATCGGGCCGTGCAATCGCATCTGACTGTGCTGACGGTATGACGAAGCTTATCTTCGATAAAGACACTAACCGCGTTATCGGTGGTGCTATCGTCGGTACCAATGCCGGTGAGTTGCTTGGCGAAATCGGCCTGGCGATCGAGATGGGCTGTGATGCAGAAGATATCGCTCTGACGGTTCACGCCCACCCAACGCTTCACGAGTCAATCGGTATGGCGGCAGAGATCTACGAAGGTAGCATCACTGACTTACCGAATGCGAAAGCGAAGAAAAAGAAGAAGTAATTTTTTCGTATTCTGAAAAGGAGCCATAAGGCTCCTTTTTTTTGTGCGAAAAACAGAGGAGAGGGGCGAGTCTCGAGCGATCTCGCCCTGCTTTTTAAAGCTTAAACGTCCCCACCATTTCATCCAAACGCTTAGACAGTTCGCGTAGAGACTGGCTGGAGTGAGCCAGTTCAGTCGCGGTATCTGCCGTGCGCTGGGTGGTTTCGTTGATCTCTTCGATGTTGCGGTTAATATCATGCACCACGGTCGATTGCTCTTCAGTTGCCGTTGCCACCTGGGTGTTCATATCTGAAATCAGCGTAATGCGATCGGCTATCGAGACCAGTGCCCCGGATGCCTCATCCGTTGCTGACACTCCGTCAGAGGTCAGCTGGCGGCTCTGCTGCATCGCCGTTACTGCATTGCCTGCCTCTTCCTGCAGGCGGTTGATCATGGTTTGAATTTCATCGGTAGAATCTGCTGTGCGGCTGGCCAGGCTGCGAACTTCATCGGCAACCACGGCGAAACCACGCCCTTGCTCACCGGCCCGGGCGGCTTCAATCGCAGCATTCAGCGCCAACAGGTTGGTTTGATCTGAAATGCTACGGATCACATCTAAGATACTGCCGATAGCCTGGGTGTTGTTCGCCAGGGAGCCAATGACTTCGCTGACCTGTTCGACATCGCCCGATAACTGATTAATGGTATCTCTGGCCTGGGTCACAATAGCCTGGCCATTGTTGGTTGCTTCTTCAGCGCCATGCGCGGCCTCGGCGGCTTGGGCCGCATTACCGGCTATCTCGTTAACGGTCGCCCCCATCTGATTGATGGCGGTAACCACCTGAATGGTGCGGTCGCGCTGGCTGTGGCTATTATCAAGCGTCATTTGTGATTGAGTCGCGACCGATTCAGCGGCCTCACGCAGGGCATTACCCGTTTCAGCGACCTCTTTGACCGAGTAATGGATTTTGCCGATGAAGCTGTTAAAGCCTTCTGCGAGCTGAGCAATTTCATCTTTACCCTGAATCTCAATGCGGTGACGCAAATCACCTTCGCCTTCACCCAGATCTTTGAACACGGAGGCTAAGCGTTCGATTGGACGGGTGATGTTACTGGCCAGCCAGATAGCGAGCAGAACAAAAATGACCGCGATAGCAGCCGTCCACATCATGATCTCGTTTCGGGCCTGGTTAAGGCCGGCAAAGGCTTCTTCTTTCGGGAGTTCTGCAACGATATACCAGCCCATGGAAGGGATATAGCTGGTCGCCAACAGGGTCGCTTGTCCGCCGACCTCAGATTCTGCAAAGTTAAAGCTGTCTTTGTTTAGCAGTTGGCGGGCAATAGCCGAGCCGTAGAGTTGGTTCAGGTCGGTTTTACCCATTTTCCCGCTGTCTTTGTGCAGGCGGATCATGCCTTCGGCATCGGTAAGGTAAACAAAGCCACTTTGTTCCAGTTGAAACTGATTAATGAACGTGACCATTTCATTTAATGATTTAGACAAGCCTGACATGCCTTGGCCATTAAGCTGCTGGAAGTTCACAAAGAGTTTTACGTCACCGTTGGCTTCACGAAAGACATTTAGCATCTTGGCATCACCACTGTTCTTATAATCAAAGAACCAACCATCCTGTTGCTGATTGAGGCGGCGGAGAAATCCATCCTGGTTCCAGTAATGATTACTGCTCCGATCAGCAACAGAGGAGTCGACTAAGTTATATTGAATTCTGATATCATTCAGAATCTGAACTAGTTGCGCTTCTTGTTGAGGTGAACGGGCACCATTATAGAACTCGATAATAAAGCGGTTAGTGGCCAATTGCTCCGCAGCAGATTGTATAACCGCTATTTCTTTGTCGATAGTTTCTCTTATCTGGATCAAAGTGGCTGGAAGTTCGGACGCTAATAATCGTTCTTCGACCACATTACGGGCTTGGTTCTGGCTGATAAATCCGACCAGGGCCGTCGAAGCCAGTACGGCAAGCACTATCGCAAAGATCAGCTTTTGTTTTATGGTTAGTTGGTTGAACGTCATAATGATGAGTTACTTGTCTGTTGTGATATTAATAAGTAGCTATTTCGCTTCAGGGCGATTTGAACAGCTAAAGAAGTATTTGCAAATATGCCAATCTTAATATTATTGTAATTAATTAAGTGATTGATATTAATTAATTTTATTGGTGTATGTGTTCAGTTCACGGATTTTAAAGAGAATGATATTTGTGAATCCATCACTGAAAAATCGGCACTCCTGTGTTTATCGGTCCACTTGTTACATAACTTTAGTGATTAATATCACTTTTTGTCTGTTGCTATCCTTTAAATCGTTAGCGGATGACAGGCCTAAAATTGGCGTGGCGTTTGGTGGCGGCGGCTCGAAGGGGGCTGCTCATATCGGGGTGTTGAAAGCGCTGGAAGAAATGCATATTCCGGTGGATTATATTGCCGGAACCAGCATGGGAGCTTATGTCGGAGGCTTGTATGCGACAGGTATGAGTGCTGATGAAATAGAAGCTTTTATTGACACCGTGGACTGGAGTTCAGGCTATCAGGATCGTGTCGAGCGCAGTGACCGTCGGGTCAGGGAAAAGCAGCAGGAAGATCGTTTTCAGATTAAGACGGATATCGGTTTTGGGTTGTGGGAACTGAAAATGCCCAAAGGCTTTGTTCAAGGGCAAAAAATGGGCGAGATTTTACGCTCGACGTCAGGGGGGCTGCCTAAGTTTGAGAGTTTTGATCAGCTGGCGATCCCGTTTCGGGCGGTAGCCAGTGATATTGAGTCTTTACAACCGGTGATATTGGCCAGAGGGGATTTAGCGGAGGCCATGCAAGCCAGCATGTCTATTCCCGGTATTTTACCGCCAATGGCGTTGAACGACCAGCTACTGGTTGATGGCGGTATCACCAATAACTTACCGATCTCGGTGGTAAAGGAGATGGGGGCCGACATTATTATAGCGGTCGATATCAGCAATGATTTTAAACGCCGCGATGAGCTGAATAATTACTTTGCCGTGATGGATCAGCTGACAGATTTTATGGTTCGCAATAATGTGACGCAACAGATCGCATTGCTCAGTGAGCGGGATTTCTTGATCCGACCCGATACCCAGGGCATTAAAACCATCGATTTTCAGCGAATGCCAGAAGCGTATGAGATTGGCTATAATACGACGATGGCGATGAAAGAGCAGCTGTCTCAGCTTGGCAGCTCGGTAACCTATCAGACCTATATCGATAATAAACAGCATCGCCGCCGTCAGTTGAAGCATTTCGATAAGCTGCGGGTTGATGAAATTCGCCTTGCCAATTATAGCCAATATTCAGATGAGGCATTGCTTAAGCGGCTGGATCTCGAATCCGGAGCAACAATCAGTGCAGAACAACTCGCTGATAGCGTTCGTAATCTTTATGCTCTGGATCGATTCGAGCGGATTGATTACAGCATTGAACAAGAGCACGGAAAAAATGTCGTGGCTCTGGATGTTCAGGAAAAAAGCTGGGGGCCGAACTTTGTTGATTTACGTTTTGCGCTCGAAGATGACTTTAAAAACACCACGGATTATTCGATCGGTGTGGCATTTAATGTCACCGGCTTAAGTGATGCGGGGGCCGAGTGGCGAACCGAGCTGGAATTCGGTACCGATAAAAGGGCGGCAACTGAAATGTATCTGCCCTTTATCAGCGATCAGGAATGGTTTGCTTTGCTCGGTGCAGAGTATGAAATCAGCCATAAAAACCTGGCGCTCAATGAAGCCGAGCCTTTGTTAGCCGATATTGATGACTTTATATCAGCAAAGTATGTGAAGACAGCGCTGGATGCGTCATTGGGCTGGCAGCCAGAACTGTGGCAGGAGGTACGCTTAGGCTATCGCTATATTGACGGTGATGTGACTTTCCCGGGCTTTTTTGGTGAGCTATTAGGAACCCTGTCACGCAGCAGCAACGTTGGCTATATTAGCTATAACCTCGACACGCTGGATGATTATAGCTTGCCGAGCTACGGTAATTTACTGAAAGTAGAGTTTGCTGTTTCAGATGATAACGTTGAATATTTTGGTGAATCAATCAGCGATATTGCCTTTCTGGCCGAGGCGCGATGGAAAGGAGCCTATACCTATCAACGCCACACTGTTATGGGAAAAGCGGAATACGGGCGTGTCAAATCGGATGAAGATCTGCAGCTGGAACCGGCAGAGCTGGGAGGGTTCTTACACCTGTCAGGCATTCCGAAAAATAGTCTGGCGGGTAATAACAAAATATTTTCTGCTGCCATCTATCGCTATCGTCTGATGGATAATGACTTTGGCCTGTTCAAATCGCCGGTCTATATTGGCGGCTCGGTTGAATGGGGCGGGGTATTCAATGATAACTCGTTACCTTTTGCTGAAGTGCCTAAATACTGGGCGGGTAGTATTTTCAGCGGTATTAAAACCCCGGCGGGGCCGTTAATTCTGGCCTATGGCCGAACCGAAGAAAATTTTGACTCTTTCTATCTGTTTTTGGGCGGAGCGTTCTGAATATCCGAATTGCCGCGGCTAATTAGCTGAAAATGTGAATGTTGTAAAAACAGAGTGGATTTTAATTTTAAGTTAAAACTGGTAAAGTGAGCGAACGGTTTTGATTCCTTCTGCCCGCATTTGGATCTGAGTTTGAGAAACAATACAGCGCGCATGATGAGAGGAGATAAACCACTTCCAAGGATGTTTGACCAATTAAGGTTAAACCGTAATATGAGGAATATGTCGTGCTTGAAGCCTACCGTAAACACGTCGAAGAGCGTGCAGCAGAAGGGATTGTCCCTCAGCCTTTAAATGCTGAGCAGGTTGCCGATCTGGTCGAGCTGTTAAAAACACCGCCAGCAGGTGAAGAGTCTGCACTGCTTGATCTGCTAGAAAACCGTATTCCGCCTGGCGTAGATGAAGCTGCTTATGTTAAAGCGGGCTTTTTAGCCGCCATCACTCAAGGTGAAGCAGTCTCTCCTATTGTTAGCAAAGAAAAAGCCGCAGAACTTCTTGGCACCATGCAGGGTGGTTATAACATTGAACCACTTATCTCTCTGCTTGATGATGCCGAACTTGCTCCTATTGCGGTTAAGGCGCTTTCTCACACCCTGCTGATGTTTGACTCTTTCTATGATGTCGAAGAGAAAGCTAAAGCGGGTAATGACTTCGCCAAGCAAGTTATACAGTCATGGGCTGATGCTGAGTGGTTCCTGTCTAAGCCGGAACTGGCTGAAAAAATTACCCTGACCGTGTTTAAAGTGACGGGCGAAACCAATACCGATGATCTGTCACCGGCACCGGATGCCTGGTCGCGTCCTGATATCCCACTTCACGCCTTAGCCATGCTAAAAAATGCCCGTGAAGGCATTGAACCGGATCAACCAGGCTCAATTGGGCCCATTAAACAAATTGCAGCGCTGCAAGAAAAAGGCCACCAGTTAGTTTACGTGGGCGACGTTGTGGGTACCGGTTCATCGCGTAAATCGGCGACTAACTCCGTGCTTTGGTTTATGGGTGATGACATTCCATATGTACCGAACAAGCGTGCCGGTGGTTATGTGCTGGGCGGCAAGATTGCCCCTATCTTCTTTAATACCATGGAAGATGCCGGCGCATTGCCTATCGAAGTCGATGTCACTGCACTGAATATGGGTGACGTGATTGATGTCTATCCATTTAAAGGTGAAGTTCGCCATCACGGCAGCGATGAAGTGGTTTCGACGTTTGAACTGAAAACCGATGTACTGATTGATGAAGTCCGGGCTGGTGGCCGTATTCCGCTGATCATCGGGCGTGGCCTGACAGATCGTGCGCGCCAGTCACTTTCTCTTCCTGCTTCTGAAGTATTCCGCCGTCCGAGCGAGGTAGCAGATACCGGTAAAGGTTATAGTTTAGCGCAGAAAATGGTGGGTAAAGCCTGCGGTGTTGAAGGCGTTCGTCCCGGCACCTACTGTGAACCCAAGATGACAACGGTGGGTTCGCAAGATACCACCGGGCCTATGACCCGCGATGAACTGAAAGACCTGGCGTGTCTGGGTTTCTCTGCCGACCTAACCATGCAGTCTTTCTGCCATACCTCGGCTTACCCTAAACCCATTGATGTGAAGACTCACCATACGCTACCGGATTTCATTATGAACCGTGGTGGTGTATCACTCCGTCCGGGTGACGGTGTTATCCACTCATGGCTAAACCGTATGCTACTGCCTGATACCGTCGGTACCGGTGGTGATTCACATACCCGTTTTCCGCTGGGTATTTCATTCCCTGCCGGTTCTGGTTTAGTAGCATTTGCTGCGGCAACCGGTGTGATGCCGCTTGATATGCCTGAATCTATCTTGGTTCGCTTTAAAGGTGAAATGCAAGAAGGTATTACCCTGCGTGATTTAGTGCATGCCATTCCTTATTACGCGATTCAGCAAGGGCTGTTGACCGTAGAGAAGGCGGGTAAGATTAATGAATTTTCTGGCCGGGTACTGGAAATTGAAGGTGTTGAACACCTGACGGTTGAACAGGCCTTTGAGCTGTCTGATGCATCCGCTGAGCGTAGTGCGGCAGGTTGTACCGTGAAGCTGTCTGAAGAATCGATTACGGAATACCTGAACTCCAACATCGTGATGTTGAAGTGGATGATCGCTGAAGGTTACGGCGATCGTCGTACTATCGAGCGTCGTGTTACGGCAATGGAAGAGTGGTTGGCTAATCCTGAGCTAATGGAAGCTGACAAAGACGCGGAATACGCACACGTTATCGACATTGATTTGGCTGATATCAAAGAGCCGATTCTTTGTGCGCCAAACGATCCGGATGATGCGCGTCTGCTGTCTGATGTTCAGGGAACACAGATTGATGAAGTGTTCATCGGCTCTTGCATGACCAATATCGGTCACTTCCGTGCCGCAGGTAAGTTGCTTGAGAAATTCGGCGGCCAGTTAGAGACCCGCCTATGGGTGGCTCCGCCAACCAAGATGGATAGAGATCAGCTCACCGAAGAAGGTTACTACGGTATCTTTGGCCGTGCCGGGGTGCGTATTGAAACCCCGGGTTGTTCGCTCTGCATGGGTAATCAGGCGCGTGTTGCCGATAACGCGACCGTGATGTCGACATCAACGCGCAACTTCCCGAATCGATTGGGTACGGGAGCCAATGTCTATCTTTCTTCTGCTGAACTTGCGGCCGTGGGGGCGATCCTTGGTCGTATTCCAACCATGGAAGAGTACCTGGAGTATGCGAAGCAGATTGATGCAACAGCCGCTGATACCTACCGTTACTTGAATTTCCATCGTATGGAAAGCTATACCAAGAAAGCGGATGATGTGATTATCCAGACGGCAGTGTAGAGGTAACAGAGGCGAGGGACGAGTTGCTGGATCCGAGACATTCTTTGTTTCGTCATCATATTGATCCGTTCCGAGGCCATGTAATAAGAAAGAGCAAGCGGTGAGCTTGCTCTTTTTCTTTATGTGGGGGTTATCATTAGTTACTCGAAACTCGAAACTGAATGGTTACCTTTTCCCGACCATAAACATGGCTGCGACATTACGCGCAGTCATCTGGACATTGAAAGCGGCCTCGTTCAGAGCATCACTCAGTGCCATGGCACGAGGAACGACACTGAAGACGGCATCAATACCGTGGTCATACACGACATTGCTGTCTCGCGACACACAGCCCGCAATGGCGATCACCGGAAGGTGAAATTTTTTCGCGGTACGAGCAATACCGATCGGTGTTTTACCGTGAATCGTCTGGCTGTCGATCCGCCCTTCACCGGTGATCACAAGATCGGCATCTGCCACTATATCACTCAGGTTAACCGCATCCATGACAATGTCTATTCCCGGGCGCAGGCTGGCTTGTAGCAGACCAAGCAGTGCGGCACCTAATCCTCCGGCAGCTCCCGCCCCTGCCATGTCTTTTACGTCACGCCCGAGTTGGCGGTTGATGATTTCTGCATAACGGGCCAGGTTGGCGTCGAGCTGCTCGACCATTTCTGGTGTTGCACCTTTTTGCGGGCCAAAGACATGCGAAGCACCTTTAGGACCACAAAGGGGGTTATCGACATCGCAAGCCACTTCGAGTTTTACGTCTGCCAGACGAGGGTCTAAACCGGACATATCGATCGTATTCAGGCGAGCCAGTGCGCCACCACCATAGCCAATTTCTTTACCATCAGCATCAAGCATGCGAATACCAAGGGCTTGTGCCATGCCAATACCGCCATCGTTGGTCGCGCTACCGCCGATCCCGACAATAATATGCTCGACCCCCTGAGCGAGTACCGCTTTGATCAGCTCGCCAGTACCATAAGTGGTCGTTTGCAAGGGGTTACGCTGCTCGGTTGGTACAAGATGCAGGCCAGACGCAGCAGCCATTTCAATGATAGCTGTTTTACCATCGCCCATCAGGCCATAGAAACCTTGTACCGGTTCGCCCATCGGCCCCGTTACCGGGCACTCAATAACGGTGCCGTTGGTTGCATCAACCAGAGACTGAACCGTGCCTTCACCGCCGTCAGCCATCGGCAGTTTATAATATTCGGCATCGGGCAGTACCTGACGGAAGCCCGCTTCAATCGCCGTCGCGACTTCCATTGCCGTCAGGCTTTCTTTATAAGAATCAGGTGCAATAACAATTTTCATAGCAGTAAGCCTCTTAAACGAACAGACCAAAGACACCAAAAATAAGAGTGGAAACGACGGCAATCATCAGACCGACCGCAGATTCGTAAGGAACCAGTTTTAAACGTTCTTTAATGTCCATGTGAACAGCACCACCTGTGGCATGGAAGAAACTGCCGTGCGGCATATGGTCAACCACGGTTGCACCTGCATGGATCATTGCAGCACCAGCCAATGCGGGCACACCTAATTCAAGGATGGTATGGCTAAAGACACTTGATGCAACCGCTGTACCTGCTGTTGTCGATGCAGTGGCCAGCGACATCATGGCACCGGAGATTGGCGCCAGTAGATAAGACGGCAGACCCGATGCGGTAAGGATGTCAATCAGGCCGCCTTTCAGACCAGAATTGGCAATAATGCCTGCCAGAGTACCGGTACCTAAGAGCATGACTGCAACGGGCGCCATACGGCTCAGGCCAGAGACTGCAAAATGGTTGGTATCACGAAAACGCCCCATCATAACAGCCCCCATCAGACCGCCTAAAGGCAACGCAATAAGCGGATCAACATTAATGCCAGCAATTGGACGTAGCGCAAGCAGTGCGATAGCGACTAAAGGTGCCACAATGGCAGCGGAAAACTTAGGCAGGCGACTATGATCAACCGCGACGACCTCATATTCTTGTACTTTAGTGCCTTTGTTAACGAGCTTTTTGGCAATGAAATAGGCGAGAACTAACCCGCATAAACCGGGAATAACACCTGCCATCATGACGGATGTCAGCGGAACATTGAAGGCATCGGCTGCGGCAATGGCATTTGGATTGGGTGACATTACGTTACCGGCCTTACCACCACCAATCATCGCAAGTAGAATCGCCATTTTCGATAGATCAGCACGACGTGCGATTGCTAAGGCAATAGGTGCAACAGTAATAACGGCAACGTCAACAAAGACGCCGACAGCCGTTAGGATCATGGTGGCGACAGCGAGTGCAAGCAGGGCACGGGTTTCACCGACTTTTTTCACGATGGTTTCAGCTATCGACGTTGCCGCGCCAGATTCAATCAATACCCCAGCCAGCACACCGGCGGCGAGAATGCGCAGCACTGCAGTGACGATGCCCTGAGCACCGCCAATCATTAGGCTGACGGTGTCAGTCAGTGATACGCCACCGACAATACCACCGACCAGGGCGCCGATGATCATGCCGTAAGCGGGGGGAACTTTCTTTAAGATCAAACTGATTGCAACAATTAATGCGGCCAGAGCACCGAGGGTTGAGACTTCTACCATCATCTTCGCTTATCCATAGTGAGTGAAATATGTCGATAAACACAGTGTGTTTGAGTGGAGGCAACTGTACTGAGTTAGGGGAGACGATGCTTTAGGCAAGATGACAAATAAAATGAAGGTTAGAATCGTCAAATTGTGCAATTGCACAATTTGATATTTTCCAGGGTCAATTGATTAGTGCGAGATACAACCTTGTTTTGTCAGGTATCTTACTGAAAGATAAGGAGGTTATTTGTTCTATCTTTTCTATCCGATAACGCAGGGTATTTCGGTGAATATGAAGGCTCTCGCAGGTTTGAGCTAAGTCACAATTTTGGGCGAAAAATGTCTTCAAGGTTTTGAGCAGTACACCACGAGGATCGTGATGTTCTAATTGTACCCTCGGCTGGTTTAATAACTCATGACGCCATGGGTCATGTTTTAAGCCACTGAGTAATACCGGTAAGATGTGATCTTGATAAAACAGCACTTCATTGGTATTGCTGCTATGTTTACTTCGATCATGATGGCTTGGATCGTGGCTGCTTGGATCGTTATGGTATGTTGTGGCTTCTAATGTTGCTTTGGCGGTCATGAAAGAGCGAGAGAGCCCCTGCAATGTAGGAAAATAGTCTCCCAGTGCAATGCGAATACGGAAGTTACCTTCTTTCGCTATCCGCGTTATCAGCTTATGAACGCGTTTTTGCTCTAATGAACGGGACCAGCCGTTAGCATCTAAAGTGATCGGTTTCAGCACCACCACTTCATTCATGGAGACTGAAGCGATCCCAACCAGGTTATCGCGTTCTGGATACTCGAGAAGGTGGACCAACCGCTGAATATGTTCCAAGGATAAAATTTCCCCTTTGGTCGGGTAAACTTTAACAATGGCGGCGATACGAGGCTGGGAGAGATCGAGCTCTAGTCGCTCCGCAATCGATAAAAGTTGGTTCTCATTGAGTGCCGTCCCCTGGATCAGCTGTAATACCAACTCTTCCCGGTGACGTTTATTCCATTGAATCTGTGCCATTAAAGCGGCTTGTTCGACGATCAATTCGGCGGTCATCTTGACCAATTCGCCATAATTGTGAATCGCACTGGGATCGCCTGAAATTCCGACCACCCCGATAGCTTGATCCTGAAATATTATCGGTAGATTGATCCCTGGCCTAACTCCTTTCAGTTGCTGCGCAGTCGCCTGATCAATTTCGACAATACGGTTATCGTTTAAAGCGAGAATGGCACCCTCGTGACGTTGGTTGAGGCGAGAAGGATCGCCGGAGCCGATGATCCGTCCTTGATCATCCATGACATTGACGGAATATTTAATGATCTTCATGGTGCGCTCAACGATTTGCCGCGCAATGGTCGCATTTAGTTGCATTATTGGTTCAGATCCTGAAAATGTGCGAACTTCAACACACATTACACTACCAGATTTTGAGGATAGCTATGGACTACGAATTTAAGAAAAATACCCTGGACGGTAGCTATCATGTGATTTTTTCGATGGGCCATGAAGCACTGGGGCGCTGGTTGCTGGAAGAGGTCGGTAAAGACTTTGATAAGATGGATACGATAGAGGCCCAGATTGGTGCGCTAAAAAATAGCACCAAAGAATGGCGTTTGCTGGGAGAAGACCTCTCGCTGGTACTGCAGGATAACGAAGCTTTAGTACAGGCTAACTGCATGTTTTCAGAACAAGATGATGAGTTTGATGAAGACATGCATTTTTATGACGAAGAGAGTATGTCGTTGTGTGGTTTTGAAGATCTTGAGCAGGTTTTGCATGCATGGCGTGCATTCGTGACTCGCTTTTAATAGGTTTCCTGAATTCTCTTCTTTTTGCATCGTTTCAGTGAAAAGGCCGCACCGATATGGTGCGGCCTTTTTCGTTTCCTCGTTTTATTTTATTTAAGTTGCTGAAATTTAATAGCTTTAAAACTTGGCATAAAGCTTGTTACTTAACTTGTGTCAATCATAAGGAATTTGAATTAAAGGAGCAGGCGATGAAATTGATTAATGCAATTATTAAACCTTTCAAGCTGGATGATGTTCGTGAAGCACTATCGGATGTTGGCGTTGAGGGGATGACAGTCTCTGAGGTTAAAGGATTTGGCCGTCAGAAAGGGCATACCGAGCTATATCGCGGCGCTGAATATCAGGTCGATTTCTTGCCGAAGGTAAAGCTGGAGATAGCGACTCAGGCCGAGAACCTTGATGCCATTGTTGAGGCAATCACTAAGGCGGCACAGACAGGGAAAATTGGTGACGGCAAAATTTTTGTTTATGACCTGGAACATGCAGTGCGTATCCGTACCGGTGAGACAGATCTCGAAGCGCTTTAAGCATTGTTCTTACGTAATGGAATAAATACAAATCTAGTGGTTACAGAGGAAGACGACAATGGAACTAACAACGACGGTAACAGAGTTGCGTTATGCGCTCGATACATTCTTTTTCTTGATGTCAGGGGCGCTGGTGATGTGGATGGCGGCCGGGTTTGCCATGCTCGAAGCGGGTTTGGTGCGATCTAAAAATACGACTGAAATTCTGACTAAAAACTTTTGCCTGTATGCGATCGCCTGCACCATGTATTTGATTGTCGGCTATAACATCATGTACCTCGAGAACGGGGAAGGCGGCTGGTTACCCTCCATTGGAGCCTTAATTGGCAGCCAGGCCGAAGGCGCCGATCACTCGCTGGAATCTGATTTCTTCTTCCAGGTGGTCTTTGTTGCAACCGCGATGTCCGTGGTATCCGGTGCTGTTGCTGAACGAATGAAATTATGGTCGTTCCTCCTTTTCGCTATCATTTTTACGGCATTTATCTACCCAATGGAAGGTTACTGGACCTGGGGCGGCGGCTTTCTGTCTGTAGCGGGTTTCAGCGACTTTGCCGGCTCAGGTATCGTCCACATGGCTGGTGCCGCAGCTGCTTTAGCGGGAGTGTTATTGCTAGGTGCCCGTAAAGGTAAATACGGTAAGAACGGTTCCGTCCACCCGATCCCGGGTTCAAATATGCCACTGGCAACATTGGGTACGTTTATCCTGTGGTTTGGCTGGTTCGGTTTTAACGGCGGTTCGCAGTTGATGTTATCTGACTTTGAAAATGCAACAGCGGTTGGTCAGATTTTCTTAAACACCAACGCCGCGGCGGCTGCAGGTGCGATAGCCGCGATAGCGGTATGTAAAACAACCTGGGGTAAAGCCGATTTAACCATGGTGCTAAATGGTGCGTTGGCGGGGCTGGTTGCGATTACCGCTGATCCACTGTCGCCATCACCTATGGCTGCCGTGAGTATTGGTGTCGTTGCGGGTGTGTTGGTTGTATTCAGTATCATCGCTTTTGATAAAGTAAAAGTTGATGATCCGGTCGGTGCAATTTCAGTGCACGGAGTATGTGGTTTATTCGGCCTGATGGTCGTGCCATTTAGCAATGCGGACGCAACATTTGGTGCTCAGCTACTCGGTGCGGTAGTCATCTTTGGCTGGGTATTTGCGGCAAGTCTTGCATTATGGGGAGTGCTGAAAGTGACTATGGGTATCCGGGTAACGGAAGAAGAAGAGCTGGCAGGTATGGATTTACATGACTGCGGTATTGATGCTTACCCTGAGTTTGTCAGCGTGAAATAAATTCACTTCATCGAACGAGAGAGTAGAAACTAAGAAACGAGTAACATATATTTTGCTCACAACTTTAAGAAAGCGCTGCCAGTTGGCAGCGTTTTTTTTGTTTTTTTTGTTCTGGCGCATTGTTTTGTCGAAGTGCTTCAGTATAATTGAGTGATATTGATAACTATTATCATTCCATTTTGCGTTAGAGGGTTTATTCGATGAAAAAGCTGTTGGCTTCGGCAATTTTGTTTGGTTTGGCTGTGCCTCAGGTAGCGACTGCTGCCGAAGAAGTGAATGTTTACTCTTACCGTCAGCCTTTCCTGGTTGAGCCTATGTTCAAAGAGTTCACTCAGGAAACCGGCATTAAAGTAAATGTAAAGTTTGCCAAAACTGGCCTGACGGAAAAGCTCCAGCAAGAAGGCGAATACAGCCCGGCAGATGTTGTGCTGACAACCGATATCAGCCGCTTGGTTGAACTGTCTGATAAGCAGTTGGTTCAGTCAGTTGATAGCAAAGTCATTGAAGCTAATGTTCCTGCACAATACCGCGACTCTGAAGATGAGTGGTTTGCCCTGACACTACGCACACGTAATGTTTACGCATCCCGTGATCGCGTCGGTCACCTGCCTGCAGATTTTGATTATACCGATTTAGCGAACCCTGAGTGGAAAGGTAAAATCTGTACCCGCTCAGGTAAGCACCCGTACAATGTTTCATTGGTTTCTTCTATGATCGCCCACTATGGTGAAGCGGAAGCAAAAGAGTGGCTGGAAGGCGTTAAAGCCAACCTGGCACGTAAGCCGCAAGGTAACGATCGCGCTCAGGTGAAAGCGGTTAAAGAAGGGCTGTGTGATCTGGCTATTGGTAACAGCTATTACCTTGGCAAGATGATCAACGACGAGAAGCAAAAGCCGTGGGCTGAGTCTGTTTACATTGAATTCCCAGGACAGAAAGCGAACGGTACTCACGTTAACGTCAGTGGTATGGCGATGGCCAAATATGCGCCAAACAAAGAAAATGCCCAGAAGTTAATGGAGTTCCTGACGGACGATAAAGCACAGCAAATGTACGCGGAAGTTAACTATGAGTACCCGGTAAAAGCAGGCGTGAAACGTTCTGAGCTGGTGGCTTCCTGGGGTGACTTCAACGCAGACAAGCTCTCGCTGGAAAAAGTGGCTGAGTACCACAGTGCCGCCATCAAGCTTCTGGATGAAGTGAAGTTTGATCTATAAGTTGTAAATAAAAGGGGCATAAAGCCCCTTTTTTGTTTTAAGCCAAATATCTTTTCCAATGAGTTGTGGTAGTTTCACTTACTAAAAAATAGTGTCACTATCTCGCAAGAGTTGCAGAGTATAGCGGGGCATTCAAAGTCTGATTCAGTGTTGTTCTGAGACAATCAATGTGTTGCAAAAGGTATTAAGTAGTAGGCAATGAAAGAAAAATATATGTTTTGGCAAACCAGTGGCTGGGTATTATCTCTGCTGCTGGTTTTTCCCATTTTAGCCATCTTCTATACCGCGATGGGAGAATCCGATGAAGTGTTCTCTCATTTAATGAGCACGGTAATGGGCACCTATACCGCCAATACCTTCTGGCTGGTAACCGGTACCGTCGTGCTGGCCTTGGCTTTTGGTTTGCCGGCGGCCTGGATCATGGCAATGTGCCGAATTCCTGGCGAAAAAATTCTTCAGTGGGCCTTAGTGCTGCCTCTGGCAATGCCAGGATATATCATCGGTTACATCTATACCGACTGGTTTGACTACGCCGGGCCTATACAAATTTTTCTGCGTGACTTTTTTGGCTGGCAAAGCACGCATGACTACTGGTTCCCAGATATTCGTTCGTTAGGCGGTGCTTGTCTGATACTGGCATTGGTTCTCTATCCTTATATTTACCTGTTAGCCCGAACGGCATTTATGGAGCAGAGCGTCACCTTGCTGCAATCGGCAAGACTGTTGCGTTGCTCGCCGTGGGAAAGTTTCCGTCGTATTTCACTGCCTTTAGCACGTCCGTCAATTGCGGTTGCGATATCGCTGGTTGCTATGGAAACGCTGGGTGATTTCGGAACCGTCAGCTATTTTGCGCTGAATACATTGACGACGGCGGTATATGACACCTGGCTGGGTTATTCCAATTTAAATGCGGCCGCTAAAATATCAGCCATTATGCTGCTGGTGGTTTTTCTGCTGATCAGTGCCGAGCGTTTTAGTCGTCGCAAACAGAAACTATTCCAGCAGCAATCTGAGCACGGCGACGATGTGCGCTATCAGCTATCGGGCATGAAAAAATGGCTGGCAATAGCGTGGTGTTGGGGCTTGGTGGGGTTTGCTTTTGCTTTTCCTCTGACGCAGCTGGCTTATTATGCCTGGCACTATTTTGCACAGAGCTGGACGGCTGAATTCCAGCAGTACAGTGTAAACAGTTTATTCGTTTCGCTTGTCGCAGCTTCGTTTGCGGTTGTTCTGGCTTTGATTGTTAACTTCTACCGCCGGCTGGATGCTCATAAATATTCTGTCGTGCCGACGCGGATCGCATCACTCGGTTATGCGGTGCCGGGAACGGTGTTAGCCATCGGGGTGATGATCCCGCTGACATCGGTTGATCATTTGTTGAATGATGTGTCGCGTTTTCTTGATTTAGGCCGTCCGGGACTGGTGTTTTCCGGGACGATATTTGCCATTATTTTTGCCTTTGTTGTCCGTTTTGCAGCCGTCGCTATCGGCAGCATAGAAAGCAGTTTAGCCAAGATCCCGCCGTCATTAGACATGGCATCGAAAACCATGGGTTATGCCTCAACGGCAATGCTGCGTCGCGTGCATTTACCGTTGATTCGTCGCGGTTGCCTGATTGCGGGTTTGCTGGTGTTTATTGAATCAATGAAAGAGCTGAACGCGGCTTTGCTGCTTCGTCCTTTTAATTTTGAAACATTAGCAACCTATGTCTTTAACTTCGCCTCAGATGAACAGTTAGAGCTTGCGGCTCTGCCTGCGATTTTATTGGTCTTTGTTGGCTTGATCCCACTGGTGATGGTTAACCGTTCTTTGGAGCAGAAACACTGATGAATAGTGCATTATCCGTTCATAACTTAACGTGCCGATATAACGGTCAGGCGGTATTACGGAACCTTTCGCTGCCTGTCGAAGAGAACGAAATCGTCTGTCTGCTGGGGGCAAGTGGTTGCGGCAAAACAACCTTGCTCAAGGCGATAGCCGGCTTGTTGCCATTGGAAAGTGGTGAAATGCATATCAATGGCCGGACCATTGTTGATGCCACAACCTGGCTACCGCCAGAAAAGCGAAAAATTGGGATGATTTTCCAGGATTATGCGTTATTTCCCCACCTGACGGTGGCCGAAAATATTGCATTTGGTCTGCGAGACTGGGAGCCAGCACGGGTTAAGGCCAAAATTCAGCAAATGCTGGAGCTGGTTCATTTAACCGGTCTCGATGACCGCTATCCGCATCAGCTGTCGGGTGGTCAGCAACAGCGGGTCGCGATTGCCCGTGCACTGGCATGCGAGCCTGATCTGATTTTACTGGATGAGCCGTTTTCGAATATTGATACTCAGGTGCGCTATGGTTTGATCCGTGATATTCGCCAGATCTTTAAAGCGCAAGGTGTGACAGCGATTTTCGTGACCCACAGCCGCGAAGAAGCCTTTGCTTTTGCCGATCGTTTAGCCGTAATGAATAATGGCGTGATTGAACAATTTGGTTGTGCGACTGATCTGTATTACCGTCCGAGCAGCCGTTTTGTTGCAGAGTTCTTAGGCACGGGCTCTTACCTGCCTGCGACGGTGAAAAATGACCGTCATTTATTCACGCCATTCGGTGATATTGAATTCCAGTCTGACCATCATTATTGCCAGGATACGAATGTTGAATGGTTATTGCGCCCGCAGAATTTAAAAGTGCAGCGCGAGAATAATGGCGAAGGGGTGATCATCGAACAACAGTTCATGGGTGATAACTGCCGTTATACGGTGGATTTTCAGGGCCATAGTTTAGTGGTCAATTCACACTTGATCCTCCAGATTGGCGATAAAGTTGCGGTCAACATTGAACCGCATGATCCAGTGGTATTTGCGACTGCTTGCTAGCACTGGTAGCGTTTTGTTTAAAAATAAAAAGGCCAACATGATGTTGGCCTTTTTAATAACATTTAATGTTGATGAAATCTGTCACATCGGATAAACGGTATTGAGATAGCTTTGTGCCTGTTCACGCATTTTTTCCTGATCCGGATGGCGGTTGACCTGAAGGTAAAGAATATAACAAATCCCAAGCAGCAGATGTGCCAGATCATCAGGCGTTTTATCTGCGGCGAGTTCACCTTTTTCAATCCCGTTAGCAAAGATTTCAGTAACACGCTTGAGGCTGCTTTTGTTCTCACTTATATACTTCGGCCAGATTTCTTCGCGTACCGAGGTACTCCACTCAAACCATACCTTCAGCCAGTCTTGCTGCTCGATAACGGTATCAATCAGATTATGGGTAATACCGGTTAAACGGGCATGAAGGCTGGTATTGTGGTCTTCCAGGCATTGTGTCAGCAGTTGGCTGAAACGGTTTTCTACCTGAACAAGCACCTGCTCGACTAATGCTTCTCGGGTCGGGAAGTAGTTAAACACCGTGGCAACCGACACGTTTGCCATTTCAGCAATATCGGCATGTCCGGCTCTGCCAATACCACGTCGGGCGAAGACGTCTAAGGCAAAATCGAGGAGTTGTTGTTTCCTTTTTTCCGGAGACAAACGAGTGCGGGTTTTCTTTACTAGCGTATCCATAGTTGCTTGTTCCCTAGCCGTAAGTATTTATAAGTTTTATGTATTTCTATTTTTGTTTAACTTTACAGCAGCAATGGATATGCATCAAATTTTACTTGAGAGAAGTGTGTCGAATAATTGACACTATCTATAAAATAACTATTACGCTGAATGAGTGTTAGAATATGGCTTCGTTGTGATGTGTAGCCTACAGACGGCTGGCGCGGCCGTACTGATGGAGAAAAAGATGAAACATACCGTTGAAGTAATGATTTCTGAGCAGGATGTTCAGGCACGAGTAAAAGAGTTAGGAAGGCAAATTACCGAGTGTTACAAGGGGTCTGAAAACCTTGTGATGGTGGGTTTGTTACGTGGCTCTTTTGTTTTTATGGCCGATCTGGCACGTGCCATTGAACTACCTCATGAAGTAGACTTCATGACGGCATCAAGTTACGGCAATACCATGGAAAGTAACCGTGATGTCCGTATCCTGAAAGATCTGGATGATGACATAAAAGGTAAAGATGTTCTGCTGGTGGAAGATATTATCGATACCGGTAATACCTTGCATAAAGTATGTGAAATTCTGTCCTTGCGTGAGCCAAATTCTATTCGTATCTGTACTCTGCTTGATAAGCCTGAGCGCCGTGAAGTGGATGTGAAGGTTGACTGGTTTGGTTTTGTGATCCCTGATGAGTTCGTGGTCGGCGTGGGGATAGACTACGCGCAGAAATACCGTCATTTACCTTTCATTGGCAGAGTTGTACCGCTGGAAGAGTAAGATATAAAAAAGCGACCGGAGGTCGCTTTTTTATTGGCTTATGATAATTTCGGAACGAGTAGTGCTGACATGGCTGCTTGGTAGGTGACTTCCAGTGATTCCCGACTGGTTGCGTTGACCCCAAGATCGCGGAGGATGCCATCATCGATCCCGTAGATCCAGCCATGAATGGTAATATCCTGACCACGCTCCCAGGCTTGCTGCATGATGGTGGAGTTGCCCAGATTATAGACCTGCGTGGCAACATTGATTTCACACAGTTTATTATCCCACTCTTCACGGGATAGTGAGCCCAGGTCGCTGCGATGCTTTAGATATAAATCACGGATGTGCAGCAGCCAGTTATTGATCAGCCCTAAGGGCGGATTTTCAATTGCCGCTGTTACCCCCCCGCACCCATAGTGGCCGCAGACAATAATATGTTTGACCTTCAGGACGTCAACGGCGTATTGAACCACTGACAGACAGTTTAAATCGGTATGGACGACCTGGTTGGCCACATTGCGGTGAACGAACAGCTCACCTGAATCCAGACCGGTCAGGCGCTCTGCCGGCACCCGGCTATCTGAACAACCAATCCAGAGATATTCTGGGTATTGTGCTTCTGCCAGATGAGAAAAGAACTCTGGCTTTTCTTCCTTAATGTTCTCTGACCAAGAGAGATTATTTGCGAATAACTGCTTAATATCTGCCATGATGATGCCTTAATCTGATAGATGTCTTACTATACACAAGCTGGGCTAATAGCAAATCGGATTAGTTGTAATTTTTCTAACATTAATATTGCAGTTTATGAACGCATTAGAAATATCAAATTTAAGTAAAACCTATAAAGGCGGCGTTATTGCGCTGAAAAATATGAGCTTATCTGTCGAGCAGGGTGATTTTTTTGCACTGCTTGGCCCCAATGGTGCTGGTAAGTCGACCACCATAGGGATTATAAGTTCGTTAGTTAACAAGACATCGGGCAATGTGAAGGTCTTTGGCTATGATCTGGATACCCAGCTGGTTGAAGCCAAAAATCAACTGGGTCTGGTGCCACAGGAATTTAACTTCAATCAGTTTGAAACGGTAGAGCAGATAGTGGTTAACCAGGCCGGTTATTACGGTGTGGAAAAATCATTAGCCAGAGAACGGGCTAAAAAGTATCTTTCACTACTTGATCTCTGGGGCAAGCGCCATGAGCGGGCAGGTAGCCTGTCGGGGGGCATGAAGCGCCGGTTAATGATTGCCCGTGCATTAATGCATGAGCCTAAGTTATTGATCCTGGATGAGCCAACCGCCGGGGTTGATATTGAATTACGCCGCTCAATGTGGACATTCCTGCGCGAGATCAATCGTCAGGGGGTGACCATCATTCTGACCACTCACTATCTTGAAGAAGCGGAAATGCTATGCCGCAATATTGGCATTATTAATCATGGTGAGCTGATTGAACATACCACCATGAAAGATCTGCTCGGCAAGCTGGAAGTGGAAACCTTTGTTCTGGATATCCAGCTCAATGGCCATAAGCCGCAGCTTGATGGCGTGAGCTGGAAAATGCCGGATAACCACACCCTGGAGATCGATATCCATAAAGGGACCGGTCTGAACCAGCTGTTTGGTCAGCTAACGGCACAAGGCATTGACGTGGTTTCAATGCGGAACAAGGCCAACCGGCTGGAAGAGTTATTTGTTACCCTGGTGGCACACAGTAAAGGAGAGCGATCATGAGGCAGCAGTACTGGATTGCTTTCCAAAGCCTGATCACCAAAGAAGTACACCGTTTTACCCGCATTTGGGTGCAGACACTGGTACCGCCAGCGATCACGATGACACTGTATTTCATTATATTTGGTAATCTGATCGGGAGCCGTATCGGTGAGATGAACGGCTTCAGCTATATGGAATACATCGTGCCGGGCCTGATCATGATGTCGGTGATCACTAACTCGTATTCGAATGTCGCCTCGTCATTCTTCAGTGCCAAGTTTCAGCATAATATTGAAGAGCTGTTAGTCGCCCCGGTGCCGAATTACGTCATTATTGCCGGTTACATTGGCGGCGGGGTACTGCGTGGTTTGATCGTCGGCTTTATCGTGACGGTTGTTTCACTGCTGTTTGTCGATCTGAATATTGCTCATTTTGGGGTGATTGTCGCGACAGTGCTGATGACATCGATTGTGTTTGCGCTGGGCGGGCTAATTAATGCGATATATGCTCAGACCTTTGACGATATAAGCATCATTCCGACCTTTGTGCTAACGCCACTGACCTATCTCGGCGGGGTGTTTTATTCGATCAGCCTGTTGCCGGAATTCTGGCAAGGGGTATCGAAGCTGAACCCGATCGTTTATATGGTCAATGCATTCCGTTATGGTTTCTTAGGCGTCTCTGATGTCGGGATCGTGACATCGTTCGGGGTATTAACTGTCTTTATCACATTCCTGTATGGCGTTGCTCATTACCTGATATCACGCGGTATCGGCCTACGCTCGTAGTAACTATTTATCTCATTGCTATTTCGTCCAATATCGGCATCGAAAGTGCTCATTTATACTTATAAACTCTGCGCTTTCTCTTTGCTCTTGAACGAAATAGCTTAGAGCTGAACAGCTACATAGGGGGACGGGAGAAAGAGTATATTCGGTGCGATCAAAAAGGCCCAGCTCATCGAGCTGGGCCTTTTTGCTAAACAGATCCCGCAGGTTACTCGGTAGCTGCCGGTTGCGGCGGCGTCAGATCGACAACCAGGTTATCAATCAGGCGTGCTTTACCTAATTGAGCCGACATCAGGATCACCGCCTGTTGGGTTTCCTCGGTGATAGCTTGCAGGTTTACGGCATCGCGGATGTAGCTTTCATCCGGTTGCAGGCCCGCGGCACGCAGCTGATCATTGGCATCAACGATAAGCTCTGCGTAATCGGTCCGGCCGCCGCGCATCTGACTGCTGATCCAGCGCATGGTACGGGCCAGTACCGGCGCGCGCTGACGCTCGTCAACGGTCAGGTAGCCATTGCGAGAACTCATTGCCAGGCCATCCATTTCACGGACTGTCGGCACACCGATAACTTCAACGTCCATCGCCATATCTGTCACCATCTGACGGATAAGGGCCAGTTGTTGAAAGTCTTTTTCGCCAAAACAGGCGACGTCTGGCTGGACGATGTTAAACAGCTTGGTCACGACGGTGGCAACACCGCGGAAATGACCAGGACGCAACGCGCCTTCCAGTATTTGCGATAAGCCGGGTACATCAACGAAGGTTTGGTTATCTAACCCATGTGGATACATGATCTCTGGCGTTGGGGTAAATACCAGCTCAACCCCTTCACCGTTCAGTTTCGCCAGATCATTTTCCAGGGTACGGGGGTAGTTATTCAGATCATCAGCTTTGTCAAACTGCATCGGGTTAACAAAAATACTGACAACAACGACATCCGCTTGCTCACGAGCTTTACGAACCAGAGTCAGGTGACCGTCATGAAGATTGCCCATGGTTGGAACGAAAGCGATACGACGGCCTTCACGACGCCATAAGCGGATCTGCTCTCTGAGCGGGGCGATCTCGGCAAATGTTTGCATCTTTTATTCCTTACTCAAAGGTGTGCTGTTGGGCTGGGAAAACCCCGGCTTCAACGTCTTCTCGGTATTTCGTCACGGCAGTACGCATGTCACCGGTTTCGGCCAAGTAGTTTTTCGAAAAACGTGGCATGTAATTAGCTGAAATACCAAACATATCGTGCATAACCAGGATCTGGCCATCAGTCGTATTACCGGCACCGATACCTATCACCGGCACTTCTACCGCTTTGGTGATGCGTTCAGCCAGGCTCGCAGGAACACATTCCAGTAAAATGATCTGTGCCCCGGCATTTTTTAACAAGATAGCATCTTTTACCATCTGCTCAGCGTGGTCGGAGTTACGACCTTGCACTTTATAACCGCCGAAAATATTGACTGACTGTGGAGTCAGGCCCAAGTGGGCACAAACCGGTACGGCACGTTCAGTTAATTTGGTAATGGTTTCGGCCAGCCAGGCTCCGCCTTCCAGCTTGACCATGTTGGCCCCCGCACGCATCAGCTCAGCGGCGCTTTCACAAGCTTGCTCAGGAGTGCTATAGCTCATAAATGGCATATCGGCCATCAGTAATGAGTTCGGGCTGCCAGCACGCACACTGCGGGTGTGGTAGGCAATATCTTCTACACTTACAGGCAAGGTATCAGGTTTACCTTGCAGTACCATTCCTAAAGAATCACCAACCAGTAAAACCGGAACTTCCTGCTGCTCAAATAACTGAGCAAAACTTGCGTCATAGGCTGTTACCGACGCGAATTTACGACCTTCTTGCTTCCATTTCATCAGGTCGTTGATTGTTATCTTTTTCATAGCTTCTCCCTCACCCTGAACAATGGTCTACGATTGCCAAGTGGCTAAGCCATTGCGGTCCACCTGGGTTAACAGCTGTTGCAATGCTGTGTTGTCAGGCAGAATCAAATCAGGGGTAATTTCGGCAAGAGGATAAAGTACGAATTCACGTACTTTCATTCCATAGTGTGGAACGGTCAGACGTTCACAGTGATGCACTAGATCGCCATATAAAATAATGTCGAGATCCAGCGTTCTTGGTCCCCAGCGTTCATCTTTGCGGACACGGCCATGCGTAAGTTCGATGGCCTGAGTTTTATCCAGCAAGTTCAGCGGGGATAATGACGTGTCAATGGCGACCACGGCATTGATGTAATCCGGTTGGTTCTGCGGTCCCATCGGGGTGCTGCTGTAGAGTGAAGAGACAGCAACAACCTCAATGTCCGGGGTCTGTTTCAGTGCTGTGATAGCGCTGTTGGCCTTGGCAACAGGATCATCCAGGTTACTGCCGATGGCAATATAAGCTCGAATCATGATGGTGACTTAGCTTGTGGTTTCTTGCGCTGCTGCGGACGCCGGCGACGAGGGCGACGACTGCCGCTACCGTCATTGATTTGCTGCACCATCTTGTTGCGCTGTGCGCGTTCAGCATTTTGGAATTCGTTCCACCAGCTGGCCAGCGCCGCAATATCATCGCCTTCAAACTGCCCGCGCATTTCCAGAAAATCATAGGAGGCCCGGAATTTAGGGTGCTCTAATGTTTTGAAAGCACGCTTGCCGGTACGGCGGTTGAACCGAAGCTGCTGCTGCCAGATATCACGGATAGTGGTGGTGTGGCGGCGTGGAATCGCAATGGTCCGGACCTGTTCATCCAGAATATCGTTCGCAGCGACCATAAAGGCATCGTAGAAGGCTAAGCCGCTGGTAAATGAAATCTCTTCAGCTCGGGTCATTAGCGGATACCACAGCATAGCGGCATACATAAACGCTGGGTTAACCCGCTGATCATTGGCAATACGCGCGTCCGTAGCGGCCAGAATGTGTTCAATCATCTGCTCTGTCTGGCTGCTGTGATCTTCTGTGAAGTGCTCAGAGAGGATTGGGAACAGCTGCTGGAACAGGTTGTGCTGGCGCAGTAACTTGTATGTTTCCAGCCCTTGGCCGGCTTGCAATAGTTTAAGGCTTTCCTCAAACAAGCGAGCAGACGGGATATCACGTAACAAGGGCGCTAGCTGCTCAATCGGTGCCGCAGTTGTGGCATCAATGTCCATATCCAGTTTGGCGGCAAAGCGGACGGCACGCAGCATACGGACCGGATCTTCGCGGTAACGGGTCTCAGGATCACCCATCAGGCGAATGATGCGATTGTTCAGATCATTGATCCCGTTGGCGTAGTCGCGTACGGTGAAATCTTTGATGCTGTAGTACAAGGCATTGATGGTGAAGTCGCGACGCTCGGCATCTTCCTCGATGGAACCGTAGACATTATCACGCAGTAGCATGCCTTCCTGACTTTGTGAGGAAATCTGCTGCTTGCCTTTGGCATCAGGTTGAACGGTGGCCTCTGGTTTCGCTTTGACGTCAGGTTTACTTTGGGGATCGGAGTGGTGCCCACGGAAGGTGGCAACCTCAATCACATCACGGCCAAAAAGAATATGCGCCAGACGGAAGCGACGACCAATCAGACGGCAGTTACGAAACAGGTGTTTAATCTCTTCCGGCGTGGCGTTGGTCGCGATATCAAAATCTTTTGGCTGTTTGTTTAGTAAAATATCACGTACGCCTCCCCCGACAAGGTAGGCGTCAAACCCTGCTTTATTCAGGCGATAAAGTACCTTCAGCGCATTTTCGCTAATAGCGCTACGGGAAATACCGTGCTCTTGGCGTTGAAATATTTGCAAGGTTGGTTCCTCATTGACGCGCGAACTACTGTCGCGATTCAATACTTTACGGCAAAAGCTGGCTACTCGATTAAAGATAATACACCTCATTTTCGTGCATCTGGTTCAATAAACAGCCGCATATGATATATCACGGCGAGCCATTTTAGAATGCTAGAGTGATCGCAGTGGTTTGAGGCAGGTTATCGATATCCCAGCTATCAACGCCCCACTGCAAAATTTCAGCCATGCTGGCATTGATTAAATCAGCCGGTGGAGCCATACCCAAAAAGGTCATGGCATTTATTAAGGCCGGTTTTGGTCGTTCTTTATCAATGGCCGGAGCATGGTTCTGTTTGGATAACTTATTCCCATTGTCCGTCACCGCAAGGGGTAAATGCAGATAACTGACTTCAGGTTGCTGCAAATGGCGATACAGGCTGATTTGACGTCCCGTCGGTTCAATCAAATCGGCACCACGAACCACTTCGGTTACACCTTGTTCAATATCGTCAAGTACGACGGCTAAGTTGTATGCATAGAGGCCGTCACGACGGCGGATAATGAAGTCTTCCTGCGCCAGTGCGGCCGGGATCTCAATGCGGCCATGCAATTTATCAACAAAGTGAGTGATCGGGGTATCAACTTTAAGTCGAACCGCGCAATGGGTTGCGAGGTAGTTGAGTTCGCGACACGTTCCCGGATATAAGCCACCGGCAAGTTTAATTTGTTTACGGGTACATTGACAGTAGTAAGCGGTGTGATCACTCAACCAGGTATCAATTTGTGCCTGATAAGCCTCGTGACGCTGGCTTTGATACATCACTTTGCCATCCCAGGCTAAGCCATAAGCTTCTAACGTACGCAGGATATCGTCTGCCGCACCGGGTATTTCCCGGGGCGGGTCAAGGTCTTCAATGCGTACCAGCCATTGCCCTTGTTGTGAGCGGGCTTGCAAATAGCTGCCTAAAGCTGCAATCAGAGAGCCGAAATGCAATGGTCCTGACGGAGAAGGAGCAAACCGCCCAACGTAGTGAATGTCAGTGTTCATAAATAAATAAAATTGTCACCCTTCACGCATCATGACTTCGCTCAAGGTCGAGGGCGAAACCGCATGGACGCAACGGTCGTTAAAATGGGCTGCATAACATAAACAGTATTAATTAACGGCCTAATGTTCAGTGAATTAATACCATTGATAAACGTTTTAGCAAACTAACTTACCGCGGTATAAATGAAAGAAGGAGCTTTCGCTCCTTCTTAAAGTCCGTTGCCGAATCATACCGAAGGTATTAACCTGCCATCTGCTTCTCTTTGATTTCTGCAAGTGTTTTACAGTCGATGCACAGATCGGCGGTCGGTCGTGCTTCAAGGCGACGAATTCCGATCTCAACGCCGCATGAATCACAGAAGCCGAAGTCATCGTCTTCGATACGCTGAAGCGTTTTTTCAATCTTCTTGATCAGCTTACGCTCACGGTCACGGTTGCGTAGCTCTAAGCTAAATTCTTCTTCCTGTGCGGCGCGGTCTACTGGATCCGGGAAGTTTGCAGCTTCATCCTTCATATGGTTAACAGTGCGATCAACTTCTTCACGAAGCTGGTTACGCCAGGCATCAAGAATTTTACGGAAGTGCTCTAGCTGAGCTTCACCCATATATTCTTCGCCGGCTTTTTCCTGATACGGCTGAACCCCAGCAATAGCCAGGATGCCTAGCGATTTTTTAACGTTGCTCTCTGGCATATAGCATCTCCTAATATACCTAATAACCGTCACTGGTTAATTTTGGGCGGTATCTATAGCAGAAAGGGTTATGTGTGGCAATTGCTGCATATATTCAATTTTACACCAATGTGAAGAATGCATCATTTTTCAGCGTTGTCGGTGAAAATCTATACAGTCAGTTAATATGAGCTCATCTTGGCTTAGTGTCGCTTTATAGCAGATGATCTCAACGCCGGCCTGTTCTGCCTGTTTGATTAAATCATAATAGTCCGGGTCTATATGGTGTGCCGCCGTGATATTTTCAATCCCTGAATGCAAAATAGCGAAAAAAAGCACTGCGCGCTGACCATTTTGGGCCACTTCGGCCAATTCTCTCAGATGTTTCTGACCCCGGGTGGTCACAGCGTCGGGGAAATACCCCCGGCCGTTGTCTAATAAAGTGACGCTTTTTACTTCAATGTAGCAAACGGGTTTATCTTCAGCTTCTAATAGAATATCTATCCTGCTGTTTTCGCTACCATACTTGACTTCCGTCCGGAGCGATAAATAGCCTTGTAGTTCTGTGATGATATTCCTGCTTATTGCCTCTTTCACCAGGTGGTTGGCTCGGGCGGTATTAACACAGATCCAATGACCGGCTTTTGTCTCAGTTAATTCCCAGCTATGGGGATATTTTCGTTTAGGATTGTCGGATGTTGAGTACCACACCGTGCTGCCTGGCTCGGCACAACCTGTCATGGCACCGGTATTAGCACAATGGATAGTACAGATTTCTCCGCCAGGCAATTCTATATCAGCCAGAAAGCGTTTATAGCGCTTGATAAGCGTAGCGGATTGTAACGGGGGGTCAAACTTCATTCGGATTCCTTGTCAGGTTGCGATAGCGGCCATTGTTGCAGGCAACGGTAACGTACACCCGAGCCATCGGGTGTCAGTATCGCTTCAGAGATATACAGGCCAAAGCGGCGAAAATCAAAGTGTAAATCCAGGGGAGCGGGCAATGATTGCGGTGGATGGCGGACCTGTTTTTTCAGTGTGATATGGGGACGATATGGCCTGTCCTCTTGTTTCAGGCCGGTGTCGAGAGCGACTTGCTTCAGTTCAGCTGCCAGGGTAAGCAAGGCCGGGGGCGGATTGTTACTGTCGAGCCAGATGATTTTATTCCGTTTTCGGTAATTGAGCTGAAAGTTGCGGAGAGAAAACGCCGGGATCGCCGTGAGCTTTCCGGTGTGGTTAATCAGATCTTGTTTCTGCTCTGCCGTGACGGAGCCGAGAAAGGCCAGTGTGATGTGAAGATTGCGTTCAGCAACAGTTCGTCCATCACACTGAAGCTGTTGCTTTAACTGGCACAGTTGGCGAAAACTGGATCGGTTGACGCCGTTATGGTGTAAATCTAAAGCGAAAAATAGCCGTTCAGTTAGGTCGCTCATTTGGCCCCGATATCTTGTACAATGGCTGCAGTCTCATTTGATCATGACACAAGGTTTTAACATTGTCACAGCTGCCTATTGATGCCGTACTCCCATCATTGCTCAATGAACTTGAGATCCGCTCTCAGTTAATCCTTAAAGCACCGCCCGGTGCGGGTAAATCTACCCGTCTGCCACTGGCTTTACTGCAAAGCCGATGTGTCAGCGGGCGTATTGTGATGCTTGAACCGCGCCGTCTGGCGGCCAGAAATATTGCTGGTTATCTGGCCTCTCTGCTGGGGGAGCGGGTGGGGCAGACGGTGGGCTTACGTGTTCGCGGCGAGAGCAAAATCAGTCCAGAAACCCGGCTTGAGATCGTGACCGAAGGGGTGATGACCCGAATGTTGCAGCAAGATCCTGAGCTTAAAGGTATTGAACTGCTTATTTTTGATGAGTTTCATGAGCGCAGTGTTCATGCCGATACTGCGCTGGCTTTGGCTCTGGAAGTACAAGATGCGTTGCGTGAAGATTTGAAGCTGCTGGTAATGTCGGCCACCTTAGATGCCGAGGCGCTGACCGGCTTGCTGCCCGATGCCGGGTATATCGCATCGGAAGGGCGGTGTTTTCCGGTTGAGTACCGTTATAAGACGCTCAATGGCAGTAATCAGCAGTCTGGTGGCTTTGCGTTTGCGAATGGCGTTGCTTTGGTAAATAGTTGCGCCCGTGAAATCCTTAAGCTGCTTGATAGCGAATCAGGCTCGATGCTGGTGTTTTTACCCGGAGCCGGTGAGATCAAACGGTTAGCTGAGCTACTGGCTGACAAGGTTGGCGCGAATATTATGGTCAGTCCGCTGTATGGCCAGCTTAATATCAGCCAGCAGCAGCAAGCGATAGCCCCGGCGCCCTCAGGCCGGCGAAAAGTCGTCCTGGCAACCAATATTGCTGAAACCAGCCTAACCATTGAAGGTATTCGGCTGGTGGTGGATTGCGGTTTAGAGCGTATTGCCCAGTGGGACCCCAAAGCCGGGATCAGCCGGCTGGAGCAGGTGCGTATTGCCCAGTCTTCCGCTGAGCAGCGTGCCGGGCGTGCGGGGCGTCTGGAACCGGGTATTTGCCTGCGCCTCTACAGCGAAGAGCTGTTATCCCGTCAGCCAGCCACCCCGCAGCCTGAAATCTTACGGGCTGACTTAACATCGTTAGCCATGGATCTGGCACAGTGGGGATGCCAGGATGCCGGTGACTTATGCTGGTTAGATCTGCCGCCAGCCCCGGCTCTGGCGCAATCTCGCCGTTTACTGCAGCAGCTTGGCGCCATGGATGAACGTTGCCAGCTGACGGAAAAAGGCCTGCAGATCCAATCATTAGGGGCCGATCCGCGCCATGCTGCGATGCTGGTGATGGCGAAGGCGCAGGGCAGCGGCGCGATGTCTACGGCAGCGATGCTGGTGGCATTGCTGGAAGATCCGCCACGAGGCATGGCCAGTCCGGATTTGCAGTTGCAGTTAAATTTACTGGAGAGCGGTAAATTGCCACGTTCGGGACAGTATCAGCAACGGGCTCGGCAACATTTAACCAAACTGATCAAATCAGCCCCATTAACTGGTCGCCTATCTTCTTCACTGGTTGTTGATGGCGACTGGATCGCGCCATTGATGGCGGCAGGGTATCCCGACCGCATCGCGCGCTCCCGCGGTCGTGACGGACGTTATCAGCTGGCAAACGGCCAGGGGGCAATGTTGCCTGCCGATGAGCCAATGGCTGCAGAAAGGATGCTGGTGGTGGCGGATGTGGTGAAAACCCGTCAGGGTGACAGCCGGATCTTTTCCGCGGTAGCCGCTGATAGCGACCGTTTACAGGCGCTATTACCGCATTTGTTTACCGAGCGGGAATGGCTGGACTGGGATGATAAAAAAGGCCGTTTGACGGCGGAAAAGCATCTGTGCTGTGGCAGGCTCATTTTGCAGCGGACGTTGCTGGCAGAGCCGGATCCGGCCAAAGCCAGCGAGGCCTTGCTCAATGCGATTATGCGTAAGGGGCTGGCTGCATTGCCATGGAATAGCAAAGCAGAGAGTCTGTTACTTCGTGCCCGCTGTGCGACGCAGTGGCTTCCGGAGCTGGCTTTACCGGCGATGGATGAGGCAACGTTGTTAGCAGACGCTGAACAGTGGCTGCTGCCATTTATGACGGGCATGACAACCCTCAAGGCGGTCGCCAGGCTGGATCTGTGTGCGGCGCTAGAAGCACGTTTAGGTTGGCAGCAAGTTAAAGCCCTCGAAGCGGCATTGCCGACCCATTATCAGGTACCCACCGGTTCCCGCTATCCGATCCGCTACATCGCTGGCCAACCTCCGGTTCTGGCGGTACGAATGCAGGAGATGTTCGGTGAAAGGGGCTCGCCCCAGATAGCCAATGGACGTATCGCTTTGGTGCTTGAACTGCTGTCACCCGCGCAACGGCCGCTACAGATCACTCAGGATTTGGCCGCCTTCTGGTCGGGCTCATACCGCGATGTGCAAAAAGAGATGAAAGGGCGTTACCCTAAGCATGTCTGGCCGGATGATCCGGCACACCATGAGCCGACGCGAAAAACGAAAAAATACATATAACGTTAAATGCTTATGACTTATCGCTCTTTTTTGGGATTCACCATAGTTGACTAATTATGATTAAGTTGCCTCTTTACCTTGCCATGTCTGGATCAAGACAGGCAGGGCCAAAAACGCCGGCACCGAAGAAGCCCGTTACAACACGGCGCAAATCACCGGCTAAAACGCCAGCCAAGAAACGGGCGGCGAAAACAACGCGTTCGAAGGAAAAAACGACGGCTAAGAAACGCCCGCAAAAGCCGGCTTGGCTAAAGTGGCTGGCCGGCTTTTGTCTGAAAGTGACGATAGCGGTTATTGCCGTACTGGTGGTGATTGGGATCTACCTTGATATGATCGTTCGCGATAAGTTTGACGGGCAGTTATGGAATTTACCCGCGGTGGTCTATGGCCGGGTACTGACGCTGCAACCGGGTCAGGCCATTACGTTAGAGGAGGTCAGGCGCGAGCTGGATTTGCTGCAATATCATAAAGTCAGAAACCCGCAACGGATTGGGGAATATTCTTCATCTTCCACCCGGATTGAATTGATCCGGCGGCCGTTTGAATTTGACGATGGCCATGAAGGCCGGCGCCATGTGATGCTGACATTTGATCAGGGCGGACTGAAAAGTATTCACCAGGCCGGTAGTCAGAAGCAGCTTGGCTATGTCCGTGTGGAGCCGAAAATGCTCGGTATGCTGGCCTCTTCCAGTGATGAACAGCGGCTATTTTTATCCCGCGAGCAATTTCCTGAAATACTGGTCGATGCATTATTAGTGACCGAAGATCGGGATTTCTATCATCATGAAGGGGTCTCTCCGCTGGCGATCGGACGGGCTTTATTCGCCAACCTGAAAGCCGGACGTACCGTACAGGGGGGGAGCACCCTGACCCAACAGCTCGCCAAAAATCTGTTTCTGACTCGGGAAAGAAGCTTGTGGCGCAAGCTGCGCGAAGCCGGTATCGCGCTGATCATTGACTATCGCTACAGTAAAGATCGGGTTTTGGAGGCTTACCTGAATGAAATTTATCTCGGTCAGGACGGGGCGAAAGAAGTCCATGGTTTTGCGCTGGGGGCACGGTTGTATTTTGGTCGCCCTATTCAGGAGTTACGGATTGATCAGCAAGCCTTGCTGGTAGGGCTGATCAAAGGGCCGTCATACTATAATCCGTGGCGTAACCCGGAGCGTGCTCGTCAGCGCCGTGATCTGGTACTGCGCCTGATGATGGATAACGGTATTTTAAATGGTACCCAATATGATCAAGCCGCCTCTCGTCCGTTGGATCTGCAGTCGAAGCCGATGATTGCGACGCGTCAGCCGGCCTATTTTCAGCAGTTACAGCGAGAACTGAAACAGAAAGTGGGCGATAAATTTACCCCGGGGATTGGTTTGCGCATTTTCAGCACCTTAGATCCGCTGTCGCAGCAAGAAGCGGAAAAAACGGTGGCAGCAATGATACCGGAGCTGAATAAAAAGGCCGGGGTCAAGGTGGAAACGGCACTGGTGGCGGTGGATCGCCTGTCTGGTGAAGTGCGAGCGATGATTGGTGGCAGCCGGCCGGGTTATGCGGGCTTTAACCGGGCGCTCGATGCCAGACGCCAGATAGGTTCATTGGTGAAGCCTGCGGTCTATCTGGCGGCCTTACGCCAGCCCGAGCGCTTCTCGCTGGCAAGTACCATTGATGATAAGCCGATCATGCTACAAGGCAGCAAGGGCACGCAATGGAAACCGCGAAACTATGACCGCAGGTTCCGTGGAGAGGTGCCGCTGTATTATGCATTGGCTAAATCACTCAATGTCCCGACCGTGAATCTCGGCCTGGAGGTGGGATTAGGCCCGGTGATTGAAACGATGGCTCAGCTAGGCGTTGATCGTAATGAAATTCCGAAACTGCCATCGATATTGCTAGGGGCATTTACCTTAACTCCCTTTGAAGTTACCCAGATGTTTCAGACGATAACCAGCGGCGGTCGAAAAGCACCGCTGACAGCTTTACGTGCCGTGGTCGATTTGCAGGGTAATTTACTGTATCAGGGCTACCCTAAAGCTGCTCAGGCGGTGCCAGAGCAAGCCGCATGGCTGACAACCTATGGGATGAAAAATGTCGTCAGCCAGGGGACTGCACGCTTCCTTCAGCCTCAATTTGGCTGGGCCGCACTGGCAGGTAAAACGGGAACGACCGATCAAGCCCGAGATAGTTGGTATGCGGGTGCCGACGGGCGTGAAGTGGTGACGGTCTGGGTAGGTCGCGATGATAACACACCGGTCAATCTAACGGGGTCGGCTGGGGCATTACGTTTGTATAGCCACTATTTGCAGCGCCGCAGCCCCGAAGTACTACGACTGGCCTGGCCGAAGAAAATGACGACGGTGAAATATAACAGGCAGTCAAATGGGACGTTAGAGATGAACTGCGCAGGTCAGCAGTCGCTGCCGGTGTGGGATCAGCAAGCAAAGCTGAAAGAGCGGTGCCGAGGCGATAAACCCGCCGCCTGGATAAAAGAGATGTTCAGCTGGTAAGACATAAAAAAGCCCCGCCAGGGGCTTTTTTATGTCATTCATCAACCTTAATCGTCCGGATCGAAATAGTAGGAAATACGCACTCGTGGATTTAAGTACACATAGACGTTTTCCGGCAGCTTGTTCGGTGCAATAGCCCGCTCTATTTTCAAATTACTCTCTTCCAAATCCAGAATCGGCGCTTCATTAGACGGGACTGAAGGATCGTAGATCAGGACATTGGGGTACAGCAGGCGATCAGAGTTAACCGAGATCACCAGCCCCAATTGCTGATTGGATAATTGCACCACACTGCCTGGCGGGTAGACCCCCATCAAGCGAACCAGCAGGGCGAGATAATCACTGTTGTACTGGGCCTTTTTATTTTTGAACAAGTATGACAAGGCATTATTCGGAATACGTGTGGTGCTCGGATCCTGCGGGTGGCAGAGGTTATCATAGGCATTGACTACCCCGATTAGCTGGGCGGTTAAATCTATCTCGTTGCCTTTTAGCTGCTGCGGGTAGCCGCTGCCGTCCAACAATTCGTGATGCTGGGCTAAAATATTCTTTGCCCCGAGCGGAAAATTTGTTGCCTGATTGGCCAGATCCAAACTGTATTTGGTATGAAGCTTAAGGTAGTTCTCTTCCGGTGCCGTCAGTGGCGTTGTCTTACGAACAATAGCGGTCGGGACTTTTAATTTGCCCATATCATGAAACAGGGCGCCAAAGGCTATCGTCTTGATCTCGTCGGCCGGCATGCCGCTCGATTTTGCCAACATCATCGACATGATTGCGACATTAAGAGAATGAAAGTAAATATCTTCGCACTCTTTGTTGTCGTTCATCAGATGCAGGGCGACGTTGTCAGATTCCATCAGGGCGTCGACCATCCCTTCAACCAGAAATTCGGCTTCCTGAATGGCGGTTAATGGACGGCTCTGGACTTTGCTGACGATAGCGCGCAATTGCGACATTGAGCGATCAAAATTCTTTTCACAGCGGTGGATCTTGCGTTTATAGTTTTTAAGGCGTTCTATCCGGCTTTGCTTTTCTTGCCATAATTTTTCCGCTTGCCGGTCTAAAAACTGACTTTCCTGCTCAGATATTGGCTCTAGCGGTACATTAGGTTCAAGCGGAACGGCATCGCTTTTTTCCGGGAGCAGGTAAACATGCTGAACGCCGAGGTTTTTAATTAAGCGGATCTGTTGCTGATCTTTTATTTTGAAATGGTTCAGTAGGAAAGGATGATCGGTCCATTGCAGTGGAAGCTTGACATATAAGCCTTCGGTTAGTCGTTCCACGGATAATTTTATGCTTGCCATTATTTTTCAAAGCAACCTGTTTTTGTTATGTGTGGTGAACCAAAGGGAGCCATTCAGGGCGCTGTGATTGCATGACAAGCTTATCTACATCGATATTATGGATAAAGCATTTTCGGCTTGTCTTGTGCCGTTGCGAGGCTCTTCATTGTTCAGATAGTTAATGTGCTCAGGCAGTATATCGCGATGACTAATCTATTCTCTTTATTTTGATACCATTATCAATACCTGGTGCAGAATAATCATGGCGGAAGGACTAAAGAATAAGCGATGGATGACATCTGATTAATGGTAACGTACTAAAAAACAATAATATAAGTGATTGTCGGGAGGTGTTGTACCGGTAAAAAAAAACCTCATCGAATGATGAGGTTTTCTCATAACTGGTGCCGACTACCGGAGTCGAACTGGTGACCTACTGATTACAAGTCAGTTGCTCTACCTACTGAGCTAAGTCGGCACACAAATTTTTTGTCTTCAAGCTTACGCTTCAAGACGAATTGGCTCCCTTTGCTGGACTTGAACCAGCGACATACGGATTAACAGTCCGGCGTTCTACCAACTGAACTAAAAGGGAATTATATGGTGCCTCGAGGCGGAATCGAACCACCGACACGAGGATTTTCAATCCTCTGCTCTAC
>NZ_JAWWDA010000016.1:0-100289 GCF_033720175.1 Photobacterium sp.
GTCTCCCCATGTGAGAGTAGGTCATCGCCAGGCGCCCAATTGCTTTATGCTGAATAGACACTGCGGAGTGGTAGTTCAGTTGGTTAGAATACCGGCCTGTCACGCCGGGGGTCGCGGGTTCGAGTCCCGTCCACTCCGCCATTTATTTAGAGTCGTATGCTCTTTAAACTTATACGATAGGGGTGTAGCTCCAACTGGCAGAGCAGCGGATTCCAAATCCGCGTGTTGGGAGTTCGAATCTCTCCACCCCTGCCATTTTAGAAAGCCTCAGCAGAAATGCTGAGGCTTTTTTTGTATCTGATGTTTGGGGAAATTAACGGTTTTATGTCAACCCAAAGGCGAAAAGTGTATTTTGAACTTGTTGCTGTAGCTGATTACCGTTAGCATGCCTTTATTGTCACTGGTACCATGCTTGTGACGGGGGACGGAATTTCACCTTTAACCGCTCTTGTCGAGATGATGACTCCTGCTGTGGTTGGATTGCTCTCTATGGCAGGGCTATTGCTATGTTACCTATCCTAAGATATAAACCTGATATAGATAGGCTGGTATGGCTCATCCTCTAAGCGAAAATCCCAAAATTTTTGTCCATATTCTCAAGTGGACACTACTTATTATTCCTGTCGCAGTCATTGTTGGTTCACTCAATGCTTTCTTTCTCTGGATCTTGAGTTGGGCTACCACGACTCGAATCGACAATTCCTGGTTGATTTACTTATTACCCCTTGCCGGTATTGTGATTGTTTATTGTTATCGAAATTTTGGGAAAAACTCAGAAGGTGGTAATAACCTCATCATGGATGAAATCCATGAACCAGGAGCAGGTATTCCTACAAGAATGGGACCTCTGGTATTGATTACGACGGTGATCACTCATTTATTTGGGGGATCTGCGGGTCGGGAAGGTACGGCCGTTCAGATTGGCGGAGCAACAACGCATTGGCTGGCCCGAGTCTTTAAACTCAATGAATCTGACACTCGCTTGATCCTTATTGCAGGGGTGGCTGCAGGATTTGGTGCGGTATTCGGCACGCCATTAACCGGTGCAATCTTTGCGCTGGAAGTACTGGCTATCGGCCGCTTGAAGTTTGACGCGATTATTCCTGCCCTTTTTGCCGCTATTCTTGCCGATCTGGTGTGTAGTGCATGGGGAGCGCATCATACTCATTATCGGATTGACTTTTTAGAGACCATTACCTTGTTTGAGCAAGCGGTAAAAGTGGATATCTTTCTGATCGGAAAAATCATTTTAGCTTCGATAGCATTTGGTTTGGCTGGATACCTGTTTGGTGAGTTGACCCATGCCTTTAAAGATATCTTTAAAGCAACCCTGAAAAATCCATATCTTATTGTGGTGGTTGGGGGGCTGATCGTTATCGGTACTGTTCAGTTGATTGGCCATTATGATTATATCGGTCTCGGGGTCTATTCGAACCGAGAGGGTGGCGTCAGTATTCTCAGCGCATTCAATGAGGGTGGTGCTGAATGGTACAGCTGGTTGCTTAAGCTGTTACTGACAGCCATTACTTTGGCTGCTGGCTATAAAGGTGGGGAGGTGACTCCACTGTTCTTTGTTGGTGCCACATTAGGAAACACCATGGCCTGGGTAATGGGTGCGCCAGTTGATCTATTTGCCGCACTTGGCTTTTTGGCTGTATTTGCTGCGGCAACCAATACCCCGCTTGCCTGTACCATTATGGGCGTCGAGTTGTTTGGTGCAGACTATATGTTGTACTTTGCGATTGCCTGTTTTACAGCTTACTATTTTAGTGGTCATACTGGCATTTATTCCTCTCAACGGGTTGCTGTACCTAAGTTATTTGACTTAAAAGGTGCACCAAAAATCACCCATAAGTTAGGTGAGTTGCGTGAAACGCATTCATCTCTGCTAAAAGCAATAGTTAAAAAACACTCCGAATAATCGTAAGGCCGTACCATTGTGCGGCCTTAATTATTTTCACATGAGTTCGTCATTTTTTTTGTTTTGCCCTTGCTGTGATTTATTCCCTTCCCTATACTCTTTTCGAAACTTGTCGGAGTGCCAAATGGCTGAGACCGTATTACGGGATCCGTTGAACCTGATCAGGCTAATACCTGCGAAGGGAACAAGAGAATTCTTCTGCCTAGCTGCATTGATAGATACAACACATATTAATGCACAACTAGCGCACCGGATGATGCTGCACAGCCTTTGTGTACGCCTCTTGTTTACGCGCCAATCCGCCAAGCAATTTCCCCTATATCGATATTTTAGGAATTTGCTATGTCGAATCGCAAACAAGCGAGACTGGAAGCTAAACAATTTATAGATTCACTTACTGCTCAACCTTTTCCTAATTCCCGGAAGATTTATGTGCAAGGTAGCCGAGCTGATATTCAGGTGCCCATGCGCGAGATTGCTCTGTCTGCCAGCCTGGTTGGTGGAACGAAGAAAGATCCTATTCTTGAGCCCAACGAACCTATCCGTGTCTATGACACCTCCGGTTTTTATACCGATCCCAAGCAGCCTGTAAATATTTACGTTGGCTTAAATAAAATTCGTTCAGGCTGGATAGATGAGCGTGGTGACACTGAACAGTTAGGTGAGTTAAGTTCGAAATATACCAAAGAACGCTTATCTGACGATACACTGGACGATCTTCGTTTTTCCCAGCAAATACCCCCTCGTCGTGCCAAGCAAGGGCTATGTGTCACCCAGTTGCACTATGCACGAAAAGGCATTGTGACACCTGAGATGGAATACATTGCCATTCGTGAAAATATGGGGCGTGTCGAGTATCAAGATGGAGTGCTGAACCAACAGCACCCCGGCATTAGTTTTGGTGCCAACCTGCCTGCTGAAATTACGCCTGAGTTTGTGCGCCAGGAAGTGGCTGAAGGTCGTGCCATTATTCCTGCCAACATTAACCATCCTGAATCTGAACCGATGATCATTGGTCGTAACTTTCTGGTGAAAGTGAATGCCAATATTGGCAACTCCGCCGTCAGCTCTTCCATTGAAGAAGAAGTTGAAAAGCTAGTGTGGTCAACCCGCTGGGGCGGCGATACCGTGATGGATCTCTCTACCGGTCGTAATATTCATGAAACCCGTGAGTGGATCATCCGTAACAGTCCTGTGCCAATTGGTACGGTACCTATGTATCAGGCATTGGAAAAAGTGAATGGTATTGCTGAGAACCTGAACTGGGAAGTCTTCCGCGATACCTTGTTGGAACAAGCCGAGCAAGGGGTTGATTACTTCACAATTCATGCTGGTGTGTTGCTTCGTTATGTGCCGATGACGGCTAAACGAGTGACCGGCATTGTGTCACGTGGTGGCTCGATCATGGCGAAATGGTGTTTAGCACATCATGAAGAAAGCTTCCTCTATGTCCACTTCCGTGAAATCTGTGAAATCTGTGCGCAATACGATATTGCCCTTTCTTTAGGTGATGGCTTGCGTCCGGGCTCTGTTGCCGATGCGAATGATGAAGCGCAGTTTAGTGAGCTACGTACACTGGGTGAACTGACGAAAATTGCCTGGGAATATGATGTCCAGGTGATGATTGAAGGCCCGGGCCATGTCCCAATGCATATGATCAAAGAAAACATGGAAGAGCAGCTGAAGCATTGCCATGAAGCCCCTTTTTATACATTGGGTCCGCTCACGACAGATATCGCACCAGGTTATGATCATATTACCTCGGGAATTGGTGCTGCGGTCATTGGTTGGTATGGTTGCGCTATGCTGTGTTATGTCACTCCGAAAGAACACCTTGGTTTACCGAATAAAGACGACGTAAAAGTGGGTCTGATCACGTACAAGTTATGTGCGCATGCGGCAGACTTGGCTAAAGGCCATCCTGGTGCACAAGTCCGAGACAACGCTTTGTCAAAAGCGCGTTTTGAATTCCGCTGGGAAGATCAATTTAACCTGGGTTTAGATCCTGATACTGCTCGTGCATATCATGACGAAACCCTGCCTCAGGAATCGGGAAAAGTTGCGCATTTTTGCTCTATGTGCGGGCCTAAATTCTGTTCGATGAAGATCTCTCAGGAAGTACGTGATTACGCCAAAGGTCTTGAACAGGATGACGAGTTAGCGATCAAATTATTGAATGATCCATTGGCAGGCATGCAGCAAAAATCCGATGAGTTCCGTTCCCGAGGTAGTGAGTTATACCACCCTGCCCAAGAGGATAGTTAATGAGCTCTTTATGTTTACCCGATAGTTTAACACCGTTGCTAATGCATGTAGAACCGCTGCTGGCCACTGCTGATCAGTATCAGCTGGGTGAGTCTGTCAGTGTCAAGTTGAGCGATTCGGGTGCTGTAGAGATTCAAATGGAAGGGCGTCAGTTCAGTCTGGTATTTAATCAGGCTGATGCTGCTGTCGATGGCTACAGAGTGCTGGATCAGTGGTTAGCCCCTTATCCGACGTTGAGTGAGATGCAGCATAAGGTTGAGCTCGACCCGTCATTAGTGGTGTGTGACTTCCCTACGGATAAGGGCTGCGTTGATATCTGGCATCATAACGGTGAAGCTCGTGCGCTCTATTGTCACCATGCCGGCGCCAGTGATCCTCAGCGTGCAATGTTACTAACCGCCCTGGCGCTCGATTATCCGTTGGAAGATGCAGTGACTTTGGCGCGCGCGCATGCTCGAGGTTATCAGGAATCGAATCCCGATGGTTATGGTGAGATTAGCTGGCCAATGCGCCGTGAGTTGTTTCCCCGTCCATTAACGGCTAATCATCCGGAAATCGCCGAGTTAGGCTGGCGCAGCAAAGAAGTGGCGGTTGCTCCTTTTGCCGCGACGGATCCAAGTCAGTTGGCACTGTATCCGGTTGTCGATTCGGCAGAATGGGTAGAACGCTTACTCAAGTTGGATGTGAAAACCACCCAGCTGCGAATTAAAGATTCGCAATCGTCTGAGCTTGAAGATCAAATCCAGCGAATTGTTACCTTGGGCAATACTTATCATGCTCAGGTTTTTGTTAATGACTACTGGCAGTTGGCAATTAAGCATCACGCTTATGGCGTTCACCTTGGCCAGGAAGATTTAGATACTGCCGATCTGAGCGCGATTCAGCAGGCAGGCTTGCGACTTGGTATATCGACTCATGGCTATTTTGAGATCCTGCGAGCCGTGGAGTTTTCGCCGAGTTATATCGCACTGGGTCATATTTATCCTACCACGACCAAAGAGATGCCATCCAAGCCGCAAGGCCTGAATCGTCTGGCGCTGTATCAAAAATTGCTTGGCGATGCGTTCCCGACTGTGGCGATTGGCGGCATTGATTTATCTCGTGCGGAAAAAGTATGGCGTACCGGGGTCAGTAGTGTGGCTGTGGTCCGCGCAGTGACTCAGGCCGATGATAAAAAAGCGGCGATTGAGGCATTTAATCAATTATTGATCCGCCATGCTACAGGGGAACCGCTGGATGCTGAGTGAGCGGGAATTTGTACGCTACAGCCGTCAGATTATGTTGCCGGAAATCGGTGAACAAGGTCAGCAGTTATTGGCTCGTTCTCAGATTTTGTTAGTGGGAGCCGGAGGGCTGGGCTCTTCGGCGGCACTGTATCTGGCGGGAGCTGGCGTGGGAAATATGGTGATCGCCGATGACGACGAAGTCGACAGCTCAAACCTGCAGCGTCAGGTGATTTATCGCGATGCCCATCAAGGACAAAGCAAAGCCAAAATAGCGGCAGAGCAGATCCTGGCGCTTAACCCGCATATACGGGTGCGTGCAGTACAAGCCCGGTTAGCCAGTCAGCGTCTGGCGATGGAAGTGGATCTGGCTGACGTTATTTTAGATTGCAGCGACAACCTGCCTACTCGATATGCGGTGAATCGGGCCTGTTTTTCTGCGGGTAAGCCTCTGATCTCAGGCGCAGCCATTCGCTGGCAAGGGCAGTTGATGGCATTTGATTTCAGGCACAAACAAGGGCCGTGTTATCACTGCCTGTTCCCTGCGCAATCCGATGCACCACCAGAGCCACAGAATTGCAGCCATTCAGGTATTGCCGGTCCGATTGTCGGCATGATGGGAACGATGCAGGCACTGGAAACGATTAAGTGTATTACCGGGGCGGGACAAGTCGCCTTTGCTTCGTTGCAGCAATTTGACGGTCTGACAATGGCCTGGCAACGATTTAACCTTACCCGGGATAAGCAGTGTCCTGTTTGTCGTCCGGGTAGTGATAAAAGAGAGCAGGATTCTAATGACAACCAATAACCCGATACTGAATGACGTGAAGATCCCGATCTGGGTGAATGATAAGCCGGTAGATTGCTCATCAGAGCAAAGTCTTACAGCGTTGCTGACGACTCTGGAAATGCCACTGAAAGCCACTGCACTCGCTTTAAACGACGAGATCGTTGCACGCAGTGAATGGGACAGCACACGATTAAGTGCTGGTGATCGAATTGCTTTGTTTCAAGCCATTGCCGGAGGTTAAATGCTAACTATTGCGGATAAAACATTTGCTTCACGTCTTTTTACCGGCACCGGTAAATATGCCAATAGTCAGACAATGGCTGATTCTATCATTATCTCTGAATCTGAGTTAGTGACGATGGCGCTGAAGCGGGTCGACATTGATAACCGTGACGATGATATTCTGGCTCCGTTGATCAAAGCGGGCGTGAATTTACTGCCGAACACCTCAGGAGCAAAAAATGCCCAAGAGGCCATTTTTGCCGCCAAGCTTGCCCGTGAAGCGCTGGGAACCAATTGGCTGAAACTGGAGATTCATCCGGACCCCAAGTATTTAATGCCGGATCCGATTGAAACACTGATAGCGGCAGAGCAACTGGTACGAGATGGCTTTATCGTTCTGCCATATTGCCATGCCGATCCGGTGTTATGTAAGCGCCTGGAAGAAGTGGGTTGTGCCGCGGTGATGCCGTTAGGTGCACCGATTGGTTCCAACAAAGGGCTGGTTTCGCGTGATTTTCTTGAAATTATCATCGATCAGGCCCGGGTGCCGGTGATTGTTGATGCGGGGATCGGTGCTCCCTCCCATGCAGCCGAAGCGATGGAGATGGGTGCTGATGCGGTTCTGGTGAATACCGCAATTGCTGCCGCTGCCGATCCGGTTGCGATGGGCAAAGCCTTCAAGCTTGCCGTTGAAAGTGGGCGGTTGGCTTATGAAGCGGGCTTGGCGGGTACGGTTAATCATGCGATAGCTTCAAGCCCTTTAACGGCTTTCTTAGATCAAAGCGCATAAGGGGAGCCGCATGAGCTATGTTGATGTCTGGAAGCAGCTTGATTGGGATGATGTGCGCTTATCTATCTACAGTAAAACGGCGGCAGATGTAGAGCGAGCGTTACGTAAATCTAAACGTGATCTGGACGATTTCAAAGCACTTATTTCACCGGCGGCCGAACCGTACCTCGAGCAGATGGCACAACAATCGGCGGCATTAACGCGGAAGCGTTTCGGTCATACAATATCGTTTTATGTCCCGCTGTATTTGTCGAATTTGTGTGCGAATGCCTGTACCTATTGCGGCTTTTCGATGGAGAATCGGATCAAGCGGCGTACCTTGGCTATCGAAGAGATCGAGCTTGAGTGCCAGGCAATCAAGGCAATGAACTTTGACAGTGTGCTGTTGGTAACGGGTGAGCATGAGCGCAAAGTGGGAATGGAATACTTCCGTAAAACGGTACCGACGATAAAACAGCAGTTCAGTTATTTGGCGATGGAAGTACAGCCGCTGGAACAACATGAATATGCCGAGCTGAAAACCTTAGGCTTAGATGCGGTGATGGTGTATCAGGAAACCTACAGCGCCCCAACCTATGTCAAGCACCATTTGCGTGGTAATAAGATGGATTTTGAATATCGGCTGGCCACCCCAGATCGCCTGGCAAAAGCGGGGATAGATAAAATCGGTATTGGGGCTTTGATTGGTTTGGAAGAATGGAGGACTGATTGTTTCTTTGCGGCCAGCCATCTCGATTATCTTGAGCGTACGTATTGGCAAACGCGTTACTCGATTTCTTTTCCGCGCTTACGGCCCTGTGAAGGCGGTTTACAACCGAAATCGGTAATGAGTGATCGCCAATTGGTTCAGCTGATTTGTGCTTATCGGATGTTTAATCCGCACGTGGAGTTATCACTGTCGACCCGGGAATCCCCCGAATTTCGAGATAATGTGCTGCCTTTAGGCGTGACCAGCATGTCGGCCGGGTCGAAAACACAACCTGGCGGATATGCCAGTGATGAGCCGGAGCTAGAGCAGTTCTCTATCAGTGATGATCGTTCGGTGGCAGACGTTGCGGCGGCAGTGAAGCAACACGGATTTGAAGTGGTGTGGAAGGACTGGCACCATGCCTATTCCGGCTGAAAAGTGACTATTTGGGTTGAAATAAAAACTCCCGCGCTCGAGAAGAGGGCGGGAGTTTTATGTTTTAGGTACCTGACGCATTGAAGTCAGGTCGTCATTTCTGGTGTTAGCGTTTAAGTGGTGCTGTTGCCTGCGCTAACCACGCCAAATCATCTCCTTCCAGTGACGGGCTGATCACGGTGAAGACGGTGCGGTGATAATTGTTGAGCCATGCCAGTTCAATATCGTCAAGCAGGCTAAGGTCAATCAGGCGACGATCGATCGGAGCACGGGTCAGGGATTCAAAGCCCATCACGGTCATATCACCTTGCGTTGCCACTTCTACTACCAGCTCCAGGTTTTCGATACGGATCCCGAAGGCGTCAGCACGGTAGTAACCCGGCTCATTAGACAGCACCATGCCCGGAAGCAGTGCGGTTGGGTTGTATACTTTCGCAATGCGTTGCGGACCTTCATGCACGCTCAAGAAATGCCCCACCCCGTGACCGGTGCCATGGTCGTAGTCGAAGCCATGCGCCCACAGGTGCTGGCGAGCAAGTGCATCAAGTTGTGAGCCGGTTGTACCTTTCGGAAAACGTGCCGAAGCAAGAGCAATATGCCCCTTCAGTACCAGTGTAAACGCCTGTTTTACTTCATCGCCGGGCTGACCGATGGCAATGGTGCGGGTGATATCCGTTGTGCCGTCCGGATACTGGCCGCCTGAATCGACCAGATAGACATTATCCATTTCCAGCGTGCTCGGCTCTGGCTGGTTTAAGTGATTGTAGTGGCACATTGCCGCATTGCCGCCGGCAGCAGAAATGGTATCAAAACTCACATCACTGCAGCTGGTATCCTGGACGCGGAACTGCCATAACGTGTCAGATAGTGTGCCTTCATCGAGTAAATTACCCGCTGCTACCTGCGAATCAACCCATGCCAGGAACTTAGACACAGCCACACCATCACGGATGTGACACGCTTTCATCCCGGCAACTTCGGTTGGATTTTTGGCGGCTTTCGGTAGTGAGCAAGGATCAGCGGCTTCGATAATATTGGCTCCCGCAGCACGTAAGACCTGATCAGCCCAAGCGTTACTCGTTGCCGGATCAACCAGAACGTGCTTGCCGCTCAGTGCTTGTAAACCGGCTTCTAAGACATCTGGCTGATGGGTACGGACACCTTCGCCCACATGCCCTGAAAATTCAGCTGGCAGACGAGCAGGGTCGATATAAAAATCGACGCTGGCATCGGCATGGATAATAGCGGTCGAGAGCAATACCGGCAGGCTTGGTACGTCACTGCCACGGATATTCAGTAACCAGGCAATACTGTCTACCTGAGTCAGTAATGCCGCTTCGGCTTTCTGTTTTATCAGCTCTGCGGCAATTTTATTGCGCTTGTCATGGCTGCTCTGGCCGACAAAGTCCAGGCCCATCAATTTGGCATCAGACAGTGTCGCCGCCGGGCGGTCATGCCATAGCGTATCGATTGGATTCGCATCAATACAGACCAGCTCTAATACTCCGGCAAGGCTTTCTGTTGTGCGTGTTAGCCATGCGCCGCTGTGCAGGCGGGCATCAACGGCCACTTTGCTGCCAACGGCAAGGTTATCCAGGGTCCACTGAACCGGTGGCTCTTCAATCAGATGGCGATATTCAAAGACTTCCCCCGGGACTTGTTTACGAACCTGCACCACATAGCGGCCATCAACAAAGACAGCGGCGTTGTCGCGGGTGATCACCGCCATACCGGCAGAGCCGGTAAAGCCTGTCGCCCAGAGCAGACGTTCGTTGTGAGCGGGGATGTACTCGCCCAGATATTCATCTTCATGAGGAATGAGCAATGCGTCGAGCTGATTGTCAGTCAGCCATTGGCGAATTTGCTCAACACGTTGTGAGATAACTGCTTGCATGTTTTGAGGTTCCTTGTGTATGCCACCGTCCGTGTGACGGAATGAATGCCAACCTGAATAAGTCAAGACAAGGTCGGTATCACCGAGACTTATTGCCATGCACTGAGTTGTTCAGGCTGATCACATTACGGTATCGCTTTTGCTGGCTGGCTGCAATTAAGAGGCGGATAAATCACCACAGCGGCTGATTATTATTTGACGTAACCAGCTATGTCCCGGATCTTTTTCCTGGTGCTGATGCCAGAATAACGTATAAGCCATAGCAGGCAGCTCGAACGGTAAAGGCACGACCACCAAGTCGAGCTGGGCGGCAATATAGTTGGCAAAATGACTGGGAGCGGTAAACACCAGATCGGTGTGGGTACAGAGGCTGGCCGCACTATTGAAGTCTGGCACATATATCGCGATGTCTCTTTTCAGGCCGAGATCCGCCAGCTTGTAATCGAGTAACCAGCGATCACTACCGTCACAGCGCACCTGTATATGGCGCTGGCGCAGGTAATTATCCTGATCCCATCGCTGGTCTAAGAGCGGATGATCCTTACGTACAATGCAGCGCTGGGTATCCCGGTGGAGTTCCTGCCACACGATATCTTTGGGCGGCATTAAGGTGAGCATGGCATCTTTGGGATTGAGATCTTTGCCGGTCACGCCGAAATCAACTTCCCCGCGTTGCAGTTTGCTGAAGGTACTGGGATCCCAAGACTGGGTATCTAAAATGATATTAGGGCCTTTAGTGAAAACTTCGCTGAGAAATTGCGGCAGTAATAGCGGGTAAGCACTTTCCACTAAAGCCATTTTGAAATGGCGATCACTGCTTTGTGGCATAAATTCGATCGGTGCCGCCAGTTGTTCGATATCCCGCAGCAGTTGTTCTAAGAGCGGTAACAGGGCTTGTGCCCGTGGTGTCGGCTTGAGGCCGTGGGATGAGCGGAGAAACAGGGGATCATGAAACTGTTCACGCAGACGCGTCAGGCTTTTGCTGACCGCCGACTGGCTCAGATGCAACCGCTTGGCGGCGAGGGTGACACTGCATTCTTCTAGCAGTACATGAAGACAAACCAGTAGATTGAGATCAAGCCGGGCAAGCTTTTCAAATGACACGGTGCACCTCTGCTAACAGTGATATTCCAAAGTGGAAATTCTGGTTTGAATATAAACCATTTCTATTCATATCACTAAAGCCTTAGACTGCCGCTGTCATTTAATAGGAAAGTCACATGCAACCAGAAACATCAGCAGTCAGTCAGCAGACTGCCGCAACAGGAACAAGATTAGTCGCCTTAATGGTGGTCCTTGTTTTATTCAGCCCGCTTGCTATCGATATTTATCTGCCAGCGCTTCCTGCGATGGCGGAGACATTTGCGGTCGATATAACCCGGGTGCAAGATACCGTTACCTGGTTCATGTTCAGTCTTGGCTTGGGCCAGCTGCTAGCCGGCCCGCTGGCAGATCGTTTGGGCCGACGTCCGATTGCTTTGGGTGGTGTAACCATTTATGCCCTGAGTGCAGCGATGGCGTACTGGGCAAAAACATTGGATTTATTGCTGGTGGCGCGTCTGCTGCAGGGCTTGGGTGCCTGTGCAACGTCGGTCGCCGCCTTTGCTGCTGTGCGTGACAGTTTCGGTCCGGAACGCAGCGGCCGTATGATCAGCTACCTCAATGGTGCAATTTGCTTTATCCCGGCCTTGGCTCCGATCTTAGGTTCATGGTTAACCTATGAGTTTGGCTGGCGGTCTAATTTCAGTTTCATGGCAGGTTTTGCGCTGGTCGCGGGTAGCTTCATTGCTCTTTGTTTTAAAGAAACCCGACCGGCAGACACCAATACTGATGGTGCAATGATCAGCCTGGATCGTTACATGTCAGTGCTGCGTGAGCCGACATTTTTGTTCCACGCCACGCTTTGCATGCTGTCAATGGCGGTGGTCCTGGCTTTTGTCACATCAGCGCCGGTCTGGCTGATGATCGAGTTGGGTCTGGATATGGGGCAGTTTACCCTATGGTTCGGAGTCAATGCGACATTGAACATCCTGGCTTGTATGATCGCACCAAAATACATGGATAAATTCGGTACCCGCCAAACATTGAGCACTGGCTTGATTTTACTCGTTATCTCCGGTGCTGCGATGCTGGCATTCAGCAGTATTTCGCAAGCCTGGGCCTTTATGGTTCCCATTTTCATGTGCTCATTTGGCTTTGCATTTGTACTGGGCTCATCGGCGGGTAAGGCGCTGGCACCTTTCGGTGACCGTGCCGGGACTGCCGCAGCCTTGCTTGGCCTGTTTCAGATGAGCGGGGCCGGCATGATGGTAAGTCTGACTCAGCGGTTGGATCTTACCCCGCCCATGCTGCTGACCTTCCAGATGTGGTTACTGATCCCAGGACTGTTGATTCTATGGTCGAAGCTGGGTCATCGGTGGCATGGCGCAGTGCCTGCCCGTTAACAAAATTTATAACTAGACGCCTTTTATCCCTAGAGGCGCTGGGTCTCGACAACCCTGCTATTCGTTTAGCCTGTCACATCAGTGACAGGCTTTTTTTATAACCATTCATCGGATTGCTCATTAACGAAATAGCGGCAAGCGGAACAGTTATAAAAGGAGCTAAGCGACAGGGCTACTTTTTGTCATTTTACCTTTCCATTGCTGGATTAGCAGGCCGCAGACGATCAGGACTAAACCCACTAACGTTGAGGGGTGGATCTCTTCGCCAATAATTGTGGCCAGCAGCAGCAGGGAAATGAACGGCGAGATAAAAATGAGATTACTGATGCGTGCAGTATTGTTAGTCAGGCGCAGCGCATTCAGCCACAGCACGAAAGTGATCCCCATTTCGAACAGACCGACATAGCTTACGGCTAACCAGCCTTGCCATGGCACGGAGTCCCAGCTACCGGAATAAAAGCTCAGGCCGATGGAGAATGGCAGCGAAAGCAAAAAGCCCAGCAAGACACCTAACACCGGATCGGCTTGGTTCTTCGTATTTAAGATCCAGTACATCGCCCATAGCAGGGTCGAAAACAGTGCCAGTGCGACGCCCAGAGGGTTGTCAAACTGCAACGCCACCACATCCCCTTTCGTCGCGATAATGACCACCCCCAGGTAGCCGCATGCGCAGGCAATCCAGTCCTGTCGACGGATTTTCTGACCTAAGAAAATCGCGGCCATCAAGGTCAGCGTGATGGCCCAGCTGTAATTAAGTGGCTGAGCCTGAGAGGCCGGCAGCAGCTCATAGGCTTTAAACAACACCAGGTAATAGGCAAATGGGTTAATGAGGCCAAGCGCCAGGTAATAGAGCGGGCGAGCCGCAAACGTACGACCTAACAGATGCAGTTTACCTTGCCAGAAAGCGATAAGGGTTAGCATGACAGCCGACACAATACTGGCGGCGACCATCATCTGGATGGGAGTGAAATAGTCCAGGGTGATCTTAAAGGCGGTCGCTACCGTCGACCAAAGCAGAACTGCAGCTAATCCATACCCAAGCGCATGACGTTCGTTCATTGTTTACCCATTAATAAGCCGTGAAGCCTCCCGCTCACCACGAGTCGGGCCGCAACAACAGCATGTAAAAAGAAGTCAGATATTCATCATAAAGAGCGCTAGTCTATTCGATTGTTTTTCGCACGACCAGCGCACAGGAGGCGATGCTGTGACGATCAGCCCAATCATGATGGACAATTCTGCCGGCGGGTTATCAAGGGCTCCTGATGGGTCGATAATCACTGGACATTCATCCAGTATCCACTTAGCCTTTGAACTCGTAATTTCTACTTTTTCCGGTTTAAAAATATTTCAGGTTTAACAATAATGATGACTGAATGGCTTAGCGGTGGTGCTTTGGTTGCATTCGCCACCCTTTCAGGAGCAACGATTGCCAGTGTGATCACTGGATTGTGGATGAGAGGGCGTTTGCAGCAGCAAGCCCAATTATTTCAGCAGCAGATTGAGTCCGATAGGCGGTTGGCGCAAAGCCGTGAACAACAATTGCAAGAGGTCCTGGCGGAACGTAACCAGGATCTTGATGGCCTGGATATCGAGCGTGACCGTCTGACCGGTGAACTGCGCCAGATGCATGCGCGTCTGGCTGCCGCATTAGAGAAAATGCGTTATTTTGAAACGCTGAAGACAGAAAAACAGTACCTGACCGAGCAACTGGAAAACGCCCGTTCAGCTAATGCCGGGTTAGAAGCCGACTTACGCGAACAGCATGCTCGCCATGTTGAAGAGCAAAAAGCGGGGGAAGAAAAAATAGCGCTGCTGGAAAACGCAGAGGAACGCTTACGGGTGCAGTTTGAAAGCTTAGCCAACCGTCTGTTTGAACAGAAGACCCGAACCGTGGATGAACAGAACAAATTGAGTCTGGAAAGCTTGCTAAACCCGTTGAAGGAACAGCTTGACGGGTTCAAAAAACAAGTTACCGACAGTTTCAGCCAGGAAGCCCGCGAACGGCATACTCTGGTGCATGAAATTAATAACCTTAAGCAGCTCAATGAACAGATGGCACTGGAAGCGGTCAACCTGACCCAGGCACTCAAGGGCGATAATAAAGCACAGGGTAACTGGGGAGAGGTGGTGTTGGCCCGGGTGCTGAGCGAATCAGGGTTGCGCGAAGGCCATGAATATCAGACTCAGGTGAATCTGGACAATGGCGCCGGGAAGCGTTATCAGCCTGATGTGGTAGTGCATTTACCGCAAGAAAAAGACGTGGTGGTTGACGCCAAAATGTCACTGGTGGCTTATGAGCGTTTCTTTAATGCCGAGACGGCGGCCGAGCGTGATCTGGCGATGGGGGATCATGTCGCCTCTGTCCGTGCTCATCTTCGCGGCTTAAGTCGCAAAGATTACCATCAGCTGCATGGGGTACAGAGTCTTGACTATGTCCTGATGTTTATTCCGGTTGAGCCGGCCTTTCAGGCAGCAATAGCCGCTGACCCGAGCCTGATCCGCGATGCCATGGATCTCAATATCATGCTGGTCAGCCCGACCACCTTGCTGGTTGCCCTAAGGACGATCAATAACCTATGGCGTAATGAAAAACAAAACCAGAACGCCAAGGAGATCGCAGATCGGGCCAGCAAGCTGTATGACAAATTACGCTTGTTTGTTGCTGACATGGAAGCGGTGGGGGGCTCCTTGGAAAAAGCCAGCCAGAGCTATCAGGGCGCTATGAATAAGCTCAGTACCGGACGGGGAAATATGATCCGCCAGGCTGAGGGTTTTAAGCTGCTAGGAGTGGAAGTCAAGCGCGATATCAGTCCGGGGCTGGTTGAAAAAGCCGAGGCCGTGCTGAGCGAACGAAAGGACGTTGAGCGTCAGGAGTGCGTTGCCGCAAATGATTTGCCGTAGTGCTTTGAGCAAACCGTGACCATCAAGTACACTAAGCAAGTTGTTTACACATATAAACATGACGGATATAGCATGACGGATATCACACAAGATACGACCCATTTTGGCTATCGTACCGTAGCCAAGGAAGATAAAGCGAACCTGGTCGCGGAAGTTTTTCATTCTGTAGCCGCGAAATACGACATCATGAACGACATGATGTCGCTGGGCATTCACCGGGTATGGAAGCGCTTTACCATTGATTGCAGTGGGGTTCGCAGTGGTCAGCGCGTGCTTGATTTGGGCGGCGGTACGGGTGATTTAACCGCGAAGTTTTCTCGTATTGTGGGTGAGGATGGCCAGGTCGTTCTGGCTGATATTAACAATTCGATGCTGAAAGTGGGCCGTAGCAAGCTTCGTGATAGCGGCATTGTCGGGAATGTCGCCTACGTGCAGGCTAATGCCGAAGAGTTGCCTTTCCCCGATGATTACTTTGATTGCATTACGATCAGCTTCTGTCTACGTAACGTTACCGATAAAGATAAAGCGCTGCGTTCGATGTTCCGGGTCTTAAAACCGGGCGGCCGGCTGTTAGTGCTAGAGTTTTCAAAGCCGATTCTGGAGCCGTTATCCAAATTGTATGATGCCTACTCTTTCCACTTGCTGCCAAAAATGGGCGAAATCATTGCCAACGATGGTGACAGTTATCGCTATCTGGCTGAGTCTATCCGCATGCACCCGGATCAGGAAACGCTGAAAGGGATGATGGAAGACGTAGGCTTCGAGCAAACCACTTACCACAACCTGACGGGTGGTATTGTGGCGTTGCACCGCGGTTTTAAGTTCTGAGGACGCTATGTCATTTGATGCCTTTGTCACTGGCGCGGTCGAAACCTCGCTGAATAAACTGTTAAAAGACGATCCAGACAGCCTGCGTCGTCTTGCTCGCTTGCGCGGTAAAGTGATCAGCGTAACCATCAATGAATTTGGCAAAAAGCTGATTTTCATTTTCAGTCAGCAGATCGATGTACTGGCCGCTTATGAAGGCGATGTGGATTGTCAGTTAGCGCTGAATCTGAGTGTGCTGCCTGAGCTACGCCGGAAAGCCAACCTTACCCGGTTAATTAAAGCCGATAAACTGGCGGTGGAGGGTGATATTCAACTGGCACAACAGTTTTCCACTTTACTCAGTGGCTTGAAGCCTGATTTCGAAGAAAAACTGTCGCATTACACCGGTGATATTGTTGCTCACACTGTCGTGGACGGGGCTAAATCCGGGATACGTTTTATTCAGCGCGGGGTCGAGCGTTGCCAGCGTGATTTGGCAGAAGTGATCACCGAGGAATGGAAATTGGTACCCCAGGCATTAGAAGTCGCCTATTTTGCCGATCAAGTCGACGACTTGAAATCTGATTGTGCGCGTCTTGAAGCACGATTTAATCAGCTGCTAGAGCAATAACCGGCCATGATAACTCTCTCTGATTGTAAACGTCTGTATCAAATCACCGAAGTCCAGCTTCGCTACGGTCTTGATGATTTATTGCCTGACGACCCCCGGATTAAAGTGCCGAAGATGGCACGCAAATCGTTGTTCTGGATTAAAAACCAGCATTCAGAAAAGCCATTGGGCGAGCGCCTGCGTCTGGCGCTGCAGGAGCTCGGGCCGGTCTGGATAAAGTTTGGTCAGATGATGTCGACCCGGCGGGATCTGTTTCCACCACATATCGCCGATCAGCTTGCCTTGCTTCAGGATCAGGTTGCTCCCTTTGACGGTAAGCTGGCCAAAACACACATGGAGCAGGCACTTGGAGGCTCGCTGGAAACCTGGTTTGATCATTTTGATGAAACCCCGCTGGCGTCGGCATCGATTGCCCAGGTACATACGGCAACGTTAAAAGAAAACGGCCGTGAAATTGTCCTGAAAGTGATCCGTCCTGATATCTTGCCGGTGATTAAGGCCGATATCAGGCTGATGTACCGCATGGCCCGCACCGTATCGCGCTTTTTGCCGGAGGCGCGTCGGTTACGCCCGGTTGAAGTGGTGCGTGAATATGAAAAAACGCTGCTCGATGAGCTGGATATGATGCGAGAGGCGGCGAATAGCATTCAGCTGAGGCGCAACTTTGAAGACAGCGATATGCTTTATGTGCCTGAGATGTTTACCGATTACAGCAGCAAAAACCTGCTGGTAATGGAACGCATTTATGGTATTCCTGTTTCTGATGTGGAAACGCTGAAAGCGAACGGCACTGACATGAAATTATTGTCAGAAAATGCGGTCACCGTTTTCTTTACCCAGGTGTTCCGTGATAGCTTCTTTCATGCAGATATGCACCCGGGGAATATTTTTGTTTCTTATGATAATCCGGCCAGCCCGCAGTGGATCGCTTTGGACTGTGGTATTGTCGGCACCCTGAACCGGGAAGACAAGCGCTACCTGGCTGAAAACCTGCTGGCATTCTTTCACCGCGACTACCGTAAAGTGGCTGAATTGCACGTCGATTCAGGCTGGGTACCGCAAGATACCAATGTCGACGAGTTTGAAGTTGCCATACGTACCGTCTGTGAGCCTATTTTTGAGAAGCCGCTGTGCGAGATATCTTTCGGTCACGTACTGCTGAATTTGTTTAATACCGCCCGCCGCTTCAATATGGAAGTGCAGCCACAGTTGGTATTGCTGCAGAAAACGCTACTGTACGTTGAAGGGCTGGGTCGTCAGCTGTATCCGCAGCTCGATCTGTGGGATACCGCGAAGCCATTCCTGGAGGACTGGATGTCGCGCCAGGTCGGGCCACAAGCTATCGTGGAAGCGATAAAGAATAAGACCCCGTACTGGGCAGAAAAGTTACCTGAATTACCCGAATTACTGTACGACAGTTTGCGCCAGGGCAAGGCAATGAACCAACGTATCGATAAACTTTATGATAATTTCATGGAGAGTCGGCGTTACCAGGGCCTTGCAAGGTTCTATTTAGGTATTGGCGCGACTCTGGTGGTATGTTCTGCCATACTTTTTAGTAATCACATTGACACTATCCCGGCGGTCTCTGCCGTTACAGGGGTCACGTTTTGGTTACTCGGGTGGCGTGCTTGTCGCAAATAGCGGTTAAGGTATACTCCTGAACATTATTTATTTGTTATTAACTAAATTATTAGTCAATAACCACAAAGAGCTGAGGTAAAACAAGCATGGGTGGTATCAGTATCTGGCAATTGCTAATTATTGCACTGATCATTGTTCTTTTGTTCGGAACTAAGAAACTTCGTAGCCTGGGTGGTGATCTGGGCTCGGCGGTGAAAGGGTTTAAAAAAGCGATAGGCGATGACGAGACGGCTGCAAAAAAAGACAGTACCGACGCTGACTTCGATCAGAAGACACTGTCTGATGAGCAGAAAGGCGATCCGGTTCAGAAGAACCAAAAAGACAAAGAGCAGGTTTAACGCGTGTTTGATATCGGGTTCTGGGAGTTAATACTGATCTCGGTGGTGGGATTAGTAGTACTGGGGCCGGAGCGTCTTCCCGTCGCGATCCGTACGGTTTCGCAATGGGTCGGCGCTGCTCGTAACATGGCAAACTCGGTGAAGGATGAATTGTCGCAGGAACTGAAAATTCAGGAGCTGCAAGACAACCTGAAAAAAGCCGAGCAAATGGGGATGAAGGATTTATCACCTGAACTGCGTGATTCTGTGGCAGAGCTGAAAAAAGCCGCCGCAGATGTGCAGCGTCCCTATGCTGAGAAAAGCGAGCAAACCTCAGCAACAACTTCTCAAAAGCAGGAATAAAATACATCACTATGTCGACAGTCGAAGATACGCAACCGCTATTTAGCCATTTGATTGAGCTGCGGAACCGGTTATTGCGTTCTATTTTGAGTGTAATCGTGGTTTTTCTTGGTTTGGTTTGGTTTGCGAATGACATTTATGTTTTCTTGTCTGCGCCTTTGGTAGAACGTCTACCGGAAGGGGCAACCATGATTGCAACCGATGTGGCATCACCTTTCTTTACGCCAATAAAACTTACCCTGGTTACCTCGGTGTTTGTTGCTGTACCAATGATTTTGTATCAGGTCTGGGGCTTTATTGCGCCGGGGCTCTACAAGCATGAGCGTAAGCTGATCATGCCACTGCTGTTTTCCAGCTCTTTGCTGTTTTACGGCGGTGTGTCATTTGCGTATTTTGTCGTATTTCCTTTGGTGTTTGGTTTTTTTACCAATATCGCGCCGGAAGGTGTGCAGGTCGCGACAGATATTGCCAGTTATCTCGACTTCGTGCTGGCGCTGTTTATGGCGTTTGGCATTGCCTTTGAGATCCCTGTCGCCATCATCTTGTTATGCTGGACGGGGGCAACTGACCCGGAAAGCCTAAGACAAAAGCGTCCTTACATTGTGGTGGCTGCTTTTGTGGTGGGGATGATGCTGACACCGCCTGACATTATCTCGCAGACGTTGCTGGCGATACCAATGTGCCTATTGTTTGAAGTGGGCCTGTTCTTCTCGCGGTTTTATGTTCGCAGCGAAGAAGAGCACGCCGATCAGCATGAAGAATAATGGCCTGCCAGAGCAGTGATATCTTGTGATAAAAAAACCGGCCGAGAGCCGGTTTTTGTTTATAAAGCTGCTATCCATATGTCGGCTCTTGACCGAAACTGCGGTGAGTTGAATCGCGATGAATGGTAAGGCGTTGCAGAGTAATCTGAAAAAACGGATGAAGTAAGATGATTGATATTGGCGTTAACCTGACCAACAGCCGATTTGATAAAGACCGTGCCGAGGTCATCTCGCGTGCTCAGGCCGCAGGCGTCAAAGGGTTGGTCCTGACCGGGACCAGCATTGAAGAAAGCCTGCAGGCACAGGTGATGGCGCAGCAGTGGCCACGGTATTGCTACAGTACGGCAGGGGTTCACCCCCATGATGCGAAAACGGTCTCGGATTTATCTCTGCCGCCGATCCGGGCGTTAGCATTAACCCCGCAAGTGGTCGCAATCGGTGAGTGCGGGCTGGATTTTAATCGTGATTTTTCCCCTCGGCTGCAGCAGGAAGCCGTATTTGAAGCGCAGCTGGCGCTAGCTGCAGAATTGAAGATGCCGATCTTTATGCATTGCCGTGATGCTCATGAACGTTTTATGGCGATATTAAAGCCGTGGCGAGACAAGTTACCTGCCGCGGTACTGCACTGCTTCACCGGTAGCGAACAAGAGCTGAAAGAGTGCCTGGCGCTGGATCTGCATATTGGGATCACGGGCTGGGTATGTGATGAGCGCCGTGGCACCGAGCTCCGTGACATTATCCGCCTCATCCCCGATGACCGCCTGATGATTGAAACGGATTGTCCTTATTTATTGCCTCGTGACTATCGGCCTAAGCCGAAATCAAGCCGCAATGAGCCTCGGTATCTGCCTCATATTGCCCGCGTAATTGCACAGTGCCGGGGGCAGGAAGCCTCTGATGTAATGCTAAATTCTTGTGCTACATCGCAGGCATTTTTTGGAATTGGATCACCCGAACCACAGTGACGGTGGTATTATCGAATCATTGAAAAAGTGAATTAACTCATACAAGGAGTATGCAGTGTCTGTATCTATCCAGGGCGCGTTTCCGGCACGCCGTATGCGTCGTATGCGTAAGCATGACTTTAGCCGCCGTTTAATGGCAGAGAACCAGATTTCTGTTAATGATCTGATTTATCCGATGTTTATTCTGATGGGTAAAAACCGTCGTGAAACCGTTGAATCCATGCCGGGTATCGAGCGCCTGTCTATCGACCTGATGCTGCAGGAAGCACAATACCTGTCCAAGCTCGGTGTACCGGCGATTGCCCTGTTCCCGGTGGTTTCCCAAGATGCCAAGAGTATCGGTGCCGATGAAGCCTACAACCCCGAAGGTCTGGTACAGCGTGCTGTACGTTTGCTGAAAGAGAATGTGCCGCAAATAGGGGTGATCACCGATGTAGCGTTAGACCCGTTCACCATTCATGGTCAGGACGGCATTATTGATGAAAGCGGTTATGTCATAAATGACGTCACGACCGAGGTATTGATTAAGCAGGCATTGTCACATGCCGAAGCAGGGGCTGATGTGGTGGCACCCTCTGACATGATGGATGGCCGGATCGGTGCGATCCGTGAAGCACTGGAAGAGGCGGGTTACATTCACACCCAGATCATGGCGTATTCGGCGAAATATGCCTCGAATTACTATGGCCCGTTCCGTGATGCGGTCGGATCGGCAGGCAACCTGAAGGGAGGGGATAAGAAAACCTACCAGATGGATCCGGCTAACAGTGATGAAGCATTGCACGAAGTGGCGATGGACGTCAGTGAGGGGGCGGATATGGTGATGGTGAAACCAGGAATGCCCTATCTAGATGTCGTACGCAGGGTGAAGACAGAACTTCAAGTCCCGACTTTTGCGTATCAGGTTTCCGGTGAGTATGCGATGCATATGGCCGCGATTCAGAACGGCTGGCTGAAAGAGCGCGAGACCGTGATGGAATCGCTGATGTGCTTTAAGCGTGCCGGTGCAGACGGCATTCTGACTTATTTTGCAAAATCAGTTGCCCAGTGGCTGGCCGAAGATGCGGCTGCCCGTAAGGCTGACGCCGACGCTTGTACTGAATAAATTGGTACTCGCCGGCTGAGCCATCACAGAGGCGGGAATAATCATTCTCGCCTTCTATGGCTTTACATTGCGGTTGATCGGATTTTGCAATGAAATCAGGGTTTCCGTTGATTGTACTTCATCAATCGCCTGCAGTTTGTCGATCAGTACATATTGCAACTCTTCAATAGAATGGCACATCAGTTTCACAAAAATATTGTAAGCCCCGGTGGTGTAATAGGCTTCGACCACCTCGTCCAGTTCATTCAGTTTGGCGAGGGCAGAGTGGTAGTCACGGGCGGCGTTAAGGTTAATGCCGATAAAGCAGCAAACGTCGTAACCAAGCAGTTTAGGATTCACAACCACCTCTGTGCCGGTGATGATTTTTGATGCGCGCATTTTTTCGACCCGGACATGCACTGTGGCCGGGCTGACATTGAAACGTTTGGCCATTTCCGCATAAGGGATCCGGGCGTCATTCATTAGGGCGTTGAGAATATCGCGGTCTAAGTCATCAATGCGTGGTGGCTGGGTCATGGTTTTGCTTAATCCATTGTTTATACATAACTGCTCATATCTTATACTGAGCACGATTTGTAAAGATAACAAAAAAGTAGACTTGTTAGCACTGTTAACCTTGATAGGTTCAAGTTATTTCAAAATCCTAATAAACAGGACACGCTGAACGTTTTATGCGATTTATATTTTTATTGCTATTAGGATTGTTCGTTACGCCATCTTTCGCCTTTCCTCAAAACTCCTTAATTACTCATCGCGGAGAAGATTACGACAATGTGATTGCCGCGAGCGACGATCATGCTTTGTGGCAAGTGGAACAGCCTGCTGGCCAGATCGGTGATACCCCGGTGACCATTGGTGGCACGAATGATGACAAGGCCAAGAGCTGGATGGAGCGCAACCACCAAGAATTTCGTGCGCTCAGTGTGGCGATTATTGTCATGGGAACCATTATCATCTTGCTGGTGTTAATGATCCGCCGGCAACGCAAAAGTGAGCAGCAACTACAACAAAGTCAGGCTCTGTTTGAAGGAGTGTTCGATCAGAGCTTTCAGTACATCGGTATTTTAGATGGCAACGGGGTGCTGGTTTCCGGAAACCTGGCGCTGCAGAGCCTGTTAGGGCGCAATATCATTAAGTATGATCGGCCATTGTGGCATTGGCGTTGCTGGGGGAAGGATGTCGCCGTTCGGCTTAACCAGGCTTTTCTGTCGGCCCAGCAAGGTCAGATTGTTCGTTTTGAAGCCCAGGTCCACAGTACTGATGACGGTAAGCGGATGCTTGATCTGTCGATAAAGAGCATGCCTGCCACAATCGGGGACAGCGGGCAGATGTTGCTGGAGGCCAGGGATGTCACTTCCCGCCAGCTGATGGCAGAGAAGCTGCGTGAACGAGAAGTGAGTTACAGCTTACTGTATGAGCAGCAGCCCGTCATTCTGCTGGCCATTGACAGCCAGGCGCGGATCCAGTCGGTCAACCAGTTTGCGGCGGATCTGCTGGGTTACCCCAAGCGCGACTTATTAGGCCATAAAGTCACTGACTTTTATCTCGATGCTGAACCGCTGCCACAACAGTTTATTGCTAGCGCCCAGGCCTGTGATGATCAGATGGTCTGGCGTCGCCAGCTGCGCTATAAGTGTGCCGATGGAGAGTCGGTCTGGATCCGTGAAACGATTCGCCACACCCAGTCAAAAGTGCAATTACTGCTGGTGGGAGAAGATATTACCTCAACGAGAGAGCTTGAGGCGAAGCTCAAGTATCAGGCTTGTCATGACTACCTGACCGATCTGTTTAACCGCAATTATTTCGAAACGGAGCTGGAAGAAGGATTGACGGAGGTGCGGGACAGCGGTGTGCGCCACGCAATGTTCTACATCGATCTCGATCAGTTCAAGGTGATTAATGATACCGCGGGCCATGAGGCGGGCGATGAAGCGTTGAAGCAAGTGGCATTATTGCTTCAGGGCATTACGCCAGAGAAAGCCACTTTAGCCCGCTTAGGCGGTGATGAGTTTGCCATTATTCTCCGCCACTGCAGTCCCGATGAAGCCGTTAAATTTGGCTATGATATCCTCCTCCTACTCGAAGAGGCTGAGTTTTTCTGGCAAAACACCCGATTCAGCTTGAGTTGCTCGCTGGGGATCCGCTTGATTGATGAGACGGCAGGATCACCGCAGCAGGTACATGCCCAGGCTGATACGGCTTGTTATGCGGCGAAAGACGAAGGACGAAACCGCCTTCACCTTTATCACCCTGATGATAAAGAGTTAAAGCGCCGCGAGCTGGAGATGCAATATGTCAATCATATTCACAAGGCGTTAGCGGAAAAACGTTTTGAACTTTATGCCCAGCAGATTGCGCCTATGGCGAGTGGTTCGAAAAAGCAGCATTATGAGATCCTGGTCAGAATGCGTAACAGTGATGGCTCTATGGTCTCTCCGGGCCTGTTCATACCCGCCGCTGAGCGTTATAACCTGGCGCATTTAATTGATCGTTATGTGGTACAGGAAGTGATTGCGTGGCTGAGGGCGAATCCTGATGCGGTCGCGCAGCTCGAACTGTGTGCGATAAACCTTTCCGGGCAGTCGATGGGCAACCGTGATTTTGTGAACTTCCTGATTGAAAAGATCCGCACATCGGGCCTGCCAACCGAGAAACTGTGTCTGGAAATAACCGAAACAGCGGCAATTGGTAATATGAGCGAAGCGATCCAGCTCTTTACCCAATTGAAAGCACTCGGATGCCAGATCTCTCTGGACGACTTTGGATCGGGCTTATCCTCGTTTGGTTATCTTAAGCGCATGCCGGTCGATATCATTAAAATTGATGGTATGTTTGTCCGTGATATCGCTGACGATGAAATGGATTTTGCCATGGTGAAAGCGATAAATGAGCTGGCAAAAAAAATGGGTAAAAAGACGGTCGCGGAGTTTGTTGAAAACGAAGCGATTTTAACCCGGCTTCAGAGCCTGGGGGTCGATTATGCGCAGGGATACTATTTTGGCAAACCGAAGCCGCTGGCGGAACTGGTAGCGGAATTGAGCCAAGCCGAGCTGACGGTGGTATAATCGCGCGCCTCATATTCAAGGGCATCGTTATCGGGCTGTTAGTGATGTTGATATGGGGAGGAGTTTGTCTTTTTTGAACCGGAGAGTGCTGTGCAAATAGCCTTAATTTGTGAAGTCCCAGAACGTCAACATGAACTGGATGCATTAGCGCACCGCTGGGGGCTGGCTCATGACGAAAACAGTATTTTTGCGTTGGTTTTGACCGAGCAGCATTTAGAGCTACGCAAACGTGATGAACCTAAATTGGGGGCTGTCTATGTTGATCTGGCTGGTGGAGCTGTGGCTCACCGACGTAAGTTTGGTGGCGGACGCGGTCAGGCAATTGCCAAAGCTATAGGGTTAAAAGGCGGGGTGATGCCAAGAGTGCTGGATGCAACGGCAGGCTTAGGCAGAGATGCGTTTGTCCTGGCTTCATTAGGGTGCAAGGTGCAAATGGTCGAACGCCATCCGGTTGTGGCGGCACTGCTGGATGATGGCCTTGCCCGGGCCAAAAATGATCCGGAAATTGGTGGTTGGATTGGTGAGCGGATGGCCTTGATCCATGCGTCAAGCCATGATGCATTGCTCAAGCTGGCACAAGACCCTGATTTTATTGCTCCGGATGTGGTATATCTCGATCCCATGTATCCGCACAAGAAAAAATCGGCACTGGTGAAAAAAGAAATGCGGGTGTTTCAGACTCTGGTGGGCGCTGATGATGATGCCGATAGCCTGTTCGCCCCCGCAATGGCGCTGGCAACAAAACGTGTGGTGGTGAAACGTCCCGATTATGCGGGCTTTCTCGCTCAGGTGAAGCCGTCGACGGCGATTGAAACCAAGAAAAATCGCTTCGATGTCTATGTTAAAGCGGCAATGAAGTCATCCCTGTCGGGATAAATTAACCATAATAAGAATGATGAGCTTGATGACTGCGGGGAGCATAAATGGCGAAGTCGTTATGTAAATATCGTCGGGTTGAAATTGCCGCCCAAATCGCTGCCATCACACGTATTGTCAGTGACCCGGAGTATATCTGTAGTAGCTGTGCTCGTGCGGCCAGTGATAAAGCATATCTCTGTAAACCCAGTGCTATATCCGTAAATAGGGGGCAACCGGCGAACGTGACCTCAGTCAAAAACGCGGCAGAGGCCGATCCGATCCTACCGATTCAATCACTGGTGCCAGTGAAGCCGAATGCCGTTGAGGGGCAAGAGCTGGATCATAAAAAGACCAGGAAGCTGAAGAAATTAGCGAAGAAAAAAGCCAAAAAGCTCAAGCAAGCCGCGAAGGCACTAAAGCGTTATCAGACCGCGCTGGAAAAAGCCGGTGTTGAGTTGAGTCTAAAAGATGGCTGAATAAAAACGCCTCCGCGAACGGAGGCGTTTTAACATCTCGGGCATTAAGATTCTTTGATAAGAACCGCTGTCATCAGACAAGTGATCACAGATACAACAATGCCAGAAACGATTAACCAAGGAAGCATATCCATAACAAGTTTTCCAACGGTTAGCGATTAGAAAGACCATTGAATAACTTTTATATCCTGCTGGCAATGGGATGGATATAAGTTGAAATGGCTGTTAACTGTTTGAAACAAATTAACGGTTTTTGCTACATAAAGTATTATTTAATGGGATAAAAAAACGCCCGGACGGGCGTTTTTATTGCAGTAGGGAATATTACTAGAAGGCTATATTTTAGCTGGAAGCGCTAAGGTTAATGCCTGACGTGAAACATCTGCCGCAGCTTGGTTATCATGGAGCTTGTCCAGCACCTCAACCAGGCGGGCGTAGTCGGAGACATTTTGATCCAGTTCGATAGCTTGCTCTAAATGTGTTTTCGCCTCTTCCCACTTTTGCTCGCGGATGAATAGCTGGCCCAGCGCGCTGTGAGTCGCAGCATTTTTGCTGTCATAGCGTAGCAGATCTTGCAGGCGGACAATGGCAGGGTGGTAATCCGGCAGATCCAGCTCCGGTACTAACCGGATTAAGCGTTCATCACTCTGCTTTTTCAGTGCGTCACGCAGTACGGTATAGGCTTCGGTGTCGGCGTTGCGGTTGATCATTTGCTTGATAAAGCAGGTAATCAGTTCAGGGCGTTGTTTCGCTTTACGGTTCAGGCTATTCCAGTGAGCCATTAAGCCATCGCTGCCGCTATGCTGGCCAATATGGGCCATCAGGCCGCATTCCGCTTGCAGGCTCAATTCTGCGGCTTCCTGACCGGTAAGTACCCCCGACTTTTCCAGTTGCGGAAGTAGTGCCAGCAAGGGTTGCCAGTCTTCCAGTTTCAGGTAGCAATCTTTTAGTAGCGCAAGCAGAATAGGATTACGGCCGTTTTCACGCTTGATGTCTTGCAGGGTTGCCACTGCTTGCTCGTACTGTTGCTGGCGATATTGCAGTTTGGCACGTGTCAGGGCAACGGCCAGACTCTGATCATCGAGTTCTGCGGCTTGCTGAAGGTATTCGTCGCGCAGTGTTGTATTCCCCTGGCCTTGAGCGGCTTCTGCCGCCGCCAGGTAATTCAGTAGCGGTGTCTCGCTGTGCTTAATGGCTTTAACAACCAGTTTCTCTGCCTGTTTCCAGTCACCTTCAATGACTTTCATTAAGCCACTAGAGGTTTGTGCCCGAGCTTTACGGGCTTTGCGGCCACGGAACCAGCCACGGGTTGAGCTGCTGACGGACAAGACCCGCTTGATGACCGTTTCAAGCAGGAAGAATCCCCCAAACAGTACCAGGACTAATAAAAACAAGGTGGTCAAGCTCATTTCCAGTGTCTGATTGGCAACGGAAATCAACACGTAGCCCTGGTTTCCTGCCAACATGGGGCCGGCAACAATCCCGGCAATTAGAGCGGCAACCAGCAATAAGAGTTTGATCATGCCGGATCCTCCTCGGTGCTAAGCGGTTTTACCTGGCTGCGCAGGCGTTCACTGATCACGTCGGTGATAAGGATTTGTGATTTCAGCTTGTCCGGGTAGCTGGCTTCAATATTTTCTTTGGCCAGCAGATCCAGTACGTTAATGAAGCTCTGGGTTGCTGGCTCGTCAAGGTTGTAGAACTGCTCGGCCCACTCTTTCGCCATCAACAGTGATTTGCTGTATAGCTCGCCTTGCTCGCGGTAAACCGAGCGGATTGCCGTTTCCAGCTTAGATTTGATGTTTTCCTGCAGATAAAAATCTTGTTTCGGCGATAGCAGCGGGATCACACTACCGTCACGGTGGCGGTAAGTGATGAAGTGATCGCTGAAATTTTTAAGCGACGTCATCAGGTTATCTTTCCAGTCATCCACGGATGTGGATACCGTCTCTTCTTTGACCGCTTCAGCTTCCGGTATAATGGCGTTCGCAAGAGGCAGGTTGGCGACTTGTTCCTGCAGGCTGGCCAGGCGTAGTACCAGACCGTCGCGGTCAATACGGGCAATCGCCTTCAGCGCGGTGATGTCGTCATTCATGGCCTGGCGTACGGAGGTCAGGCTCGGATCATTCAGCTCTGCGATACGGTGATCGGCAGACTCCAGTAAAATCGTGGCGCTGACAGCATCGTGTTCTAGCCACAATTTACGCCCGGCCATTTTAATCAGGTAGTCGGCTTCGGCTAACAGCCAGTCGTTAGGTCGACGGCCTTTCATTTCAGCTAATGCCAGTTGCAGACCCGTGATTGATTTGTCTTGCTGGGCAATGGTCACTTGGGTACGCTGCAGGCTTTGGTCAACCTGTTCCAGCGTTTTTTTCTGGTTTTCGCTCAGGCGAGTCTGGATACCTGTCAGCTGCTCTTGTAGCGCGATAATTCTCGCTTCCTGCGCCACACTTTGCTGATGGCCGTGGTAATAAAGGCCCGCTCCCAGAGCAATCACTAGCGCAATGGCAATGGCGCCGGTCTTGCTGCCGTTTTTCTTTTCTGCCGCTGGTTTTGGTGGCGTTGCGGTTGAAGTGCTCGCCTTTGAAGAAGCTGTTGAGGTGGTTTTTTTCGCCTCAGTTTTAGCCGCTTCTTTCGGGGCTGAAGAGTCAGGTGATTGTGCTTTCGCACTTGAACGACCTGGTTCGTTTGTGTTGTTTGACGCTGCTGATAGGTTGTTATCCGCAGCGTTTTCATTATTGGTTTTTTTGTCAGTCATCCGATTATCCCATCGTGCCTATCTTACTCAGGAACGTGAATAGTGCGGTATTAGCGGCACTGCCCACGGTGGAAATTTTCTCAAAACCAAGCTCTTTAGCTTGATCGGCGATACGTTGGCTTGGTACGAAAAGGTGGCATTGAAGAAACCAAGCCAAGTCTTGCTCTGGTATCAGGCCTGATAACTGCGTCAGTTGTTCACCACTGGTAACGACCAGGGCTGATACTTGCAGCGCTTGCCATGTTTGGCACAGGCTTTCTCCTTCTAACGCCAGCCAACAACGCTGGTAGGTTTCACAATAACTTACTGTTGCGTTGCGCTGGACCAGCGTCTGGTAGATCAGATCACGTCCGCCATTGCCCCGTAAAATCACGATCTGACGACCGCTGACCTGCTTGAGTTCCGGCAGTGCGAGCAGACCTTCACTATCACAACGCGTCGGTGGCGTGATCACCCTCTGACGGGTTGCAGTCGCCAGCGCAGCGGCGGTTTTATGCCCAACAGCCATATAATGCACGTTTTTTGGCCAGCTGGCACCTTGTGACATCAAGTAATTGTGGGCCAAATTAACGGCATGATCACTGACGGCAATCAGAAAATCATCAGTTTTCAGCATATTTAGCTGAGAAATGAGGACAGGAAGCTCTCTTCCTGCCTCGATTGTGAGTAGGGGCTGGGCAATAGCATTGATCCCCGCGGCATTTAGCTGTCGGGTAAGCTCATGGCATTCTGGTGCCGGGCGGGTGATCAATATGGTCATTAAGCGTTGCCGTAAAGTTTATCCAGGATCTCTTTGGCACCATCAGCAAGCAGTTTGTCAGCCAGTTGAGTCCCTAGTTTTTCTGCATCCGCTGCCGGCCCCGTGACTTCACCGCAAACAATCTTGCTGCCGTCAGGCTCCCCGACCAGCGCACGTAACCAGATCTGATCGCCCTGCAGCTCAGAGTAACTGCCGATGGGCACCTGGCATCCCCCTTGCAAGCGATTGTTCATTGCGCGCTCGCAGAGTACCCGGGTGGCGGTGTCACTATGGTTGAGTGAATCAAGCAGGCTACGAACACGTTGATCGTCAAGACGGCACTCAATACCCACGGCCCCCTGGCCTACTGCGGGCAGGCTGACTTCCGGGGCAATGGCTGCGCGAATGCGATCTTCCATTTTTAAACGCATCAGCCCGGCGCAGGCAAGGATAATGGCGTCATACTCGCCGTCATCCAGCTTACGCAGGCGAGTATTTACGTTGCCGCGCAGATCTTTAATCACCAGATCTGGGCGCTGGGCACGTAACTGGCACTGGCGACGGAGGCTGGATGTACCGACAATGGCACCGGCCGGTAATTCATCAATGCTGTGGTAATGGTTCGACACAAAGGCATCACGCGGGTCTTCCCGTTCGCAGATGGTGACCAGTCCCAGACCTTCAGGAAAATCAACCGGCACATCTTTCATTGAATGCACGGCGATATCGGCGCGACCTTCGAGCATTGCCACTTCCAGCTCTTTTACAAACAGACCTTTGCCGCCAACTTTGGCCAGGGGAGTATCCAGGATCACGTCACCTTTGGTGACCATGGGCACCAGTTCAACGACTAAGCCGGGATGTGCCTGTTCCAGCGCCTCTTGTACAAATTCAGCTTGCCACATGGCCAGCGGGCTTTTGCGGGTCGCAATGCGGATCGGTTTATCGGTCATAGAATAAGGTCCATAAATAAGCTTTCTTTTTGTTAATCCTACCACTCCTGCGCTGCGATGATAATTCACTTGTTATCGTCAGTGCGGTGAAGCGGTATTGTCTTGAATTGTAATGTAATTAATGTGATACTTCTCACATTAGTTTTATGTGATAGAGTTGTTGCAATATCGTAACTGGCGGTTTGACCAGATTGTACTAGCTTGAGGGTAGGACTAGGGAAGGACCTCAGCAGTAGAACTGCTATTCATCACCCGTCATAAATCCGCATGAACTTTACGGGCAATGCAAGAAGTGTTACATTGATCACGTTTTTGCTCCCGTGTAGAACAATAACTACACTGATAATGATAGGTTTGGGCCGCTTTGACGCTGGCTGCTCTTGGAAGAGTAATTTGCATAATTATATCAAGACGCTAAAAAATAGACTGGATGCACATAATCAGCTTCGTATTGATCGTGCTCTCGCTGCAATGAATACGCAGTCTGGTCAGGTGTTTGAGCTGGCTTCTGTCTTACTTCATTACAATCATCCGGCGATACCTGGCTACCTTGATCAAGAGGTCCCTCAGGGAATTGCGGCATTTGCCATTTCGGATCAGCAGCAGCAGTTTATCGACAGCTGCGGGCTAACGGCACAATGCACTATCACCCAACCGCAATGGACTGACTCCCAGTGCCCGATAACGGGCCTTTATGCCATGGGCAGCACCTCATCATTAGGGCAAAGCCTGACCAGCGATCTCGATATCTGGGTCTGTATCCGTACCGATCTTTCTGCCGAAGACCGTGAGGCGCTGGAGAGTAAATGTTCGTTAGTCTCCGAATGGGCGATGGCTCAGGGTGTTGAAGCAAACTTTTTCCTGATCGATGAAAATCGCTTCCGCGATAACTTTTCTGACGCCATGACCGGTGATAACTGTGGTTCAAGTCAGCACTTGCTGCTGCTTGACGAGTTTTACCGTTCTGCAGTGCACTTAGCCGGTCAGCGATTGCTGTGGTTTATGGTGCCGCCGGAAATGGAAGAGTGTTACGACGAATATGTTGAATTTCTGGATTCGGCCGGACATATTCGTCGTGATGAGTGGATCGATTTCGGCGGCTTAACCCGTATTCCTGCTGAAGAGTATTTCGGTTCCAGTTTATGGCAGCTGTATAAAAGTATCGATTCGCCGTATAAATCGGTGCTCAAGGCGATCTTGCTGGAAGCCTATTCGTGGGAATACCCGCATACCCAATTGTTGAGTATAGATGGTAAACGCCGTTTCTTCTCGGAAGAGCAGACTGAGTATTCCATGGATGCTTATTACCTGATGCTGGAAAAGGTGACCCGTTACCTGGAGCGAATTAACGATCACCGCCGGCTGGATTTGGTGCGTCGTTGTTTCTATCTCAAAACCCATGAAAAGCTGACCCGTGCACCGTCATCGGGTTCCGTGCCATGGCGTCGGCGGGTGCTCGAGCAGCTAACGACCGAGTGGCAGTGGTCGCCGGAAGTCTTGTCTGAGCTGGATAATCGCCGTAACTGGAAAGTGGGGCAGGTAAAACGGGCGCACAACGAACTGCTTGATGCGTTGATGCTGAGTTACCGTAACCTGATCCGCTTTGCCCGCCGTAATAACATCACCTCTGCGATTAGCCCGGAAGATATCAGTATTCTGGCCCGTAAGTTATATGCCGCGTTTGAGGTGTTGCCGGGTAAGGTGACGTTGCTCAATCCGCAGATTTCCCCGGATTTGCATGAACCTGATTTGACCCTGATCCGGGTGCCGGCCGGACGTACCAATACCGCCGGCTGGTATCTTTATAAACAACCGCTCGATCCGTATGCCATTTTGGGCCAGCGCCCGCTGGAGCATAACCGCTACCTAAGTAAGCTGGTGGCCTGGTCGTATTTCAATGGGTTGTTGACGGAATCGACCTGTCTGCACAATGTCGTGCGTGATACGGATATGGATATTGATAAGCTGTACCAACTGGTGAGCGATATTCGCAATACCTTCCCTATCCGTCGTCCGCAACCTGGCCTGCAAGCCTTATCCAGCCCGTGTGAAATTCGTCAGCTGGGTCTTTTTATTAACCTGGAAAGTGATCCGACCACGGAACTAAAGAACCGCTCGGTGCGGTTTGACTTCAAAAATACCGATATTTTCAGCTATGGCCCTGATCAGAAATGTTTGGTTGGCAGTGTCGATTTGGTTTACCGCAACTCGTGGAATGAAGTACGTACCCTGAACTTCAGTGGCGAAAGTGCGATGCTTGATGCCCTGAAAACCGTATTGGGTAAAATGCACCAGGATGCTATCTCGCCGGAGTCGGTGGATGTCTTCTGTTACAGCAAGCACATGCGCGGTTTGATCCGTAATCTGGTGTATCAGCTGGTGGCCGAGTGTATCGAGATGCGTCTGAAGCCGGTAGAGCAAGAGAAACGCCGTCGTTTTAAAGCGATCCGTATTGGCGAGCAGACACATGGTTTGTTTTTTGAGCGTCGTGGCGTATCTGTGCAGAAGCTGGAAAACTCGGTGGATTTTTATAGCTGTATCTCGACGAATAAGTTAACGGGTACGCCAAATCTGGTGATGGGTAAGACAGATGAGCCGCATCCGCCGGAAATTGTTGACTCCTATGCCAGTGAGGGCCTGATCCAGTTTTTCTTTGAAGACAGCGATCAGGGGTACAATATTTATATTCTCGATGAAACCAACCGGATCGAAGTATATCGCCAGTGTAACGGTGATAAAGACGAAATGGTGCATGAGGTGAACCGTTTTTACACCTCGGCGCAGGATCGTTTCAGCTACAGTGCCCACTTTATCAATTTTAACTTGCCGCAGTTTTACGACATTGTGCGTACCAAGACCGGCGGTTTACAGGTGATCCCATTTAAGAGCGGTCAGCAGACCCAGTGCCGTCCGGCGGCAGATATGCCGTTAAACATGCTGCCGTTGTCACCGCGATAAACGATAAAAGAGACGAGTAATCAGATTCTCATTACTCGTCTCTCGGATCTATTGCTCTATTTTTTCTTACCAATCGACCTGTTCGCCAGCGTGCACCGAACACTCTCGTTTAACCAACGCAAAAAACTCTTCGCCACTGCGCGTGCAGCGCCACTCATCATTCTGATATTTGAAGTGATAGCCGCCTGATTTCGAGGCCAGCCAAAGTTCATGCAGGGGCTCCTGACGGTTAATGACGATTTGGCTGCGGTTTTCAAATTCCAGGGTCAATACGTTACCCGTGGTTTCATATTCAATATCAGCACCGGATTCATCAATGCCTTCTTCGATGATCATTAGTGCCTGATCGACTAACTTATGAAATTCAGTGTCATTCATCCCATTACGTCCTATTGCTTTTCCTATTGTTGGTGCGATTATAGAGGGCATTGAAATGATAATCACTGGCTATCAAGATGCGTAAAGGTTTATTAGCAATTTTTGTACTGAGTATATTAGCCTTAGCCGGCTGTGGTCAGAGTGGCGGACTCTATATGCCGGACGACTCACAACAGCAAGAGCAGCAACCGTAGTCGCCGCAGCAATGGCAACTGATGGCATTTACACGCCATTTACCAACAGTGAATGCTGCAGCAACAGTAACTATAATAGCAACAGCAATACCAACAGCGACCGGACAGGGAAGAGACAACATTGGATTATTTTAATTATCAGCCAAACGGCCAACTATGGGCAGAAAATATCGCACTGACTGAGCTTGCTGAACGCTACGGAACGCCTCTGTATGTGTATTCACGGGCGACGCTGGAGCGTCACTGGAAAGCGTTTGATCAGGCTGTCACCACCCATCCTCATTTAATTTGTTATGCGGTTAAAGCCAACTCAAACCTTGGCGTACTGAATGTTCTGGCTCGTTTAGGTTCAGGCTTTGATATTGTCTCGCAAGGTGAGCTGGAACGCGTTATTGCCGCTGGCGGTGATCCGGCGAAGGTGGTGTTTTCCGGTGTCGGTAAAACGGCAGTCGAAATGAAACGGGCGCTGGAGGTTGGCATTAAATGTTTTAATGTTGAATCCGAACCTGAACTGGCGCGTTTAAACCAGGTGGCGGCTGAGCTTGATGTTGTTGCCCCGATTTCACTGCGTATTAACCCGGATGTGGATGCAAAAACGCACCCGTATATTTCAACCGGTTTGCGAGACAATAAATTCGGTATCGTGTTTGAGCGGGCGATCGACGTCTATCGCCTGGCGCATAGCCTCCCGCACCTGAAAGTGGTCGGGATGGATTGCCATATCGGTTCTCAGCTGACCGATATTGAGCCGTTTATTGACGCCACTGATCGTCTGCTGGCACTGATCGATACCCTGAAGGCCGATGGTATTGAGATCGCGCACCTGGATGTCGGCGGTGGTTTGGGGGTCACTTACAACGAAGAGCAGCCGCCGTTGCCGTCGGAGTACGCGACTGCGTTGTTATCCCGTTTAGCCGATCACCAGTATCTGGAGCTGATTTTTGAGCCGGGTCGTGCTATCGCGGCCAATGCCGGGGTATTGCTGACCAGAGTCGAATATCTCAAGCATACCGAGCATAAGAATTTCGCCATCGTTGATGCGGCAATGAATGATTTGATCCGTCCGACCTTGTATCAGGCGTGGCAGGATATCGTGCCGGTCGTCCCGCGCGATGGTGAACTCACCGAATATGACTGCGTGGGTCCCATCTGCGAGACGGGCGACTACATCGGTAAAGAACGTTTGCTCAATCTTGAGCAGGGGGATCTTCTGGCGGTTCGCTCTGCCGGTGCTTATGGCTTTGTGATGTCTTCAAACTACAACACCCGTACACGCGCTGCAGAGATCATGGTTGATGGCCATACCGCCCATGTGGTGCGCGAGCGTGAAAAACTGGCAGAACTGTGGCAGTCTGAGCACCTGTTGCCGTAGCGGTACTGAATAAATCATAACGATAAGGAACATCATGCAGATTAATTTTTCAAAAATGCATGGGCTGGGCAATGACTTTATGGTGGTGGATTGCGTCACGCAGAATGTGTTTTTTTCGCCTGATGCTATCCGGCGACTAGCGGATCGCCACCGCGGGATAGGGTTTGACCAGCTATTGGTGGTTGAGCCACCTTATGATCCTGAAACCGACTTTCATTATCGAATTTTCAATGCCGATGGCAGCGAAGTCGAGCAGTGCGGCAATGGTGCGCGCTGTTTTGCCCGTTTTGTGTGGATGAAGGGACTGACCAACAAATACCATGTTGCGGTGAGTACCAAAGCCGGCAAGATGCTGTTAAAGCTGGAAAATGATAATCAGGTGACGGTCAATATGGGCGTGCCGGTGTTTGAGCCCGGTAAGATCCCGTTTCGGGCTAAACAGTTTGAAAAGACATATATTTTGCGTGCCGGAGACAGCACCCTGTTTTGTGGTGCGGTCAGTATGGGCAATCCGCATTGTGTGACGGTGGTTGACGATGTTGATACCGCGGATGTGGAAACCTTAGGTCCGCTGGTTGAATCCCATGAGCGCTTTCCCGAGCGGGTGAATGCCGGTTTCATGCAGGTGATTTCACCCAACGAAGTGAAACTGCGGGTCTATGAGCGCGGTGCCGGAGAAACTCAGGCCTGTGGCAGTGGGGCTTGTGCCGCTGTGGCCATTGGCCGAGTACAGGGATTACTCGATGAAAATGTCAAAGTGTGTTTGCCTGGCGGTGATTTACACATTCGCTGGGCCGGAGAAGGCCAACCTCTGTATATGACCGGCCCTGTTGCCCACGTCTTTGATGGACAAATAGTACTATGACTGATGTATCACAACGGGATGAATTACCCGTCGCGACAGATCTTCCGTTGAATGATGACGTGGTGGCTGAGTACTTGCTCAGCAACCCTGATTTTTTTGCCCGCCAGCCTGATTTGCTGACGCAGTTACGTATTCCACACAGTGAACGCGGTGCCGTTTCGCTGGTCGAGGTGCAACTCGACAGACTGCGCCACCGGGTTCATGATTTAGAAGGCAATATTGCGAGTTTAGTGTCACTGGCAACGACAAACAGTGAGCTGTTTACGGTCTTTTCAAAAGCCCAGCAGCAGCTTTTTCAGACTCATAATATTTATCAGGCACTGGGCGTACTGGGTGAACTGAGTGAGAAACTGCAGCTTGATTTCAGTCTGCGCTTGTTTGACAGTCAGGATAAGCAGCTGTTTTTAGACCGGAAAATGTTTGATAGCTTTCGTTTGTCCCGTCTATCGCACCGTTCGGTCTACCTGGGCCGCCTGCGAAAATCTGAAAGTGAACTGTTGTTCGAACAGCCGCCACAGCTGGGTTCTTTTGTGGTGTTGCCTTTGGGGGAGAATTATCAAATTGGGGTGCTGAGCTTTGCCTGTCCGGATGGCGGCCATTTTCAGCCGGATATGGATACCTTGTTTGTTGAACAGTTGGGCTTGATCCTGACGCGTTTAATTCACCACTGGGAATACAGCCGAGAGGTGATTAATTGAATCACTTACCCGCCAGTTTAGAAAAACCGTTGCAGCGTTTTTATGAATACTTGCGCAGCGAACGTGAGCTGAGTTTACATACCCAGAAGAACTACAAGCGTCAGCTCACTACAATTGCGGAGCAACTGGTTGAGCTGGGTGTTAGCGACTGGCAAACCGTCGATGCGGGATGGGTGCGCCAGGTAGCCAGTAAAGGCATGCGTGACGGCCTGAAAGCCAGTAGCTTGTCGATGCGATTATCTTCCCTCCGCAGTTTTTTTGATTACCTGGTTCGCCAGAAAGTATTGAAAGCAAATCCGGCCAAAGGGGTGGCGGCACCACGTAAAGCCCGTCCGCTGCCGAAGAACCTTGATGTCGACGAGATGGATCAGCTGCTCAGCGTGAATGAAGATGATCCGCTGTCGATCCGCGATCGGGCAATGATGGAGCTGATGTACGGTGCCGGGCTACGTCTGGCTGAGCTGGTTAATCTTGATATCCGTAATATCAGTCTGAGCAAAGGTGATATTCGCGTTATCGGTAAAGGGGATAAAGAGCGTATTGTCCCGTTTGCGGGCTTAGCCCGGGAATGGGTGGCTAATTGGCTCAAAGTGCGTGGCAGCCTGGCGGCAGCGAATGAGCCCGGCCTGTTTGTGTCTAAGCTGGGTAGCCGAATTTCTGCCCGTAACGTACAGAAGCGGATGGCGGAGTGGGGGCAAAAGCAGGCGGTTTCCAGTCATATTAATCCGCATAAACTGCGCCACAGTTTTGCCACCCATATGCTTGAGTCCAGTGGTGATTTACGTGCGGTGCAGGAGTTGCTGGGCCACGCCAACCTGACAACCACCCAAATTTATACCCACCTCGATTTTCAGCACTTAGCAAAAGTGTATGATGAGGCACATCCACGTGCGAAACGCGGCAAGCGTTAGTGACAGAGGAAGCTGATGCAGTTCTACCGAAACCTCCAGCCAGTGAAAGCACTGACGTTTGATTTAGATGACACCTTATATGATAACGGTCCGGTGATCCGGCGTGCCGAGCAGGCAATGCATGACTGGCTGGCGGAGTACCACCCCTGCAGCCATAGTGTCAGCAAGCAAGACTGGACAGCGCTCAAGCATCGCTTGGCACAAGCCGATCCTATGCTGAAACATAATGTCACCTTATGGCGTCATCAGCTGCTGAAAATCGGGTTGATGCAGTTAGGGTATCTTGAACGCCGGGCTGAGCAGGCCGCACAGCATGGTATTGACGTGGTGCTGACCGTTCGTAATCAGATTGACGTTCCAGAGGAAACCCATCGGGTACTGACCCGGCTGGCAGATCAAGTTCCTTTGCTGGCGATCACCAATGGCAATGTCGATGCAGATAAAATTGGCTTAGGTCAGTATTTTTCTCGGGTGCTAGTGGCGGGGCGTGACGGTTTAGCCAAGCCGGAGCCGGATATGTTTGCTCAGGCTTCTGCATGGCTCGGATTATCACCACCGCAGATCTTGCACGTGGGCGATCACTTGGTCACCGATGTTGGTGGCGCGAAGCAAAATGGCTTTCAGGCTTGCTGGTACAACGATCAGGGGCGTAAACTAAATAACGAACCCAAAATCCGTTGCCTGCCGGATGTTGAAATTTGTCAGTTGAAGCGTCTGCTTGATTTGATCTGACGGCTCCTGCACACATTGATCTCACATTGAATATCCAGAAAAAGCGTTGAATCTCGCCTCTTGAGTGGGGGGGGAGCAATCACTGGGTATATGTTACTGGTTCAGGCTGGACTTCGGCTCGCGAGCCGATCGACCGAGAACAGCCCGGCTCCCCAGCACACATTAACCAGGATCATCATGCCCCACAGCTGATGGTCATAGAAGCCTTTTTCCCACAGCAACGGGTAAGAGGCCACGGCGATAATGTTGAATACAAACAGCACCAGTGCCATCGGACGGGTAAACAAACCTAAGGCGAGAAAGACCGGTAAGATCAGCTCTGCCGCCGTGCCCATATACGCGGCAACCTTCCAGGGCAGCAGCGGAACCTGATATTCATACTCAAATAAATATAAGGTGCTGTCCCAGCTGGAATATTTCACCATGCCGGATTTAAAGAATACCCAGGCCACCCATAAACGGATAAAGAACAGTAAAAATGGAATCAAAGGCTCCGCGAGACGCTGGCCGATATCGTCGATTTGTTTAATCAAATTCAGCATTATTCTTCTCCCTGTGGCGCATGATCCCGACCGGTACTAGTAAAAGCGGTACTGTTTTCATCAGTACTGTCCGGCTTGATATTCACGTCTGAAAAAATTTGCCGCTGCACCAGTTCTCCTAACATCAATAGCATCGCATCACTGGCTGCACTGAGGCTCTGTTGATGCTGGCTCAGGGCGATTAATGCGGTCGCAGCCTGATTGGTCTTCATTACCAGGATCTGATCCGGACGGTGCTGGATCACTGCCGATTCTGGCTGGTTGATATCGAAATCTGCAAAATTATCATCGGCGATCATCTGCCACAGGGTGACGACGGCGAAGTCTGAATCGACACTCAGGGTCGGTTGCGGCACGGTAAACTGTAACGCCGGGAAATCCGCTTCCGCCAAGCCCTGCAGTTTATGCAAAGGAAACCCAGGTTCAATCACCGGCTGGCAGGCGACGCGATCAACACACCATTCAAGCCGGGCCAAATCAGCCAGATAAGGCACGGCCTGGCTTAGTTTGGCGGTATCGTTGATAGTGTCGGCTAACCCCTCGCCATAATGGCTGACATCCCCCTGTCGCAGAGGGTGAGACAGGACATGCTGGCGTGCCAGCTGGCCGAAGCATTCATCGCCCACCACGGCTTTCACTCCGGGATAGGTTGCCTCTAAGACTTCCGACAGGCCGATAATAAAATTATTGCGATAGATCTGGATCAATTGCTCAGCCTTAAACGGTCCGCGGGCAATCTGCTCGCTGATGTCACTCGGCTGATAATGGAGCGCCTCGGCAAACGCGTGTTGCAGTTGATGCAGAGGACTATTAGGGGAGGGCAATGTGGCCATGCGGTGTCTCCTGCATCAGAATCGTGTTGGCCTTATCCGCTTCTGCCAATAACACCGCCAGTTCGGGAATATCTACATCCCATTCAATCAGGGTGGGCACGGCTCCGTGCTGTTGCACCCATTGGCGATACAGTTGCCAGACCGGCGGGCTGACGGGCTGACTGTGAGTATCTATCCAGAGCTCTCCGTCAGTACATTGCTTGACGGTGAAGCCGGCCAGGTGGATTTCTTTCACCGCTGACGGATCGAGAGCGGCGAGATAGTGGTGACAGTCAAAGCCATGATTAAAGGCACTGACATAAATATTGTTGAGATCTAACAGCAATCCGCACTCGGTGCGTTGTTGTACCTGATGTAAAAACTCCCATTCCGGCATCGCTGAAGGTTGAAAGCTGAGATAGCTGGAAGGGTTCTCTACCAGAAACTGGCGACCGAGAAAATGCTGTACCTGATCGACTTTGTGGCAAAAATTATCCAGCGCCTCTTCGGTATAGGGCAGAGGCAGCAGATCGTTAAAAAACTGGCCGTCGACAGAACTCCAGCTGAGGTGATCAGAAACCGCAATCGGATTAATTTCATCCACCAGGTGCTTTAGCTGCAACAGGTGCTCGCGATTTAGCGGATCGGCCGAGCCTAAAGAGAGTCCGATACCATGGCAGCTGATCGGGTAGTGGTCGGCAACCTGACGTAACTGCTGCCGGGCGAGCGATGCCGGCGAGAAGTAGTTTTCACTGTGAATTTCGAGCCACCCGATATCAGGCCGCTGCGCGATGACTTGAGATACGTGGGGAGAGCGTAAGCCCACCCCAACCATCTGCTGCTGAGTCAGCAAGCTCATTATTCGGACTCTGTTGAACCGCCCGCCAAACGGTCACACAGCCCTTTTGGCACCATGAGGAAGGCATCTTTCTGGGCATCAGATTTAGCCGTGCCGGCACATGAGCCGGTTTTCGTTGCACAATCGTTTTTACCGGCTTTTGCAACCCCGTAGCACTTCTCTTTTTCTTCTGCCGCGACGGCTGTAGTCGTGGTTAAAGCCGTACCGGCTAGTGTTAGTAGGCCGGTGAAAGCAGTGGCTACGGCAATGTTAGTCTTTTTCATCATGATTCCTCGTTAATACGCTGACGATTGCTGTGTTTAGCAACGTTTCCTTTCGTTTTGGATAGCACTTGATAAGTGTTCTCGGAACATAAGAAAGGTTAAGAAGATAATTAATTTCACTTTTCTTTAACTTTTTCTCGCATCACTTAACAATGTGGCTCGATCAAGCATAGAACAAAAAGAAAAACGGCAAGGCAGAGAGTCGCGGTAACGTTCTCGAAGCATTGTGAAAATGAGCGGGTATCTCGCCAAACCGCCTCAATATGCAGAGTTTCGCATCTTGAGGTGATTTGGGTATAATCATCACCATTGTATAAATAACCAGTAGATAGCGATGGACGTTTCACTCCTGTTAGATGGCCTCAATGACAAACAAAGAGAAGCGGTGGCCGCGCCGCTGGGTAACCACCTCGTGCTGGCGGGTGCTGGCAGTGGCAAAACCCGTGTGCTCGTCCATCGCATTGCATGGTTAATGCAGATTGAGCAGGCATCGCCTTATTCAATCATGTCGGTGACGTTCACCAACAAAGCGGCTGCTGAAATGCGTGGGCGCATCAATGAATTGATGCAGGGCTCTTCAGCCGGCATGTGGAACGGCACCTTCCACGGTCTGTGTCACCGCATGCTGCGGGCTCATTATCTGGATGCCCGGCTGCCGGACGATTTCAATATTCTCGACTCGGACGATCAGATGCGCTTGCTGCGCCGTTTGATCAAGGCGCAGAACCTGGATGAAAAGCACTGGCCGGCGCGTCAGGCAGCCTGGTACATCAATGGCAAAAAAGATGAAGGGCTGCGCCCGGCCAACATCGAGACGTTTAGCGATCCGGTGGAAAAAACCTGGCTGCGAGTGTATACCGCGTATCAGGAAGCGTGTGATCGTGCCGGGCTGGTTGATTTTGCCGAGCTGCTGTTGCGTGCCTTTGAGTTAGTACGCGATAACAAGCACATTCGTGAGCATTATCAGGCGCGCTTTAAACATATACTGGTCGATGAATTTCAGGATACCAACAACATTCAGTTTGCCTGGCTGCGCCTGATGGCGGGGCCTGATTGCAGTGTCATGATCGTGGGCGATGATGATCAGTCGATTTACGGCTGGCGGGGCGCTCAGGTCGAGAACATCCAGCGTTTTCTGCGTGATTTCACCAACGCCTCTTCGATCTTCCTGGAACAGAACTACCGCTCGACGGGCAACATCCTAAATGCGGCCAATGAGCTTATTGCCAACAACAACGAGCGAATGGGCAAGAACTTATGGACGGAAGGTGCAGAAGGTGAGCTGATTTCACTTTATTCGGCATTCAATGAGCTGGATGAAGCCCGCTTTGCCGTCGGTAAAATTAAAGAGTGGCGCGAGAAAGGCGGTATGTTGAATGAAACGGCCTTTTTATACCGGAGCAATGCCCAGTCACGCGTACTGGAAGAAGCGTTAATTCAAGCGGGGTTGCCGTACCGAATTTATGGCGGCATGCGTTTCTTCGAACGTCAGGAAATCAAAGATTCACTGGCTTACTTACGTTTGACGGCGAATCGTAATGACGATGCCTCGTTTGAGCGGGTGGTGAATACCCCAACCCGTGGTTTGGGCGATCGTACATTGGAAACTATTCGCCTGGCCGCGCGTGATCGCGGGGCGACGATGTGGCAGGCGAGTATTGCCCTGCTCGAAGAGCAGGTGCTGGCGGGGCGGGCTGCAAACTCACTCCGTCGCTTTATCGAGCTGATCAATGCGCTGGAAGACGACACGTGTGAATTGCCGTTATTTCAGCAAACAGATGCCGTGATCCGCAATTCGGGTCTGCGGGCGCTGTATGAACAAGAAAAAGGTGAAAAAGCCCAGGCGCGTATTGAAAACCTGGAAGAGCTGGTAACGGCTACGCGTCAGTTTGAAGTGCCGGAAGAAGCCGAAGAGATGAGTCCGCTGTCGGCGTTCCTGTCACATGCGGCATTAGAAGCCGGTGAAGGTCAGGCTGATGACTTTGAAGATGCCGTCCAGTTGATGACTATGCACAGTGCCAAAGGACTGGAGTTCCCGGTTGTCTTCATGGTCGGTGTGGAAGAGGGGATGTTCCCGAGTTCGCGTACCACCGAAGAAGTGGGCCGTTTGGAAGAGGAGCGCCGTCTGTGTTACGTGGGCATGACCCGCGCAATGCAGAAACTCTACATCACCTATGCGGAAATGCGCCGTCTGTACGGTAAAGATAACTTCCATAAGCCGTCGCGTTTTATTCGTGAAATTCCGACGGAGTATGTTGAAGAGGTGCGGATGAAAGCGCAGGTATCGCGTCCTGCCAGCAGCGGCCGGTTCAGCCAGACCCAGGTCAATGACAATTTCAACCAGACCGGATTCAGCTTAGGCCAGCGGGTACAGCATACCAAGTTTGGTGAAGGTACCATCATTAACTTTGAAGGTAGCGGTGCCCAGAGCCGGGTACAGGTCGCCTTTAACGGTGAAGGGATCAAATGGCTGGTCACTCAGTACGCCAAGCTACAGCCGATGTAACAAGCACGGCGCAGTAAGCCCGAAAAGTCACTGCTCTAAACAGCCCCTCCCGTACTGCCAGTCAGTAGTATGAGAGGGGCTTTGTTTTTTTGATTCGTGGGTATTTACAGTTGCTGGATTAGATTGAACAGGATCATACTGCCGATAGTGACAAACAGCACGCCGCAGATCCCGTCGATGCAGGGGGTCCAGCTCTGGATTTTTTTCTGCAGGCGTTTGCCTGTCAGTAGCCATGCCAGCATGGCGAACCATGAAAATGACGTGATCCACAAAATCGCAATGGCCGTGACTTTACCGCCGAACGACATATCAACCGGGACCAGGGTCGAGAGCAGGCTGAGGAAAAATACCAGCGCTTTCGGGTTGAGAATGTTGGTGGTAAAGCCCTTGGCCAATGCTTGTTTGCGGTTGGCAATCACCCGCTGTGGTGTTGCCGTTTTCGGGTGGCCGGAAGCCGGACGCAATATCGGTAGCAGTACGCCTTTGACCGCCCCCATCCCTAACCACAGCAAGTAGCATCCGCCTGCGGCTTGCAGGGTCGCAAACAGCATCGGTTGCTGGTGGATCAACAGGCTGGCACCGGTCAGGCTTAAAATGGAATGGAGCAAAATCCCCAACGATAACCCAAGGGCGATGGAAATACCGGTTTGCCGGCCATAGCGACCGGCATTTTGCACCACTAAGGCGAAATCCGGTCCCGGACTCATTAAGGCTATAACATGGACAGTAAACAGGGTTAGTAGTGTCGTGACTTCGTTCATAGTGACTCGCTGTACTTAATTTTCTCTGGTGTAACGGCAGGTATGGCTTTATGTCATGTAGCATGACGGATGCGGGAAGTGGTGGATTGTAAAAAAATGACAGGGAGCGAAATATCTCATGGCGTGCGCTATTTGATTTGCGATGGTGCCAGGCCGAAGGTGTGTTTGAAGGTATTGGCAAAGTGAGCCTGATCGTAGAAGCCGACATGATAGGCAACCTCGGTGCTGCTAAAGCCGGCTTTAAGCAGTGCCATGGCATGTTCTAAACGCAACCTGGCTAACCATGCATAGGGTGTAATGCCTGTGGCTTTCTTAAATTGACGCAATAGTTGCGATGGACTGAGATTGCACAAGGCCGCCAGGTTATCGAGGCTGACTTTCTGGTCGAGATGCGCCATAAAATAATCACGTAGCTGGCGTAAATCTTTGCTCCCCAGCTTCGTGACGGGTTGCTCCCTGACTTTGCCGTAGTGGGTCAGCAAGTGCGAGAAATACTCGATCGGCAGACTGTCTTTTGCAAGTTGAGAGGCTAAAGGGTTATCTAACTGGCAGTGAAGGAGAGTCAGCTGCTGGAATAGCGTGTGATCGGCAATATTGTGCTGTGGAAAACAAAATTGGCTTTCCCCTGAGACGTCTTGAGTATGCTGAGCAAGCCAGTCTGGCGTAATACTGAAGATCTTTACCTGATAGCCCGTTATTTCTTTCGGCTGCCCATCATGGATTTCATCCGGTGGCATGATCACTATTTGCCCGGCACCTGCAACATGCTTGGCGCCGTTATAGAAATACTGTTGTTGACCATGGGTGATCAAACCGAAATGGTAATCGAGGTGGTAGTGGCGTTTGAAAGAAAAGCTCTGGTAATGGGCATCAATCAGGTTGATGTCATCAATGCTGCTTTTTCGATGACTGACTTTATTCATACTGATACCCAGCGGGACTGAACGGTGGTGGGTTGTCTCTTAAGATCAGTACACCATAAACCAAGGTGATGCGGCTTGTAAAAAATTCACAGGCCGCATGGTATGCTCAGGTTGATAGCAAGGCTTTTCGGCTCCGGCGATGGGTCTTAATACCATCAAAGCTGAACAGTACCAATGCTGCCCAGATAAAGACAAAGGTCATGCCGTTATCTAAGGTAAAAGGTTCGTCGTAGATCAACACCGCCAGTAAAAACATCAGACTTGGGCCGATGTATTGGAAAAAGCCTAAGGTGGACAGTTTCAGCTTGGTCGCCGCACCGGTAAAACAGAGCAGTGGTAAGGTGGTGACAATGCCTGCGGCTATGAGTAGTAGGTTCAGGTTTAGCGGGTTGTCGGCAAAGTTGGCGGTCGGGCTGTCGGTGAGCAGCAGAATGTAAATGGCCGCCAGCGGTAACAAGACAGAGGTTTCGAGAAACAACCCGGTCTGGGCATCCAGATTAATCTTCTTACGCAGCAAGCCATAACAGCCGAAACTAACGGCTAGCGCCAGGGCAATCCAAGGCAGTGAGCCAAATTGGATCAGTTGGACGGCAACGCCACAGGCGGCCAGAGCCACCGCAACCCATTGCAATGAGCGCAGGCGTTCGCCTAAAAACAGCATCCCTAGAATGACATTGAATAAGGGATTAATGAAGTACCCTAAGCTGGCATCCAGCATGTAGTTGTTATTGACCGCCCAGATGAAGATCAGCCAGTTGGTCCCCACTAACAATGCGGTAACCGTCAGCATGATGAGGGTTTTCGGCTGACGGAAGATCGCGCGTATCTTGCCCCAGCCTTTGCTGAGGTAAATCAAACCCGCCAGAAAGAAAAAAGACCAAATGACCCGGTGGCTGAGAATTTCTAGCGCACTGACCTGCTGTAACGCCTTAAAATATATCGGAGCGATCCCCCACATGGTGTAGGCGGCTAGGGCAAGGATCACCCCGCGTTGGGTTTTTTGGGCTTGTTCTTCCATGATTATCCAGTTGGTTATTTTATAAATTCAGGTTGATTGGCGTATCTTGGCCAAAATGAATGCGTAAGCAGTATAAAGGGGGGAGGTCAAAAATGACTACTTCTTTTCGCGGCGGTTTGATGGTTGTCCCCCCCTCGCTAATGACGCCAATGGCAAGGGCGCTTATGGGGCTGACAGTATGTTGAGTCGCTCACTGAAGATCGCATCTTGGGGTGGTTTGGGTATAGAATAGCTCGCCCCGATATCAAAAGAGTCGTTCTATGTCATCTAGCAGCACCGCGGTTTGTCAGTCAGCACCGTTATTATCCAGTGAGCAGATCTTGCAGGATGTCTTTGGCTATCAGTCATTCCGGGTTGGCCAGCAGGAAGTCATAGAGGCGGTTGTTGATGGTCAGGATTGTTTGGTGATCATGCCAACCGGCGGAGGCAAGTCACTGTGCTATCAGATCCCTGCACTGATGCTGCCAGGCATCACCCTGGTGATCTCGCCGTTGATTTCGCTGATGAAAGACCAGGTCGATCAGCTCAATGCCAACGGGGTGGCAGCAGCATATCTGAACTCTACGATGTCGCGAGAGGCGATGATGGAGACCTTCCTCGCCATGCGTGAAGGGGAACTGAAGCTGGTTTATGTCTCGCCGGAACGGGTGTTAATGCGGGATTTTATCGACCGTCTGTATGAGATGCCATTGAGCATGGTCGCGGTGGACGAGGCGCATTGTATTTCCCAGTGGGGGCATGATTTCCGCCCAGAGTATGCGGCATTGGGTACGCTGAAGCAGCATTTTGCCAACTTGCCGATCATGGCGCTGACCGCTACCGCTGACGACACGACCCGCAGCGATATTATCAGCCGCCTTGGTTTAGCTCATCCCCATGCTTACCTTGGCAGCTTTGACCGTCCGAATATCCGCTATACCTTGTTGGAAAAACACAAGCCACTGACCCAGCTTACTCGTTATCTGGGTGGGGTACGCGGTCAGTGTGGCATCGTCTACTGCAATAGCCGGAAACGGGTCGAGCAAATTACTGAAAAGTTATGTGACAACGGTATTCGTGCGGCGGCGTATCATGCCGGTCTGGATCATGAAGAGCGGGGCCGGGTGCAGGAAAGTTTTCAGCGGGATGATATTCATATCGTCGTTGCGACGGTCGCTTTCGGGATGGGTATTAATAAACCCAATGTCCGCTTTGTCGTGCATTACGATATCCCGCGCAATATTGAATCCTACTATCAGGAAACAGGCCGGGCCGGACGGGATGGGCTGCCAGCTGAAGCGGTCATGTTCTACAACCCGTCGGATCTGGCCTGGTTGCGCCGTTGTCTGGATGAAAAAGAAGAAGGGCCGCAAAAGCAGGTCGAAAGTCATAAGCTTAACGCTATGGGCGCATTTGCCGAAGCGCAGACCTGTCGTCGTCAGGTGTTGCTGAACTATTTTGGCGAATATCGCGAAGAGCCTTGCGGTAACTGCGATATTTGTCTTGATCCGCCAAAGCGGTTTGATGCCGTTGAAGTGGCGCAAAAAGCGCTGTCGTGTGTTTATCGCGTCAATCAGAGCTTTGGTATTGGTTATGTGGTGGAAGTCCTGCGCGGAATGCAAAACCAGCGTATTCGCGAACATGGCCATGACAAACTGACCACTTATGGTATCGGCCGCGAGCACAGCCACGAGTACTGGGTCAGTATTTTACGGCAGCTGATCCACCGCGGTTTCCTCAACCAGAATATGTTGCGCAGTTCGACGCTGCAACTGACCGAAAAAGCCCGTTCAGTGTTGAGAGCAGAAATTGAACTTGAATTGGCGGTTCCGCGTCTGGATGTCGCCGCGCGCAGTGCCAAAAGCGATAAGATGGCAAATCGTCACTATGATAAGGCGTTGTTTGCCAAGTTGCGAAAATTACGAAAAGCTATCGCCGATGAAGATGATCTGCCACCGTATGTGGTGTTCAATGATGCCAGCCTGATGGAGATGGCGGAAATGCTGCCGACATCTCAGGGAGAGATGCTGGCAGTTAATGGTGTCGGCCATCGCAAGCTGGAAAAATACGGTAGCGCCTTCCTCAACGTGATCGAAGCGCACCTGATGGCAGCACTCAACGACCGATAACCTATGAATAATGCGTTGCAGAAGGAATGATAATAATGGCGTCACAATCTGCCTCCGGCGAACTTTTCTTTACTCGCGAATTAGATTTGGTTCATAGCCGCCTGCTGTTAGCGGGCCCTGAATTTGATTTTGATAGCTTTCCTGAGATGGCCGCGCTGTTGTTAACACGTATTGATGCCGGTCTGATTGAGCGGGAGCTGAATGCGGACTTGCATCTGTGGCTGATCGATTTTGAAGGGAGCCGACTGATGCTGAAAGGGGAACACTACTCTGGCGGATTATGGCTAGAAGCCTTGTCACCGGCCGATAACGATATCCTCTCTTTTATTGCCAGCCTGCTGCCGTAAGATGGGTTGAAAGTTGCGGCAGATGTTTAGCTACTGGTCGTCGTCAAAAAGAGGGTATATAATCGCCGCCTTCGGTCACTGCGGTATGGTATGAGAGCCAGACAGTGGTGGTATTTTGGGTTCCCTCTCCCCCAATGACAAAAAGGTCTGATTATGACTCGATCTCAATTTTCTCCGGTACAACAATTTACTTCAGTACAACAGCGTAAAGCCCTTTTTTTTCTGGTTCTGTTTCACCTGCTGATCATTGCCTCCAGTAATTATCTGGTGCAGCTGCCGTTTACGATTTTTGGCTTTCATACCACCTGGGGGGCGTTTACCTTCCCGTTTATTTTCCTGGCAACAGACTTAACCGTACGTATTTTTGGTGCTGTTATGGCGCGTAAGATCATCTTCCGGGTGATGGCACCATCACTGGCGATCTCATACGGTTTATCTGTGCTGTTCTATCAGGGGGAGTACCAGGGACTCGCCCACCTTGGCGAGTTCAATCTGTTTGTGGCGCGCATTGCGATAGCCAGTTTCATGGCTTACTTGCTGGGTCAGATCCTTGATGTCTCGGTCTTTAACCGCTTGCGCCAGATGAAGCAGTGGTGGATAGCCCCAACCTGCTCGACAATGTTCGGTAATGCACTTGATACGATCGCGTTCTTTGCGATTGCGTTCTATAACAGCCCTGATCCGTTCATGGCGGCAAACTGGACCGAAATCGCGCTGGTGGACTACACCTTTAAGCTGATCATTAGTCTCGGCTTGTTCGTACCTGTCTATGGTGTGTTGCTGAACTACTTAATAAAACGCTTAACAACGATCAAACCGAAGCCTGAGATCCGTCAAGAGGTGCTCTGACAAGATAGTGTTAAGGCGCGTCGTCTGTAATTAAAGATGGAAATGAGAGTCATTATCAAAAAGTGCTTGCAACTTAAATGAGAATGGTTATTATTAACTTGCTTTCGGGCAAGAGGGGAAAGACAATCCCGCTTGTTTTGAAGGCACGACATTGCTCACATTGCTTCCAGTGTACTTCAGCAACGGTTGATTGTTTTTAGTGTAGGGCTGAAAACAAAAACACCACTTCTGCTGAGCGGCGCTTGCTTAATGATTCCTCAGAACGTAAGCAGCGCCGCCTTTTCTTATGCTAACCGTATCAGTTCTTTTACCAGTTTATTGATCCCGCTTGCCGCTTCAGAAAGATTGTTTGCGAGCATATAGGCCGGGGTTGTCAGTAACCGACGTTTCTGATCAAGGACAAAGTCATTAACCGGACAGTTGATATGCTGTCCCCCCATTTCATTAAATGTCTTGGCTATCTCAGCATCATTGCCGATGGTCCCTTTTGCCCCCGAACCGTAAATGGCTGGAATTAAGGCTGGGGATATACACAAGTAACCCGCCGGTTTTTCTTCCAGCGCAAAAGCCTGACAGGCCTTTTTGACATCAGGATTGATCTCACAATCTGCCCCCTTGAAGGCAAAGTCAGACAGGTTTTTTGCCGCACCAAAGCCTCCGGGAATCAGTAATGCGTCAAAATCACGTGGATTTAAATTGGCGACATCTTCAATGTTGCCACGGGCGATCCGTGCGGCTTCGACAAGCACATTACGGGTTTCTTTGGTCGGCTCTCCCGTTAAATGGTTGATGACATGGTATTGATCAATGTTGGGCGCGAAGCAGTGCCAACTGGCTCCTTCTTGTTCAATCGCCAGTAGAGACAATACGGCTTCATGGATTTCAGTTCCGTCAAAAACGCCAGAACCGCTTAAAATTACCGCAATTTTCTTCATTTTGGCCTCCTTCCTAGTCATTTTTGTCGTGTATTGCTCTCAGATATTCTTATTTCAGATCGGTCTGTTAACTTTTTCCACAATTAATGATCATTTTAGGATCGAGGATCATTTTTTGCTTGTAAATATAAGTGTATGATATTTATTGCTTTATTTTTCATTTTTCATTTTTGTTTATTGTTGATCAATTCAGTAAAATTAAATACTAACAAAGTTATCCACAGATGGTCTGAGGTGGGTGGAAAACATCAGTTAACACTTGCAGGCTCTCATGGCATTCTAGTAGCTCATTGACAAATTTTGCTATTTTCAGCGTTGAATGAAGCAAAATCTGTGTGATGAATTATTTCTACTTAACTCTTTCATCCCCCGGATATAAGAATACCTTTATGGCAACTATCCCAGAAAATCCACTGATCCTGATTGATGGATCGTCTTATCTTTATCGTGCTTATCATGCTGCTCCCAACTTTACTAATTCTGACGGAGAGCCAACAGGTGCGGTCTATGGTGTTGTTAATATGCTGCGTAGTATGTTACGCCAGTTTTCCACCGAGCATGTGGCGGTGATCTTTGACGCCAAAGGCAAGACTTTTCGTGACGATATGTACCCGGAATATAAGGCGCATCGCCCACCAATGCCGGATGATCTCAGAAGTCAGATAGAACCTCTGCATGCTGTGATCAAGGCTATGGGGTTGCCACTGATCTCGGTATCCGGGGTAGAAGCCGATGATGTGATTGGAACGTTAGCAGGCCAGGCATCAAAGGCCGGCATGCCAGTACTGATCAGTACCGGCGATAAAGATATGGCGCAGTTGGTTGACGAGCATGTCACATTGATCAATACCATGACTGATGTTGTGATGGATCCTGCCGGGGTTGTGGAAAAATTCGGGATCGGTCCGGAGCTGATCATCGATTATCTCGCGCTGGTGGGGGATAAGGTCGATAACATTCCGGGCGTACCGGGAGTCGGAGAGAAAACCGCGAAGGCCCTATTAACCGGTATTGGGAGTATTGAGGATCTTTACGCCAACTTAGATGCGATTTCGGCGTTAGGCTTCCGTGGGTCGAAAACCATGGCAAAGAAGTTGGAAGACAATAAAGAAGCCGCTTACATGTCTTATCAGCTGGCAACGATAAAACTGGATGTTGAGCTAGATACAGCGCCGCAAGATCTGCGCAAAGGCGAGCCTGATACCGATGCGCTAACAAGTTTATTCGGTAAGTTACAGTTTCGCCGTTGGTTAGAAGAAATGCTGGATGGCGGTGATGGCAAAATTGTTGCCAACGAAAAATCAGCAAAGTCGGCGGCAGAGAAAAAAGTCGTGGCCCCAACGATTGATCGCAGTGGCTATGAAACCGTATTAGATGAAGCCGGTTTCAACGCTTGGCTTGAAAAACTCCAAGCAGCAGAGATCGTTGCTTTTGATACCGAAACCGATGGCCTGGATTACATGACCGCGAATCTGGTGGGTGTGTCGTTTGCTGTTGAAGAAGGCAAGGCGGCATATGTACCGGTCGCTCATGACTATTTAGATGCCCCCGAGCAGCTGGATCGCGACTGGGTTTTGGCTCAGCTTAAGCCATTGCTAGAAGATCCTGAGCAGGCGAAAGTCGGCCAGAACCTGAAATTTGATGCCAGTATTCTCGCGCGTTACGACATTGAGATGCAGGGGATTAAATATGACACCATGCTGGAGTCATACGTGTTCAACAGCGTGGTCGGGCGCCATGATATGGACAGCCTGGCCCTGCGCTATCTAGAGCACAAAAATATCAGCTTTGAAGATATTGCCGGCAAAGGTAAAAAGCAGCTGACGTTTAACCAAATCGATTTGGAAGAAGCGGGTCCGTACGCGGCGGAAGATGCCGATATTACCCTGCGTCTGCACAACTATCTGATTGCCAAAGTCGAAGCTGACCCAAAACTGAAGTCGGTCTTCGAAGACATCGAAATGCCGCTGGTGCCTGTATTGTCACGTATTGAACGTACAGGGGTCTTGATTGACAGTATGCTGTTGAGCGCGCAATCGTCCGAAATTGCGGTGCGTCTGGATGAGCTGGAAAAGCAAGCGTATGAGATTGCCGGACAAGAATTTAATCTGGGCTCCCCCAAACAGCTACAAGCGATACTGTTTGAAAAAATGGGCCTGCCTGTTTTGAAGAAAACCCCGTCAGGCGCCGCTTCAACCAATGAAGAGGTGTTGCAAGAATTAGCCTTGGACTACCCGTTACCGAAATTGCTTTTGGAATATCGTGGGTTAGCAAAACTGAAGTCGACCTACACCGATAAACTGCCGAAGATGGAAAACCCAGCAACAGGGCGGGTGCATACATCTTACCATCAGGCGGTCACGGCAACGGGCCGCTTGTCATCGAGCGATCCAAACCTGCAGAACATTCCGGTACGTAACGAAGAAGGACGGCGTATTCGCCAGGCCTTCATTGCACCGACAGGGTATAAAATTCTGGCCGTCGATTACTCTCAAATTGAACTGCGGATCATGGCGCACCTATCAGGTGATAAAGCCCTGCTGGACGCCTTTAACCAGGGTAAAGACATTCACGCGGCCACCGCGGCTGAAATATTGAACCTGCCAATCGAATCAGTGAGCACTGAACAGCGTCGTCGTGCCAAAGCGATCAACTTCGGTCTGATCTATGGTATGAGTGCGTTTGGCCTGGCGAAGCAGCTGGGGATGGGGCGCAACGAAGCGCAGGACTACATGAATGTGTATTTCGAGCGTTACCCGGGGGTACTGGAATATATGGAAAGCACCCGCACGACAGCAAGTGAGCAAGGTTTTGTTGAAACCTTATTCGGTCGTCGCTTATATCTGCCAGACATTAAGTCACGCAATGGCCTGCGCCGCAAAGCCGCAGAGCGTGCAGCCATCAATGCGCCAATGCAGGGCACGGCTGCCGATATTATTAAACGCGCGATGATATTGGTGGATCAGTGGATTTTGCAACAGAATACGGGTCGTGTGCGGATGTTAATGCAAGTACATGACGAACTTGTCTTTGAAGTACAGGAGTCTGAACTGGAAGCTGTCTCGCTGGAGGTGCGCCGCCTGATGGAATCTGCCGCTGAACTGGCGGTGCCGCTGATTGCAGATGCGGGGTTCGGTGACAACTGGGATGAGGCCCATTAAGGGTTTCAAGTCTTCTCTCTCGCACTGAAAAAGTGAAAGCCGACATTGAGTCGGCTTTTTTTTTGCATTAAATAAACGCTCACTAAATTACCTTCTGTAAAACTTAGTTACGAGTGAGTGAAAAAAAACTACAATTTTTGCTTTTATTATCTGCTCAATTGATATACAGTTATCTGCGTAGGGTACAGAGGTAAGATGTTCTATCTTTCAGACCTTTTGTTTCACGTTATTGGATTTGGCTGATTCAGCCGCCCTGGTCGTTTGACCAGGGCGTTTTTTATTTCAGCGCCCCAAAAATCCCCTGTCTGTTTTATTTCTTCTTTTTCAATCAATTTGGCTGCTGATGTGGCGGATCATCGACACCCCAATCTTGACCATTGTTTTCATTTCTGCCATCGGATTGGTTGTTTTACGACCTTAATGCTGCTTTTCAGCCTGATTGATGCTGGGTTTCCAACCGATGAAGGGAGTGCGAGAGCTAGCCTATTGAGTATCTGCTTTTTTATTTCTTTGAATTTAGAGTAATTACTTTAAATTTAAGCTGGAGGGGTTATACTGTATTGGCTTCTTGTTCATATTTGTTATTGGCCGCGGATTCATAGAGCGGCTAGCCTGCAAATAATTGAAATAGCCATCCATTTTGTTGAGGGTGGCTTTTTTTTGTCTGCGAGATAGTGATGTAATTAAATTCCATAAGTGTCGGTGGTTGACGGTGGAAAAGACGCTTATTTTCCATCGCAAAATAATCAACTGAAAATTAGTGGGTAAACCATTAAAAGGTGGATTTAAGTAGGGATATTGCGGAGAAAGCGCGATTATTAGCGGTGAAATAACCAACAAAAACGGTATAAAGCACTTGCGTTGGGTGGGAAAATCATTGATGCTTTCTGGACAAAAATAAAAAAATCTCCTATTTCTCTCCCGTTGCCCCACCTGGAAGGTGGGGAATTTTTATGGCCCTGTCCTTAGTGCCATAATCAACTGAACAGCGTTAATGATTATTCATTATTATCACTTACCGCCGTATCTGTTTCGGTATTACCGTGCTCTGCTGCTGCGAGCATTTGCTGTCGTTCAAGTTCAGGTGCAAACCATGAATCCAGCTTGCGGCGTACCTGATCAAGTCCAATTCCCTTGAGTGAAGAGAACAACTCGATTTGCACATCACCACCAAAAGACTTTGCGGATTCGCGTACTTTTAGTAATTGTGATTTACGTGCACCACTTTTCATTTTGTCCGCTTTAGTTAACAGCACTAAAACGGGAAGGCGGCTTTCGATCGCCCAGAAAATCATTTGCTGGTCGAGGTCCTTCATGGGATGGCGGATATCCATTAGTACCACCAGGCCTTGCAGGCATTCACGTTTCTGCAGATATTCACCCAGCGCTTTTTGCCATTTAATCTTCATTTCTAATGGCACTTGAGCAAACCCGTAGCCCGGTAAATCGATTAGATTACACCCTTGAGTTACCTCAAACATGTTAATCAATTGTGTCCGTCCTGGGGTTTTTGAGGTGCGCGCTAAGCCTTTCTGATCGGTAATGCGGTTCAGTGCGCTTGACTTTCCTGCGTTGGAGCGGCCAGCAAATGCGATCTCAACGCCTGTGTCTTGGGGCAAGTGGCGAATGTCGGGTGCACTTGTGATGAAGCCGGTATTTCTGTAGTTGAGAGGTTGATTCACTGTTAACTCCGTCAAGTCTTCATGTAGTCGACTGATTACTTTTATGTGAAATTGTGTAAAATGTAGCAAACCGTGCTCGGTTTGTGGTCGCATTGTATACCATGTTACTGAGCATTACTTGTGGTACTGGAAGCTCTATAATTATATACGGAATGTCATGAAGAAATTAGTACTGATATTGACCCTTCTTGCCAGTTGCTCAGCCTGGGCCCAGGGAGATGCAGAAGCTGGAAAAGCGAAAGCTGTGGTATGTGCCGCTTGTCACGGCGCCGATGGTAATAGCATGATTGCGCAATATCCTAAAATTGCTGGTCAGCACTCAGGTTACCTTGAAAAGCAGCTCAAGGAATTCAAGCTAGCGATGACTACAGGTGGCAAGGAAGGTCGTAACGATCCGGTGATGGGGGGGATGGCAATGCCATTGTCTGAGCAGGACATGGCGGATTTAGCCGCTTATTTTTCAACATTACCCATCTCGGATAACACCACACCTGAATCATCAGTAGCCGTTGGCCAGCAGCTTTATCGGTTTGGTGATCCGGAGCGTGGCATCGCAGCCTGTACAGCCTGCCATGGCCCTCGCGGTAATGGCACCAGCCTGTCGGGCTTCCCGAAAATATCGGGTCAGCACGCTGAATACGTGAAAATTCAACTCGAGAAGTTCCGTTCCGCTCAGCGTAATAATGATATGAACCAGATGATGCGATCGGTCGCGGCAAAACTGTCAGATGATGAAATCACCGCTCTATCCCAATATGTTGGTGGTCTACACTAAGCGCTTAGATTGGAGTGTTGGCATTTAAAAGGCAGCTTTTTGCTGCCTTTTTGCTGCTTGTCCCGCGGCAAAGCGAGGCGAAAGGATCTGTTTTATGATTAGGCGCAGTGGTAGATAGAGCTAAATGCAAGTGAGTCATAAAAAAGGCCTGAACAAAGAGTGCGAAATCGACAAATGCTCAGCCGTATATAAGAGATCTGCCACTGGTGATGTCGGATGTTGATGAAAGATCATCAGGATTTGGTTATCAATGTTCGATGGATCAGCGGCTTAGCCATATTGAAATAATATTTCAGGAAAACGGCGTATCTCAGCTACCTTGTATGCCAGCTGAATCAAGATAGAGTATACCTTGTCGACAGGGAGAGCGGCAGGGGATAGGAAAGCGCCAGGATGGCATGGGCATGACGCCTGAAATAGCGCACGGATGGTGATTTCAGTTATCAGGATGATAGCGTGCTTAATGGATAAGCCGGTAAGGATAAACCGCATTAACATGGAGTGTGGCACGGAAGACTAAAATTCATCAGGGAGATGAAGAACGCGAAGTCTTGCAAGGAAAGCACGAATAACAAAGGGATTGTTGTCAAACCGGGATGTTTATTCACTGGTCAGGGACTGACCAGGCAGAATTTCAAGCCAATCGATGGCTACCCATAGAGCGACAGGTGGCTACCTGTCGCTTTTTTCTTTATTGGCTTTCTGTTATGTTTCGGCTTCATTTTCCGGAGGCAGTACGATGCAGACATGCCCGCTATGCAATGGCCATTCGGCCAGTGATTTTTCTCAAGATAAACGTCGTGCATATTTTCGCTGTGGCGATTGCGCATTTATCTTTGCAGATCCCGCATCTCGACTGCCACCTGAAGAAGAAAAAACCGTTTATGATCAACATGAAAATAATCCGAAAGATGAGGGTTACCGCCGTTTCCTCAATCGTCTTGCCGCGCCGTTAGCCCTGCGGGTCGGTAATAAACCGGGTGAGGGACTGGATTTCGGGAGTGGCCCCGGCCCGACATTATCCCTAATGTTGACAGAGATGGGGTATAATATGGCGATATACGACCCATATTTTGCTCATACTCCTTCGGTATTAGAAAAACAGTATGATTTTGTGACTTGTACCGAGGCTATTGAACATTTTTACACGCCTGCGAAGGAATGGGGGCGACTACTTAGCATGGTAAAACCTGGCGGATGGCTGGGGATCATGACGAAGTTAGTGATTAATACCGATGCCTTTGCGCAATGGTATTACAAAAACGACCCAACCCATGTGAGCTTCTTCAGCCAGGAAACGTTCCGTTATCTAGCGGAACGTGACGGTCTGGAAGTCGAGTTTGTTGGAACAGATGTAATTTTGCTGAGGAAACCCCAGTAATGACCCGTAAGAAAAGAAGTCGCACCGTAGGATCTGAAGGTCCTGCTGTATACCGCGAAAAATCGACCTCACAAATTGATATTGAAGCGCGTAAAAGCCAGAAAGAGAAGAAGCGTAAAGGCTTGAAATCAGGAAGCCGCCATTCGGCTGGCCTGGATTCAGCGAATCGCGCAAATGGTCAGAAGAAAGATCCGCGCCTAGGCAGTAAAAAGCCGGTACCACTAGTCGTTGATGCGAAACCAACAACCAAGAAAGAGCGACGCCTGAGCGCCGAGCAAGAACTGGCGATGTTGGAAAATGATGCACAATTGATGGTGCTGCTTGACCGTATCGATGCCGGTGAAAAACTTGGCTCAGGCTTGCAGAAGCAAGTTGATCAGAAGTTAGACCGTATCGAACACCTGATGGGACGCTTAGGCCTGCTTGAAGAAGATACGCCAGACGCTACCGAAGAAGCACCGGTACGCAAGGGTGCAAAAACTGATGAAGACTTACTTGATCAGTTTGAAAATATGGATTTAGACTCATTCGATAAGGAGTAACCGTTGCAGGATATGACGCTTTGGTTAGGTTTGGCCGGTACTGTTATTGCCGGGCTAGCCTTTTATGCGGGATCTTTGTTGTTTAAGCTGTATCAGCAACATCAACGGCAGAGCGCATTTCTGGCGCGAGCGAAGCTTCAACAGGCGGAGAAAATACAACAACGCAATGCCCGTATTATGGACAGCGTGTTTATTATTGCCAACGCGGGTAAGCAAGAGCAGTGTGATATGTCAGAAATCACCATTCGGCTATATAAGCTGATGGAAGTCTTGCAGGCTGACCAACCTATTGACTTTGCGTGTAAATATCCTGCGATGTTTGAGCTTTATCAGGTGGTGAGAGAGATGCCGCGTGGTGATGAGCGTCAGACAATACAGAAAAAAGAGCGCATGAAGCTCGATCTGCAGCGGATGAAAGCGGAAGCTCGCCTGAAAGAAACCATTAAGCTTGAGCTGGAAGATATCCTGTCAATGAAAGCTGAACAACCAGAGGCATAGCCTCAGGTTATAAACGACTGCCTGGGTCGACCCGATCCAGGTGGCATTTTTGTCATCATTAATGAGTAAGTAGTCTACATCTTTATTAAGCTGTGGCACACTTGACGATCGTTTTATCTCTCCCGACCACAACTACAAATAGCGGAAGTATGTCATGTCAAATGAGCAGATTATTTGGGATCAGGCACTGATAGAAAAATATAACTATTCAGGCCCCCGTTATACCTCATATCCGACAGCCCTTGAGTTTCATGAGGCATTTACGCCGGCGGAATTTGATATGGCTTGTGCGCAGTATCCTGAGCGCAAACTTTCACTGTATGTGCATATCCCGTTCTGCCACAAGCTTTGCTATTACTGCGGCTGTAATAAAATTATTACTCGCCATCAGCATAAAGCGGATCAGTACCTGGATGTGCTGGAACAGGAAATTCGTCAGCGTGCTACGCTGCTTGGCAATCGGCAGGTCAGTCAGCTTCACTGGGGCGGCGGTACACCCACTTTCCTGACTAAGCCACAAATCAGTCGTTTGATGAGGTTGCTGCGGGATCAGTTCAATTTTGACCCTGATGCAGAAATTAGCATTGAAGTCGATCCGCGTGAAATAGAATTGGATGTGCTGGATCTTCTTCGCGCTGAAGGCTTTAACCGCCTCAGTATCGGAGTGCAGGACTTTAATAAAGAAGTGCAGAAACTGGTGAACCGTGAGCAAGATGAAGAGTTCATTTTTGCCATGGTACAGCGTGCCAAAGAATTAGGTTTCCGTTCAACTAATCTCGATTTGATTTATGGCCTGCCAACGCAGAACCGTGAGCGGTTTGCTAAAACCTTAGAGCAGGTACTGACGATGAAGCCGGGCCGTTTGTCTGTCTTTAATTATGCCCATATGCCAGCCCTTTTTTCTGCCCAGCGTAAGCTTAAAGATGAGCTGCTGCCGAGTGCAAATGAAAAACTGGGGATCTTGCAAGACACCATCAGTACCTTAACCGAAGCCGGTTACCAGTTTATCGGAATGGACCATTTTGCCTTACCGGATGATGAATTAGCCGTTGCCCAACGCAACGGTATTTTGCACCGTAATTTCCAGGGCTATACCACCCAGGGTGACTGTGATTTACTGGGGATGGGTGTTTCTGCTATTTCGATGATTGGTGATTGCTACGCGCAGAACCAGAAAGAGCTGAAGGCTTACTATGCGGATGTGAACAATAAACATCAGGCACTGTGGAAAGGGGTGTCGCTTGATGCGGATGATTTGTTACGCCGGGAAGTGATCAAAGCCCTGATTTGTAACTTCCAGCTTGATATGACCGTGATTGAAGAGCATTTTGATCTGAACTTTAAACAATACTTTGCTGAAGATCTGAAATTATTGCAAACGTTCATCAATGATGGGTTAGTGACGGTCGATGAGCGGGTTATTCAGGTTGAATTAAAAGGCCGTTTGCTGATCCGTAATATCTGTATGTGCTTCGATAAATACCTCCGTGATCGTGCCCGTCAGCAGCAGTTCTCGCGGGTGATTTGAGTACCGCCTTCAATCTGAAATCGCAAAAAGCCGCTTGATTCAATCAGCGGCTTTTTATTGGGTACTGATAGTGAATAAATCAGCTCACATGGTTTGGATTACCTTGATCTAGCGATTGGCTGCTTTCAGTTTAAGGGCCTGCTTTTCAGCATCAGACAGGAACGCCAGCTCAAGGCCATTGATTTGCGCCTGGCGAATCTGCTCCTGGCTCAGGCCCACTTTCGGTGCCGCCACTTCATATTCATACGGTAATTCAATCCCTTCTACAGCCGGATCATCGGTGTTCAGACATGCCAGAATACCATGGTCGAGGAATTGCTTAATTGGATGAGATTCGAAAGACTCAACGGTACTGGTCTGGATATTAGACGTCAGGCATGACTCGATACCAATTTTATGTTCGGCCAGGTAGTCCATCAGTTTAGGATCGTGAACCGCTTTCACGCCATGGCCGATACGTACAGCACCAAGTTCCCAGATGGCCTGCCACATGCTTTCCGGCCCTGCGGCTTCACCCGCATGAACGGTGACGCGCAGATCAGCATCTCGTACTTGTTTGAAATGGCTGATAAAGCGATCGCCTGGCTGGCCTAGCTCATCACCGGCAAGATCGATAGCAACCAGTTTATCTTTCTGGCTGAGCAGCGCATCCAGCTCTTGCTGGCAGGCTTGCTGGCCAAACGTGCGGCTCATGATACCAATCAGGTTGGCTTTGACATCAAAGTCACGACAGCCGGCAGCCACCCCGTCGACGACAGCCTCAACCACGCCAGCGACGGGCAGGTTGTGCTTCATCGCCATGTAGTAGGGGGAAAAGCGCAGTTCTGCATAGTCAATCTGGGCATTCAGTGCGTCTTCGACATTTTCATAGGCGACGCGGCGGCACGCATCGAGATCACCCAGTACCGCAACCCCCCAATCAAGCTTCGACAGGAAAGCCATTAAGCTCGGCTCAGCTTCGACGATCTGAACATGCGGGCGCAGCCCTTCAATATCGGTCGCTGGCAGTGCCATACCGAATTTCTGACCAAGTTCTAAAATAGTCTGAATGCGGATATTGCCATCAAGATGACGGTGAAGATCGGTTAAAGGAAGGTGCTTAGTGATCATAATTATTGGTGCCCCTATAGAAACTGGTGCGTCAGTATACGCAAAGAACAAATTACAATCATTATAGTCCGGGTGGATATTCTTCGATGGCGGCAGAAACTGAGCTGATGTTTACTGGATCTGTTGACCCTTTGCTTAATGGTTCTGGGCGGGCATAAAAAGACCCTTGCGCAAAACCGAACATGCATTGAACGGTTTTGGGGTGATCTTAATGACAGATAGTGACTAATCCAGTGTCATATTCAGCTCTTTGAGTTTGCGAGTCAGGGTGTTTCTTCCCCAGCCTAATAGCTTGGCGGCTTCTTGTTTGTGGCCACGAGTATACTCCAGGGCGGTTTCCAATAAAATTTTCTCAAACTCCGGTAAGGCTTCGCCCAGTAGGTTCTGGTTACCTTGCTGAAGTTCGCTTCGGGCCCAGCTCTGTAAAGCCTGATGCCAGTGTGAGAGAGTCGGGTCACCTGCTGGCTGAGCGTTGATTGTCAGAAGTTCCGGCGGCAGATCAGAAGGTAAAACTTCATTACCGCTGGCCATAACGGTCAACCAGCGGCAGGTGTTCTCTAACTGTCTGACATTGCCCGGCCAGTCAAGACCGGTAATGAGTTCGACAGTGCTCGGATGCAAGGTTTTGACCTCGACCCCCAGTTCATCGGAGGCCCTCTGAAGAAAGTGGCGTGTCAGCTGTGGAATATCCTGACGGCGATCTTTCAGCGCCGGAATATGGACGCGTATCACATTCAGACGGTGGAACAAATCTTCTCGGAAATCACCGTTGGTAACCAGCAGCTCCAGGTTCTGGTGAGTGGCGGCAATGATCCGGACATCAACATTAACGGGTGAGTGCCCGCCAACCCGATAAAACTGGCCATCAGCCAGTACGCGTAATAAGCGGGTCTGAATATCTAATGGCATGTCACCGATTTCATCAAGAAACAAAGTGCCGCCGTTCGCTTGTTCAAAGCGCCCCTGACGCACGCTGTTAGCGCCGGTGAAAGCGCCTTTTTCATGGCCAAACAGTTCAGACTCAATTAAGTCTTTCGGAATGGCTGCCATATTCAGGGCAATAAAGGCTTTCTTGCTACGCGGACTATGGCGATGCAGGGCATGGGCAACCAGCTCTTTACCGGTGCCTGATTCACCGTTGATCAATACCGAGATGGAAGAGCGGGATAAACGGCCAATGGCGCGAAAGACTTCCTGCATGGCCGGCGCTTCACCGATGATCTCAGGTACCGCTTTCAGGGTCTGTTCTGGCTGCTGCTGACGTTTCTGTTCCTGGCTGTGGGTGACAGCCCGCTCCACCAAACTAACCGCTTCGTCAATATCAAACGGCTTCGGCAGATATTCAAAGGCTCCTTCCTTATAGGCGTTAACGGCGGCATCTAAGTCGGAATGTGCCGTCATGATGATAACCGGTAAGGAGGGGTGATCCTGTTGCAGTGATTTAAGCAATGTCAGCCCATCGGTACCCGGCATGCGAAGATCAGACACCAATACATCGGGTACACTGCATTCGAGTGCTTCAATAACACTGTCGGCATCGGCAAAGGTTTCACATTTTAATCCGGCGGCATTGAGGGTGCGCTCTAATACCCAGCGAATAGAACTGTCGTCGTCAACAACCCATATCAATCCTTTGCTCATATTGTCGGTCCCCTTGAGTTATAAAAATCGGGTGAATACACTGATGCGTGACTATCCGGTTAGGTTATGGGTAAGTAAATCGTAAATTTAGTATGTCCAGGCCAACTGACGACTTCAATTTTACCCTGGTGCTGATCGATCAGGTTGCGGGCGATAGATAAGCCCAGCCCGGTTCCGCCGTCTCTTCCGGTGACCATGGGATAAAACAAGGTATCCTGGATCTCTCTCGGAATACCCGGACCATCATCGATGATGTCGATTTTTGCGGCAATTCGATGGCGCTGACCGTGAATCAAGGTTTGATGTGCGGTACGGGTTTTCAGGGTGATATTACCGCCGTTGACCTGTTGCAGCGCTAATGCGGCATTACTGACAATATTGAGAATAGCCTGCTCCAGCTGTTCCGGATCCATGATGAAGTCGGGCAGGCTGGGATCATAGTCGCGGTGGATCTGAATGCTTTCGCCACCGTCTAGGCTAACAAGCTGGCGTACTTTCTCTAACACCACATGAATATTATCCACCTGCCGCTCTCCCGGACGTTGTGGTCCGAGCAGGCGGTCGACTAAATTACGTAGTCGATCGGCTTGTTTAATGATCATCTGGGTGTACTCGGTATAACTCGGGTCCGGCAGGGCTTTTTCTAATAACTGTGCCGCGCCACGTAAGCCGCCCAACGGGTTTTTAATTTCATGGGCCAGGCCGCGTACCAGTTCTTTGGCGGCCTGTTGCTGAGCGTGCTGACTGAGCTCCTGGCTGATACGACGCTGCTGGTCGATAGGCTTGAGCTCCAGCAGGATCAGCAGTTCTTTTTGCCAGGAAATCGGGCTGGCATTGAGCTCTAAGGCATGGTGTTTACCATCTATGACAAAGGTGACATCGCTATCAGCCAGTCCCTGGCCGCTCTGCAGCGTGGCTTGCACCAAGCCGAGATCCAGGGATGAGTGTTGTAATAAATCGGGGAAACAGGTGTTCAGTAAACGGCGTTTACTGAAAGACAGCAACTGTTCTGCTGCCGGATTGACGTAACAAATGGTTAACTTCTCGTCGAGCAACAGTACCGCTGTGACTAAATTATCCAGAATTATAGGGGTAAAATTAGCTGTCACGATTATCATCCTTGTTGATATCAATGCGTATCACTTTGCGATCAATGAGCGTTATCGTGACGTGAATTGATATTGTGCACCATGTTGGTGCAATCAAGTGTAGCCTGTCTGCCTACGATAGTGCACCAAAAATCAGTATTGGGTGATTATTTGGTTTTTATTGCTGGTGATTTACGCTGGATCACGGAAGCCCGGTGTAGGTAAACGGTAATATTATTTGATGATGCAATAACCTTGCCGTATTTAAGAAGCTGTACTTGCAGCTGATGGCTGCCTCTATCGATATTGATTAAACGCCAGCTGAGGCTGGCTTGCGGGCGGCCGTAAGCTTTGCCATCGAGCAATAACTGTACATTGTGGCCTTGGTCCATTTTTCGGTTCGCGATGGCAGAGACGGTGATGATCCCTTCGTTCTCGCGCAAGGTCTGTTCATGCATCGGTGACAGCAGACGAATGCTGGCCGGAGGTGCGGCATCAGGCATATTGCCGGATTCAGGGGGGATGGGTTCTGAGGTGGTGGGGCCCGCTGCGGATACGGTACTCGGCAGGGAGTCGAATTGATAGAGTGTCGCCTTCTCGGTGGGCTGATCAGAGAAGTGAACAATCCCCTCGCTATCAGTCCAGGTGTAGATGGTCGTGGCGTGCAGAGCCGGCGAGATCAGCAGGCTCAATAACGTTATCAAGATAAATGGTATATGCATTTCGGTCTCCCAAATTTGTTAGTTTTTCAGCTTGGGAAGAGACCGCAAGATCAAAAAGGCCTGCTTGTGAAGCAGGCCTAAGTCTTAGCTGTCGAGTAATGTATTTATTACTTATACAGAATAGTAAAGATTAAACTCAAGCGGGTGTATCGCCATGTTGATCTTCTCAACATCTTCAGACTTCAGTTTGATGTAAGAATCAATGAAATCATCAGAGAAGACACCGCCTGCAGTGAGGAACTCGCGGTCTTCGTTCAGGCACTTGAGTGCGTCTTGAAGCGATTCTGCAACCGTCGGGATTTCCGCTGCTTCTTCAGCCGGCAGATCGTAAAGGTCTTTATCCATCGCTTCACCCGGGTGGATCTTGTTCAGGATACCGTCAAGACCAGCCATCAGCATTGCTGAATATGCCAGGTACGGGTTCGCGGCCGGATCACCGAAGCGAATCTCAATACGGCGTGCTTTCGGATTTGACACCACCGGGATACGGATAGAAGCTGAACGGTTACGGGCAGAATATGCCAGCATAACCGGTGCTTCGAAACCAGGAACCAGACGCTTGTACGAGTTAGTTGCCGGGTTTGCAAAGGCGTTGATTGCACGAGCGTGTTTAATGATACCGCCGATGTAGTAGATCGCGATATCAGAAAGGCCGCCGTACTTATCGCCGGCAAACAGGTTTACACCGTCTTTAGCCAGTGACTGGTGTACGTGCATGCCGGAACCGTTATCACCGGCAAGTGGCTTAGGCATGAAAGTGGCTGTTTTACCAAATGCATGAGCAACGTTATGGACAACGTACTTATAGATTTGGGTTTCATCCGCTTTCGCTGTCAGGGTGTTGAAACGCGTCGCGATTTCGTTCTGACCGGCCGTCGCAACTTCGTGGTGGTGGGCTTCAACAACCAGACCCATTTCTTCCATGATAAGGCACATGGCAGAACGGATATCTTGTGAGGAATCGACCGGTGCAACCGGGAAGTAACCGCCTTTCACGCCAGGACGGTGACCTTTGTTACCACCTTCGAAGTCAGAACCCGTGTTCCAGGCCGCTTCTACGTCATCAATCTTAAAGAAAGAACCCGACATGTCGGTACTGAACTTAACATCATCAAACAGGAAGAACTCCGGCTCAGGACCAACCAGCACCGTGTCTGCGATGCCCGTCGAGCGCATGAACTCCTCAGAACGCTTGGCGATTGAGCGAGGGTCGCGATCGTAGCCTTGCATGGTGGCAGGCTCAAGAATGTCGCAACGAATGTTTAGCGTTGCGTCTTCTGTGAACGGGTCCAGCACTGCGCTTGTAGCATCAGGCATCATTACCATGTCTGATTCATTGATACCTTTCCAGCCAGCAACAGACGAGCCGTCGAACATTTTGCCTTCTTCAAAGAAATCAGCGTCGATTTGATGAGAAGGAATAGAAATGTGCTGTTCTTTACCTTTGGTATCGGTAAAGCGTAGGTCAATAAATTTAACTTCATTTTCCTGGATCAGTGCTAGTACATTTTCTACTGACATCTTGAGTAACCTCCGGTGTTAAGATTGGGCAACTGGCCGCAAAAATTTTCATTGCTCTGTGCAGAGCGACTCTAAATAAGATACTGCGAAAAGTGTGCCAATTTTTTAAAGCCCCAGAATCGCCCACTTACGGCGCATCGGGGGCTAAGGGAATCCATTTCTGCACTATAATGGTGAGTTTTTGCACCATTATGGTGCGGTTGTACTGGTATTCACGATGATGGTGCGCCTCTACTATTCGCTTATGTCATTATATTGTCAATCTGGCACTGCATAATCACGCTCGTTTTTGGATTAATCCGAAATCTCAAAGATCGCGATGATATATTGCTGGCGCGTGATAACGACTGCTTTCGAGGGGTGCTGAGCGACTGTAGGCACTGTCTTTTATCGGCTGTAAGTATGCATAAACAGCGGGGGAGAGGGGGGCTTATACAAGGGCTAAAAAAAAACCGGTGATATAAATCACATATTACGTGGGTTTTAGCGTAAAATCTGTTAGATTATGAGCCGTTTTTTTAATCAAGTAGCACCTACCGTTGGTCGCTGCATGTTCTGAGTGAATGTGAAATCCATGTCTAATCAACAGATCGATAACTTAAGAAATATCGCAATTATTGCTCACGTTGACCACGGTAAAACTACCCTGGTTGATAAACTACTACAGCAATCTGGCACGCTAGAGGGTCGCGGCGAAGCCGAAGAGCGTGTTATGGATTCTAACGATATCGAGAAAGAGCGTGGCATCACCATTCTTGCTAAGAACACAGCAATTAACTGGCATGACTACCGCATTAACATCGTAGATACCCCGGGACACGCTGATTTCGGTGGTGAAGTTGAGCGTATCATGTCAATGGTTGACTCAGTATTGCTTATCGTTGATGCCGTTGATGGCCCAATGCCTCAAACTCGCTTTGTTACACAAAAAGCGTTCTCATACGGCCTTAAGCCAATCGTTGTTATTAACAAGATTGACCGTCCTGGCGCACGTCCTGAGTGGGTGATGGATCAAATCTTTGATCTGTTTGATAACCTGGGCGCGACTGATGAGCAACTAGATTTTACAACTGTTTATGCATCAGCATTAAACGGTTGGGCAACAATGGAAGAAGGTGTTGTTGGCGACGATATGGAACCATTGTTCCAAGCGGTTGTTGACAATGTTGCACCGCCAAGTGTTGACGTTGACGGCGCACTGCAGATGCAGGTTTCTCAGCTAGATTACAGCTCTTATGTTGGCGTTATCGGTGTTGCCCGTATTGCTCGCGGTTCTGTTAAGCCAAACCAGCAAGTGACTATCATCAATGCTGAAGGCAAGAAGCGTAACGGTAAAGTCGGTACCGTTCTTGGTTACCTTGGCCTTGAGCGTCACGAAGTGGAAGAAGCTAAAGCCGGCGATATTATTGCTATCACCGGTCTAGGTGAGCTGAAGATTTCAGACACAATCTGTGATGTTAATACCGTTGAAGCACTTCCTGCTCTTTCTGTTGATGAACCAACAGTTACCATGACTTTCCAGGTCAACACATCTCCGTTTGCAGGTAAAGAAGGCAAGTACGTTACTTCACGTAACATCCTTGAGCGTCTGGAAAAAGAACTTGTTCATAACGTAGCATTACGTGTTGAAGAAACTGACGATCCAGATAAATTCCGTGTTTCAGGCCGTGGTGAACTTCATCTGTCTATCCTGATCGAAAACATGCGTCGTGAAGGCTTTGAGCTAGCAGTATCTCGTCCAGAAGTTATCATCAAAGAAGAAAATGGCCAGCTAATGGAACCGTTTGAAACTGTGACTATCGACGTGATGGAAGAGCATCAGGGCGGTATCATGGAAAATATCGGTCTGCGTAAAGGTGAACTGACGGATATGGCACCAGATGGTAAAGGCCGTGTTCGCATGGACTTCATGATGCCTTCTCGTGGTCTTATCGGTTTCCAGACTGAATTTATGACCCTAACGTCTGGTTCAGGTCTGATTTACCACTCATTTGATCACTACGGTCCTCACAAGGGCGGTACTATCGGTCAGCGTAACAACGGTGTTCTGATTTCGAACGCAACGGGTAAGGCACTGACTTACGCACTATTCAACCTTCAGGAGCGCGGTCGTCTGTTTGCTGAACACGCTGACGAAGTGTATGAAGGTCAGATCATCGGTATTCACAACCGTGCTAACGATCTAACGGTTAACTGTCTTAAAGGTAAGCAGCTAACTAACGTTCGTGCATCTGGTACAGATGAAGCGCAGACGCTATCTCCTGCCATCAAGTACACACTTGAGCAAGCGCTGGAGTTCATTGATAACGATGAGCTGGTAGAAGTCACACCGGTAAGTATTCGTATCCGTAAGAAGCTTCTTACTGAAAACGATCGTAAGCGTGCGAGCCGTTCACCGAAGTAATCGGCCACGAATCGTAAGCTAAAAGATCCCGCCATTGGCTCAGCCCTGGCGGGATTTTTGTATCTGGCCCCATTAGATCCTGGTATATACTGGTTGCTTAATGCACGATGAGCGAAGCAGTATGCAGCCAATTATTATTACCGGCGGCCCGGGCGCGGGCAAAACGACCTTACTCAATGCGCTGGGAAGCAAAGGTTATTTAGTCTTTCCTGAAGTCTCTCGCACCTTAATCCAGCAACAATCTGCTCTGACGAATGGTGTGTTACCCTGGACCAATCTGCCGGCCTTCGCCGAACTGTGTCTGGAGATGATGGCAGAGCAACGTCGGTTTGCGGAAAATGGCACCATGCCGGCCTTTGTTGATCGGGCTGTCCCGGATATTTGCGCTTACCTGGCTATTGGCGGAGAGCCTGTCAGCCAGCATTATATTGACGCCTCATCGGGTTATGCCAAGCGGGTGTTCTTTTGTGCGCCACATGAGACGATTTATTGTCAGGATGAAGAGCGTCCTCATAGCTTTGCTGAAGCGCAGGCGATCCATGAGCAGCTGATCAGGACCTATGAAAGCCTGGGCTATGAGTTGATGACGGTGCCGTGGGGAAGTATTGAAGTGCGGGCCAGCTGGGTGCTGGCTCGCATGTCGCTGAAGGCTTAAGGTATTAGGTGTTTTTCAACTTGGCAATAAAGCGCTCAGATTCATCAATGGCAGCTTGCATATCGACAATGGCTCGCTGAATATCATTTTGCAGTGAGGTAAACTCACCTTGCAAAGAGCCAATGGCGGCAGCATTGAGGTTATGTTTCAGATACAGGGTGTTATCTCGCAGCGTATTGAGTACCGGCGTCATTTTTTTCTTGGCCCGGAGCATTGCCGTTAACATTTTCTGGTAGGACGCCTGGGTGGCTTTGAGTTTCTTTTCACTGTCACGCTTCAGGTTGGCGCTGGTGTATAGCGACAGCTCATCTTGCCACTCATCAAACAGGGCATCGGCGACATCTTCGATAGCGGCAATACGCTCGCTCACTTTTTCGGCGGCATCAGCGCTGGCTTCATACTGATCATTTATTCGGTCGTAGGTTGCCTCCAGTTCTCCGCCGTCAAACTGGTTAAGGGCTTTTAAGGCATCGAGGGCACTGGTAAATTGGTCTTGAGCATCTTGTTGAGCTTCGGTGGCATCTTCAACCCGATCCACCATAATTTCACGTTTATGGACGCCGACTTGTTCCATGGCGGAATAGTAGGCACTCTGGCAGCCTGATAACAGGGTGGTACTTAATAAGATGGCAAGCAGGTAAGGCATATCGGGTTCCTTGTCGGGGGGTAAATGAGTCTGTCACGGGGATAGGATTCCTCACCGTACCGAGTAATCCGTATTAGACTTTGAAATATATACCAATAGATTAAATGAATATGGCTGACAATAAAATAACTGACAAGATCCAATTATCCCGGCAGGCCAAGGTTGGCTTGGCCTACTTTACCTATCTGCACCGGCGTATTGGCCACGATCGGCTAACCGTCACTGCGGGTTCGATGGCGTATGTGACGTTGCTTTCACTGGTTCCTCTGATCACCGTCGTGCTGGCGGCGCTGTCTGCGTTTCCGGTTTTTGCCGGTTTGGGAGACTTATTGCAAAATTTTGTCATTGAAAATTTTGTGCCGGCCGCCGGTGAGGTGGTGAAAACATATCTCAATGAATTTGTCGCCAATGCCGGCAAGATGACGGCGGTCGGTGTGGGGGCCCTGTTTGTCGTCGCCATGATGCTGATGTCATCGATTGATCAATCGCTTAATTATATCTGGCGAGTTCATGAGAAACGTCGTCCGGTGATTTCGTTCTCAATATATTGGATGGTGTTAACCTTAGGCCCCATTCTGGTCGGCTCCAGTATTGCGGTCAGCTCTTACTTCGGGTCGCTTACATTGCTTGACAGCGAAGCGGTCAACGGCCTGTTCCAACAGATGCTGCGCGGGCTGCCGGCAATTATGTCAAGCTGTGCGTTTCTGGGGCTGTACTTGCTGGTGCCCAATATCAAGGTGAAGTTGAGCCATGCCCTGATTGGCGCTTTGACGGCCAGTGTACTATTTGAGTTGAGTAAAAAGGGCTTTGCCCTCTATATCACCAACTTTCCCTCTTATCAGGTGATCTATGGTGCGTTGGCCGTGATCCCAATCCTGTTTGTCTGGGTCTATTTATGCTGGTGTATTGTGCTGCTGGGGGCGGAAATTACCGCCAGTTTAGGTGAGCGGACACACTGGCTGGTTGCGGGCGATACAAATTCTGATGACTCTGACAAAGAGGGTGCAGAAGATAAAAAACGTTCTGAAGTAACAAGCTATTCTGAAACAAAAAGCGATAAGGAACAAAGTGAATGATTGCGCTAATTCAACGTGTAAGCGAAGCCAGCGTGGCCGTCGATGGCCAGGTTACCGGCACCATCGGAAAAGGTCTGCTGGTGTTACTGGGGGTAGAGAAAGGGGACAATGAAGCCAAAGCGCAGCGTTTACGGGATAAGGTTTTGGGTTACCGCGTGTTTGAAGATGACGCCGGGAAAATGAATCTGAATGTCCAGCAAGCCGGTGGCAGCGTTTTAGTGGTGTCGCAATTTACTCTGGCTGCCGACACCAATAGCGGTATGCGGCCGAGCTTTTCAGCCGGTGCCGCCCCCGCGGATGCAGAACGCTGGTACGACTATTTTGTCGAACGTTGTAGGGATAAAGATATTCAGACTGAAACCGGTATTTTTGCTGCTGATATGAAAGTGGCTTTATTGAATGACGGCCCTGTGACATTTTGGCTTCAGGTTTAATACCAATCGGCTTGATAAAGATTTGCGCTTAATGGTAGCCGCAATCTATCATTTATTCGCCGGGCTGGTCTGTTTCGCGAAGGATAACGATAACCTACCGGGCAATGGAAGAGAGGGATGGCATGTTTCGATTGATCACACCACAAACGGATACTGAGTTAGCGAATTACTATCATTTTCGCTGGCGCATGTTGCGTGAGCCATGGCGCATGCCGGTTGGCTCTGAGCGGGATGCTTACGACGAGCTGAGCTGCCATCGTATGATTGTGGACGATAAAGGAGAAACCATTGCTGTCGGCCGGTTGTATATGACCCCGGATAATGATGGGCAGATCCGCTTTATGGCGGTGCATCCGGAGTATCGGCATAAGGGCATGGGGGCGTTAGTCCTGATGGCCTTAGAGTCGCTGGCTCGTCAGGAGGGTGCGAAGCGTCTGGTCTGTAATGCCCGGGAAGACGCGATCCCGTTTTATCTGAAAAACAGCTTTGCCAGCCAGGGAGAGCTGAGAGATGAACGCGGCCCGGTGCGCCACCAGCAAATGCTGAAGTATCTTGATCCGCTAACAGATGTCGTGCGCCACCCGGAATGGTGCCAGGAGTTACAGACGTTATGGCACAATCAAATCCCGATCAGTGACAAGATGGGGGTTAAAATCAGTCAGTATACCGGGTATCGTTTTGAAGTCAGTGCCTTGATCAATGCTAATCTCAACCCGAGTGAATTTATGTTTGCCGGCAGTATTTTTACCATGGCGACATTAGCGGGCTGGGGTTTTATCTGGATGCTGCTTAAAGAACGCAAGCTGCAGGCTGATATTGTACTGGTGGATAGCAACATCCGTTATGTCGCACCGGTCAAAGAGCGTCCTCGTGCTGAGGCCAGTGTCGAGAGCTTGAGCGGTGATTTTGAGCGCCTGGCAAGTGGCCGCAAAGATCGGGTGACGGTCGAAGTGAGTGTTTATAGTGGCGAGCAACGGGCTTCCACATTTACCGGTACTTATATGTTGTTTCCGTCGCAGGAAGATAGTGACAGCTGTTGTTGATCACCTCGCCACTCGCGGATGAGCTGCTGGCAGCCTTGCTTTGCCTTCAGCGTCATGGTTTGTTCTGCTGTATTGGCCAGATCCCATTTCCCCTCAAAATTGGCTTCAATCCCGTTGCCGCTCAGCGTCATAGGCGCTATCACTAAGCGCCCGCGATCGGCGGTAATATGCACTGGCGTTGCCGTAAGCGGCTGAACCGGCGCGGACGCATCGGTCGTGCTTTTTGCTCCGTTATTGGCTAAGTGTTTTGATGAATAGCCTAGGCTGTTGCGGGTGTGCTGATCAAGATTAGCCTGCTCTTTGCCGGACTGACTCCAGAGTTGCCAGATCTGAGCTGTCGTCAGTTCAAGCGGTTGTAATTGGCGGAATCCGGCCGTTAACTCTCCGCTAAGACTGTAAGCCAGACTGGTCTGATGCTGTGCCAGTCCTGTGGCTGATAATGTGAGATCCATTGCGCCGCTCAACGGCAGAGGGAGCTGTAACCAATAAGGTAAAGTGCTGGCTGGCATACTGTCGGCGTGCATAAATAACTGCCAGGGTTGGCCTGGCTGATCAAGCTCGATTCCCCCGCTAGCCTCCAGCAAGCCGTTTTTGAAGGGGACGATAGCTTCAGCCAGCTGCCAGTTGCCGGCCTGGCTCTGCATCATAAGATATGGTTCAATCATCGTGACCCGGTTGACACTGACAAAGCCTGCACTGACGCTCAGCTCGCCCTGCCATAATCCCAACTGCCCTTTACGTTTGAGGATCAGATCTTCGCCATTGATATTCAGCCCGGTTACCTGGATAGGGAAGGATGGATTGTTATCCGTCAGCTGGGCGTAGCCCACATCCAGTTTGGTGATGCTGATATCATCAAACGCCCGGTTCAGCGTGGCGGCGGATTGCCGCCATTGTTCGGGGCGCAGCCATCTAATGCCATTGATTGATACTTGATTGAGTGCCAGCAGATCCGGCGTTAATGCGCCATCGGTCTGGATAAAACCATCAAAGACTTTGCTCGACAAGCCATCGATGGTGATTTGTTGCGGGGCAAAAAACAGTTCAACCAGAGGTTCCTCAAACACGGTCTTCTGCCATTGGATGCTGCTGGCACTGAGTGACAGGTGGGCGTTTTGTTGCTGCCAGCCAGTCGCTGGCCAGTGCCAGTCTTGGAGCGATAAGTTCAGCGAGTTGAAGCCATAGTCAGGCATTTCCATGCTGCTTTCCAGAATATCAAGGCGTTTGATATTTACGGTGATATCGGTGGCTTTTAATTGTGTCAGCTGCGTCTTGAATTGCTCAAGCTGCGTCGGATCCTGTAATTGCAACCCGGTCAGAGTGAGCTGGTGCAGAATGAGAGCGTCGGGCTGCGCCTCGGAATCTACGTATTCGGCCTGGCCGTTAAGGCTGGCGTGTTGCCAGTCAAAAGAGAAACCATACAATTTCCATTTTTGGTCATAGTGGTCACCATCAATGAGGACATTATCCAGTTCGATATTCTGCCAGCTGAGCCGGGAAGCGGAAAGTTGGTAGTCACCACTGAATTGCCCCCAGGGTTGAGCCTGGCTATTCCAGTTGTCTATCTGCAAGCGAGCATTTTGCAGCTTGATGGCTGGCGAAGTGATATTGAGGTGATTGAGTGCCAGGCGCGCAATATAAAGGGTGGGCAGAGTTTTAAGATCAATGGACTGGAGGCGTTCCGTACCATCTATTAATACGCTGTCGAAATACCAGCCTTGCTTAAATAGTTGCCGGGGAGCCAGCCATAATTGCAACAGGTCTGCTTCTAACACGGGAACCTGGCGATAGTTTAGTTGAAGCTGCTCTAGTTCAAGGTGCCAGGGATCGCGGATGTGGTAGGCAATGTTATCGGCCTTGAGTTGGTAGTCAGAGAAGGTATTAATGGTACGGGTGATGATTGCGGTGGCGTACTGGGTGTGGAGCAATGCCAGCATAATGGTACTGGTTAATAGCAGTAGCACCACGATGGTTGCGAAAATTTTCCCCACAGTACGCATTGATACCTTCCTTCTGTTATACCAAGCTGCTGACAAAACGCTGTATGGATCAGGATCTTAGTCTGTTTAGTGTTACTCAGAGTGGCGTAAAATCGGGTGAGCTGCAAGGAAATACACGGTTTTTCATAGTGGCGATCGACTATCATGGGGGTGAACCGTTTTCATTCGATGTTTGGTTTTATCGGTATTGCATAAACAGAAACAGAAACAGAAAAAGAAAGCCCCTCAAAAGAGGGGCTTGGAGTACCGTCGTGAAGTTAGTCTAACTGCGGACCTGCCGCGACCAGCTCGGCCCCTTCTGAAGTATCAGTATACTTATCGAAGTTATTAATGAAGCGCTCAGCCAGATCGATTGCTTTGCTCTCCCACTGCAGAGGATCAACGTAAGTATCACGCGGATCCAGAATGGCAGGATCAACGCCAGGTAGCGAGGTTGGTATCTCCAGGTTAAAAATTGGGATATGTTTGGTTTCAGCCTGGTCGATAGACCCATCAAGAATGGCATCAATAATACCGCGGGTATCCTGAATTGAAATACGCTTGCCTGTGCCGTTCCAACCGGTATTCACCAGATACGCTTCTGCTCCTGCTGCTTCCATACGTTTAACCAGCACTTCAGCATATTGGGTAGGGTGCAGGGTCAGGAACGCATTACCGAAACACGCAGAGAAAGTCGGTGTTGGCTCGGTGATGCCTCGTTCAGTACCGGCAAGTTTTGCGGTAAAGCCCGACAGGAAGTGGTACTTAGTTTGTTCTGGTGTCAGTTTTGATACTGGAGGAAGCACCCCGAATGCGTCAGCTGACAAGAAGATCACTTTGTTGGCATGGCCACCTTTCGACACTGGCTTAACAATGTTTTCAATGTGGTAGATAGGGTAAGAAACACGGGTGTTTTCCGTTTTCGAGTTGTCGTCGAAATCAATGGCACCATCACCGCGAACGGTCACGTTTTCTAGCAGCGCATCACGACGGATGGCGTTGTAGATATCAGGTTCCGCTTCTTTAGACAGGTTGATTGTTTTCGCGTAGCAGCCGCCTTCAAAGTTGAAGACACCGTTGTCATCCCAACCATGCTCATCATCACCAATAAGGGCACGTTTAGGATCGGTCGACAGGGTTGTTTTACCTGTACCGGATAGCCCGAAGAATACTGCTACATCACCGTTCTCGCCCATGTTGGCAGAGCAGTGCATTGATGCAATGTCTTTAAGCGGCAGGAAGTAGTTCATCATCGCGAACATACCTTTCTTCATCTCACCGCCGTACCAAGTACCGCCGATAAGCTGCATTTTTTCCGTCAGGTTAAAGACGGTGAAGTTTTCAGAGTTCAGACCATGCTCTTCCCACTTCTTATTGGTGCACTTCGCACCGTTCATGACGACAAAATCAGGTTCAAAGCTGTCCAGCTCATCTTCTGTCGGACGGATGAACATATTTTTCACGAAGTGAGCCTGCCATGCGACTTCCGTGATCACACGAATGCACAGGCGGGTATCTGGGTTGGTACCACAGTAGCCGTCAACCACAAACAGGCGTTTGCCGGAAAGCTGGTTAGTGACCAGTGATTTCAGCTCATTCCAAACGTTCTGATCAATTGCCTTGTTGTCGTTCTTGCCTTGGTCTGCCCACCATAGGGTATCGCGGGTAGTGTCATCTTTAACGATGAACTTATCTTTAGGCGAACGACCGGTAAAAATACCGGTATCAACAGACACTGCACCAAGCTCAGTGACAATACCTTTTTCATATCCTTCTAAGCCAGGCTTGGTTTCTTCTTCGAATAAAACTTCGTACGAAGGGTTACGGACAATCGCTGTAACATTATTGATACCGTATTCAGACAGATCCACGTTTTTTGCAACCTTTTTCTCGACGTTGATGACAGTCATAGGTGCTCCTTGGGTAAGATGATGTTTAACTGTTGACCATGCTAGCAACCCTAAGAGGCTAATTCAGGGAGGCTTATCAAAAAATAACCATTAAAATGTTAAACTTAAGTAAAAGCGCAGGGTCTATGTAGTCGGTAGTTTACAGCGATGTAAAACGATTGCGCTAGTGGCTGAGATTAATATTTTTCTTAAAAAAAGCCGGGAAATAAAAGGAAAGGTACTGTGATGATGGGAGTAAAACGTGCTTCAGGTAAAAAAACAGCCGCAATTAATTCGGCTGTTTTTATGATCTTCAGATGTTTTTACGAAGTGAGAATTAACTAGTGTACTTGGTTGTTACCGCTTTCAGGTGCACTCTCTAGTAGCGCAGCTACATCAATGCTATCAAAGTCATAGCTGGTGCCACAGTAGTCGCAGTGCAGCGAGACTTTCCCTTTGTCGGCCAGAATATGCTCGATTTCAGCGCGGTCAAGCGAGCAAATGGCAGAGCCACTGCGCTCACGTGAACAACCGCAATGGAATTCAACCGGTTGAGGCTCGAATAATTGTACTTCTTCCTGATGGTACAGGCGGAAAAGCACATCTTGTGCTTCAAGACCAAACAATTCTTCGTCTTTTACGGTGTCGGTGAGCTGCTCAAGGTGTTCAAAATCACCGGAGGTGCCTTGGCCGTCAGGCAAGACCTGAAGCAGCATACCCGCTGCCGTTGCTTGATTGCCAAATTCTCCCGTTCGCAACCAGATACGGGTTTTCAGTTGTTCTGAGTTTTTGAAGTAACCTTCCAGGCTGTGTGCCAGGCTGCCGCCTTCCAAACCGACAACGCCCTGGTAGCGTTCACCGTTCGTTGGGGTTATCGTGATCACCAGGTAGCCTTTGCCCATTAGATCATGGATATTGCCTTCAGCAGGCACCTCACCTTCCCAACGAGCCACACCACGTAGTTTCTGATCATGATCACCGTTAATGACGGCGAGTTTCACCGGGCCGTCGCCTTGCAGCTGTACCGTGATCGAGCCTTCAAACTTCAGCGTTGCTGTCAGCAAGCTGGTTGCGACAAGCAGTTCGCCTAATAGCTTCTGCACTGGCGCCGGGTATTCCTTGCTGGAAATGATGTGTTGATATGTGTCGCCTAACTGGACGAGCTCACCACGTACAGATACACCTTCAAACAGGTAACGGTACAGATTATCGTTTGTCATTAGCTTGTCTTCTCCAGCAATTAGTTACTGCTCTTAAATTTAATTATATCGCGTCGCTGTTTTTTATCAGGGCGCTTATCAGGACTCGGGCTGCCAAAAGCATTAATCTTGCGCATTTGTGCATGTTGCTCACGCTGCTTAAGGCTGTCTGCCGTTTCTTTATATAAGGTTTGTGCTTCCGGTGCTCCCCGGCGTGCACTTGACAGCTTTTCAATAATGACCGTTTTTTCTTCGTTGCCCTGTCTTATGCGGACTTCGGCGCCGACTTCGACAATTTTACTTGGCTTGGAGCGCTGGCCGTTGTAGTGCACTTTGCCTCCATCGGTCATATTTCGGGCAATTGAGCGAGTTTTATAAAAACGCGCTGCCCATAGCCATTTGTCAAGACGGACCTCAAGCGGGTCTGAATTCGATGATTGACGACTCACAACGGGCTCCTTACCAAAATTGGGCGCTAAAGTAGCACAATGCATTGACTGCGTCAGCAGCCGGTTAAGTCTAGTTAATGGTGTTATCGGGGAGACATTTCAACGTAAAAAAAGAGAATTTATTTCGAAATAGATCTAGTCTATTGATAGTAACTATGTTTTTTGCGTGATCTGGATTGCCGTATTGAATGATTCCAGCCGTTTTCGACTGCCTTAATACCTTCAGAAAGAGTATTATATATGATCAGGTTGGCTAATCGCAAAATATGCATTCTCAGGAATAATGGATTAAAGAATGGTTGCAACAAAGTGGTTTGAAACACTTTACTCAAAGCGTCCGCTGTCGTCCCAAACTGCGACAAGAATAATGACGTGGCTATTGGTCGTGATGTTGGCATGGCTGCTGGGGCGGTTGGCGTGGTCATTTGTTAAGCCCGCGACAGATGTGATTCCCTGGCAGGCGAAAGCGGTCTCAGCGTCTAATGGCCAAACATCGGCCTTTCCCCTCTCTGATGTACTGAGTATGAATTTATTTGGTCGCTACCAGCAAGATGCGCCGATCATAAAAAAAGGACCGGTTAAGCAAGATGCGCCGCAAACCCAGTTGAATTTAACCTTGGTTGGCGTGGTCGCGAGTTCCAGTCCTGAAACCAGCCTTGCGGTGATAACGAAGGGCGGCAAGCAGAATACTTATGGTCTTAACGAAGCCATTGAAGGCACGCGCGCAACCCTGCAGGCAGTTTATGTGGATCGGGTGATTATCCGTAACAGTGGTCGTGATGAAACGCTGATGCTTGATGGGGTGACGTTTTCTCAAGCTCAGGCTCAGTCTTCCAGCCGTCAAGTGGAACCAGAGCGTTCTTCTGAATCGCCGCCAGCCTCGGAACTGGCTAAAATTAAAGAGGAAATTCTCGACAAACCGCAAGCGTTGTTTAGCTATATTGGTTTGTCGCAAGTGAAGAGAGATGGCGAGTTAGTGGGTTACCGCGTTAACCCGGGCAAGGACCGTGTGTTATTCGATGCGGTTGGCCTTGTCGCGGATGATTTGGCTGTAAGCCTTAATGGCAATGATTTAACCGACCCTGCAGTAATGGCGAAACTGTGGACGGAATTATCCCAAGCCACAGACTTTACGCTAACGGTTGAACGAGATGGTCAATTACATGATATTTATATTGAATTGCAGTAGTGATTCGACAGCGAACAAGCGATTAGGGCAGGAGTTTTTTTGTGAAAAAATGGATGGGTAAGAGTGCCCTGTGGCTGTTAAGTAGCTTGCTATGCAGCTCAGTGATGGCGAGTGACTTTAGTGCCAGCTTCAAAGGAACTGATATTCAGGAATTCATCAATATCGTCGGGCGCAATCTGGAGAAAACGATCATTGTCGATCCCGCAGTGCGTGGTCAGGTGAATGTGCGCAGTTATGACTTACTGAACGATGAGCAATATTACCAGTTTTTCCTCAATGTTCTGGAAGTGTACGGCTTTGCCGTGGTCGAGATGGAAAACGGGGTACTGAAAGTTATTCGTGACAAAGATGCGAAAACCTCGGCTATTCCTGTCGTTGGTGATAACGACAAGGTGCAAGGCGATATCGTGGTTACCCGGGTGATTGCGGTTCGCAATGTGTCTGTTCGAGAGCTATCCCCCTTGTTACGCCAGCTGAATGATAACGCCGGCGCCGGTAATGTGGTTCACTATGATCCAGCCAATATCATTATGATCACCGGCCGGGCCGCAGTGGTCAATCGACTGGCTGAAATTATCGAGCGGGTGGATCGTGCGGGTGACAAAGAAGTGGCCATTATCGAGCTGAAGAATGCCTCGGCGGCAGAAATGGTGCGGATTGTGGACGCGCTCAACAAAACAACCGATGCCAAAAATATCCCAGAATTCCTGCAGCCTAAGCTGGTGGCCGATGAGCGTACCAATACGGTGTTATTGTCTGGCGATCCAAAAGTACGAGCCCGTCTGACCCGCCTGATCCGTCAGCTGGATAGAGAGATGGCGACATCGGGTAATAACCGGGTGGTGTATCTGAAATATGCCAATGCGGAAGAGATGGTCGACGTGCTTAAGGGCGTGTCTGAAAATTTGCAGGCTGAAAAACAAGGCGGCAGCAAACAGACAGCAGCCAGTAACGGCGCGGAAGTGATGATATCAGCGCATGCTGATACCAACGCACTGATCGTGACCGCCCCGCCTGATATTATGCGGGCGCTGGAAAATATTATAGCCCAGCTCGATATTCGCCGTGCTCAGGTGCTGATTGAAGCGATGATTGTCGAAATTGCCGAAGGTGACGGTGTCAATCTTGGTGTGCAGTGGGGATCACTGGACAGCGGGGTGGTGCAGTTTTCCAATTCCGGGATCCCGATATCCCAGTATGCGGTGGGCCTGAAACAAGCAGAAGATGTGCCTGGCTCCACAACCATTACCGGGGCTGGTGATAACCAGGTCACAACGACGACACCGGATCAACAAGGTGACTACGGTACCCTGGCCAGTGTTCTTGGCGGCGTCAATGGCGCCGCGTTGGGGCTGGTGCTGGGCGACTGGACCGCCTTAGTTAATGCGGTTGCCACCGATACCAACTCCAATATTCTTTCTTCACCCAGCATTACCGTGCTGGATAACGGCGAAGCCTCATTCATTGTCGGTGAAGAGGTTCCGGTGGTAACGGGGTCGACGTCAAGTGCCAGTAATGACAATCCATTTCAGACCGTTGAACGTAAAGAAGTGGGAATCAAGCTCAATGTTACCCCGCAGATTAATGAAGGCGATTCGGTACAGTTGAAAATTGAACAGGAAGTATCCAGTGTGATCGGGGCCAATGGCGCTGTGGATGTTCGTTTTTCCAAACGTCAGCTGAACACCTCCGTGCTGGTTCAGGATAGCCAGATGATCGTGCTGGGTGGCTTGATCGACACACAAACCAATGAGAGTGAATCGAAAATTCCGCTGTTAGGCGATATTCCGATATTGGGTCACCTGTTTAAGTCAACCAATACCACGACCCAGAAAAGAAATCTGATGGTGTTTATTAAGCCGACCATTATCCGCGACGGCGTGACGGCTGACGGTATTACTCAGCGTAAATATAATTACATTCGTGCTGAACAGCTTTATAAGGCCGATCAGGGGCTGAAATTAATGCCCAATACCATGCCACCGGTCTTGCCTAAATTCGGTGATAATATTGAGCTACCGGCTGAAGTGCGCGCCTTTGTTGCTCAGTTGGAGGATCTGTAATGGCTGCGGTTAACATGGAAGGCGATGTGCTCACCCTGTTCCGCTTGCCCTTTTCATTTGCCCGGCGCCACCGTGTTGTACTGGAAGCCGGCGAGCAAGGCTTGATACTGTTTTACTGTGGTCAGCTATCTGCGGTGGTGTTAGCGGAAGTGCGCCGTGTTGTCGGCAGGAGTTTTACCCCGGTAGAGCTGACAGAAAAAGCGTTTGAGCTGAAGTTAACCGAGGCTTATCAGCGGGATTCATCTGAAGCCCGTCAGCTGATGGAAGATTTGGGATCAGACAGTGATGATTTCTTCTCGCTGGCAGAAGAGTTGCCGGAATCCGAGGATTTATTGGAATCCGAAGATGATGCGCCGATCATTAAATTGATCAATGCCATGCTGGCTGAGGCCATCAAAGAAGCGGCTTCTGATATCCACATTGAAACGTTTGAAAAGATACTGTCGATCCGCTTCCGGGTTGACGGTGTCTTGCGCGAAGTGTTGCAGCCGAGCCGTAAGCTGGCCCCCTTGCTGGTTTCGCGTATTAAGGTTATGGCCCGCCTCGACATTGCTGAAAAGCGTGTGCCGCAAGATGGCCGTATCTCACTGCGTATCGGTGGCCGGGCGGTGGATGTGCGTGTCTCGACTATGCCGTCGTCTCACGGTGAGCGTGTGGTACTGCGTCTGCTTGATAAAAATGCGACTCGACTCGATTTGCATAGCTTAGGGATGACACCAGAGAACCATAAAACCTTCTGTCATATTATTCAGCGTCCCCACGGTATTATCCTGGTGACCGGCCCGACCGGTTCAGGTAAATCGACCACCCTGTATGCAGGGTTGCAAGAGCTGAATAGCCAGGAAAGAAATATCTTAACGGTGGAGGATCCGATTGAGTTTGATATTAACGGAATTGGTCAAACTCAGGTTAACTCAAAAGTAGATATGACCTTCGCCCGGGGCCTGCGTGCTATCTTACGTCAGGACCCGGATGTTGTAATGGTCGGTGAAATTCGCGATCTGGAAACGGCTTCTATTGCGGTTCAGGCGTCGCTGACCGGCCACATGGTCATGTCGACCTTGCACACTAATACCGCGATCGGTGCGATCACCCGTTTACGCGATATGGGCATTGAACCTTTCCTTGTTTCTTCTTCTTTGCTTGGGGTGCTGGCGCAGCGTCTGGTGCGTACCTTATGCTCTGAATGCCGTCAGCCCTATGAAGCTGATGCCGAGCAGAAAAAGCTGTTCCACCTGGGTGAGAATGATCCACTCACTTTATACCGTGCGGTAGGTTGTGAGCATTGCAATAACAAAGGCTATCGTGGCCGTACCGGTATTCATGAGCTGTTATTGATCGATGACACAGTACAGGAGCTGATCCACGCCGAAGCCGGTGAGCAGGCAATTGAAAAAGTCATTCGAAAATACACACCAAGTATCCGTGACGATGGCTTACTTAAGGTCAAAAAAGGCATTACTACCCTTGAAGAAGTGATGCGAGTGACCAAGGAGAGCTAATGGCTGCATTCGAATACAAAGTGCTTGATGCTAAAGGGCGCCAGAAAAAGGGCGTACTGGAAGGGGATAATGCCCGTCAGGTACGTCAGCAACTGCGCGAGCAAGGTTTTGTGCCGGTAGAGGTAGTGCAAACTCAGGGTCGTGAGAAAAAGCAGAGCAGTACTGGTTTCCAGTTTCGTCGCGGTATTAGCGCAAGTGAACTGTCATTGATCACCCGACAGCTGGCAACGCTTGTTCAGGCGGGCATGCCTCTGGAAGAATGTATAAAAGCCGTCGCAGAGCAAAGTGAAAAGCAGCGATTGAAAAATATGCTGTTGGCAGTGCGTTCACGGGTGGTTGAAGGCTATACCCTGTCAGACAGCATGGCGGAATATTCCCATGTGTTTGATCGGCTATTTCGTGCCATGGTGGCAGCGGGTGAAAAATCCGGCCACTTAGATACTGTGCTGAATCGCCTGGCGGATTACACTGAAAACCGCCAACAGATGCGCAGCAAGCTGCAGCAGGCGATGATTTACCCGACCATGCTGACCCTGGTCGCGGTTTCGGTTGTCGCCTTTTTGCTGGCGACCGTGGTCCCTAAGATCGTCGATCAGTTTGTCCAGATGGGACAGCAATTACCGACGATTACTGAAATACTGCTGGTTGCCAGTGACTTTGTTCAGAACTGGGGTATTGTCGTGGTGGTGGTAATTGTTACGGCAATAGCACTGTTAAAAACAGCCTTGAAAAAGCCTGATTTTAGAATGAAATGGGATCGTTGGGTGTTGCGGGTACCGGTGATTGGTAAAGTGGCCCGTGGCCTGAACACCTCTCGCTTCGCCCGTACCTTGTCGATTTGTACATCAAGTGCCATTCCTTTGCTTGATGGTATGAAGGTCGCTTCAGATGTGATGACCAATACCTGGGTCAATAAGCAGATTTTAGAAGCCGCAGACAAAGTGCGCGAAGGGGCGAGCCTTCGTGTTTCTTTAGATAAAACAAAACTATTCCCACCGATGATGCTACACATGATAGCCAGTGGTGAGCGTAGTGGTGAGCTGGAACAGATGTTAACCCGGGCCGCTGATAACCAAGATCGGGATTTTGAATCTCAGGTTAATATGGCGCTGGGTGTTTTTGAACCACTATTGATTGTCTTTATGGCGGGCATTGTCATGTTTATCGTGATTGCCACCTTAATGCCAATCATTGAACTAAATAACATGGTTGGCATGTAGTTTTTCCTTTGGAGGTCTTTTCAATGCAACGCAAACAACACGGCTTTACGCTGTTAGAAGTCATGGTCGTTATTGTTATTTTAGGTGTACTGGCCAGCTTGGTGGTGCCGAACCTATTGGGTAACAAAGAAAAAGCGGATCAGCAAAAAGTCGTCACTGATATCAGTGCGCTTGAGCAGTCACTGGATATGTATAAGCTTGATAACAGCGTTTATCCGTCCACCGATCAGGGGCTGGAGGCATTGGTGTCTAAGCCTTCATCAACACCTGAGCCGCGTAATTACCGCGACGGCGGCTACATTAAACGGCTGCCTAAAGACCCTTGGGGTTATGAATATAATTATGTCATGCCAGGCGAGCATGGCGCGATTGATGTCTTTAGCCTGGGTGCGGATGGCCAGGAAGGCGGAGAAGGTAGCAATACGGATATAGGTAACTGGAACATGCTGGACTTTTAAGTCCAGAGTTCAATAACCATGAATAAACGTGCAGCAGGTTTTACTTTAATTGAGATATTGTTGGTACTGGTGCTGCTGGCAACCAGTGCCGTGGCCGTTATTATGACCCTGCCGGAAAGCAAAGAAGACAAGGTCAAAGAAGAGGCTGCACGTTTTCACCACCTGGTTCAGCTGCTGGGTGAAGATGCCTTGCTCAATGGGGTTGATTACGGGATCCGTATTGAGCGCCATCGTTATCAGTTTCTTGAGCTAACCAGTAAAGACTGGCAGCCGATCGCCGAGTCCCGTTTTTTCACTGCCATTGAAGTCGGCGACGATATCGACTTGAGAGTCGAGATGGGCGGCTATTCCTGGCAAGACAAAGATCGTTTATTCAACCCAGGCTCGCTATTCGATGAAGATTTGTTTGCTGAACAAACTGATAAAGACAAGATTAAACCGCCGCAAATTGTAGTAATGGCCAGCGGAGAATACACCCCGTTTACCCTGGCATTTGAAGTGGACGGGGAAAACCTGTTCTGGCGTATTCAGGCAGATGAACTGGGGCAGCTCTTTTTACTCCGCCCGGGTGACGAGCTGAGAACAGGGAAAACACGATGAAGCGTAATCGCGGGATGACCCTGTTAGAAGTATTGGTGGCTTTGGCGGTATTTGCCACGGCGGCGCTCAGTGTTATGAAAGCCGTGAGCCAGCATTTAAACACCCTGGGCTACTTAGAGCAGAAAACCTTTGCCGTCATGGTGGCAGATAACGAGTTGGCGAAGGTCCGCCTGTCGGGACAGATCCCGGCTACTGAGAAGCGCGGCAAGTCTGAGCTGGCCGGGCGCGAATGGTACTGGAGCATTAAAAATACGAAAACGGCAGACGGTTATTTAAGAGCGCTAGATGCCACGGTAGCAACGGATGCTGAGAGAAAACAAACGGTGGTCACGGTCAGAACTTATGTTGCGAATTAATTGCCGCCGCCCTTCAATCCGACGTCCTGGTATGCAGCAGCGGGGCTTTACCTTATTAGAAGTACTTGTGGCCATTGCGGTATTCGCGATGCTGAGTTTGTCGGCCTATCAGGTGCTTAGTAACGTACAGTTAAGTGATCAGCAGTCTCGTGAACATAATGAACGACTGAAATCGATTCAGCGAGCCATGGTCATGATGGATAACGATTTCCGTCAGATAGTTGCGCGACGCGTACGCAATCAGGGTGAAAAACCGTCAGAGAAGCTATTGCTGTCAGGTGAGTATCTGCTTGATTCGGAAGATCAGGGCATCATCTTTACCCGCGCCGGCTGGCAGAACCCGCAGCAAATGTTTCCGCGGGGTGAAAATGTCCGGGTCGGCTACCGGATCATAGAAGATAAACTCGAGCGTGTGTGGTTCCGCTATCCTGATACGGTAGTGGGAACAGAGCCTTTAATACGCGAAACCTTAGCGGATGTTACCAAGCTCTCTTTCCGTTATTACAGCGAAAAAAAATGGGTCGATGAGTGGTCTAAAGAGACAGCTTTGCCGGAAGGCATTATGGTAAAAATGACCCTGGCAGATTTCGGCGACATAGAGCGCATTTACCTGCTGCCGGTATCAGGGCTCAGTGCGATTGGGCAGGAGGATAACAGTTAATGAAACAGCAAAAAGGCGTTGCGCTGATCGTTGTCCTGTTGCTGTTAGCCCTGATGACTCTGCTGGCCGTGCAAATGACCGAACGATTACATATCAACTTCTACCGGGTTGAGAACCAGATACTGAATCAGCAAGCATACTGGTATGCCCAGGGATTGGAAGAACTGGCAAAGGTGGCCATTAAGCAAGGTGTCGATGACAGTGATACCGTTAACCTGAGCCAGGCATGGGCAACCAAAGGCCAGCGTTACCCGTTAGACAATGGTGAAGCGATTGGCAATATTATTGATCGCCAGGCTTGTTTTAACCTCAATGCATTAAGTCGCGTCAAACCGGAGGCGGATCAAACGAAGAAGCCTTTTTTAGTGAGCTATCTGCAATCACTGCTGGAAGAAGTGGGGGTAGAGAGCTATGAAGCTGAAGTCGTTGCAGATTCCAGCTGGGAATTTGTGGATCCGGATGATGCCGTACAGTCATCGTTCGGTGCCGAAGACAGTACTTATGAAGGTTTTCTTCCGCCTTATTTACCCCCCAATGACTGGCTGGCAGATGTCAGTGAGTTTCGTGCCATTAATGGTGTTACCGGCCAGGTTTACAATAAAGCCAAGCATCTGCTTTGTGCACTGCCAAGTGACAAGATGGTGCTGAACGTGAATACCATTGATGAGCAGCAGGCCGCCCTGCTGGCGGGTTTATTCACCCCGGCGTTATCATTGTCAGATGCCCAGACGTTAATTGCCTCCCGTCCCTATGATGGCTGGCAAAGTGTGGATGATTTTAAGAACGAGCCGACGATCAGCGGGATTGATGCTGCAATCCTGACGCGTGCTGAAAAACACCTGGCGGTGAGCAGCGATTATTTTCAACTGGATACAGAAGTGTTGGTCGATCGAGCCCGACTTAGATTAGTTGCATTACTGAAACGTGATGCTCAAAAAGAGGTGACAGTGATTCGTCGCCGTTATGGAGGGATCAGTGAGCGAATTTCTGACAATAAGGCTAAGTAGCCGGCCTGAACAGCCGGTGCAATGGCTGGTCTGGTCGCCACAGCAAAACGAAGTTATTGCATCAGGCCAGTTGGCTGATATGACGCAATTGAATGAATTGGCTGAGTATGCGGCGCAGCGTCCGGTGATTGCGCTTGTTCCTGCCAGTGAGTTGCTGTTAACTCAGGTTGCGATTCCTGCCGGTAGCGGACGCCAGTTGGCGGCAGTTTTACCCTACCTGTTAGAAGAAGAACTGGCACAGGATGTTGATTCACTGCATGTGCACCTGATAAAGCGTCAAGGTGATATCGCTAATGTGGCCATTATCGAACACAGCAAAATTGAACACTGGCTGAATGAGTTTGTCAAAGCCGACATAGAAGTGAAAAAACTGGTACCCGACTGTTTGTGTCTGCCACTCTACGATGATGGTTATAGCGCCGCGGAACTTGGGCGGCAATGGCTGGTACGTCAATCTGAAGCTTTGGGGGTCTGTGCGGAGCCGTCATGGCTGGGTAGCTGGTTGCTGGCACAAAAAGCGCCGATTGCTACCGTTGTCGTTGAAAGCGAAGAGCCGGAAACCGAAGAAGAACCAGAAGCCGAAACCGCAGACGGCTTACCGGTATTAACCATCCATCACTTTACGCCGGCACCAGAGCATATGCCGGGTAACTGGCAACCGGAAACCCCTGAACTGGTCATGCAGCTGCTTGCAGAAGGTGCTGAAAGCAGCAAAGTAAACTTGTTATCCGGGCCATATAAGCCCCAGTCGGTGTGGCGAAAGCACCTGAAGCCATGGCGCAAGGTCGCGATTGCTGCGGGGTTGGTATTGACGACGGTTGTTGTTGAACACTTTGTGTCGGTGCAGAGGATGGAACTGCAGGCGCAGGCTTACCGGGCCGAAAGCGAGCGTATTTTCCGTCAGGTGTTACCTGAATTTAAACGTATTCCTTCACAAAGTTACCTTAAAAATCAGATGAACAGTGCGATCACCCGGCTGGGCGGTGATGGCAGTGATCAGGGGTTACTACCGTGGCTGCTGCAACTTAAACCGATGTTGAGTAACGTGCCGCAAATGACAATTCTGAATATGAAGTATGATCAGAATCGTGGTGAGTTACGTCTTCAGGCAAGTGCGGCAGAGTTTCAGCATTTCGAGCAATTGCGCACCTTATTGGCGAAAGATTTTGAGGTAGAGCAAGGCCAGTTGAATAAAGATGGAAATCAGGTTAATGGTGCCGTGGTCTTAAGGAGAAAATCATGAAAGGGCGGTGGAAAGCCTTAAGCCTGCGCGAGCAACGCCTGGTGCTGGGTGGTGCCGGGGCATTAGCCCTTGCGGTGCTTTACTGGGGATTGTGGCAGCCATTGTCGAACCGGGCAGAAATTGCACAAACACGCATTCAGGCTGAGCGTCAGTTACTTAGCTGGGTGGAAGCAAAAGCGGAAGAGATAACTCGCCTGAAAGGTGCATCCGGCTCGGCTGTGAAAATTAGCGATAAAGGTCTGAACCAGATCGTAAATGAAACCACCAGTCGTTTTCGTATTGAGCTCATTCGTATGCAGCCTCGCAGTGAGGCAGTACAAGTGTGGGTTAAACCAATACCATTTAATACATTAGTCAACTGGCTCTCTTTTTTACGCGATGAGTATGGTATCGAAGCGCAGTTTCTGGATATTTCTAAAACAGATGTAAATGGTATGGTCGAAGTGAACCGCCTACAGCTGGGGCGAGGATAAACGTGAAGTTTAAATCAGTATTAGGTACCACCTTTGGTGCCGTCTTAATCGGTAGCTTAATGGCCCATGTTCCAGCCAGTTGGTTATGGCAGCAGTTGCCCGCCGTCAAAGGCCTAAAGGTTGCGGGGATCAGCGGTACGCCCTGGAGAGGAATGGCGTCACAAGTCAGATGGCAACAGCAGAATCTGGGGCGAGTGCAGTGGAATATGAGCCTGACTGCTCTACTGGCAGGCAAAGCTTCATTTGCCGTGCGTTTCGGAAATGGCAGCGATCTGGCGTTCGATGGGCGGGGGACGCTGGGTTACGGTATATCTGGTCCATTTGCGGAAAATTTACTGGTATCGGTACCGGCTCAGAATTTCCTGAAATATACTCGTGCGCCTATTCCGGCAACAGTTGAAGGTAACCTTGAGCTGACCATCCGTGATTATCAATATCAGGCGCCATATTGCTCTGCGTTAGATGGCTCACTGGCGTGGACGTCCGCCAATATTAGTTCTCCTCTGGGAGGGATCAATCCCGGCCCTGTTATTGCCGATTTGAGCTGCAAGCAAGGTCAGCTGACTGCGCAGGCAAGCCAATCTTCAGTTGATATATCCAGCGATTGGCAAGCAGTGTTAGCGGCCAACCAAAGCTACAGCTTAAATGGCTGGTTTAAGCCCGGCGCGGAATTTCCGCCTCAATTAGGCGAGCAATTAAAGTGGTTAGGTAACCCTGATAGTAAAGGGCGTTACAAAATAACCTATAGCGGACGCTTATAATAAGCGTACCAAGATCGGCTGACATTGTAGCAAGCTTATAGGTTTCCAAAAAAATAGGTTTCCAAAAAATTACTTTATTTCACCCGGCTATTGCCCTTAAATAGCCATATTATGGTGATACAGGAAAACGGCATGGCGGCTGAAAAAAACAAACCTGAAATTTTATCGACCGAAGTTGTGGCCCAGTCACAACTGTTTAAAATCGAGTCTCTTGGCCTGCGTTTTTCCAATGGGGTTGAACGTACTTATGAACGGATGAAACCCAGCAATCGTCACGCTGTATTGATTGTACCAATTACGGCTGACGGTGATTTGTTGCTGATCAGAGAATATGCTGCCGGTACCGATAGGTATGAGCTTGGCTTCCCTAAAGGCCTGATTGATGCAGGAGAGAGCGCAGAGCAGGCCGCCAATCGAGAGCTGAAAGAAGAAATTGGCTTTGGGGCGAAACAATTACAGATTCTTAAGGAAGTGGTGCTGGCACCATCTTACTTCTCCAGCCGGATGACCTTGTTCCTAGCGCAAGATTTGTATTCGGAGCAGCTCGAAGGCGATGAACCGGAGCCGTTAGAAGTTGTTCGCTGGCCTGTCAATCAGGGCGAAGAGCTGATCAATCATCTCGATTTCGCTGAAGCTCGAAGTATTACGGCACTTTTCCTTGCATTAAAGCAGCTTTCAAATTAGGAGCGAGTCATGGAATTATCGAATCTTTTACCATCGGTGATTGATATTGCTCGTGAGTCTGGGCGAGTGATCCTCGATATTTATCAGTGCGGCCAGTTTGAAAAGGAAATTAAACAAGATAACACGCCTGTGACCAGTGCCGATTTGGCGGCGCATAAACTGGTGATGGAACGACTAACTGAACTGACGCCTGATATTCCGGTGTTATCAGAAGAAGATGCAGAAGTCCCCCTGTCGGAGCGCAGTCAATGGCAGCGTTACTGGCTGGTGGATCCGCTGGATGGAACCCAGGAATTTATTGCCGGTAGCGGTGATTTTGCGACGATCATTGCTTTAGTCGAAGATAACACGCCTATTATGGGCGTCGTATATGCGCCTGTTTCTGACGTGGTTTATTATGCTTACCGCAGTAAAGGAGCCTGGAAGATCACAGCCGAAGGCGACACGGTGCGTATTGCGACACATACACATCAATTGCCAACACAGTCGATAGCGGTTGCGATTAGCCGGCGTCAGGATATTCGGACGATTACGGAGCGTCTTGATCCTTCATTGAATTATGAGCTGGTTCCATTGGGTTCGGCAGCGTTGAAGTCGTGCTTGGTTGCAGAAGGCGCAGTAGACTGCTATCTACGCTTAGGCCCAACCGGGGAGTGGGATACTGCGGCGACGCAATGTATTGTTGAAGAAGCGGGCGGCCGTATTCTCAATACGCACCTTGATCCCCTGTCATACAATGAGCGTGATACGCTAGAAAACCCTAATTTTATTACCTTAGGGGACTTGTCGCTTCCTTGGGCGGCGATTTTGACGCCAGATAATCGCTTGCTGGATGGTAAGTGATGATTTAGCTAAGTGTTAAGCCATGATTGAACGACAACGGAGCCTGCTGGCTCCGTTTATATTTGGCTAAAAACCAATATACCCCAGTAACCTTAAAACAAGCGGTTTAACCCATTCAGTGCCGCAACACGATAGGCTTCTGCCATGGTCGGATAGTTAAAGGTGGTATTGACGAAGTAATCGATCGTATTGCCTTCCCCTTTTTGCTCCATGATCGCCTGGCCGATATGGATGATCTCCGCGGCACGTTCGCCAAAGCAGTGGATCCCTAAGATCTCTTTGGTTTCACGGTGGAACAGGATCTTCAGGCTTCCCACTTCGGTACCGGCGATCTGAGCTCGGGCCAGGTGTTTGAACTGTGAACGGCCGACTTCGTAAGGGACTTTTGCTGCCGTTAGCTGTTGCTCGGTTTTACCGACCGAGCTGATTTCTGGGATGGTATAAATACCGGTTGGAATATGATCGATAAGGCTGCCCTGCGCCTCTCCGTTGGTAATGGCCTGTGCGACAAAACGTCCCTGATCATAGGCCGCGCTCGCAAGGCTTGGATAACCAATCACATCACCAACCGCATAGATATGATCAACCTCGGTGCAGTAGTTTTGATTGACCGCAAGCTGGCCTCGGGAATCGGGAGTCAGACCGACGGTAGCCAGGTTCAGCTTATCGGTGTTTCCGGTTCGGCCATTGGCATACAGGAGGCAGTCAGCGCGCATTTTTTTACCCGATTCCAGCTGCAGTATGACCCCCTCTTCAGTGCCTTCAATGGTCTTGAAAGTCTCTCCGTTACGGATCATCGCACCGTTGTTCCACAAGTGGTATGACAGTGAATCGGAAATTTCGTTATCTAAAAACTCCAACAAGCGATGACGGGTATTGATGAGATCGACTTTAACCCCTAAGCCACGGAAAATAGAAGCATACTCACTGCCAATAACACCTGCGCCATAAATAATAATATGGCGCGGATCATGCTTGAGCTGCAAGATGGAATCACTGTCGTAAATTCGCGGATGATTGAAATTCACACCGTCAGGGCGATATGGTCGAGAGCCGGTTGCAATGACGAATTTATCGGCACTGTAAGTCTCGCTGCTGCCGTCACGATTTTTGACTCCTACCGTGTGGCTATCAATAAAATGGGCCTCACCAAAGATGATGCTGCACTGATTGCGGTCGTAAAATCCTTGGCGCATTCGGGTTTGTTTGTTTATCACATCCTGGGCATGCCCTAAGATTTGGCTAAACGTACTGTGTAGGCTGGAGTTATTTTTGCAATACAGCGGGTTCTGGTTGTATTCAATGATACGGCTGACAGCATGACGTAATGCTTTGGATGGAATTGTGCCCCAGTGGGTACATCCACCGCCAACACTTTCCTCCCGTTCGATAATCGCGACATTCAATCCGGCTTTGGTAAGCCCCATGGCCGCCCCCTCTCCCCCTGGCCCGCTGCCAATAATGATGGCGTCAAAGTGGAGTGATTTTTTATTCTTCGTCATTGTTGGCCTTTTATTATCATCAGTGCAACATTGCCATAGCTACAGTTTAACTTTTTCCCGAGTTTGGTAGAATCAGAGGGACGCGATAGGTCGGTGATGATCACGTTGTTCGCTGGAAATTGAGTGAAACTTCGATCCTGACAGGCTTATGACGTGGTTTAAGGCTGTAATTCTGTGGCGAGTGACTTTGTGAGCTGGTAGTTAAAATTCACAATTACTGCTTTGATTCAGCTTCTATCAGGATTTACTATGCTCTGATGGAAATGAAAAATGCCGATTCACGCTGAAGCGATAGATAAAACAGCGTATAGTTGCAAAAAAAGATTATAGAGAAGCAGTAGGTTCATGGGAATCAGGGCTCAACAAAAAGAAAAAACCCGCCGCTCACTTATCGATGCTGCATTTAGTCAGTTAAGTGCAGATCGCAGTTTTTCCAGCCTCAGCTTACGCGAAGTTGCTCGTGAAGCTGGTATTGCACCGACATCTTTTTATCGCCATTTTAAAGATATGGACGAATTAGGGCTGACCATGGTGGATGAAGGTGGTTTGATCCTCCGTCAGCTCATGCGACAGGCGCGGCAGCGCATTGCTGAAGAAGGCAGTGTAATTCGTACTTCTGTCGAAACATTTATGGAATTCATTGAAAGCAGCCCGAATGTATTCAGGTTGTTATTGCGCGAACGTTCCGGTACATCGACGGCGTTTCGTGCCGCAGTTGCCCGTGAGATCCAGCACTTTGTTGCCGAGTTGAGCGAGTATCTGGAAGCCAAAACGGGTGTGACTCATGAAGAGGCCTACATTCAGGCTGAGGCATCAGTGACGCTAGTATTCAGTTCCGGAGCAGATGCACTGGATATTGACACTCATGCTCGAGCTGAGCATGCTGAAAGGCTGATATTGCAATTAAGAATGATTGCTAAAGGTGCCTATTGGTACCGTAAAGAGCGTGAGCGTCGTGAGCTCAGGCAGAAACTATAACCTTATTGTGTTGGTGAAGGATATGGACAAGGAACAAGTAAAATCGGAACGCAAGACATTAATTCTTTCTCTGTTAGCGGGCTTATGTGGTAATGCAACGTTAGCCGTATTTACGTCTAGCCATGTTGCATTCTCAGTCTTTCCGGTTATCGCATTTGGCATGGCAGTGTACTGCCTGTATCAAGAGTACCTGCGTAAGCCGCTGACTGAAGGGACACCGGCAATTGCATTTGCCTGTTTTCTGGTTGGTGGATTTGCTTATTCGGCCTTCCTACGGGCGCAACTGCCCGATATGGGGTCAAACTTCCTCCCCCTTATGATTGCGCTGGCGCTGTTGGTGTGGGTCGCTTATAAGATGGGTATTATGAATACTCCAGACAAGCCAAAAGAATCATAGAGTCTTGATTTTAAAATAAAAGGCGCCATTTGGCGCCTTTTTTGTTGCCGTGATTTACGGCTAAGTCAGCTTGAAGACAAACGGTGTCAGGTATTACTTACGTTCAAGAAACACACCGGCTTCCATATGGTGGGTATATGGGAACTGATCGAATAGCGCAAAGCGGGTAATACGGTGAGTCTGAGATAAAATCGCCAGATTTTCTTTTAATGTATCAGGATTACATGAGATATACATGATGCGCTCATATCCCTGTACCATACGACAAGTGCCTTCATCCATGCCAGATCGTGGCGGATCAACAAAGATAGTATTGCAATTATAGCTTTGCAGATCGACGTTCTGATCTTTCAGGCGGCGAAACTCACGTTTTCCTTCCATTGCATCGGTAAAGTCTTCTGCTGACATTCGGATAATCTGTACATTATCAATATCATTCACGGCGATATTGTACTGCGCCGAATCTACCGACGGTTTGGCAAGCTCTGTTGCCAGAACACGGTCGAAATTCTTAGCCAGTGCTAAAGAGAAGTTACCGTTGCCACAATAGAGTTCCAGCAAATCACCTTTACTGTCCTGAGTGCAATCAACCGCCCATTCGAGCATCTTCTGAGCAACTTCGCCATTTGGCTGGGTAAAGCTGTTTTCGACTTGCTTGTAGGTCAGGCTCTGATCAAAGACATTCAGCTTCTCAATCACAAAATCACGATCGATGATAATTTTCATCTTACGGGCGCGGCCAATGACATTGAGATTAAAGCCTTCATCATTAAGGCGCAGCTTCAGTGCTTTTGCTTCTGCTTCCCATGCTTCATCTAACTGGCGGTGATAAAGCAGCGACACCAGAATTTCACCGCTAAGCGTGGAGAGGAAATCCACCTGGAATAGTTTATGACGCAGAGTATGACTTGGCTTCAGTGCTTCAATAAGCAGTGGCATTAAGTCGTTGATCACACGACTTGCTGCAGGAAACTGATCTACACGATATTTTTCGCGTGTGTCCTGATTGAACATGACGTAGTAGAGATCTTCGCCTTCATGCCATACTCGAAATTCTGCGCGCATACGGTAATGTTCGGCAGGAGAGGCGAACACCTCAAGCTCGGGAGTTTCAAAATCGTCAAAGATGTTTTGAATACGCTCTGCTTTTTCATCCAGTTGCTGTTGATAATCAGCGGTGTTAATTGCGGTGGATGCCATTAGTGTGCCTCAAACTGCTCAAAATAAGAGCGCAGATTCTATTGTATTGGTGACTGATGTCCAGTGTTGTTCCTGATAAAAGTGTAGTCGGAGCCAATTATCGCTCAGCCTGCACAAACAAAAGCTAGACATTAAGCCTATAGATAACTAGCATTTGCGGTGCGCTGGTTTGCTAAATGAATAGCTAGGGAACACGGTGAGATTCCGTGACTGACGCGCAGCGGTAAATAGAGAACGAAAGCACACGGACGTATGTTCCAAACACTGCTTCTTAGGGTTGCGCAATGCAATCAACCGGAAGTGGGAAGTTGTGTCGTAGGTGGTTGTTCAACCATGCTCTTAAGTCCGAAGACCTGCCAGCGTATCAAGCAATAATTGCTGAGTAATAAACGCGACTTAAGGTATCCCCAAAATGAAAAAAACGCTTCTAGCAGTGGCATTAGCCCCGCTGTGCCTCCAATCCAATGCTTTTGCTGCAGAAACTTCGCCTGATGAAGTCATGGTTGTGACGGCAAACCGTTTCGAGCAGTCAATACACTCAACGCTAGCGGATGTTGAAGTTGTGACCCGTGAAGACATTGAACGAATTCAAGCTAAAACAATTCCTGATGTACTACGTCGGCTCACGGGTATTCAAATTACACAAAATGGTGGTCGAGGACAGCTTGCTTCAATGTTCGTTCGTGGAACGAGCTCAGATCAGGTTCTTGTGTTAATCGATGGCGTCCGTTTTGCTCGCGCAGCAAAAGGTGCCGTAGATTTCAATCAAATCCCGTTAACATATGTTGAGCGAATTGAGTATGTTCGAGGAGCTCGGGCTTCATTGTACGGCTCGGAGGCTATTGGCGGTGTAGTCAATATCATTACCGTCGCTCGCGCGGATCAAGTAGGCACTAAATTAAGTGCCGGGCTAGGAAGCTTAGATTATCAGGCACTGAGCATCGCATCGGGCATTTCTACTTCTGACAACGGTCAGTTAAACATTGCTGTCGGGCATGAGAGTGATAAAGGCTATAATGTGAAGCCGTCACCAGGCCTCAATGATGGCGATCGCCATGGTTTTGAGACGTTGAATGGCCTTGTCGGTTACACCCATAAACTCAATGAAGCCATTTCGCTGTTTGGAAATGTTCGAGGGTATGAAAATGTCAGCCAATATGACAATAGCTACATCTCTCGTGGTTACTATGAATCCGAGAAGGATGATTTATCGTTCTCTTTGGGTGGTAAATATCAAAAAGAAGCTTTCATGAGTCAATTGCAAGTAAGTTTGCAGAAGCAAGACGCTTGGAACTATGAGCAGTCAAAAGGAAAATATTCTGGAACACAAGATGAGCTTGAGCAAAGTAATGTGCAATGGAATAGCAGTTACCAACTAAACGATGTGGTTGCTATTGCTGGTGGGCTTGATTGGCGTGATGAATCATATGTCGATAAAAAGGCAAATAATACGTTTGAACGTTACAACACCGCTATTTATGCTCTAACGACGGCTCAGTTTTCTTCTGCAATAATAGAGGCAAGTGCTCGGTTAGATGAGAATGAAGAGTATGGCAGCGAGATCACCTATAACTTAGGTGCGGGATATCAGTTTGTACCTGAGTTCGGTGTAAAAGCCTCTTATGGAACCGCGTTTAAAGCTCCAAACCTATATCAGCAGTATGATCCAACTTATGGCGAGAAAGATCTTAAGCCAGAAGAATCTGATGCTATAGAGGTTAGTCTCAGTGGTGTAGTAAAAGATATTTATTGGTCGCTAACGGGCTATGACTACAAGATTACTAATCTAATTGATTACCATCCGATGACCTACAAATACCAGAATGTGGATGATGAAACTCATATACAAGGTGTCGAGTTAGTCGCTGAGTTTGATACTGGTATCGTACAGCACCAGGTGAGCGCTGATTATAAAGATGCAGAAGATAGTCATGGGCAACAACTGCAGCGTCGTGCAAAAGAAATGTACAAGTGGAATGCCATAGTTAGCTTTGATCAAGTTGACTGGTCAGTGAGCTACCTTTATGTCGGCAAGCGTCCAGATGAAGATTACAGCACGTGGCCTTCTACACGTGTGACATTACCGTCTTATTCATTGGTCGATACTGCAGTCAGTTATTATGCAAATGCATCAACAACGATCAGTGCTCGAATTGATAACTTATTTGATGAAGAATATGAAACGGCATTAGGTTATCCATCACCGGAACGTGCATATTATCTCAATATTATGTACCAGTTCTAATATCCAACCGCCTTCGGGCGGTTTTTTGTTTTTTAGGTTGTTAACTTGATGAAAAAGAAAGTCATCGTAAGCTGGTCTTCCGGCAAAGACTCCACACTTACCCTGATCAAGCTGCTCAACGACCCAGCCTACGAAGTGGTTGGTTTATATACCACTTATCTTGAAGATGAAGTGCCATTCCAGGCTACACCGATTGAGATGGTTAAGCAGCAAGCCCGGTTAACAGGATTACCGTTAATCACTATTGCGCTACCCGAGGTATTTCCCGCCAATGACGTTTACCAGTCGTTAGTTGTTGAAGGATTAAAAACCAGCGGGTTAGAGGTGGAAGCCGTCGCGTTTGGCGATATGTTCTGTAATGGCATTGCCGACTACCGTCGTAGTTATATTGAACCCGCAGGCTGGCAATGTGTATTTCCATTGCTTGGTCGAGACAGCAAAGAGCTGGCGCAAGAGATCATTGAGTGCGGGATCAAAACGCTGGTGACAACCGTTGATACCAGTCAGCTTAATGGCTGTTACTGTGGCAAGTGGTATACGGCCGAATTTATTGCCAGTTTACCTGATGGCGTTGATCCCTGTGGAGAAAAGGGGGAATTTCATACCCTGGTGGTGAAAGCACCATGCTTCTATTCGGAGCTGGCTATTAGCATAACGAACTGCGAAAGGCAGGAAAGATTCCATTATCAGAGATACCAGTTACTCTGATAATCACTTCATTATCAGGGGATATTTTTTATCTGGTGCAGAACGCAGTATGATAAGCGCCCTGATAATAACTTTGGTCTGTGGTGCATAGTGAAAAGAGTACTTGTTTTTGATTCTGGTGTTGGTGGATTATCGGTTTATCAGGAAGTACATGCTCTTCTACCACAGGTTCAATATATCTATGCTTTTGATAATGAAGCTTTTCCTTATGGTGAGTTAGCTGAGGATGTATTAATCCAACGTACTCATCATATCGTTTGCCTGTTAGTCGCCCGCCATAATATCGATTTAGTCGTGATTGCTTGTAATACTGCGAGCACTATCGTTCTACCTTCGCTACGTGGATCATTATCCATACCTGTTGTGGGTGTGGTGCCCGCGATAAAACCAGCTGCCGCAATCAGTAAAAAGAAAGTAATTGGTTTACTTGCTACGCCTGCAACCGTTAAGCGTGCTTATACTCATGATCTTATTCAGCAATTTGCCTGTGATTGTGAGGTTCTTATGATGGGTTCAACGCGATTAGTTGAAATGGCAGAAGAAAAGCTACGAGGTATCAGCGTGTCGTCAGATGAACTCGGTAAGATTTTACAACCCTGGCAAGGTAAGGTTGACTGTATCGTTTTGGGTTGCACACACTTTCCCCTTATAAAAGAAGATATAGCATTGGCCTTTAAGTCGGCGGTACAAATTGTGGATTCAGGGAAGGCAATTGCCAACCGAGTTAAATTGTTACTAGGTGAGTGTGTTGAGACAGGTGGGACGATTGAAAACCTTACATACAACAGTGCCGCGACAAAAGATGCCGCGGCACTGAATTACAGTTTAAGGAAAATGCAGTTAGGGATTATTCAATCTCTTCATCTTCCAAATTTTTAGGTTCATTGGCTTCACGAATTTTTAAAGTTCGCTGACCATACTCTTTATTATTGAGATTGCGGATAGCAGTATCTGCATCCTGACTATTCATAACAACAAAGCCAAATCCCCGACGTTTACCTGTACGCTTATCTTTCATCAAGCGTACAGCAAACACTTCACCATGTTCGGCAAAAAGGTTTTTCACATCATTTTCGTTTGCACGATAAGGCAGGTTGCCTACATAGATGGTTTTGCTGCTCTGAGATGAATCTATTGAATCTTGAGATGATGACTGTTGATCTGGCATAAAATGTATAGCCAGGCCTGTAATGATTACACCAATAGCAAATGCTACCGCTGGTGGAACAGATACGAAGTTAAAAACTAGAGTACCGATAATAGCAATGGCGATTACCGTCATTAGTGTTTGATTGGAAAATTTCATATTTAAAACTATATCGTCATAAAGGGTAAGAGAGAATGCGTGATTGGTCATTTTAACAACAAGGTCACATTGATATTACTTTCATTGACTTGTAATTACCAGTTAGTGAGTGTGACGATCCTCTAATGTTGTAATTACAAGCTATAAGTTCACATTAGATGAAATAATAATCAAGCGAAGTATTTTTTAAAAAAAACGCTTGTCAGAGTGATCTAAGTCTCTATAATGCGGCCTCACTGACACGGAGCACGGCGCTTAGCCAGCAACCTAGTCAGTATGTTCTTTAACAATTTGACCATGCAATCTGTGTGGGCACTCGTGAAAAAGTTAAGTCGAAAGATTTATCAATGAACTGAGTGACCGAACAGTATGATTCCTGCAGAGGAATGATATTGGCACAGTCAATTTATGCTTCAAC
>NZ_JAWWDA010000017.1:0-87143 GCF_033720175.1 Photobacterium sp.
GACCGGGAATAAACAGAATTTGTCTGGCGACCATAGCGCTGTGGCCCCACCTGATCCCATGCCGAACTCAGAAGTGAAACGCAGTCGCGCCGATGGTAGTGTGGGGTCTCCCCATGTGAGAGTAGGTCATCGCCAGGCGCCAAATAGCTTTATGCTGAATAGACACTGCGGAGTGGTAGTTCAGTTGGTTAGAATACCGGCCTGTCACGCCGGGGGTCGCGGGTTCGAGTCCCGTCCACTCCGCCATTTATTAGAGAAGCCCAGTCGAAAGACTGGGCTTTTTTACGTTTGAACAAAAGCAAAACCTCGTTATTTCCTACAGCGAGGTACAAACGTGATAGGGAACCCATAGCCACATAGGATCAACGAGTGATGGATCCCCGATAATATTGTCTCTCGATTTCGAGGATGGCAAGGTGTAGTGAAGGGTACTATTAACCCTCTAGAGCCCGCCTCTCGCGACTCTAATCACTTTCTTTTATTCTTTGTTACAACTCAACACTTCAACCGAGTATTCCGATCTTGTCATATGATGAAGGAGTGTGAGAGTCTTAGGGCAATTTCTGATAATAGGCTATAACCATGAAATTTTTCTACGAACGAATAGAAACCCCGAACGATGTAAAGATCGTACTGAAGCCCAACTCCCTCTATATTATGCTGTTGATGTTGGCTATCTGGCTAATCAATGATTTTGTACTGCAATCAGTCCCGTTAAGCCAGATCATCATGCCGGTCTTCATCGTTTTTATGATTGTGAGGTTTTTCTCGGTTGTGAGAATACAGAAAGAAGTGCTTGTTGCGATGAAGCAAGGCAATGTTGAAACATCCGGCAGTAAGTTTTCAGTATCTAATCCGTTAACCTATAAGATCAGTAAAATCTGACCATTTCTTCAGATTAGCTTTAATACAGATAAAAAAGCAGCTTATGCCTTTGGTTAAGCTGCTTTTTTAATGAAAAATCATATTGCGTCCTGATGGGAAACTATGCCTTAAGTGCTTGCTGCTAATAGTTTTACCTGTAACGTGCATAATGGACAGTCGGCTATTGAGATAAAAAGGAGATATATGGAAAGGTTTAACTGGAAACCTTTATTATTGGCTTGTCTGATCGTTAGTATTGGTCAGCTGAGTCTCGGCTTAGTCTTTCCGTCTTTACCATGGATCGCTCAGGATCTTCAGTTGAGCGCTGATCAGGTTCAATTATTAGTCTCGGGCTACTTACTTGGGTTCGGTCCGTCACAGCTTATTTATGGACCACTATCCGATATATTTGGCCGCCGCCCCGTTTTGCTTTGCGGTTTGCTTATTGCACTTTTAGGGCTGGTACTGGCTGTTACCCATGCAGATACTTTTTCCTGGTTGCTAGCCGGACGTTTTGTGCAAGGACTTGGAGCCGGGAGTGTCGCGGTACTTGCCAGGGCAACTATGCGTGATAGCTATCAAAATCAGCATCTGGTGAAGGCGATGACCTGGGTTGCTATTGTTGCTGCTTTCACCCCTATCGTTGCACCCGTTATTGGCGGTATGGTAAACCACTACTGGGGTTGGCTGGCAGTATTGATGTTATTGCTGGTCTATATTGCGTTGATTTGGTTGGTGCTGGTATTCACTTTTACCGAAACCCTGAGCCACTCTTCACGTCCTCAATCCGTCGCTAAGCTTGTTCTCTCTTATTTTACTCTGTTGCAAGAACGCCACTTCCTGAGTTTTGCCGGAATTGGCTGGATCAATTTCTCCCTGGTTGTGATCTCTATTTCTCTGATGCCTTTTATTATGCAGGTTCAGATTGGGATGAGTTCTGAGCAATACGCGTTTTGGGCAATGATCCCAGCCTTTGGCATGTTGACCGGCGGGGTGTTCTGTCAGCGAATCAGGCCCGTTGTTGGCACCCAGAAAATCCTCCAGTTAGCACCATTGATCCACTTACTTGCCGGGTTGGTACTGATGATTTCGCCGGTTGCTGCGGGGTGGGTCAGTGCTGGACACTTTTTGCTGGCAATGGCGAATGGTATGGCATTCCCATGTGCACAGTCGATGCTATTAGTTCCCTATGGCAATCGTGCGGGAACCGTTTCGGCACTGTCTGGAGCCTGTCAGATGGTATCTGCTTCGCTAATTAGCAGTATGTTACTTAAATCGGGTATGAGTCAGCCCTGGCACTTAGGTGTGGTGTTATTGGTTGCTGCCTTTATCGGATTGATGCTGGTTGCGGTGGGTGCGAAAAGTGAAAGCGGCAAACAAGCGGCCGCGGCTCTAAATTAACATCGCATTTTAATACTTTGAACCATACTTACTAAATAACTAATAAATAATACCAATTGGTATAAACGTTATTGGCAGGGGAAGGGGAGTTAGTATGCTGAGGTTAACGATGTTAGTTGTCCTGATCGTGCTGTCTGGTTGTGCGGCCCGGTATGAGGCAGAATTATCTGCGAATAAAGAGTGGCAACAATTAGGGACTTACCACGGAGAGCAGGGTTACCGAGAGCTTAATAATAAACGTTTGTCGGAGTTGGGGGCATTAACCGAGACGGAGTACGAATCCTATCGTGCGGGATATTTGAAAGGTCGGTTTGATTACTGTACTGGCCGTCATCAAGTCTCGACGGTGATTAATCAGGGCTACATAAATGAATGTCTCGATTCAAAGGAAGGCGAGAGTAGCTACAGTGTGACTGATCGCGGTTATTGATCCCTATATCCAATCCACCTCAAGAGGCGAGATTCAGAAGTGGTTGGGTATAACACGATTAAAAAAGGCTGCGATTGCAGCCTTGTTATTATGCAGCATAACGTGTCTGAACTCAGTTGTTGCTGTGTAGCTCGCTGTTCAGTTCAACCGCACTCTTGTTGGTCAGGCACTCGATTTGACCGGTTACAGAGTTGCGACGGAATAGGAGATCTGACTTACCGGCAAGATCGCGTGCTTTCACCACTTCGACTTCCTGTCCGCTGGCATCCAGCATACGGACTTTAGAGCCTGCCGTGACATACAGACCTGATTCAATGGTGCAACGGTCACCGAGTGGGAAACCAAGACCGGCATTGGCACCCAGCAGGCTGTTTTCACCAATAGAAACCACCATCTTACCACCGCCGCTCAGGGTACCCATAATAGAGGCACCACCACCGATATCAGAACCTTCGCCAACCATAACACCGGCAGAAATACGCCCTTCAACCATGCTTACGCCTGCGGTACCGGCGTTGAAGTTAATAAAACCTTCGTGCATCACGGTAGTACCTTCACCGACATGCGCACCAAGGCGGACACGTGAAGTATCAGCAACACGTATGCCGGCTGGTACGACGTAATCAACCATTTTCGGAAATTTATCGACACAATCGATGGATAGCACTCCACCGTTCAGGCGCGCTTCCATCTGGCGGTCTGCCAGCTCTGGAAGATCGATAGGGCCTTGACTGGTCCATGCGATGTTGTGAAGCAGGCCGAAGATACCGTCTAGTACCACACCGTGAGGTTTAACTAGACGGTGAGAGATAAGCTGAAGTTTCAGGAAGCCTTCAGCTACAGATACCGGCGCAGAGTCGGTCGCAAGAATAACTAGAACCAACGGTTGTGAAGAGAGAGCGGCTTTCGCTGCAAACTGCGCGCTTTGCTCGTCACCTGCAGATTTGAATGCAGTAGCAAGGCTTGCGCACTGAGCCGGTGTCACTTCAATAGCCTGGTTGCCTTCTTTGTAATCTACAACGGCAGCGATGGCTTTAACCAGTTCTTCTGATGGGTTAAGCACCGGCGTTGGGAAAAAGGCTTCGATGATTTTACCATCGCGGTTTTGAGTTGCAGTACCTAAGGCAAGTGAAAAGCTAGCCATTATCAATCGTCTCCGTTCCTAAAAATTTAAAGCCCAATCTGTAAGTCTGACAGATTGTATAATTAGCTCATTGCTACGTATTAATAGAAAACCATCATAAAGACAGTTGGCTTGATATAGAAGGGTTGACTAAGCAATCGGTCGAAAATGACGAGATTATGACGAATTTAACTCTTTGGCCGGAATCGTAAGGGCTTTTTGCTACATAAAAAAACCTCCGGGTCGGAGGTTTATTCATGCTGAAGTACTTATAAACGCCGTTATTCTTAAAACGACATCATCAGTGATGATTAAGCTGCATCTACCTGAGGTTCATCTTGAACCACTTCAGGCTTTGCCGCTTTTTTCTTAGGAGCCGCTTTCGCTTTTTTAGCCCCCAATGCAACCAGTACTTCTTCACGCTTCTGTGCTAAGAACAGTGAAAGTTCTTCTTGTTTAGCTTCATCTTCGAATAGTTCACTTTTGCTTAGCAAAGTAAACATATCGTCAGCCATATCTAGCATCTTGTCGTATGCGTCGGCTTCGGATTTAGAGGTGAAAGTCATCTTTTCTTCTCCGTTGCGCTCAACTACATATTTGATGATAACAGCCATGGTCACCCTCCCGAAATTGATTTACTGGCTGTTTATACAGTAGCATAAAGGCTTCTGTCCAGTGATAAGCGTGTTAATGTGATGGCGAGAGAAAAATTTACTCAGATTTATACCCGAGCAGCAGAAAGAAAGGGAGGAGAGGCTGAACTTGAGAGTTTGCTTGCTACCCCTTTGAGTCTTCAGGAATTAAATACAATTTCTGATGCGCGCTGGCTGGCGGCATTTACTCAGAAAGTGTTTCAGTGCGGTATGAGTTGGCGTGTCGTTCGTAGCAAATGGCAAAATTTTGAAGAGGTGTTCTTTGAATTCGATATTGAGAAGATGCTCTTGATCCCGAATGATATGTGGGAACGCAAAGCGACCGATCCTGCCATTATTCGCCATTTAGGCAAGGTTATGACCATTCCTGAAAATGCCCAGATGATCCATGAAGTAGCCCTGGCACATGGTTCCTTTGCCGCCATGGTGGCTGACTGGCCACAAGAAGATATTATCGGATTGTGGCGTTACCTGAAACGTAATGGCAAACGCCTGGGGGGAAATACCGGCCCCTACACGTTACGCGTTATGGGGAAAGATACCTTTATTCTGAGTCACGACGTAGAGGCCTATTTACGCAATACCGGGATCATTGATGGCGGCCGCGATACGCAAAAATCGCTCTCGGCCGCACAAGCGGCTTTCAATGACTGGCAGCAGGAAACGGGCCGTCCCCTCTGTCAGATCAGTCAGATCATTGCTTTCAGCTCTGGTGATAACCACATTTAAGAGTGATGTTCGCGTCTAGGCCTGCTTTAACTGCCATTGCAGGCAAAAGTCGATAAACAGAGATAATAACGGGCTCTGGTATTTTTCTTTGTGGTAGAGCAACCAGTACTGGCGGCGCATATCGATCGGTAAATCCAGCAACACCAGTCGCTTGTCATTGACCGCATGTTGAATGGCGAGCTTTGATAAGCAAGTGATCCCTAATCCGGCAGCGACACAGTTAATGATCGCTTCGGTGGTATTGAGTTCGAATGCCTGATGCCACTCTTCCAGCCGCGGTGAGATGCGATTAAGGAAAAATTCACGGGTGCCCGATCCCGGCTCGCGCAGAACCCAGTGCGAGTTTTCCAGATCTAACAGCTGTAAATTGTCGATGTGAGTCAGCGGGTGATCCGGATGGCAAACCACGACCATTTCATCGTCTAACCAGGCTTTGGTGATCAGATCGGCTTGCTGTACCTTGCCTTCAACCAGACCGACATCCAGTTCAAATTCACTGAGCTTGTGGCAGATCTGTGCCGTATTGGAGATAAACAGCGACTGATCCGCATGTTGAGTGCTGGCGCGAAAATCGCGGAGCAGGAAAGGGGTCACCTGGTTACCGACCGTGTCACTCGATCCTACTTTTAATTTTCCGGTTACCGGTCCGGCCTGATCAAAGAGGTTTTCGATCGCATGGCTGCGAGCCAACAATTCATCAGCTAAAGGTAACAAACGCTTACCTTGTTCATTGATGATCAGACGATTGTTATTGCGATCAAACAACTTATGATCCAGCTGTCTTTCCAATTCAGCTAACGCCATACTCACTGCCGGCTTAGATAAAAACAATTTTTCTGCAGCAGCGGTGATCGTTCTTTCCTGGGCGACGGTAACAAAGACCCTGAGTTGCTTCAGCGCAATATTCATTTTATCTCTTTGGTTAAGATGGGTAATAAAAATAGATTAAGCAAAGCTGAAAGTACGGTTAAATATATTCAATTATTATAAATCCTTCAAATTTAATACACTCTTCCGGTGTTCAGAGATTAATGCTTTCAGCCCAAACTGGTTATACCAATCGAGAGAAGTGTTCCGATTGGTATTACATCGCTACACATAATATTTGGGGGGATCGCGGAGAAAAGATAATGATTAACGCGACGAAAAACAGAGTTGCAGCAGTGCCAACCCCTATGGCGGGTTTAGCATTAGGTATCGCAAGTCTTGGCTGGTGCTGGGAAAATGCCGCAGATCTAAGCGGTGCGGGCCAAGTAACCGGAGCCGCCATCGCATCAGTATTGTTACTGATCCTGATTACGAAATTTCTGCTTCACCCCAAATCCTTGTGGAATGATTTGACCCACCCTGTTGTCGGTAGCGTAGTACCGACGTTTGCAATGGCGTTAATGGTGGTGTCAAAAACGGTTGGTATGTATGCGCCCTATTTTGCGCAAGCGGTGTGGTTACTCGCGGTCATACTGCACATGATCTTTCTGGTGTTATTCGTTTATCACCGTGCGATTGAATTCAAACTGCATCATATGGTGCCAAGCTGGTTTGTGCCGCCCATTGGTATTATCGTGGCGGATGTCGCTTTTCCCGGTGGGGTGTTACGTCCGCTCGCTGAAGGCTTGCTGATTTTTGGTATGGCGGTATATGCGGTGATGCTGCCGATCATGATTTATCGTTTGATCTTCAGTCATGAAATTCCAGATGCAGCGAAACCAACCATTGCGATTATGGCGGCACCGGCAAGCCTTTCTCTTGCTGGGTATCTCACTGTGGATCAGAGCCCCTCCCCGGTGATCATCAGCTTACTTGCCGGTATTGCGGTACTGATGACATCTGTTATCTATGTGGCGTTTTATCGATTGCTGCGTTTAGAATTCAGCCCAGGTTATGCTGCTTTCACCTTCCCAATGGTGATTGGTGCGACAGCACTGTTCAAAACCGCCGCTTGGATGGCAACAAATGGGGTCGCACAAGAATATGTTAATCAAGTTTCCCTGCTTGCGAGTATTGAACTGTATGTCTCGACGGTCGTTGTGTCTTATGTCGCGCTGCGTTATTTAGCCTTCTACCGTCCGATTTCATGTATTTTTGGTCCTGTTTCACATAGCGCGTAATGTCCTACGGATCTCGTTTTTTACAGTCTCATCTGTACCGTACTGTTCTGGCGAGCTTTTTAGGCGGATTGCTGCAAGATTACAAGTTTAGCGAGTGTGATTTGCCCGGTTATGCGGGCTTTTTTGTATTTGTAATTTAGGTTTGCAGCTAACAAGATCATGGTAGACAATCAGGACAACTTTCTCTTTTTGTGAGATATCTGCGTGTTTACTGTTTATCACTCAAACCAACTGGATTTATTGAAATCGCTGCTGGTTGAACTGATCCGCCTCAATCCTCTTGATAATCCATTCGAACCAGAACAAATTCTGGTGCAAAGCCCCGGCATGTCTCAATGGCTGAAAATGGAGCTGGCGAAATCATTTGGTGTCGCGGCAAACCTCGAATTTCCTTTGCCGGCAACCTACATCTGGAAAATGTTTACCCAGGTGCTGGCTGATGTGCCCGAGCGCAGTGCTTTCAATAAAGAGGCGATGACCTGGAAGTTGATGGAAGTCTTGCCTGAGCAGCTGGAGAAGCCGGAATTTGAGCCGCTCAAACGGTATTTAGAACACGATCAAGACAGCCTGAAAAGTTATCAGCTGGCAGAAAAAATCGCAGATATTTTTGACCAGTACTTAGTGTATCGCCCGGAGTGGATCCAACAGTGGGAAGCGGGTGAAACAGTGACAGAACTGGGTGATGAACACCCATGGCAGCCCATTTTGTGGCAGGCATTGTATGATCATACCCTGGCATTAGAGCAATCGCCCTATCATCGTGCCAATTTGTACGAGCATTTTATCGATACACTTGAGAACTACACCCACAGCGGCGCCTTGCCTGAAGGGTTTCCTAAGCGATTGTTTGTCTTTGGTATCTCATCGCTCCCCCCTCGCTACCTTGATGCATTGGCCGCGATGGGCGAGCATATTGACGTTCACCTGATGTTTACTAACCCCTGTCGTTATTACTGGGGTGATGTCCGTGACCGTAAGTATCTGGCGCGACTCGCGGCTAAACAGCGCTTACAAGTGAAATGGTTGGACGATCACAGTGAGCAGGGCGAGTTAGCCGAGCAGCTGAAAGGCAGCGTTGAAGACAATATCCATGATGACATGCACAACGATGTGGTTGGCAACAGCCTGCTGGCTTCAATGGGCAAACTTGGGCGGGATAATTTGTATCTGCTGTCTGAAATACAAGCCCGGGAAGTGGAAGCGTTTGTGGATATTGAAACTGATACGCTGCTGCATTCCATTCAGGCCGATATTCTCAATTTAGAAGATCGCCAAAATGACGATATTTTAGATTCCAGCCATCATAAGTTGCCCGTTGCGGCGAATGATCCTTCCCTGTCTATTCACGCGTGTCATAGTCCGATGCGGGAAGTGGAAGTGCTGCATGACAAACTGCTCGCCATGTTTGATGCTGATGAAAACCTCAAGCCACGTGATGTGATTGTGATGGTGGCCGATATCAATGCCTACGGGCCTGCCATTCAGGCGGTATTTGGCAATGCGCCGGGTAACCGTTATATACCATTTTCCATCTCAGACCGAACCGCAGAGCAGGAAAATCCTATTTTACTGGCTTTCTTGCGCTTGCTGGCCCTGCCTGAAAGCCGCTGTCACGCGTCAGAACTACTGGAACTGCTCGAAGTGCCGGCAGTCATGAGCAAGTTTGGTTTTGACGGTAATAGCTTTGAGCAAATCAAGCGCTGGATTGAAGAAGCCGGCGTACGCTGGGGGTTAGATAAAGAGACGGCCTGTCAGTTTGAATTGCCGGAGCAACATCAGAATACCTGGTTGTTTGGTATTCAGCGTATGTTGCTGGGTTATGCGATGCCTCATGATGCCGGTTTATTCGAGGGGATTTCCGCTTACGAGCAGGTACAGGGCTTAGAGGCCGAGCTTGCCGGTCAGTTAGCGAGCTTTATTGATCGCCTGATCGCTTACCGTGAACAACTGGCGCAGCCGCAATCGGTGACAGCCTGGACGGAGAGATTAAATCAGTTATTAGATGATTTCTTTGCCGTCGAACTGGAAGGCGAACTGATCCTTAAATCAATCCGTGACAGCTTACATCGCTTACATGAACAGCTTGATGATGCCGGATATCAAACATTGATCACCCCCGCGGTTCTGACCCAGTACCTGCAAGATAAACTGTCGGGCGAGCGGGTGAGTCAGCGCTTCCTGGCAGGTCAGGTTAACTTCTGTACACTGATGCCAATGCGCTCTATTCCTTTCAAGGCAGTCTGCTTGCTGGGGATGAACGACGGTGCTTACCCGCGAAATATTGCGCCGGAAGGCTTTGATTTAATGGACGGCCGCACCAAGGCGGGTGATCGCTCTCGTCGTGATGATGACCGCTACCTGTTCCTTGAAGCGATCCAATCGGCGCAGGAAACCCTGTATATCAGCTATGTGGGCCGTTCGATTCAGGACAACAGCGAAAAAGTGCCGTCGGTACTGGTCAGTGAGCTGGTGGAATATTGTCAGCAAGGTTATTGCGTGGCAGGTGATCAATCGCTCCCGGTCGACGCTTCAGCAGAGCGAGTCAAAGCGCAGTTAATTCATCACCACCCGTTAGTCCCGTTCAGCCCTGATGCTTTTACGGGGGAGCAAACCAGCTATGCGGCGGAATGGTTACCCGCAGCTTTACGTAATGGTGAGGCAGGTAAAGATTTCCAGCTGGCGGCTCTTGAGGAAGAGTCTCTTGATGCGGACCAAACCCGCGAGCTGGATCTGGCTGAATTACAGCGATTCTGGCGCTTACCTGTGCGTTATTTCTTTAACCGTCGTTTAAAAGTATTCTTTGAACCGCCGATGGGCGTGATGGAAGATGACGAACCCTTTGTGCTTAACGGATTAGACAGCTATCTGATGCGTGACCAATTACTGGCGTTGCTGCTTGAGGCCAAACAGGATCAGGAAAATGACGATGACGTATTCAGGCAATTTTCAGCGGAACAGAAGGCGGCGGGAAATGTTCCTGTCGCGGCGTTTGGCGAATTAGAGCTGGAAGCGACACGAATCGAGGTGATTACACTGGTGGATTTAATTTTACCGTTAGTGGCGAGCCCGCTTGATGATCATGAAGTGGATATTGTTTTTCAGATTGAAGGGCAGGAGGTCCGGCTGCAGGGCTGGCTCAAGCAGCGTTATCAAGCCGGACTGGTACGTTATCGCAGTGGCAAAGTCCGTGCACAGGATTTATTAACCGCATGGTTTGATCACCTTTGCCTGGCCGCGGGAGGCCAGAGTCAAATCACTCATCTGATTGGTACCGATACCCATTTAACCTTACTTAAGGTTGAGCCTGAGCAGGCCAATGCCTACCTCAAAGAAGCCGTAAGCTTGTATTACCAGGGTTTGAATAAGCCGTTACCGTATTTTCCGAAAACGGCCCTTGCCGGTATTACTGCGTGTATTGGTCGCGACGGCAGTTGGAAGGATGATGCCGATACCTTGGAAAAATCACTGAAGAAGATGGCTGACTGCTTTAATGACGGCTATCTCTATCCGGGCGAAGGGGCCGACAATTATATTGCCCGGGTGTGGCCGCAATGGAATGAAACATTAGCGAATGAGGCGTCACAAATGGCGAGCCGAATATTACAGGCAGCCGTTTTACACAGCGAAACAGCGGAAGAATCGTAGGGAATAGGTGTAGTGTGGTCGCCAGCAAATCATTCTTATTTGTAGGGTGCTCGCTGTACGACCACAGGTCCAGAGGCAGACCACGTTTCTGGCCGCGATACTAACCAAACTACGCTCGGTAAACCGTGAGTAAACTCGCACATAAATAGAATAAAATGTTATTCCAGATGCTAAAAACCCGTTATAAGTATTGGATCACAAAAAAAAGATGATCATTATCACTAACGTATCTGGTTTCTGAATCAAACAGGGTGATGTCTGATGACTCAAGCAATAACGCAAGACTCCGAATGTCATTCGCAGTCAGGCTCGGGAACACATTTGATGCCGAAATCCGCCGGGGCAGCAACCCTGCAGCCAATGACGTTTCCACTGCATGGGGCCCGTTTGATCGAAGCCTCTGCGGGAACGGGTAAAACCTTTACTATTGCCAGCTTATATTTACGCTTGCTGCTGGGCCATGGCAGTGCAGAAACGCGGCATGCCACCGAGCTGACCGTTGATAAGATTCTGGTTGTAACTTTTACCGAAGCGGCGACCGCCGAATTAAGAGATCGCATTCGAGCCCGGATCCATGATGCCCGGTTAGCATTTAGCCGGGGTGTCAGTCACGATCCGGTGATCCAGCCTTTGCTTGAGGAAATTAGCGATCATCAGACGGCGGCGCAGATTTTACTGCAGGCTGAGCGCCAGATGGATGAAGCGGCCATCTATACCATTCATGGTTTCTGTCAGCGCATGCTGACCCAAAATGCCTTTGAGTCGGGCAGCCGTTTTAATAATGAATTTGTGACCGATGAAAGCCAGCTGAAAAGTTTAGTCGCGGCCGACTACTGGCGTCGTAATTTCTACCACTTGCCGCCTAGTTTAGCGGTTGAAGTGCGAGACGTATGGTCTTCGCCGGCGGCGCTGCTGAAAGATATCGGTGGCAGTTTAACTGGCGCCCCGGTGAAGTTAAGCGTCGAGGCGATGACAGATTCACTGGCTGAATTGCACAATAAAAACCTCGAACGCATCGACGGTTTTAAAGCGCTATGGCGTGAGCATGAAGCGGATCTGGAAGCCTTGATAGCCAGTTCCGGCGTGAACAAGCGCAGCTATACCAAAAAAAGTTTACCGGCATGGTTAGAACAGGTGAGTTTGTGGGCGGCATCGCCAACCTTGGGCTACGACTTGCCGGATAAGCTCGATCGCTTCCATCAGCAGATCCTGATCGAAAAAACGGCAAAAGGTGACGCCCCAGAGCATGAGGTGTTTGCAGCTGTTGCTGAGCTGCTGGATAACCCGGCCAATCTGCGCGATCCCTTAATGGCTCACGCCATAGAAGAATGTCGCACTTTGCTCGCGAAAGCCAAAGAGCGCAAAGGCTGGTTATCGTTCGATGACTTGCTGACTCAGCTATCTGCGGCGATCGATAATGATCGTGACGATCTGCTGGTTGAGCGTATTCGCAGCCAGTATCCCGTGGCGATGATTGATGAATTCCAGGATACCGACCCCCTTCAGTACAGTATTTTCAGCAACATCTATACCACCGAAAATGCAGAGCAGGCGCAGTGCGGTTTGTTTATGATCGGCGATCCGAAGCAGGCGATCTATGCTTTTCGCGGTGCAGATATTTTTACTTATATTCAAGCGCGGCGTCAGGTCAGTGATCATTACACCCTGGGCACTAACTGGCGCTCAACCGCCGACATGATTGCCTCGGTCAATCGAGTCTTTGAGCAGCCGGACAGACCGTTTATTTACGATCAGGACATTCAGTTTCTGTCGGTGAACCATAGCCCCAAAGCGTCAGAACGTAGCTGGTGGCTCGATAATCAGGCACAGCATGCGCTGACCTTCTGGCATCAGGAAAGCCAGGATGGCAAACCGGTGACTAAAGGCAGTTATCAGCAAGTGATGGCCGAAGCAACGGCAGCCCAGATCCAGAATGTTCTCACCCAATCCCAGCAGGGTAGTGCCTTTTTCCAAGACAAAGAGCACAAAAAAGCCATTCAGGCGAGTGATGTTGCGGTCTTGGTCAGAACCGGTAATGAAGGAAAACTGGTACGTCAGGCCTTGGCTGATCAGGGTATTGCTAGTGTCTATTTATCAAATAGAGACAGTGTATTTTCCACTCCGGAAGCCGCCGACATGCAGCGTTTATTGCAGGCGGTATTAACACCGGAAGATGATCGCGCGTTGCGTGCAGCGTTAGCTTCGCGTCTTTTTGCGTTAACGGCCGTTGATTTAGACAAGCTCAATAGCGATGAAACCGAGTGGGAAACGGCCGTTAATGCGTTTAAAGACTACCGTAAATTATGGGTAACCCGCGGTGTGATGCCAATGCTGCGCAGTGTGATGGCTAAATCGACCATTGCTGAACGTTTGTTAGCGGAAGAGGGCGGTGAGCGACGTCTGACGGATTTACTGCATATCGGTGAATTGCTGCAGGAAGCCAGCCAGAGCCTAGACAGTGATTACGGTTTATTACGCTGGTTAGCCGAACACATTGCTGAGCCTAACGGCAATGCCGAAGATCAGGTTTTACGTTTGGAATCAGAGCGGAACCTGGTGCAGATTGTCACGATCCATAAATCGAAAGGGCTGGAATACGATCTGGTATTCCTGCCGTTTGTCTGCAGCTATCGCGAAGTCGACAAGAAAAGCGAAGTGAAGTATCACGATGAACGGGAAAATATCACCGTTCTTGATATTACTAAGCAAGATGATTCGATAGAAAAAGCGGATAAAGAGCGTCTGGCGGAAGATTTACGCCTGATCTACGTCGCGCTAACGCGAGCGGTCTACGGTTGCTATGTTGGCATGGCGCCGATCCGCAATGGCCGCAGTACCAAAGAGCCGACCGGCCTGCACCGTTCTGCTATGGGACATTTGGTGCAAAATGGTCAGCAAGGCAGTATCGCGGCTCTGGAGCTTGCCCTGGCTAAACTGGCAGAAAGCCAGCCTGCAATCACTGTGGCCGAACCGCCAGTGTTGCCGGATAGCAAATGGCAACCGGTAGAGCAGGATGCGCCGACCCTGCAGCCAAGTGAATTTAACGCAAGAATTGAACGTAACTGGTGGATGACCAGCTACTCCAGTCTGGTTAAGCAGGGCCATCAGGCCTATCACGACAGCAGCTTGGATCTACCCGGTTTTGATATCGATTCTGCGGCAGAGAAAGCGCAGGAGGGCGAAGAGGCAAATATTGAACTTGAGCCTGAGTATTCTATTTATACCTTCCCCCGTGGTGCGCGTCCGGGGACGTTTTTACATACCGTATTCGAAGAAATTGACTTTACCGCACCGGTCGATAGCCCGGAAACCATCACTATCCTGACAGAGTTACTGCTGCGGGAAAATTACGAGGCGGCCTGGCTGCCAGTGCTGCAAAAGCTGATTGACGACGTTCTTCATTGCCCGCTGGATGGCAATGATCTTAAGCTGGTTGATAAAAATGCCACTCAGCGACTCACGGAGATGGAGTTTTTACTGCCGATTGAATTGCTCTCTTCTGCGATGCTGAATAAGGTGATTGCCAGGCACGATAGTGTCTCAGCCAAAGCCGGTGAGTTAGGTTTTGCTACCGTGAGCGGGATGCTGAAAGGGTTTATTGACTTAGTGTTTGAACATCACGGCAAATACTATGTACTGGACTGGAAATCGAATCATTTAGGCGATGAGCCTAATGCCTACCGGGGGGATCAGCTGACCGAGGCCATGCGCGATCACCGCTACGATCTGCAATACCAGATTTATGCCTTAGCCTTACAGCGTTTTTTGCGCAGCCGCATTCCTGACTATGACTATGAAACGCATTTTGGCGGGGTTTATTATCTCTTCTTACGCGGTATGGAAGCCGGCAGTGACAGCGGCATTTTTTATGCGCGTCCGTCCCAATCCTTGCTGGCTGAATTAGACCAGTTAATTGATGGAGAGCAGATTGATGCTTAAGCGTTTAGAAGATCTTACCAAGCAAGGTGTACTGCGTCCGCTGGATTATCAATTTGCTAAATTTCTGGCTCAGCGTACCCCAGAGCCACATTCTTCGCTGCTGGCGTTGGTGGCCGCCTTAGTCAGTCATGAACTGGGCAAGGGGCACGTGTGTCTGATGCTCGATAAAATCGAAAACCACCCACTGTTTGGCTTGCCTGTCAGGGTCTCGGCGGCGTTGCTAGAGGGCTTACCGCCATCTCAACAGTGGGCTGCGGAACTGACGTCGTTGCCAGCGGTATCGGATGCCTCGGGATCAGGCGCTCGGCAGGCCACCCCATTAGTGCTCCAACAGGGGCGGCTGTACCTGCATCGCTACTGGAATTTTGAAAAGCGGGTGGCAGAGAAGCTTAATCATAGTGCGCAATCCATTGAACCGGCAGCGATCATGCCGACCGTGTTGGATGAATTGTTCCCGCGCACCTATACCTATTTATATCAGGCATTGCAGCAGCTGAAGAAAGGGGGGGCCGGGCCAGCCGATTGTGCTGACAGTCGCCGCAATGAAGTGTGCGATAAGCTAGATATTGTACATGCCGAACAACTGGACTGGGCGGCCATCGATCAGGTGCTGCTGTCGGCCGGCAGAGCGGAAGAGCTGAACCCACTCGATGATCTCGTTCCGCAGAGTGCATGCCTGAACTGGCAAAAAGTCGCCGCAGCGACGGCGATCACCCGTCAGTTTTCGGTTATTTCGGGCGGGCCGGGCACGGGTAAAACCACGACAGTGGCCAAGTTACTGGCAGCGCTGGTCAAGCAGGCACAGCACACCAGCCCTGACGGTGAATTACATGTACCAAACATTAAACTGGTTGCCCCTACGGGTAAGGCTGCTGCCCGTCTGACAGAGTCGATTGGTCTGGCAGTACAGTCGTTACCGGTTGAGCCGGAAGTGCGCCAACGAATTCCGACTCAGTCCAGCACGATTCATCGTTTGTTAGGCTCAGTGCCTAATCAGGTCGACTTTCGCCACCACCGGGGTAATCCGTTGCACCTTGATGTGCTGGTCGTCGATGAAGCCTCTATGGTCGATTTGCCCATGATGGCACGTCTGCTCGACGCCCTGCCACCGCATGCCAAACTGATTTTGCTCGGTGATCGGGATCAGTTGGCATCGGTTGAGGCGGGGGCCGTACTCGGGGATATCTGTGCCTTTTCGCACCAGGGATATAGCCAGGAACAAGGTCGGCTGCTGAGCTATCTGACAGGGTATGATTTTGCTCCGACCCAGCCAGGCACGGTCAGTAAAGTGGCTGATAGCCTCTGTATGCTGCGTAAAAGCTACCGTTTTCATGCCGAGTCAGGCATTGGTAAGCTGGCGAAAGCCATAAATGAAGGCAAGCCACATGATGTCGAAAAAGTGTGCCGACAAGGCTTTAGAGATATTAATAATTACCCGTTGAGTGCTGAAAGTTACCAGACCATGATTAATCTGACGGTGACTTTTTATCGTGATTATTTAGATGCGATTGAGCAGAAACAGGAACCGAAAGACGTCCTGAAAGCCTTTTCTAAAGTTCGTCTATTATGTGCATTACGAGAAGGTGATTTCGGTGTCGCAGGCTTAAACCAACGAATTGAACGTGAACTGGTTCGTATTGGTAAAATTCGTCCGACGGATGAAACCTGGTATGCAGGACGTCCGGTCATGATCACCCGTAACGATCATGGCTTAGGCTTGTATAACGGTGATATCGGTATTGTGATAATGGATCATAAGGTGACGCCTGATCAGCCGCATTTGCGGGTTTACTTTGAGATGCCTGACGGCTCGATACGCAGTGTGCTGCCCAGCCGGCTGCCTACGCATGAGACGGTATATGCAATGACGATCCATAAATCTCAGGGCTCGGAGTTTGCCGATACTTTGATGGTACTGCCGGCAGATTTCAGTCCGATATTGACCCGTGAGCTGATCTATACCGGTGTTACCCGGGCCAAAGAGAAGCTGCATCTTTTTGCTCAGCAAGAGGTGGTCAATCGGGCAGTGCGCTTACGTACAGAGCGAGCGAGTGGGTTGGCGCAGTTGCTGGCCTAGTTGATTTCAGGCGACAAAAGACGCCAGCAGTCTGTGCTGGCGTCTTTATGGCGAAGTCAAAGTTGCTCAGAGTGTTAGCGTTAAGATCTTTGACTTGCGCTGGAAGTTATACAGCGCTTTTTTCGCCATCGGTAGCTGTTCGACATTCGTTTCAATAAAACCTTGCTCACGGAACCAGTGCAGGCTGCGTGTGGTTAAAACAAACAGGTGTTTCAAGCCTTGTTCTTTGGCTTGCATGCGAAGCCGGTTAAGCAGCAATGCGCCGCGATCGCCGTCTCTGAAATCAGGATGCACCGCGACACAGGCCATTTCGGCCATTTTCTCTTCCGGGAAAGGATAGAGTGCAGCGCAGGCGATGATCAGACCGTCACGTTCAACAATTGTAAATCGCTCAATTTCTTGTTCCAGCTGCTCGCGGGAGCGCCGTACCAGGATCCCTTCTTGCTCCAGCGGATAAATAAGCTCTAAGATACCGCCAATATCGTCAATGCCCGCAGTGCGGACCTTTTCGGCACTGGCCATCACAATTTGGGTACCGATCCCGTCAAGTGAGAACAGTTCCTGGATCAACGCGCCATCTTCTTTATAGCTGATCAGATGGCTGCGAGGAACACCGGCGCGACATGCCGTGATCGCCCCGCGTAAAAAGCGTGCCGTGCCACAATCATCGTCATCGGCATCGACCAGGCGCTGTAAAGCCATTTCGGCTTCATTGGGTAACAGTTCAGAAGCCACTTCCCCCTGCTCGCTGAGCACCCCTTGTTCAGAGCAGAAGCCAATCAATTTGTCGGCCTTTAGCCGAATCGCTAATTGAGTGGCCACTTCTTCCGAGGTGAGATTGAAGCATTCTCCAGTCACTGAGCTCGCGACGGGGCCAAGCAGGACGATGGAATGCTGATCTAACTGGCGGTGAATACCATTGGTATCTATCCGGCGAATACGACCGCTATGACAATAATCGACGCCTTCATCAATGCCGAGTGGCTGCGCGATAATAAAGTTGCCACTGACGACGTTAATCTGTGCACCAGCCATTGGGGTATTGTTTAGCCCCATCGAGAAACGGGCAGTAATATCGAGCTGTAGCTGTCCCGCGGCCTGCTTAACCAGTTCTAAGGCCCGTTCGTCGGTAACCCGTACCCCGTTATGATAAGGCGTTGAATACCCTTGGCTGGTTAATAAATGCGAGATCTGGGGGCGGGCACCGTAAACCACCACAATCTGCAGCCCAAGGCTGTTAAGCAGTGCGATATCATTGACGATATTAGAAAAGTTACGATCTTCGATGGCCTCACCACCTAGCATAATAACAATGGTCTTGCCTATATGGGCATTCAAATATGGGGCCGATTGCCGAAAGCCTTTGACGAGTGCAGTGCTACGAAGCTTCAATTGATTACATCCATGCCGTAAGTAACTATGCATAAAAAATAAATGAATTCTCACAATTGTACAGATAGTAACGAAATATTTTTTGCGGTCATACCTACTCCCTCACTCTCTAATCACCTTAGTGAGAGTGAAAATGCTTTCAGGCTAGGTGATAAATTGAAAATTCAGTGACCTTGAATTGAAATTTAATGGACATAAGATCCCGTTATCGAATATCGGTCGTTAATATCGTTCCGGCTCTGTGATGGGGATCCGGTATATTACCGAGGTTATTGATGACGTATGAATGGCGATGAAAAAGGTTAGGCAACAAACATGGCAAAGCATATGTCTGGTATTGTTCACTGTGATAGGACTCATCTTCGCAGCATCACTGGCGTTAGGACTGGTTAAGGCTGACTTATTCCAACCTGAGCCGATTGCTCATATTTATGGCACCTGGGTTGAGCAGGAAGTGGCGCCGTATGCTGCCGACAGCTTTGAAATCCGACCTGCAGGGGTGTTCATTAACGGACGCCAGGTCAGTACCCACTTTGAATGGGATGGCAGTACTTTAGAGTACCGCCTGGGTGATGAAATTTATCTTTATATCTATTCATCTGAGAATCTGGTCCGGCAACAACCCGCGCATTATATTTCCACCTTCAGTCGTTAGAGGAAACCGGGTAAGTCAAATACCGTATGGTTTCCCCTGGCTTTACGATTCACCTATTCCGAAAATAAAACAAAGCCTTGACACAAAGCCTTACATAAAGTGTTAATTTCGCAAGAAGTTAACGCTTCCCAGCCGGGGAGTGTTTGCTAACATCAAGCATATTCAGCCGTCAGGCTCTTTTTCAAACTTATAGTAGGTTTCTACCGTGTTTCGTAAAGTTACAATCGCAATGTTAATTATTGGCTTAGCAGGGTGCGCTAAGCCGACTGATCGAGGCCAGCAATATATAGATGGCAATTTTGATCAGGTCTTGAATCCAGTGCCTACGGTAGAGTCAGACAAGTCGCGTGATTACAGTATGTTTGCCGAGCAGGTGGCGCAGGTGATAGCACGATCTTCGTCGATGACAAGTCAATACCAGGCGTTATATCATCAAATTGACCATTGGGCGAAGCAGAGTGGTGATCCCAGCCAGTTAGGTCAGTACGGTATTCAGATTGCTCAAATGGGCGGGGGGGATGAAAATGGCAATGTACTGTTCACCGGTTATTTTTCACCGGTTATAGAATTACGCCATCAGCCTGATGAGGTTTTCCATTACCCTGTTTATGGTATGCCGGTATGTGATGAGATCTGCCCGACCCGTGCAGAAATCTATCAGGGGGCATTGGAAGGGCAAGGGCTGGAGCTCGGCTACAGTGCATCGATGCTTGATGTGTTTATGATGGAAGTGCAGGGCAGTGGTTTTGTTCACTTCGATGATAACAATGAGTTGCAGTATTTTGCCTATAGAGGTAAGAACGACCATCCTTATGTCAGCATCGGCCGCATTTTGATTGAACGCGATGAAATACCTCGTGAGAAGATGTCACTAAAGGCGATTGAAGAGTGGGCCTCTTTGCAAGATGAAGCCACTGTGCGTGAATTGTTAGAGCAAAACCCATCCTATGTGTTTTTTCAGCCACAAAAGAGTCTCGATGTGATGGGAACGGCCGGTATTCCGCTGTTGGCACATGCTTCGGTCGCCGCGGATCGTGAGTATTTACCAATGGGAAGCGTGTTGCTGGCAGAAGTCCCTCAGCTCGATAGCGAAGGTAACTGGAACGGTCAGCATGTTCTAAAGCTGTTAATGGCGCTGGATACGGGGGGAGCGGTGAAGAAAAACCATCTCGATCTGTATCATGGTATGGGGGGGCAGGCGGGAACAGATGCCGGCCACTATAAGCACTTTGGCCGGGTATGGAAGCTGGGCTTGCAAGATAGCGGGACGGAAGCCCCATGGCTGTCTCCTGCGGCGACGAATTAATCCGGCGCCATGAACTCGCCCGGAAGCAGGGGCAACTGGACAATTAAGAGCAGAGCGCGTATAAAACGCGCTCATTCTTTATCTGAACGACTAAAAGTTATACGTCAATGACTATGCGTAAATTAGAAAATCCAGCCTCAGACAATTACAACCAGCGTTTTGGCGGCACCCGCCGTTTGTATGGCAACAGTGACGTTGAAATTCTGCGTGCCGCACACGTGTGTGTGATCGGTATTGGTGGTGTCGGCTCTTGGGCTGCAGAAGCGCTGGCGCGTTCAGGTATTGGCGAGCTGACTCTGATTGATATGGATGATGTGTGTGTCACCAACATCAACCGTCAGATCCATGCGATGACGGGTACGGTTGGTCAGAGTAAAATTGAAGTGATGGCGGAACGTATCAAGCTGATCAACCCGGAATGCCAGGTGAATCTGATTGATGATTTCATTACGCCGGAAAACATCCCTGAATATATCGACAGCCGTTTTGATTATGTGCTTGATGCCATTGACAGCATGAAACCAAAGGCGGCATTGCTGGCGTATTGTAAAAGTAACAAGTTCAAGGTGATCACCACCGGCGGTGCGGGTGGCCAGGTGGATCCGACGCAAATTCAAATTACTGATCTGACCAAAACCATTCAGGATCCGTTAGCCAAAAAGCTGCGTGATACCTTGCGTCGTCATCATAACTTCCCCAAGAACCCGAAGCGTAAATTCGGTATCGACTGTGTGTTCTCGACCGAGCAGCTGAAGTACCCGCAGGCTGATGGTTCGGTGTGTAATGTGAAAGCCACGGCCGATGGACCAAAGCGTATGGACTGTGCCAGCGGCTTTGGCGCGGCGACCATGGTGACGGCAACGTTTGGCTTTGTGGCGGTATCGCGCATTATTGCCAAACTGATTGAGAAGCATAGCAAGTAGATATGCGATCCGAGTAGCGAGACTCTAGTTTCTCGCTACTCGCTACTTTTCTCTGCTCTTGCCGAAGTGTTAGCCTTCCGCCAATGCTTTTATCTGCTCGACAATGGCTTTTAACCCATTGCCCCGCGATGGGCTGAGGTGAGCAATCAGACCGAGCTGGTCAAAATACCCATCGACATCGAATTCACGGATTTCCTCGGCGGTTTTGCCTTCATATGCGGCGAGTACCAGGCTGATCAGGCCACGGACAATGCGAGCATCAGAGTCTGCCGCGAAATGAAAGTAATTGCCGCGCGCTTCATGGGTTAGCCAGACCTGACTCTCACACCCGCTGACCCTTAACTGATCTTGCTTAAATGCCTCAGGCAATGCCGGTAGTTTCTTACCCAACTGAATCACATTGCGGTATCTGTCTTCCCATCCTTTGGCGGTCTGCATCTGCGCCACAATATCGTCAGCGGTGATCTCAGTACCAAATGGGTGTTGAGGTAGTGTCGCTTCTGTCATGAGTGTCCTTATAGCAAGCTACATGCTTTGTGGAGCGCGGCAATAAAGCGCTCGATGTCTTGTTCTGTATTATACAGGGCTAATGATACCCGCAGAGTACCTGTTAGCCTAAGGGCATCCAGCATTGGATGGGCACAGTGGTGGCCTGCTCGCAGGGCGATACCTTGTTGGTCCAATAAGGTGGCAATGTCTTGATGGTGTACGCCTTCGACGATAAACGAAAACAGGCTGGCATGATCTTGTAAGCCGACAATACGCAGATCTTCAATATCGGTGATGCCATCAATCGCCTTTTGCCGTAACCGCTGAATGTGCTGTTCGGCCCCTTCCCGGTCGAGTGATTGCAACCAGTCAATCGCCGAGGCCAGTGCCAGGCTACCCGCAACATTCGGGGTGCCGGCTTCAAACTTACCAGGCAGGGCTGAAAATGTGGTGCCGGCAAAAGAGACTTTTTCGACCATTTTTCCGCCCCCGTGCCATGGTGGCATGGCTTCAAGAATGGCTTGCTTGCCATAGAGCACGCCAATGCCGGTAGGGGCATAGAGCTTATGGCCGGAGAAGACATAAAAGTCGGCATCCATCGCCTGAACATCAACCGTTTCATGGACGATACCCTGAGCACCGTCAACAACGACGACGGCACCTTGCTGGTGGGCGGCCGCAATGATCTTTTCAATCGGGTTACGGGTGCCTGTCACATTCGTGATATGAGCGACGGCGACAATTTTGGTATTGTCGTTTAAGCGTTGGTGAAAGGCATCCATATCCAGCGTGCAGTCGGGTTTCATCGGGATCTTGACAACTTTTGCCCCGGTCTGCTCTGCCACCATTTGCCAGGGGACGATATTCGCGTGATGTTCCAGTTCACTCACGAGAATCTCATCACCGGCTTGCAGGTTCTGGCGCGCATAGGTCTGAGCAATGAGGTTGAGTGCTTCGGTGGCCCCCCGGGTCCAGATAATTTCGTTGCTAAAGCGGGCATTGATAAATTGCTGCACCGTGCTGCGGGCGCGTTCGAATTGCGCTGTCGCCGTTGCCGTCAGGCTATGACTGCCACGATGCACATTGGCATTGTGACCACTGTAATACTGCCGGATGGTTTCAATCACAACCTGAGGCTTCTGGGCAGTCGCGGCACTATCAAGATAAACCAGAGGTTGGCCATTACAGTCTTGATGTAAAGCCGGAAACTGTGGGCGAATTTGGTTGATATCAAATTGGGCAGTCATAGTGAGTCACATTGGATTATTTTAGGGGGCGATCATGCTAATTATTGGCGGTAAGAGCAAGCGGTTATCCCCATCCACCAGATAATTATACTGAAGAAGTGATTTTATCGTTGCCACAAAGGCGGGAATAAAAAAAAGCACTGTGTTGAGACACAGTGCTTAACAATAAAAACTTTGACGGATAGGTCAAAAAAACAGGAAGTAAATAGGTAGATTGACTACCAGTCCGGCACAACCCGGACAATATGCAAACACAACATCGCAGCATTGGCCTGTCGATAGTGCCAGAGAGCAAAATATCAGATGTTCAAGCCTTTGCTGCGCTCAGAATCATAGGGTTTCTATAGCACTTGAACAATGGACAATTTATAATGTTCGCCATAAAAAAAACTAATGTGTTGGCCAGTAGCGGAAAACTATGTCTAGACGATTACCACCACTCAACTCACTCAAGGTCTTTGAAGCGGCAGCCCGGCATTTAAGTTTCACTCGGGCTGCGGAAGAACTATTTGTCACACAAGCGGCGGTAAGCCACCAGATTAAAGCCCTTGAGGAGTTTCTCGGGCTGAAATTATTTCGCCGCCGTAACCGTTCATTGTTACTGACCGAGGAAGGGCAAAGCTATTTCCTCGATATAAAAGACATTTTTTCTGCTATCTCAGAGGCGACAGATAAGGTGCTTGAACGGGGGGCAAAAGGGGCGTTAACCATTAGTTTACCTCCTAGTTTTGCGATCCAGTGGCTGGTGCCGCGGCTGGCTGATTTCAATCAACACCATCCTGAGATTGATGTGCGAATTAAAGCCGTGGATCTGGACGAAGGATCGTTAACCGACGATGTTGATGTCGCGATTTATTACGGCCGTGGTAACTGGCCGGGATTACGGGCCGATAAACTGTATCAGGAATACTTGCTGCCCGTCTGCTCGCCGATGCTGCTAACCGGGCCTAAACCGCTGCGTACGCTCGATGATCTCAAGCTTCACACCCTGTTGCACGATACCTCGCGTAAAGAGTGGAAAAGCTATGTTCGCCATTTTGAGCTAACCGGTATGAACGTTAACCAGGGGCCTATTTTTAGCCACTCAACCATGGTGCTTCAGGCCGCTGTACACGGTCAGGGGATTGCGCTGGGGAATAATGTGTTAGCGCAACCAGAATTAGACGCCGGGCGCCTGGTCCGTCCCTTTGATGAAATACTGATGAGTAAAAATGCGTTCTATTTGGTGTGCCAGGAAAAACAAGCCGAGACCGGACGTATTCAGGCTTTCCGTGACTGGGTCCTAGCAAAAGCCGCCAGCGAACAAGAGGATATTACGGATGCCTAATACAGTACCGGTGACTGATGTCGAACAAGTATCCACATTGCCGACATACCTGATTGATGGCCCCCAGCAAGGCGAAGAGGCGATAGCGACCTTTCTATTTGCTCATGGTGCCGGAGCTGGGATGGATCACGAATTCATGACGGCGATGGCGCAAGGCCTCGCTAAGCATGACATCCGCGTTATCCGGTTTGATTTTCCTTATATGGTCAAACGCCGGGAAGACGGTAAAAAGCGTCCGCCTGATCGCCAGCCTAAGCTGTTGCTGGACTTCCAAAAGCATATCAATCATTTTGCTGACGGTAAGCTGGTGATTGGTGGTAAATCGATGGGCGGGCGTATGGCCAGCCTGATAGTTAGCGACATCGCGGCTGAGTCAGCTGAGGTGGAAAACTGCAGTGCGAACGTGCAGGGAGTGGCGTGTTTAGGGTTTCCTTTTCATCCGCCCGGCAAGCCGGAGAACTTTCGCGGAGAGCACTTAAAAGTCGCCACGTTACCGACCTTAATTCTGCAGGGAGAGCGAGATACCTTTGGTACCCGAGCTGAAGTTGAAGGCTGGCAGTATGCAAAATCGGTTTCTGTCAGTTTTTTACCTGATGGTGACCATAGCCTTAAGCCGCGAAAAGCGTCGGGGCATACCGAGCAGGGAAACCGCGAATTAGCGATAGAACAGTTAGCCGATTTTATTAAGGAGTGTGTGAGTGCCGGTTAAAATTATCTTACTTTTCGGAGCGTTAAGCGGTGCCGTAATGGTGGCGCTGGGAGCCTTTGCCGCTCACGGCCTGAAAGCTCAGTTGCCACCTTCTTTGCTCGATGTGTTTCAAACCGGGGTGCAATATCAGGCCTGGCATACGCTCGCGTTGATCGGATGTGGATTATGGGCACGCATTATGCCGACAAAAGCAGTACAATACGCAGCCCTGTTTTTTGCAACAGGAATTTTGCTCTTTAGCGGCAGCCTGTATGTGCTGGCGTTGACGGGAGTTAAATGGTTCGGCCCCATCACTCCGCTGGGGGGCATGTGTTTTATTATTGGTTGGGTAGCGCTTGCGGTGGCTGCCTGGCGTTCAGCTTGAGGGTTCAAAGTGAATCAAGTTATATTGTACTGTCGTCCAGGCTTTGAAAAAGAATGTGCCGGTGAAGTTCAAGACAAAGCGAACAAACTGGAGTTATATGGTTTTCCTCGGACGAAAAACAATACCGGTTATGTGGTGTTTGAATTTCATCAGCAGGGTGATGCCGAGAAATTCATTAAACTACAGCCTTTCTCTTCGTTAATATTTGCCCGGCAGATGTTTGCGGCAACAACGTTATTAACGGATTTACCGCAAGACGATCGTATTTCACCGATCCTTGAAGCGGTAAAAGATTTCCCTCGCTGTGGTGATCTGCGCATTGAAACGCCAGATACCAATGAAGCCAAAGAGCTGTTGAAATTCTGTCGTAAGTTCACGGTACCGCTGCGCCAGGCGATGCGTAAAAAAGAAGTGCTGTATGCGAAAGATAATGGATGGAAGCCAGTGCTTCATGTCTGCTTTATCGCCCCCGGCTGTTGCTATGTCGGTTACTCGCTATCGAACAACAACTCGCAGTTCTTTATGGGTATTCCGCGCCTTAAGTTTCCTTCCGATGCGCCGAGCCGTTCAACGCTAAAACTGGAAGAAGCCTTCCACGTATTTATTCCGCGTGAAGAGTGGGATGAGCGTCTGGCTTCCGGTATGTGGGCGGTTGATCTGGGTGCTTGTCCGGGGGGCTGGACGTATCAGCTGGTTAAGCGCTCGATGTTTGTACATGCGATCGATAACGGTCAGATGGCGCAGAGCCTGATGGATACCGGCCAGGTTAAGCACCATGAAGTGGATGGCTTCAAGTTTGAGCCGCCACGTAAGAATGTGACCTGGATTGTCTGCGACATGATTGAGAAACCGGCACGGGTTGCTCACCTGATGGGTGACTGGTTGATCAAGGCCTGGGCAAAAGAAGCGATCTTCAACCTCAAACTGCCAATGAAAGGCCGCTACGATGAAGTGCTGCAGGATATTGAAAACCTGAAGCATTACCTGATCCAAAATGGTGTGAAATTCAATCTGCAGGCGAAGCACCTGTATCATGACCGAGAAGAAATCACGGTCCACATCCAGCGTTTGGACAACCGTTCCCCGCATTAATGTTGAGACTGAACAATACTTGCCATTGTTGCTAAAGCGGGATTTCGTATCACGAGTGTTAAGTGAGTTCAGATAGACAATGCTGAAATACAAAAAAACGCCATCATTGCTGATGGCGTTTTTTATATCAGCGGGAGCGGCGATGATTAGCTTTGTGGCTGGTAGCGGATATCCTGCAGATTGAAGCCAAGCTGCAGATCTGTTTTCAGGGTGGCAACTTGTTTCGATGCGATGGCCAGATCATGATGCTCATCGACTTTTTTCTTCCACTTTGGCAGCAGTTCATCGGCGGCAATCATCGTTTCAAGATCAGGGTAAAGTGCCAGTAATTCGGCGGCAGCTTTCGGGCCGATACCGGGAATGCCGGGGATTTTACTGGAGCTGATCCCCGCTAATCCCCAGTAGTCAGGCAGTTGTTCCGGCTTCACCCCATACTCTTTTTCGACAAAGGGGCTATCGAGCCAGCGCTGCTGGAAATAATCACGCACCCGTAAAGTCGGGCGCAACAGCTGGCAGTAGCCTTTATCGGTTGAAATAATGGTCACCTGCTCCCCCCTGTCGGCGACTTTCAGTGCCAGTGTGGCCACTAAATCATCGGCTTCATCGCCATCCGATAACAGTGAGTCGATTCCCATGGCCATAAAGGCATCCTGTATCGCCTCCATGCCTTCAGCTAGTTCAGGCGGCATCGGCTTGCGGCCTTCCTTGTAGTGAGGCAGGAGCTCGGCACGCCATCCCCGGTCGTCGCTATGATGGTCAAAGACCGCCACAATGTGCGAAGGGATACTACTCTTAATAATCTTGCCTAATGCCTGGCAGCAAACGCGGGCGGTATTTTGCACATCCGGCTCACCGGGTTGGGCCGCATGAACACGACGAATAAGGTTTAGGGCATCAATAACAACAAGATGGATAGACATAACAACGACTGACTTTGATAAGAATAAGGGCGATACAGGCCCTTATTCTATACCTAAACCACCTCAAGATGCGAGATGGTTTGGGTGTTCCATTGCCGCGAGAGCGTGTAACCGCTGGGTGGGTTATTTTCCGTTTGGCTGGGAAGTGATGATCTCATAGCAAGGCTCATACTGGGTGCCTGGCAACTTCATTCGTTGCTGTACAACGAAATTCTTCAACAGTTTGTCCATACGCTTCATCAGTGCGATATCGCCATTGATCTTAAACGGCCCTTTTCGTTCAATGGCACGGATCCCGTCTTCTTTGACATTACCGGCAACGATGCCAGAAAAAGCGCGCCGCAAACTGGCGGCGAGGTGCTCCGGACGTTGGTTGGTGTGTAGATCCAATGTCGACATTGAATCGTGGTTTGGTTCAAACGGTAACTGGAATTCCGGCGGAATTTTCAGTGACCAGTTAAAGCTGTAAGCATCGCCAGTTGCTAAGCGGTGCTCTTTAATCAACGGCATTGATGCCTTCATGACCTGGGCGACTTTTTCCGGATCATCAATAATAATATGGTAATGTTTTTGGGCTTCTTCCCCTAGGGTGTCCTTGATGAAGGCATCAAGGGTGCGGAAATACGCTTCACTTTCTTTTGGCCCGGTCAATACCAGAGGCATTGGCTGATCTGCATTTTCCGGGTGCATTAAAATCCCCAGAATATAGAGCAACTCTTCTGCCGTACCGGCTCCGCCGGGGAAGATAATAATGCCGTGCCCGACGCGGATAAAACCTTCGAGGCGCTTTTCGATGTCAGGAAAAATCACCAACTCGTTAACAATCGGATTCGGTGGTTCAGCGGCAATGATTGACGGCTCGGTCATGCCAAGAAAACGGCTGTTGCCATAACGCTGCTGGGCATGACCGATAGCCGCGCCTTTCATTGGCCCTTCCATCGCACCGGGACCACACCCCGTACAGATATTCAGTTCACGCAAGCCCAGTTCCTGACCGACTTCTCGGGTGTATTGATATTCGATCGGATTGATCGAATGACCACCCCAGCATACAACGATGTTTGGATCTTCGCCCGAATGCAACATCTGGGCGTTACGTAAGATACTGAAAATAAAATTGGTAATATGGATAGTGCTGGTTAGGTTGAGGTTATTGTGCTGCTGTACATGCATGTTAACGTAGACGATATCACGCAGTACCGCGAACATATGCTCCTGAATTCCACGGATAATGCGGCCATCAACAAAGGCATGTTCTGGCGGGTTGATCAGTTCGAGCTTGATGCCGCGCTCACGGCGCATCACATTGACATCAAAACTTTTGTGTTTTTCCAGCAGCTCTTTTGAATTATCGGTGTGGCTGCCAGAGTTTAAGACTGCCAGTGAACAGTTTCGATACAAGCGATACAGATCACTGGATGCAGTGGCTTTCAGGCGGTCAACTTCGAGTTGCGAAAGCAGCTCCATGGATCCGACTGGACTGATATGAGTAATCATAGTTACCTCCCTGGTCACGATGAAACGGCGTTGGTGACGTCGTAAGAGAAAATCGTAGAGTAATACCCATGGGCATTAATGTTCAGTTAGTTGCTTAGGTGTCTAATACCATCAGTAAAAGTGCCAGTTATGCTGGTAGTGATTTGTCAGTAATCGCGTGCTTTCTATTTGCTCCAGAACGACATGGTGGCGAGTTGAACTAAGGCAGGAGTCAGTTGAAGATATATTAATCGGTATAAATATCAGTTAGGTATAAAGGTTGCTGCAGATTGTTAATAATTAACCGGTTGCTTTTACCATACACAGGGATAGCGGATTTGACCAGAGTTCGGTGAAAATTGGTCTTAGGGTTATAAAATCCAGATCAGGCGGTTACGGCCGGCACTTTTCGCACTGTAGAGTGCTTTTTCAGTACGTTCAATGATATCGGTCGGCGTATCGTTACCTTCAAATAAGGTGGCACCAATCGAGATTGAAATAGTGACATTTTGATCCCGGAAGCGGAAAGGCAATTGCGAAATTGACTCACGGATTTTGTTAAGACGTTTATTCCTTTCTTCTTCACTGACATCAGGCATGATCACGACAAATTCATCGCCGTCAAAGCGGGCGATGAAGTCCGTTTCTTCGAGGCACTGATGGATAGTGCGGGCAATGATCTTTAATGCTTTATCACCGGCTATATGGCCGTAACTGTCATTAATGTCCTTGAAATCGTCGAGATCAATCAATGCAACGCACAGCGGATGCTGATAGCGTAGCCAGCGACGATATTCATGTTCAAGGCGATCATTCAGTGCGGCACGGTTATAGACTTTTGTCAGGTGGTCGAGAAACATTTTACGTTCCTGATCATTGAGGCGCTGACGGTAATCCAGTGTTTGCTCAAACAAGGTGGTAACTTTATTCTCGTTATAGCTGAGTTGCTCAATCAGCATTTTTTCTCGTTTTTCCAACGCGCGGTTGCGATCGACCAAGACCTGTAACTCTTTCGTCAGTACGGTTAATGTCGGGCGCCAGCTTTCCAGGTTTTTTTGATCTTGCAGGCCTTGTTTGACAGTATTGATGACCGTCGCCAGTTCGGTGGTGAGCTCACCGTGATGTGCGTATAAGGCCGATGTCTGCCCAACATTTTGATTAGTGGTTTTTTGCAGTGTGGCCAGATCGCTGTTCACCGAATCTAAGAACTTCTGTGAGGAACGACGTTCCTGGTGGGTGCCATTGAGTACCAGGCGTAAGACTTCCAGCGACAACTCAATCAGTGTCTGTGGCGGTACACCGATCAATAATCGGTTGCGGATGGCCAGCAGTTTATCGCCGGATTCGCCATCAAAATCCAGCTCGGTGATTAAATGCTGCAGTTCATTGGTCAGCTGAAGCTGCAAATCATGATCTAGGGTGTCTTTAAGCGCCAGATTATCATTAGATGTTGATATCAGCTTCACCGAGCGCTCATACAATTCCAGTAAGCGCAGAATACGTTGGTGATTGTGGGCGAGGCTCTCTGACTTGGCACTGAGAATATTGCGCAGTTCTCGCTTGAGCTGGGCAGGTAAACCGTGGACCCGTTTCAGCGTTTCACCACTCCGGTGAATCTGTTGATCGAGACGCTGGTTTTCTTTTTCTGTGAATCCCGCTTGGCGGGTTACTAAGCGTTCAATAACAGCCAGACGGGGAATGAGTTTACTGATGTCTTTGGGTTGGTCGAGTTCAGTGCGAAGTTCAATCAGCTTAGTGTCCAGCTCACAGTCCAGTCCGCGACAGGCGACAGATAAACGAGTGATCAAGCGCTTTAAGATTACAATCTCACGGCGAGACTTCAGCGAAGCATCGCGATAAGACAATTGAGCTTGGTCCAAGCGCTGCTTCAATTTACTCACTTCCGAAGCAACGGCATTAATGTCAGTCACGTTGTTGATGAATTACCCAAAAACATAAAATTAACCTTTTTAATGAGTCGTTTACTCAGGACTGTTTGAGCCATGTTAGCAAAAAACGTGCTTGGCGTTTAGCTGTTATCGGCGTGATGATAGATAACGCTATTAGTTTAAATGACATTTTTGTCTGAATCGTGATCATTGTTCCAGTTGAACTCTTTTGCCGATGAACTCTGCACTTTGACCAGTCCATTAGCGATGCCCTGAATACAGGCTTTACGAATATTATCAGATGCGAAACTCGCGGCCGGCGCGGCATCAATCGCACTCAGGTGCACCCACTGGCTACCTTGTTCAGTCTTGCTGTTAAGGCGTGCGGCGTTAGCGGCCATTAGCAGGATATCTATCAGCTCCTGATCATTGATGGCGGTATAAGCGCGAGGCAAAAAGGGGTATTCGGCCATACCGATTCGAACGCGTGAGTCGAGTTGACGTTCAATCATGAAATTATCGACCAGTTGCTGGATAGAGTCAGCCAATTGCTTTGGTTCTGTATTTAAGCGCGAGTTAGGCTCAATATACAGGAACATCGCGTCTGAAAAGTGATAGAGGCGTGCCGGTTTGCAGATCTGCTCTTTCAGATAATCACCGAATTGACGTTCAACTTCTAAGCCGTGCTGATAGCCATATTGCAGGTGAAGGTGCTTTAAAAAAGGGACTTCAAATAACGCAAATCGCAGGCGATCACTCAGTGGCTCATTAATAATTTCACCTAAATGCCATTGTTCAAAGTTAGCACTGCTCTGTTGCAGCGAGTTTGGCAGGCGGGCATTGAGCATTCTCAGGTTGCGTAATCCACTACGAGGGTGGGTATAGAATTCAGTACGTAAAATACTCAGTCTTTTTTTCAGTTGCTTGACTGTCTGGTGCCAGCGGATGAGAAAAATGGTTAGTAATGTAATGACACAGAGTAAAAACAGGCTGACTTTCTTTTGTTTATATATCGATTTTTCATTTTGAAATTGCTGACGTTCCATTTCTTCAAGCTGCAGGGAGCGCTCCAGCATCCGTTGCTGTTGCTTGAATACGTCAACATGACTTTTGAGCTGGCTTTCTTGCTGGCTGGCAAAAAGCTGCTCATATCGTCGCTGGCTTAACAAGGCATTATAGTAGTCGTGCTGTTTTTCGAAAGTCTCAGAAAGAATAGACTCTCCCTGAAGTTGAAGTTCCCGTAGCCCTGTGCGGCTGGCTGAAATCAGACCGGCCTGCAGCGTAGATATTGCCTTTTCCAGGCGACCTTCGGCCAATTCAAGCTTGCCTTGCAGGATTTGGACTTCGGCCTGGATGGTTTCATTGCTTGCTTGCTGGGCAAGTTGACGGGCTTGCTGAAGATACTGTTCTGCTTTGGGGTAGTTGTATAGATGCAGATAAACCCGGGCGATACTGAGTCGCAGGCGGGCTGAACGAATATTATGCCGCAGTTGATTCTCCTGATCTAATGCATTGAAATAATGCACCAAAGCAAGGTTGTAACGACTTTGTTGCTCATAGATTGAAGCAATCAGCGCTAATGTCTTGGCCAGCGGTTGGGTGTGTTGGTAATGCTCGAAAAATTCACCGGCGAGGGTGGCGTGTTCCAATGCTTTATCAAAGACATTGCGCTGTTCAAATAACATTGCAAGCTCGTAGTTTGCGAGTGCTATTTTTGCTTTGTTTTCGCTCTCAACAGCCAGCCAGTATCCACTCAGCAGGCGGTCTAGTGCTAAATCGTAGTGTTTCTGTTGCAGGTGGTGATGGCCGATCGTAAGTTGATAAGTGATCTGCTCTTCCTGATCGTCCAAATCCGTCAAAAAAAGCTTGGCCTCGGCAAACAGTTTTTCTGCCCGGTCATTATTATCGAGAGCGGATTCGATGACGGCACGCTGCATCGCCGATTGATATTGCAGAACTTTAATCTGAGTCGTGAGTTTCAGCGGCTGCGACTGACTGATATCTTTATCAACCTGATCCAATATGCTGAGAGCAATAGCGCTGTTTTTAAGATTGTCCCAGTATATTTTGGCATGAAGGAGGCGTGTTTCAAAAATGGTATAGGTGAGTCCATGACTGGTGGCCAGTGCTTCTGCTGATTCAATGGTACTGATGGCTTTTTCTGTCTGGTTTAACAGCGAGTATGCCTGCGCTTTGATCTGCAGCGCGTTGATTGTATTCAGCGGGGTGCGAACCGTATGGTCAGTCTCGTCATTAACATGAACGCGCGACGATTCCTTTGGCTCACTTAAGCGACGTTGGCTTAAATAACGATTGGCGGCTTCCAGTGCTTGTTCCGGGCTGGTTTGTAATAGCTCACTAGCGTCGGTCAGAATGGGGGTTGTATAGATTTTCGCATGCGCGCTAAAGGAACCAATCAGGATAACTATTATACTTATCAGCCAGCGGCGAAAACTCATACTATCTCTTAAACCACAATAAACACAGAGGCCTAATATTACTGGGTTGAAGAATCAAGTCCAGCAAAGTACACGTTTTTGCCGGACTTATTACCTAAATTTTGTCGTCTGGTAATTACTGACGAGCTAAGCGGAAGTTATCGCTTGGCGTTTTGCCTTGATTGGTACGGTAAGGATTGATATCTAAGCCGCCACGACGGGTATAACGCGCATAAACGGTCAGCAATTCCGGCTGGCAGAACTTCATGATATCCGTGAAAATACGTTCAACACATTGCTCGTGGAATTCATTATGGTTGCGGAAAGAGACCAGGTAGCGTAGTAGTTTTTCGCGATTAATACGCTTGCCTTTATACGAGATCTTGACGCTGCCCCAGTCGGGCTGACTGGTGATCAGGCAGTTGGATTTTAGCAGGTGGCTATTTAGATCTTCGGTTACAACCTCTTCTTCAGTTGCTCCCTCAAGATAACTGGCATCAAATTCATAATTGGTGATTTCAATATCTTGATCATCGATACATTCGCCACTGAAATTGACAATCGGCTGGTCATCAAAATCGGCTAAAGGCTGAATAGTGACATCGACATCTTCACCGGCACACTGGGTTAAATCTTTCTGAAGCACATCCGCCACTTCCTGCCAGCTTGCAAATTTAGTTTGGTTGAAGCTGTTTAGATATAGCTTGAATGACTTCGATTCAATCAGGTTAGGGCTGCTGGCTGGTAGGCGAACCTCACCAATGGCAACCTGGGGCAGGCCTTTGCTATTTAACCAGGAAAGCTCATACAGTGTCCAGATGTCATAGCCAGTAAATGGCAGTGTTTCGCCAAGTGCCAGATCATCACGGTTCAGGCTGCGCGGAACAGGCTGAAGAAGAGTGGCATCATACTGGTCTTTGTATTCCGTACCTTGGCCTAGGGTTAAACCGGCTAATTCTTTCGCGTCTTGATATTTGCTCATACTGTCCTGGACACTCTTGGATTAGAATAGACAAAGTTTACTTAATCTTTTGTGAGGTTGCGAATGAATCATCCGGTTGCGGTGGCTTTATCTGAATTTTCCACCCGTTTTTTGCAAGCATGGTGTGATGCCGGTCAAGGTTTTCCACGAAGCAGTGACTTGGTCGGCTTGGTCTCGCCATGTGTAAAGGCCGACGATGGCGATGAAGTGAGCTGGACTCCGGTTGCACGAAATCCGATGGGGGATCTTACCGGGGTCGAAAAAGGGATAGAGCTGCGTCTGCATGACGACATTACCGCTTTTTACGGTGCGCAGTTTAGCGGTGATATGACAGCCAGGTTCCAAGGGGAAGGTCACGATATCGAGTTTGACTTGCTTCAGGCATTCAGTGAAGAAGATGTGCAGCGCCTGCAGGAAAATATTTTGGGGCATTTGGTCACTCAGCGCCGTTTGAAGCTGAAGCCCACCGTATTTATCGGCGTATTAGAAAAAGAAGATCAAGTCATCGCTATCTGCAATATGACCGGCCAGGTGGTATTGGAAACCTTAGGGAAAAATATACGTGAGGTTCTGGCGCAAGATGTCGCGAGCTTTCTGCGTCAGTTAGAGCCTGTAGTAAAAGAGGCCTGATCGATGTATATAACTGAACTGGACTTTGAGGTTTATTGTGACACCTCGCTGGGGGCCGTTGAGAAAGCGATCAACTATTGTTTGGACTGCCTGCGTTACAGCGGTCAAATTATTGGTCGTGAGCTGCCGATAGCAATGAATGGTGGCAACTTTGTCGCCAGGGTTGTTTGCCCTGAGGCGAACAGTCTTCATCCTGACTTCCATAGCCCTCAGGTGAAACAGGCTTTTGACCAGCTGAGTGAATTTGGTCTATTGCGACCGAAAGTGAAAGTCATTGGTGAGGATATGAATTCGGATCCCAGCGATGAATGTGAAAAGCCAGGCTGGCAGATTTTATATACCAGTCATTTACATACCTGCTCACCGATCCGTTGTGGGGAACATTTCCAGCCGGTACCTCTATATCGGTTGCCTTCACTTGAAAATGGCGATCAGAAGCCATTGATCAAATGGCAGGAAGACTGGTGCGCTTGTGATCAACTCCAAATGAATGCTTCAGTGGCTGAACAGCCTACATTGCTTGAAATCAGCTCCAGCAAAAGTATTCTGTTCCGCCGAGGTTGGGATTTATGTCGCCGTATGGAAGCGGTAAGTGAGATCCCGACATATCTGTATATCTATCGCGTTGGTGGTGAAGGTAAAGAATCAGAGCAAGCACGGGTGTGCCCTGTTTGCGGTGGTGATTGGGCGCTGGACGAGGCATTGCATGAGATATTTGACTTCAAGTGCGATGAATGTCATTTGGTGAGTAACTTGTCGTGGGATTTTAAGGATTAAACATTCTGGACTGCGGTAATACAGGCGGCTATCGATAAATCTTATTGATAGCTGATTCTGAAGAGCTTCAGGATATAACCAAGCCATGCTTTTCCGCTCGGTTGGGCCTATCAGCTAAGCAGAAAATCTCAAACTATCAAGTGTTCTGTAACGACTGATATTGTTATTCACACCGTAATTGACCGTGTGACAAGTTTTTTCAATCAGTCTTTTCTGAAAGATTTAATGCGGCAGTATGTGATTTAAAATATAAAATATAACTGGAGGGGAATAAAAGTACTAAAAGGAAATGGAAAAGTTACCAATAAGTTGATTGCCGTTATTAATGATATTGCCTTCACATGTTTTCTCACAATACGAAAGTTTAATATCCATATTATCGACGTTACCTTTCATTAGAATATGGCGTAATAAGACATCACTATTTAGTTGATGTATTAATGCATCCCACGAAATATTACCTTTTAAAATATTAAAGTTCACAATCATTTAATTACCTTTATTTTTGTTGTATTGTTTTCTTGGCGACCTTGCTGAAACCAAAATCGTTTTCGACCTATTGAACGAGACATAAGTACCCTTGTCTTAATTATCAGAATGATAAAAACAGAATAAGTTAAAAACCTAAAATTGTAATTAAATGTCTGATGTTTAAGTTTGATGGTTTTATTTATAATAATACTGCGAAGTAAATAAGGAACGTAACGACATATACAAAAAGCAGATGTAAGAAATGTTTATATTTTCTAATGTACGGTATAAATAATTGGTTGATAGTTATTAAAAGTGACGTAAATGGTCATGAGACCATTTACGCCGACTTACAAAATTATAGCGCTACTACGTTAGAAGCTTGAGGGCCTTTTTGGCCTTGCTCTACTTCGAAAGAAACTTTTTGGCCTTCAGCCAGAGTTTTGAAACCTTCAGAAGCGATTGCACGGAAGTGAACGAATACGTCAGCACCGCCGTTGTCTTGAGTGATGAAACCAAAACCTTTATCTTCGTTAAACCATTTTACTAGACCAGTTGTTTTATTAGACATTTTTTGTCCCTTATATATTTAAATTCATAAAGTGATCGCGATAATGCGATGCGCTGAAAGCTTGAATTATTGAATGTGACGACGAAGCTAAGGGAAACACTGAGGATAACAACAATAACGAAGAAATTCTAAGGTTTTACTTTTACTTGATGTTTCATTAATAACTCTGAACAACAGAGCGAGATGGATAATACCGTAGTATCGATTATTGTAAAGGTTTATTTGAAGTTTATTTAAAAACATTAAACCCAACACCAACGCTGAAGTGTGACATCCCCGCGTTCGAGACGGGATCTGTGTGGCCGTATAGATTTCAACATCATATTATGGCCTTTTCTGCGGCGAGGGCACCTGTCAGGTGCCCCCTTGTTTTAGTTGTTCTCTAAACGCGCTAATCGGGTGGTCAGTTCGGCAACTTGCTGTTCGAGTTGTTTGATGCGTGCTTCGGTAGTGAGTGTCGGCGCTGTTTTTTGAATATTCGGAACCTTGGCGTTTTTCTTCCATGCTTGCAGCGCTTTAATAATTACCGGTATTGGCAGCGGATCAGCCAGTCTGGCTTTGATTAAGGCGACTGAGGGCTCTTTGCCCTCTGCGATAAGTGACGTAATAACCTGTTCTAACGCTTGGGTGATGTCTGACATTTTAACCTTGATCCCTGTGGCCTACTTGTTTCTGAATATATGGCTATTTTCGTAGCAAAGTATCGAGTTGATCAATGACTTCACACCAGTCGGCGTCCTGTTCCTGGGATTCTTTTAAAAAACGTTGCTGAGATGGTTGTAAAAAACGGGCTTCTATCAATTTTTCGTGTTGTTCAAGACGGTGTTCGGTGAGGAAGTTTTCAATAAATTCCTTTGAGTTGTTTAACCCAAGTTGACTGAAAAGGCTCGGTAAGTCGTGATTGAATGTTTCCATTATTATTCCCTCAGCAAATTAATATTATACTCAAACCACCTCAAACTGCAGGGTTTAGCGAGAATTCATTGGTTCATATCACAGCTGCCATTTGGGTGAATCGTGTTTCTAGATAAGTATAGTGAGGGGGGATCCAAGCAACAAGTCGACCTGATTTCTGCTGCTCTTGTAAGAGATCTCTTACAAAGGCGTAGGAAATGCTTAGCTTGACGGTAGGGTATAATGGTAAGTGTGAAAATTAATTCGTTTTTTATCAATTGCTTGTGTGTTAATTGTATTCTTTGTTCTTAACGCTCTATCAGAAAAGCGATTTCCCTATCTTGTTCAGAATTGGAAAAAGGGTAATCTTATTGGTGTCGGAAGGAACTGACCGGAACGGAACAGGAAATAGCCAAGGATTATGGCAGTCTCAGGATGAGGCCGGTATGTCAGGATGATGCATCGAACATGGACTGTGAAGGGAACAACCGAAGGACCGGTTAATAGTAAGTAGGATACTTACTGGTCAGGATCACAAATGGACCACTTCAGGATGAAGTCAGGGACACCTCTGGGATAGAGGTATAAAGGAACACTTCAGGACGAAGTAAAGGATACCTCCAGGAAGGAGATGAGAGTTGATGCCGGATGTATCGACGGGTCAGGAAGGCCGAAGGATCTCTTCTGGACGAAGAATAAAAGGAATACGCTGAAGGATACAGCGGTTCAACGGAATGATGCAGGGAGCACTCTCGTAGCCGGATTGCTACAAGTAAGACCTAAGGGCGCGACGCAAGTCGCGCCCGTTTTTATGCGTAGAATACGCCCCCGCACAATCACACTTCTTTCGGTTGCGCATGGAATTTTCATGCTGACTATTTTATTTTTTTCAAATAAATCGCCATCTATATCGTCAAAAGGGTATTCATTGAGTTTTTAATGACCCGTAGCCTGGGAGTCATCATCTCTTTTATCTCGCATCCGTGTGAGAGATCTCTTACAAAGCTGTGGGAGATACAGGAAAAATAAACGGGCAGATCACGGACTTACATCTTCAAGTTGTTGAATACAAATAAATTAAATTGTTTTCTCTTAATGTGCACTTTTTCCTCGCCGATACAATTGTTTGCCCGAGGGTTCTTTTCTTCACGATTGCGCGTAATCTTATTGGTGTCGGAAGGAACTGACCGGAACGGAACAGGAAATAGCCAAGGATTATGGCAGTCTCAGGATGAGGCCGGTATATCAGGATGATATATCGAACATGGACTGTGAAGGGAACAACCGAAGGACCGGTTAATTAGTAAGTAGGATACTTACTGGTCAGGAAGACAAATGGACCACTTCAGGATGAAGTCAGGGACACCTCTGGGATAGAGGCATAAAGGAACACTTCAGGACGAAGTAAAGGACACCTCCAGGACGGAGAAGAGAGTCAGTACTGGATGTATTGACGGGTCGGGATTAGACCAAAGGACAACTTCAGGACGAAGAATTAAGGAATACGTCGAAGGATTACGGCGATTCAATGGAATGATGCAGGGAGCACGATAGTAGCGGGATTGCTGCAAGTAAGACCTAAGGGCGCGACGAAAGTCGCGCCCGTTCTTGTTTCTGGCCGAGTCCTGAGACGAGAAGCGAGTCCACTTCTCTGCCAGACCCCAGACTCTAAAGCCCTTCAGTTTCCGGCATACGATGCGGTGGCACATGAATGCGCATCGGTCGGAAGCCTTTCATGACCACATAACCTTGATATGCGTCATGACCATCAGCTGAAAACTCAAACAGGTACACTGTTTGCCATCCCCAGTTGCCTTTCTGATCCTTGAGCTTATGAGATCCTCTCGCGGTACTGAGTAACTGTAACCTAAGGGTGTTACAGCGCTGTTCTATAAATTTTTGGGCCAATTCAGTTTGTCTGCGCTGCTGCCAGAACAGGTAAGCGCCGAAAGTGACCAAAAGTATTGCAAGTAAGTTATCCATTTCTGAGTGGCTGTCCTTCGTGCGGCAGATGCCGATTGGTATTGTTACTGACCACGAGCATGTTGCTGAAGTTGTGTAATCGCTTCAACTAACGCCGGGTTAGCTTGGCTATGAAGCACCTGCAACATGATGCCACGCAGTAAAGGCAACATAACAAGGTCGGTAAACAGTTGGTTAAACAAGGCTTGATCTTTGGTTTCAGCTAAACGAAGCAGGAACAGGCTTGCCGTGTCAGTGTTCGCAAGGCCATTCCAGCAGCGGCCGGCTATTGCCACTAAGACTTCTGGGTGGCAAAGCACTGCTTGCTGTAACAGGTGATCTAATTGCTCTGTCAGTGTTTCACTGTTGCTGCCAGCCAGAGAGCGGATCAGTGCGGCGACTAAGAAGAGATCAGGCTCCGCCGATGCGGTTTCTGTTAGTAACCGCTCACTTAATCGCTGGCTAAGACTATCTGGAATATCACCATGCTCCAAGCAGCCGAGTAATGCATAGAGTGGTGTCATTGGCAGATTATTCACCGCTTTTCGCAGTAAAGTGCTGTTATTTTCTTGCTTCATCCGGGCACAAACATCAGCCAGACCTTGTAGACCGACACCTTGCCATTGGTCCCAGCCTAGCGCACCGCTTAAGAAGTGTTGGGCATGTTCGTAATACTGGCTTGCAGGCAGCGAAATCTGTTGACGAAGTTGGGCATGAAAAATGGCCATCTTGTCATCATTAGGCTTAAACGTGTATGGATTTTGGGCTAGTTTCTGCTGTTCTTCTTCTGTTGGTTCTGCATTCAGGGTCGCCCCCATCGCTTCGATAACATACTTGATGAAATCGCCCACCGCGGCTTGCTTTAATAAACCACGCTCATCCAATGGCAAGCGCAAGAACCAGATCCATGGGGGATTACCGTTCTGCCAAAAAGAGATGGAAAGGTGGGCATGTTGCTGCAACGGCCATGGATAAGGTTGGCGATTTTCTTCAACCGCCTTAAATTGCTCGATATCAATTTCGCTGACACGGCGACCAAGATCGAAAATCTTGTACTGACAACCGGCATTATCCAGTAACTGGGTGAGGGTATGAAATGTATCCATGGACATAGCTATCGCTCCTAAATCTGAATCGAGAGTATATCAAAGACAACAATTAACTGACTATTCAATTACGTCCATCGCATTGTCTGATTTCACCATGGTAATGGGCGATAATAGGTAACATGTTGGGGGTAGGGAGTTGAGGTGGTATCCTTGCGCGCCTATTTCTTGAAGAGCAGAATCATGGATAAATATCGTCATAGCCAGTTGTTGTTAGAAAAGCTTGAGGTTGTCATGCATGAAGCTGGCCTTTGGGAAAGTGTTGCACCAAGTCAGGCTTCGTTGGCGAGTACAGAACCGTTTGCGGTTGATATGCTAACCTGTAACCAGTGGTTACAATGGATCTTTATTCCTAAAATGACTCGGCTCGTCACGATGCAACTGCCTTTGCCGATGCATTTTGAACTTTCACCTTATGTTGAAGAAGCGATGAAGCATAATAAGGATGTTGACTCCATAATTCGTATCACAGGCGAATTAGATAACCTGTTTAAGGCTCAATAATCGATGGAATTAGAAATTCTTTTTCAGGACCAATATTTGGTCGCAGTTAATAAACCGGCAGGTATGTTGGTACACCGCTCTTGGTTAGATAGCCATGAAACGGTCTTTGTGATGCAAACACTGCGCGATCAGCTAGGTCAGCATGTTTTTCCGTTACATCGATTAGACCGCCCGACTTCGGGGGTACTGCTGTTTGGTTTATCCCGTGAAATTGCCGCGTTAATGATGCCGAAATTTGCCGGACGAGAGATCCATAAAACCTATCATGCTGTCGTGCGCGGTTGGATCAAGGAAGCCGCGGTATTGGACTACCCTCTAAAGAAAGATCTGGATAAGATCGCGGACAAAAATGCGGTTGAAGAGCAAGAAGCCCAAGAGGCGGTAACGGCATACCAACCGTTGGCCACTGTCGAAACGGATATTCCGGTAGGGCGCTATGCCACAAGCCGGTATTGTCTGGTAGAAATGAAGCCGGAGACAGGGCGTAAGCATCAGCTGCGTCGCCATATGCACCATTTAAGCCACCATATTATCGGTGATGTCAATCATGGTGATGGTCGCCATAACCGTATGTTCCGTGAAAATTATCAATGCCATCGTCTGATGCTGCATGCATCACGGCTGCAGTTTGACCATCCTGTAACTGGTCAAGAGATTGATATTCAAGCTGATGTTGATGAAACATGGCTACGTGTTATGGCTGCGTTTGGTTGGCCTGCAGACTTATTAACAAGTCAATAATAAAGCGGTGATCGGCTGTTTTAATGAGGTAGCTCCCGTTCTGAGGAGGGGGATTTGCATCTTGTGCCATCAATAGCCAAATTTAAGGAACCGGCAGCAAGGGAGGCGAGAAAAAGATGGCAAAAGTTGGCGTATTTGTAGGTTCAGTCTTTGGTGGCGCAGAAGATGTCGCGCAAGAGGTGGTGGAGACGTTGACCGCAAAGGGTCATGTCGTTCAACTCTATTTAGAGCCTCTGCTCACCGACTTCCTTGAATATCAAAATGATGTGGTTTTGATTGTAACTTCAACCACCGGGCTGGGGGAACTACCGGATAATATCCTGCCGCTTTATTTTGCACTCAATGATCAGTTTCCCTTATTGCCCAACCTTCGCTATGGGGTGATTTCAATGGGGGATTCCAGCTATGGTGAAGAGCGCTATTGCGGGGCCGGGCGGCAATTTGATTATCTGTTACAGCAGTTGCAAGCCTCCCCGCTCGCAGAGCGGCTGGACATCGACGCCTGTGTGAATTTTGATGCGCTGGAAGTGACACGGCCTTGGTTGAGTGGCTTTATCACACAACTGGTGTAATCGGCCTTTGGTAGGCATTTCTGCTGATTAAAGAGCAGGAATGCCTTGACGCTTACACCCACCGATAGTCGATATCTGCTCTCTTTCATTCACGCCGAATATTCCGCCTATTATGGTGTCCGACGTTATTTCAGTTTGTCTAAATCCGCTTCTATTTCAGCAATCTTATGGCTGACCACCTGTTCTAAGTGGCGTAAGTCGCTGAGAATTTTCTTTTTAATGTCTACATCTTTGGGTTTTCTTTTGGTGATTTGATCGAGCTCATCAATAATGTGGGTAAGCGTACGATTGATTTCGGTAATTTCTTTGTATTCGCGATTACCACTGTTTACGACGACAGATTTGCGCTGACGCGGGAATTTAAACTTCACGCTTTTGGCAAACAATTCACCTTTCTGCTTGGCAAAATAGATTTTTAAAATGTCATTTGCGGCTTCCTGCCGCAGGCTGTAACGCTCAATGGTTTCCGGATGTTCGATCCCGATACTGGTGAGGTGTGGGTACATAGAGGCCTCATTCAATTGTTCTGGTTTGCCAGCAATGGCATGGCTGTACTGGTGAAGTGAATATACCGCCACTGTAGCAAGAACCAGTGATAATTTCTTGATGTGGGCGGTGAGAGTGTGGGCAAGATCGCGCATCCCCTGAGCATCAGAGATTCAGATGCTCAGGAGCTGGTTTTATACCAATCGGCATTAATCGGGTGAATCAAGCTTGGCGATGAGCGCTTCTTTCAATTGCTGCTGCTGTTCGGCTGTCAATTGAGTGCCCTGTTCATTGATCAGAATAAAGAAGTCTTCAGCCCGTTCGCCAATAGTGGTAATTTTGGCGGCCTGCAGGCTGATCTTCTGCTTGGCAAAAACGGATCCAACCCTCGCGAGTAACCCTGGCATATCTAACGCAACCAATTCCATCGTAGTTTTCTTGCCGGTTTTAGTCGGTAAGAAATCGACTCTGGTTTTTACATTAAAGTGCTGCAGCTGACGAGAAGCTCGTTTATTTTTGCGTTCCGATTTCATGTGCGTCAGGGCTTTGATCAGAGCGCGACGTATCGAGTGGTGGCGGTTTTCGCAAATGGCTTTCCCGCTCGGGTCTAACACCATAAACGTGTCGAGGGCGTAACCGTCTTTGCTATTCATGATCTGTGCATCATGGACGCTGAGGTTCTTCTTACCCAGCTCAGAAACTACAATGGCAAATAACTTCGCTTTGTCTTTGCTGTAGACAAAGACTTCGGTACCGCCCCGGGTCGCTTTTTTTCTGATCAGGACCAGGGGTTTGTCATTGTCCTTATGGGTCAGGATCGCTTCAGCATGCCAGGCTATCTGATTGTGAGTGTGGCGCAGAAAGTAATCGGCCTTAAAGCGTTGCCATAGTACTTCAATTTCCCGGGGGGCAAAGTTCTTGCTGCGTAATATTGCCGAGGCAAGCTGCTGATTATGGCGGATACGTTCACGAACATCCGGGGTGTTTTCCAGTCCGCGGCGAAGTGCTTTCTGAGTTGCATAATAGAGTTCGGAAAGCAGGGTACGCTTCCAACTGTTCCATAGATCCTGGTTGGTGGCGCAAATGTCAGCCACCGTCAGACAGATCAGGTAATCTAACCGTTCTTCATCACGGACTTCTTTAGCAAATTCGGACACCACTTCCGGATCATAGATGTCCCGGCGCTGGGCAGTGACCGACATCAGCAGATGTTGTTTAACTAACCACGCTACCAGATTTGCTTCGGGGCGGGAAAGACCATGCTGCAGACAGAAATTATACGCCTCTGTGGCACCTAATTCAGAATGATCACCACCGCGGCCTTTGGCGATATCATGGAAAATTGCCGCTAAGATCAGGCTCTCTTTTTTGATAAGCCGCGGATAGACTTCGCAGCAGATTGGGTGAAGTTGCCGATTCTCCGGATCATTGAACTTATTGAGGTTATTGAGCAGGCGAACACTGTGTTCGTCGACGGTATAGACGTGGAACAGATCAAACTGCATTTGTCCGACGATCTGGCTCCACTGCGGCAGGTAGGCGGCTAAAACACCATGGCGATGCATCAGCCGGAAGGCTTTTTGCAATGCATTAGGCTGGCGGACCAGTTCCATGAATTTTTCTCTGGCTGCTGGGATCTCAACCAAAAAACGATTTAATCGTCGGCGTGCAGTCCGTAACTGACGCAAAGTCGGTGCTGCAATACCTTCAATGTCAGAATTTTGTGCAATATGCATGAACATATCGAGAATGGTTTCCGGACGAGCCTGAAAGAGAGCAGGTTTGGTTGCCTCGATCAAATGGCCTCGAAGCTGAAAATCCTCATCAAGACTGATTGTCTCGGCGGTTTTACCGCTGTCGAGAATCGCCTGATCAAACAGCTGCAGCAGCATCTTATTGAGTTCTGACACCCGGCGCAAAGTGCGGTAGAACTCTTTCATCATCATTTCGACAGCGCGGTTTCCTTCGCCGGTGTAGCCGAGGTTTGCGGCGACTGAAGGTTGGTGGGCAAAGGTAAGGCGATTGTCATAGCGGCGCAATTCGATATGCAGGGCAAAGCGGATCCGCCATAGGGCGTCCTGGCACTCTACCAGTTCACGGTATTCAGCATCAGTCAGGAAGCCGTATCGACTCATTTCTAACAGGTTAGTGGCACCAAAATGGCGCCGTGCCACCCAGCTTAAGGTATGGATGTCACGCAGACCGCCCGGGCTGGATTTTATATCGGGCTCGAGGTTATAGGTGGTGTCATGGTAACGGGCATGACGTCTTTTTTGCTCTTTCAGCTTGGCGCGGTAAAAGTCTTCACTGGGCCAGAATTTACCGGAGTTTACTTGTTCCTGCAGACACTGGAATAGCGCTTCATTGCCACACAGCTGCCGGGCTTCAGTCAGGTTGGTTGCGACGGTAAGATCGGCAAGGCCGACTTCAACGCAGTCAGCAACGGTGCGGACACTATGGCCGATCTCCAGCCGCAAATCCCACAGGAAGGTCAGAAACTCACTGACGATTTTTCCCGTTGCTTCATCCAGCGGTTGTTCACTGAGCACGAGAATGTCAACATCAGACAAGGGGTGCAGCTCGCCTCGCCCGTACCCCCCCACGGCCACAAGGGCAAGATCCGTTTTTTGAGCAAAGCCGAAATGTTGCCACAGGCGGATCAGCAGCTGGTCGATAAATGTCGAGCGCGCATGCACCAAATCCGTGATTGGGGTATGCCGCAGAAACAGTTGCTTTTGTTGTTCAGAAAAGCGCTCGAGTGCCGTTCGCAAGTTCTCTTGCGTGAGGGATTCAGATGAAAAAGCCTGAAGAGCCGAGGAAGTGTCAGTCATCGCAGTCCGTGCCATAGAGTAAAAATGCTTGTTCTTACTATAACCGGATAACAATAAATAAAAAGCCGGCAATTTGCCGGCTTGTTTAGGGAATGACGTATTCGGTGGTCTGACTTACAGAATGCGGGGCAGGGTATCGTCTTTACGCAAGGTCAGAATTTCACAACCGGTCTCAGTGACCAGCAGGGTGTGCTCCCACTGGGCAGATTTCTTACCGTCAACGGTGTAGACCGTCCAGCCATCATTTTCATCTGAGACGCAGCCAAACTTACCGGCATTGATCATCGGTTCGATAGTGAAACACATGCCCGCTTTCAGTACGGTACGATCGTTGTTCTTGTAGTGGACAACTTGTGGCTCTTCGTGGAATTCGCTACCAATACCATGGCCGCAGTAGTCTTTGACGATAGAAAAACGGCTGTTGCCACTTTTGATGAATTTCTGAATGGCGGTGCCGATTTCACCCAGCGTGGTACCCGGCTTCACTTTTTTGATGGCCAGGTACAGGCTCTCTTGTGCCACCCGGCAAAGACGTTTGTCTTCCAGTGATACTTCACCGATTTCAAACATTTTAGAGGTATCGCCGTGGTAACCGTCTTTGATCACGGTAATGTCGATATTAAGGATATCGCCGTCTTTCAATATTGCCGGTTTGTTGTACTTTCCATTCACGTCTTCATCTTTGTCGCTAGGAATACCGTGACAAACAACGTGGTTAATTGAGGTGCAAACTGACTTAGGGAAACCGTGATAGTTCAGCGGAGCGGGAATGGCACCTTGCTCTTGAGTGATGTAATCGTGGCAGATGCGATCAAGTTCTTCTGTCGTGACCCCCGCCTTGACGTGCGGTTCGATCATTTCCAGCACATCAGCGGCCAAACGGCCTGCAACGCGCATTTTTTCAATTTCTTCAGCCGTTTTGATCTTGATGCTCATGTAATCTTCTCTATGAATGACGGTTTACTATTACGTATATGTTAACAGCGAGGGCTGAGGATGGAAACCAAGTTTCGTGACTTCGAATATATTTAGGCTGGATTTTTGATGATGAAATATGGTATAAAGCGCGCCGTAATTAGCTAATTGGGTTTCGACTCTGTTAGTTAAATTATACTTACTTTTATTAATCACTCACACATATCGGCACATGCTCCGGGGTGCCCGTCATTCTTTCGTTATGCGGCTGTTCTCTCGATGAGGCAGCGAGTTGTTTCGAACGGTGATAAAGGGTCGGTAGGATGGGATATGTGGACGCCTAACCCCATAGAGGAATATTCAATGGCAACTGTATCAATGCGCGACATGCTTAAGGCTGGTGTACACTTTGGTCACCAAACTCGTTACTGGAACCCAAAGATGAAGCCATTCATCTTCGGTGCACGTAACAAGGTACATATCATCAACCTTGAGAAAACTGTACCAATGTTCAACGAAGCACTGGCTGAAATCAACAAGATTTCTGCTCGTAAAGGTAAAGTCCTTTTCGTTGGTACTAAGCGTGCAGCCAGCGAATCAATCAAAGAAGCAGCGATCAACTGTGACCAGTACTACGTAAACAACCGTTGGTTGGGTGGTATGCTGACTAACTGGAAAACTGTTCGCCAGTCAATCAAGCGTCTGAAAGATCTGGAAGCACAGTCTTCTGACGGTACTTTCGACAAGCTAACCAAGAAAGAAGCGCTAATGCGTACTCGTGAAATGGAAAAGCTTGAGAAGTCTCTTGGTGGTATCAAGAACATGGCTGGCCTGCCAGACGCAATGTTTGTAATCGATGCTGATCACGAACATATCGCAGTTAAAGAAGCTAACAACCTGGGTATCCCAGTATTTGCAGTAGTAGATACTAACTCTAACCCAGACGGCGTTGACTTCGTTATCCCTGGTAACGATGATGCAATCCGTTCTATCCAGCTTTACACTGGTGCTGTAGCACAAACTGTTACTGAAGCTCGCAACCAAGATATCGTTGTGCAAGCTGAACAAGACGGTTTCGTAGAAGCTGAGTAATAGCCTGCTCCTTTGAGCATCTTAAGTTACCTTGTGTAAACTAAGTATGGTTAACAGGGGCCGCTAACAGGCCCCTGATTTTTATACCGAGTATTCAAACTGAGGATATAACAATGGCAACAGTTACAGCTGCCCTAGTTAAAGAACTGCGCGAACGTACTGGCGCAGGCATGATGGATTGTAAAAAAGCGCTTGTTGAAGCTAACGCTGACATCGAACTGGCGATTGAGAACATGCGTAAGAGTGGCGCTGCTAAAGCCGCTAAAAAAGCGGGTAACATCGCAGCTGAAGGCGCAATCATCATCAAAGAAGGTGAAGGTATTGCTGCAATTCTAGAAGTTAACTGTCAGACAGACTTCGTAGCTAAAGATGCTAGCTTCCTTGCGTTTGCTAACGAAGTAGCTGATTTTGCTCTTGCTGGCCGTGTTGAAGTTGCTGAACTACAAGCTAAATTTGAAGAGCAGCGTATTGCTCTTGTAGCTAAGATCGGTGAAAACATCAGCATTCGTCGTGTTGAGTTCATCGAAGGTGCTAAAATCGGTTCTTACCGTCACGGCGACCGTATCGGTGTTGTTGTTGCTTCTGATGCAGATGCAGAAACAATCAAGCAAGTTGCAATGCACATTGCGGCATCTAAGCCTGAGTTCGTAACTCCTGAAGATGTACCAGCTGACGTTGTTGCTAAAGAAAAGCAAATCCAGATCGATATCGCAATCCAATCTGGCAAGCCAGCTGAAATCGCAGAGAAAATGGTTGTTGGCCGCATGAAGAAATTCACCGGCGAAGTTTCTCTGACAGGCCAGGCATTCATCATGGATCCTGCTCAGACTGTTGGTCAAATGCTGAAAGAAAAAGGCGCTACAGTAACTAACTTCATCCGTTTTGAAGTTGGCGAAGGTATCGAGAAAGCTCAAGAAATGAGCTTTGCAGAAGAAGTAGCAGCTGTTCAGAAGGGTTAATCCTTCGCATAAGAACTCCAAAGACCGTAGCCTAGGCTGCGGTCTTTTTACAACTCCATATCTCTTTAGTTAAGCCTGGAAGGTAATACGCATGACCACAAACCCTAAACCGACTTATCAACGCATTTTGCTCAAACTTAGTGGTGAAGCACTACAGGGCAACGAAGGTTTTGGCATTGACGCACAAGTTCTTGACCGTATGGCTCAGGAAATCAAAGAGCTCGTTGAATTAGGCGTGCAGGTAGGCCTTGTTATTGGTGGTGGTAACTTGTTCCGTGGTGCGGGTCTTGCAGAAGCGGGTATGAACCGAGTTGTGGGCGACCACATGGGTATGCTGGCCACAGTTATGAATGGTTTGGCAATGCGTGATGCATTGCATCGTGCCTATGTGAACGCTCGAGTCATGTCAGCTATCCCACTTAATGGTGTATGCGACAGCTATAACTGGGCAGAAGCGATCAGCCAGCTGCGTCAGGGCCGTGTCGTGATTTTCGCTGCCGGTACCGGTAATCCTTTCTTTACGACAGACTCAGCTGCATGCCTTCGCGGTATTGAAATTGAAGCAGAAGTTGTATTGAAAGCAACGAAAGTTGAGGGCGTTTACACTGATGATCCAGTTAAAAACCCAGATGCTGTTCTTTGTGATAAGCTTGGCTATAACGATGTTCTTGAAAAAGAACTAAAAGTAATGGACTTAGCTGCATTTACACTGGCCCGTGACCACAATATGCCTATTCGTGTATTCAACATGACTAAGCCAGGTGCACTTCGCCGAGTGGTGATGGGCGAGCAAGAAGGCACATTGATTTCTAATAGCTAGGTTTCTAACGACTAAGATTTCTAACGACTAATTCAGGATGGGGCGGTTTCGCCTCTACTTTGACCGAATAATCAAGGGAACTAATTGTGATTAACGAAATTCAAAAAGATGCACAAGAACGCATGCAAAAAAGCGTTGAAGCGCTAAAAAATCAACTGGCTAAAGTGCGTACTGGTCGTGCACACCCAAGCTTGCTTGATACAATTTACGTAGAATACTACGGTGCCAATACACCGCTTAAGCAACTGGCAAACGTTGTTGCTGAAGATTCACGTACATTATCCATCACGGTATTTGATCGTGAACTGGCGCCTAAAGTCGAAAAAGCGATCATGATGTCTGACTTGGGCCTGAACCCAATGTCTGCTGGTACGACGATTCGTGTTCCTCTTCCTCCGCTGACAGAAGAGCGCCGTCGTGATCTGGTTAAGATCGTACGCAAGGAAGCAGAGCAGGGGCGTGTTGCGATTCGTAATATCCGTCGTGATGCGAATGCTGACATTAAAGCGCTGCTCAAAGACAAAGAGATTTCTGAAGATGATGACCGTCGTTCTCAAGACGAAATTCAGAAACTGACAGACGCAGCCGTTAAGAATATTGACGCGGTGCTTGAAGCGAAAGAAAAAGAGCTGATGGAAGTTTAAGACGCTGACGTCAGTCCTAGCGGCATAAAAATTAGCTTTATGAGACTTAAAGCGCTGTGCGTGCAGTACGGCGCTTTTTTTTTGAGGGAAATGTATGGCACAGCATCCAATCGAAACTGCACTTTCAGTGGACTGTTTACCGAAGCACGTTGCCGTCATTATGGATGGCAATGGTCGGTGGGCAAAAGCGAAGGGTAAGACTCGAGTGTTTGGCCATAAGGCTGGTGTTGATGCGGTACGTAAAACCGTTTCCACGGCTAATCGCCTAGGTGTCAAAGCTCTGACTTTATTTGCTTTTAGCAGTGAGAACTGGCGTCGACCAGAAGACGAAGTGTCATTGTTGATGCAGCTATTTATGACCGTGTTAGGTCGTGAAGTTAAACGGCTGCACAAGAACAACATTCAGTTACGTGTCATCGGTGATAAAAGTCGATTCAGCCGTCGTCTGCAAGACAAGATACTCGCGTCAGAAACCTTAACGGCAAGCAATACCGGCTTGGTGTTGAATATTGCGGCTAACTATGGCGGCCAGTGGGATATCTTGCAAGCGACTAAACGGTTGGCGCAGCAAGTTGCCGAACATAACCTGACGGTTGAAGATATTACAGAAGAGATGATGGCTGCTGGTATGTCGACAGCCGATCTGCCAGATGTCGATCTTATGATCCGTACCAGTGGCGAATGCCGAATTAGTAATTTTATGTTATGGCAAGCGGCTTATGCGGAGTTGTATTTTACAGAGCAGCTCTGGCCGGATTTCGATGAAGATAGCTTTGCCAATGCCATCGCATGGTTCGTGAGCCGCGAGCGCCGTTTTGGCTGCACGGGTGAGCAGATTCAAGCATTATTACAAGAATAACCATTATTCAGCAAAATGTGTTTTTTATCATAAAGCGCATTGATTAAGGTAGCTGCAGGTTGAACAGCTACAAGCAGGCTGAAATAGTGATAAAACAAATGATAAAACGAGAGGACGCAGCTTGTTAAAGCAACGTATTTTTACCGCCTTAATCCTCGCGCCGTTGGTGATTGCAGGGATATTTCTACTACCTTTCCCGGCCTTTGTAATTGCTTTAGCGGCAATTACCATGATCGGTTTTTGGGAATGGACACAATTTGTTGACGCTAAATCGCGTATGGCTGCCATGATAGTGCCTGCGATTACTCTCTGTTTGAGTTTAGTGACAATACCGTCTGACGTTACTTCACTATCAATATTATCCGAGTCACACCATATCATGTTAGTGGTGGGCGGTGTTTGGTGGTTAATTGCATCTACTTTAGCAATAACGTACCCGTCGAGTGCCAAACTTTGGGTAAAAGCTTCTTCTTTAAAATACATTTTTGGCTTGCTTACCTTAATCCCCTTTTTCTGGGGTATCTTGATGCTCCGCGCCGTTCACTATGTTGAAAGCCCATACCATGGCGCAAAATTAGTGTTGTTAGTTTGCTGTCTGGTTTGGGCCGCCGATTCTGGTGCATACTTCTCAGGTAAGCGTTTCGGTAAACATAAAATGGCCCCCGCAGTTAGCCCGAATAAAACCATTGAAGGTCTAATCGGTGGTGCTGCACTGGCTCTGTTAGTTACATGGGGCGGGGCTGCACTGATGGACATTCCGTTTTCCAGCCTGGGTGGATTGTTTGCTATTGCCATCATTACGGTTATCGCTTCTGTGCTAGGTGATTTGGTCGAGAGTATGTTTAAGCGTGCCTCAGGTATTAAGGATAGTGGTAATCTCTTGCCGGGTCATGGTGGTATTCTTGATCGTATCGACAGCCTGACGGCAGCCCTTCCTGTTTTTGCTTTATTGTATCTTTGGTTACTATAAGCAATGTCATATAGTAGGCAGCTGTTTTCTGGCTGCCCTTCATAGCTGAATTAAGTGATTTTATGCGTAAGTTAACGATTCTTGGTGCTACGGGGTCAATCGGAAGCAGTACGCTGGCCGTCGCAGCACAAAACCCAGATTTATTTGATGTCGTTGCGTTGGCCGCAGGCTCAAACAGCCAGAAAATGTTTGAGTTGTGCTGTACCTGGAAGCCAAAGTATGCCGCGATGGCGTCGTCGCAAGCGGCAGCAGAATTGTCAGAATTACTTAAGCAGCATGGTCTTGATACAGAGGTCTTTACTGGTGACGATGGCCTGTGTAAAGTCGCCGCGCTTGACGAAGTGGATACCGTCATGGCCGCGATTGTCGGTGCTGCGGGCTTGCTGCCGACAATGTCGGGAGTCAGGGCGGGCAAGCGTATTTTGCTGGCCAACAAGGAAGCCCTGGTGATGTCGGGACAGATGTTCATTGATGCCTGTGAGCACTCCGGCGCTGAATTGTTGCCGGTTGATAGCGAGCATAATGCAATCTTCCAGTGTCTACCGGCTGAAATACAGCAAGCGATGGGGCGTTGCGATCTGGACAAGCACGGTATCAGCAAAATTTTATTAACCGGCTCCGGCGGACCTTTCCGCTATACTGAGGTGGCCGAATTATCAGCGGTGACACCGGAGATGGCAATAGCCCACCCTAATTGGTCCATGGGGCCAAAAATCTCTGTCGATTCCGCCACCATGATGAACAAAGGGCTGGAGTACATAGAAGCCCGCTGGTTGTTCAATGCGTCCCGTGAGCAACTGCAAGTGATTATTCATCCGCAATCTGTTATTCATTCTATGGTGCAGTATAAGGATGGCTCAGTATTGGCCCAGATGGGGTTGCCTGATATGCAAACCCCGATTGCTTGTGCAATGTCCTATCCTGAAAGGGTCGATGCGGGAGTCGCACCACTGGATTTTAGCAAGGTCGGTGAGTTTACCTTCCTGCAACCGGACTATGCCCGATATCCATGCCTGAAGCTGGCGATAGATGCCTGTTACGAAGGTCAGGCGGCAACAACCGCGTTGAATGCAGCGAATGAAGTCGCGGTCGCGGCATTTTTGAATAAGCAAATTAGCTTTACCGATATTGCCCGTATTAATGCGCATGTTCTCGAGTCAGCTCAAATGACAGTACCGACTGACTTGGAAAGCGTGATTGAGCTAGATAAGATGGCCCGAATTTTGGCTCGTAAAGTGATTCATAAGGTATCAGTATGATGGACGTTTTGTGGAACCTTGGTGCATTTCTACTTGCATTAGGTATTTTGATTGCCGCTCACGAGTTCGGTCACTTTTGGGTCGCCCGCCGATGCGGTGTTTACATTGAGCGCTTTTCTATTGGCTTTGGTAAAGCGCTGTGGCGCAAAGTGGGTAAAGACGGCACGGAATATACCCTGGCCATGATCCCGCTAGGGGGGTATGTCAAGATGCTTGATGGGCGCGTCGATGAGGTGCCTGAGCACAGACAACATTTAGCCTTCAATAACAAAACGTTGTGGCAGCGCAGTGCTATTGTTGCTGCCGGCCCGGTCGCCAATTTTATTTTTGCCATCGTTGCTTATTGGATTGTCTACCTGATTGGGGTGCCCGCTGTGCGTCCGGTTATCGGAGAGGTTGCCCCACAGTCGATTGCAGCAGAAGCAGGAATTCGCTCCGGAATGGAACTTAAATCCATTTCAGGAATCAAAACCGCTGATTGGGAATCTGCCAATATGGCAATGATTTCTAATATCGGTGATAAAGAAATGGTTATCACGGTGACTGAACCCGATGCCAGGTATGATGTTCAGCGTACTTTAGATCTGACTGGGTGGTCTTTTGATCCTGAAAGTGAGCGGGTACTGACAACCTTAGGGATCACACCCTACTCACCGCCAATTACCCTTTCTATCTCACAACTTGTTGATGATGGAGCAGCAATTGCTGCCGGTTTAAGGTTAAATGATAAGATTGTTGCCATCGATAATACGCCGATTGTGAAATGGGATGAGGTTGTCGAGGCTGTGCGTTCAAAACCGGATCAATCTATGCTGGTTGAAGTCGAGCGTGAGGGGGAGCGCGTTACGCTGACCCTTATCCCGGCAGTAAAAAAACTGGCTAATGGCGATATAATTGGTTATGCAGGCTTTGCACCGAAGATGGAAGCCTGGCCAGAATCATATCAGATCAATTTGCAGTTTGGCCCGTTAGAAGCAGTAAGCAAAGCCGTTGAGAAAACCTGGCAACTGACCACCTTAACCTTTGATATGGTTGGTAAGCTGGTGACGGGTGATATTGCAATTAAGAATTTAAGTGGCCCAATATCGATTGCCAAAGGCGCAGGGATGACAGCCGATTACGGGATGGTCTATTTCCTTGGCTTTTTGGCTTTGATAAGTGTCAACTTGGGCATCGTTAACTTGTTACCGCTTCCCGTGTTAGACGGCGGACATTTGCTGTTTTTTGCAATTGAAGCGATAACACGTCGTCCTGTTTCCGAACGAGTTCAGGATATTGGCTATAGAGTGGGATCAGCCATTTTGGTTGCGTTAATGGCCGTTGCGCTATTCAATGATTTTACCCGCCTTTAATAAATGCGTTTTTTAGCAAGGAATAATTAGAACAGTAATGGCGATAAAAAATCTGTTGGCCGCATCACTTTTGCTTGGTAGCAGTGTTGCGCAGAGCGCGGAACAATTTGTAGTTGATGATATTCGCTTTGAAGGCCTTCAGCGTGTCACATTAGGTGCAGCATTGTTAAAAATGCCAGTCCGTGTAGGTGATAGCGTTGATGACCGGGATGTGGCAGAAATTATTCAGGCTCTTTTTGCTTCCGGTAATTTTGAAGATATAAAAGTCTTTCGTGATGGAAATGCGATTTTAATTAACGTATTAGAGCGCCCGACTATTGCCAATATTACATTTTCCGGTAACAAAGCAATTAAGGACGAGCAGCTCACTGAAAACTTAGACGCGTCTAACCTTCGGATGGGTGAAGCGCTCGATCGGACCACGCTAAGTAAGATAGAGAAAGGCTTAGAAGATTTCTATTATAGCGTTGGTAAATATAATGCCAGCGTAAAAGCGGTTGTCACTCCGCTGCCTCGTAACCGCGCAGACTTGAAGTTTGTGTTTACCGAAGGCGTTTCAGCCCAGATCCAGCAAATTAATGTCATTGGTAATGAAGTCTTTAGCGATGATGAGCTGAAAGGCAAATTTAACCTTCAGGCAGAAGTGCCGTGGTGGAATTTTCTTGCGGATGAAAAGTACCAGAAGCAGGTATTGGCTGGAGACTTGGAAGCGCTTCGTTCGCAGTATCTGAATAACGGCTATCTGAAATATAAATTAGAATCGACTCAGGTTGCTATTTCACCGGATAAGAAAGGCGTTTATATCACCCTCAAAATCAATGAAGGTGATCAGTATCGCATTAAAGGTGTGAAATTCCGAGGCGAACTGGTTGATCGCGACAGTGAATTCGACAAGCTGGTGACGTTTAAGTCTAGTGATATTTATAACGGCGCTCAGGTAACAGCACTGGAAGAAGCGGTAAAGCGTAAGCTGGGTGAGTCGGGTTATGCCTACCCGCAAGTGACTACGATCCCTGACTTTGATGACGAGAACAAGCAAGTGTCACTGCTGGTGAACGTTGAGCCGGGTAAACGTATCTACGTACGTAATATTCAGTTCTCTGGCAACACATCGACCAAAGACGAAGTGCTGCGTCGTGAAATGCGTCAGATGGAAGGTAGCTGGCTGAACTCTAAATCGGTCGAGCGCGGTAAAGATCGTCTGAACCGAACCGGTTTTTTCGAAACGGTCGACGTACAAACCGTTCGTGTTCCGGGCTCGGAAGATCAGGTCGATGTAAAATACGTCGTGAAAGAATCGAATGCCGGCAGTATTAACTTCGGTGTTGGTTTTGGTACGGAATCGGGTATCAGCTTCCAGGCCGGTATTCAGCAGGATAACTTCTTGGGTACCGGTAATCGTTTTGGCATTAATGCCATGATGAACGATTACCAGAAAAACGTTAGCCTGGAGTATCGTGACCCATACTTCACCCTTGATGGAGTGAGCTTAGGCGGTAAAATTTACTACAACGAGTTTGAAGCCTCTGATGCCAACATTTCGGACTATACCAACCAGAGTTATGGTACCAGCCTGACCTGGGGGTTCCCGTTTGATGAGCTGAACTTTTTCGAATTTGGCCTGGGCTATGATCACAACAAGATCTCGAACACCCAAGAATACTACCAGATCGAAAAGTTTAAGAAGATCCATGATTTCGATCGTGGTGACAACATTATCGAACTGGATGATTTCGACTGGTCAGTCTCCTGGACGCGTAACAACCTGAACCGGGGGTACTTCCCTACGGCAGGTAACCATCAGCGGGCGTCGTTCCGAATGACCGTTCCCGGATCTGATGCGCAGTATTTCAAGACTCAGTATGATATACGCCAGTACTTTGCGTTAAATAAAGGGCATGATTTCAGCCTGTTATTGCGCGGTCGCTTAGGTTACGGTAACGGCTACGGCAGCACTGATAACGGTAGTGATCATCTGCTGCCATTTTATGAGAACTTCTACGCGGGTGGTTTCACTACCTTGCGCGGCTTCCGATCGAATACGGTGGGGCCGAAAGCCGTTTATGTCGAGGGCTGTAGTACCGGTAGTTCGATTGGTGGCAACAATAACTGTGCGACGGGGACGGATGATGCGGCCGGTGGTAATGCAGTTGCGCTAGCCAGTGTTGAACTGATTGTACCGACCCCGTTTGCCTCAGACGAAGTGCGCAACCAGATCCGGACCAGTGTGTTTGTTGATGCCGGTACCGTCTGGGATTCCGAGTATGATTTAAAAGACGACGACGGCACGTTTTTGCATGACTACTCTGACCCGTCATTAATTCGTGCGTCATATGGTGCGGCACTGCAGTGGATGTCCCCAATGGGACCACTCGTATTCTCGATTGCTCGTCCGCTCAAGAAATACGACGGTGATGATGAAGAGTTCTTCACATTCACTATTGGACGAACATTCTAATTTTTAAGGAGAAGCCTTTTGAAACAGTGGATTAAAGCGGCAAGTCTTAGCTTGGTTATTCTTTCATCATCGATGTATGCTCATGCAGCAGAAACAGCCCAGAAAGTGGGCTATGTTGCAACGGGTCAGGCGATGGCTCAGCTTGCTAAGCGCTACAATGTGTCTGAGAAACTACGTCAAGAGTTTAAAGATCGCATTGATGAGCTTCGCGGTCTGGAAGGAAGCATGAAGACGAAAGTTGAAAAAATGAAGCGTGACGGCGAACTAATGAGTGCGAGTGATCGCACTAAGATCCAGCGTGAATTAGCGTCTTTAGATTCAGATTACAAACTGAAGGCGAAAGCACTGCAGGAAGATCAGCGTCGTCGTAGCCAAGAAGAAGAGCAGAAACTGATCATGAAAATTCGCCAGGCTATTCAGACGGTAGCGAAGACAGAAGGCTACGATCTGGTCGTCGACGCGCAAGCTGTACTTTATGCAAACCCTGAAGATGACCTGTCTGAGAAGGTCATTTCTGCAGTAAAATAAACGATGTATTATCTAACGGCCGCTTTGCCTGCAGGTAGGCGGTTGTTTGGCACCACGGCCACTTTGGGTGGCCGCAGTTACAAAAGAATAAGGTAAATAATGGCTGGTATTACTCTTGCTGAATTAGCAGATAAACTGGGAGCAGAGCTGCATGGCGACGGTTCTGTTGAGATTCAATCGATTGCCGGCATGGAAACAGCAGGGGACGGACAAATCACGTTCTTGTCTGCCAGTAAGTACCGTAAACACCTACCAGAGTGTCAAGCGTCTGCAGTGATGTTGAAAGAAGCGGATTTGTCTTACTTTGAAGGCAATGCGTTGGTACTGAATGATCCTTACCTGGGTTATGCCTTGGTGGCGCAATTATTGGATACAACCCCAGCATCTGCTGTGAGCATTGCACCTTCTGCGTACGTGGCAGACGATGCAATCATCGGTGAAGGCGTTGCCATCGGTCATAATGCCGTGATTGAATCAGGCGTAAAAATCGGGGCAAACACTCAGATTGGTGCGGGTTGCTTTATCGGTAAAAATGCAAAAATCGGTGCTGACAGCAAGCTATGGGCAAACGTGACCATTTACCATGATGTGGTATTGGGTTCACAGTGTTTAGTGCAATCGAGCACTGTTATTGGTGCTGATGGTTTTGGTTATGCGAATGACAAAGGCGAGTGGGTGAAGATCCCGCAGTTGGGCTCTGTTCGTATCGGTAACCGTGTGGAAATCGGTGCGTGTACGACGATTGACCGTGGTGCGCTGGATGACACGATTATCGAAGACAATGTCATCATCGACAACCAAATACAGATCGCCCATAACGTGCAGGTCGGATATGGTTCGGCCATGGCTGGTGGTACTGTTGTCGCAGGCAGTACTAAAATTGGTAAATACTGTATTATCGGCGGTGCATCTGTACTGAACGGTCATATAGAGATCGCAGATGGCGTGACGATTACCGGTATGGGCATGGTGATGCGCAGCATTGAAGAGAAAGGTATGTTTTCTTCAGGTATCCCCTTACAGCCGAACAAAGAATGGCGTAAAACCGCTGCGCGTGTCATGAAGATTGACGAGATGAATAAACGTCTTAAATCCGTTGAAAAAAAACTGGATGAGAGCAACTAAGTAATCTTCAGTAGAGCCCGCTGAACAGGCCTGCGCATGCGTAGGCCGTTTTGCGTTTAACCTGTACGGTATTTTAAATAATTTTCCATAGGCGCAAAGCCGTCTTTTTTTGAACAGGACTTTAGTTTTGACCAGCGAAAACAAAACGCTAAATATCACAGAAATTCAAGAGCTTCTTCCACATCGTTATCCGTTCTTAATGATTGATCGAGTAACGGATTATGATGAGGGTAAGACCTTAACTGCCATTAAAAATGTTTCCGTGAATGAGCCTCAGTTTACCGGTCATTTTCCAAAAATGCCGATCTTCCCTGGTGTGATGATTCTGGAAGCAATGGCACAGGCGACGGGCCTCCTGGCATTTAAAACCTTTGGTGCGCCAACTGAAAATGAGCTGTATTACTTTGCTAGCATTGATAAGGCTAAGTTCCGTAAGCCTGTTGTGCCGGGTGATCAGCTGGTTATCGACGTTGAATTCCTGAAAGAACGTCGCGGCATTGCTATGTTTAATGGTGTCGCGAAAGTTGATGGCGAAGTGGTTTGCTCTGCTGAACTAAAATGCGCAAGGCGAGAATTCTAATGATCCACGAAACTGCACAAATTCACCCATCCGCAATTGTGGAAGATGGGGCAATTATTGGCGCTAACGTAAAAGTTGGTCCATTTAGTTATATTGGTGCTGACGTAGAAATCGGCGAAAGCACTGAGATTATGTCGCACGTTGTGGTGAAAGGCCCAACCAAGATTGGTCGCGAAAACCGTATTTTCCAGTTCGCTTCAATTGGTGAAGAGTGTCAGGATCTGAAATACGCGGGTGAACCGACGCGCCTTGAAATCGGTGACCGCAACACAATTCGTGAAAGCGTAACCATGCACCGTGGTACAACCCAGGATAATGGCATTACCCAAGTGGGCAACGATAACCTGTTCATGATTAATGCTCACGTTGCCCATGACTGTATGATTGGCGACCGCTGTATTTTTGCCAATAATGCGACGCTTGCGGGTCACGTTACGATAGGTAATCAAGCCATTATCGGCGGCATGTCAGCGATCCACCAGTTCTGCACCATCGGCTCTCACTGCATGCTGGGTGGTGGTTCTATTGTGGTTCAAGATGTCCCGCCGTATGTGATGGCGCAAGGTAACCACTGTGCCCCTTTCGGCATAAATGTCGAAGGTCTGAAGCGACGTGGTTTTGAAAAGGCAGAGATCAAAGCGATCCGCGCCGTGTACAAAGCCCTGTATCGTTCCGGTAAGACACTGGCGGAAGTCAAACCTGAAATCGAAGAAATGGCAAAAGATCATCCGTCTTTGGATCTGTTTGTCGAGTTCTTCGAAAAATCGACGCGCGGTATCATTCGCTAATATGACGAAGCCACTTCGGATAGGAATTGTCGCCGGAGAAATTTCCGGCGATATTTTAGGTGCCGGTTTTATCCGTGCCGTTAAAGCACAATACCCGGATGCTGAATTTGTGGGTGTTGCCGGTCCTCGTATGGAAGCAGAGGGCTGTGAAGCGCTGTTTGATATGGAAGAGCTGGCCGTGATGGGTATTGTGGAAGTGTTAGGTCGTCTGCCGCGCTTGTTCAAAGTGAAGGCTGAGCTGGTCAAGTACTTCTCTGATAATCCGCCCGACGTCTTTGTCGGCATTGACGCGCCTGATTTCAATCTGCGTTTAGAGCTGGATTTGAAACGCCAGGGGATTAAAACCGTTCATTATGTCAGTCCATCGGTATGGGCCTGGCGTCAGAAGCGTATTTTCAAAATTGAAGCCGCGACCAATTTGGTTCTGGCTTTTTTGCCTTTCGAAAAAGCGTTTTACGATAAATTCAACGTGCCGTGCGAATTTGTTGGCCACACGATGGCCGATGCGATCCCTTTGCAGACCGATCAACGGGCAGCCCGCGAGTTACTCAACCTTACTGACAGTCGTTATAGCGCGACGAAACGATGGTTAGCCGTGTTGCCAGGCAGTCGTGGCGGGGAGATGGCGATGCTTGCGGCCCCTTTCATTGAAACCTGTAAGCTGCTTAAGCACAAGCATCCGGATCTTGGTTTTGTGGTGGCGTTAGTGAACCCAAAGCGTCGGGAGCAATTTGAACAAGCCTGGCAGGAAACCGCCCCCGAGCTGGATTTTGTGCTGGTAGATGATACCGCCCGTAATGTCATGATCGCCTCTGATGCGGTATTGCTGGCATCGGGTACCGTCGCGCTGGAATGCATGCTGGTGAAACGTCCGATGGTGGTGGGCTATAAAGTGAAGGCGCTGACAGCCTGGCTAATGCGTCGGATGCTGAAAACCAAGTATGTCTCTCTGCCAAATATTTTGGCAGATCGGCAACTGGTCCCTGAGTTACTGCAAGAAGACTGCGTTCCCGAGAAGTTGTTTGAACGCGTCGACCATTATTTATCGGCGGATAATACCGCTCTGATGGCCGAATTTTCTCGCATGCATCAATGGATAAAATGTGACGCTGATAAGCAAGCCGCCCAGGCGGTATTGTCGTTGATTGATAAAGCTTGAGCTAAGAGTAATGACGAAAGATTTTGAACCGTTTGAATACCCGCAAGCCCAACTGATTGCCGGGGTTGATGAAGTCGGCCGCGGGCCGCTAGTCGGCGCGGTCGTAACCGCTGCGGTGATCCTGGATCCGAGCAATCCGATTGATGGCTTAACCGATTCTAAGAAGCTGAGTGAGAAAAAACGTAATCTGCTGTTTGATGAGATCAAAGAGAAAGCATTAGCTTGGTCACTCGGTCGCTGTGAACCGGAAGAAATTGACCAGCTCAACATTTTGCAGGCGACGATGGTGGCGATGCAACGCGCCGTTGCGGATCTGCCGGTACAACCTGACTATGTGTTAGTTGACGGTAACAAAATTCCACCGTTGCCGATGGCGGCTCAGGCGGTGGTTAAAGGTGATTTACGGGTGGCTGAAATCAGTGCGGCATCAATTATCGCCAAAGTAACACGTGATCGCGAAATGGAAGCGCTTGACGCTTTGCACCCTGAGTATGGTTTTGCCAAGCACAAGGGCTACCCGACCAAAGCGCACTTTGAAGCCTTAGAGCAATATGGGGTTATTGAGCAACACCGTAAGAGCTTTAAGCCAGTTAAACGCATTCTGGGTATCGACTGATTTCCTCGTTGAGTGCATCTATGCTGCTGGCTTAATGGTCGTTCGTTTTATCATTAAGCCACTCTCGGTGATGATTGCAGTCCTTTAGGCTATAATCATTGCTTCAAATTAAGAACGTATCAAATCTGGTTGTCATGGCTGAACCTCGCTTTATTCATCTTCGTATTCACAGTGACTTTTCTATGGTTGATGGTCTGTCAAAAGTACCGCCATTAGTCAAAAAAGTTGCCGAACTGGGTATGCCTGCAATGGCATTAACCGACTTCACTAACTTGTGCGGTTTGGTGAAATTCTACTTTGCAGCACATGGTGCCGGAATGAAGCCCATCATTGGTGCTGATTTTAAAGTTCAGTCTGAAGAGCTGGAAAATGATCTCTGTGATCTGACAATATTGGCTGCCGATAATGACGGTTATCAGAACCTGACAATGCTGATATCGAAAGCGTATCTGCGCGGTCATGTTCAGCACTTGCCTGTCATCGATAAAGAATGGCTGGCTGAGCATAAAAAGGGATTGATCCTGCTGTCGGGCGGCAAGAGTGGTGATGTCGGTAAGGCGCTGCTGAAAGGAAACCAAACCGTCGTTAACCGCTGCGTCGAGTTTTATCAGACCCACTTTCCTGACTGTTATTACCTCGAGCTGGTGCGAACGGGACGCGCCGATGAGGATGCTTACCTGCACTTTGCGGTTGAGCTGGCCGAACAAGCCGAACTGCCAGTAGTGGCAACCAATGATGTGAGGTTTATTTCTCCTGAGCAGTTTGATGCCCATGAAATTCGGGTCGCGATCCATGACGGTTATACCATGGTGGATCCGAACCGGCCTAAACTGTATAGCGAACAACAGTATTTACGTACCGAAGAAGAAATGTGCGAGCTGTTTGCCGACATTCCTGAAGCGCTGGAAAATAGCGTTGAAATCGCTAAGCGCTGTAATGTCACGGTACGTCTGGGTGAATATTTCCTGCCTAACTTCCCTACTGGTGATTTGAGTACAGAAGATTTCTTAGTCGTAAAATCCCGGGAAGGTTTAGAGCAACGCTTAGCATTTCTCTTTCCTGATGATGCGGTACGTACTGAGCGCCGCCCTGAATACGACGAGCGCCTAGAGATAGAACTCGAAGTGATCAATCAGATGGGGTTCCCCGGTTATTTCCTGATCGTAATGGAGTTTATGCAGTGGTCAAGAGATAACGACGTACCGGTAGGTCCGGGCCGTGGTTCCGGTGCCGGCTCATTGGTGGCTTATGCGTTGGGTATCACCGATCTTGATCCGCTGGAATTTGACTTACTGTTCGAACGTTTCTTGAACCCGGAACGTGTTTCCATGCCCGATTTCGATATCGATTTCTGTATGGATAAACGTGATTTGGTTATTGATCACGTCGCTGAAATTTATGGCCGCGATGCGGTTTCGCAGATCATCACTTTCGGTACCATGGCGGCCAAAGCGGTGATCCGTGATGTGGGACGCGTGCTTGGTCACCCGTATGGCTTCGTCGACCGCATTTCAAAACTGATCCCTGCTGAACCCGGTATGACGCTGGCAAAGGCTTTTGATGCCGAACCGCAACTGGGTGAAGCGTATAATGCCGATGAAGAAGTTAAAGCTCTGATTGATATGTGTCGCATTCTTGAAGGTGTGACACGTAATGCCGGTAAACACGCGGGTGGTGTTGTTATTTCACCCACCACGATCACCGATTTTTCCCCGCTGTATTGCGATGCAGAAGGGGCAAACCCGGTTACCCAGTTTGATAAGAATGACGTTGAAACCGCAGGCTTGGTTAAGTTCGACTTCCTGGGGCTGCGAACTTTAACTATCATTGACTGGGCACTTGGCCTGATCAACCCTCGCCTTGAAGCTGAAGGCAAAGAGCCGGTTAATATTGCGGCTATTCCAATGGCGGATGCAAAATCGTTCGCCATGCTGCAGCGCTCAGAATCTACCGCGGTGTTCCAGTTGGAATCCCGAGGCATGAAAGATCTGATCAAACGTCTTCAGCCGGACTGCTTTGAAGATATGATCGCACTGGTTGCCTTGTTCCGACCTGGACCATTGCAATCGGGGATGGTAGATAACTTTATCGACCGTAAGCATGGCCGTGAGGCTGTCTCTTACCCTGATGAAAAATGGCAGCATGAATCACTGAAAGAGATCCTTGAGCCTACTTACGGCATCATCCTGTATCAGGAACAGGTCATGCAGATAGCTCAGGTTCTAGCGGGCTATACGCTCGGTGGCGCCGATATGCTTCGCCGTGCGATGGGTAAGAAAAAACCGGAAGAGATGGCTAAGCAGCGAGCTATTTTTGAAGAAGGCGCTATTAAAAACGGGGTTGATGGCGAGCTCTCGATGAAGATCTTCGATCTGGTTGAAAAGTTTGCTGGTTATGGTTTTAACAAGTCCCACTCCGCGGCCTATGCATTGGTTTCTTACCAGACGTTATATCTGAAAGCGCACTATCCTGCAGAGTTCATGGCGGCGGTAATGACGGCCGATATGGATAATACCGATAAAATTATTGGCTTGGTGGATGAATGCCATCGGATGAAACTGAAGCTGCTACCGCCTGATGTCAATAAAGGCCTGTATCGCTTTAATGTCGATGATCAGGGTGCCATAGTTTATGGTATTGGTGCAGTAAAAGGCGTCGGTGAAGGACCGATTGAAAATATCATTGAAGCACGTAAAAAAGATGGTCACTTCAAAGATCTGTTCGATTTCTGCGCCCGAATCGACACCAAGAAGGTTAATAAGCGAGTACTGGAAAAGCTGATAAAATCCGGTGCGATGGATCGTTTAGGCCCTAACCGTGCCACAATGATGGCAACGCTGAACGATGCGATTAAAGCTGCAGGCCAGCACCATCAGGCGGAAGCATTTGGTCAGGCTGATATGTTCGGTGTACTGACTGCTGCACCGGAAGAAGTGGAGCAGGCCTATGCCAACATTCCTGAATGGCCAGATAAAGTCTGGTTGGAAGGGGAGCGGGAAACCTTAGGGCTGTATTTAACCGGCCACCCGGTTAATGCCTATATCCCTGAACTGAAGCATTATACAACCTGGCGTTTGAAAGATGCCCACCCAACCAGCCGTGATAAAGTGGCGTCTGTGGCGGGGTTGGTGATTGCGGCGCGAGTGATGACCACCAAGCGCGGTACCCGTATTGGTCTGATGACGCTAGATGACCGTTCGGGCCGGATGGAAGTAATGCTTTTCTCTGATGCGTTAGAACGCTATCTTGATTTGCTGGAAAAAGATAAAATATTAGTGGTTTCTGGACAGGTCAGCTTTGATGATTTCAATGGTGGCCTTAAAATGTCAGCCAGAGAAGTACTGGATATCTCAGAAGCCAGAGAAAAGCACCTGAGAAGTCTTGCTATCTCAGTGACTGAGAAGCAAGTTGATGAACAATTTTTTGCGCGCTTCAGCCAAGTGCTGGAGCCTCACCGGGCAGGTACAGTACCTGTCAATGTGTATTATCAGCGCTCGAATGCACGTGCCAAACTCACTTTAGGGACAGAATGGCGTATTACGCCAACAGATCAGTTAATTTTTGATCTCAAAGCCTTACTGGGTGAGAAGCAAGTCGAGCTTGAATTTAATTAATTTAGCCTATGTTTGTACAGATAATCATGGGCAAAAGGATTTAAAGTGGTATGAGCCTGAACTTCCTCGAATTTGAACAACCGATTGCAGAATTAGAAGCAAAAATTGAAGCCTTACGTGATGTGTCACGTCGTGATGAATCGGCATCGGTTGATTTAGATAAAGAAATTGGACTGCTGGAAAAGAAAAGCCTGGAGCTCACGAAAAAGATCTTTGGTGATTTAGGTGCATGGCAGGTGGCTCAACTAGCCCGTCATCCGCAGCGTCCATATGTTTTTGATTACATTGAGCACATCTTTACTGAGTTTGATGAACTGGCTGGTGATCGTGCTTTTGCCGATGATAAAGCACTGGTTGGCGGGATTGCACGTCTTGATGGTCGCCCTGTAATGGTGATTGGTCATCAGAAAGGCCGCGACACCAAAGAGAAGGTATTCCGAAATTTTGGTATGCCAAAACCGGAAGGTTACCGTAAAGCACTGCGCCTGATGAAAATGGCAGAGCGTTTTAAAATGCCAATCATCACTTTCATCGATACTGCAGGTGCTTATCCTGGTGTCGGTGCAGAAGAGCGTGGTCAGTCAGAAGCGATCGCAACCAACCTTAAGTATATGGCTGGCTTAACCGTTCCCGTGATCTGTAATGTGGTCGGTGAAGGTGGCTCTGGTGGCGCCTTGGCAATTGGGGTGGGTGACTGCGTCAATATGCTGCAATACTCTACCTATTCAGTGATTTCGCCAGAAGGCTGTGCGTCTATCTTATGGCGCGATTCAGATAAAGCCCCTCAGGCTGCTGAAGCTATGGGGCTGACGGCCCAGCGTCTGAAGGAGCTTGAGCTTATTGATTCGATAATTGAAGAGCCACTAGGCGGTGCACACCGTAATTTAGTGGCAATGTCGGCGTCACTGAAAGCTCAGCTGTTGGCTAATCTGGCTGAACTTGAAGCGTTTGATACGGATGAGCTGCTAGAGCGCCGTTATCAGCGTCTGATGAGCTACGGTTACTGCTAGATGTAGCGGCGAGCTAAACCGCGACATTGATGTCAGAATAGAACGCTAAAGCGGGTCAACTTAGGTTGGCCCGCTTTTTTATTGGGTTTTGTCAGGCGCGGTTGATTGGTATTATTGAAACACATTCCATTGATCAGATAATTAATGGATTTGGTATGGCTCATTCCTAACAAGGCGAACTCATTTACCATGCTTTATTCTCAGCTGTCGGCATGCCTGCAAGCACATGCCCCTCGCTCCAAACGCTTTATTCTCGCGTTAAGCGGCGGGTTGGATTCTCGGGTGCTGTTGCATTTAATGGGGCGTTTCATCAGGCAGTATCCGCACTATCAATGCCTGGCTGTGCATGTTCATCATGGTTTAAGTGCCAATGCCGATACATGGTCGCAGCGCTGCCAGCAATGGGCACAGGAAGAAGGTATCGAGTGCCAGATAGAATCTGTCACCCTGACGCTGGGAAATCGGATAAGCGTCGAGCAGCAGGCCAGGGAGCAGCGTTATCTGGCACTAGCTAGGCATGTGCAGCCTCACGATGCTTTACTAACGGCCCAGCATGCTGATGATCAGCTTGAAACCTTTCTGCTGGCATTGAAGCGCGGCAGTGGTCCGGCGGGACTGGCTTCCATGCCTGTTCATACCGTATTTGCCGCCGGTTGTCACCTGCGTCCGTTACTGCACGCCAGTCGCCAGGAGATCCTGAGCTATGGCACAGAACACCAGCTGAGCTGGGTCGAAGATGAGAGTAATCAGGATCAGCGTTATGATCGTAATTTTCTCCGTCATCAAATCACGCCCCGCTTACTGGAACGCTGGCCTGGCATGCGCAAAGCCGTAGTGCGCAGTGCAGCGCTATGCGGTGAACAAGAATCGCTTTTGCGTGAATTACTTGCCACCCAGTTGGCGGGTGCACTACATTCAGATCATAGTTTAATTATTGGCGCGTTAGGAACCGAACGTATGGGTAAGCAACTTATTCGCCAGTGGTTAAGTGGTTTTGATGTCAGTATGCCCTCTCAGGCTCAGCTAGAACAGATTTGGCACTCTGTTGTACGGGCGCAAGATGATGCCAATCCGCAACTTTGCTGGCACAACCATCAGCTCCGCCGTTATAAGCAGCGGCTGTATATTGTCGATCAGTGGCCTGATATCAGTGACTGGTCTCAGGTATGCGACATTGACCAGGTTTATCCGTTACCGCAAGGGCTCGGTACCATCTCTCTGCGTCATTCTGCTCAGGGTATATTGCGTCTGCCACAGGATGGCGAGGTAGTATCGGTGCGATTTGAGCCGGAAGGGCTTGAGGTGAAACCACAAGGGCGAGTGGGTAAGCGTAAATTGAAAAAACTGTTTCAGGAATATGGTATCCCGAGCTGGAATCGGCGACGTACTCCATTGATCTTTTACGGTGAGCACTTAGCGGCCGTGGCTGGATTATTTAGTGTTGAAGGGTTTGCCGGTCAGGATTGTGAGCTGGATTGGCAGTATGGTACATCTTAAGTGCATTATGTATATAAAAGGTGCACAATTCGTTATGAAGATTATAACAATATTAAAGAGGACGATATGAAGAAAGTTCTTGCGTTTGCAATGTTAGCCGCAGTGATCTCATCCCCTGCCATGGCCGCTGGCGATCCTGTCGCAGGGAAAGCCAAAGCCGCGATTTGTGCCGCCTGCCATGGTGTCGACGGTATCGCCATGATCCCCGGTTACCCTAATTTGAAAGGCCAGAACGAACAGTATCTGGTGAGTGCATTAAAAGCGTATAAAAATAAACAGCGCAATGGCGGAATGTCGATGGTGATGCAGCCACAGGCATCGATGTTAAGTGATGATGATATCGCCAATGTCGCGGCGTATTTCTCGCAGCTAAAATAGTCATGACTGACTTCTTTACTCTCGAACCAACAATGCCGAGCTGAATCGCTGTCACTGATAAATTGAGCCGTCATCTGCATTATATGCAGTTGGCGGCTTTTTTTGCATCGATCATGTCGGGTAGTGCGATATTTACAGCTGTCTGATTACTATTTGTCCAGTTGGTTTTCCTGCTATTGCTTATGATGACGGCAGGTATTATTGTACTAGCACGCTGATACGATGATTTTGTAAAGACATGAGTGCGGATAATGGCTGGAAATAGAGAACATTTTGGTTCAAGAGTAGGATTTGTGCTGGCGGCAGCCGGAGCAGCTGTCGGGTTAGGGAACATTTGGGGCTTTCCGACTCAGGCTGCCAGTAATGGTGGTGGTGCGTTTGTACTGGTGTATCTTTTTATGATCCTGGTGGTCGCTTTTCCGATGCTGGTCGCTGAAATGGCGATTGGCCGTCATGGTCAGGCCAATCCTATCGATAGTATGCGTAGCCTGTCTGATAATCCGCTGGCGAAAAAAGCCGGGGCAATGGTTGGCTGCATTGGCTTGGTTGTACCATGTTTAGTTCTGGCTTTTTACAGTATTGTCGCCGGCTGGTTGATCACCTTTATGTTTGCAGCTGTAACCGATATTTTAGGTTTTGAATCAGCCTCCGCATGGCTGAAAGAGTTTTCTGTTTTACGAAATCTCTTCGGTGCAATCATTTTTTATATACTGACTATTTTGATTGTCCAAAGCGGAGTTAAGCAAGGCATTGAAAAATGGTCAACACGCCTAATGCCGGCGCTGTTTGCGCTGTTTGGTTTAATGTTCCTTTACATCATGACCCAAGATGGCGCAATGGAGGGGTTGAAGCATTTTATTATTCCTGACTTTAGCAAAATCTTCGATCGCCGATTATTGCTTGCTGCAATGGGACAAGGCTTCTTCTCGCTGACCATAGGTGGCTGTTCAATGCTGATCTATGGCTCATACCTGAGTAAGAAAGAGAACCTGCCTAAAATGGCACTGAGCGTCACATTAGTTGATACCGCCGTTGCGATTATTGCCGGTATGGTGGTAATGCCGGCCATGTTTGTTGCGATGCAAAAAGGCGTGGCTATTTATGCCGAGGATGGCTCACTACTGAGTTCAGATACTCTGGTGTTTACGGTACTTCCGATGCTGTTTGATAGCTTGGGCTTTGTCGGTGAGCTGCTGGCACTCGTGTTCTTTGTGTTGATGACGATAGCAGCGCTGACTTCGTCCATTTCGATGTTGGAATGTCCGGTATCGCTGGTGAGTGAACGCTTTAATACCCGTCGAAAACCAACCAGCTGGGTACTAGGGGCAGTCATTGCGATTTTCAGTGTTGTGATTATCTTTAATTTCGGTGAGATGTTTGGTTTAGTGGCAACAATCGCCACACAGTATTTCCAGCCAGTAGCGGCATTGCTGTTCACTCTGTTTGCCGGTTGGGTGTGGTCTCGCAATAGTAAGCTCAAAGAGCTGAGTGCGGGATGCCCGGATCTTGAAAACAGTTTGTTCTGGAAGATTTGGCCGCTATACCTGAAAGTGGTTTGTCCTGTCTTCGTTGCAACAGTGCTATGGGCTTCATTTTCTTAATGGATTGATCCCTTCACGGGTAAATAAAAGAGATAAGAAAACGGAAGCCATTGGCTTCCGTTTTTTGTCTGTGTCGTGAAAGTTATCGGCTTATCGAAACTGCTTCGCTTGTGGTAAATAATCAAAACCTGCAGCCGCAAGGCGAGTGACGAGTGTCTCTTTATCAATTTCAAAGTAGCTAATCAAGCTGTCTAAATCACCAAATTCATCGCGAATTTTCATGTTCACAATGCTCATCAGCATAATGGGATCCATAGTTTGGTAGTTAGCTAAACTCATGACTCAATCCTCGTGATCACTCATTAATAAGTTAGCGGCCGCAAAGGCGGCGCGTTCACGAATATCTTTAGGTAACTCTTCATTACCGGCAATAAAATCTAACGTTTTAATCGCACAATGAATGGCATTCGGAATGTAGCCCAGTTCACCACCACCGATTTGCGCATAGATTTTACGGGTAAATTCACAGCATTCATGAACTTTCATGGTCTTTCCTTAAATCAATTAGTCTTCTAATTGGCTTTCGCTGAATAAGGGGAAAAGCGAATTGGAAGTCTTCTCAAAGCTGGGTTTATTTTCGCCGGGTTTATTAAAGAGAAGTTTATCAAGCTAACTATACATGGGGGAGTAAAAAATGAATATGGTTCAGGGTAAGGTTATTGGTAGGCCGTTTATTTATTGCGCTTTTGCTGATAGAGCTGGCGGTCGGCGCGATCAATCATGGAGGAGGTCGTATCACCTTTATTGTACTGGGCATAACCAAAAGAGGAACCGATTTTAAGGGTGCGCAGAGTTGCATCTTCAACGGTTAACTGCTGCACGCGCCTTGTGACTTTCTGTGCTGATTCCGCCGTTGCAGGCTGAAGGATAATAATAAATTCATCTCCGCCTATTCGGTAGCAACGGTCTGAAGCACGGACAGATTGCTTTAACACCGTAGCAAAGTGGCGGATCACCTTATCACCATCTAAATGACCAAAGCGATCATTGATTTGTTTGAAGTTATCCAGATCGAAGAGCAATAGAACCAGGCCGACATTTCTGCGCTCACTCATTGCGATGGCATGCTGTATGTCTTGCTCAAAGCTGGTACGGTTGCCAAGGCCGGATAAGTAGTCACGCATAGCCATATTTTTGACTTGGCGATATTCGAGCGCATTGGCGAGCGGACCGGCAAAAAGGCGGTGATAGGTATGGAGGAGGTTAATTTCGTCTTTGTCTAACTTGTAAGGGGTGCTGTATTGCAGTTTTCCGAGTTCATTGTCGCCAAAGCGAAGGACAAACGTTTGACGGAATTCGGTTGATTTTCCTCTGCGTATCAGGGTACAGGTATCATCAAGATCCCAAATCAGACGGCTGATATCGATCTGTTTTTCAATTTCACGGGTGAAAATCTCGAACAATAAGCCAAGCTCTAATTTTCCTTGTAGTTTTTGCAGCATTAGCAAGCGCTGATCGGCCCCAAGTGGCTTAGCCCTTGGTTTTCGCTCGTCTGCAAAAATTTTCTCCCAGAGAATCGGATCCATAACTGCGTCATAAAAATGCTAAGAGCTTAACTATAGGCAATTATTACGCCAAATCAACATTTAGATCTTTGTTTTATCAAGAATTCGTGGATTTTATTTAAGAAAATTGCGGAGGAGCGTCTCTTGTTCTAAAGCATCCTGATACCCCATATCGATCAGAGCATGAATATAGTCAGGTTCAAACAAGATATAACTGGTGATAGCGGCATCATCTCTGGGGCTGATCCCGGCCAATCGCATCAAAGCGCGGGGCATTGGTGGCATATGGCAATAGTATTTTTGCGCCAACGGTCCGAATGACTGGCTCGGTGACAAGTGAATATAGTCGACATTTTTTAGCTGTAAGCGTTGTTTCTCATGTTCCGGTAGGGCTTGAATTAACGTATTAGTACGAGACAAGTGCTCCAAGTCCGCCGTCATGGTATCGCTGAAAATGGTATCCATCAGGTGACCGCCCAGCGTTGCCAAACCAGGAGCTTTGGTATGATCCCTTTCACTGACCTTCTGGTTAATCAAATCAATAATAAGAATTTTGTCTGCGCCCATTTTTAATGACGGACGAAGAGGGGCGAGTTGGTGAATCGATCCGTCACCATAATAGGTCTGGCCAATACGGGTTGCTGGAAAAATAAGAGGGATCGCAGAAGAAGCCAGCAGATGTTCGGTGGTAATTAAGGCTCGCCGGCCTTTGGATTTAGCTCTATCCCATTCAGTCAGTTCATTTTGTCCCTGGAAAAAACTGACTGAGACTCCGCTTTTATAGCTCGATGCAGTGACTGATATTCCATGAAGGTTGCCGGCCAGAATTTGTTTTTCTAACCGTTCATAGTTATTGACCTGGTTTAGCAGCTGACGCAAAGGGCGGCTATTTAGCAGGCCAAAAGGCGGGCGTTCATGATAGCCGGCTTGTAATCGTGCAAACCATTGTTTAGCCAAGTAGCTTGTCATGCCATAAGGGCTGGCACTGAACACCTTTCTGCTATGTAATTGCGACCAGGTCGACTCCAGCTTTTTGACACCGAGGTGAAAGCAAGAGGCATAGCAGGCAATTGAAATCGCATTGATCGCGCCCGCTGACGTTCCACAATAGATGGAGAACGGGCTGTGGTGTACTCTGGGGTACCACTTAGCAATCGCCTTTAGTACTCCAACCTGGTAGGCCGCTCGTGCGCCACCACCTGTTAGTAATAAGCTGATTTTAGGCTTATCCTTTGCCATACAATCCGCCCTCTTGTCATGCTGCTACTTCATATAATAAACAGTGTTGGGAATGCTCATATACGCTTCTCGAATCCGCACTCAGTCGTTATGCAGGTCAAGGCGATTGTTATAATATTAATGTTTATTTACTATATAACTAAACGTAGTGGGTTGAATAACAAAATCTTTCTCTTCGTGCCGGCTCAGAAGATCTTTTTAGTCTTTACCGCTGTTGTGTTGAAAGCTAAACCGGCCCTAGTTAGCGGAAAATAAAAAGCCTCCGCGAGCGGGAGGCTTTAAAGTTTGAGGCGGTGCTGCGGGTTAATCTAGCTTTTGCTTAATCAGCTCGACGGCTTCAGCAACCGGGACGCCGACTTTGCTGCCATCGCGACGGTTTTTGTATTCGACTTCGCCATTTTCAAGGCTGCGGTTACCGATAACGATGGTGTGCGGAATACCGATTAGCTCCATGTCTTTAAACATGACGCCCGGGCGTTCTTTACGGTCATCAAACAAGACTTCGATGCCTGCTGCGGTAAGTTCAGCGTACAGTTTTTCTGCCGCCTCTTTCACTTCTTCAGACTTCGCCATGTTCATCGGAACGATAGCTACCTGGAACGGGGCAATAGCGGCTGGCCAGATAATACCGCTGTCATCGTTATTCTGCTCGATGGCTGCAGCCACAACACGGGTACAGCCAATACCGTAACAACCCATTTCCATGATGGTATTTTTACCATCCGGACCAAGCACGGCTGCGTTCATTGCAGTTGAATAGTTATTACCTAGCTGGAAGATATGACCCACTTCGATACCGCGTTTAAGCTGCAGGGTACCTTGACCACAAGGGCTTGGGTCGCCTTCAACAACGTTACGTAGATCTTCTACTTGACCCAGCTCAACATCACGACCCCAGTTAATACCGAAGTAGTGTTTATCGTCGATATTTGCACCTGCCCCAAAGTCACTCATGACGGCAACGGTACGATCAACGATGAATGGCAGTTTAAGACCAACAGGACCTAATGACCCCGGGCCTGCACCGATCAATGCACGGATTTCTTCTTCCGTTGCCATTTCTAGCGGAGATGCCACTTCTTTCAAGTTCTCTGCTTTGATTTCATTCAGCTCATGATCACCACGGATGATCAGCGCGATGATATCGGCATCGACTTCATCAGAGGCTTTAACAAACAGGGTTTTCACTGTCTTGTCGATAGCAATACCGTGCTGCTCTACAAGCTCTGCAATCGTTTTAGCATTTGGAGTATCAACCAGCGTCATTTCAGCCGTCGGTGCCGTACGCTCTGTTACGGGGGCAACGGCTTCTGCTTTTTCGATATTCGCGGCGTAGTCAGATTCAGTAGAGAAGGCAATTAAGTCTTCGCCGCTCTCGGCCAGTACGTGGAACTCGTGAGAGCCAGAACCACCGATAGAGCCGGTATCTGCCAGTACCGGACGGAAATCTAAGCCCATACGACTAAAGACGTTGCAGTACGCCTGGTGCATGATCTCGTAGGTTTCTATCAGGCTTTCTTTGTCCAGATGGAACGAATACGCATCTTTCATGATGAATTCACGAGAGCGCATGACCCCGAAACGCGGACGAACCTCATCACGGAATTTGGTCTGGATTTGGTACAGGTTCAAAGGAAGCTGTTTATAAGATTTCACTTCGTTGCGAACCATATCCGTGATCACTTCTTCGTGAGTCGGACCTAATACAAACGGACGGCCATGGCGGTCAGCGATACGAAGCAGCTCGGGACCAAATTTGTCCCAGCGACCAGTCTCCTGCCATAGATCAGAAGGCTGAACGACGGGCATAATCATTTCGACTGCACCGGCATTGTTCATTTCTTCGCGAACAATGTTTTCGACCTTACGCAGAACACGCAGACCTGTAGGTAGCCAGGTATAAAGACCTGAAGCCAGCTTACGGATCATACCTGCACGTAGCATTAGCTGGTGGCTAATAACTTCTGCGTCGTTTGGAGTCTCCTTCAGCGTGGAAAGAAGATATTTACTGGTACGCATTGATGGTATCCGTTGGTTGATGAATTTTAAGTGAAGGGCGATATATTAACAGCCTAAGGGCTTTTCGCCAAAGAGATCAATCGCTCGCGGGATTAATCACCAATAGATTCTAGCTTAGTCACCGTGACCTGTTCATCATTGACGGTAAATCTGACATTGAAGTTAAACAAGTGCACCGCATATTCCTTGCTGTCAGCTTTGTTTTTCTTATAAGCAGGGCGGGGATCTTGCGCCAATACCTCGGCAATCACGTTCTGCTGATAGCGACCATGCTTACCCTGCAGGTTCTTTATTGCAGCATCAGTGAAGATCACGCTCAGGGTCTCTGGCTGTTCTGAGGCAAAACCTCCCCGAGCATCAGGCAGGCTGTCGGAATATGGCACGTAGGGCTTGATATCAACAATCGGGGTGCCATCGACTAAGTCAACACCGCCGAGTTCGATGATCACATGGCCCTCTTGCTGGCGAATGCCTTTTAACTCAACCGCCGACATACCAATACCATTTGGGCGGAAAGTCGCACGACTGGCAAATACACCAATACGCTCGTTCCCCCCTAAGCGGGGAGGGCGAACGGTGGGCCGCCAACCGGCTTGCAGGTTCTGATCAAACAAAAATAGCAGCCACAAATGACTGAATTGTTCGATCCCCCTGACAGCTTCGAGAGCATTGGCTTCACCTTGCAGCACTATTTCAGAACGGGCACTGGGAACTAATCCCGGCTGGCGCGGTACGGCAAATTTTTCTTTGTAGGGTGAGCGAATAATGCCAATCGGCTCAATGTTGTATGACATAACGGTTTGGTCTTGTAATTAATGACAAGGAGTTGAGTGAACAAAACATACCATAAAAGTTCCGATGCGGCTTATGTGATAGAGCCGCATATAAAAAAGCCCCGGACGAATGTCCAGGACTTAGAGGGGATAAAGCTTGATTAAAGGTTACCAGCCTTTAACAACGCCGCCCTGGAAGATCTCTTGTGCCGCGGCGTAAACGGCTTCTGACTGATATGCCTTAACGAATGTTTTTACATTCTCTGCATTAACATTGTCTTCGCGGGCCACAATCAGGTTCACATATGGTGACTCTTTGTCTTCAACGAAGACACCGTCACGCTCAGGCGTTAAGTTGATGCTGCTGGCGTACGTTGTATTGATAATTGCTAGCTGTACATCTTCAAGAGAGCGCGGTAGCTGGGCGGCTTCCAGCTCAACAATATTGAGGTTCTTAGGGCTGCTTACGATATCTAATACTGTTGCTGTTAGGCCTGCACCTTCTTTTAGCTGAAGCAGACCTTGTTGCTGAAGTAGCAGCAGCGAGCGGCCAAGGTTGGTCGGATCATTCGGTACCGCAACCTGATCGCCATCTTTTAGCTCATCAATAGATTTGATTGTGTTTGAGTAGGCTGCGATCGGATACACAAAGGTGTTGCCCGCTACGGCAAACTTGTAACCACGGTCAGTAATTTGTTGATCAAGGTATGGCTTGTGCTGGAAGGCATTGATATCAATAGATCCTTCTTCAAGTGCCGCGTTAGGTGAAACGTAGTCAGAAAAAATGATCAGCTCAACATCCAGACCATACTTATCTTTTGCTTCTTTTGCTGCCACTTCGGCAACCTGTGCTTCGGCCCCTGTTATGACCCCGACTTTGATTTTATTTACATCAACAACGGCTTCTTTTTCGCCGCAACCGGTTAGAACCAAGGCCGATGCGAGACCTGCGGCAGCAAAAAGGTTCTTTAAATTAAATGTCATATTACTTCTCCTTAGAATGGGGTATTCCCTAAATGGTATTGCTAAAGTTTTACTTTTTAGAATCTTGGATTATCGGTGATCGACCCGTTTGACTAAGTGATCGCCAACAGATTGAATAAGCTGAACCAGAATGACCAGGATGACGACGGTGATCATCATGACGGAGCCATCAAAGCGTTGGTAGCCGTAACGAATACCCACATCACCTAAACCGCCACCTCCGACGGTGCCTGCCATTGCAGAATAGCTGACCAGTGTGACGAGTGTGATCGTGACGGCATTGATAATACCCGGCAGCGCTTCTGGTAACAGGACCTTAGTAATGATCTGCTTTGGTGTCGCCCCCATTGCCTGAGCTGCCTCAACCAGGCCAGATGGTACTTCCAGTAATGCCCCTTCAACCAGCCGCGCGATAAACGGAATAGCGCCTACGGCCAATGGAACAATCGCTGCCGCTGTACCGATAGAACTGCCGACGATAAAGCGGGTAAACGGAATAATGGCGACCAGCAGGATAATGAACGGAATCGAGCGGCCAATATTAACAACGGTTCCCAATGCTTTATTCAGGGTACGGTTTTCCAGTAGCCCGCCGTCTTTACTTAAGTGCAGCGCGACACCGAGAGGAATACCTAATGCAAAACCGATGATGCCGGATGCCAGTACCATGGTTAGGGTCTGGCCGAGTGCCTCGATGAGCAGGTAGGTCAGACGTTCATTGGTTAGCCACCAGTTGGCAATCGAATCAAGCCACATAACCTAATACCTCAACATTCACTTTATGATCACGCAGAAAAGCGATCGCTTGTTCTGCTGCTTGCTCTGTTCCCAAAAATTCGGCGAGCATCAGGCCAAATTTAACACCGCCCGCGTAGTCCATATCAGAACTCAGGATACTGATGTCGATATTAAACTCTCGTGCAACCTGGCTGATCAGCGGAGCATCAACAGAAGCTCCGGTAAACTCCAGGCGGATCAGAGGGTAGCTGCCGGTCACTCTTTCTGCGGTCATCCGCGCTTGATAATCGTCAGGAATGGATAAGTCTAACGTCGAGCGAATAAATTCACGCGCCAGGTCTGTTTTCGGGTGAGCAAAAATATCGCCGACCGGGCCTTTTTCTACCAGCTCACCATCACCAATAATAGCGACTTCGGCACAGATACTTTTAACTACGTCCATCTCATGGGTGATAAGCAGAATAGTCAGGTTCAGCTTGCGATTGATTTCTTTTAGCAGCTCGAGAATAGACTGGGTTGTTGCCGGATCCAGTGCACTGGTGGCTTCATCACAAAGTAAGACTTTAGGATCAGAGGCTAATGCACGGGCAATGGCGACGCGCTGTTTTTGACCGCCACTGAGATTGGATGGATAAGTGTCTCTTTTATCGGCCAAGCCAACCAGTTTAAGTAACTCGTCGACTTTCGTCGTGAGATCCGTTTTTGATGCTCCGGCCAGCTCTAACGGAAGTGCGATATTATCAAAGACGGTACGAGACGATAGCAGATTAAAGTGCTGGAAAATCATGCCAATTTTACGGCGAGCTAATGTGAGCTCCTGATTCGATAGCTGAGTAAGATCGACGCCATCAACAATAACATGGCCGCTGGTGGGCTTTTCCAGCAAATTTACGCAACGAATTAGCGTGCTTTTACCGGCACCTGAGGATCCGATCACCCCGAAAATGGTACCTTGCTCAATTGTTAGGTTGATATCGAGGAGGGCGTTTATGGCTCTCTCTCCCTGATAGAACACTTTATTGACTCTATTAATTTCTATCATCGAACTTCCTGAACTTAGATAAATCGATTAGTGTTTTTTGTTTTAATATTGTAATCGTTTGGTGTGAAAGGTTGATTTATATCATATTGTGTTGCTGTGATGCTAGGATGTCTAGACGGCCAAGTCAATAGCTATTTTTACGTCCAGACGTCTAGATGTTGTTTTTTGTTCTTTTCTTTTACAGAAGAGGCGATGCATTATCGGTAAACAGGTGAATACCAGCCTCTGGCATGCCATAATCTGCCTAACGCAATAATACAGAGGGCTAACTCTTGGCCAAACCAGCAGTCTTTATCGATCGTGATGGCGTAATCAACGTTGATCATGGTTATGTTCATACCGTGGACGATTTCGAATACGTAGAAGGGGTGTTTGAGGCCTGTAAAAAACTCAAAGAAATGGGGTATATGCTTGTGTTGGTGACCAACCAGGCCGGTATTGCGCGTGGGATGTACACTGAAGATGAATTCCTGCGTCTGACAGAATGGATGGACTGGAATTTTGTCGATCATGGTGTTGAGTTTGACGGTATTTATTATTGTCCGCATCACCCAACAGAAGGTGTGGGTGATTATAAACAGGACTGTGAGTGCCGCAAGCCTAAGCCGGGAATGTTTATTTCGGCTCGTGATTATTTAGCAATCGATATGACTAATTCCGTTATGATCGGTGATAAAGCGGAAGATATGATTGCGGCAGAAGCAGCGGAAGTCGGAATGAAAATTTTAGTTCGTACTGGCAAGCCTGTTACTGACGAAGGCGCAGTTCTGGCTAGTGTGGTGCTGGACAGTGTTGCTGATGTGCCTGCTTGGCTAGCAACTCGTTAAGTTCAATCTCAAATAGCAGAAGGTCGCCTTAGGCGGCTTTTTTTATGCTTGTAATTCAGTGCTTAACAGGCAAATGTGACCCATTGACTGAAAGTGGGTTATATTAACACCTCACTTTTACTAGAACTTTTTGGAATTAAAAATAATATTAATAGGTTATTTTCGCATATAAATCGGGACGTGCCTATGCACTATTTTGACTATTTATGCGAAATTGCGAATAGGCCGGTGTGTTGTGACGGAGGGGGAATAGTTATTTATCCTTTGAAATAAAGCGTCGAGGCGCACTTGGCACAATGTTTCGCGGTGAGAATTATGCACCAATTAATCGCGCGACCATTTTGTAAAATACAACTTATTTTATATGTGTTGTCATCTTTTGTAGATTTATATTGCGTTGATAAGAAATTGGCTTATTGCTAGGTTGTTCAGGCTTAGTTCAGGAAGGATTAGGCGTTAAGGATAATAAAAATTACAGGAAAGTATGATGAAAAAAACACTTCTAGCAGTAGCAATCCCTTCTCTTTTGTTTGCCACATCGGCAAACGCCGTTGAAATTTTCAAGTCTGACGAAGGATTCGCCGACTTTTACGGTCAGCTTCGAACTGAAGTAAAAAAACTTGAAGATAAGGATGTCACGTTAAACGCAGGGTCTTCTCGTGCCGGCGTTACAGCACAATACAAGCTTACCGATACAGTGGATGTGTTTGGTAAGGTTGAATTTGGTTTGAACTACAAAACCAAGGAAAAAGATTACGCGATGAAAAACCGCCTGCATTATGCCGGTGTAGATACGGATGTCGGTAAATTTACTTTCGGCCGTCAGTGGGTTGTTTCGGATGATACATGGGGTGCCGATTATTCCTACTTCTTTGGTGGTTCTGCATTGCGTCACGCGACGCTTTCTGGTGCGCGTCACGATTCACTGATCAAGTATAACTATGAAGGCGAAAGCTTCTGGGTTGCTGGTAACTATGGCCTATCTGAAGATGATACCAATCAGGAGCTGGCTGAACTGTATGCCGGTACCAGCTTAGGTGACTTTAACCTGCACTTCGGTGGCGGTCAGAATCGCGATAAAGCTTATAAAGTTGGTACCCATACAATAGAGGAAGTGAAAGATAAAGTTACAGGTGCACTGACAACGCTGAAAAGTGAAGAGGACGTTAAAGCGGATCTTCAAAATACGTATTTTGAAGGTACGGTTGAATATACGGTTGGTGCTGCATTGATTGGCTTTACTTACTACAACGCTGAACTTGAAAGTCAAGGAGGCCAGAAGATCAAAGAAAATGGCTACAGTGTAGGCGGTACATACAGCTGGACTGACAAGGCTACAACTTATGCGGGGTTTGATTTTACTGATCAGGATGCATCAGAATCATCGCTAAAAGATGGTGATAGCAAAGGATTCCACATCGGCTCTGTTTATCATTTTAACAAGTGGGCTCGTATCTATGCTGAATACGCTTACGCAGATGGTCGTACCCTGGGCTACAGTAACAAAGGCTCAGATACAACTATTGCCCCAACAGAAGTGGATAGCGAAAGTAAATTTGCTATCGGTGCGCGTGTTTACTGGTAATTCCTTTTAAGCCATGTCTTTTTCCCCCCGGCCCTATTGGCCGGGTTTTTTGGTTTCTGGGGGAGAAGAAATACGGAGACATGTGATTCCCGGCCGTGGAGTGCTCCGTACGCTAAAATAATAGCTAATCAACGCTGTGATTTGTCTATCCGTCGATATTCGTTGTGGTGATTCTCTCTCACATATCCGCAGTTGCTCGTTGCTATTGCTCTGTGCGGTGATTGATAATGACATTATTAATGGCAGGAGCCTAAATTACTGAAGACAAGGAGTTAGTCTGCAGATGTTGTCCTATTTTTTCCGTCGGATGCTGTTAGTCATCCCGACATTTCTTGGTATAACCCTTCTTATTTTCACGATCACCCGTTTTGTGCCGGGGGGGCCGGTTGAGCGGATGCTGGCCAGTATGCAGGCAAAAGGAGATGCTGCATCATCGATGACAACACCGGGTGGCAGTAGCGCGTTATCAGAAGATCAGATAGCAGAATTGAATGCTTTTTACGGGTTAGATAAACCGGCGCTCGAAGCCTATACCGACTGGCTCGCTAAATTAGTCGTGCTCGATTTGGGTGAATCGACCCGTTATTACGAACCTGTCTGGGACATGATCGCCGAGCGGCTACCCGTTTCGGCGTTCTATGGGGGAATGACCTTTTTTATCAGCTATTTCATTTCTATTCCCCTTGGCTACTTCAAAGCCATGAGACATGGCAGTGTGTTTGATTCGGGATCATCCATTGTTATTTTTGTCGGCTATGCACTGCCTGGATACGTCGTTGGGGTTTTGCTGATCACCTTATTCGGCTATCACCTTGAATGGTTTCCGATGGGGGGCTTTGTCGATGATGATTTTGACGACTATGAGAGCGTTTACGATCAAGTGAAAGACATTATGTGGCACGCTGTGTTGCCGTTGATTTGTTATTTGATTGGCGATTTTGCCACGCTAACCATGACAATGAAAAATAATCTGATGGAAAATTTATCATCAGATTATGTACGAACTGCTATAGCCAAAGGCCTGCCGTTTCCACAAGCAGTACGCAAGCACGCTCTGCGTAATAGCCTAATACCGGTAGCAAGCCATTTTGGTAACTCCCTGCTATTTTTCATGACCGGCTCATTTCTTATTGAAGTTATTTTTAATATAGATGGTGTGGGTTTGCTAGGGTATGAAGCGATTATGGAGCGGGATTACCCTGTTGTTATGGGGATTGTTGCGATTAATGCGGTATTACTGATGATCGGCAATATTCTGTCGGATGTTTGCGTCGCGATTGTTGATCCTCGAGTGAAGTTCGGAGCCTAGACTGATGAGAATAAATCCGTTAACACTAAAGAAAATCAAGCGATTTAAAGAAATCAGACGCGGGTATCTGTCATTTTTAATCTTGTCTTGTTTACTGATACTCTCTCTTTTTGCCGAGTTTTTGATCAATAGTCAGGCGCTCGTCGTCAGATACAGTGGCGACTACTATTTTCCGGTGATGAGTGATGTCAGGCCGGGAACCGATTTTGGCTTAGATTACTCTAAAGAGGCTGATTACAGAGAATTACAGCAGCTTTTTGAGCAGCAGAATGGCGATAATTTTGTTATCTTGCCGTTAGTGCCATGGAATCCCTACGAACAGGATTTTAGTGGTGAATACCCGCCAACAGCTCCAAGCTTTGACGATCAACATTACCTGGGGACCGATACCATCGGCCGCGACATTTTAGCCCGTCTTTTTTATGGTTTTCGCATTGCTATGGGCTTTGCCTTAACGACCATGGTGATTTCGTATGCAATCGGCGTTTCTGTCGGCTGTGCGATGGGATTTTGGGGCGGGAAATTTGACTTGATAGCCCAGCGCTTTATTGAAGTTTGGTCAATGGTTCCTTTCCTGTATGTAATTATGATCCTGGTATCGATCACCCGACCCACCTTTACCTTGTTTGTCGCGATAAATGTACTGTTTGGCTGGATGGGAATGACCTGGTACATGCGCACCATGACTTACAAAGAGTCGGCTCGGGAATATGTGATGGCAGCCCGTGCCTTAGGTGCATCGACTGCAAGGATTGTGTTCAGGCATATATTGCCAAACACCATGGTCATGATTGTGACTCTGGCCCCCTTTACCATAGCGGCCAATATTACCGCGTTAACGGCGCTGGATTATTTAGGGCTTGGTTTGATGCCTCCCACACCGAGTTGGGGCGATTTGTTACAACAGGGAAAATCGAATCTGGACTCGCCATGGATAGCTTCTTCCGTTGTTGCTGCCATTGTTATGGTACTGGTGATGGTGACCTTTATTGGGGAAGCAATCCGTGAAGCTTTCGACCCTAAAAAATATACCCGCTATATTTAAGATCTACCGTATCAACAAGGATGTTAATGATGTATGAAAAAATAAAATTATCCGCCTTAGCGATGATATCCGCACTAGGTTTTACCGTGCATGCAGCAACGTTGCCTGATGATCTAGAGTGGATATCAAACCCGAATGAACCTATTTTTGCGTCGAGTGATGCTCAGTTCGGTGGAACTTTCCGCACCTACCTTCAGAGCTTTCCACAAACATTCCGAATTGTTGGGCCTGATTCAAACGGTAGTTTCAGGCATTGGCTATTAGATACTCGCCCTAACTTAGTCAGGCGACACCCCATTACTTATAAATGGATTCCGGAACTTGCGAACGAATGGGCTTATGGGAAGGATAATAAAAGTATTTATTTTCGAATAAATCCCAACGCCCAGTGGTCTGATGGTAAACCCATTACAGCCGAAGACTTCAAATTTGCGGTCCAGTTAATGCGTTCAAAAGATATTGTGGCACCTTGGTACAACAACTACTTCACCGAGCAGGTGGAGGGGGTAGGTGAAATTGACGATCATACCATTGTCATTACGTCGACAAAGGCTAAAAACCGGGAAGATTTAATGACGACGCTTTATGACATTCAACCCCGTCCTGCCCATTTTTACACACCGAGAGTTGACAAAAACAGTGATGGGGTTGATGACAATTTCGTTCGTCTTTATAACTTTAAAGCAGAACCGTCATCGGGGCCGTACTATGTGGATAAAGTGAAGAAAGGTAAATCTATTAGCTTTAAACATGTAGGGCGGGACTGGTGGGGCTACTCCAATAAGTATTATAAAAATCGTTATAACGTAGAGAAGATCCGGATCAAAGTGATCCGCGATCAGGATATTGCGCAAAAATATTTTGAGAAAGGTGATCTTGATGCCTTTGGTTTGATTATGCCTTCGCTTTGGCATGAGAAATCAAATGGCGAGCCTTACCAGAACGGCTATATCAATCGGTTTTGGGGGTATAACCAGCTACCTCAAGGTAGCGGTGGAGTCTGGATCAACACCGCCAAGCCTCATCTGGATGATATCAATGTCCGGAAAGGTCTGGCACTCGCCATTGACTTTGATGGCATGATTGAAAAAGTATTGCGTGGTGATTATGTCCGTAAACCGAATGGACTTGGTGTCGGACATGGTGAATACACCAATACTGATATTAAGCCTGACCCGTTTGATCCGAACCGCGCTGCAGACTATTTTATCCGGGCTGGGTTTGATCAGGTAGGGCCAGACGGGATCCGAGTCAACAGCCGTGGCGAGAAGCTGATGTTTGCCGTGACCTATTCTTATTCTGCCCATACCCCGCGTATCGCCTACCTGAAAGAACAGGCGAAGCAAGCCGGTCTGGAGCTGACGTTGAATTTAGTTGATGGATCTTCTGCATTTAAGTACGTGCTTGAGAAAAAGCATGAACTTTCATTTCATAACATGGGGACCAGTTATATTCCGCAATATTGGGAATATTTCCACTCGGATAATGCCACTAAGCCACAGACGAATAATTTTACTAACTACAGCTCGCCAGAGCTGGATAAGTTGATCATGGCTTATCGGGCTGAATTTGATTTAGGCCGGAAGAGGGCGATATCCCGACAGATTCAACAAACTGTTGCAGATGCGAGTGTGATCATTCCTGGTTATATCGTGCCGTACACCCGCGAAGGATATTGGCGTTGGCTGAAATATCCGACTCCTGCGATGACTAAACTGACAGAAGCCATGTTTTCTCCGATAGATCTGTCAACATTCTGGATTGACGAGGAAATAAAGAAAGAAACCTTGTCTGCCATGAAAAAGGGGAAGCATTTCGAACCTGTCACTGTCATCGATGATACCTATAAATTATAGACATGGGAGTAGCGGTTATGACCCATGAAGTCTTACTGGAAGTCAACGATCTTGTGACAGAATTCGTGACCGATGATGGTGTCGTGCGTGTTCTTGATGGTGTTAACTTCACCGTAAAGAAAGGGCAAACATTAGGGATTGTCGGTGAGTCCGGGTGCGGAAAGAGCGTGACCGCTATGTCCGTCATGGGCCTGTTGCCGAGACCTTACGGGCAAGTTACTGGTGGAAAGATCATTTATCGGGGAGCGAACATTGTTGATTTGCCACCTGAAAAACTCTATGCGATGCGGGGTAACCGTATCTCTATGATATTTCAGGATCCGATGACGGCGCTGAATCCGGTGCACAGCATAGGTAAACAACTGTGTGAGGTTCTCGAATTACACCGCCGTGATTTAGATAAAAAAGATCGCCTGAAATTTGCGATTGATATGCTAGCTAAGGTTGGGATCCCATCACCGGAACAGCGTATATCAGAATATCCGCACAACCTTTCAGGCGGCATGCGTCAGCGAGTCATGATAGCCATCGCGCTGGCGTGTAAACCCGATATCCTTATCTGTGATGAACCCACAACAGCACTTGATGTGACCGTGCAGGCGCAGATTCTCGATTTAATGCGTGAGCTACAACGTGACACGGGGATGGCGATTATTTTCATTACCCACGATTTAGGCGTGGTCGCTGAAATGTGTGATGACGTTGTTGTTATGTATGCTGGGCGAGTGGTGGAAATGGCTGATATTTTCACCTTATTTGAGAAGCCAAAACACCCCTATACACTTGGCTTGCTTAAATCGATGCCAACGCAGCATACCGCGCATAAACAAAAGCTGGATACGATAGCGGGCAACGTTCCTCCGTTAAACGAAATGCCTGATGGTTGCCGTTTCTGTACTCGTTGCCGTTATGCTACTGATGAGTGCCGTGACCTTGTCCCAGCCTGGACTCAGTTAAAGGGATCTCACAAAGTGAGTTGCCATCATTGGATGGAGGTAAGCTAATGTCGGAATTACTGCGTGTTGAAGATCTTAAGCAATACTTCTTTTCCGGTGGCGGTATCTTAAGAAAGGGCTACACGGTGTATGCCGTAGACGGGGTAAGTTTTTCCGTTAAGCAAGGAGAGACGCTGGGCTTGGTTGGTGAATCAGGCTGCGGGAAAAGTACACTCGGGCTAACGTTATTAAAATTGTTTGAACCTACCGCAGGTAAGATCTTTTTTGAAGGGCGTGATATTACCCATTTGTCAGTAAAAGAGATGCGTTCACTTCGTCAGGAAATGCAGGTTATCTTTCAGGATCCGACGGAATCACTGAATGCTCGCCATACTGTTGGAATGATAATTGAAGAGCCATTTATTATTCATAAGATAGGTAAGCCGGCGGAACGAAAAGAATGGGTAAAAGATCTGTTGGTAAAAGTAGGTTTACCTGCCGGTGCTGCAGAGCGTTACCCTCATGAGTTTTCTGGTGGTCAGCGTCAGCGTATTGGTATTGCCCGTGCGATTGCATTAAAGCCTAAGCTCATTGTATGTGATGAATCCGTATCGGCTTTGGATGTATCAGTGCAGGCGCAAATCCTTAACTTATTGTTGGAACTGCAGCAAGAGATGAATCTAACTTTAATCTTTATTGCCCATGACTTATCAGTAGTTAAGCATATATCAGATCGCGTTGCTGTCATGTATCTGGGTAAAATAGTGGAAATTGGGCATGCATTAGAGGTTTATAGCTCACCTCTACACCCTTATACAAAGGCATTATTGTCTGCGATACCGGTTGCCGATCCCCGGCAAAGAAACAGCAGTAGGACGGTACTGGAAGGTGAGTTGCCTTCACCGATTAACCCACCCAAAGGTTGTCATTTTCATACTCGCTGCCCATATGCGACAGACAGGTGCCGAGAAGAAAGGCCGCTATTATTGGAAAAAGTGGGTGATCATGCTGATGCGTGTCATTATTCTAATACTCGCCAGGTAAAGAGTGAATTTCGACAAACAGCATGAAACATCCTCGGATTTCTTGTGGTTGGCTAAAAAGTAACCGGTTGAGTGTTTTATTAAAATTAAGGCTTGCAGATTATCGGGGACTCCCTATAATTCGCTTCCGTTGTCACGACAAACTACCGAGTAGATAGCCGAGGCAATAACGTTCTTTAACAATTTGACCATGCAATCTGTGTGGGCACTCGTGAAAAAGTTAAGTCGAAAGATTTATCAATGAACTGAGTGACCGAACAGTATGATTCCTGCAGAGGAATGATATTGGCACAGTC
>NZ_JAWWDA010000018.1:0-82267 GCF_033720175.1 Photobacterium sp.
GGATTCGAACCTCCGACCGCCTGGTTCGTAGCCAGGTACTCTATCCAGCTGAGCTACGCGCGCACAATAAATTTGGTTTACAACAACAAGCTGTCAAAAACATCTCATTGCTTTTAAATGATGGTGCGCGCGGGAGGATTCGAACCTCCGACCGCCTGGTTCGTAGCCAGGTACTCTATCCAGCTGAGCTACGCGCGCACTGTAAAACTGTTTCCGCAATCCTTAACAAGGAATGGCGGTGAAGGAGGGATTCGAACCCTCGATACGGGATAAACCGTATACTCCCTTAGCAGGGGAGCGCCTTCAGCCTCTCGGCCACCTCACCGTCTTGCGGGGGGTCATATTACTGCCAAGCCAAAATAAGTCAAATACTTTATTGCCCAAAAACGACAATCGCAGCACGCATGGATACTTAATAGTCAATACGACAACTAAACCAACGTAACTACCGAAATATCTGGCGTATTTTCAGTAAATCAGGATTGGAGGATGGAGGGTTACTGGATTTCTTCAGACACAAAAAAGGCCAGCGAGAATAGCCGACCTTTCTTTATTAGTAGTTACCAGAACCTTGAGTACCAGCTTCTTTTTCCGCTTGAATTCGCATATAGATTTCTTCACGGTGAACAGATACTTCTTTCGGTGCATTAACACCAATGCGAACCTGATTACCTTTAACGCCTAGTACGGTGACAGTTACTTCGTCACCAATCATTAGCGTCTCACCTACGCGACGAGTCAAAATTAGCATTCGTGTGCTCCTTGAGTTATCTCGATTTTATAAGAATTTAACGTTTATTATCCAACAATATTTACGAGCCCGTTTTAATAAGCCCGTAAATGGTCACTGCTCAAGAAACAGCGAGAAGTGGTCGATTATCCAGACTTTCTGGCTCAACCACAAACCTTTTGTGGACCACATCTACAGCTAATTGATGATCACCCTCATTTATCAACAGAGAAAGACAATGAGCAGATCGTTTTTTCTGATGAACCAGAACGCCAGCTTCCGCGAGTACAGTACAAACATGATCAACTTTGTCCTGCACGTTATCGCCGACTACCGATAAGGTAGAAACGGCTGCCACCTGGTGCATCTTTTTATCCAGCACGAGTTTTAGGCGCGCCAAATCTTCATTTGCTGTAACGATTTGTGTTAAATCCGCAGTAACCGCCTTACACCAGCACTGCATACCGAACAGGTTAAGCTGTTCCTGTAATTCAGAGATTGGCATATCAACATCAAGCAGCGTCTGCTGATTTTTCAGCGCTATCCCCACGACATCAGATGCAGCAGAGGACTCGAAACTTACCAGTGTTCCCTCCCCTTCTTCAAACGAAGAAAGTACCCTGAGTGGAACACCATGCTGTCTTGCATATTCAACTGACTGTAATTGTAGCACTTTCGCACCGTTTCGCGCCATTGATGTCATATCATCGAAATGAACGACATCCAGGCGACGAGCTTGCGGTACTAAACGCGGATCGCATGTATATACGCCATCCACGTCGGTAAAGATCTGACACTCATCGGCGTTTAAAGCGCCTGCCAGTGCAACAGCCGTGGTATCCGAACCTCCGCGGCCTAGGGTTGTTATATCCCCTTCATCAGTAATGCCTTGAAAGCCAGCGACTATCACAATCTGGTCTTGCTCAAGCAATTGTTGAATATGACTAGGATCAATATGGATAATGTTCGCATCATTATATTGACTGTCAGTTTTTATTCCTGCCTGCCAACCGGTCAACGATACCGCACTATGACCCATTTTATTCAACATCATTGCGAGCAAAGCCATTGAGACTTGTTCACCCACTGACATGAGAACGTCAAGTTCTCGCTCTGCAGGCACAGCATCGATCTGCTGTGCAAGGCCTAGGAGACGATTAGTCTCGCCAGACATGGCAGAAACAACCACAACCAGTTGCTTGCCTTCTTCTTTGGCTTCAATGACTCGTTCGGCCACAGCTTGGATACGTTCTATCGATCCAACTGATGTTCCACCAAACTTTTGCACTATCAGCGACTTACACGCGTTCTGCGTCACTTTACTTCACCGTCCTGGGGCTAATACCCCGTTACCATACATATTGCTAAAGGGCGCCTTACAGGCGCTCAGCGATCCATGTCTGTGCTGACTCTAGCGCAGCAGGAAGAGCACTTGCATCAGTACCACCTGCCTGTGCCATGTCCGGACGACCGCCACCTTTACCACCTACTTGCTGGGCTACCATGTTGACAAGCTCACCGGCTTTTACTTTGCCGATCAGGTCTTTGGTGACGCCTGCGATTAAACCAACTTTGTCGCCACTGACGTTGCCCAATACAACAATACCGCTACCGAGCTGGTTCTTTAGATCATCAACCATGCCTCGTAGTGCTTTGTTGTCGGCACCGTCCAATTTAGAGATCAGTACTTTTACGCCGTTGATCTCTTGCGCCTGATTGATAATGTCTGCACTTTCTTGCGCAGCCAGTTTATCTTTCAGTTGCTGAATTTCTTTTTCCAGTTGCTTGCTATGCGTAACCAGCGCGCTCACTTTGGTTACGACGGATGACACGTCTGACTTCACTAAGCCAGCCGTTTCAGAAAGCAATGCTTCTTGCGCATGCAGAGCATCAATTGCCGCCGCGCCAGTGACTGCTTCAATACGGCGGATACCTGCCGCAATACCACCTTCAGAAGTGATCTTGAACAGGCCAATATCGCCGGTATTCTTCGCGTGAATACCACCACAAAGCTCGGTCGAGAAATCGCCCATGCTCAGTACGCGTACTTCATCATCATACTTTTCGCCAAACAGGGCCATGGCGCCTTTCTGTTTCGCCGATTCGATATCCATGATGTTGGTATCAATACGGTGGTTCATCCGAATTTGTTCGTTCACCACGCGTTCAATCTCACGCAACTGCGCAGGCGTTACCGCTTCAAGATTTGAGAAATCGAAACGCAATGATTCCGGCTTCACCAGAGAACCTTTCTGAGCAACATGCTCACCAAGGAGGTTACGCAGTGCTGCGTGCATCAAGTGCGTCGCTGAGTGGTTCAGGCTAATCGCCATACGGCGCTGCGCGTCAACGTGCGCCGTTAGCTTATCGCCAACCTTCAGGGCACCTTCAACCATTGCACCTTTATGACCAATCGCTGTACCAAATTTCTGGGTGTCAGCGACGTTAAACTGTGTGCCTTCAGCCGTCATAACACCAGCATCACCACACTGACCACCAGCCTCGGCGTAGAATGGTGTGTTATCGAGTATAATCAGTGCGTCATCACCGGCATTAATACTGTCAACAGCTTCACCGTCACGGTAAATCGCAATAACGCAGGCTTGGGCTTCGGTGGCGTTGTAACCACAGAACTCAGTTTCAACATCAACTTTGATTGCGGTATTGTAATCGACACCAAACTGTCCCGCTTCACGCGCGCGCTGGCGCTGAGCTTCCATCGCATCGTTAAAGCCATTTTCATCGATCGTAAAGCCACGCTCACGAGCGACATCGTTGGTTAAATCTGCCGGAAAACCGTAGGTGTCATACAGTTTAAACACCGTTTCACCATCAAGCTCTTTGCCGCTTAAACTATCTAAAGCGTCATTCAAGATTGTCAAACCACGGTCAAGTGTGCGACCAAAGTTTTCTTCTTCAATTTTCAGTACTTTTTCAACAATCGCTTGCTGCTTCTTCAGCTCTTCACCGGCAGTGCCCATGATTTCAGCTAATGGACCCACCAGCTTGTAGAAGAAGGCGCCGTTAGCGCCCAGCTTATTACCGTGACGTACCGCACGGCGAATGATACGACGCAGAACGTAACCACGGCCTTCATTTGACGGCATAACACCATCAACAATCAGGTATGCGCAAGAACGGATGTGGTCAGCAACCACGCGAAGAGATTGGTTAGACAGATCCTCATAACCAATCACTTCAGCCGATTTTTTAATCAGGGTCTGGAAGATGTCGATCTCGTAGTTCGAGTGGACGCCCTGCATAATTGCAGCAATACGCTCGATACCCATACCCGTATCAACAGAAGGCTTTGGAAGCGGCTCCATCGTGCCGTCAGCCTGACGGTTGAACTGCATGAATACGTTGTTCCAGATCTCGATGAAACGGTCACCATCTTCTTCAGGAGTGCCTGGACGGCCACCCCAAATATGTTCACCATGATCATAGAAGATTTCAGTACAAGGACCACATGGTCCCGTATCGCCCATTTGCCAGAAGTTATCTGACGCGTACGGTGCCCCTTTATTGTCGCCGATACGGACAATTCGATCGGCTGGAATACCCATTTGTTTATTCCAGATCTCAAACGCTTCGTCATCAGTTTCGTAAATGGTTACCAACAGGCGATCCTGAGGCAACTTTAGCTCTTCCGTTAAGAACTCCCAAGCATACTTAATGGCATCTTGCTTGAAATAATCACCAAAACTGAAGTTACCCAGCATTTCAAAAAAAGTATGGTGGCGGGCAGTAAAACCTACATTCTCAAGGTCATTGTGCTTACCACCGGCACGTACACAGCGCTGAGCTGTCGTCGCTCGAGTGTAGCTGCGCTTTTCAAGCCCCAGAAAAGTATCTTTAAATTGGTTCATACCTGCATTGGTGAACAACAGTGTTGGGTCGTTCGCAGGTACAAGAGAAGAGCTTTCCACGATTTGGTGGCCTTTGCTCTCAAAAAACGCTAGAAACGCACGGCGAATCTCATCAGTGCTCATGTACATTGGGAAATCCTGAATAGATGCTTTTATAGAAACCAGAAAAATCGCATTTACGCGACTGTATCGGACTAAGATAAATTTTTTGGCGGCCATTGTAAAACAACCACAGCGAATACAGGAAATGTTATGTTACGAATTAAGGAAAATTACTCGTCTGTGGCAGCCAAAGCATAGTTGATTTGGTCAAAATCGAAGCCGCGATACTGCAAAAAACGAAATCGACGTGCTTTTTCTTTCGGAGAATCGATGACCGTTTCACCAAATTTTCGCTGCGCGACCTCTTTACCGTGTTCGTACCAGTCAATATCGGACTCATCAATAGCATGATTGACGATATCTTCCCCGACCCCCTTCATTTTCATTTCTTGTTTGATCCGCAATGCACCCCAGCCTTTGGCAACACCGTTACGCACCATCATGGCGGCATACCGGGTATCGTTAAGCCAGCCATATTCCTGACAATGGCTGATCGCCAGATCTATTTCCTGAGCCTCAAAACCGCGGGTTGTCAATTTACGGCGTAATTCAGTTTCGGCATGATCCCTGCGTGACAGGTAACCAACCGCCGCCTCTTGGGCTGATTGCTTATTCGTTTTATTTCTCATGCAGACTATTCTCCAACGGAAAAAACGGGCCTTGTACCTAGTACAAAGCCCGTTTTTAAATTCTTTTCACATTCATCGCATGCTGATGCAGCGGCTACTCTAGGTAATTAAAATGCTTCTTTTTCTTCTGCGGTCTCTTCTTTTTTGCTGTCAGCAGATTCCAATGTTGCCGGTGCTAATAACATCTCGCGCAACAGTTTATCGATTTCTTCTGCAATTGCCGGGTTTTCAACCAGGTGCTTGCATGAGTTTGCTTTACCCTGGCCAATCTTATTGCCTTTATAGCTGTACCAGGCACCGGCTTTTTCTACCAGCTTGTGCTTCACACCTAAATCAATCAGCTCGCCATTGCGGTTGAAGCCTTGGCCGTAAAGAATTTGTGTCTCAGCCTGCTTAAACGGCGCCGCAATTTTATTCTTAACCACTTTGATGCGAGTTTCATTACCGACCACTTCATCGCCATCTTTAATCGCGCCGGTACGGCGAATATCCAGACGTACAGAAGCATAGAATTTCAGGGCATTACCGCCTGTGGTGGTTTCAGGGTTACCAAACATCACACCGATCTTCATTCGGATTTGGTTGATGAAAATACACATGCAATTTGAGGTCTTTAAGCTACCCGTGAGCTTACGCATGGCTTGGGATAGCATTCTCGCTTGCAAGCCCATGTGCGAATCGCCCATCTCACCTTCAATTTCTGCTTTTGGCGTTAGAGCAGCAACGGAATCGACCACAATCACATCGACAGCACCTGAGCGAGCTAGGGCATCAACGATTTCTAAAGCTTGCTCACCAGTATCTGGCTGAGAAACCAAGAGCTGGTCGATATCAACCCCCAGCTTTTGAGCATAGATTGGGTCTAGAGCGTGTTCAGCATCGATGAATGCACAGGTCTTGCCTGCTCGTTGCGCAGACGCAATGGTTTCCAGCGTTAATGTCGTTTTACCCGATGATTCTGGACCGTAAATTTCAACTACGCGACCCATTGGCAAACCGCCAGCACCCAGCGCGATATCCAGCGACAGGGAGCCAGTTGAAATCGTATCGATATCCATCGTACGGTTATCGCCCAACTTCATGATGGAGCCTTTACCGAACTGCTTTTCAATCTGGCCTAACGCTGCGGCAAGAGCCTTCTGTTTGTTGTCGTTCATTCGACTCTCCAACGGATGCTTAAATTAAATACTGAAGTAAACTTATGTCGGTTAGTATACTGTCTATTCATACAGTGTCTAGCACTGTATGAAAATTTTTTCTCTTGCTGTCTGTACCCCGCTCACCCGGAGATTTGCTTAGCCCAGAGCCTGTAAACGCTGCAGCATGCCAGATAAGGATTTTTCAATCGCTTGCTGCCTAACGGCATTGCGATCGCCGTCAAACAAACAGGTCTCAAGCTGCAACCAACCGGTACTGTCCGCCCAGGCGAAACAGACCGTCCCTACCGGTTTGGTTTCTGTGCCGCCGCCAGGACCGGCAATACCGCTGATCGCCACACTGATCGTGGCATTAGAATTGTTCAGTGCCCCAGTGGCCATTTCCCTGACCACGGCCTCGCTGACGGCCCCATGTTCAGCCAGTGTTTCACCCTGAACTCCTAGCATTTGCTGTTTGGCTTCATTGCTATAGGTGACAAAAGCGCGATCAAACCAGCCTGAGCTGCCGGCAATATCGGTGATGGCGGTCGACACGCCACCACCGGTACATGATTCAGCCGTTGTCGCAACCCAACCTCTGCGTTCTAACGCTTCGCCCAAACGCTCAGCAAGCTGCTGTATTTTTTCCATATATCGCTTCCCTTTTTCTAACAATAGAATCGAGTATAGAGAGACCAGAAACCAGAATCGAGAAACTTGAACCTCGCCACTCGCGATTCATATCTCGATTGCTACTTTGCCACCCTGCCCGATTCACGTATCCTTAGCTATCAGAATTTAACCCGGCAATTTTTGACCCAGCATCAACAGCAGGTTAATCCGGCACCAACAGCAGGCAATATCGTGACAGTGAAAGGTTTAGAGACACACACTCCAATGATGCAGCAATTTTTACGAATTAAGGCTGAAAACCCTGATATTCTGTTGTTCTATCGTATGGGCGATTTCTACGAACTATTTTTTGATGATGCTAAGCAAGCCTCTCAATTACTCGATATTTCTCTGACAAAGCGCGGCTCCTCCAACGGCCAGCCAATTCCGATGGCCGGTGTGCCTTACCATGCTGTTGAAGGATATCTGGCAAAACTGGTTCAGCAAGGCGTTTCTGTCGCGATTTGTGAGCAAATCGGCGATCCGGCAACCAGCAAAGGGCCGGTTGAACGTCAGGTAGTCCGTATTGTTACGCCTGGTACGGTCAGTGATGAAGCGTTATTAAATGAACGCCGGGATAACCTGATTGCCGCGATTTACCACAACAGTCAGGGCTTTGGCTACGCCACCCTGGATATCACCTCCGGCCGCTTTATGCTTTCAGAGCCGGATACAGAAGAAGCCATGCAGGCAGAGCTACAACGCACCAGCCCTGCCGAGTTGCTCTACCCGGAAGACTTTGCCCGACCACAAATCGTTGAGCCGATAAAAGGCACGCGCCGTCGCCCGGTGTGGGAATTTGACCTCGCTACCGCGCGCCAACAGCTGACCATGCAATTTGGTACCCGTGACTTAGTCGGTTTTGGCGTCGAGCCGGCTGAACGCGGTCTCTGTGCTGCCGGCTGCCTGCTGCAGTATGTTAAAGACACCCAGCGCACCGCGCTTCCTCATATTCGCGCGATCACCTTAGATCGCAAAGATCATGCCGTGATCCTGGATGCGGCAACCCGTCGCAATCTGGAGCTGACCCAAAATCTGGCGGGGGGATTTGACAATACATTGGCTTCGGTACTCGATCATACCGCTACCCCGATGGGCAGCCGCCTGTTAAAACGCTGGCTGCACCAGCCAATCCGCGATCCTCAGCAGCTCAACAACCGCCTCGATGCCATTGCCGAATTTAAAGATAGCGGGATGTTTGCCGATGTCGCGGGCGTGCTACGCCATATGGGCGATCTGGAACGTATTCTGGCTCGCCTGGCACTGCGTTCTGCACGCCCTCGCGATTTGGCCCGTATGCGTACCGCGCTTCAGCATCTGCCGGAACTGGCCGATCTATTGACTGAAATTGACCAGCCCCGGATCGGTGAATTAGCCCAGTTTGCCGCCCCCATGGATGAGCTGTGCGGGCTGCTGGAACGTGCCATCATCGAAAATCCTCCGGTTATCATCCGAGACGGCGGCGTGTTGGCTCCGGGCTATAATGCCGAGCTCGATGAATGGCGCGATCTGGCTGACGGCGCAACCAAGTATCTCGACGATCTGGAGGCGCGCGAGCGTGAGCATCACGATATTGACAGCCTGAAAGTCGGCTTTAATCAGGTTCATGGCTTTTTCATTCAGGTGAGCCGTGGCCAAAGCCACCGGGTGCCAAGTCATTATGTTCGCCGCCAGACGCTGAAGAATGCCGAACGTTATATTATCCCTGAGCTGAAAGAGCACGAAGATAAGGTACTCAACTCTAAATCGAAAGCCTTAGCACAAGAGAAAAAGCTGTGGGAGGAGCTGTTTGATCTGTTGCTGCCACATCTGGAGCAACTGCAAAACGCAGCCAATGCCCTGTCGGAACTGGATGTACTGACTAACCTGGCCGAACGTGCCGATACCCTCAATTACTGCCGCCCGCAGTTGATGACAGAAACGGGCATTGAAATTACCGCAGGCCGCCACCCGGTGGTTGAGCAGGTGCTTAAAGAACCGTTTATCGCGAATCCTATCTCACTGCATCAGGATCGCCGGATGTTGATCATTACCGGCCCGAACATGGGGGGTAAATCCACTTACATGCGCCAGACGGCACTCATTGCATTGATGGCCCATGTGGGCTCGTTTGTGCCTGCTGAAGCGGTGAAGATTGGTCCGTTAGATCGTATCTTTACCCGTATTGGTGCGTCGGACGATCTGGCCTCCGGCCGTTCGACCTTTATGGTCGAAATGACCGAGACCGCCAACATCCTGCATAATGCAACCCCCAGCAGCCTGGTATTAATGGATGAAATAGGCCGCGGCACCAGCACTTATGACGGCTTATCTCTGGCGTGGGCCAGTGCTGAATGGCTGGCAGAAAAAATTGCCGCCATGACGCTGTTTGCCACCCATTACTTTGAGCTGACGGAACTACCCTCACTGCTTTCAGGGCTGGCCAACGTCCATTTAGATGCCGTTGAGCATGGTGATGAGATAGCCTTTATGCATGCCGTTCAGGAAGGCGCGGCCAGCAAATCCTACGGATTAGCCGTCGCGAGTTTAGCCGGAGTACCCAAATCGGTGATCAAGCGGGCAAAAGTGAAGTTGCAGCAACTGGAAGCGAGTGGTCATCAGCAAGCGGTAAGCTCGCCATCAGCCGTACCGAAAGAGGAAAATCAGCTGACGCTGATCCCCGAACCAAGTGAAGCGGAAGAAGCATTAGCCAACTTGAACCCTGATGAAATGACACCGCGTCAGGCGCTAGATGAGCTGTATCGCCTGAAAGCATTGTTATAAGCCCGGGATAAGAAGCGAGTAAAGTGACCCTAGATCCTAGGCACTCGATTCCGCCATAGAAAAAGGACGCCCCGGCGTCCTTTTTTAATCCGCTACTATTGTGGTTGAATTACAACTCCTGATTAAAGAGCGATTCAATATTTAAACCCTGATGGGTCAGCATGTCACGTAAACGACGTAAACCTTCGACCTGGATCTGGCGAACACGTTCGCGGGTTAAGCCTATCTCACGGCCAACATCTTCCAGGGTCGAAGCTTCATAGCCCAGCAGCCCAAAGCGGCGAGCTAACACTTCTCGCTGCTTAGGATTCAGCTCTTGCAACCAGTTGATAATCGAGGTTTTGATATCATCATCCTGCGTCGATGTTTCAGGGCTACCGCCTTTCTCATCAGGGATAATATCCAATAATGCTTTTTCTGAATCGCCGCCAATAGGGTTATCCACCGAGCTGACACGTTCATTCAAACGCAGCATTCGGTTAACGTCATCAACCGGCTTCTCCAGCTGAAAAGCGATATCTTCGGCTGTCGGCTCATGATCCAGTTTCTGCGCCAGCTCACGGGCAGTTCGGAGGTACACATTGAGCTCTTTGACAACATGAATAGGCAAACGGATGGTGCGGGTCTGGTTCATGATCGCGCGTTCAATGGTTTGGCGGATCCACCAGGTCGCATAGGTTGAGAATCGGAAGCCTCGCTCGGGATCGAACTTTTCTACGGCTCGGATCAGCCCCAGATTTCCTTCTTCAACTAAATCCAGTAAAGCCAGACCACGATTACTGTAACGACGGGAAATTTTGACCACCAGACGCAAGTTACTTTCAATCATGCGCTTACGTGCGACTTCGTCCCCTCGTAATGCCCGGCGGGCATACAGCACTTCTTCTTCGGCTGTCAACAGGGGAGAAAAGCCAATTTCTCCGAGGTAGAGCTGCGTTGCATCAAGGGCTTTTTTCGTCGCCCCATATTTTGAAATATCGACATCTTCGTTGCTAATATCTTCTACAGACTCAGATTTTATAACCACAGCAGGGGTGTCTGAATCGATATCTTCATCAAAATTAAAAGTTTCGATATTAGCGGCTGTGTTGCTTCTACTCATAGCGCCTCCCAGATGGCGAGTTAGCAATACTAGGCAAGACATACAACTTCATTATCTCATTTTTACTTTTTCGGCAAATACCTCAGAGGATCCACGGATTTGCCTTTATAACGAATTTCAAAGTGCAGACGGACACTGCTAGTTCCCGAGCTTCCCATCGAAGCAATCTTCTGCCCGGCTTTTACTGTCTGTTGCTCTTTAACCAACACCTTGTCATTGTGCGCATAAGCACTGAGATAATCATCACTATGCTTAATGATCACAAGATTTCCATATCCCCTGAGTGCATTTCCGGCATATACAACTTTGCCTCCGGCTGATGCACTCACAGACTGTCCACGCCGGCCTGAAATATCGATACCTTTATTCCCATTATCAGAACTGGAAAAGGTTGCGATAACCGAACCTTTGCTTGGCCATGCCCATTGGTCCACCTTGTTGGTATTCTTTGTGTTATTTGTGACAACTTTGTTGCTTTTTGTGTTTTGAGAGTACTCCTTTGTGCGATCCTGATCAACATTTTTATTGGCTATTTTTTGCTCAGAATTTATCTGTTTCACAGGAGCCTTGCTCTGCGGCTTGGGGCTTGGTTTTACCTTGGGAGCGCTATTGGTTGTTTTTACTGGGGGTTTAATAACGGCAACCGTACCGGCATGGCCATATTCCGGTGCCACATACTTAGGTTTCCATAGCTGGAGTTTTTGTCCGGGAAAGATGGTATAAGGGAATGACATCTTATTCTGGGCAATAATGTCCTTCACCTCCCGCCCCGTTACATAAGAAATAAAGTAAAGGGTATCGCCTTTTTGAACTTCGTAGTAACTGCCGCGGTGACTGCCGCGATCGAGTTGTGAATAATCTTTTCCGATACTCGAAACCGGTGCTGGCACGTGACTGCTGCAGGCAGACAATAGCAACAGACAAGCGGCTGCTATTGACAATGAGTGCGATAAGTTCTTGCTCACTCGCACTTCCATGGCTTTACGCTAAGTCCCCAGCCACCAGTGGAACAAATCGAACGGCTTCAATGTCCTGATAAGAAAACGTATCACCGGTACGGGTGATCTGTTTCAGGACCTGATACTCATCACCGACAGGAATGACTAACCGGCCACCATCAGCCAGCTGCTTAAGTAATTCCTCAGGAATAGTTTCTGCGGCAGCGGTAACAATAATGGCATCAAAAGGCCCTTTGTTATGCCACCCCAGCCAACCATCCCCATGTTTAGTCGAAATATTATGCAGATCGAGCTGTTTTAAGCGACGTTTAGCCTGCCACTGCAGTGCTTTTATTCGCTCCACGGAGTAAACATGGTTAACCAGGTGTGCCAGAACTGCCGTCTGATAGCCCGAGCCGGTGCCAATTTCCAGGACTCTGGAGTTAGGGTTGAGATCCAGTAACTCTGTCATTATAGCCACGATATAAGGCTGTGAAATCGTCTGCCCGCTACCAATGGGTAAGGCATTATTTTCGTAAGCCTTATGGGAAAATGCCTCATCAACGAATAGTTCTCTGGGAACGGCTTCAATTGCATTCAGCACTTGCTCATTTTGGATTCCCTGCCGTCGCAACAAGGCCACCAAACGGTGACGTTCTTCCACATAACGCATCCTTATTTTATCTCCACTTCTTTCATCCATAGCTCAACACTGTCGATGGCATTATGAGCCGTTAAATCAACTTGCAGCGGGGTAATAGACACCGATTTTTGTTCGATGGCATGAAAATCCGTACCGGGACCTGCATCCTGGCCAAGCCCCGGCGGACCAAGCCAGTAAAGAGTTTTACCACGAGGATCCGTATCTTTGACCATCTGCTCTGCACGGTGCCGTGCCCCCAGTCGCGTGACTTGCCAACCGGTTAATTCCGCCAAAGGAACATCCGGCACATTTATATTAAGGATCTGATTGTTGAGCAACGGCTTATCAATCAAATTGCGAACCAGCTCTTTGACCACCTGCGCTGCCGTGTCAAAGTATACGGAACCCACCAGCGATACCGCTATTGCCGGCACACCAAGGAAATGCCCCTCCGTCGCTGCCGCTACCGTACCGGAATATAAGACGTCATCCCCCAGATTGGCACCATGGTTAATACCGGCAACCACGATATCCGGGCGGTATTCCAGCCACTCATTCAGGGCAAAGTGGACACAATCGGTCGGTGTACCTTCAACAGAGATCCGACCTGGTCCTTCTTCGCGAATACGCAGCGGATTATCAAGTGATAGGGAGTTTGAAGCCCCGGAGCGATTTCGATCCGGGGCGACCACGGTAACCTCCCCCAGCTCACCCAATACAGAGGCAAGCGTATTAATGCCTTCGGCAAAAATACCGTCATCATTACTGATTAAAATTCGCATGGTCGCCATCCTCTCGTTCACGCTCCATTATTAGCTCGCGTACCACAGAGGTTGCGAAACAACCCGCCGGCAGGGCGAATGCCAGCACGAGATCATCACCATCGAATTGCCATTCCATCTCTTGTGGCTTTAACAATAACGGACGACGCTCATGACGCATACGGTTATCACGGATCAATTTAAGCAGCAATGGCTCTTGTTCAATCACCGATAATTCAAATGCTTCTGCATCAGCCTGAGTCGGTAAGGCATTATCACCCACTAAGGGGGCCGTAATATTTACGCGCCCCTCATCAATGCTCGTTTGTAGTTCAGGGCTAATCGTTTCAGCCAGGAAGCCATTCTCTTCCCCCATATTTTGCAAACTGTCACCCAGCATCAGCGAGTGAACGTTGCCCTGCTCAATTCGCGTCGACAGTACCATGTTGAATAGCCAAGAACGTGCCGCGGATAAATAAAAGCTGCGCTTACTCTTGTCTCGAACTCGAAATTCGTCATTCCCCCAGCTACGCGCCTTCACCACATTATTACCGCTATGCCCAAATCGCTGCTCACCATAATAGTTGGGCACGCCGTGGCACTTCACCTGCTCTAATTTGGCGGCCAGTTCATCCGGCTTATCAAGTTCAAGCAAGCGCAACTGGAACCAGTTGCCGACTAAATCGCCCGGACGCAGTTTTTTATCGTGGCGGGTGGTTTCCAAGACTTCAACTCCCGGATGCTCTGCCACAAACAAAGTTAAATCAGGATCTGGCTTTCCGGGCAGATGAACACTTAACCACTGCTCCGTTACCGCATGACGATCTTTGAGGCCGGCCCAGCTCACATCTCGCGATTTGACGCCACATGCTTTCGCCAGCTCATTGACCACAAACTTGGTGTTTTCACCTGTCTTGCGGATCTTCACCATAAAGTGTTCGCCTTGCCCGGCAAAATCAAAACCTAAGTTTTCTTTGACTACAAAGTGGTCAGGCTGGACTTTGATCCGCCCCTGACACGTTGGTTTTTCATATAACCAACAAAAATTGTCCATGACATTAGACATCGTTATACCTTTTGAATTAAGACCACAGCTTCGCAAGCAATGCCTTCTTTGCGTCCCGTAAAACCGAGACGTTCAGTGGTTGTCGCCTTAACATTAATATTCTCAATTTCCGTTTCCAGATCGTCGGAAATTGCCTGGCACATCTCATCAATATACGGTGCCATTTTCGGTGCCTGGGCAATGATGGTGACATCCAGATTGCCCAGCCGGTAGCCTTTTGCTTTTACTTTACTGTAGACGTCACGCAGTAAGAAACGGCTATCAGCCCCTTTCCACTCAGCATCCGTATCCGGGAAGTGGCGGCCAATATCCCCGGCACCAATGGCACCCAGCAAAGCGTCACACACAGCATGAAGCGCAACGTCACCATCAGAATGGGCAATTAAGCCCTGATCATAAGGGATAGCAACCCCGCCAATGATCACCGGGCCGTCGCCGCCAAACTTATGCACATCAAAACCATGTCCAATTCGCATCAGGGCTGCTCCTTAATCAGTTGTTCCAAATAAAAGCCGGCAAGAGCTAAATCTTCAGGCTGGGTTACTTTCAGGTTATCGGCCCGCCCTTTAACCAGCAGTGGGGAATACCCACAATATTCCAGAGCTGACGCTTCGTCGGTAATAACCGCACCCTCTTTGAGCGCTTGTTGCAATGACTCCCGTAATTGCTTCACTCTAAACATCTGCGGGGTAAGTGCATGCCAGAGGTTGTCACGATCGACGGTTTCAGCAATAACTGGCAGGCTGTTGTGATGCAGAACATTACTTTGCTGTTTATTAACAGGCGACCGGCTGCCGCGCTTCATGGTATCGCGTACAGGGGCCGCCAGAATCGCACCATCTTCACTTTGCAGCGCAGCCGCCACCAACCGCACCAGATCCGCTAATCGTACACATGGCCTTGCCGCGTCATGTACCAGCACCCAGCTGTTCTCATCGACAATGGCAGCAAGACCGGCAAACACCGAATCTGCTCGCTCAGCCCCCCCCTCAACAACCTGAATCCGAGGATCGCTGGCAAGCGGCAGCGAAGGAAAATAGGGATCACCGTTACTGATCGCAATAATTATCCGTTCAATCTGCGGGAGGCTGAACAGGCGATCAACGGTGTGCTCCAAAATCGTTTTACCTGCAATGGCTAAATATTGCTTAGGCCGGTCAGCCGCCATACGGCTACCGACCCCGGCAGCAGGTACGACGGCGGTAAGTTGTTGGGTCATGGCAAGGTTTCGTTAAGAGTTAATAATTTGGGCTGCTTTCACCCACAATGCGAAAAAATGTTTCACTCGGCTTAATCATACCAAGTTCATTTCTGGCGCGCTCTTCTACCGCTTCCTGACCACGGTGAAGATCATGGATTTCGGCATACATCTGCTGGTTGCGCTGGACAAGTTCAGCATTTGCTTTCTGTTGTATTTTTACATTGCCTTCTACTGCTAAATAATCCATCAGGCCATTCTTCCCGAGCCAGAAGTCATATTGCAGCCAAACTAAAACAGCCAGCAGCATCACGGTTAACAGACGCATGCATGTCCCCACTTTCGCGTTAAATACGTTAGACCAGTTGTATTATACTGATTAGTATTAGGGTAAGTATTCATTCCTCTCGTTCGTTTCACCCTCTTCAGGGCAACGAGTCAGGGGGAATGGATACTCTTTAAAAATATCCAACTTGTAATAATCCCACAAACCATTGTTGGTGACTAGCGTTAGGCTTTTAGTCTGCGTTATTCAGATATAAAAAGTTCTTCAGACATAAAAAAACCGCCTCAAAAGAGGCGGTTTCAGAAGAATAAGGGTTAATTACCCAAAGTCAGTGCTTAATAATTAAGCTTGACCTTTAACTTCTTTAAGGCCGTTGAAAGGTGCTTTCGCGCCTAGAGCTTCTTCGATACGAATTAGCTGGTTGTACTTAGCAACACGGTCAGAACGGCTCATAGAACCAGTTTTGATTTGGCCTGCAGCAGTACCTACCGCTAGATCAGCGATAGTTGCATCTTCAGTCTCGCCTGAACGGTGAGAGATAACAGCCGTGTAACCAGCGTCTTTAGCCATCTTGATTGCAGCTAGAGTTTCAGTTAGAGAACCGATCTGGTTGAACTTGATCAGGATAGAGTTAGCTACGCCTTTCTCGATACCTTCAGCAAGGATCTTCGTGTTTGTAACGAATAGATCGTCACCAACGATTTGAAGTTTGTCGCCTAGCAGTTCAGTCTGGTGCTTGAAGCCAGCCCAGTCTGATTCGTCAAGACCGTCTTCGATAGATACGATTGGGTATTGGTTAGCAAGGTCTTGTAGGTAGAAGTTAAACTCTTCAGAAGTGAAGATTTTGCCTTCGCCTTTCATGTTGTAGTGGCCAGCTTCTTTGTCGTAGAACTCAGATGCAGCACAGTCCATTGCCAGAGTAACGTCTTTACCCAGCTCGTAACCTGCAGCTTCAACAGCTTCTTTGATTGCAGCTAGTGCAGCAGCGTTAGACTCTAGGTTAGGAGCAAAACCACCTTCATCACCAACAGCAGTGCTTAGGCCTTTAGCCTTAAGTACTTTAGCAAGGTTGTGGAATACTTCAGCACCGATACGCAGTGCTTCTTTAAGCGTTTTCGCGCCAACTGGCTGGATCATGAACTCTTGGATATCAACGTTGTTATCAGCGTGCTCGCCACCGTTGATGATGTTCATCATTGGAAGAGGCATAGAGAATACGCCAGCTGTGCCGTTTAGCTCAGCAATGTGCTCGTATAAAGGCATGCCTTTAGCTGCAGCAGCTGCTTTAGCATTCGCCAGAGAAACAGCCAGGATTGCGTTAGCACCAAACTTAGACTTGTTTTCAGTACCGTCTAGGTCGATCATTACCTGATCAATAGCCGCTTGGTCTTTTGCATCTTTACCAAGTAGAGCTTCAGCGATTGGGCCGTTTACCGCTTCAATTGCTTTAAGAACACCTTTACCTAGGAAACGAGACTTGTCGCCGTCACGTAGCTCAAGAGCTTCACGTGAACCCGTTGATGCGCCAGAAGGGGCTGCAGCCATACCGACGAAACCACCTTCCAGGTGAACTTCAGCTTCAACAGTTGGGTTGCCACGTGAATCGATGATTTCACGACCTAGAACTTTAACGATCTTAGACATTGTGTTTCCTCTTGCTTTATCTTCAATTTAAAAGCTAAAAAACAGCTGTAGCTATCATCACTACAGCTATCCGTAATCCTTACTTATTTAAGCTCACCACGCAGGTTTTGGCCTGCTGCCTTCACGAAACCTTCAAATAAAGGATGACCATCGCGAGGTGTTGATGTGAACTCAGGGTGGAACTGAGCAGCCACGAACCACGGATGGTTCGGGATCTCGATAATTTCGACTAATTTCTTATCTGCTGACAGACCAGAAATTTTAAGTCCCGCTTTCTCTAATTGAGGAAGCAGGTTGTTATTGACTTCATAACGGTGACGGTGACGCTCATGAATTGTAGCATTACCGTAAAGCTCACGCGCTTTAGAGCCGTTTTTCAGGTGGCATAGCTGAGAACCAAGGCGCATTGTGCCGCCTAAATCTGATGTCTCTGTACGCTTCTCTACCTGACCTTCACCATCAACCCACTCGGTGATTAGACCAACAACCGGGTACTTGGTTTCAGGATTAAATTCAGTCGAGTGTGCATCTTTAAGACCCGCAACGTTACGTGCGAATTCAATAAGAGCAACCTGCATACCCAGGCAAATGCCCAGATAAGGAATTTTGTTTTCACGGGCATATTGTGCAGTCAGGATCTTACCTTCAACACCACGACCGCCGAAGCCGCCAGGAACCAAAATGGCATCTAGCCCTTCGAGCACTTCCGTGCCTTTAGATTCAACGTCTTGTGAATCAATATATTTAATTTTCACAGACAGGCGGTTTTTGAGGCCTGCGTGCTTCAATGCTTCGTTAACCGATTTGTAAGCGTCAGGCAGTTCAATGTACTTACCGACCATACCGATTGTTACTTCATCAGTAGGGTTTGCTTCTTCGTAGATCACCTGCTCCCATTCCGCCAAATCCGCTTCCGGCGCTGTAATACCAAAGCGTTTGCATACCAGATCGTCAAGACCTTGTGCTTTGATTAGCTGAGGGATTTTGTAGATTGAATCTACGTCTTTCATCGAGATAACCGCTTTTTCCGGCACATTACAGAACAGTGCGATCTTAGCGCGCTCATTGGCCGGAATAACACGGTCTGAACGACAAATTAAGATATCAGGCTGAATACCGATAGAAAGCAGTTCTTTGACTGAATGCTGAGTCGGCTTCGTTTTCACTTCACCGGCCGCTGCCAGGTAAGGAACCAACGTCAGGTGCATGAACATGGTACGTTCACGGCCTTGCTGCACGGCTAACTGGCGAATCGCTTCCATAAATGGCAGTGATTCGATATCGCCGACAGTACCGCCCACTTCAACAATAGCGATATCATGACCTTCAGCACCAGCAATCACGCGATCTTTAATCTCGTTCGTGATATGCGGGATTACCTGAATAGTGGCACCGAGGTAGTCACCACGACGCTCTTTACGCAACACCTCTTCGTATACACGACCAGCCGTAAAGTTATTACGCTTGGTCATTTTTGTACGGATGAAACGCTCATAGTGACCTAAATCGAGGTCGGTCTCTGCACCGTCTTCCGTAACGAATACTTCGCCGTGTTGGATCGGGCTCATTGTGCCTGGATCAACGTTGATGTAAGGGTCTAGCTTCATCATGGTCACTTTAAGACCACGCGCTTCAAGAATAGCTGCCAGAGAGGCTGCAGCAATACCTTTACCAAGTGAGGATACGACCCCGCCCGTAACAAAAATGTAATTCGTTGTCATGTTTAACCTGGAAGATTGGTTATAGAGGATTTAAAAAGCTATCTGGACGGGAAATTAGTATACCAGACACATTTTTTTCCACAACGTGAAAACTATCACAGCACTCATCGTTTTTTTTTGTTTCAAATCAATTATACTTATAGCGATTACGTTTCGCGTGATAAAGCCGAGAAAACAACACCAACAAAAAAAAGAAAATGGGACATTTTTTTCACCTATCGTCCCTGTTTTGCCATTAATCACTCTTCTTTTTTAACTTTATCCCATTCGGCATCGAGCATATCCAGAGAGCATTCATCAATGCGCCTCCCTTGTTGCTGCACCTTTCTTTCAACTTCGCGAAAACGTCGCTCAAATTTTTTATTGGCTCGCTGCAGTGCCTGTTCGGGTTTAACCTGCAAATGACGGCTCAAGTTCACCACCGAAAACAGTAAATCCCCCATTTCTTCTTCAACCTTACTGTGATCAACTGACACCTGAATGACTTCATCCATCACTTCATCAAGCTCTTCCTTCACCTTATCAACCACCGGCCCCACAGAATCCCAGTCAAAGCCGTGCTTTGCGCAACGCTTCTGAATTTTATCAGCACGACTCAGCGCCGGCAGAGCCAGCGGAATATTGGCCAGCAGACTGCTATCCTGGCCTTTCGCATCACGCTCTTTGGCTTTTTCAGCTTCCCAGTGGGCGTTGATCGCCGCATCGTCAGCAAAATCAGTCTCACCAAACACATGCGGATGGCGGCGGATCAGCTTTTCATTCAAGCCATTCACCACGTCATTAAAATCAAATAACCCTTGCTCTTTGCCCATCTGGCTGTAAAAAATAATCTGGAACAGTAAATCCCCCAGCTCTTCCCGTACATCGTTCCAGTCTTGCTGTTCAATCGCATCAGCGACTTCATAAGCTTCTTCAATGGTGTGGGGCACAATCGAGGCAAAGGTCTGCTTACGATCCCACGGGCACCCTTGGCTTGGATCCCGCAATGTCGCCATAATCTCAATAAGCTGCTCAATCGGTGTTTGCTGTTTATCGCTCATAGTCACTATTCTTTTTTGCTCTGATGTTAAAAAAACGGGAAGCACAATGGCTTCCCGGTTCTAGTTTCTAGTATCGAGGTTCTAGGCTCTCATTTCTAGATACTCGATTCTCGCTTCTCGATATTCGGCTCCCGTTAATACAGACGCTTGGCCTCGGCGACATCCTTCACCTGCTCAATCCGCTTCAGAACCTTGCTCAACACATCCAGATCGGTCAGTTCTAAATCAAAGTCCATCACCGACATCTGTTTCTTGTAGTCGATCCGACTCTTCACACCCGCCACTTTGGCTTTTTCATTGGCAAAGGTATTGGTCAGATCTTTGATCAAGCCATTGCGCTCAGACGCGGTGACCCGCACCGTAATATTATAGTTACCGACAAATCCTCCGCCCCATACGGTATGGATTATACGCTCCGGTATATGGTGACGGAGCTCTTCCAGCTGTTCGCAGTCATTACGGTGCACCGAAATACCTCGTCCCTGGGTAACAAAACCAACGATTTTATCGCCAGGGATCGGCTGGCAACAGCGAGCTAGGTGGGTCATCAGGTTATCCACCCCTTCAACCACAACAGCATCACGTTGCGGTTTTTTCGCACTGGTGCTGGTTTTCGCTCCCGCCTCTGTCAGTTTGTCTAACAGCTGCTGATCTTCTTCTTCTGCGGTCGGCTTATTAACCATAGTGTTGATATGGTTAACAACCTGGTTGATACGCAAATCGCCACTGCCGATACCCACAAACAACTCATCGAGTGATTTGGCATTAAAGCGTTTTAAGGCATATGCCTCTGCGTCTTTGAGTGTTGCGCCGACTTTGTGCAGTTCGACTTCAAGCATTTCACGCCCGGCAACCATGTTCTTGTCACGATCTTGCTTGCGGAACCAGGCATGGACTTTGGCTCGGGCGCGGCTTGAGGTAACAAAACCAAGGTTGGGGTTCAACCAGTCACGTGACGGGTTGGGCTCTTTCTGAGTGATAATCTCGACCTGCTCACCCATTTGCAAGTGATAGGTGAAAGGGACAATCCGGCCTTCGACCTTGGCACCAATGCAGCGGTGACCGACTTCCGAGTGAATGTGGTAGGCGAAATCAAGCGGCGTCGCATCAAGCGGCAAATCAACCACGTCCCCTTTCGGCGTAAACGCATAAACGCGGTCATCAAAGACCTGGCTCCGTAACTCTTCCAGCATTTCGCCAGAATCTGACATTTCTTCCTGCCACACCAGCAGCTTACGCAACCAGTTAATTTTTTCGTCGTAGGATGATTTTGCACCGCCAGACGAGCCTTCTTTATATTTCCAGTGCGCGGCAACCCCGAGTTCAGATTCTTCATGCATTTGCTTGGTGCGGATCTGAATTTCAATCGTTTTGCCTTCCGGCCCCAGTACCACTGTATGGATAGACTGATAGCCATTGGGCTTCGGGTTGGCGACATAGTCGTCGAATTCTTTCGGCAGATGACGATACTTGGTGTGCACCACACCTAATGCGGCATAACAGTCTTGGAGCTGATCGGCAATAATACGCACGGCACGTACGTCAAACAGCTCATCGAAGGCCAGATTCTTCTTCTGCATTTTGCGCCAGATGCTGTAGATGTGCTTCGGGCGGCCATGCACTTCAGCATTAATGTTGTAAGCCCGCATTGATTCCGCAAGATCTGACACGAAAGAGTCAATATATTGCTCGCGATCGATACGACGCTCAGAGAGCTGTTTGGCAATCTGCTTGTAGGTTTCAGGATGCTGATAGCGGAAAGCGTAATCCTCGATTTCCCACTTAAGCTGACCAATCCCCAGACGATTAGCCAATGGCGCGTAGATATTGGCACACTCACGCGCAGCCGCACGACGCACCTCATCCGGTTCATCTTTTACTTCACGCAGGTTACAGATACGCTCTGCAAGCTTGATGACCACGCAGCGGAAATCATCCACCATCGATAACAACATGCGGCGAATATTATCAACCTGCACTGATTGCGCGGCACCGTCGGTGTTCGCATTCAGCTGCCTGATTGCCGCCATTTGCTCGACCCCTGTCACCATCTGCAGGATCGTGCTGTTGTAATCTTCCTTAACCTGCTCATGAGCATAAACGCCAGCTTCCACCAGCGGGAACAGTAGCGCTGCAATCAGCGTATCTCTGTCCATACTCAGGGTAACCAGGATTTCTACCATTTCGCGGCCACGCCATAACAGCAATGGCGCAGACTCTTCCCCAGTCGTTAGATCGATACATCGCTGATAGGTTTTTTGAATGCGGCCAGACACCTCGGCGTCTTGCTGCAAACTCTCGACCCAAGATGAAAGTTCAAATGTATTATTTCCCTTTAAATGCGCACCGCGAACTGCGACCATTTTTTAATCCTGTTTTTCTCTGTTAAAGAAACACTATTTTTGGGTAGCCGGACTCATTTGGGTAAACAAGGCCATTGACTCCAGGTGTCCGGTATGCGGAAACATATCCAGCATTCCCAAGCGTTCCAACTGATAACCTTTTTGCAGTAATACCTGACTATCGCGCGCGAGCGTAGCCGGATTACATGATACATATACTACCCTTTCAGGCTTAAGATTCACTACATGCTGCATCACACCCGCAGCGCCTGCACGTGCTGGATCCAATAAAATTTTATTAAACGGTTCGCGCGCCCACGCCAGCTTAGTGACGTCATCATCCAGGTTAGCCTGATAAAAGGCTGCATTACTCTGCTTGTTGCACATCGCATTCTCTGTGGCACGATGAACCATTTCTTCGATACCTTCAATACCAACCAGTGCTTTTGCGCGTTTTGCCAACGGTAAACTAAAATTTCCCAACCCGCAAAATAGATCCAGCACACGATCATCTGGCTTAACATCCAGCCAATCGGCGGCTTGACGGACCATTTTTTTATTCACTTCACGGTTGACCTGAATAAAGTCTTTTGGTGAAAAATTCAGCTTCAGTTCATCCAGTTTATAGTACGGTGCATCACCGTAAACACGCTCGATGTCATCCGATGTCGGAGCTAAGAATAGAATAACATTATGCGCTTGAGCAAACTGGCGAATCAACGTCATGTCTTTGTCAGAAAACGGTTTTAAATGACGAATTAAGACCACCCGGCCGTTATCCGCTTCCACCAGTTCGACATGGCCGAGGTGTTTGTGACCTTTCAACTGACTTAGCAGGCTGCGTAATGGCGGTAAAAGTTCATTCAGTGATTGCGCCAGCACCGGACATTGCTCAACGTCAACAATCTCTTTGCTCTGCTTCTTGCGAAAGCCAAACTGCAATTTTCCCGCCCCCGGCTTAATGCTGAATCGGGCGCAGCGACGGTAATGCAGATCACGACCAACAATCGGAGCGACCTGGGGAAAAAATTGCGGCTGTTCAGTGGCGGCAAACTTGCTCATTAGCTCGGTTAATGCCAGTTGCTTAGCCTCGACCTGCCCTGAGTGGGACAAATGTTGTAAGTTGCACCCGCCACACTGGTCATAGATCGGGCAATGCGGTTTAATACGTGCCTGACTATCGGTAAGACGCTTGATGACCTTGGCACGAGCGTACTGCTTTTTGTCTTCAGTAAGCTGAACCAGTGCCTTTTCACCCGGTAATAAGCCGTCAACAAAGACAGATTTACCATTAAGATGACCAATACCAGAGCCAAGGTGATCTAAACGGCTGATTGTAATTTCTTTATGCTTAGTATCGGTTATTTTACGTTTCTGAGGCTTAAAAAAGCGTGCCATAGTGTTTTGACTCACTGAAAAGACATTGGTTGATTGTCGAGCAGCCCTAGTTTCATTAAGCTAAAGGCCACAGGTGGACGACAATTCTCCCACAGAATCGCATTCTTGTAATTAAGAGAACCATGACCAAATATGGACTTCGTGCCAGGGTCTTTACCCTGACATTAGCACCGACATTGATTATAGGCCTATTATTAAGCGCCTTTTTCACGATGAGCCGCTACCGTGATCTGGAACACCAGCTGATATCTACTGGTGCCAGTATTATTGAACCGCTGGCAATTTCAACAGAATATGGCATGACCGATAAAAATCGGGAAGCGGTTCGTCGCCTGATCAGTTATGCCCACCGCAAGCATTCCCAGATCATCCGCAGTATTGCCGTCTTTGATGCCAGCAATGAATTATTTGTCACCTCGAACTTTCATCGTAACTTTGAAATCCTGATGTATCCGGATGATCAACCGATCCCGTTGCTGCTCGATACCCGGCTCAATGATAATTCGTTGATCCTGCGCGCCCCGATTTTAACCGAAGGTCAATTTGGTAACAGCCCGCAATTGAATTACCAGGGCCAGGCCCTCGGGTATATCGCCCTAGAATTAGACTTAAGTGCCCTGCGTCTCCAGCAGTACCAGGAAGTATTCACCGCCTTGATGGTGCTACTACTGGGGTTAACACTGTCTTCTCTGTTTGCTTACCGCCTAATGCAGGATGTTACCAGGCCGATCTCGCACATGGTCAGTGTGGTCGATCGGATCCGACGCGGTCACTTGGATATACGCATCGAAGGAGAACTGCTTGGTGAACTGGATACCTTGAAAAACGGTATCAATGCCATGGCAATATCGCTCTCTGAATACCACATTGAGATGCAGCAGAGCATCGATCAGGCAACGTCCGATCTGCGCGAAACCCTGGAGCAGTTGGAAATCCAGAACGTTGAACTGGATATCGCCAAGAAGCGTGCCCAGGAGGCCGCACGGGTGAAGTCCGAGTTCCTGGCAAATATGTCACACGAACTGCGAACGCCGCTAAATGGTGTTATCGGCTTTACCCGTCAGATGCTGAAAACGCGGCTCAGTTCGAGTCAGCAAGATTACCTGCTAACTATCGAAAAATCGGCAAATAACCTGCTGACCATCATTAACGACATCCTCGACTTCTCGAAACTGGAAGCCGGCAAGTTACTGCTGGAAAATATCCCGTTTGATTTTACCGAGTCACTGGATGAGGTGATGTGTCTGCTGGCACCAAGCGCGCACGAAAAAGGGCTTGAACTCACCCTGAAAATTGATAACCGGATCCCGGCAGGCCTAATTGGTGATCCGCTCCGGATTCAGCAAGTGATCACTAACCTCATCGGTAACGCCGTTAAATTTACCGAACGCGGCAATATCGACGTCTCGGTCGAACTGAAATCCGACAAAGATGAAAATGTCGAACTGCAATTTATGGTACGTGATACGGGTATCGGGATTTCTGAGCGCCAGCAGGCACAGTTATTCCAGGCATTCAGCCAGGCCGATGCCAGTATTTCCCGCCGTTACGGCGGTACCGGGCTCGGCCTGGTGATCACCCAGAAACTGGTAACCCAGATGGGCGGTGAAATTCGTCTCACCAGCCGATTGCACCAAGGCTCGACCTTCTGGTTCTCATTAAAAATGCAAAAAACGGATCTGCCGGTTTCTCAGCCGATTGATACCTCTTCGCTTATCGGTAAAAAGCTGCTGTTAATTGAACCAAACATGCAGGCCGCCTCCGTCGTTCAGCAACGCTTAATTAACGCCGGCATACAGGTGACTTACCGTTCGAGCATGCCGGAAGATGCCGAACACCATCATTTTGCGCTATTGTGCCTAACGCCGGGCGAGCAGCCGCCGATTGCCACTTTACTCGACCGGGTATTCAAGGCTGAACAAATTACCGACAAGGTGATTGTCAGTCTGCCAGCCACAGAGCTGGCATTGTCTGAGCGCCTTATCAATGCCGGGGTATCGGCCTGTTTAGGCAAGCCGCTGGCACACCGTAAGCTGTTTGAAGTGCTCAGCAATGCACCGGATGATCACGTTGAGCAGGATGTACCGTTGCTAGCCGAACCAGCACAGACCATCGAGCCTCTGACCGTGATGGCGGTTGATGATAATCCGGCAAACCTGAAGCTCATCGCGGCACTGCTGAGTGAGCGGGTAGAAACGGTTATTACCGCAACGGGAGGAAGAAAGGCCGTGGAGTATGCTCATCAGAAAGCCTTTGATTTAATCTTTATGGATATTCAAATGCCGGAAATGGATGGTGTCACGGCTTGTCAGGAGATCCACAAAACGGATCTCAACCACACAACGCCGGTGATTGCCGTTACCGCCCATGCGATGGCCGGCGAACGTGAACGGTTGCTCAATGCCGGGATGGATGATTACCTCACCAAGCCGATTGAAGAGCGCATCCTGCAGCAAATACTGGCAAAGTGGACAACGAGTTCTCATGGCACGGGTTCTGCAGCAACGGAAGGCGGCGTTACCGCTGACGTCACTGAAGCCCCCTCCCCGGATCAGGCTGTAACAATTGACAAAAATACCAGCTGGGACTGGGAGCTGGCACTGGCACAAGCCGCTGGAAAAAAAGACCTGGCGAAAGACATGCTGCAAATGCTGCTCGATTTCATGCCCGAAGTGGAAATGCTGGTGAATGAAGCCTTAGACGGCAAAGAGATCGATTTATGGTCGTCGATTCACAAGTTGCATGGCAGCTGTGCCTACAGTGGCGTGCCGCGCCTGAAAAACCTCTGCCATACCATAGAGACTGAGCTTAAAGCCAATGCAACCGTCGAGGACATTGAGCCCGAACTGTACGAGCTGGTCGATGAAATGAACAACGTGGTGAAAGCGTCAAAGGCGTATAGGCACTAGGGACTAATATTTTGAGTACAAAAAAGGAGAGCGATAGAGGCTCTCCTTTTTATTGGTTTGTCAGATGAAAATCTGGGGGCCTGCAAGGCAGGTTCTATGAGCCCTAACGGAGAGTCAAGCTTTTGCTTTTCCTCGCAACTCGAACCTAGTAACTCGACACTGCTTATCCATAGAACCGCTCTGCCGTTATTACGATTCTAAAATCACCGTTGCCACGGCATAACGTTTCTCGTCGGCAATGGTCAGATGAACGTGGTTAACGCCCATCGCCTCGGCCAATTTTGCGGCTTTACCTGACAGACGCAATACTGGCTTACCCAGCTCATCATTACTGACGGTGAAATCCTGAAAAGAGACGCCGCAGGCAATCCCGGTTCCTAAGGCTTTCGATGCCGCTTCTTTGACCGCAAACCGTTTGGCCAGATAACGCCCCTTCAGCTTTAAACCCGCTAAGATTTCCAGCTCAGGCGCTGACAAGACTCGCTCAGCAAAGGCATCACCCGATCGCGCATAGACTTTTTCAACGCGCCCGATATCTGCGATATCGGTTCCCAGGCCGACAATCGCCATGCTTAGCGACGCGCTTCAAGCATGATGGCTTGCATATCGGCCACCGCTTTGTTCAAACCATCAAACACGGCGCGCCCCATGATGGCGTGGCCAATATTCAGCTCATAAATCTCGGGCAGCGCAGCCACAGGCTTCACGTTGTGATAGGTCAGGCCGTGGCCCGCATTGACTTTAATACCCAGATCATCTGCGTAACTTGCAGCCGCAGCAATCTTCTTCAGCTCCGCTTGCTGCTCTTCTTCGCTTTCTGCATCAGCATAATGGCCGGTGTGCAATTCGATATAAGGCGCACCAGCGGCAACTGCCGCATCAATCTGCTTACGGTCAGCATCAATAAACAAAGAGACTTTAATGCCAGCTGCCGTCAGTTTTTCGGTTGCTGCTTTAATTTTGTCCAGCTGACCCGCCACATCCAGACCACCTTCGGTCGTCAGCTCTTCCCGTTTTTCAGGTACCAGGCAGACGAACTCCGGCTGAGTTTCCAATGCAATGCTGACCATTTCATCCGTCACGGCCATTTCAAGGTTCATACGAGTCTGGATCGTTTCACGCAAAATACGGACATCTCGGTCAGTAATATGGCGGCGATCCTCACGCAGGTGAATAGTAATACCATCGGCACCAGCACGCTCAGCAACTTCTGCTGCGTGAACAGGATCAGGGTATCGAGTACCTCGGGCGTTGCGTAGAGTGGCAATATGATCGATATTCACGCCGAGTAGTATGTTCTTCATTTTTGGGTACTCCTTCCTCTAGGGATAAATAATTCCCTGCTTTTTAATGGTTTCCCGCCAAGATAAGGTTTCAGGGCCATCCGTGTAAAGCGTTTTGCTGCCTTGAGTTGATCCGGGGTTTCAAAATGTCGGGCGGCTATCGCTTTCAGCTGGCTACCGGTAAAGGTCAGCTGGCCTGTCATGATTGATGCAATAAAACCTTTTTGCTCGCGGTAGTTATAGGTCATGGTGTCTTCTACAGGCAAGCCACTACCGGCACAGTGAAGAAAGTCGATGCCATACCCCAGATGATAAAGCAGTGCCAGCTCAAAGCGCCGCAATGCCGGTTCTGGGTTATCAGCTTGCGCCAGCTCGCGCAGCGCATTCAGATAATCCAGAAACAGCACAGGGTAAGGTGTGTCATTCTCGAGAACCCGAGCCACGACTTCGTTAATATACAGGGCAGAATAGAGGATATAGCCGCGCATGGGCAGGCCGATACTGATAGGTTCGGCATGATTCAATGTCCGCATTGAACCGCGGCCGGACCATTTCATAAACAGAGGAGTGAAAGGCTGCAATGTGCCTTTGAGGTTGGAGCGCTTACGGCGCGCTCCTTTCGACAAGATAGTCAGACGACCACTGTCCTCGCTGAACACATCGAGGATCAGGCTCGTCTCACTATACGGGCGAGTATGAAGGACAAAACAGCGTTGCAGCCCCTCCATGGTGTTCCTTACAGGTCGTCAATGTAACCCAGGCTACGCAGTGCACGTTCGTCATCTGCCCAACCCGATTTCACTTTAACCCATAGCTCCAGGTACACCTTACGCTCGAACAGATCTTCCATATCAATACGGGCTTCACGGCCAATGACTTTCATTTTCTCGCCATTTTTGCCGATCACCATTTTCTTCTGGCCCTTTCGTTCAACCAGAATCAAGCCATTAATATCAAAACCATTCGTGCGCGGATTAAAATCAAAACGTTCGATCTCAACCGTCACAGCATAGGGCAACTCTTCACCGGTAAAGCGCATCAGCTTTTCACGGATGATCTCAGAGGCCATAAAACGCTGCGAACGGTCGGTCACATGATCTTCCGGGAAGAAGTATTCACCTTCCGGCAGATGCTCGCGAACAATTTTTTCTACCGCATCAACGTTGGTACCGCTTTTCGCTGAAATTGGCACCACATCAACAAAGTCCATCTTCTTCGACAGCGCTTCAAGGTGCGGGAACAGATCGCCTTTCTCTTTCACGTTGTCGACCTTGTTGATCAACAGTACTGTTGGCAGCTCACTCTTAATAAGCTTGTTCAGTACCATCTCATCATCGTCAGTCCACATTGTGCCATCAACCAGGAAAAGCACTAGCTCAACATCGGTCAGCGAGCTGCTGGCCGCACGGTTCATCAAACGGTTAATGGTGCGTTTTTCTTCAATGTGCAGACCCGGGGTATCAATATACACCGCCTGGTAACCATCACGGGTATCAACACCCATAATACGGTGACGCGTTGTCTGTGGTTTACGTGAAGTGATCGACAACTTCTGCCCAACCAGACGGTTGATTAGAGTCGATTTACCAACGTTTGGTCGGCCTACGATGGCTATAAAGCCGCAATGTTGCTTATCTGTCATGATTCCAACTGCTTAAGAGCAAGTTCTGCTGCTGCCTGCTCTGCCTTGCGCCGACTGCCGCCTTTACCAATTACAGGCTTATCCAAGCCTGTAACATCACATTGCACCGTGAACTCTTGATTATGAGCTTCACCATGTACCTTAACTACAGTATACCCCGGAAGCGGCAAACGACGACCTTGCAAACACTCTTGCAGCCGTGTTTTGGGATCTTTCTGGCCAATCCCCGGTTGAATGGTGTCGAGGCGAGACTGATACCATGCAAGAATAATCTTCCGTACCTGCTCAGTGTCACTATCAAGATAGATCGCACCAATGATCGCTTCAACGCAATCAGCCAGAATAGAGTCACGGCGAAAGCCGCCGCTTTTTAACTCTCCCGGGCCAAGCAGTAAATACTCACCAAGCTCAAATTCACGCCCCAGCTCAGCCAGGGTCTTACCGCGAACTAATGTCGCACGCATACGGCTCATATCCCCTTCATCCACTTCCGGGAATCGGTGGTATAGGTCATCTGCAATGACAAAGCTTAAAATGGAATCGCCCAGAAACTCGAGGCGTTCGTTATGAGTACCGTTAGCACTGCGGTGTGTCAGTGCTAACGTCATCAAATCGCTGTTATTAAATTGATACCCCAGCATACGCTGAAGTCTATTAGCAGGAGATGTCATTTTATCTCGATCAGTTTATGCTACCGATGCGGTTAAAACGCACACCAGTAGGAATCCAGGATGGTAAGACACTCTCGGCACTTCTTTCAAACTCAAAGCTGATCCAGATCACGACCGCCTTTCCGACCAGATTTGCTTCTGGAACAAAGCCCCAGAAACGACTGTCTGAACTGTTATCGCGGTTATCCCCCATCATGAAATACTGGCCTTCAGGTACAACCCACTCGCTGATCCCCGGACGCGGATAGTACTTCAGCGTGTAGTCTCGCTTCAGTGGGTGCACTAAAATCTGGTGATTTACATCACCCAGTTTTTCATCGAGTTGAACAAAACGTGTCATGCCCTGACTGAACTCACTGTCAGTCATATTCGTCAGTGGCACCGGGGTACAGGTTGCAGAACCTTTCGGGGCAATACAAAGCTGCTTGCTGGAACTGTAACGAATCGTATCGCCAGGCATACCAACAACACGTTTAATGTAGTCAACATTGGGTTGAGGCGGGTACTTAAAGACCACGCTATCACCACGCTCTGGCTCACCGGTTTCAATCAACTTGTGACGGAATACCGGATCGCGAAGACCGTAAGCGAATTTTTCAACCAAGATGAAATCTCCCACGAGCAACGTCGGCATCATAGAGCCGGATGGGATCTGGAACGGCTCATAAATAAATGAGCGAAATACCATAATGAGCGCAATCACCGGAAACATCGAGCTGGCTGATTCCACCCAGCTCGGTTGCGGCGCAATGGCTTCAAGGGTTTTAGCAGCTACTTGATCGCCAGCATTAGCTGCTGCCGCATCAATTTTTAATTGACGTTTCGGTGCCCAGATAAATTTATCCAACGCCCAAATAATCCCGGTCAACAGCGTGGCCAGAACCAGAATTAACGAAAAAGTATTTGCCATTTTATTCCCTATGAATGTCTCAACTCATCACAAACGGGTTGGTCCGTGAAACAGAAATGCCGATTTAATGAATATAAATCAGCACTTTGTTTGACATCAAACCCGCTTGCGATGAGATAAACGTTATTACTTATTTTTTACCTACGTGCAAAATAGCCAGGAACGCTTCCTGAGGCAGTTCGACATTGCCGATCTGCTTCATACGCTTTTTACCTTCTTTCTGCTTCTGTAGCAGTTTCTTCTTACGGCTGATATCGCCACCGTAACATTTAGCAATCACGTTTTTACGCAACTGCTTAACGGTTGCACGGGCAATGATCATGCCGCCAATCGCCGCTTGAATCGCGATATCAAACATCTGACGAGGAATGAATTCCTTCATCTTGTCGACTAACTCACGACCGCGACCATTTGCATTGTCTTTATGCGTAATGATTGCCAGTGCATCAACACGTTCGCCATTGATCATTACATCAACACGTACCATGTTGGATGGCTCGTAACGCTGGAAGCTGTAATCCAGTGATGCGTAACCACGCGAGGTCGATTTCAGACGGTCGAAGAAATCCAGTACCACTTCTGACATAGGGATATCGTATGTCAAAGCAACTTGGTTACCGTGATAGACCATATCCACCTGCATACCACGTTTTTCGATACACAGCGTGATCACGTTACCCAGGTACTCAGACGGCACTAGGATATTACAGCGTGCAATGGGCTCACCAATGACTGCAATATCATTGACTGCCGGTAGCTTGGACGGGCTATCGACATAAATAATGTCGCCGCGTGTCGTTTCAACTTCATACACTACAGTCGGTGCTGTGGTAATAAGCGCAAGATCGTATTCACGCTCTAAGCGCTCTTGAATGATTTCCATGTGCAACATGCCAAGGAAGCCACAACGGAAGCCAAAACCAAGTGCCGAAGAACTTTCTGGTTCATAGAACAAAGACGCATCATTTAGGCTTAACTTGCCTAGTGCATCACGGAAGTTCTCGTAATCATCAGAAGAGATCGGGAACAGACCCGCATAAACCTGAGGTTTCACTTTCTGGAAACCAGGTAATGGTTCTTCACAGCCATCTTTGGCCGTTGTAATCGTATCGCCAACAGGTGCTCCCAGGATGTCTTTAATACCACAAACAACCCAGCCAACTTCACCGGTATTCAGGGCAGTCGTATCGACTTGCTTCGGTGTAAAGATACCCAGACGGTCAATATTCCAAACCTGACCGGTACTCATCATTTTAATTTTTGCATTTTTCTTTAATGAGCCATTTTTAACTCGAACCAAAGAGACAATACCTAAATAATTATCGAACCATGAGTCAATGATCAAGGCTTGTAGCGGACCGTCAGGGTCACCTTGTGGAGGGGGAATAGCGGCTACGATGTTTTCCAGAACATCTTCCACGCCTAAACCTGTTTTCGCAGAACAACGCGTAGCTTCTAACGCGTCGATACCGACAATGTCTTCTATTTCTTCTGCGACACGTTCTGGATCAGCAGCTGGCAAGTCGATTTTATTCAAAATCGGCACCACTTCTAAGTCCATCTCCATAGCCGTGTAACAGTTAGCTAATGTCTGGGCTTCAACGCCCTGACCCGCATCAACCACCAGCAAAGCACCTTCACAGGCCGCTAGGGAGCGCGATACTTCGTATGAGAAGTCAACGTGTCCTGGTGTATCGATAAAATTAAGCTGATAAGTTTCACCATCTTTCGCCGTATAGTCGAGTGTGACACTCTGGGCTTTGATAGTGATACCGCGTTCGCGTTCGAGATCCATGGAATCTAAAACCTGCGCAGACATTTCACGGTTGGAAAGGCCACCACAGACTTGAATTAGACGGTCGGATAAGGTCGACTTACCATGGTCGATATGTGCAATAATCGAAAAGTTACGAATGTGCTTCATGAATGGCGTGACTAGCTCGTGATTAAAATGAATGGGATCTTTTGATCAAGTTGACGGATTCTACCGAATTTCAGGGCTACTCGCTATCTTTCGATGCGGCATTTATCATCTTATCCACTGACAGAGGCTGCCCCAGCACTCTAATCAAGCTCGGTTCGTAGGCTGAGTCTCCCTCTAAGCGCCTGGCATAATACTTGGCTATCAGCAAGCCAATGCCAGCACTGATAACCGCTGCCAGCACCACACCAACTTCGCTGGTGCCTGATAATTCGACAAACCACCACTGCCCTAACGCTGTCCCCAGCAGTAAAAATAGCAAAGGCACAACATAAACCAACAGAGCAGAACTCAGTATGCTCTGCTCAGACAGACCAATTTCAACTACCTGCCCGATCGTCAGCGACTTTTGCGTGGTGATTTTTACCTGATGAGCTCGTCCCGGCACCACTTTACTCACGATGCCCGTTCCACAGGTGTCCCGGGACCCGCAATGACCACAGCTGGTCTGTTGCTGGCAACTGACGGTAATACTGCCCGGTTCAACGGCAACGACGGTTGCCAGTGTGTTCATCATGGCGCAGCCTTTTCAGCCGTAGAATCAGCCCCTTTTTTTGAACCGACAAAAGCGATCGACTCTGCAACCCGACGTGCCGTGGCCGGAGGAATATCGCCGACAACAGTCACTTCTTTCTTACCCTGAAGATGGCTATGCAACGTACGGCGCCCTTGTCTTACCAATTGTTCACGTACAGTATAGCTGTCTGCTTCTGAAACATAGATAGAAAAGCTAAATAATCCATCACTGTACATTTTGCTTTCAACTGGCCGTTGAGTCAGGACCAGGCGATGGCGGTTACGAGAGACTGACTCAAACCCCTGAGGTAACCAGTTTACCTGCCAGCTCAGTTCGGCCTGAGGCTGCGGCGGCAACTGAACAACGGCGGGTAAATCAACACTGCGCAGGCTTTGCAGTACCTCACCGACTTTCGGGTTCACAACATATGACACCGCTCGATACTGCTCTAACGGTTCACCGTCGCGATCGAGCAAATCTGCACGCATCACTAAACGGTTGCGATGATCAATCCACAACAAATAAGAATAACGTGCGCCGTCTTTAGGAGCGATACGTACGACATCACAGGCAACGCCCGCCTCGCGAGCCCGCCCCATCGAGATGAAGTCATAATTAGCCGACAACGCGTTAATATCGGACTGCATAATCGGCGGCAGGGGAGCCACCATCTTGTTACTATCGATCGTAAAAGGATCCAGCCCGGGCTCGAAATAACTGATCTCATTGCCACGCTGAATCACCTCACGCGGCGGTCCGCTGAGGTAGATCAGATGTGCGTACGTCTGACCATCTTCTAACGCATGACGATATCGTAGCGGTTCAATACTGTTTTTCTTAATTAAAATGTACGACAACTCGTAACTGAGCTCTCGACTAGCCTCATCCATCTGATGCAACAAAGCCTCTGCTGAAGCGATAGGCTCTTCGGCAAAGGCTTGCAAAGGCATCATCAGGCTGACCAGTGTCACGGCACCGACCAGAATTTTTATCATTAGTCCGCCACAGATGAATTAGTTTCTAACAACGTTCTGTCAATACTGCCATCTTCAGCGTTGAAACGCAGCTGAAGTTCATAGTCTTGCAACATCGCATTAATACGACGGCGCTGCTCCATGAGTTGCGCTTCATTAGGGGCATTGTTATGCGCACCGGTACGGACAGAATCACGGGTTAAGCTGACTGGCTCAGCTTTGCCTGCAAAGGGGATAGTCTGCAGAACGGGTAATTGGGTATTGGTTGCTTCAGCAACCAGACCGTCATCACCGCCATTGTATTGTTGTACGCCGACAATAACCGCTAATGATACGGATGCAGCGATGGCTACCTGACCAAACTGGGTAAACCATGCCGGCAGTGAGCGTTTTGCCTGACGCGGTGTAGGCTGAGATTCAGGCGTTTTCTGTGCGGCTCTTATATCAACAACAGGTGCAGCCACTTCTGGCTCGGCACTTAAGCCTGGAACCCCGGTATGAGCAGGTTCATTTTCTAACGCCAGCGCGACATTTGCAGCAATATTCCATTTTTTGCCTTGCGGAGCATCGCCACGCATCACATCACCAATCAGGCTGAAGTTCTGCCAAGCTTGCTCACTCTCTTTGTCAACGGCCAGCGCATTGATAATGCTCTGATCCAGTTCTTCGCCGTCTAGTAACGCCGAAATTTTTTCTTTATCAGCCATTTTTTTCACCGTTTGGCCCAACATTATCGCTGCATTAGAGGACGGATACGTTTTTCGACCGCCTCTCGTGCACGGAATATTCGTGATCTTACTGTACCCACAGGACAACCCATCACCTCGGCAATATCCTCATAGCTTAAACCATCCAGTTCACGCAAGGAGATCGCGGTTTTAAGATCGTCAGGTAATGCATCAATGGTACTAAAGACAACCCGCTTTAATTCATCAGACAACATTTGGTTCTCAGGGTTCGAAATTTCTTTCAATGCATTGCCATTTTCATAGTATTCCGCATCTTCAGCATTAACATCGGATGCTGGCGGACGGCGCCCCTGAGCGACTAAATAATTCTTCGCAGTATTAACAGCAATACGGTATAGCCATGTATAAAAGGCACTTTCGCCACGAAAAGTCGGCAAGGCGCGATACGCCTTAATGAAAGCTTCTTGCGCAACATCCGGGACATCGCCCGAGTTGCTGACATAACGTGCGACGAGGTTACAAACTTTATTCTGGTACTTAATCACCAGAAGATTAAACGCTTGCTTATCGCCTCGTTGTACTCGTTCTATTAATACCTGATCTGTTTGCTGCTCGCTCATTCGAGCGTGTACTCCTATATCAGTATTGCACTCGTTGTTTCATTAAAGCTTTAGCCTGGCATGGGTTGAATGTCGCTTTCAACACCCTCTACAACCACGGGTCAAATAGCAACAGTATGAAACATTTATGAGCATGAGCACTATCTACGACCCAGAGATAACGGCAAAGTTCCGGACCGGATGAAATAAGATCTCAACAATAGTGCGCGATTTTTTTATCACGATGGCGCATTATACAGCGATAAGTGCGTAACGTTATACCAATTCCATTAATTATCAGAGTAATTAAGAGCCTGTCATCGGTGTTCAAACAAGCTCAGACTTTTTACATTAAGACTATTGGCTCTATATTGTGATTATTTTCTCCTAATTGATGGTAATTGGTATTTGATGGTCACAATGACCAATCCAGATGGAATTTGGTAAGATGTGGCGGATTGCCACAGGGATATGAATCGATATGAACGAAAACAGTGAACATCTTTGTGATGTATTAGTTATTGGTAGCGGTGCTGCTGGTTTATCACTTGCGCTGCGCTTAGCACCACTCGGTAAAGTTATCGTCTTAAGCAAAGGCCCGCGTAGTGAAGGCGCCACCTATTACGCTCAGGGTGGCATCGCCGCAGTCTTTGATGAATCAGACAGCATTGATTCTCACGTTCAGGACACTCAGGTTGCCGGTGCCAATTTGTGCGATGAAGCTATCGTTCGCTTTATTGCCGAAAATGCCAAACACTGTGTACAGTGGCTGATTGATGGCGGCGTGCCTTTCGATCGTGAAGAAAACAACAATGACGATAACAGCCCTCGTTATCATCTCACCCGTGAAGGCGGCCATAGCCACCGTCGAATTTTACATGCCGCTGATGCAACGGGCATGGCCGTACAGAACTCGCTGCAGGAAAACGTTCTTAACCACCCTAATATCGAAGTCTTAGAGCGCCATAACGCACTCGATTTAATTACCCAGCAGAAAATGGGCAACCATGATCACCCTAACCGCGTGCTGGGTGCATACATCTGGAACCGAAATCGCGAAGTGGTTGAAACCGTTCGCGCTAAGTTTGTGGTGTTAGCCACTGGTGGTGCTTCAAAAGTTTATCAGTATACCTCCAATCCGGATGTCTCATCCGGCGATGGCATTGCCATGGCCTGGCGGGCGGGCTGCCGCGTTGCCAACCTCGAATTTAATCAGTTCCATCCAACCTGTCTGTTTCACCCGGATGCCCGTAACTTCCTGCTAACAGAAGCACTTCGTGGCGAAGGGGCCTATTTGCGCCGCCCAGATGGCAGCCGTTTTATGCCTGATTTCGATGAGCGTGGCGAACTGGCACCGCGTGATGTCGTGGCACGGGCAATTGACTATGAGATGAAGCGCCTAGGTGCCGACTGCATGTATTTGGATATCAGTCATAAGCCAGAGGATTTTGTCAAAAAACATTTTCCGATGATTTATGAAAAACTGTTGGGTTACAGCATTGATATTACCAAAGAGCCCATCCCTATCGTCCCTGCCGCCCACTACACCTGTGGCGGTGTCATGGTTGATACTGAAGGCCGTACGGATCTGGATGGCCTGTACGCAATAGGCGAGGTGAGCTATACCGGCTTGCACGGTGCAAACCGCATGGCGTCTAACTCTCTGCTCGAATGTGTGGTGTATGCCTGGGCTGCCGCAGAAAGCATTACTAAGAAACTGGAGCACGTCAGCATGCCCGGCTCACTGCCGAGCTGGGATGAAAGCCAGGTTTGCTGTTCCGATGAAGAAGTTGTCATTCAGCACAACTGGCATGAACTACGCCTGTTCATGTGGGACTATGTCGGCATTGTGCGCTCAACCAAACGGTTAGAACGGGCAATGCGCCGTATTCAGCTCCTCAAGCAGGAAATCGATGAGTACTACAGTAATTTCCGAGTATCCAACAACCTGCTGGAACTGAGAAACCTGGTACAGGTCGCAGAGCTGATCGTTCGCTGCGCCATGGAACGAAAAGAAAGCCGCGGCCTGCATTACACCTTGGATTACCAAGAATCCAAAGCCGATTCAGGCCCGACCATCCTGACGCCTGATCAGCCGTGTTAAGCAACACCGAAACTAGAATAAAAAAATCCCAGCGTTAGCTGGGATTTTTTATTGTCAGGGGCCAACAGATCCTTGTGCCAGCTTAAACCCGATACTCCGCAATAGCCTCATCGAGTGATTTCGCCTGATCGGCCACCGCATAGGCAGCCTGGGCATTTTCGTGGGCAACATCTGAATTGGTATTGGTAATATCACGGATCGACGTCACGTTCTGGCCAATTTCATCAGAAACCAGGCTCTGCTGCTCAACGGCCGCGGCGATCTGGGTACTGGTATCCATGATCAACTGCATATCTGTCATGATCTGGTTAATTCTTACTTCCGCACTGTCTGCCTGAGTAACACTCAGATCCCCTTGCTCACGACAACGCCCGATATGTACCACCACCTGATCCGTCTGTTCCTGCAAAGAGGCAATGATCGTGGTAATTTCTTCGGTTGACTGACGTGTCCGCAGTGCCAGGGAACGTACCTCATCGGCAACCACAGCAAAGCCCCTGCCCTGCTCGCCCGCCCGGGCAGCTTCAATTGCCGCATTCAGAGCCAGCAAGTTGGTCTGCTCAGCAATGGCTTTAATAACATCCAATACCGAACCAATGTTTTCAGACAAGTTCGACAGGCTGGCAACTTCATCACTGGTCTGTGATAAATCGCCAGACAGCGAGCGAATGCGTTCTTTGGTGGCGCTCACCTCGGACAGACCTTCCATTGCACCATGGTGGCTGCGATCTGCGTTCGCGGCAGCAGTTTCAGTATTCGATGCAATTTCACGAATAGTCATCCCCATTTCAGTGATCGCGGTGGCGACTGAATCGGTTTCTGCCTGCTGCTGGTTCATTGCCATCTCGGATTCTTTACTGCGGCGCTGCAACTGCTCTGACGCCACACCAAGCTCGGTGATCGCCCCCTGAACATTGCCCACCAGCTGGCGCAGGCTCGATAACAGATGGTTAAAATTACGTGCCATCTGCGCCAGTTCATCGTCGCCGCTCTCATCAGCAATCAGTGTCAGATCATGGCTATGGGCAATGGTTGCCATCAAATCACTCAGCCCCTGAACCCGGCGCTGAATTGAACGACTGATCAGCCAAGACAACATCAAGAGTGCAATGATAATGATTACCACCGCAATGATAATCAACTGCTTGGTTAGCTTGCTATCCGCCGCAATTTCCTCAGCCAGCTGCTGCTGGACATCAGCGAACACTTTTTCGACCTGATGGGATAGCGCCCGGATTTCACCGCGCAAGCCATCATTGTGGTTCATCCCAATCAGTTCATGTTGTGCAACAATCTGTTCGAAAGTACGATGAAAATCAACAAATATATCGCCAAAATCCTGCTCTAACAGCAGTCCGTTTTTCTCATAATCCGCACGGTATTCGTTCAGATAATTGGCGTCTTTAGTCAGGGTAAACAGCTTCGCGGTCAGTGTTAAGCTATAGATTTCCAATGTATCTAAGTTCTGTTTATCAGCAATCCCTAGCAATTGATCCGCACGGGAAAAAAATGGACGATGCAGTCCTTCGTTATGACTGAGTCCAATCTTCTGATACCCTTTTATCAGCGTTATCATACCGTCATGATAACGTTCCATCGCCCCCGGCAGTGCCTGCAATCCAGAGATGGCGATGGATGCCTCTGCCAGATCTCCCGACATATCGGCCAATTGCGCCTGAAAACGGGTGTAGTTAGCCTGAAATTTCGGCTGGTATTTACTATCCATTCGCAACAGGAAGTCCTTCTCGTTCCGACGCAGATTTAATAGTGTGACTTCCAGCTCGCTGGCAGAAACGGCGGTATGATTCATCGCCATCACGCGTTCGTTGGCGAGCCAGCTCATTTCTAAAATCAACAGTAACGCCGTCACAGAGATAACGGTTAATCCCAGTAGCTTATGTTTTATTTTCATTGCAAATACATTCCGCCTGATTTCATCTACCGCCGACTAACGATAGAGGTACTATAGTTAATCGACCAGACAGGGCTTATCTTTAATAGGTAGCGTTAAATAATAAGGAGAAAAAAGCCATCTATAAAATAAAAAACCAAAAATCAGAGAATTACAACCAATTACATCTGCTAGGTGTTTTGTATTACCGCTTTTTAAGGTGAATGAAAGTCAGCATTGCGACACAATAAACTCAGGGTACGAAAGTCTTTGTCATCACAGGCATCATGACAGATCAGCAACCAACGCTGCTGCGCGGCTTGTTTCACCTTTAGCAAGATAAAAAAACGTGTGATCACTTTGATTTGGATGATTTGCCAGGACTGTCGCTGCCAGGTGACCTGCCCCGACACAGTGATACTGATACGGCCTTGATGCCGAAAACTGTACTGCCATAGCTGAAGCCATTCGAGCCACAAGCATTCAATAATAATAACCGCGGCAATGAAGGGAATCGAAGAGCGCAAGACAGCAAGCAGAAGAAACATTGCCGCACAAAGATATAACAGGCTCAGTGCGGCAATTGTCAGTTTGGACGGACGTAATAAAAGATCAGCGAAGTTTGCTGTTGTTGTGGGCAACAATTTTGTCCACCATTACCGCATGCGCTGGATTTTCACTACGACCGTGACCCATCATCCAGGTGAACAAATCAGGATCGTCACATGTCAGTAATGAGACTAAATCGTGTTGTTCCTGCCCTGACAAATCGTCAAAACACTCTTCAAAAAAAGGCATGATAAGCACATCTAGCTCAAGCATACCACGTCGGCATGCCCATTTAAGGCGTGCTTTTTCATCTGCACTCAACATATACAACCTCAATTATCTGTCTGACCGTTCCTGGCGAAAAGCAGGTTTGCCCTATACCGCGCTAGGATTTGTAACCAATATTAACAGCCGCTTCCCCCCTCGACCATGAGCAAAAACAAGCAAACAACCAAGATGAGACATATGATCAAAAAATAGTACGATACTTCAGTCAGGTATTATTTGCGATAATGACGTCAACAGGCTGACAAATGGTAGCCGGCGATTTAACATAGTGGTCATAAAGTTATTCACCATCTCTTTGTGATGGCCAGTCTCACCCCTGCCGTTTCATTGCCTCACAAGCAAGAAACCGTAATTTGAGCTGCCGTTACAACGTTAATCATGGAATGTCCTATGAGCACCTGGTCTAACGCACTGAATTTCAAAAAAATCCCATTGACAGCACAAGATAACCTGCCAGACCTGGCGTTGGTTAATCTGGATGATTGGGGTCTGATCACCCTGATCGGCGATGATAAAAAATCCTACCTGCAAGGTCAGGTAACCTGTGATGTGGTTTCCTTACCGGCAGATGCTTCAATCTTAGGAGCACATTGTGATGCCAAGGGCAAAATGCGCACAATCTTCCGCTTGTTCAACCACAATAACGGTTATGGTTTTCTACAACGCAAAAGCGTAATGGCCAGCCAACTGCCTGAACTTAAGAAATACGCGGTTTTCTCTAAGGTTGATATCGAGGCAAGCGATGACGTATTACTTGGCTTAACGGGAGACAAGGCACAAACTGTCGTTGATCAACTTTTTACCAGCGAAGGTGAGGTACGCGCTATTCAAGCAGGTACCGCAGTTAAAATTGACGATAACCGTTGGTTGGTTGCTGTCGCCGCAGAGCAAGCAGAAACGGTCGTCAACGCCATTGTTGAAGCCTGCAATGACGTACGGCTATCTGATAGCACGCTGTGGGATCTGTACGATATTCAATATGCGATTCCCCGTATAGATGCCGCAACAGAACTTGAATTCATTCCCCAGGCAATGAACTTGCAAGCCGTCGATGGCATCAGCTTTAAAAAAGGCTGCTACACCGGTCAGGAAACGGTCGCGCGCGCTAAGTACCGTGGCATCAATAAACGTGCAATGTATGTCGTCAGTGGTGAAGCGGCGCAATGCCCGCAGGCAGGTGATGCATTAGAGCGAAACATCGGTGAAAACTGGCGTAAAGGCGGCACGATCATTGCCGGTTATCACTATGCCGATAACCAGGCCGTCGCCCTCGTTGTACTGCCAAACAACCTGGATGCAGATACCCGATTCCGTCTTGCTGCTCAACCAGAATTCATCTGGACGAAGCAGGATCTGCCTTACACGTTGGATGACGAGTAAGTCATGAACACATCCGTTATTGACTACCTAGAAAAAGAAGGGGTCGACTATCGACTTCTTCCCCACACGAAGCCGGCCAAAACCATTGCAGACGCGGCGCAAGAGCGCGGCGTCGCTCCGGAGCAGATGGTGAAATCAATCCTGCTGCGCGACATGAGTGGTTTTCATGTCTTAGCCTGTGTACCGGGCCCCTCTCAGGTTGATCCGACCAAAGTACGTGCGATGTTTGGCTGTCGCCGCATGACCTGTGCCGATGCCACCGATGTCGAAAAAGTGACAGGCTTAGTGATCGGCACGGTGGCTCCGGTCGGATTAAAACACCCCTTGCCGCTCATTTTTGATCATGCGATTAAAAAGCACCATAAGGTCAACATCAGTAGTGGTGACCGCATGGCCGGTGTCGAACTGGAAACAGAAGATTTACTGATGCTGTGCGATCCAATGTTCGCTGACATTTGTCGCTGACAGATTTTATTCACTCACGGCGGCCTTCTCACTGGCAACGACTTAGGGGCCGTTTTCTGTCTGGTTGACCACAATTTACGGCAACTGATTCATTTTGTTACATCCTGATGTGGCGTATCTAATAAAATGATCATTGACCTCTTTTGAATAGTTTTTCATCAATGTAGAATAACCGCTCAATAAATGAATAAATTATATTTATTGAGAAGGATCCTCCATGCCCCAGCAAATGATCAAGCAACAAGCGATCTCCTGTGATCAATGTGACTACCAGATCAACAATGTTCATCCGAAATCTTACGTCATGGATCAACATGGCAACCGCGTTAACGCCAATTCTCTGAGTCACACCTTCGAAAACATCTATGGTGTTAGCGAGCACACCATTAATGCCGTCCTCAACGGTAAAATTAACGATGCCGCTGCCGAAGCACTACACAAAATGATTTTGAATCTGAGTGGTAAGCTTTATACCCATAGCTGCCGGAAATGTGCCGCCCACTTTACGTTAGATCCCGCAAAAGATAAGTATGCCTGTCCGCACTGCTGGTCCCAGAGAATCGCTCAGATTAACGATGGGGATCACTGCCCTAAATGCGGTGAAGGCAAACTGAATTAAATTGGCGTTAATCCGTCCCCCGACCATAAAGGCGCAGACGCGCCTTTATGTATTTTACGCTTTAGAAATCGTCTTGTTGACTTTCCCCTGACTTATCAGCAGTGTATATGCCTGTTGGCAGAAGTGGGAACCAAGTAATATGAAAGATATCAACTGGCGTGGCGTTGACCTCAATTTGCTGGTGGCTTTTTCAGCCCTGATGGAAACCCGGAGCGTAACAAAAGCTGCTGCCAAGCTTTCAATTGGTCAGTCAGCAATGAGCCATAACCTGTCGCGATTGCGACTGCTGCTTAACGACCCGTTGTTTGAGCGTCAGGGTCATCAGATGATCGCCACTCAGAAAGCAGCTGAGTTGGCACCCACCATCGAAAATATCTTAAACCTGGTGACAACTCAGATTTTACAGCCAGGTAGTTTCGATCCTCTGCATTATTCAGGCACTGTCCGGATTGGCTTAACCGACTACGCCGAGCTACTGTTTGCGCCCGCTATCTTTGACGCCATCGCCCAGCTTTCCCCCCAGTGCCAGCTTAGCTTCTGCAATGTGGATCGGAATAACTACAACGATAAGTTTAATGATCAGGACGTTGATATAGTGATCGGCTCTATGACTAACCTGCCAAAAGAATTAGTCAGCCAATATCTTTATACAGAAGATCATGTCTGCCTGTTTGACAGTGAAGCGACCGGACTAACAGCCCCGGTTAGCCTGGCACGTTATATCATCACCCCTCATGCCTTAGTAACGCCGGATGGTAAATTAGCCAGTCAAATCGATAATCAATTGCACGATCAGGGGTTCACCCGCCACATAGCGGTAGGGTCGAGTAACTTCCTGACTATACGCCACCTGTTAAAAGGGCGGAACTTACTCTGCGTGGTGTCACAATTAATGGCACGACTGGATCTCTTCAATGACGAACTCATCCAGTGCCCGGCTCCGGTTGAGATCCCGGACTTTGATATCAATATGTTATGGCAACGTCGAAATAGCAGCCACCCAAAAATCGAGTGGCTGCGCCAAGTGGTCAGCAAGACCATTACTCAACGAGTCGCATCCTTGCGTGGAGAAAAATGATGCAGTGAAAAATCTAAGCGCCTTGGCGGTAATATCATACAGATCTAGCGCCAGGCTCCTGTATTTGATAAAGCCTGTGGGTATCACAAGGTTCGGCACAGTCGCACTCTTTATCAACACCGACGGTAGCCAAACCACCACAACTACCACTGATGGTTTTCTTTTTCACAATCCAGCCTATTGCCATTGCGGTAATTACCAACAAGAAAATAGCCAGTGTTAGTACAAAGAGCATTTACTTGAACCCTCCTATCTTCATTAGACCTTGGAGCGACGGTTTTCTATTCATCATCGTACCAATTTTTGCTGGCTCTACTTTTTTCTTACTGCCACAACCGCACCCGCAATCCCCTTTTTCACGCTTGCAGGGACGCCCCTGCTCTGCTGCCGTTAGCGCTATCTTAGCCACACTGCCTGCGAGCACGGCTTGCACAGAGCTACGTGAAGGTACTTTACTCACGGTAAATCCGGCATTTAATAAACGCCCCAACGAGCGCTGGCCGATATTGCCAAGCACGACTTCAGTCACGCCAAATTCACCTAGTTGACGCTGGAGAATTTTCTTATGCTTGCAGCCAATTGCTTTGCTGCCTCCATTTTCAATACGAGCAATCATCTCCCCTTGCGGATCAAAAACCATAAATGCCGCAGCTTTACCGAAATGAGCGGCGACTTCAGAGCGAGGAGTAATAGCAATAGCAATAGACATATCAGTGTTCCTTTATTTCAGCCTCAGCGCATGGCTGGAAAGTTAATGAAGATAAAGCGGTTATTGCGGGTCGAGGGACGGTTTCTTCTTATTCTGTAATCTCATGCAAGTGCGCAGCTTGCAAATCGATCGCCTGTCCTGTGACCAATGCCTGCGCCACTTTATGACGAGCACGGGATACAATATTTCCCAGCGTCTGACGAGAGACTCCAAGGTGCTTGGCCGCTTCTATTTGGCAGAGGCCATTCATGTCAACCAGACGTATTGCCTCCAATTCATCCGCAGCCAGTTCAATCGACGCCAGCTGTGACATTGGCACGCCATTCGGTTTAAAACAGCTGTATGCCGGACGACAACCAATCCGGCGTTGAATTTTAGGTCTTGCCATCGCACCCTCATTTTTGGCATAAGCTAACAACCCCTGTATTATTAGCCTATGCCAACAACCTTTTATTGATCCAACACAAACAGCGGCATCAATTCTCGAAATTTTTCTGTCCAGAGGAAGCAAGGCTGACATTTATCCGAACAGATACTGAACAACTGGAAAAGGGGATTTCAGAAGATAATGCTATTTAGCAACGAGATGAAAACGAACAATGCACAAAAATCAGACCGGAAAAGAAAGTAACTTTACACTACTGAACGCAGCATAATATGAATAAAAGAGCGTAACATGATAATAAATAACCATTAATCCAGTAAAATAATTGTCTTTAAAATAAGTTCATAAGACAAATTCTTGCTTATCCAGCCCTACACCAACAGAATATTATCCCGAAAGATGATATTTACAACTAAAAATAATCTAATCAATTGAATTTAACATTAGTATTATGCTGACAAAGTCACAGAAGTGTAATGCAAGTTGTTTTATAATACGTCGCGTTAGGAAAACCAGACAAGGTTGAGTTGTTTATGCGCATGTTCAAACGCTACTTGCCGAAGTTAATTGCTAAGCATGTAAGTCGTTTATTTAGTGGAAGAATTTATATTGATGGCCGAGGAGGCTATCATTTCGACAAGGGAATGTTGCTTGTGCCAGTACAAGCTCAACAACGGCATTATCAAACCGTCAATGAGGTTAACCAAGAGATAAAACGTTTGAAGGAAGTCTGCTGAGAGCATTAATGCCCAGCATAAATTTCTTTTTTGCGGATCTCTGTGTATTTAAGCCCACTGGTAGTGGGCTTTTAAATGAACAGGCTATACGCATCGTGATAAAGACACCGATGGCAATTACTCCGATTCATCCACCAGATCCTGGTAGCTCTCAGCGTCGAGTAAATCTTCAAATTCCCCTTCATCTTCTGCTTTTATCTGAAATAACCAGCCATCACCATAAGGATCACTGTTTACCAATTCGGGCGAACTGTCTAAGTCTTCATTCACCGCAATGACCACCCCGGTTAACGGCGCATATACATCAGTGGCTGCTTTCACCGACTCGGCAACCGCGCAGTCTTCACCCGCCTCTGTCTCTGTATCCAGATCAGGTACATCAACAAACACCATATCACCCAACATTGACTGAGCATGGTCGGTAATGCCGACAGTAAAAACGCCATCCCCTTCAGGGCGAACCCATTCATGGGTATTGGTAAATTTCAATTCAGAGGGAACATAACTCATTGTGTAACTTCCTTATGAAAAGACTGCTTATCACTCGATAACTGGTTCGGTTCAAGCAGATGATTTAAGACCCAAACGCCTCACTCCCATGTCAATTCACCATGAAATGCACTGAGAGAACACCTAACAAATCAGTCTGGTACAACTACAGCCTACAGTTTTTGCTGTAACTCACACGGCATCGATTTCCTGTTATTTACTGTAGGTGAAAAAAGCCCTTTTGTGATCAATTTATCTTTTTTATCTGGCAGGTAAAAAAAAACCATCTCAATGGAGATGGCTTCAATAGACAATTTGACATTAATATTTGGCTAATTCCGGTAACTCACCCGATAAACCCAGAGCCCGGCGCATAAACTCGTCTTTGACTCCCGGCGCTTTATCCGCAATCAGCATGCCCAGATCCCGCACCAGCTTTTTAGCCGGGTTACTACCGTCGAACAGATCCCGGAATGTCTGCATTGCAGCGATCATTTTAGCGGCTTCCGCTTTTCGCCAGCGTTCATAATGACGCAAATTGGCTTTATGGCCGATATCCTGCTCTTGCAACCACAACGCCTTGAGTTCTTGAGCCAGACTTGCCGCATCCAGTAAACCAAGGTTAACCCCCTGACCCGCTAAAGGATGAATAGTGTGCGCGGCATCACCGACTAAAGCGACACGGTCTCGAACAAAGTCGCGGGCATAACGCATTTTCAGTGGGAACGCCTGACGTTCACCTTCAACTTGACATAAACCTAAACGGTGATCAAAAGCAGCCGTGAGTGACTTATTAAATTCTTCGTCACTTAACCCACACAACTGCTCAGCCTCTTCCGGTGGAACAGACCAGACAATAGAACATAAATCACTTTCAGCTAACGGCAGAAAGGCCAGTGGCCCTTGCGGCCGGAAAATCTGGCGCGCTGTGTTGCCATGGGCTTCATCACAACGAATATTGGCCACAATGGCGCTGTGGCCGTAATCCCAGTGAGTCAGTGGAATATCCAGCTGATGACGAAGCCAAGAGTTAGCGCCATCCGCACCGACCACCAGCTTGGCCGTCAGATTTTTACCCGATTCCATGCTGAGCCAGGCTTCGCTCTCACCGAAAGCAATATTCTGACAGCGTTCCGGTGCCAGCACAGTGACATTGCTCAACTGCTTAACGCGATCCAGCAGCGCTAACTGAATGACCCGGTTTTCGACGATATACCCTAGATTCGGCTGGGCTAAACGTTCGGCATCAAATTGAATGCTGGCGAAGCTATCTTGCTCCCAGACCTCCATTTTTCGGTAAGGAGTCAGACGACGGGCTTCAATCCCCGACCAGGCTCCGGTCCGGCGAAGAATACGCTCGCTGGCTCGGCTTAATGCGGAAACACGTAAATCCGGTAATGAAGCAAGCTCAGGTTCAGGCAACTGACCTTCAATCACGGCAACACGCAGCTCGGTGTCCGCTAACGCAGCGGCCAGGGTCAGGCCAACCATTCCCCCACCAATAATGGCAACATCAACACTCTGCATCATTATACCAATTCCATTAATTATCTTTCTACCTGTCCCATCGCACGCCTTAGCAGCGGTGCCTTTAACGTATCAAAAAGGTTCATTATCATCAGGCCGGTATTACGGCCAGCAACGAGAGGAAAACTGTCATTGGCAAAGAGGCTCACCAGCCCTGATGTCATGGCAATTGTCGCCTCGCGATCCGGCATGCGACGCTGGCGGTAGCGACTTAACATCGCAGCACAACCTACATCTTCGCCCAGATCGAGAGCCCGTACGATCTCTTCGGCCAGTGACATGACATCACGCAGTCCTAAATTAAACCCTTGCCCCGCAATCGGATGCAGCGTTTGCGCAGCATTACCCACCACGGCGACACGGTGCGAGGTCAGTGACTGCGACTGGCGCAGCAATAACGGATAGGCTGCACGCTCGCCGGTTTTAACTAACTGGCCTAAACGCCAGCCAAAAACCTGCTGCAATTCTGCCAGGAACCGCCCATCGTCCCACCCCATGACTGCGGCCTGATGCTCGGGCTTAATGCACCATACCAGTGAACTCCGCCCTTCCGACATCGGCAACATCGCAACCGGGCCAAAAGGGGTAAAACGCTCAAAAGCTCGACCCTGGTGTGCTATTGCGGTGGTTATATTGGCAATCACGGCCACTTGTTCAAAGTCGTGTTCGATCCGGGGAATGCCTAACAGTTCACAACACCCCGACAAGGCACCATCAGCGGTCACCAGTAGCCGGGTTTGCAACTGCTCTCCCGACCCAAGGGTGAGATTGACTTGCTGCTGAGTACGTGAGATGTCGGCGATCGTCGCCGGGCAATAGAGATCGGTCTGATCCTGTTGCTTAAGCTGCTGATGAAATACCGTGCCGGTATCAGCCAGTTCAACCACATAACCGAGCGCATCAACCGCCAACTCTTTGGCATCCATACGAACCATACCCGCATGGCCGCGATCAGAAACATGGATATGAGAAATCGCGGTCGCGGCATTAGCCAGTTTAGGCCAGACCCCGATTTTATCCAGCAGATTGGCAGAGCCTAAAGATAACGCGATACTGCGCGCATCATAGCCCGGGTGCTGATCCAGTGTCGGTTTGACGGCTTCAACAACCGCAATACGCAACCCCTGAACACTATCGCAACGATTGCCACAGAGTTTATTCAGTGCAATTGCCAATGCCGCACCGGCCATCGCGCCCCCGGCAATTACAACATCATACTGTTTCACATCCAGTCCCTTAGCGTTAGTTAATGCTGCGTCGGTTTTTCACCCTGACCAATACCAGGGATAGTCGGTTCTTCAACCGCTCCCGGACGCTGGCTCAACTCAACCAGACAGGCCAACACACATTCAGGCACATAGGCAACCACATTATCGAACAACTGCGCCTGCTCTGCCATGTCTTCGTCTTCATCGATACCTAACTGGGCGATCTCTTCCAGCACCGACACGGCTTCCGTCACTTCCGGTGACAGCTTGGCTTTTTCCAGCCCCATCAAACCCAGGCCTGAAATAAAATTAGTCGTCCATTCACTCAATGCTTCGGCGCGCAGCATCAGCTCAGCGTCTTCAGCAGGCAGCAGTAGAGAAATGTTGAATTCGTAATGAGCCAGTTCAGCAGCCGTTGAGGTAAACAATATTGTTGCTACCCCCCCCAGCTCGGTGGAGGCGGCATCAAATACCGTCCGAACTGCCACTTTCGCACCATCAGTTAAAGGTTGACCCTCGTTGGCGTAGTCGCTTACCGGACCGATCCAGCTTTCATCGTCTACCGCCAGGCCTCCGCAGATCATACCGCTCAGCAGGCCGTGAAGCTCTGACGGTGAAGCCGCTAAACCGTGATCTTTTAATGCTGTATCAACAGCTTCATATAGAGGGATTTTAACTTCGCTCATGGGGGGTTCACCTTCGTCTCATTGGTGCTAATCTTAATTGTGTTATGCTACCACTTAGCCTCAAATCAGGCTAATACCCTTTGGGGAAAGCTTGGGCTATGTTTGCAGTTGCAGCAGATTGCAGCAGACTGGTTAATTTCTGATTAGTCAGTGACTCATCCCCCTAAAGCGTGATGAGTGGACTTGCATGTTGAAAAGGCTTTTCCTATATTATCTTCCTATTGCAAGCGGAATGCTAAGCAGACAGTATTCTTGCACGGAGCTGATTAGAGATTTATGAGTACTCAGGCAGTTGAAATTCAAGTTTTAGGCAGGTTCTTAAAGGTTAACTGTCCATTAGGTCAGGAAGATGCGCTGCGAGAAGCGGCGGCAGATTTTGATCAGCGTCTGAAAGATCTGTCTGAACGCACAAAGGTAACAAACACCGAGCAACTGCTGATGTTTGCCGGTTTAAACGTGTGCAGTGAAATGCACAGCGAGCGTAGAGAACACAACGGCAGTGCTTCAAATTTATCCAATAGAATCAGCACGCTAGCAGAAACATTGGATAAAGCATTGCAAAATCAACCAAAGCGTTGATAATGAATTGACCCTGGGGTGTACGTCAGCGTATTAACGTCCCCGAGCCGATAAGCAAAAAAACAGGATTAGCTGTCTATTAGCTATTGAGCATGCTCAGCCTGACTGAGAAGCCTGCGGTTGATGTTGCTGATCCACCTTGAACATCTGGTTCAAGGGCCACAATGCGCAACGGCACCCTGGGGCATCCCCTCTACCTCGATCGTAACGAGAATTGAGATTCTAGACGCTCTTCCACTAGATACTCGCTCTATAATTACCCGAACTACCTCTGTCATTGGATGACCTATGAGTTCACCTGTTCAACCCTCATCTTCTCGCCAGCACATTCGCCAGCATATTCGCCTGCGTCGCCGTGGCCTCAGCCCTCAGCAACAACAGCATGCCGCGCACGATCTGCTGATACTATTCCAACAGGTGGCAAGTGTTATCGACGCCCATCATATTGCCCTGTATTTATCTAATGACGGTGAAATCAATACTCAGCCACTGATTGACTGGCTGTGGCAGCACGGCAAAGCGGTTTATCTGCCTGTTCTGCATCCATTCAGCAAAGGCCAGTTACTGTTTCTGCACTATACGCCAGAGACACGGATGACGCTGAATAAATATCACATCCAAGAGCCGGTATTAGATATTCGCCTGGTCAAGCCGGTAAGTGAACTGGATCTGATCTGCACCCCGCTGGTCGCCTTTGATAATACCGGTCAGCGGCTGGGAATGGGGGGCGGTTATTATGACCGCACGCTCAATCGCTGGCATCATGAGAAACAAGGCCCGCGCCCGCTGGGGCTGGCTCATGATTGCCAGCAGGTCGAAAACCTGCCGTTCGAAGCCTGGGATGTTCCGCTACCAGAAATTATTACGCCTTCCTGCCATTTTTCCTGGTAATGGACGAATACTGACGTCTCCTCAGCCAATCCCAATCGAACCACGCAAACGTTTGGTATTTATGTGCCACAGCCTTCACCGCTAACTCTATGTTATTAATAGAATTATGATTTATGAGTTAGATAACAGCGATCTCAGTCAAAATTTGCCCTGACGTATCATCCACTCTTCGCTATAATCAGCGCTCCGCGCAACGTGATACCAAACTGAACAAGTCTCTGCTCGAGCAGAGACTTGTTCAGTTTGGTATTAGCCATTACTAGGAGACAGGCATGACACAAGATGAAATGAAAAAAGCGGCTGGCTGGGCTGCACTGGAATACGTTACAAAAGGCAGCATTGTCGGTGTAGGGACTGGCTCAACCGTTAATCACTTCATCGATGCACTAGAAACCCGCAAAGAAGAGATCAAAGGAGCGGTTTCGAGCTCTGTCGCCTCCACTGAACGTCTGGAACAAATCGGTATTCCGGTTTTTGATGCCAATGACGTTGACGGCCTCGATATTTATGTTGATGGTGCCGACGAAATCAATGAACAATATGACATGATCAAAGGCGGCGGCGCGGCACTGACTCGCGAGAAAATCGTTGCTGCAATGTCTAAAAAATTCATCTGCATTGTTGATAATACTAAACAAGTAGACGTTCTGGGTCAGTTCCCTCTGCCCGTTGAAGTGATCCCAATGGCACGTTCATATATCGGTCGTGAGCTGGTCAAGCTTGGTGGCGATCCGGTATACCGTGAAGGTGTTGTGACGGATAACGGCAATATTATTATTGACGTGCATAACATGGCAATCACTGACGCGAAGGCGATGGAAGACAAAATCAATGCCTTGCCAGGTGTGGTGACTGTCGGTCTGTTTGCTCACCGCGGAGCGGATGTTCTGCTGGTTGGCTCGCCAGATGGTGTTAAAAAATTCGAAAAATAAGCAAGCATACCCGCAGCTTATGTTATTAGATTACGAAACGGCATAATATATGCCGTTTTTTATTGTCTTTTTTGTAATATTCTTACCCTTACTGGTTATTATTTGATACTTTAATGAACAGCATGTAGCAATCGTTTGAGTGTAAGCCTCAGGCTACTGGCAAGCAGGAAAAGGATATTACCCGCAGCCCGCTATATAATACCGTAAATCCTTTTCCGTTCCGCTTCGCCGGTTGCCCAACCTGAGCTCCTGCCACTCATGTTTTAAAGGATGAGAACCCAATGGCTAAAGTTTCACTGGATAAAGAAAAGATTAAAATTCTCTTATTGGAAGGCCTCCACCCTTCTACAATTGAGGTTTTACAGCAGGCTGGTTACACCAATATTGAATACCATAAAGGTTCACTTGCCGGTAGCGAACTGCTTGATGCGATCAAAGACGCCCACTTTGTCGGTATTCGCTCGCGTACTCAGCTAACGGAAGAAGTCTTTGACTCAGCCAAGAAGCTGATGGCTGTGGGTTGTTTCTGTATCGGTACCAATCAGGTTGATCTTGCAGGAGCTAGCAAACGGGGTATTCCGGTTTTTAACGCCCCCTTCTCAAATACCCGAAGTGTCGCCGAGTTAGTACTGGGAGAAATACTGCTGCTGCTTCGCGGTATTCCGGAAAAAAATGCCAAAGCCCACCGTGGTGAATGGCAGAAGTCTGCCGATCATTCTTATGAAGCGCGCGGCAAACGGTTAGGCATCATTGGTTACGGCCACATCGGTACGCAGCTGGGTATTCTGGCAGAAAACCTCGGCATGCGAGTCTATTTCTACGATATCGAAAACAAACTCTCACTGGGTAACGCCACGCAGGTTCGCTCAATGACCGAGCTGCTCAACAAGTGTGATGTGGTCAGCCTGCATGTGCCGGAAACCCCTGATACTCAGGATATGATGGGCGCTGATGAGTTTGCTCGCATGAAACCAGGGGCTATTTTCATCAATGCCGCGCGTGGCACTGTGGTTGAAATCGATGCGCTCTGCAGCGCGCTGGAAAGCAAGCACCTCGCGGGCGCTGCAATTGACGTCTTCCCGGTAGAGCCGAAAACCAACAAAGACCCGTTCATATCGCCACTGGCACAATTTGACAATGTATTGTTGACACCGCATATCGGTGGCTCAACCCAGGAAGCGCAGGAAAACATCGGGCTTGAAGTCGCCGGTAAGTTAGTGAAATATTCCGATAATGGTTCAACACTGTCAGCAGTTGGCTTCCCTGAAGTGTCACTGCCTGAGCACCGCGACTGTTCGCGTCTGCTGCACATTCATGAAAACCGCCCGGGGATCCTGAATCAGATCACCACGATCTTCGCCGCAGAAGGGATCAACATTGCTGCGCAGTACCTGCAAACAGGTGCCCAGATCGGTTATGTGGTTATTGATGTGGAAACCAAGCGCTCGGAAGAAGCCCTCCGAAAGCTGAAAGCTATCGACGGCACCATTCGTGCCCGTATTCTGCATTAATATCAAAACGACAGAATCGAGAGCCTAGTTTCGAGGTTTGAGATTCGAGATCCTAGTTTCGAGATATGAGAAAGGAGAGCATTTGCTCTCCTTTTTGTGTTTTAGTCCTATGGTCCTATGGTCCTATGGTCCTATGGTCCTATGGTCCTATGGTCCTATGGTCCTATGGTCCTATGGTCCTATGGTCCTATGGTCCTATGGTCCTATGGTCCTATGGTCCTATGGTCCGGCAGACTCTTCGAGTCAGATTTTGAAGTCAAGCTTTTGATTTTCCTCGTGACTAGAAACTAGAAACTAGAATCTCGCAACTCAAAATATCTTCTACTCCTCAAGCTTAAACACCACTTCCACCCGATCCCGAATCGTCATGTGAGCATCTTGATAGGTTGCCGCCGTTTCTCCGGCGGCGTCCATGGCCATTGCCCTCATCATTATCGGACGTGGGCTAGCGGCGTGGTACGTGATCTTCCACACCCCTTCAATGCTCTCACCAAATCCCTTAGCAAGCGATTCAGCTTTTTCCCGGGCATCTTTAATCGCAGCCTGACGTGCCTGCTCGATGAACTCCGCTTCATTGCTGACTTTCAGCTCGATGTGATTAATCCGATTAATACCATCACCCAAAGCGCCATCTAAATATTCGTTCAACTTCTCTAGCAACTTGACGGTTACCGTTATATGGCGACTGGCACGATAGCCCGTTAGCTCTGGCTGTTTATCTTTTGGATAATGGTATTGTGGGTGCAGCGTAATATTCGCACTCGTAATATCTGTGCGATCCACACCTTGCTGCTTCAGGCGTTCGTTAAAGGCGGTGACAGCTTTATCTACCGCCAGCTTGGCTTCTTTTGCCGTCTGCCGGGTTTCGACAACTTCAACCGTGAACACTGCCATATCAGGCTGGGCCATGACTTCGCCCATCCCTGTGGTTTCCAGATGCGGAAAATCAACATCCGCAGCCATTACTCCCGCAGAGATCAATGAACTGGCGCCGACTAATACCACCGCGAGTAAATGTTTCTTCATATTGCTTTCCTACTCTCTTGTTATTGAAGATATTATTGATGGCGAATATTCGATAATGCGTTACGTGTATGGGTTCGACAACAGAACTCACCAAATTATCCCCCTTGTTCTCTTTTTTGAATGCCGTTTTATTGAGCAGTCAATATCAACGGCCGATGATATGTATGACTGGGTGTTTGAAAGCCATGATCGCGTCGTTTTTGCTATCGGTACGGTAAAATGAGGTTCTACCTTGTTAAAATCAAAGGTAAAGCGCAGTATTGATCTCGCCGTTGCCGCTATGATGCTCTCATCGCCAGCCACTAAAAGGACTATTTAAACAATATGTTGCCTGAACAATTGGAAGCTATCTATCGCAAAAATCTTGCCCTGTTCAGCAAAGCCGGTGTCGGTTATCGGCAATGGCAACATGCGCCGATCCTGGATTTTGCAACCGATGAGCGTATTGCTAAAGAACTGGGCTGGACAGCAGCACCAACCAAAAGCCTGTTCATGAAAATTAAGGGAGGGGGTTATTGTTTGCTCCTGACCCATCGCGACCGTCGTTTGAACAGTAAGCTGGTTAAGCAGGTGCTGGGTAAAAGGGTGTCGGTATGCAGCAATGAGGAGATGGCAGTTGAGATTGGCTGTGTGCCCGGAGCGGTGTGCCCGTTTGGCTTGCCGGAGCATATTACCTTGCTCGTCGACCCGGTGGTTTATGAGCATAAAGAGCTGATGTTTACCCCCGGAAAACCGGACTATACCTTTGCCTTTGATAGCGCTGAACTGAATAAACTGCTCATGCACTTAACGAATCCAGTGATCACTCTGCCAGCGGTTGAACAGGCTTAAACCATATTCACTGTCCGTGTCGCGGCGATTAATGATTCCAGAAAAAAATGGAGCCCACCCGGCTCCATTTTGGTTTATCAGATCTTAGCCTTCCAGCTTATTCAAATGCACATCCATTTGAGGGTATGGGATTGTAATATCTTCTTTATCAAGCTCTTCTTTAATCGCTTGTAGCAAATCGAAGTATACGCGCCAGTAATCAGCGGTTTTAACCCATGGCCGAACCACTAAGTTAACAGAGGAATCCGCCAGTGCCACGACACCGATGGTGGGTGCAGGATCTTTTAATACCCGCGGCTCAGCGGCAACCACACGTGCGAGCACTTCTTTGGTTTTCTTCAAATCCGCGTCATAAGAGACCCCGATAACAAAATCAATTCGGCGGGTTGCATGGCGTGAATAGTTCGTAATGGGGCTACTGATAACCGCCCCATTCGGTACCACAACCATTTTGTTATCTGGCGTACACAGTACCGTTGAGAATATTTGAATCGACTCAACCGATCCCGCCACGCCACCAACTTCAACGTAATCACCGGACTTGAACGGACGGAACCCGACAATCAGCACACCCGCGGCAAAGTTAGATAGTGAGCCTTGCAGTGCTAAGCCAATCGCCAAACCCGCGGCACCGATAACCGCAACGACAGATGCCGTCTGAACGCCTAAACGACCAAGTGCTGCAATCAGAACAATTACAAACAGCAGATAGCGCACGAGCGAATGCAGAAACTCAACAACCGCCTCGTCCATGCTCTTTTTACGCAGCACTTTCGCCACGCCGTTGGCGATTCCTTTAACAATAAGATTACCAACGAATAGGATCAGAATCGCCGAAATCAGGTTAACCCCGTACTGGATCAACAGATCCTGATTATCGGTCACCCAGGTTCCGGCATTCAGTACGCCATTTGTTAACTGATTATCGGCCAGGGTATCAACAACCTTGTCTGTAACACTCTCACTCATTATTACTCTCTCTTTATTTATCCCGACAGAATTAACACTCCCCCGATATCCTCGACATTCTCATTAAAGATTGAAAGGCTATTGATAGGAATCGATTTTTTCTACCTGTTAATATATACCAATTTATTTCTCCGGATAATAAAAAAGCCCGCAATGCGGGCTTTTAAATAATCTCAATGTCCAACGCCTAAGCGTGGATTACACCGTTCCGTAATAAATTACAGTACGTCGATTGCGTTAAGGTCTGAGAATGCTTTCTCAAGACGAGTAACCATAGACTCTTGACCAGCACGTAGCCATACGCGTGGATCGTAGTACTTTTTGTTTGGCGCAGCTTCGCCAGTTGGATTACCGATTTGACCCTGTAGGAAATCATGGTTAGCTGCTTCGTATTGACGAATACCGTCCCAAGTCGCCCACTGAGTATCAGTATCGATGTTCATTTTGATAACACCGTAGCCGATTGACTCTTGGATTTCTGCTTCAGAAGAACCAGAACCACCGTGGAATACGAAGTTCAGAGCGTTAGGTGCGATACCGAACTTCTCTGCACAGTATGCTTGAGAGTCACGCAGGATAGTTGGAGTAAGCACAACGTTACCCGCCTGGTATACACCGTGTACGTTACCGAAAGATGCTGCGATAGTGAAACGTGGGCTGATAGCGCTTAGTTTCTCGTATGCGTAAGCTACATCTTCAGGAGAAGTGTAAAGCTCAGAAGCGTCCATGTCAGAGTTATCAACGCCATCTTCTTCACCACCAGTACAACCCAGTTCGATTTCTAGCGTCATACCCATCTTAGCCATGCGCTCTAGGTACTTAGCACATGTTTCGATGTTTTCTTCTAGAGACTCTTCAGAAAGGTCGATCATGTGAGAAGAGAACAGAGGCTTACCCGTTTGTGCGAAGAACTCTTCGCCCGCGTCTAGCAGACCGTCGATCCAAGGAAGAAGTTTCTTAGCTGCATGGTCAGTGTGAAGAATCACTGGAATACCGTAAGCTTCAGCAACAGCATGAACGTACTTAGCACCCGCTACCGCGCCAGCGATTTGTGCTTCCTGACCTTCTAGCTTAAGACCTTTACCAACGAAGAAACCAGCACCGCCGTTAGAGAACTGAACAACGACAGGCGCTTTAACTTTAGCTGCAGCTTCTAGAACACCATTGATAGTATCAGTGTTAACCACGTTAACGGCAGGAAGGGCAAATTTGTTTTCTTTTGCTACTTCAAAAACTTTCTGAACGTCGTCGCCAGAAATTACGCCAGGTTTTACAAAATCGAAGATCTTAGACATAACAATAGTCCTATTTACTTTCGTAGTCTGAGTTAAATATTTAACAAAACTTTGCAAACGTTTGCTTCCGGTCAAGCATTCTATAAAAACTTGATCCGATTCACAAACATTAAAAGGTGGGAGCACGCGCTCCCAGCTTATTTAATTATGCTTTTGCGCGCTCTTCTAGCATCGCAACGGCTGGTAATACTTTACCTTCAACGAACTCAAGGAACGCACCGCCACCAGTAGAAATGTAAGAAATATCAGCCTTGATGCCGAACTTGTCGATAGCTGCTAATGTGTCACCGCCGCCAGCAACCGAGAAGCCTTCCGATTCTGCAATGGCTTTAGAAATACCGGCAGTACCCGCTTCAAAGTTTTTGAATTCAAATACGCCAACAGGGCCATTCCAAAGAATTGTTTTGGCATTGCTGATGATTTTAGCAAGAGCCGCTGTTGAATCAGGACCCAGGTCAAAAATCATGTCGTCGTCTTGAACTTCAGAAACGTGCTTAATTTCAGCTTCTGCGTTCTCATCAAATGCTTTTGCACAGGCAACGTCAGTTGCAACAGGAATCGCACACTCTTTCATTAGTTTTTTAGCTGTTTCAACTAAATCCGCTTCGTATAGCGATTTACCAACATTGTGGCCTTCAGCAGCAATGAAAGTATTCGCGATACCACCACCAACAACCAGTTGGTCAGCGATTTTAGATAGCGACTCAAGAACAGTCAGTTTAGTCGAAACTTTAGAACCACCAACGATTGCAACCAGTGGACGAGCTGGATTGTCCATTGCTTTACCCAGCGCTTCAAGCTCAGCAGCTAGCAGAGGGCCAGCGCATGCTACCGGTGCGAACATGCCAACACCGTGAGTTGATGCTTGTGCACGGTGAGCCGTACCGAATGCATCCATCACGAAGATGTCGCAAAGTGCGGCATATTTCTTAGAAAGCTCTTCTTCGTTCTTCTTCTCGCCTTTGTTAAAGCGAACGTTTTCAAGAACAACTAGCTCACCAGCATTTAGCTCAAGACCATCCAGGTAATCTTTTGCCAGCTTAACGTCACAATCTAGTGCGTCATTTAAGTAGTTAACTACTGGAGCCAGAGAGAACTCTTCGTTGTACTCACCTTCAGTTGGACGACCAAGGTGTGAAGTAACCATTACTTTAGCGCCAGCTTCTAGGCACAGCTTGATAGTTGGAAGAGACGCTAGAATACGCGCGTCAGATGTTACCTTACCGTCTTTAACTGGTACGTTTAGATCTGCACGAATAAATACGCGCTTACCAGCAAGTTCCAGATCAGTCATCTTGATTACAGACATGGTTTGTCCTCTCAACAGTGTTAAAAATAAAATTTAAAGTTCTTTTACCAGCCCGGCGTCACTGCCAGACCCAAATAATTCTTTACTGCTGTTATGCTTCGCTATACTGCATCGTGGCATCACTATGCTGCACGCTATCACAAGTATGCATGGCCAACGCGGTATCTAACATACGGTTGGCGAATCCCCATTCGTTATCACACCACACCAGCAACTTTATTAAGTGCTTATTGCTGACTCGCGTTTGCGTGCCGTCGACTATCGCGCTGTGGGGATCGTGATTGAAGTCAATGGAAACCAGCGGTGCTTCGGTGTAATCCATAATACCATCTAATGTACAACGAGATGCCTCAGACAGTGATTGATTTACGTCATTAACTTTCACATTTGTTTTAACTGTGACACTTAAATCCATCGCCGTGACGTTAATTGTAGGTACGCGCACAGAAATTGCTTCAAATTTGTCAGAAAGTTTCGGGAATATACGACCAATTCCAAGATGCAGTTTAGTATCAACAGGAATAATTGACTGACTGGCAGCCCGGGTACGACGCAAATCAGAATGGTAAGCGTCGATAACCTGTTGGTCATTCATCGCCGAGTGGATGGTGGTGATTGTGCCGGATTCGATGCCAAAGGTTTCATCAAGTACTTTGATCACCGGGACAATACAGTTGGTGGTACAGGAACCATTAGAAACAATGCGGTGCTCAGGCTTGAGCGTCTCATGGTTCACACCATAGATAATCGTATTGTCGATATCAGTGGCAGCCGGATGAGAAAATAACACTTTCTTCGCCCCCGCCTTAATGTGGGCAAGGCCATCATCGCGAGATCCATACACCCCGGTACAGTCAAGAACAATATCGATGTCTAAATCATGCCAGGGCAAAAGGGTAATGTCATTTTGGTGCAGAATGCGAACCCGGTCTTGCTCGCCATTGTCGTGAGCAATAAAGAGATGCTCCTGATCATGGGAGACTGACTTAAAGAATCGGCCATGGCTGGTGTCATACTGTAACAAGTGAGCCATTGCTTCAGGCTCGGCCAACTCGTTAACCGCCACGACTTTTATCTGAGTATGTTTATCGCTCTCGTACAGTGCGCGAAGCACACTGCGACCAATGCGACCAAATCCATTAATTGCGACTTTCAGTGTCATATCCATGCTACCAAAATACTAAGCGGCGATAGTGTATAACAAGCACAGTCGAGAATCACCCTAATTGTGACAGCTATCACGACTCGACATTTAAAACCAACAATCCCCAGCGATTAACGATAAATATCCCCATAAAAAGCGGTAAAAACAGACGGAAAAGTTATATTCATCCAGCCGGAAATAATAAAAAAGGCTTCCAGAGGAAGCCTTTTTTCAAGTATCGAAATAAATCGCTTACGCGAGCAGCTCTTGCGCGGTGTCGACGACGTTTTCAACCGTGAAGCCAAACATCTTAAACAGCTCGCCAGCTGGCGCTGACTCACCGAATGTGGTCATACCGATGATACGGCCGTCGAAACCAACGTACTTATACCAGAAGTCGGCAATACCGGCTTCAACAGCAATACGTGCAGTCACATCAGATGGCAGTACCGACTCACGGTAAGCTGCATCTTGCTTGTCGAATGCATCTGTTGCCGGCATAGAAACAACCCGAACCTTACGGCCTGCTGCTGTTAGCTGTGCGTAAGCTTCAGTGACCAGCTCAACCTCAGAGCCCGTCGCAATCAGAATAAGTTCTGGCTTGCCTTCGCAATCTTTCAGGATGTAACCACCCTTGGCGATGTCGGCAACCTGTGCTGCTGTACGCTCTTGCTGTGCCAGGTTCTGACGCGAGAAGATCAGCGCTGTCGGGCCATCTTTACGCTCGATGGCCAGTTTCCAAGCAACCGCAGATTCAACCTGATCACATGGACGCCATGTGCTCATGTTTGGTGTCAGGCGCAGTGAAGCAATTTGCTCTACCGGCTGGTGGGTAGGACCATCTTCGCCCAGACCGATTGAGTCGTGGGTGTAGACCTGAATGTTCTGCACTTTCATCAAAGCAGCCATACGCATTGCGTTACGTGCGTATTCCATGAACATCAGGAACGTCGCGCCGTAAGGTACGAAACCGCCGTGTAGTGCGATACCGTTCATGATTGCCGTCATCCCGAATTCACGGACACCGTAGTGAATATAGTTACCCGAGAAGTCTCCGGCCGTTAGTGACTGAGAACCAGACCACATGGTCAGGTTAGACGGCGCAAGGTCAGCAGAGCCGCCCATGAACTCAGGGAGCATTGCACCAAACGCTTCTAGCGCATTTTGCGAGGCTTTACGTGATGCGATGTTTGCCGGATTAGCCTGAAGATCAGCAATGATTGCATTGGCTTTCTCTTCCCACTGTGCAGGCAGATCACCGTTTACGCGGCGCTTGTATTCAGCAGCAAGCTCAGGGTAAGCAGCAGCATATGCGGCAAACTTCTCGTCCCATGCCGATTCCTTCGCGGCACCCGCTTCTTTCGCATCCCACTCAGCAGCAATATCTGCAGGGATTTCGAAAGGACCATGGTTCCAGCCCAGGAATTCACGGGCTGCGGTGATTTCGTCAGCGCCTAGCGGTGCGCCGTGGCAGTCGTGAGAACCTGCTTTGTTCGGTGAACCAAAACCAATGATAGTCTTAGTACAGATCAGAGTTGGTTTGCCGGTTTCAGCCTTCGCAGCTTCAATTGCAGCGTTGATTGCGTCCGCATCGTGACCATCAACAGCAGGAATCACATGCCAGCCGTACGCTTCGAAACGCTTCGGCGTATCGTCAGAGAACCAGCCTTGAACGTCACCGTCGATAGAAATACCGTTGTCATCCCAGAACGCAACTAGCTTGCCCAGCCCCAAAGTGCCCGCCAGTGAACAAGCTTCGTGAGAGATCCCTTCCATCAGACAGCCATCACCCATGAATACATAAGTGTTGTGGTCAACGATATCATGGCCGTCACGGTTGAACTGCGCAGCAAGGGCCTTTTCTGCCATCGCCATACCAACACCGTTAGTAATACCCTGACCGAGTGGACCTGTTGTTGTTTCGATACCTGGTGCGTAACCGTATTCAGGGTGACCCGGAGTTTTCGAGTGCAGCTGACGGAAGTTCTTCAGATCATCGATAGACAGGTCATAACCGGTCAGGTGAAGCAGAGAGTAAATAAGCATTGAACCGTGGCCGTTTGACAAAATAAAACGGTCGCGATCAGCCCACTGCGGGTTTTGTGGGTTGTGGTTCATGTGGCTGCGCCACAGTACTTCAGCGATATCTGCCATACCCATAGGTGCACCAGGATGGCCAGAGTTCGCTTGTTGAACGCCGTCCATGCTCAGGGCGCGGATAGCATTTGCCAGCTCTTTACGAGAATTAGCGTTACGTGAAGACATGTCTGCTCCAGAAATTCGTAGACTGTTATGGTGGCTACCTGTTCGCATCGGCGTAACAAATTAGCCATGATTCGGCGGGCGGGTATTGTCGCAAAGTCTACCCCCATACTGCAAACGATTTCCTGCAAAAAATAAGACCAAATTCAATAAGCTGGACAAACAGCAGGCTTAACTATCTGTAATCAAAGCATCATAAGTAAACGTTTGCTATACGGTTCGGGCATTTCCCTACAATTCACAATGTTGATTTTATACCAGTTGTCGGTATTATAGACGTCTAGACGGAGGTAGCTCTATACATTCAAACGTATATCCGTATGCATCAAGGTTCTGTATTCCCTTGATTCAGAGCTCCCCATTACCAACCCATAATCATATAAAAAGCGAGAGTACGCATGTCGAAGCACCTGTTTACTTCTGAGTCAGTATCAGAAGGCCATCCAGATAAAATTGCAGATCAAATTTCTGATGCAGTCTTGGATGCGATCCTGGAACAGGATCCAAAAGCACGTGTTGCGTGTGAAACTTACGTCAAGACCGGTATGGTTATGGTCGGTGGTGAAATCACTACCTCGGCTTGGGTTGATATCGAAGAAATTACCCGTGAGACAATACGTGAAATCGGCTACGTGAACTCTGATATGGGTTTTGATGCCAACTCTTGTGCGGTCCTGAGCGCAATTGGTAAGCAATCTCCAGACATCAACCAGGGTGTTGACCGTGAAGACCCGCGCGAACTAGGCGCCGGTGATCAGGGCATCATGTTCGGCTATGCTACCAACGAAACCGAAATCCTGATGCCGGCACCGATCACTTATGCTCACCGTCTGGTTGAGCGCCAGGCAAAAATTCGTAAGAACGGTACCCTGCCTTGGCTACGCCCTGATGCGAAAAGCCAGGTAACGTTCGCTTACGATCAAGGCAAAATCGTCGGTATCGATGCCGTCGTCCTTTCAACTCAGCACTGTGACAGCATTGAGCTGCAAGTACTGCAGGAAGCGGTGATGGAAGAAATCATCAAGCCGGTACTGCCTGCTGAGTGGCTGAACAAAGACACCAAATACTTCATCAACCCGACCGGCCGTTTCGTAATCGGTGGCCCAATGGGTGACTGTGGCCTGACTGGCCGTAAGATCATTGTTGACACCTACGGCGGTGCAGCTCGTCACGGTGGTGGTGCCTTCTCAGGTAAAGATCCATCAAAAGTTGACCGTTCTGCGGCTTACGCTGCACGTTATGTTGCGAAAAACATCGTAGCCGCAGGTCTGGCTGGCCGTTGTGAAATCCAGCTTTCTTACGCTATCGGCGTTGCGGATCCAACGTCTATCATGGTAGAAACGTTCGGTACTGAAAACGTACCTCATGACGTTATCGTTGAAGCAATTCGTCAAAATTTCGACCTGCGCCCATACGGCCTGATCGAAATGCTTGACCTACTGAAGCCTATATACCAGAAAACGGCTGCTTACGGTCACTTCGGTCGTGAAGAGTTCCCTTGGGAAGCGACTGACAAGGCAGAAATGCTACGCGACTTCGCTAACATCAAGTAAGCGACAACGTACTGATTATAAAAAGGAAGCTTCGGCTTCCTTTTTTTATATCTATGGTTCTGGATGAAAAATCGCCCATACTGATAACAACGCAGCTTTCCGCTCTGCCAATAAGATCTAAGGGCCACAGAGCCATAATGACTCTTCTCCCCCTCACCTCGTTCACGATATACTCCAAGCTACCCTGCAATGAACTTTGGATAACTATGTCCCCCCTTCACACCCAAGTCATTGAAAAGACTAAATACTGCATCACACTAGCCGAAGGAAAACTGGGAAAGCGCTTCCCGTTCCCCACAATCAAGTTCAACCAGCGCGGTAAAATTGCCGGCAGTGCCCGGCTGCAGGGGTGGGAAGTCCGCTTCAATCCGGTACTGCTTGCAGAAAATCCAGAGGCATTTCTCACCGAGGTCGTTCCTCATGAGATCGCTCACCTGCTCACCTTCAAGTTATTTGGCCGGGTCCGCCCTCACGGCGCTGAATGGCAGACCATGATGACGCAAGTTTTTGGTATTCCGGCCCGCACAACACATAGCTTCGATATTCAGTCGGTCAGGGGACAGACCTTCCCCTACTCCTGTTCCTGCAGTGAACATCTGCTTACCATCCGTCGCCATAATAAAGTGCTTCGCCAACAAGCCGCCTATCACTGCACAAAATGCCGCCAACCGCTAACCCCTGCAATATAGACTGAACTTTTACGCATGAAATGTAATTGACAACAATATAAGTGTGAAGTGCTTCTAAATCATAGAAATATTGATAAGCTTGCCGAACAGATCTTCAGCGCAGGATAATCAATGAAAACCTCGTTTAATAAGTGGCTGGCACTCATGTTGCTGCTTACCGCGACTGCAATATCCACAAGTTCGATAGCAGCGCCGCCAACTTCATTCAGTAAAGCAAAAAAAATCGCCGTGAAGATCTATCAGGATCATCCCACCAGCTTTTACTGTGGTTGCGATATACAATGGCAAGGGAAAAAAGGCATACCAGATTTGGCCAGTTGCGGTTATCGGGTACGCAAACAGAAAAGACGTGCCAGCCGCATCGAATGGGAACATGTCGTCCCGGCCTGGCAATTTGGCCACCAGCTCCAGTGCTGGCAAGACGGGGGCCGTAAGAACTGTAAAAAAAATAAGCAGTTCAACCGCATGGAAGCAGATCTTCATAACCTGACCCCCGCGGTTGGTGAGGTCAACGGGGATCGGTCCAATTATCAGTTTCTGCCGTGGAATGGCAATAGCGGCGCTTTCTACGGCCAGTGCGAGATGAAAATCGATTTCAAAAATCGTCGTGCGGATCCACCGGAACACTCCCGTGGTGCGATAGCCCGAACCTATCTGTATATGAACCAGGAATACCAGTTCTCTCTCTCCAGACAACAACGCCAATTAATGGAAGCCTGGAACCGTCAGTATCCGGTAAGTACCTGGGAATGCGAGCGGGATCGCCGCATTGCAAAAGTTCAGGACAGCCATAACCCATTTGTTTTTGCCGCATGTGAGAAAACGGGATACTGATTTTAGAGGCGTAGGGCGAGTAACGAGATTGCTTGAAGGTATTCTCGCGACTCGCCACCTACGTTTCGCGACTTTTCATCAGCATTACTCCTTGTTCAGTCCTCTTTTATATTTTCCGCCACCTTGTAATTTGCCTCAACGGTATCCATGTTAAGATGCAACAAGCGAATAATTTAGACAGTAGACAGGTTATCGATCTCACCATGAGAATCCCACGTATTTACCACCCTGAGTCGCTACCGGATCAGGGCAAAGTTATGCTTAGTGATGATGCTGCCAACCATGTTGGCCGGGTCATGCGTATGCAAGCCGGCCAGGAAATAGAAATGTTCGACGGCAGTGATGCTGAGTTTCCGGCGGTTATCACCCATGCCAGCAAGAAAAGCGTTGAAGTTGAGATCCAGTGCCGACGCGAAAACAGTGTCGAATCACCACTCGATATTCACCTCGGCCAGGTGATCTCCCGTGGTGAAAAAATGGAATTCACTATCCAGAAATCGGTTGAGCTGGGTGTGAACACCATTACACCGCTAATTTCTGAACGCTGTGGCGTCAAACTGAATACTGAACGTTTCGAGAAAAAACTGGCGCAGTGGCAAAGAATTGCGATCAGTGCCTGTGAGCAGTGCGGCCGTAATACCGTACCGGTGATCCGCCCGGTCATGAGGCTGGAAGAGTGGTGCGCGGAAGAATACGATGGCCTGAAACTCAACCTCCACCCTCGGGCCAACTACTCGATCAATACCTTACCGGCTCCGGTCACTAAGGTTCGCCTGCTTATTGGCCCTGAAGGCGGCCTGTCAGCCGAAGAAATCGCGATGACAGAGCAATATAAATTTGATGAAATCCTGCTTGGTCCACGCGTATTGCGTACCGAAACCACAGCGATGACCGCAATCACAGCCCTGCAAGTCCGCTTTGGCGATTTGGGCTAACGAGCAGCTCTAATACTAGGAGAGAGAAATGATCAAACTGGGTATCGTGATGGACCCGATTGAGTCTATCAACATCAAAAAAGATTCCAGCTTTGCCATGATGATGGAAGCTCAGCGTCGCGGCTGGGAAATCCACTACATGGAAATGAACGACCTGTCTTTAGAGCAGGGCAAAGCTGTCGCTCGTACCCGTGTCGTAAGCCTGAAAGAAGATCCGAACGGCTGGTTTGAATTCACCAGCGAGCAGGAAATCTCCCTGTCTGATCTCGACGCTGTACTGATGCGTAAAGATCCGCCGTTTGACACCGAATATATCTACGCAACCTACATTCTTGAGCGCGCTGAAAACGAAGGGGCGCTGATCGTCAATGAACCTCGCAGCCTGCGTGACTGCAACGAAAAACTGTTCACGGCCTGGTTCCCGGATCTCACCCCGACCACTCTCGTGACCCGTCGTACTGACAAAATTAAAGCCTTCCATCAAGAGCATGGCGATATCATTTTAAAACCGCTTGACGGCATGGGCGGCTCATCCATTTTCCGTATAATGCATGGCGATCCCAATGTCTCGGTGATCATTGAAACGCTGACCAAGCATGGCCAAAACTATTGCATGGCACAAACCTTTGTGCCGGATATCAGCAATGGTGATAAGCGTATTCTGGTTGTTGACGGCGAGCCGATGCCATATTGCCTGGCCCGTATTCCGGCGGAAGGCGAAACCCGGGGGAACCTGGCGGCAGGAGGCCGCGGTGAAGCGCGTCCGATCAGCGAAACTGACCGTAAAATCGCAGAAACGGTTGCTCCGGTACTGAAAGAAAAAGGGCTGATTTTTGTCGGTCTGGATATAATTGGCGATAAACTGACTGAAATCAACGTCACCAGCCCAACCTGTATTCGCGAAATCGAAGCGGCTTTCGATATCTCAATTACCGGTAAGCTAATGGATGCCATTGAGCGTCGCGTTGCTGCGCGCGCTTAATCACTCGCGGTTAAGCTAACGCAACGCGATAGTGACTCACTATCACAAAGCGCTGACTTCACCAGAAGACAGCGCTTTTTATTTAATGATCACCAAAGTGGCTACGTTATACCAATTCCCCCAAATACTCTGCATACTGTAGTTATGAGAACATGTTGTCGGTGTTAGCTATGAATTTAACCAATCATTTTCTGGTCGCCATGCCTGGCATGCAAGACCCGCACTTCAAACGTGGCGTCATATATGTTTGTGAGCATAATGAAGAAGGCGCAATGGGCCTTGTCATCAACCTGCCTATCGAAATTTCTGTCGGCAGCATGCTCGATCAAATTGAAGTGGAACGCCAGCTTCCCGTCAATAATCCCGATAGCCTAGAGCAACAGGTACTTAACGGTGGTCCGGTCGCGGAAGATCGTGGATTTGTGCTGCATAAGCGTAAAGGCCACTTCGAGTCCAGTATCGATATCAACGAAGAGATATCGATAACGACTTCACAAGATATTCTGCCACTGCTGGGAACCAGTGAAGCCCCTGAAAAATTTCTGGTTGCTCTCGGCTATGCCGGATGGTCAGCAGGTCAGCTAGAGCAGGAACTTGTTGATAATAGCTGGCTGACCATGGAAGCAGACAGTGACATTATTTTTGAAACCCCAATCAGTAAGCGCTGGGATAAAGCCGTCGCCAAGTTAGGGATTAATTCAGCCAACCTTTCGATAGAAAAAGGACACGCATGAGCGCCTCACGCAGTGTATTAGCATTTGATTACGGCACCAAAAGTATTGGTGTTGCCATTGGCCAGGAATTAACTGGCACAGCAAGCCCTTTAGCCGCCTTAAAAGCCAAAGATGGGATTCCCAGCTGGGAAGCGATAGAAAAACTGCTGAAAGAATGGCAACCGGATTTAGTGGTCGTCGGCCTGCCGCTCGATTTAAGAGGGGGAGAGCTGGAAACCATTACCCCACGCGCAAAGAAATTTGCCAACCGGCTGCACGGTCGCTTTGGTTGCGTGGTTGAACTGCATGACGAACGGCTGAGCACTGTTGAAGCTAAATCGGATCTGTTTGATCGTGGCGGTTACCGTTCGTTGAGCAAAGGGAATATCGATTCACAATCGGCTGTCGTGATCCTGGAAAGCTGGTTCGAACGCCAGTACGGTTAATCGAGTATCGAGTATTGAGCTCTCAATGCTTCGATACTCGGTCAAAAAAACCATCGCTCCCTCCTGTACAGCTTTCCACCTAAGATCCAGCGCCAAGCTGCCCTCTCTAAATACACCTTAAGATCTTAACTCAAGGATCCCCTGTTTATCGGGTCTGATCAGCTTGTACAGCTTTTTGACTACTATAACCCAAAAGCTGTATTTGCTGTACAGTAAGATCTTGGGATTATTTATTGGCAATAAATATCAATACGTTATCTTTCATGTACAGCACTTACAGCTTTAGGATCATGGGAGGTAGAAAACTGATCAGCCCATATCAACCGTCACCCCGTCTAAGGCGCTGCCGCCCATCTGTTCTTGATTGCCCACCTTGATCATCAAACGCAGATCATTGGCCGAATCCGCATGGTGCAAGGCATCCTGCTCGCTGATCTTGCCACCACAGAACAACTGATACAGCGATTGATCAAACGTCACCATGCCGGACTCGCCCGACTTGGTCATGACACCTTTAATCTCATGTAACTCACCTCGGCGGATCAAATCGGCAACCCGCGGGGTATTGATCAACAGCTCAAAGGCGGCATGCCTCCCCTCTCCTTGCGCATCAGGGACCAACTGCTGAGCCAGGATACATTTCAGATTCAATGACAGATCAAACAAGAACTGTTCGCGCCGCTCTTTCGGGACCAGGTGCAAAATTCGCTCAAGTGCCTGGTTAGCATTGTTAGCGTGCAGGGTTGCCATACAAAGGTGGCCGGTTTCGGCAAAATTCATTGCATACCCCATCGTTTCCGGGGTACGAACCTCGCCAATCAGAATCATATCCGGCGCCTGGCGTAGTGAATTTTTCAGCGCCACTTCATAGCTTTCGGTATCCAGCCCCACTTCACGCTGGGTAACAATACAACGGTTATGCTTATGCACAAATTCAATCGGATCTTCAACGGTCAAAATATGGCCGCTGGAGTTCTTATTGCGAAAGCCGGTCATTGCCGCCATTGAGGTGGATTTACCCGATCCGGTCGCACCGACCACCAGCACCAGGCCGCGCTTTGCCAGCACCATTTCCTGCATATCGACGGGCAGGCTTAGCTCAGACAGATCCGGGATCTCGGTTTCGATCCGGCGGACAACCATCCCCGGCAACTCTCGCTGCCAGAAGGCACTGACGCGAAAGCGCAGATCCCCTCTGACTAACGCATAATTGGCTTCTCGACTAGCAACAAACTCTGCGGATAGCTCGCTATCCATTGCTTCATCAAATAGTGCATCGACCCTGTTCCGTGTCAGTACCTCACCCAGTGCATGCAAGTTGCCGTCAATACGCAACAGGCAAGGTGAATCAACCGTAATATACAGATCCGACGCTTTACGGCTCACGACTTCGTTGAGGATCTCTTGCAGCTTCATTCTCGTTCCTTCGTCATCTATTTCGTTTTCAGGATAGGTAGTGGCTGGGGCATTACAGAATGGAGGTTGAACCATCGACAATCCTGCGACCTTCTTCTGCTTCTACCATCCCTTGTGCCACCAGCATCTTAATACTCTGCTCTATCGTTTGCATTCCCAGCGCAGAACCGGTCTGGATCATCGAATACATCTGCGCCACTTTATCTTCGCGGATCAGGTTTCGAATCGCCGGTGACGCCATCATAATTTCATGGGCCGCAACCCGGCCGCCACTGACGCACTTAAGCAGGTGTTGTGACACCACGGTACGTAACGATTCTGACAGCATAGAGCGTACCATCGCTTTATCATTGCCCGGGAACACATCAATGATCCGGTCGACGGTTTTCGCTGCCGAACTGGTGTGTAAAGTGCCTAACACTAAGTGGCCAGTTTCGGCTGCTGTCAGCGCCAGACTAATCGTTTCTTTGTCGCGTAATTCTCCGACAACGATAACATCCGGATCTTCACGCAGTGATGAACGCAGCGCATTGTGGAAGCTATGGGTATCACGGTGCACTTCACGCTGGTTAATCAAACTGCGTTTGCTGCGGTGAACAAATTCAACCGGATCTTCAATCGTCAGAATATGACGGTTGTAGTTTTCATTAATATAATCAACCAGCGATGCGATAGTGGTCGATTTACCCGAGCCAGTGGCTCCGGTTACCAGCACTAAACCACGCTGACACTGAGCAATTTTATAGAACACCTCAGGCACATTAAGTGACTCGAGGGTGGGAATCTCGACAGGGATGGTACGGAACACCGCAGCACTGCCTCGGGATTGATGGAAGGCATTGACCCGGAAGCGGCCAACATTCGGTAATTCAAACGAAAAATCAACTTCCAGCTTTTCTTCGTATTCACGGCGCTGCGCATCGTTCATAATGTCAAACATTAAACGATGTACATCAGAATGCTCTAACGATGGCAAACTGAGTTTTCTTACATCACCGTCCACTCTGATCATTGGCGGTACACCAGCAGAAAGGTGCAGATCAGAGGCGTTATGTTTTACACTAAAGTCCAGCAGTTCGGTGATATCCATTAATTTTCCCCACAGAATCAATTATGAGTAGTATCAAACAAAACATTGAACAGGTCATCACTCAGATAACCTCTGCGGCCGAAAAATGCGGTCGAGCAACAGATTCCGTGCAATTATTGGCGGTAAGTAAAACCAAACCGATAGCTGCAATCGACGAAGCGATCACTGCCGGCCACCGCGCATTTGGTGAAAACTACGTGCAGGAAGGGGTCGAAAAGGTGCAGCATTTTGCTGATAGCCCCTATGCAGACCAGCTCGTCTGGCATTTTATTGGCCCTATCCAGTCCAATAAAACCCGTTTAATCGCCGAGCATTTTGACTGGGTACACTCTATTGACCGGGCTAAGATAGCCCGTCGCCTGAGTGAGCAACGCCCAACCGGGCTGCCGCCATTGAATGTACTGTTGCAGGTTAATACCAGCAACGAGGAGAGTAAATCAGGGGTTAGCTTTGCCGAATTACCGGCATTGGCTGACGAGATTGCCAGTATGCCTAATCTGGTTCTGCGCGGCCTGATGTCAATTCCACAACAGGCCGACAGTTATGACAGCCAGTATGCCGCCTTTAAGTCACTGGCCGATGCTCAGCAGCAACTGCGGGCTAAACATCCGCAGCTCGATACCCTGTCGATGGGAATGAGTGGCGACATGGAAGCCGCGATTGCAGCAGGCAGCACGATGGTCCGTATTGGTACGGCAATTTTTGGTGCGAGAGATTATAAATAATCATCAGGGCAAGAAACGAGTCTAGAGATTTGAAGGGATTTTACCTCGAAACCAGAGCCGCGCACACTCGGCACTTTACACACAAGGATTTTATATGGAACAACGCTCAATCACTTTCATTGGTGCCGGCAACATGGCGCGCTCCATCATCGCCGGTTTAGTCGCCAGCGGTTATGCCGCCGACAAGATCACCGCCACCGCGCCCAGTGCTGCGCGACGGGAACCGCTGGCCCGGGATTACGGCATTCATACCGATTCCGATAACTGCCGTGCTGCCGGGCAAGCCGATGTCATTGTACTTGCCGTTAAGCCGCAGTTAATGGAAAGCGTATGTAATGAACTGCAGGACATTAATTTTGCCGGCAAGCTGGTAATTTCAATTGCTGCCGGGATCTCAGTTGCGCGCCTCAATGAAATGCTGAATACCGAACTGAATCTGGTCCGGGTAATGCCCAACACACCATCATTAATCGGCAAAGGCATGAGTGGCCTGTTTGCGCCACCGGCGGTGCCTGCAGAAGATAAAACCTTCGCCGAAAATCTGATGCAAGCGGTAGGCGAAGTCTGCTGGGTTGAGCAAGAATCTGGGATTAACGGTATCATTGCCGCGGCAGGTAGTGCGCCGGCGTATTTCTTCTTGTTCATGGAAGCCATGCAGGCAGAAGCGATTAAGCAGGGGTTTTCCCCAGATACCGCCCGTCAGTTGGTACAGCAGTCAGCATTGGGTGCGGCGGAACTGGTGGTAGCGAACCCGGATACCGAGCTGGCAACCCTGCGTGAGCAGGTAACATCCAAAGGCGGAACCACCGCTGAAGCACTACGCACATTTAATGAACACCAACTTAGTGATATCGTAGCCAAAGCAATGCGTGCTGCTGTATCTCGCGCTCAAGAAATGGAAAAACTGTTTTAAGGTTAACTTATGAATTCTATTGGTTTTTTAGTAAGTACTGCATTCGATCTCTATATCATGATCGTATTGCTAAGAATTTGGCTCCAGTGGGCCCGTGCTGATTTCTACAATCCGTTCTCTCAATTTGTAGTAAAAGCCACCCAGCCGGTTGTTGGGCCGCTACGCCGTATGATCCCACCGATTGGCGGCTTAGATTTAGCGACGTTAATCTTCGCTTATCTGTTAAGCATGGGTAAGTTCTTAATCCTGCAATTAGTCTTAAATGGCACGATCTTATTTAGCCCGGAATTCCTCTGGATTGGCGGTCTGTCACTGCTGAAAGCCGCTGGCGGCCTACTGTTCTGGGTACTGCTGATCCGCGCAATTCTAAGCTGGGTAAGCCAGGGACGCAGCCCTATCGAGTTCGTGATGCACCAGTTAACGGAACCGATGACCGCACCCATTCGCCGTATTATCCCTGCAATGGGTGGTCTTGACCTGAGTGTCTTGGTGCTGTTCATTGGCCTGCAATTCGCCAATTTCTTAATGGGTGATCTGATCGGTCCAATCTGGTTCCAGCTATGAGTCAAACCGCCGCAGTAAGCCCGTCAGGCGACGATCTGGTGATCCGCCTGTACATTCAACCGAAAGCCAGCCGCGATCAGATCGTCGGCTTGCATGGTGATGAGCTGAAAATTGCCATCACCGCACCTCCGGTAGATGGCAAGGCGAATGCGCATTTGGTTAAGTACTTAGCAAAACAGTTTCGGGTTGCCAAAGGGCACGTCATCGTGGAAAAAGGCGAACTGGGACGTCACAAGCAGGTTCGTATCGAAACCCCGCGAGAAGTCCCGGCAGCGATCGCAGAGCTATTGTAACACCGGCTTTAACGAACGATTGAACCGCGTTAATTAAGGGGCGAATTCATAACGATGGATTCGCCGCTATACTAATAGAGGCGCTGATGGAGCCGCTGAAATACCTGCCGGGACAAAATTACCTCATGATCTGGTAAGTCTAAATAAGGAAAATTTTATGATTCGGATTCTATGTTTATTATCGGCAATACTCTTTACTGCATTACCGGTCCGGGCAGAACAATTCATAAATGTCGGAGATCTGGAAATCCATTACTCCAGCTTTCCCTCCACCTTTCTGACGCCTGATGTTGCCAATACCTATCGGATTTCGCGTAGTCGCTATTCCGCCGTTGTGAATATCGCCGTACTGGATAAATCACAGGAAGGAAAGCCAGCGGTTAGAGCGGTAGTATCAGGCACAGCCCGCAACCTTCTCGGGACCGAAAAGAAACTTTCTTTCCGGGAAATCCGCGAGGGAGAGGCTATTTACTACATTGCAGAGCTAAGCCACACCAACGAAGAACGCTTCAGGTTCATTATTGATGTGACCCAAAATGGGACTAACGGCCAAATCAATTTCGATCAGACCTTCTACGTCGATTAAATCGCTTTTATCCCCCCAGCCAACATAAGAACAACCACCCGGGGAGCGCCAGCTCCTCTTCTTTTTCTTTTACTCAATAGCGCCTGCCCGTTATCATAGCGCCTCAGCCAGATATCATTCTCCGAGGAACAGTAATGAGTAAACTAGTGCTAGCAACGGGTAACCAGGGCAAAGTCAAAGAGATGGCCAGCCTGCTTGCTGACTTTGGCTTTGATGTTGTCGCGCAAAGTGACTATCAGGTTTCTTCCGTCGCTGAAACCGGCACCACGTTTATTGAAAACGCCATCATCAAAGCACGCCATGCCGCCAAGGAAACCGGCCTGCCAGCCATTGCTGACGATTCCGGCCTGGAAGTGGATTGCTTAAAAGGGGCACCGGGGATCTACTCTGCTCGCTACGCGGGCGAAAATGCGACCGATCAGCAGAACCTGGCAAAGCTCCTGGCTGATATGGAAGGTGTACCAGCCGAACAACGTACGGCGCGTTTTCACTGCGTGCTGGTCATGATGCGCCACGAGAACGATCCGACCCCGCTGGTTTGCCACGGTAGCTGGGAAGGCAGCATTCTGACTGAGGCCCACGGTGAAAATGGCTTTGGTTATGATCCGGTATTCTGGGTTCCGGAAGATCAGTGCGCTTCTGCAGAGCTGGAGCCGGAACGTAAGAAACAACTGTCACACCGCGGCAAAGCCCTGCAAAAGCTCTTTGCTGCCCTGAAGGACGCCTAATGTTAGTTCCACCACCGCTAAGCCTGTATGTTCATATCCCATGGTGTGTGCAGAAATGCCCGTATTGCGACTTTAACTCCCATGCACTTAAAGCCGAGATTCCGGAGCTTGACTATATCGACGCCCTGATCGACGATCTGGAAATCGATCTGGCGAAATATCAGCTGCAAGGGGGTAGCCGCCCGCTGCACTCAATCTTTATTGGTGGTGGTACGCCAAGCCTGATTTCACCAGCCGAAATCGGACGATTGCTAAAAGCAATTGAAGCGAGGATCCCGTTTAGCGCTGACATTGAAATCACCATGGAAGCAAACCCAGGTACGGTTGAAGCCGGCCGTTTCCTCGCTTACCAACAGGTCGGGGTTAATCGTATTTCGATTGGCGTCCAGAGCTTTCAGGATGAGAAGCTGGCTCGCCTTGGCCGTATTCATGGCAGCGATGAAGCCCGTAAAGCCGCACAACGGGCAACGGAGGCGGGCTTAAACAGTTTTAATATCGATCTGATGCACGGCTTGCCGGATCAATCGACGGACGATGCCCTGTATGATCTTAAGCAGGCTATTGCGCTCAACCCACCGCATTTATCCTGGTACCAGCTAACGATAGAGCCCAACACATTATTCTATTCTAAACCGCCGACATTGCCCGATGACGACAACTTATGGGATATCTTTGAACAGGGCCATCAGATCCTGACAGAGGCCGGATATGTCCAGTATGAAATATCCGGTTACAGCAAGCCCGGCTTGCAGTGCCGTCACAACCTCAACTACTGGCGTTTTGGTGATTATCTCGGTATCGGCTGCGGTGCCCACGGCAAGATCAGCTTTGCCGATGGCAACATTACCCGTACCGTGAAAGTGAAGCACCCGCGTGGCTACCTCAAGTCGGATAAGCCTTACCTGGACAAAGAAATCCAGGTCGAGCCTCGGGAGCGGCCATTTGAGTTTTTCATGAACCGTTTCCGTCTGTTAGAAGCGTGCCCCAAGCAGGACTATGTCGAGCGAACAGGCTTACCATTAGCATCGATTGAAACCGGTATTCAATGGGCTTTAGAAAAGAACTATCTGACCGATAACGGCGAAGAATGGCAGATCACCGAGCACGGTAAATTATTCCTCAACGATCTGCTGGCTGCTTTTGTCGAGGAAGAGTAGATAAGTTGGGAGTATCGAGTATCGAGTATCGAGTATCGAGTATCGAGTATCGAGTAGCATCCTCTCGATACTCGTCTCTCGAAACCTTCTTTGCTATTTATTTTTCAATCACATACGCGAAAGGCGATCCCCTAAAAGATCGAGCGTCCAATTCGCTCGGAAAGCAACTCTAGCGCAGCCGTTCCTGCCAGTGAATTACCGGAAGGATCCAGCTCCGGAGACCATACCGTAATCGTCATTTCTCCCGGCACGATAGCCACAATGCCGCCACCGACGCCAGATTTGCCCGGCATACCCACTCGGTAAGCAAACTCACCCGCGCCATCGTACAAACCGCAAGTTGCGAGCAAAGCATTCATTTGCTTACTCTGAGTTTGGCTGATAATTTTTCCTTGTGCGCCTAGAGGAAGCCCTTTATTCGCTAAGTAACTGAATGTACGTGCCAAATCGACACAACTCATTTTGAGGGCGCAGTAACTGAAGTAGTTGGTCAGCACTGGCATCACCTCATTGTCGAAGTTACCGAATGAACGCATCAAATAAGCAATCGAGGCATTGCGATCACTGTTCTGCATCTCCGATGCCGCAACCGCTTTGTCATAAACGATATGCGGGTTACAGGCCAGTTCACGTACCAGTTCCAGCATCCGGTATTGCGGTGCCGATAAACGGCTATGCAGCAAATCCGACACCACTAAAGCCCCGGCGTTAATGAATGGATTACGCGGAATACCGTTTTCCAGTTCGAGCTGGATCATCGAGTTAAACGCATGGCCTGACGGTTCTTTGCCCACACGCCGCCAAATTTCATCCGGCTCATACAAGGTCATCGCCAGCGTCAGCGCCATTACCTTAGAGATCGACTGAATAGAGAAGCCTTCCTGACTGTCACCAGCCTGAATGATTTCACCGTCGTTATAACAAACCGCAATACCCAGCTTATGCGCCGGCACGTCAGCCAGCGCAGGAATGTAATCAGCGACTTTACCCTGACCGATTAACGGTCTGACGTCGTCAAGAATATCAGTGAGCAGCTGTTCAGTTGGCTTCATTCTTCTTCTCCGGGGGGCAAAAAAGCCAACACTAAAGTTGGCTTTAACGGCATGATCCAATCATCACTATTCGGTGATCACTCTCACCATTTAGTTGCTTATGCTTATGATTTAAAAGCGAATAGCAAAGTGATGAAAATTATTCAGTTCGGCCGTATTTCATGTCCCATACGCCATGGCCTAAACGGTGGCCACGCGCTTCAAATTTAGTTAACGGACGATCATCCGGACGGGCGATATAGTCACCGTCAGTGGCCGTATTACGGTAGCCTGGTGCAGCATTCATCACTTCCACCATGTGCTCTGCGTAGTTTTCCCAGTCAGTCGCCATGTGGAAGATGCCACCGATTTTCAGTTTTTTACGTAACATTTCAGCAAATGCCGGCTGTACGATACGACGCTTGTGGTGACGAGCTTTATGCCATGGGTCGGGGAAAAACAGCTGTACCGTATCTAAGCTGCCATCCGGGATCATATAATCGAACACTTCCACGGCATCGTGGCACATAACGCGTAAATTTGTCAGCTCGGCCTCGCCAGCTGCCATCAGACAAGCCCCGACACCCGGGCTATGCACTTCGATGCCAATGAAGTTTTTCTCCGGGGCATTTTTGGCCATCTCGACTAACGATGCGCCCATGCCAAAACCGATTTCCAGCACCACAGGTGCCTCACGGTGATAGACCTCTTTCCAGTCCAGCATTTGCTGAGCGAAATCGATACCCATTGTCGGCCAATTTTTTTCCATGGCCGTCTCCTGGCCCTTGGTTAAACGGCCTTCACGACGTACAAAGCTGCGGATCTTACGTACCAGTTTGCCGTCTTCGGTAAATTCAGACACCGTTACGTCGCCTGAGGTCTTTGAAACTTCGCTCATGATTAATACCTAAAACTGAAAATGAATAAAAACTAAGCGCTGGCATTATCCAAAGTTATGGCTTAAGTGCAAGCTTATATCCCCAAACCACGTCAAAATGCCAAGGTCTGCAAGCGTTGCTGAGATTTGGGTATAGATTGCGACCTGAGGGCATTTATGATGCAATCACGCCACACTATTATAACATGCGGCCCCCGCCGCCACTAAAATCAGCCGAGTGAGTTAATTCTGTGAGTACTTCTTTTTCCGATGCCATTTTAGCTTGGTATGATAAATTTGGTCGTAAGACCCTGCCCTGGCAGCAAAATAAAACCCCCTATAAAGTATGGCTATCCGAAATCATGCTCCAGCAGACCCAAGTCGCCACGGTGATTCCCTATTTTGAACGTTTTATCGCCCGCTTCCCTACCGTTGAAGAGCTGGCAGCCGCTGAGCAGGACGAGGTGCTTCATCTCTGGACCGGACTGGGTTATTACGCCCGCGCCCGCAATTTACACAAAGCCGCTCAACTGATTGTGTCACAGCATCACGGTGAATTTCCTGTCGATATTGTTGAGGTTCAGGCCTTACCCGGTATTGGCCGCTCAACGGCAGGCGCCGTATTGTCACTGGCTCTCAAACAGCATCATGCGATTTTAGATGGTAACGTGAAGCGGACACTGGCCCGTTGCTATGCCGTCGCAGGCTGGCCGGGCAAGAAACCGGTTGAAAATACCCTGTGGGAAATTGCCGAAACCAACACGCCGGCAACCGGCGTCGAGCGCTACAATCAGGCGATGATGGATATGGGGGCAATGATCTGCACCCGCAGTAAACCTAAATGTGAACTGTGCCCGGTAGCCAAACAATGCGAAGCGAAAGCACAAGATCGCCAGAGCGATTTTCCGGGTAAGAAGCCGAAAAAAACCATGCCCGAGAAACAGACCTGGTTCGCCATTTTACAACATGGTGAAGAGGTCTGGCTTGAGCAACGCCCGCCGGCGGGGATCTGGGGAGGCTTGTGGTGTTTCCCGCAAACCGACACCGCTGATCTGGCCCCGTTACTGGAACAGCGCTTTGGCTCGGTTCCGGTTAATATCACCGAAACCGAGCAGTTACATGCCTTCCGTCATACTTTCAGTCACTACCATCTGGATATCGTCCCGATCCGAATGCAGTTGGCAGCCCCGGTTAATGTTGTTCAGGAAGGTGCAAACGGACAATGGTACAACTTAAATGCACCGCCTAAAGTCGGTTTAGCCGCTCCGGTGCAACAGATCTTAGAAAGTCTGCATTATGAGCTGAACGCCGCCTTATCCTAGATGCAACAGCAACACTCTGGTATAACTAGCAGCATACTCATTAAGGTCATGATTAAGGAGCCACTCAATGAGCCGTACTGTTTTTTGTACCCGTCTTCAAAAAGATGCGGAAGGTTTAGATTTTCAACTTTATCCCGGCGAGTTGGGAAAGCGCATTTTTGACAATATTTCGAAAGAGGCCTGGGCTGAGTGGCAAAGTAAGCAAACGATGCTGATCAATGAGAAAAAGCTGAACATGATGAACCCAGAACATCGCCAGCTACTTGAGGCTGAAATGGTTAACTACCTGTTTGAAGGCCAGGACGTCGTGATCGACGGTTATACCCCGCCAAGCGAATAATCCTCACCGATAGCGGGCTAACTGACAAAAACCAGAGTTGTTCTGAGCCCAATAAAGGCAACTAACATCACGGTTTATCACTGTGTAGCCGTTAAAAAGCTTACCCAGAGTGGTATAAAATGACATTATTGATGATTAATCAATGATGTCATTTTTTTACCTGTCTAATTTATGAAAACACGCTTTGTTATCTTATTATCTGTCATTCTGCTAAACGGATGTAGCCGTGAATTAGTCGAAAAAATCTATGACGTCGACTACGGTACGACCAACCGCTTTGCTAAAAACCTTGCGCCGCTGCCGGGGCAATTTACCAAAGATGCCGCTGCGCTTGAGCGTTTACTCAGCTCCTTTAACGGTAAAGTGAAAAGGTACTGGGGAGACAATGATGCCCTGATGGCCGGCAAGCGCCAGTATGTAAAATACACCGATGGTTATCAAAGCCGTACCCATGTCGACTTTGAACGCGGTGTCGTTATCGTTGAAACAGTGGCTAAAACCGAGCCGGAGAAACACTTAAGAGAAGCCATCGCCACCACGTTACTCACCCCCGACAACCCTGCAGGCGTCGACCTCTACTCAGATTTGGCGATTGAACTGAAGGGGAAGCCTTTCCTCTACGGCCAGGTTTTAGATCAGGAAGGCAAGCCCATTAAGTGGTCATGGCGGGCGAATCAGTTTGCCGAGTACCTGGTCGGCAGCCAGCTAAAAAAGAAGATGATCCGTTACCAGCAGGCTTACTATGTTGAGATCCCGATGGTGGCCGATCACGTCAATAAACGCAGTTATAAATATGCCAGCATTGTACGAGATGCATCTCGCCGCTATGGCATTAAAGAAGATCTCATTTACGCCATCATCAAAACAGAAAGCAGCTTTAATCCTTATGCCGTCAGTCGAGCCAATGCTTATGGCCTGATGCAGGTGGTTCCGAAAACCGCCGGGGCCGATGTGTTCAAATTAGTCAAAAAGAAATCAGGCACACCATCGCCTGAGTACCTGTTTGATCCGGCGAGTAATATCGATACTGGCACGGCCTATTTTTACATTTTGCGTAACCGCTACCTGAAGGATGTACAAAATCCGTTGTCGCTGCACTACAGTATGATCTCGGCCTACAACGGTGGTACAGGCGGGGTACTGAGTACTTTCGCTCGTGATAGAAAACGGGCAATGCGGGACTTGAATAACCTCCAACCCAATCAAGTGTACTGGGCCTTAACCAATAAACACCCAAAAGCCGAGGCAAGGCGCTACCTGCAAAAAGTCACCGACTTCCAAAAAGAATTTAATCAGGGAAACATCTAGTCTGTAATGACCGGTGAGTGGTGTTTTTATCGCCACCTCACCCCTTCAAAAAGCTCTGATGTGACAATCGCATACAGCGAAAATTTATCACAAAAGTTATGAACTGACGCAGAGTGAGCAAAAAGCGAGCAAGCAAACTGTTTCCGCTATTTTTCTCGAAAAATAAGTTGACGAAGCGGCTGAAAACCCGTTTAATAGCGCTCCGTTGCCTCGATAGCTCAGTCGGTAGAGCAGAGGATTGAAAATCCTCGTGTCGGTGGTTCGATTCCGCCTCGAGGCACCATTACTTCTTTCGGCCGTTCGTAAGAACACGTTTAGAAAATGGTGCAAGCAACGAAATGATAATTCCCCCTTAGTTCAGTTGGTAGAACGGCGGACTGTTAATCCGTATGTCGCAAGTTCAAGTCTTGCAGGGGGAGCCAAATTTTGTTTTTAGCCAATGGCTTGGAACTAAAAAAGATTTAGTGTGCCGACTTAGCTCAGTAGGTAGAGCAACTGACTTGTAATCAGTAGGTCACCAGTTCGACTCCGGTAGTCGGCACCATTTCTTAGCGATTGCTGCCAATAGCAGCATTGCAAAAGTAGAAGGCCTGAACCCCTTTTTACTTTTGCCTCGATAGCTCAGACGGTCGAGCAGAGGATTGAACATCCTCGTGTCGGTGGTTAGATTCCGCCTCGAGGCACCA
>NZ_JAWWDA010000019.1:0-78211 GCF_033720175.1 Photobacterium sp.
GATTTATATCTCACCGTTAGAGTACGGTCACAACTACTGCTCTCTCAGTCAGTGACTGAAAAAACCAATTTGGAGCGACACACGAGGCTCGAACTCGTGACCTCAACCTTGGCAAGGTTGCGCTCTACCAGCTGAGCTAGTGTCGCATCACATGGAAGTTTTTCACCTTCCGGTCACCACTGCAAGAGCAATGACCAATTAAATCTGGAGCGACACACGAGGTTCGAACTCGTGACCTCAACCTTGGCAAGGTTGCGCTCTACCAGCTGAGCTAGTGTCGCATACTTGACTTAACAAGTAAGTTGGTTGCGGGAGCTGGATTTGAACCAACGACCTTCGGGTTATGAGCCCGACGAGCTACCAAACTGCTCCATCCCGCGTCCGAAACAATCAAAAGGAAACAAACTCGTTATTGCCTTTCGAGGCTGCGCATTATACGAGGAAAAATGACGGATGCAATAGTTCTAAAAAAAAATCCGCACTTTTCCTTCCAAATGCTTATTTTACCGTCAAATAGTGAAAATATGCTCACGATAGTAGCGTAACTCAGCAATCGAATCACGGATATCATCCAGCGCCAGGTGGCTACCTTTCTTGGTAAAGCCGGTAAGCAAGTCAGGCTGCCAACGACGGGTTAACTCTTTAATCGTACTGACATCAATATAACGGTAGTGGAAATACTGTTCCAACTCCGGCATATGTTTGTAAAGAAAACGACGATCCTGACCAATACTGTTACCACAAATAGGTGATGCACCTTTCGGAACCCATTTTTCCAGGAAAGCGATTGTCTGGCGTACCGCTTCCTCTTGATCAATGGTACTTTGACGAATACGTGCAACCAGACCACTATTGGTATGTGTATTCGTACACCAGTCATCCATTTTAGCTAATTCCGCTTCTGGCTGATGGATCGCCAAAACCGGACCTTCAGCTAAAATGTTTAATTGGGCATCGGTCACTATCGTTGCAATTTCAATGATTTGATGGACTTCTGGATCTAAACCAGTCATTTCCAAATCAACCCAAATAAGATTCTGATCGCTGATTGTCATTTGATATTGCCTATTTTATGACTAAACCATGTATCATACTTGGCTTATACCGAAAGCCAACCAAACTGACGATATTCTTGTGGCAAAAAAGAAAAAGCTGACTAAAGGCCAGAGCCGTCGCGTACGCTCTAACCAAAACAAACGACTAAATCGCGAAAAAGCCGACGTCCAATGGGATGAAGCGCTACTGGAATCAGCCCGTGAAGGCTTGGTTATTACCCGCTTTGGTCAACATGCTGATGTTGAAGATCCTGAAACAGGAGTGATTCATCGGTGCAACCTGCGCCGAAGTATTCAGAGCTTAGTCTCTGGCGACCGCGTTGTCTGGCGGCCAGGTGTTGAGGCGCTACATGGCATTTCTGGTGTTGTCGAAGCCGTTCACGAACGTGAATCCATGCTCACAAGACCTGACTACTATGATGGTATAAAAGCGGTTGCAGCCAATGTTAACCGGATCATTATTGTCTCGGCCATATTACCGGAACTGTCGCTTAACATTATTGACCGTTACCTTATTGCAGCAGAGACCGTCGGTATTGAACCTCTGATAGTCTTGAACAAGATTGATTTGTTAGAGGCGGATGTCCGCAAGCAAGTCGAAAAAACACTCTCTCTTTACCAGAAAATAGGTTACGAACTGCGTTTCGTCAGCTCTGAAACTGGCGAAGGGATGGAAGCCCTGAAAAATGACCTGAAAGATCACGTCAATATCTTTGCTGGCCAATCCGGTGTGGGTAAATCCAGTATGATTAATACCCTGATGCCTGAGGTCGGAGCTGATATCGGCGATGTCTCCGAAGGGTCGGGTTTAGGTCAGCACACCACCACGGCTGCAAGGCTCTACCACTTCCCTGGTGGCGGTGATCTTATTGATTCGCCTGGAGTCCGTGAATTTGGCCTATGGCATTTAGAGCCGGAACAAGTCACTGAAGCCTTTGTTGAGTTTCGTGAATACTTAGGCGGCTGTAAATTCCGTGACTGTAAACATGGCAATGATCCCGGCTGTCTGATCCGAGAGGCGGTCGAAGCTGGAAAGATAAGCCGTGAACGTTACGACAGCTACCATAAAATCATTGAAAGCATGTCGGAAAACGTGGCTAACCGCCAGTTTTCACGCAATAAACTGAGCTAAGCTTGTCGGGCAATTATCCGTTCCCAAAAGCGGAGATTGCCCGTCGCCTCAAGCCTTCTCCCACCTTCCATGATCGACATACCCGGACCTAATTAACTGACTTTCAGGCACATTTTAGGTATTATTCTCGGTTGAAGTTATTCCAAGATGTTAAAGAGAATAGCTAGGTTGTTGATTAATTGACATTTTCCGGAAGACATATCGTGCTAGATAACATCAAAATTGGCCTGCAGTATTGCACCCCGAAACATGCCCTAACCCGCTTGGCCGGTAGACTGGCTTCATTAGAAGCGGGCAAACTTACCACCGCAGTTATTCGTTGGTTCATCGGCCAGTACAACGTCGACATGTCGGAAGCACGCAATCCGGATCCTGTCGCGTACTCGACCTTTAACAATTTCTTTGTTCGTGAGCTCAAAGAGGGCGCTCGTCCGATTAATGCTGACGACAATCTCTTCTGCTACCCTGCTGACGCCTGTGTCAGTCAGCTCGGCCCGATTAAAGAAGGACGCCTGTTTCAAGCCAAGGGTCACTACTTTGATGCTTGCGAACTGCTGGGCGGCGACAAAACGCTGGCTGAAGAATTTATGGGGGGAGATTTCGCAACCCTGTATTTATCGCCGCGTGATTATCACCGCGTTCACATGCCATGCGACGGTACGCTGCGCCAGATGATCTACATTCCTGGCGATCTGTTCTCGGTCAATCCGCTGACCGCGCAAAATGTACCGAATCTGTTTGCCCGTAATGAGCGGGTCGTCTGTATTTTTGATACCGCTCACGGTCCGGTAGCTCAGGTACTGGTTGGGGCGACCATTGTTGGCAGTATCGAAACGGTATGGGCTGGCACCGTCACTCCGCCTACAGGCCCGGACGTTCGGCGTTGGGAGTACCCGGCTTCAGGCGCTCAGTCCGTTGTATTGAAGAAAGGCCAGGAAATGGGTCGCTTCAAACTGGGCTCAACCGTGATTAACCTGTTCCCGAAAGCGATGCTTCACTTTGTCGAAGAAATGAAACCAGAGCAACCAACCCGGATGGGTCAGCCATACGCTGAGCTCAATGGAAACCAAGACAAAGCGTAACCAGTTAACATTTCTGGAATAAAGGGGCGACTACCGCCCCTTTTTTGATCCCAAAAATTGACCATGTCGAGGATTTTACATTCGTTCAAATAGTATGCTGATTTGCAATGATTAAACAATAAGCAAGCCGACATCACTATGAAGAGAATATCTATATCGCAACTCATTCGGCTGTTTGTGGCCTTCGGGATCCCGCTCGGTATTTTAATGCTACCTATCGATGCCATTCCCATCGAAGGCCTGACGCTGATCCAGCACCGCCTGCTGGCTATTTTTGCTCTCGCCGCACTCCTTTGGGTGCTCGAACCCGTTCCCGTATTCGCAACCTCCATCCTGATCATAGCCCTCGAACTGATCATGATTTCTGATAAAGGTCTGCACCTGTTCCGCACTCCGCCAACAGGCCATGATATGGGTGATATGATGAAATACACCGATATCTTCGGTGCTTTTTCTTCACCGATTATCATTCTATTCATGGGCGGTTTTGCGTTAGCCATTGCTGCATCAAAATACGAGCTTGATAACAACCTGGCCCGGGTATTACTTAAACCTTTCGGCACCCAGCCTAAATTTATTATGCTCGGCTTAATGCTGATCACCGCCGTATTCTCGATGTTTATGTCAAACACCGCCACCACAGTGATGATGCTGGCCCTGTTAGCACCGATTGTTGCCTCGGTACCGAAAGGAGATGTCGGGATTAAAGCGTTAGTACTCTGTGTCCCAATCGCCGCGAATACCGGGGGGATCGCAACCCCCATCGGGACCCCACCCAATGCAATCGCCCTGCAATATCTGACCGGAGAGCACAGCATCAGCTTCCTTGGCTGGATGATGCTCGGTCTGCCATTTGTCATAGTGCAGCTGGCTTTTGCCTGGTGGTTACTGCAGAAATTGTTCCCTTCTTCCCAGCAACAAATGGAGCTTAAGCTAGAAGGTACCTTCCAGAAAAGCTGGCAGGCGATCGTGGTATATATCACCTTTGCCCTTACTATTCTGATGTGGATGACGACCGCGCTGCACGGCATGAATACCTATGTGGTTGCCATCATTCCCTTGGCGGTTTTCACTCTAACGGGGATCATGGGTAAAGAAGAGCTGAAGCTGATCAACTGGGATGTCTTGTGGCTGGTTGCGGGCGGTATCGCCATCGGCCTTGGTTTGGACAAAACCGGCCTGGCAGCAGCATTGGCTCACTCCATTGATTATGATGCCCTTTCACCGATTGCTGTCGTACTGACCCTGTCGCTGATTTGCTGGATAATGGCAAATTTCATGTCTAACACTGCGACGGCCAACTTACTGATGCCGATTGCGGCGGCAGTAGCCGCTTCAATGGAGAGCCTGGCTTCGATCGGCGGCTTGCAGGGCGTATTGATTGTTGTCGCGTTTTCAGCTTCCCTCGGCATGATATTGCCAGTATCAACCCCGCCAAATTCATTGGCTTACTCTACCGGCTTAATTGAGAGTAAAGACATGGCAAAAACCGGTATTATTATTGGCTTGGTAGGCTTGGCAATTGTCTATACTGCCGCTCTTGTGTTGACCTGAGTGGCTAAGTTATGAATGGAGTTTGGATTGTATGCTGATCATCGCTCACCGCGGGGCAAGAACACTTGCCCCGGAAAATACCCTTGCCGCCATGCAGGCTGCGATTAACGGCGGAGCAAAAGCCATTGAATTCGATATTCACAGCCATGGTGATGAATGTCTGGTGATCCATGATCGCTGGCTTGATCGCACCACCAATGGCAAAGGATTGCTACAGGCATATAGTCTGGCTGATATTCAACGGCTTGATGCCGGTAATGGTGAATCCGTGCCAACCCTATGGCAGCTGTTGACACTGGTAAACGGTCAGTGCGCGCTTAACATTGAGCTAAAATGCGTCACTCGTCTGACACCTTTAGTGAAGCAACTCGAACTGGCCTGTAAAAAACTAAACTTCAGCGCCGATCAGTTTTTGATTTCGTCCTTTAATCACCACTTACTCAAGCAACTTAAAACACTGGCACCCGAGTTGAAGCTTGGCGCATTAACGGCTTCTCGCCCGGTGGATGAATGTGCATTTGCCGAAAACCTGGGTGCCTGGTCTGTCAATCTGGATATCGATACGGTATGTCCGGAGTTGGTAACGGATGCCCATCAGCGCGGTTTGAAATGTTATGTCTACACCGTCAACCAACCTGATGACTGGCAGTGGTTAAATCAGATGGGGGTCGATGGCATATTCTGCGATATACCTGAAGCCGCCGTTGGCTCTTTTCCACAAACGGCTGTCCGGCCTGTCTGGGAGTAGGTGCTCATCGCTCAGCGAAAGAGTACCCTACTTTTTATCACGCCCGGCTGGGAGAAAGCTCACAGTTACTTTTATTTCAGTATCCTCATCGCTGCATTTATGAACCTTATCACTAATGATTATGCCCTTCAGGCCGATACTATAAGTGATAAATGCAAGAGTTCAGAATAACCACTCATACTTCATACCTTTAGTGCCTTGAAGTCACCTTTTGCTACCAAATATAAGAGTCTTCGATGAGATATACGATCAAGTTTAAAATACAGATTGCCATCGCCGCGATTATCGCTTCGGTTAGCGCAGTTCAGGCCTGGATTTCCATTAATCAGCTGAAACAAGAAACCACCTCAGAAGTCACCAGCCAAATGACGGATATCGGTCAGGCCACCAGCCGCTATATTGCCGACTGGCTAAGCACCCGAAGCGATATGATGCTGGCCAACGAATCCCTTATTGCCGCTCAGGACAACGTTGACCGTGAACTGCTGCTAACCAAACGTGCTGGCCATTTCCTATCCGTCTATGCCGGTTTCACGGATGGTACCATCGCCTATGGTGATAAATCAGAAGACTGGCCTGCCGATTATGATCCGCGTACCCGTCCCTGGTATAAGGATGCTATGAACACAAGCCAACTGACGCTAACGGAACCCTACCAGGATTTTGATGGCAGTATTGTGGTAAGTTTTGCCAAAGCCTTTCAGGGCAAACACTCCGGGGTGCTGGCCGCAGATCTGACCGTCAGCCATATCATCGATCAAGTGCTGAACATGAAACTGGATCATGATGGCTTCGCCTTTTTAATCGATGGTAACAACCGCATTGTCGCCTACCGGGATGAGACCTTAAGCCAGCAGCCATTAACTCAGTTAGACAGCGAACTAACCCCGGACCTGATCCGTCAGCTGCAAAACCGGCAGACAATCGAGACATTCTCGTTAGACAGTGAGAACAAAGACAAACTCATTTTTGTTGCACCAATTGCAGGCACCAACTGGACTCTGGGTCTTATCGAAGATAAATCTCTGGCATTTGCCTCAATCTCAGAACAGATCACCTTCGTTGTTATGGCCTCCATTGGTCTTTATATCATCATTTCAATCATTGCGACCCTGATCATTAACAGCCTGTTACGTCCGCTGAATAACCTGAATCAGTCGGTCAACCAGCTTGCTCAGGGCAGTGGCGATCTGACCCAGCGGATTGAAATTGAGCGTATGGACGAAATCGGCGAACTGGCTGATAACATGAACCGCTTCTTAGCACAGCTGCAAGGGATGATAAAAGGCGTTGTGGCCCACTCACATACTTTGAGTGAACACGCTGACATATCTTCCAAGCAATCAGCTCTGGCATCGCAGAAAGTCGCCGATCAGCAGAACGATGTGAACCAGATCGCCACAGCCATTCATGAAATGTCGGCAACATCAGGAGAAGTGGCCAGTCACGCTGAAATGACCGCCGCCGCCGCACAGGCTTCAACCAATGCCTGTGATGAAGGCCAGCTGGTGATCGGACAGAACCGAGATGCGATCACCTCGTTAGCGAATCAGGTCCAGGAAGCAGCAACCGTCATCCATGAGCTGGAAAATAATGCCCAGGGCATTAACCAGATCCTCTCGACTATTCAGAGCATTGCAGAGCAAACTAACTTACTGGCACTGAATGCTGCCATAGAAGCCGCGCGTGCCGGTGAACAAGGGCGCGGTTTTGCAGTTGTGGCCGATGAAGTGCGGGTGCTGAGTAAGCGCACCCATGACTCGACGGAAGAAATCCGCAGCATGATCGAAACCTTGCAGCGGAACACCCATCAGGCCGTTGACAGCATGCAGGCGAGCACTGAACTGGCCGATCAGAGCGTCGGTTACGCAGAATCGGCAAACAGCAGCCTGACTAAAATCACTGCAGCCATTACAGAAATTTCTGACATGGCAACCCATATTGCCAGTGCTGCCGAAGAACAACGCGCAGTGAGTGAAGACATCAGCCGAAATACTCAGGCAATTAAAGATGTCTCTGACCATTTAGCGGACCAAACGGCAGATGTCAGCCAAAGTGCCCGCGAGATGAGTGATTCAGCAGAAGCGATGCGACAAGATATTTCTCGCTTTAAGGTGTAAAGCAACCATACCCGTATGGTTTATAAGTAAGCCGATGGTTAAAAACGCTGATGAATACCATTATGGTGATTCACAGCGTTTTTTTCTGCTTGCTCCCCCCAGGATCATCGCCTTAAAAAATCAGGCAATGTCGATCGGAAAAGCGGTAACCTGATCAATATGATCCAACTTGAGCGCCAGCATGATCAAACGATCAACCCCCAGCGCCACACCGGCACAATCAGGGAAACCGGCCCGCAGCGCTTCCACCAGATGTAAATCAATCGGTTGTGGCTTCAATCCCATTTCCAGACGCTGCTTATTGTCCTGTTCAAATCGAGCAAGCTGCTCATCACCATCGGCTAATTCATGAAAACCGTTCGCTAATTCAATGCCTTTAAAGTACACCTCAAAGCGTTCCGCCACTCGGCTATCCGCCGGGTTGATCTGCGCTAATGCCGCCTGTGATGCCGGAAAATCATATACGAACGCCGGAACCTGCTGGCCAATTTTCACTTCAACACCGACACTAAACAGTAGTTGCAACAAGGTGTCGCGATCCTGCTCCGGCTCTGCTATATCAGCCAAACCAAGCGTCGCGGCAGCCACTTTAAGCTCATCCATGCTACATTCCAGCGGACACACACCCAGCACCTGTAAAAATGCTTGCTGGTAGCTCATACGCTCAGCCTGCTGGCAACCCAGCACGTGCTGCAGTAACTCATCCATTTCGTCCATCAGCTCATGATGGTCAAAGTCAGGACGGTACCATTCCAGCATGGTAAATTCCGGATTGTGATAACGACCCGACTCTTCATTGCGAAATGACTTACAAATCTGATAGATAGGTCCACTACCCGCAGACAGCAAACGCTTCATATGAAATTCAGGGCTGGTCATCATGTAGAGTGTCTGACCGCCGGCATATCCCGGGCCGACAAACTCCGTCTGAAAAGTATGCAGATGGACATCCGTTACCGTCGCCTGGCTCATGGCTGGCGTATCGACTTCCAGCACATCTTTGCGGGAAAAGAAATCACGGAGAGAAGAAAGAATAGCAGCACGTTGTTTTAGCTGCGCCATTGAGGCCGTTGGTTGCCAAGGTAAAGACATAATACCACTTCATAGTTTCAGGCTGATCATCTGCCGACAGTTTACCAAAACCAGGCAGCTGTTCACATAGCAGCCCCACCGCCCCGTAAACCGAAAATATTCAATAATTCCTTTTTATAGAGAAATATGAACAACCGACAACTCTGACGTGATATTCCGAGATCAAAAAAAACACAAGATAAAACACAAAAATCACACGGTTATAACCAACACCCCATAAATCTAACATTACATTTAATCCCCCCCCCCAGCTGGGATTGGTTTTTTTTTAACATTAATGACTTACACACAAAAAAAGAAACACAAAACTAACGGGCCAGAAACAACTGGCAAACGAAACACCAGCCAATTAACAAGCACACCACATTACAAATTGTGACAATAATCACAAAATCTGTAATACCCTGACAGTTTAGGCCTACATCACTTCGAAAGATGCGTCTAAATCAAATTTTCTATCGGTTTTGTTGCATAGAATAACCCCAGGATTTCAAGGATAGGTGTGTATATGCATGCCTGTTAAATTTTTCGTCTTACCTCCGGAGGATAGCTGTGAAGACAATTACCACAGATATCGCTGTAATTGGCGCAGGTGGCGCAGGACTACGTGCTGCCATTGCTGCTGCTGAAGCAAACCCTAACTTAGAAATTGCATTGATTTCTAAAGTTTACCCTATGCGCTCTCATACCGTAGCGGCAGAGGGTGGCTCCGCTGCCGTCATCAAGGATGAGGATAGCCTGGACAATCATTTCAACGATACAGTTGGTGGTGGTGACTGGTTATGTGAACAGGACGTTGTTGAATATTTTGTAGAAAACGCGACTCGCGAGATGACCCAGCTGGAACAATGGGGTTGTCCTTGGAGCCGTAAAGAAAACGGTGACGTTAACGTTCGTCGTTTTGGTGGCATGAAGGTTGAGCGTACCTGGTTCGCGGCCGATAAAACCGGCTTCCACATGCTGCACACACTGTTCCAGACTTCTATCAAATACACCCAAATCAACCGTTTTGACGAATACTTCGTGGTTGACCTGCTGGTAGAAGAGGGCGAAGTACAAGGCCTTATCGCGATTCACATGGCTGAAGGCGAATTGGTTTGTATTAAAGCGAAATCTGTTGTGCTTGCGACAGGTGGTGCCGGCCGTGTTTACAACTGCAACACCAACGGCGGCATCGTAACAGGCGACGGTATGGCGATGGCATTCCGCCACGGTGTCCCTCTGCGTGATATGGAATTCGTTCAGTACCACCCGACAGGCCTGCCAGGTACCGGTATCCTGATGACCGAAGGTTGTCGTGGTGAAGGCGGTATCATGCTGAACAAAAACGGCTACCGTTACCTGCAAGACTACGGCATGGGCCCTGAAACACCAATCGGCCAGCCGAAGAACAAATACATGGAACTGGGTCCGCGTGACAAAGTTTCTCAAGCGTTCTGGCACGAACAGCAAAAAGGCAACACCATCAAGCACCCACTGGGCGATGTTGTTCACCTTGATTTGCGCCACCTGGGTAAAGAATACCTGCACGAGCGTCTACCCTTCATCTGTGAGCTTGCGAAAGCCTACGTGAACGTTGACCCTGCGGAAGAGCCAATTCCAATTCGTCCAACCGTGCACTACACCATGGGTGGTATTGAAACAGACAAAAACAACGAAACACGTATCTCTGGTCTGTTCGCCGTCGGTGAGTGTTCTTCTGTTGGCCTGCACGGTGCTAACCGTCTGGGTTCTAACTCTCTGGCAGAGCTGGTTGTATTCGGCCGCCTGGCGGGTGAAGGCGCTGCAAAGCGTGCGGCAGAATTCAAAGGCTGGAACGAAGAAGGGATCACTAAGCAAATGAAGGCTGTTCAAGACCGTATCGACGCTCTGCTATCACAAGAAGGCGACGAAAACTGGTCTGATATCCGTACTGAAATGGGTCACTCCATGGAAGCGGGTTGTGGTATCTACCGCCAAGAAGACCTGATGCAAGCGACTGTTGATAAACTGGCAGAGCTGCGTGAGCGTTATAAGAAGATCAGCATCAAAGATAAAGGCAAAGTATTCAACACCGATCTGCTCTACGCAATCGAAGTGGGCTACGGCCTGGAAGTAGCAGAAGCCATGGCTCACTCTGCGATTAAACGTACTGAATCTCGTGGTGCACACCAGCGTCTAGACGAAGGTTGTACAGAGCGTGATGACGTCAACTTCCTGAAGCATACACTGGCATTCTACAACGGTGACAAAGCACCTCGTATCGAATACAGCGACGTGACAATCACCAAGTCTCAGCCTAAAGCGCGTCTATACGGTGCAGCAGCAGAAGAGGCAGCAGCGAAAGAAGCAGCAGAAGCGGCAGCGAACAAAGAGGAGCAGGCATAATGTCAGGCAACCGTATCCAGAAAGTTGAAATTCTGCGTTATGACCCGGAAAAAGATGCAGAACCGTACTTCGAAATGTTCGAAGTACCGTTTAACGAAACTATGTCTGTGCTTGATGCACTGGGCTACATCAAAGATAACCTAGACAAAGATTTGGCTTACCGTTGGTCTTGCCGCATGGCGATCTGCGGTTCTTGCGGCATGATGGTTAACAAGGTACCCAAGCTGGCTTGTAAAACCTTCCTGCGTGACTACCCGAACGGTCTGAAAATTGAAGCGCTGGCTAACTTTGCTATCGAAAAAGATCTGATCGTCGACATGACGCCGTTTATCGAGCGTCTTGAAGCAATTAAGCCATACATCATCGGTAACGATCGCACACCTGAAGATGGTCCAAACAACCAGACGCCCGAGCAAATGGCTAAGTACAAGCAATTTGCCGGTTGCATCAACTGTGGTCTTTGCTACTCAGCCTGCCCTCAATTTGGTCTGAATCCTGAGTTCATTGGTCCGGCAGCGCTAACACTTGCACACCGATACAACCTGGATAGCCGTGATAACGGCGCTAAAGAGCGTATGAAGCTGATTAACGGCGAGAACGGCGCTTGGGGTTGTACTTTCGTGGGTTACTGTTCTGAAGTTTGTCCGAAGAGCGTTGATCCGGCAGCAGCGGTTAACCAGGGTAAAGTTGAATCTTCTAAAGATTTTGTTATTGCCATGATTAAGCCTCAGGAGGCATAAGGATGAGCAACCGTAAACCTTACGTTCGCGAAATGACACGTACCTGGTGGAAAGATCATCCTTTCTACCGCTTTTATATGGTTCGTGAAGCAACAATCTTACCGCTGATCTTCTTCACAATCTGCCTGACCTTCGGTCTTGGCAGCCTGGTGAAAGGTCCTGAAGCCTGGGCTGGTTGGTTAGACTTTATGTCTAACCCCATCGTTGTCGTTTTGAACATTGTTGCGCTTCTCGGCAGTTTGTTCCACGCACAAACCTTCTTCAGCATGATGCCTCAAGTAATGCCGATTAAAATCAAAGGCAAAGCACTTGATAAGAAAATTGTTGTACTGGTGCAGTGGGCTGCAGTGGCTGCTATCTCACTCTTCGTTCTAGTGCTAGTTTAAGGAGAACCACGTGGTAAATCTAAATCCTAAACGTTCTGACGAGCCAGTATGGTGGGGTCTGTTTGGTGCTGGCGGTACTTGGTTCGCAATGCTAACACCAGTAACTGTACTTGTTCTGGGTATCATGGTGCCGCTAGGCATCATTGATGCTGAAGCGATGAGCTACGAGCGTGTAACAGGCTTCGTAACCAGTATTATCGGCGCGCTATTTACTATCGGTACGCTGGCACTACCCATGTGGCATGCGATGCACCGCCTGCATCACGGTATGCATGATCTGAAATTCCACACCGGTGTGGCAGGTAAAATCGCGTGTTACGCGACAGCATTCCTCGTGTCTGCACTGGCTGTTATCTTTGTCTTCATGATCTAACCATCATCTAGATACCAGTTTAAAAAGCACCGCACCGCATTGCGGTGCTTTTTTATATCTGACAGGCACAAAAAAGGTCGCCTAGGCGACCTTTTTCAGCAGCAAGCAGTGATTACTTCACACGGCTTACGTATTCGCCCGAACGCGTATCAACTTTGACTACTTCGCCAATCTGAATGAATAGCGGTACACGTACCACAGCGCCAGTGACTAGCGTTGCTGGTTTACCCCCCGTGCCCTGAGTATCGCCTTTCAGGCCAGGGTCGGTTTCAGTGACTTCTAACTCAACGAAGTTTGGTGGAGTAACAATGATTGGGTTACCGTTCCACAGTGTCAGCGTACACGTGTTGTTTTCTACCAACCATTTCGCATTTTCACCAACCGCTTTCAGATCAGCAGCTAACTGCTCAAATGTTACGTTGTTCATGAAGTGGTAGAATTCGCCGTCGTTGTATAGGTAATCAAGCTCGATGTCGATTACGTCTGCAGCTTCAACCGAGTCGCCAGATTTGAAAGTCTTCTCAAGCACCTTGCCTGAAATTAGCTTACGGATCTTAACGCGGTTGAACGCCTGGCCCTTACCGGGCTTAACAAATTCGTTTTCGATAATGACACATGGTTCATTATCTAGCATAATTTTCATTCCGCCGCGGAATTCATTGGTGCTGAAAGACGCCATTTCTATCCTCTTAACATCTTCGAGTTGTATTTAATGCCGCATATAATAACCCGAAACGCCTCAACTGTTGAGCAAAACTGGCTTAATGATCTAGCTAATGCGATTTCCGATCCCTTTCAGCTATTAAAAATCCTGAAAATTGATCCGGCCCCATGGGAAAACGGGTTAACTGCACGGAAGTTATTTGCGCTGCGTGTTCCACTGAGCTTTGTCGACAGAATGGAAATTGGCAACCCTTACGATCCCTTGTTGCGACAGGTGCTGCCGCTTGAGCAGGAATTCGAGGTTCATGATGGTTATTCCCTCGATCCGCTTGAAGAGCAGGACAACGCCATACCCGGGCTGCTGCACAAGTACAAAAACCGCGTACTGATGATCGTAAAGGGGGGATGCGCCGTCAACTGCCGTTACTGCTTCCGCCGACATTTCCCGTATGATGAAAACAAAGGCGGCAAGCGCCACTGGCAAACGGCACTCGACTATATCGCGACCCACCCGGAAGTTAATGAAGTTATTCTCTCGGGCGGTGACCCATTAATGGCCAAAGACCATGAACTGCAATGGCTGATTAACGCTATCGAGCTGATACCACACATTAAACGCCTCAGAATTCACTCACGTCTGCCCGTGGTTATTCCTGCACGCATTACCGCTGAACTTTGCCAGATGCTGGATAACAGCCGGCTGCAGACAGTTATGGTTACCCATATCAACCATGCCAATGAGATTAATGATGAGTTAACCTCGGCAATGGCCAAATTACAACAGGCCAATGTGACCTTGCTTAACCAGGGAGTGCTACTACGAGGGATCAACGATTCAGTAGGCGCACTGACCTTGCTCAGTGAAGCATTATTTAGCGCCGGTATTCTGCCTTACTACCTGCATGTGCTGGATAAAGTGCAGGGGGCGGCCCATTTTATGGTGAGCGACCAAGAGGCTCGTCAGTTGATGGCAGGCTTGCTACAGAATGTCTCTGGATATTTAGTCCCTAAACTGACCCGTGAAGTCGGCGGACGGGCTAGTAAAACCCCGCTCGATTTACATTTAGAGTAACGCCAATACACCAGCCAATGAATGCATTTCGGATAAAGCCGTATTCATTGGCCGTTGTTTGTTGAGATCTCATCGCGTCACATACCGCATGTCCAGCCATGGACAACAAAGTACAGCTGCTATGTTCCAGCCTCTTCCCCGTAAACAATAACCCCTTTTAATCCATTGTTCTTAAAGGCAGTGCAGCTCGTACCGCTTTTTGATCATTACAAATCAGAAGCGCCCCTGAGCCCGAGCAGCTTTTAAGTCAAAGTTCAGCAAAAAGGTGGTCACGCGCAAGAGTGACAAGGGCAAGATCAAATATTCCGACCTAATGTACTGATAAATAATTACTTTTTAAGTGTGTACAGCTTTTCTGGTAATTTTTAGAGTAAACCCTGTTCGTCATCACCAGCCCATAGTGTACTTTAACCTCTCATGCCGTTCAGCTTTTTACTCTATTGACAGCAAAATGATGTACTTTTTTGACTTCTGTAGTAAAAATGCCAAAGTAGCCATTAAGCAATTGATTTTAAATCAAAAAAAACACGTACAGCTTTTCGAGCATTTTTCTTTATCAACTTGCGACGGAGAAAATAGAAAATAGACAGGCATAAAAAACCCGCCTTCCGGCGGGTTTTAAATCAAGCAGTTAGCTTAGAGGGATGATTACATCATGCCGCCCATGCCACCCATACCACCCATGCCGCCCATATCATGCATGCCACCAGCGTCTTTTGCTGGCATATCGGTGATCATTGCTTCAGTCGTGATCATCAGGCCCGCAACAGAAGCCGCGAACTGGAGTGCTGAACGCGTGACTTTCGTTGGGTCAAGAATACCCATTTCAATCATATCGCCGTATTCGCCCGTTGCCGCATTGTAACCGTAGTTACCTTCGCCAGCGCGAACGTTGTTCGCAACAACAGACTCTTCATCACCCGCATTGGTCGTGATTTGACGAAGTGGTGATTCCATTGCACGTAGAGCAACACGGATGCCGACGTTCTGCTCTTCGTTGTCGCCTTCAAGACCAGCCACTTTAGATGCAGCACGAATAAGTGCAACACCACCACCAGCAACCACGCCTTCTTCTACCGCGGCACGCGTTGCGTGCAGGGCATCTTCAACGCGGTCTTTTTTCTCTTTCATTTCAACTTCGGTGGCTGCGCCCACTTTGATGACAGCAACGCCGCCTGCCAGTTTAGCAACACGCTCTTGAAGTTTTTCTTTGTCGTAGTCTGAAGTCGCGTCTTCGATTTGTTGACGGATCTGAGCAACACGGCCCTGAATCATTGTTTCTTCACCCGCACCATCAATGATAGTGGTGTTTTCTTTGGTGATCGTAATGCGCTTAGCCTGACCCAGATCTTCAAGCTGAACTTTTTCCAGCTCCAGACCGATTTCTTCAGAAATAACCGTACCCGCAGTCAGAACCGCAATATCTTGTAGCATTGATTTACGACGGTCACCAAAACCAGGTGCTTTAACTGCTGCAACTTTCACGATGCCACGCATGTTGTTCACAACAAGCGTTGCCAGTGCTTCGCCTTCAACGTCTTCTGCAACGATAAGCAGTGGACGAGATGCTTTCGCTACCGCTTCCAGCGTAGGAAGTAGTTCACGGATATTCGATACTTTCTTGTCTACAAGTAGAATGAACGGGTTGTCCAGATCAACAGAACCGGCTTCCTGGTTGTTGATGAAGTAAGGAGACAGGTAACCGCGGTCAAACTGCATACCTTCAACAACATCAAGCTCATCTTGAAGCGCCTGACCTTCTTCAACCGTGATAACACCGTCACGGCCGACTTTTTCCATTGCTTCTGCAATCAAGTTACCCACAGTTGCATCAGCATTGGCAGAAATTGTACCAACCTGAGCGATTGCTTTGGTGTCTGCACATGGAACTGACAGTTCTTTCAGCGCTGCAACAGCAGCAATAACCGCTTTGTCGATACCGCGCTTAAGATCCATTGGGTTCATGCCGGCAGCAACGGCTTTCAGGCCTTCACTGATAATAGATTGAGCAAGAACCGTTGCTGTTGTTGTACCGTCACCCGCTGCGTCATTCGCTTGCGAAGCAACTTCTTTAACCATCTGTGCGCCCATGTTCTGGAATTTGTCTTCCAGTTCAATTTCACGCGCAACAGAAACACCATCTTTGGTGATAGTTGGTGCACCGAACGACTTGTCCAGTACAACGTTACGGCCTTTAGGGCCCAAGGTTACTTTTACTGCATCAGCCAGAACGTTGACACCTTCCAGCATTTTAATACGTGCGTCGTTACCAAATTTTACGTCTTTAGCAGCCATGTCTATCTTCCTTTCTTAGTTCTTTATTTGAAGTGAACGGATTATTCAACGATTGCCATAATGTCATTTTCTGACATGATCAGGACTTCTTTGCCATCAATCTTTTCAGTTTTAATACCGTAGCCTTCAGCAAAGATAACGGTATCGCCAACTTTTACGTCCAACGGCTGAACAGTGCCGTTTTCCAGAACGAGGCCTTTACCTACAGCAACGACTACGCCGCGAGTTGATTTTTCGGCAGCAGAACCAGTTAGAACGATACCACCAGCTGACTTAGATTCAACTTCTTGGCGTTCTACGATAACTCGGTTATGTAATGGACGAATATTCATCGGTCGTCTCTCCAGATTTTGGTAAGATCCATAAGATAAAAAGAAGTAAGCATCAAACTGCCTACTTTCATGAAATAGCGTTTTTCTGATACTTAGACATGTTGGGTCAAATTTCTGGAACCCAAGCCCTGTACCGTTATTTTTTTATAATTTCTCTGAGAATTTTTGCCCGATCACACTCTTTTGCTTTAGGGTAAGCCAGCCAATCAAATCCGAGACCACTATGTCAGCAGAACAACAGTCAGCAGAAAGTAGATCGGCCAATATACGGCCTGACAAGCACGGGCTGCTCTCTGATCCTATTGCAGAAGTATTGCGTCGCCTAACCGTACCCATGGTATTCGGAATGGTGGCGATCTTAATGTTCAATCTGGTCGATACCTTTTTTATCTCCCTGTTAGGCACCGAAGCGCTGGCTGCTGTCAGTTTTACCTTTCCGGTCACCTTTGCCCTTAACTGCATTACCATGGGTGTCAGTGTGGGGATCTCCACCAGTGTGGGCCGCTTGTTAGGTCAGGGGGAAAATAATTCCGCAGCACGCTTCGCCAGCCACGGATTACTGCTGGCGGTCATTTTAATGATCGGTGCTTCTTCCCTGGGGACGATGACCATCACCCCACTCTTTTCATTGATTGGGGCCACGCCAGAATTATTGCCAATCATCTCCCAATACATGAATATCTGGTATCTCGCCATTCCACTATTGGTGATACCGATGGCCGGAAACAGTGCGATCCGTGCAACGGGTGATGCTAAAACCCCGGCCAAGATCATGATGCTGGCCGGGTTGATCAACGGTATTCTGGATCCTTTACTGATCTTTGGTTATGGCCCTTTTCCTGAACTGGGCGTGAAGGGGGCAGCGATTGCCAGTGGGATCAGCTGGGCATTCGCGTTGATAAATTCCCTGTATATCTTAATTAAACGTGAAAAACTACTGGCCTGGCCACAGCTGGCACGCATTTGGAAAGACTGGCAACAGGTGATGCAAATTGGTACTCCGGCTAGCTTGTCCAATGCAATGAACCCATTATCAGGCGCACTGCTCATGTCACTTCTGGCCGCTCAGGGCACATCGTCGGTTGCTGCCTATGGCGCGGCAATGCGTATCGAATCTTTGCTGGTGATCGTGATAATGGCTTTGGGCTCAGCGTTAATGCCCTTTATCGCGCAAAATTTAGGGGCTGATAACCCCCGCCGGGCATTTCATGCATTATTTATGACCATGCGCTTTGCGATTGTTTTTCAATTGCTGGTCTTTATTATGATGGTGCCACTCAGCTGGCCGCTATCTTCACTCTTCAGCCAGGATAGCGCGGTACAGCAACAGATATGGCATTACCTGATTGTTGTGCCAGTGAGCTATGGTATGCAGGCCGTATGCATGTTGCTGATCAGTGCCTTAAATGCCATGCATAAACCAATGCACGCACTGGTGTGGAATCTGTTGCGGTTATTTGGTTTTTTACTGCCTGCAGCATGGCTCGGCAGTCAGCTTAATGGGACAGAAGGGCTATTTATCGGTATTGCTGTCGCCAATATTGCCAGTGGTATCAGCGCTTACTTTTATGCGCTAAGAATGCGTCGGCAGTCTGGATTATATGCAAGTTAAAACCCGCGATATCTTCATTGTATAATATGAACAGCATGAACAAATAAGGCAGCTTAGGCTGCCTTTTACATACGCGTGGTATTGCCTATCCTTTTAATGTCTCCGTCAGTGATTACTTCAGACGATTTTGCTGATCGTTATCTTTATTATCGTCTTTGCGCTCAAACTCACCGTCGAATACATCCCCCTGACTATTGGCATCTTTGTCGCGGCGTGGTTCAAAAGGATCGGTACCGTTCTCAAAAGGCCGCTGCTCAGTAAAACCCGGGCCACCGCCAAAACCGGCGCTAAAACCAGAGCCTGACGCCATCCCCTTCACCTTCACGCGGCTCATTAGCTGCTGGGCTAACATCGCCCGCGGGGCTGGCAGAAGCACCAACATACCAAGTGCATCCGTCATGAATCCCGGGGTCAGCAGCAATACCCCGGCAACCGCCAGCATGACTCCTTCAACAATTTGCTGAGCCGGCAGTTCGCCTTGCTGCAATTTAGTTTGTACCGCCATCAAAGTCGCAATGCCCTGACTGCGGACCAATGATGCCCCGACCACCGCCGTGATCAGTACCAAAGCAAGCGTTGGCCATAGCCCAAATAAGCCGCCGAGCTGAACAAATAAGGCAATTTCAACAATGGGAACAACGATAAACAAAAACAGTAATACAGGAAACACGACTCACCTCTTTGTCACTGGTCAACACTTGCTGACGGTAATGCCATCAGAGATGGCCAGCTTATTTATATAGTCTAATCAATGTGGAGTATTGTGGCATTTTTCAGCCGCCTGTGCGCGTTACCAGTCCGCATTATTGATCTCCGAACAAAAACCAACACCGATGTCACATCAACACCACAACCCGAAACTTTTCGATACATTAAAATCCAACATGATTAACATTGATTTTCAACAACCTGTCGTCGTTGCCCGTTAGCATTAGCGGGCACCAAGGATAGCAAACAACTTATTCACATCCTGTCACTTTAGATCATTTCTCGACGCATTTAGCCTCCTTGTTGTTAACAGCAATTGTGAGCGCGATCTCGTTTTTGTGCATATGTTTTCATGCGCTTTAAAAAAGTGATCCAGATTATGTTTTTACCCATAAAGGGGAGTATTATCAGCCTCACATAAGGTGTCAGGTACGATCATCTAGCCAACACTCCTGCGGAATGGACTCTTAATTCAGAATTGGCTCAACGTTTGAATTTTATTTAGCAGATTCCCATAAGGCTACCTCATGTCTCAGATGATTGATCTTGAAAAAAATGAAGCAACTCTGAATGTTGCTACCCGCATCGAAGAAGATTTACTTGGCGATCGTCACGTTCCTGCTGACGCTTACTGGGGCATTCACACTCTTCGCGCTGTTGAAAACTTCAACATATCTAAAACTACTATCTCTGATGTGCCAGACTTTGTTCGCGGTATGATTTTTACCAAGAAAGCGGCTGCAATGGCTAACAAAGAACTTGGTGCAATTCCATCTGAAGTTGGCGAATACATCATCAAAGCCTGTGACCTAATCCTGGACACGGGCAAGTGCATGGATCAATTTCCATCAGACGTCTTCCAGGGTGGTGCCGGTACTTCTGTTAACATGAACGCCAACGAAGTGATCGCCAACCTTGCTCTGGAGCTTATGGGCAAAGCGAAAGGCGAGTACGACATCGTTAACCCGAACGATCACGTTAACAAGAGCCAGTCGACCAACTGTGCCTACCCAACCGGTTTCCGTGTTGCGGTATATAACAGCATCATGACAATGGTTGAAGCGCTGATCTATCTAAAAGAAGCCTTCGACGCGAAAAATCACGAATTCTCAGACGTATTGAAAATGGGCCGTACCCAGCTGCAAGACGCGGTGCCTATGACCGTAGGCCAGGAATTCAACGCGTTCGCCATTTTGATCAAAGAAGAAATCAAGAACCTTCGCCACACCGCAGAACTGTTGCTGGAAGTTAACCTTGGTGCAACCGCTATCGGTACTGGCCTGAATGCTGCCACGGGATACCAGGAGCTGGCAGTTCAGCGTCTGGCTGAAATCACCGGCCTGCCGTGTACCCCTGCAGAAGATTTGATCGAAGCAACGTCTGACTGTGGTGCCTACGTGATGGTTCACGGTGCGCTGAAGCGTACTGCCGTTAAACTCTCTAAGATTTGTAACGACCTACGCCTGCTTTCTTCTGGTCCTCGTACTGGTCTGAACGAAATCAACCTACCTGAAATGCAGGCAGGCTCTTCTATCATGCCGGCGAAAGTAAACCCGGTGATCCCTGAAGTGGTTAATCAGGTGTGCTTCAAAGTGATCGGTAACGACACTACCATTACTTTCGCAGCAGAAGCCGGTCAGCTTCAGCTGAACGTCATGGAACCGGTTATCGGTCAGGCGCTATTTGAATCTATCGACCTATTGAAAAATGCCGCTATCAACCTGCGTGATAAGTGTATTACGGGCATCACAGTGAACAAAGAGGTCTGTGAAAGCTACGTGTTCAACTCTATCGGTATCGTGACTTACCTGAACCCGTTCATTGGCCACCATGAAGGTGACATCGTCGGTAAAATCTGTGCAGAAACAGGTAAAAATGTCCGTGAAGTCGTACTAGAACGTGGGCTTCTGACAGAAGAGCAGCTAAATGACATCTTCTCAGTACAAAATCTGATGCATCCAGAATATAAAGCGAAGCGTTACAACTAATAACGCAAACGCTAGATAAATGGGCGGGTTTTCAGGACGAAAATCTGCCCCCTTTTTGCTACAAATTCCCATTTTATTTTTTTACTTTAAAGACAGGACAATCTTATGATTGGTGTAGAGCTATTTGTCGTTCTCGCGTTTATTTACCTTGGCGCAAGAATCGGTGGTATTGGTATTGGTTTTGCCGGCGGTGCTGGTGTACTGGTGCTTTCCCTTTTTCTCGGGATGGATGCAGGTAATATCCCTGTAGACGTCATCCTGATCATCATGTCAGTCATTACTGCCATTGCCGCAATGCAAGTTGCCGGTGGTATGGACTGGTTGGTTGATCTGGCAGAAAAATTTCTGCGTAAAAACCCTAAGCGCATCACATTCTATGCGCCGATAGTGACTTACTTCATGACCCTGCTTGCAGGTACCGGCCATACTGCATTCTCAACCCTGCCGGTTATCGCGGAAGTGGCCAAAGAGCAAGGTATCCGTCCTTCTCGTCCACTTTCTATTGCCGTTGTCGCATCACAAATTGCAATCACTGCATCGCCTATCTCTGCTGCAGTTGTATTCTTTTCCGGTATTCTTGAGCCATTGGGTGTCGGTTACCTGACACTGCTGGCAATCTGTATCCCAACAACATTTACCGCCTGTATGGTAGGTGCATTTGTTTCTAACTTCCTCGGCTGTGAGCTAAAAGACGATCCTGTTTATCAAGATCACCTGGCTAAAGGTCTGATCAAAATCCAGGGCGCAACCAAACGTCAAATTCTGCCAACAGCGAAAACAGCTACATACATTTTTATTGTGGCTATCGTCGCGGTAGTTGCTTATGCCACTATGATTTCAAGTGCTGTAGGCCTGATCGAAAACCCTGCATTGGGCCGTAATGATGCAATCATGGTATTCATGCTGACAGCAGCGATGGCTATCGTGACATTCACTAAGATTGATGCATCTCAGATTGCCAATGCCGCGACATTCAAGTCAGGTATGAGTGCTTGTGTGTGTGTCTTGGGTGTTGCCTGGTTAGGTGATACGTTCGTATCTGGGCATATCTCTGAAATCAAAGAACTGGCGGGTGAAATTCTGGCGCAATACCCTTGGATGCTGGCTGTGACGCTGTTCTTTGCTTCTATGCTACTTTACTCTCAGGGCGCAACCACGACGGCTCTGATGCCTGCGGCACTGGCCATTGGCGTTGCACCACTCACTGCTATCGCGTCTTTCGCAGCGGTAAGTGCGCTGTTCGTACTGCCAACTTACCCGACTCTGCTGGCAGCGGTTGAAATGGATGAAACAGGTTCAACCCGTATCGGTAACCTGGTATTCAACCACCCGTTCTTCATTCCGGGTCTGGTAACAATTTCAACATCGGTTGCACTTGGTTTCGCCGTCGGCGGTATCTTCCTGTAACAGGTTGACAAGGCAGTTGTTGATATAGCGACAATTTTGCAAGACCATGAAAAGGCTGCCTGCGGGTAGCCTTTTTTATTGGTACAAGAGGCAAGAAAAGGCATAACGTTGGGATACGTTGTATCAATGCATTGTTACGGCAGTACAAGTACAGAGGAAACATTCAGAAAAAGTGAAGTATTACGATGAGATAAGAAGAGTTACGAAGAATTACGAAGAGATTTAATTTGAATATTTGTCTCCGCCCCATCCAGGGGCGAAGACCAAGAACAGATACGATTCCCGGCGTATTTGTTCAGACCGGAGCAGCCGTTATTCCCCAGCGGCTGATCCGATATCATGTCTCAGTTTGCTACTGTTCAGGCTCAAGACAGGAGAGCCTGAAACACTATAGTAATAACTGAGAGAGCCATGCGATAGAGGTAAAAGCGTTATGCAGCGATGCAAAAATGGGATGAAGTTGGATGACCTGCGGACACTGATTGCGATTGCCCAACACGGCAGTTTCAGGGCCGCAGCCAGTGCACTGGATATCCCGCCGACGACACTTAGCCGCCGGTTACAACGGCTGGAAGAGACTCTCGGTAGCCAGTTGGTGATCAGAGACAGCCGTAATGTTGCCCTCACCCCACTCGGCCAGAATTATGTCGAGCGCTGCCAGCCGCTGTTTGACGAACTGGAAGCCACCACCACAGAGCTGATTGATACCAGCAATAACAATCCCCGAGGTGCACTGCGCATATCGGCACCGGTTGGATTGCTGACGTATCAGCTGATGCCGCTGTTTAATCAGTTTCTGGTGCAATACCCGGAGATCACGCTGTCGCTCAACCATCTTTCCAATCAGCATCATGATTACAGCCCGGAGCTATACGATGTGGTCTTTCGCGTCGGTCATCAGCCTGACTCAAGTTTTGCCGCCGCCAAAATTGGCGAATCACAGCGTACTTTAGTGGCCTCTTCGCACTATTTAGCCCAATACAGCATCCCCTCTCATCCCGACGAGCTCAATAGCCATGCCCGCCTGGCGACAGTGCCCGAATTTGAGTGGGCACTCACTCGAAAAGCGGATCCTGTCAGTCCGGAAACAATCTGGATCAACTCACCGGTACGGATGGCCATCGCCGATCTCAACAGTGTCAAACAAGCCGCAATCAAAGGATTAGGCATCGCGTGCCTGCCAAATTACGTCGTCGCCGATGCACTGGAACAGGGTTTGCTGTCAACCATGATGAACGACTGGTATTCACCGCCGCGTCCTATCTATATGCTTTATCAGCGCCTGGGCTATGTACCCAGCCATATCCGCTGCTTTACCGATTTTATGCGTGACGGCCTGACTGGAAAATAAATTGATGGCATGGTGATGAAACCAATCACTGTATATGACGGTCTTACGGAGTATAGTTAATGGTACAGAACCAAAGACCCTGGTAGCCAGTTTCCGGGTACGCCCTGCAGACGAGTCGAGTAAGAATGATAGGATTGAAAAAAAATAACGGGGTTGCCCGTATCGTTTCCCTGTTTGTTTTATTGGGGAACCTGCTGATCGGTGCGCTCAGCCAGCCTGCTCTGGCTGAGTTTTCTCTGCCGGGATTTTCGGATAGCAATACCAATAAGTTTGTGACCGTCGATGAAGCATTTCCCTTTAACTTCAGCCAGCAAGGCGACAGAGTCTACCTTGACTGGCAGGTGAAGCCGGGCTATTACCTCTACCAGCATCAACTTTCGGTTACCGGTAACAACGCAACGCTGGGGCAAGTCGGGATCCCGGCGGGTAAGCCTTATCAAGACGAGTTCTTCGGTGAAGTCAATATTTACACCGAACCACTGACTGTCAGCGTGCCACTGATAGAAGCGAGCGAAGGGGCAAGCCTGACGGTGCGTTACCAGGGCTGTGCCAAGGCCGGTTTCTGCTATCCTCCCGAGATTCGCCAGGTTCCTTTATCTGCCGTCGCAAAAAAACCTAATAGTTCAACGCCTGCGCTCCCATCAGCAACAACGGCAGCACCACAGAGTGAAGTAAGTACTAACACGCAAACAACAACCGCACCGGCAACACAGCAAGATCAGCTGGCCAGCGATCTCGCCGACCAGTGGTGGACGCCCCTGATCTTTTTGGCCTTGGGTATCGGGCTGGCCTTTACGCCATGTGTCTTGCCCATGTACCCCATTCTGACCGGTATCGTATTAGGTGGCGGCAAGCTCAGCCACGGCCGCACTTTTCGGCTGGCCTTCATTTACGTTCAGGGAATGGCCCTGACCTACACTTTGCTGGGGTTAGTGGTCGCTTCGGCGGGCATGCAGTTTCAGGCCGCTTTGCAGCATCCGTACGTACTGAGCGGCTTAAGTGTCCTGTTTGTACTGCTGGCCCTGTCGATGTTTGGGGCTTATACCCTGCAGCTGCCTAGCACAGTTCAGACCTGGCTCAGCGGACTGAGCAACAAGCAGCAAGGTGGCCACATCGGTGGCGTATTCGCCATGGGGGCGATTTCCGGTTTGGTCTGCTCGCCATGCACCACTGCCCCGTTATCCGGCGCATTGATTTATGTCGCGCAAAGCGGTGACTTACTGACCGGCGCCGTTGCTTTGTATGCCCTGGCTATCGGGATGGGGATCCCACTGATCCTGGCCGCGATGTTCGGTAACAAACTGTTGCCTAAAGCGGGGAACTGGATGACCCACGTAAAGGTCTTCTTCGGTTTTGTCTTGCTGGCGGTGCCGATCTTCCTATTAGAACGAATTCTGCCGCATACTCTGGTTCCGTATCTGTGGTCGGTATTAGGCATTGCAGCCTTTGGCTGGCTGTATCATGTCAAAACCACCATGCCAGTATCGTGGCGTAGCAGCACATTGGCAGTGATTGCGATTGTGGGCCTGCTCGTGGCGACCCAGCCGCTATACCAGCGGATAACAGAGCCTCAATCATCCGTAACCGCCAACCCTGTCGCCATTGAATTTACCCGCATCAGCACTATTGATGAGCTGAATTCAGCACTCGCCGATGCCAAGGCCCAGGGCAAGCCCGTGATGTTAGATTTCTATGCTGACTGGTGCGTCGCCTGTCTGGAGTTCGAGAAGTATACCTTCCACGATCAGGCTGTCGCTCCGGTGCTGAGCAAGTTTGTGTTACTGCAAGCGGATGTCACCAAAAGCTCACCGGAAGATATCAAGCTACTACAGGCGTTGGACGTACTGGGCTTACCGACTCTCGATTTCTGGGATGCCCAAGGTAATCGACAGCAGAGCGCTCGCCTGACGGGGTTCATGGCAGCCGAGCCTTTCTTGCAGCACCTTAAAAGCCGACAGCTCACTGACTAATTAGACTTTATAAATCAACAATAAGGGCTCATGCCGGGCCCTTATTGGCGCTCGCTGTTACCTAAGCGCCGATCCAGCTCTTATCTTGGGTGTTAACAAATTGATCTCCCCTGATCGCAGTGATACCTTAATCGAAATGAATTACAAAATGACTGCCATGGACGCTCAATACACGATTGTTATTGCCGATGATCATCCACTATTCCGTAATGCGCTGTTTCAATCAGTGCATATGGCCATCAGTGGTGCCAATTTGCTGGAAGCCGACGCGCTCGACACCCTGCTCAGCTTGTTAGAAAAAGAACCCGAGGTCGATCTTTTGTTGCTTGATTTAAAAATGCCGGGCTCAAATGGCCTGTCAGGCCTCATCCAGCTACGCAACCAGTACCCTGATTTACCCGTTGTGGTTATTTCTGCCAGTGAAGAAGCGACCATTATCAGGCAAGTTCGCCATCATGGTGCCTTCGGCTTTATCCCAAAATCCAGTGATATGCGGGCTTTGATCGGTGCACTCAATCAGGTACTGGAAGGTGAGCCGTTTTTCCCTGAAGGAATTGGCGAAGAAGAGGATGACGAGGTAAACGAACTGGCGCAAAAGATCGCGACGTTAACCCCGCAACAATACAAAGTCTTATGCATGTTGTCTGATGGGCTGCTCAACAAGCAAATTGCCTATGAACTCAATGTGTCAGAAGCCACCATTAAAGCCCATATGACGGCAATCTTTCGAAAGATGGATGTGAAAAATCGCACCCAGGCCGTCATTTTGCTCCAGCAAATGGATTTAACCCAATAGGTCATAAAACCCGTTGGTTACAAAAGCATCAGGTATCAAATCATCTCGCTTGATACCTTCCGTTTTGTTTAAATAAACACAGTTATTTACCCTCTTCACCTTAAAATTGTCATTAACTGCCAAAAACACAATAGACCTCACTAAGCATCCTGAAATCAAAATGAATTGAGGATTTGTAACCTATAACATTTCACCCTTGCTGCTATAACCGTGAACAACCTCCTTCTCGGGATCAAAGATTTTTATTTAATGCATTAGACCTTAGGCTAACGTTACATCTCATTAACACCTTCAAAAGTCAGCCAATGTCACAAAATCGCCGCTTTGCGGGCGATTTTTGCATTCCCGGCTCGACTAAAGTTGCACTGTTTCCCTGTCAAATCGTTGCTATTGTCATTCGGTAACATTTCATTAACGCGATTTGCACACGTGAAAGGAGATGATAATGGCGTTTGAATCCAAGGAGCACGCTCAGGCGTACTGGAAAGAAAACCTCGCAACGATGGGCTCCCTGTTAGCTATCTGGTTCTTGGTGTCCTATGGCGCAGGCATTTTATTTGTCGACGCCCTCAACAGCTTCCAACTCGGTGGTTTTAAGCTGGGTTTCTGGTTCTCACAACAGGGGGCTATTTATACCTTTGTGGTACTGATTTTTGTCTACGTGGTGCGTATGAACGCGCTTGATCGTAAGTTCAACGTACAAGAAGACTAAGAGGTTATTCATGGATATCCAAACCTGGACGTTTATTTTAGTCGGTATAACCTTTGCGGTTTATATCGGTATCGCCATCTGGGCCCGGGCCGGCTCAACCAGTGAATTCTATGTCGCTGGCGGCGGTGTTCACCCTGTGGCAAACGGTATGGCAACGGCCGCTGACTGGATGTCGGCTGCCTCTTTCATCTCCATGGCCGGTATTATTTCGTTTGTTGGTTATGACGGCGGCGTTTACCTGATGGGCTGGACCGGCGGTTATGTACTGCTTGCTCTTTGCCTTGCGCCTTACCTGCGCAAGTTTGGTCAGTTTACTGTGCCTGATTTTATCGGTGAGCGTTATTACTCCAAAACTGCACGTATGGTCGCTGTCTTTTGTGCCATCTTCGTTTCGTTTACCTATGTTGCAGGCCAGATGCGTGGCGTTGGCGTCGTCTTCGCCCGCTTCCTCGAAGTTGATATCAATATGGGGATTATCATCGGCATGGGTATCGTGTTCTTCTATGCGGTATTAGGCGGGATGAAAGGGATCACCTACACCCAGGTTGCTCAGTTCTGCGTTCTGATCTTTGCTTTTCTGGTACCGGCGGTCTTTACCTCTATCATGATGACAGGGAATCCTGTGCCACAAATTGGCTTAGGCTCGACGCTGACAGGCTCTGAAACTTATGTGTTAGACAAGCTGGATGGCCTAACCACTGAACTCGGTTTTACCGCCTATACCGACGGCTCAAAAAGCATGGTTGACGTCTTCTTCATCTGCGCCGCGCTGATGGTGGGTACTGCCGGTCTGCCGCACGTCATTATCCGCTTCTTCACCGTACCTCGCGTGAAAGATGCCCGTATCTCTGCCGGTTGGGCACTCCTGTTTATTTCACTGCTGTATACCACGGCACCCTCGGTTGCCGCCTTTGCCCGCGTGAATATGATCAACACGATCAATGGCCCCGACATGCAAGGTGTCGCGGCAGAAGATGCCCCGGGCTGGGTCACTAACTGGGAGAAAACAGGCCTGGTTCAATGGGAAGATAAAAACGGCGATGGCAAGATGTTCTACTCGGGCGATGAGCGCAATGAGATGAACATCAACCGTGACATTATCGTACTGGCAAGTCCGGAGTTGGCTAAACTGCCTAACTGGGTCGTGGCGCTACTGGCGGCGGGTGGTCTGGCTGCTGCACTCTCAACCGCAGCAGGTCTGCTACTGGTGATCTCCACCTCGATTTCCCATGATTTACTGAAGAAAGGCTTCAAACCTGATATGACCGATAAACAAGAGCTGCTAGCGGCCCGCATAGGGGCTGCCGTCGCGATTGTCGGCGCCGGCTACTTAGGCATTAATCCGCCCGGGTTTGTGGCTCAGGTGGTTGCTTTCGCCTTCGGCCTTGCGGCGGCATCTTTCTTCCCTGCAATCATTCTGGGCATCTTCTACAAGCAGATGAACAAAGAAGGGGCGATTGCCGGAATGCTGTCAGGTATTGCGTTTACCGCATCTTATATCATCTACTTCAAGTTCATTAATCCGGCGGCAAGTACTCCCGAGAACTGGTTCTTCGGGATCAGTCCGGAAGGGATCGGTACGCTGGGTATGTGCCTGAACTTTGTGGTATCGATTGTGGTGAACAAGGTGACCGCCGAAGTACCGACAGAAGTACAGGATATGGTGGAATCGATCCGCTATCCAAAAGGAGCCGGTGAAGCGCATGAACATTAAGGTGCAGACTTTACCAGCGTGCTGACAAGCATACAAAAAACGGAGCATTACGCTCCGTTTTTTTATTGCTTGTTTATGATACCAATCGACGCTTTCCCGTTGTTGAGATCAGTTTTTCTCTTCTGCCTTAGCATGCTGATTAAGCAACGCTCTCAGCTTGAGCGGTTTGACCGGCTTACTGATAAAACTGAAACCATGCCGGCGGATCGTCTGCTGGGTTTCACGGGTCCGATCAGCACTGATCACAGCCCCCTTAAAGGCGGAACCTAACCGCAGGCTGCACTGCTGCAAAACCTGCAAACCAGTTTGTCCTTTTGCCAGATGATAGTCGCTAAGGACAAACTCTGGGCACCAGCCATCTGCCAGTTGCTGTATCGTCTCCTCGACGCTCTCGGCTAACCGCACATCACAGCCCCAGCGAGCCAGTAAGGTGTCCATCCCCAGCAAAATATCCGGCTCATTATCCACACACAGCACTTTGACCCCGGCCAGAGGTGCGGCTTTCTCGGCTTCGGGTGGCAATTGGCCCCCCTCCTCTTGATGCGCAATCACACCACGGCGGACCGATAAAGCAAACACGGTTCCCCGCCCCGGCCATGAACGAAGTGACAGTGGATGATCCAGCACCCGGCTAATACCTCGGGCTATCGCCAGGCCAAGGCCTAAGCCATGATCGACACCGCTGCGTTCTATTCGGGTAAACTCTTCAAAAATATGGGCTTGTTTCTCTTTCGGAATGCCCGGCCCGTTATCCCATACTTCAATCTGCAGTTTACCTTTGATCCGCCTGACCCCCAGTACCACCTTGCCTTTCGGGTTATAACGAAAAGCATTGGTAAGGAAGTTCTGCAGTGCCCGGCGCAGTAATTTAGGATCAGAAACAATCACCGCATCACTGTTTACCACTTCAAAGTGAATATGCTGCTGTTTCGCGAGCGCACTGAACTCTGCACTTAAGATAGACAATACATCCCTGATCGGGAACGGGTGGACATTGGTCCGCAGCTTACCGGCCTCCAGCCTGGAAACATCGAGCAAATCACCAATCAGATCTTCTGCCGCACCCAGCGCACTTTCAATATGGCGTGATAATTTGACCGTTTCTTCCCCCTTGGCCACTTCGCTTAACGACGATGAAAACAAACGCGCGGCATTGAGCGGCTGCATCAAATCATGGCTGACGGCCGCCAGAAAACGGCTTTTCGACTGCGCCTGCTGTTCGGCCTGCTGAGTCGCCGACACCAGACGCTGGTTCAACTGTTCCAGCTCCCGGGTACGCTGCTGAACACGTGCTTCCAGATTTTCATTGGCCTCTTTCAGGGCTTGTTCCGCTTGCATAAATTCGGTGATATCCGTAAAGCTCATCACGAACCCGCCACCGGGCATTGGGTTACCCTGCACTTCAATGACCCGGCCATCAGGACGGGTGCGTGATGAGGTATGTGCCGTACCGCGATGAAGGTGTTCAACCCGCTTGGCCACATGCTTCTCGGGATCTCCCGGACCACACAACCCCTCTCTGGCATTATGCCGGATCACATCAGCAATCGGCCGTCCGGCCTGTATCAGCCCGGGCGGGAAAGTAAACAGCTCGACATAACGCTGGTTCCATGCCACCAGCCGCAACTGCTTGTCGACCACCGCGATCCCCTGACTGATGTGCTCTATCGCGCCTTGCAGCAGGCCCCTGCTGAAATCAAATAACTCAGAGGCTTCATCGACAATGGTCGCCACTTCCTCCAGCTGCATGTTGCGCCCTTGCAGGGCAGACGTTAATACTAGCCGGGCCGAGGATGACCCGAATACCCCGGCCAGCACCCGCTCGGTATGACGGATCATCGCCGCTGAGGCTTGCTGTTGCGGCAATAAGGGATCCTGATGCTGCTCGGCGAACTGACGGAAGGCATAACGTACTCGCTTACGGCCGACAAAACGCGCAGCCAGCATTTCCAGTTCAGCCACGGTTACCCGGGTCTGGTACAGGCTGGCATTGCCCGCTTCCGGCAACGGCGCACCGACAAACGTGGCGGCCTGTAGCCGCTCCGTCAGTGACGAGCGTGTCATCAGCGAAACGCTGACATACAGCGCCATATTGGCCACCATACTGAGCAGCATGCCCCAGTCAACCGACGCCAGTTGATCTAACAGCGGCCATTGCGGCGGACTTAGCATCCATAGCAACAGGTTGGTATCCGCGGAGCCCGCCAGCAGCCCCGTTTGCGCCATCATGGTGATTAGCCAGATGGCAGAACCACTGAGCAGACCGGCATAGACCCCCTTGCGGTTGCCTTGCCGCCAGTAGATTCCGCCTAATAGTGGCGGGGCAAACTGCGCAATCGCCGCAAACGACAATAAGCCAATGCCTGACAGTGAGGAAATATTATCGAGGACGTGATAAAAGCCCCACGCGGCAAAGAGTAAGAGCAAAATCAAGGCGCGTCGCACATTCAGCAACAACCCGGAAAATGCACTGAAATTACGTCCGGGCACCCGCAAGCGCCGGAGTAGTAACGGCAATACCAGATCATTCGACACCATGATCGCCAGTGCAATCGTCGACACAATCACCATGCCACTGGCTGCCGAGGTTCCCCCCAAAAAGGCCAGTAGCGCAATACCGCTGGCACCTTGCTGCAATGGCAGATTGATCACATAGGTGTCGGCAGCAATGTGCGGCATGAATACCTGACCGGCCAGCGCCAACGGCACCACGAATGCCCCCATCAACAGTAGGTAAAGCGGAAATATCCAGCGCGCCTTATGCAGATCCTGCGCCCGGCTGTTCTCAACCACCGTGGTATGAAACTGCCGCGGCAAACAAATGATCGCCGCCATGGTCAGCATGGTGTGAATGAGCAAACTGCCGATATTCGGCGATGTCGGCGGCAAATACGTCTCTTTCACCCATTGAAAGTCCGGCAGTTCAAACAACAAGCTGACCGCAAAAATCCCGACAATTAAAAAGGCCGCCAGCTTCACTAAGGACTCAAACGCTACCGCCATCATCATGCCACGATGGTGTTCTGTGGTATCAATATGGCGGGTACCGAACAAGACGGTAAAAGCGGCTAATGCCAGGGTAACTAACCACGCGGTATCCATCTCTTCAAGGCCAATCTCGCGGCCAAGATCCGGGGTGATCTGCTCCAGCCCCATGGTAATGCCCCGGAGCTGCAGGGCGATATAGGGCAGAATACCGATCACCGCAATAATGGTCACCAGTACCGCCAATCCCTGAGACTTGCCATAGCGCGCGGCAATAAAGTCGGCAATGGAAGTGATGTGCTCGCGTTTGGCAATTAAGATCAGTCGGGCCAGAATTCGCCAGCCAACCGTGAAAACAATCATCGGAGCAAGGTAGATCGGAAGAAAGGACCAGATATTCTGGCTGGCCTGGCCGACCGTGCCATAGAATGTCCAGGAGGTGCAGTAAACTGCGATTGATAAGCTATATATCCAAGGCCGATACCCCGCCATCCATTGCGGTTTTTTATCGCCATACCAGGCGATAAAAAACAACAGCCCCAGATAGGCCAATGAGACCGGCACGACAATCCATCCCTGCGCCATGTTACTTCCCTGACAGTGTTAACGATACGTTAATCCATACTAACCAATCTGGTTAAGGACACCAATCAGGATAGATCACAGTTCTTTCTGTGCCGATCTGCAAAGTCGTAATATTAAGACTCGGTTACCGCTTTATGTGAATCCCGACTGTTTTGGGGATCCGGATTCTGCGATAAAAAATGGTCGCTGCCGTGGGGTTTGGCTTCAATCTTCATCAGCAGCACCGGAATTGCCATGGCGGCCATCAGCCAGAATAAATTCGCTCCCCACAGACCATACAGCCAGCCACTTAATGCTGTCATTAAGGCCATGAACGCCCCCAAAGGCAAGGCATTATACAGCGCCTGCAGTGCGACCATTTGGTTGCTTTTGGCGTGCTGGATATAACGAATAGCGGCTAAGTGCGCCGCTGCAAACGTAATACCGTGCATCGCTTGCGCGACCACCAGTAAAGGTAGCTCGGTCATCGTGGCCGTGATCCCCCAGCGTAGCAATACCCCCATCGCCGCCAAACGGAACATCCCGCTGACACTCCAACCGGCAAAAATACGCTTACTCAGGGCAAAGACTCCAACCTCAGCAACGACACTGAAGCTCCACAAATAGCCAATAATCGCTTCGCTATAACCCACTTCTTTCCAGTAAATCGCACTAAAGCTGTAATAAGCGGCATGACTGCCCTGCAACAAAGCAACAATTAACAGAAAACGCATCACGCTGTTGTCTTTCAGCATATCCATTAGCGCCGGGCGCGGCAGATCATGGTGTTCATCTTCACGTGGGGCAATCGCGGGTGTGCGCATCGACAGTACTAATGCAACCACTAACCCTGAGATCGCGACCCAAGGGATCACATTTGCCCCGTATTCCGCCGCCAGAATACCGACAACAGTCGATCCGGCAATAAACGCTATCGATCCCCATAAGCGCGTGCGGCCATAGTCTAAGTGGCCGTCTTTGGCGTAATGATTCGCTAAAGCATCTGAAATAGGGACCACCGGACCTGCGGCCAGGTTAAATAAAATGGTCACCGCAGTAAGAGCCCACAAACTGCCACCACAGAAGATGTATAAAACACATCCAATCAGTCCCGCCAACGTAAGCCAACGCAATGCCGGAATTAACTGTTCGACTTTATGGATACGCGGAGTCAGCACCAAGTTAGCTAGACAACGTACCCCGAAGCCCAGCCCTAACAACAAGCCAATATCAGAGGCGTCGACCCCTAAATGGGCGAACCATAACGCCCAGAATGGTAGATAGACACCATAAGTGAAGAAAAAACCCAACAGATATTGCGAGGTCCAGCCATAAGGACTACTACGAAACATGCCAATTCCTAAATGCATTGCGAGGTGAACGTGCCGACATTATGCCCAATCGGAACCGACAAGCCTATGGATTAATCAGACAAATCAACCAGACCGCCTTGTATGAGCCAGAATCCGAGGACAGCGACGATACCCAAATCAGCTCACAATACAGAATTGAGCCGGGATTGAGGTTAGTTGGCTATAGACTAAAGTCGTCTGGAGCTTGCCGGCAAGTTAAGCGAGACTGTCGGCAGGAACCAACAGACGGCCCGGCGGGGAGTAAGATGCCTGATAAGTTAGACACCTCACTGACACCATTTGATCGCCTTGACCCTGAGCAGCAACAGGTACTGAAAGATGCGCTGGATGTGGCTTATTTTCGGACGGGCGAAACCATAATCCGGGCCGGAGAAATCTGCAGCCAACTATTCATCATCATCAAAGGCGGTGTCGAGGAGATCTCCACCGACGGCAAGGAAACTTATGCCCACTATGCCCGTGACGATATGTTCGATGTCCGGGCTCAGCTGGAAAGTGAAAGCCGTCATCACTATATCGCGCTGGAAGATACCCTATGCTACCTGCTGCCAAGAGAGATTTTTGTCAATTTTTACCAGTCTAATGCTCAGTTTGCTGCCTATTTCGATACCAACCTCGCGCGTCGCCAGGATCTGATTGAAGAAGCACAGCGTCAGCAGAACCTGGCCGAGTTTATTCTTACCAAAATCGATGACGATAACATTCAACCTTGTCTGATGGTGCCACGTGACGCCAGCCTGAAAACCGTCACGGAAAAAATGCGCGCACAGGGTTTCGATGCCGCTCTGGTTGAGCTCAACCCTAGCCCGCAATACGGTATTGTTACCCGCACGGATTTGCTCCACGCCGTTATGCTGGAGCAGCAATCTCCCGATACCGCCGTCAGTCACGTCGCCACCACACCGGTGATCAGTATTAATAAAGGTGACTTTCTGTTCAATGCCATGATTGCCATGACCCGGCATAAAGTGAAGCGGGTACAGGTACTGGACTGCGGGCAGGTCGTCGGCATGCTGGATCTGACCCAGGTACTGAGCTTGTTCTCGACCCACTCCCACGTACTGACGCTGCGCATTGCCCGGGCCGATAATATTGAAGAATTATCCCTTGCTGCCGGCAGTCAGCAGCGGCTGGTAGAGACCCTGTTCAATAACGGAATTCATACCCTGTTCGTGATGGAGCTGATCGCCACCGTCAACGAACAGATCATCGAAAAAGCCTTTCAGCTTATTGTACCGGCCGATATGCACAACCTCTGCTGCCTGATGGTCATGGGATCTGAAGGACGGGGAGAACAGATCCTGAAAACCGATCAGGATAATGCCTTGATCATACAGGACGGCGCTGACTGGCCGGATTGCCCGCGGGTCATGGAACAGCTGACCCAAACATTACAACAACTGGGTTATCCGCTCTGTCCCGGCAACGTCATGGTCAACAACCCCAAATGGGTGAAAACCCAGAGTGAGTGGTTACACACCATCAGCCAGTGCTGCCGGCAGGGAACCGAAGACAGTTTGATGGATCTGGCGATTCTGGCTGATAGCCATGCGGTTGCCGGCAACCCGGATTTACTGACCCCACTGCAACTCCGCCTGCATCAGCAGCTGGCAGAAAAAGAATTGTTACTGTCGACCTTCACCCGCCCGGCACTCAGGTTCAGTGTTCCTCTCACCTTGTTCGGCAAGATCAAATCCGGCAAGCAAGGTATTGATATTAAGCGCGGCGGTATCTTTCCCATCGTGCACGGCGTTCGTGCTTTGGCGCTGGAATACGCCATCGAAAACAACAACACTTTCGATCGCATCAATCGGCTGGAACAGCACAAAGTACTGGAGCCCGTTACGGCATCGAATTTAAGTGAAGCCTTAAAGCTCTTTATTAAAATACGCCTGCGCCAGCAGTTGCATCATCAGGCCGACGGCCAAAACCAGCCGCTGAATATCAGCTATCTCAGCCGTACCGAACGTGACTTGCTGCGCCACAGTCTTCATGTTGTGAAGAAATTTAAAGAGTGGCTCGGCTATCACTATCAGATCAGAGACTAGGGAGCGAGCGCCGAGAAACTAGAGACTAGAACCTCGGTACTCGACACGACAATATGAATATATTAAGACGTTACTGGTATCAGCGTAAGTTAAAACACAGCCCCTACCATTACCTGTTCAACCGTTATCAGGGCGATGAACTGGTCTCACTCGACTGTGAAACCACCAGCTTAGATCCCCATCGCGCGGAATTAGTCACCATTGCGGCGACACGAATAAAAGACAACCGAATATTAACCAGCCAGTCGCTCCATTTAACCTTGCGTACACCGGCCAGCCTGAATGCTGACTCTGTGGCCATTCATCACATTCGCCACCAGGATTTACAAGCCGGGCTAGAAGTGCGCCAGGCCTTAACAACCTTACTGGAGTTTATCGGCAACCGCCCTTTAGTGGGCTACCATATCCGTTATGACAAGACCATTCTCGATCGCTACTACCTTGCTCTGTTTGGCTTTGCGCTACCAAACAAAATGGTCGAAGTCAGCCACCTTTACCATGATCGCTTAGAGCGGCTGTTACCCAATGCTTATTATGACTTAAGCCTGGAAGCGATTAGCCGCCATCTTGATCTGCCAGTTCCCCAGCGCCATGACGCCCTGGAAGATTCCATTACCGCGGCATTGATTTATGTCCGGCTTAAACACGGTGATATTCCTATGCTCAGATCGGCATAACACAACCCTTCCAAGTGCAAGGTTTTTAATGTAACAACTATGTAACGCCGGTGAACCCCGTCTGAGCCTCCTCTCTCATCCTAAAGTCTAATTGTGGCAAATCCCGATCTGTCGGAAGTTAGTACCAACAGAGACAGCGGCTTATAACAAAAATAATCTGGTCCATCAGAAGGACACCGACAGAAACACAAGGAGAAGAGAATGAGTGAGGTTCATGTTTATCCGGTCAATCACAAGATTGCAGCTACCGCCCACGTGAATGATAAGCAATATCGTGAGATGTACCAGCAATCGATTATCAACCCTGAAAGATTCTGGCGTGAGCAAGGCCAAATCATCGACTGGATTAAACCATTCACGAAAGTTAAAGATACCTCGTTTGATACGGGTCATGTCAAAGTTAATTGGTTTGAAGACGGCACTCTGAACGTTTCTGCCAACTGTCTTGACCGCCATCTGGCCACTCGCGGCGATCAGCCGGCCATTATCTGGGAAGGTGATGATCCGACCGATGATGCAACCTTCACCTACAACGAACTTTTTGAGCAAGTCTGCAAATTCTCCAATGCCCTGAAAAGCCAGGGCGTACGTAAAGGTGATGTCGTTTGTCTTTACATGCCAATGGTTGCCGAAGCGGCTGTGGCAATGCTGGCCTGTACCCGAATTGGTGCCGTGCATACTATCGTATTCGGTGGTTTCTCTCCTGAAGCTCTGGCGGGACGTATTATTGATTCCAACGCCAAAGTGGTCATTACCGCCGATGAAGGGGTCCGCGCCGGTCGCGCCGTGCCACTGAAAAAGAACGTCGATGCCGCCTTGCTTAACGATCAGGTCACCAGTGTGGAAAAAGTCGTCGTGCTGAAACGTACCGGTGGTGAGGTCGAATGGCACAGTGAACGAGATCTCTGGTGGCATGAAGTAACAGCGCTTGTTTCTTCCCACTGCGAACCGGAAGAAATGAATGCCGAAGATCCCCTTTTCATTCTTTACACCTCAGGTTCAACCGGCAAACCTAAAGGCGTGCTGCATACCACCGGGGGCTACCTGGTCTACGCGGCCATGACCTTCAAGTACGTCTTTGACTATCAAGAAGGGGAGATTTACTGGTGTACTGCGGATGTCGGCTGGATCACCGGCCACAGCTACCTGGTTTATGGGCCTTTGGCTAACGGGGCGACAACCCTGTTGTTTGAAGGTGTCCCTAATTACCCATCGACCAGCCGCATGAGCGAGGTGGTTGATAAGCATGGCGTTAATATTCTTTATACCGCCCCAACCGCGATTCGCGCCCTGATGGCAAAAGGCGATCAGGCAATTGCAGGCACCAGCCGCGAATCACTGCGGATCTTGGGATCGGTCGGTGAACCGATAAACCCGGAAGCGTGGGAGTGGTATCACCGCACTATCGGCAACTGCCACTGCCCGGTTATCGATACCTGGTGGCAGACTGAAACCGGCGGAATTATGATCACCCCGCTGCCTGGAGCAACGGAACTAAAACCCGGCTCGGCCACACGCCCATTCTTCGGTGTCCAACCCGCGATCGTTGATAACATGGGTAACATCCTCGACGGCGCCGCTGAAGGTAACCTGGTCATGATAGATTCATGGCCCGGTCAGATGCGCACCCTGTGGGGTGACCATGAGCGCTTTGAACAAACCTACTTCTCAACCTTCCAGGGCATGTACTTCTCTGGTGACGGTGCCCGCCGCGATGAAGACGGCTACTACTGGATCACCGGCCGGGTTGATGACGTACTGAACGTTTCCGGCCACCGTATGGGCACCGCAGAAATCGAATCGGCACTGGTTGCTTTTGATAAAATTGCAGAAGCGGCAATTGTTGGGGTACCGCACGACATTAAGGGCCAGGCAATCTACGCCTATATCACCTTAAATGCCGGTGAGTATCCAAGCGCTGAACTGCATAAAGAAGTGAAGGACTGGGTACGTAAAGAAATTGGCCCGATTGCAACGCCAGATTTCTTGCATTGGACAGACGCTCTGCCCAAAACCCGTTCAGGTAAAATCATGCGCCGGATCTTACGCAAGATCGCAACCGGTGATACCGGCAGCCTGGGTGATACGTCAACCCTTGCCGATCCAAGTGTTGTCGATAAACTGATTGCCGAAAAGCAGACCGTTTTATAACCCGGAAATAACCGTATAATACCCAGCCGCCGCAAGGCGGCTTTTTTATCCGCAAGCACTCAGCGACAGCAATGCTCGGACCACTCACCGCCAAATCTTCTACCTTGCTCGCGATAATGAAAGTGTAAAGTCGCTACATTGGTCAATTATTTGTTTTTCAGTCAATAACATCAGCTATGTCACAGAAAAGGGCTGTCCCCTTCCCTGTTCATGCTGAACTTACGATAAAAACAAACGTCTAAAAAATTATCGCCGTATTTATACAGCTTACACTTGTGCGCACAAAACATCGGTGATTAGACCAGTATTTTGCTGCTATTTGCAGTGAATTCTCTATAATCATCCAACAAACAGGGTTTGGTAGTATAAATTGGGTCACAGGGAAACGACTTTGCAGGTTCCTGCGCGTTGTTAGAGTAAAACCTCCAAAACAAGTGAAAATACGTCAAGATGTCGACCGTTCAACGAATTTTACTTATTAATGGACCTAATCTAAATTTATTAGGTCTCAGAGAGCCCGGCCACTACGGCCATCAAACACTGGCTCAACTCGTTGCTGATTTAACGACTAAAGCAACGGATCTTGGTATGACGCTAGATCACATTCAATCAAACGCAGAACATGAGTTGATTGATGCCATCCACCAGGCCCATGGCAACGTGGATTTTATCATCATCAATCCGGCAGCATTCACCCATACCAGCGTCGCGATCCGTGATGCATTGTTAGGTGTTGCGATTCCGTTTATTGAAGTGCACTTATCTAACGTCCATGCGCGAGAGCCTTTCCGTCATCACTCTTATCTGTCAGATAAAGCAGTCGGGGTGATTTGCGGTCTTGGCCCTGATGGTTATGAATTCGCCCTGAATGCAGCCGTACGACGCCTGCAATCAGAAAGCTAAATGAACAACATATAAAGAGAAAGATAGATGGATATTCGTAAGATCAAAAAACTAATCGAACTGGTAGAAGAATCCGGTATTGCTGAACTGGAAATCTCTGAAGGTGAAGAGTCGGTACGCATCAGCCGTAATGTTCCTGCATCTGCAATGCCTGCACAGCAATTCATGGCTGCACCTCAATTTGCAGCACCCGCTCAGACAGCACCTGCGGAAGCAGCAGCACCGGTAGCGCCTGCGGCACCCGCAGAGTCTGCAGGCCATAAAGTTCTTTCTCCGATGGTAGGTTCTTTCTACCGTGCCCCAAGCCCTGAAGCAAAAGCTTTTGTGGAAGTCGGCCAGTCAGTGAACGTTGGTGACACGCTGTGTATCGTTGAAGCAATGAAAATGATGAACCAGATCCAATCTGATAAAGCCGGTGTCGTTGTCGCAATTCTTGCTGAAGATGGCGATGCAATCGAGTTCGACCAGCCTCTGGTTATCATCGAGTAACAGAGGCCTATTATGTTAGATAAATTAGTTATTGCTAACCGAGGCGAAATTGCGCTTCGTATTCTGCGTGCATGTAAAGAGCTGGGGATCAAGACCGTTGCTGTTCACTCAACGGCTGACCGCGATCTTAAACACGTGTTACTTGCCGATGAATCCATCTGTATCGGTCCTGCGAAAAGTACTGACAGCTACCTGAACATTCCTCGTATTATCAGTGCAGCAGAAATCACCGGTGCGGTTGCTATTCATCCGGGTTACGGTTTCCTGTCTGAAAATGCCGATTTTGCTGAGCAGGTAGAGCGCTCCGGCTTTATTTTCGTTGGCCCGAAAGCGGAAACCATCCGTATGATGGGTGACAAGGTTTCTGCAATCAACGCAATGAAAAAAGCCGGTGTACCTTGTGTACCGGGTTCTGATGGCCCGCTAGATAACGACGAGGCGAAAAATAAATCTTTTGCTAAACGTATCGGTTACCCGGTGATCATCAAAGCCTCTGGTGGCGGTGGTGGTCGCGGCATGCGTGTTGTTCGCTCTGAAGGCGAACTGACAGAAGCCATCGCGATGACCCGCGCAGAAGCAAAAGCCTGCTTTAACAACGATGTGGTTTACATGGAGAAATTCCTGGAAAACCCACGTCATATCGAAGTTCAGATTATTGCTGATGGTCAGGGTAATGCTATTCACCTTGGCGAGCGTGACTGTTCAATGCAGCGTCGTCACCAGAAAGTGGTTGAAGAAGCACCGGCTCCGGGCATCACTGAAGAGATGCGTAAGTACATCGGTGAGCGCTGTACGCGTGCCTGTATCGAGATCAACTATCGCGGCGCAGGTACGTTCGAGTTCCTATATGAAAACGGCGAGTTCTATTTCATTGAAATGAACACCCGTATTCAGGTTGAGCATCCGGTAACCGAAATGGTAACCGGCGTTGATCTGATCAAAGAACAGCTTCGTGTTGCTGCCGGTCAGCCATTGTCATTCAGCCAGAGTGATATTAAGATCCATGGCCATGCTATCGAATGCCGTATCAATGCTGAAGATCCTGTTCGCTTCCTGCCTTGCCCAGGTAAAATAGAACACTTCCACGCACCAGGTGGCATGGGAATTCGTTGGGAATCTCACATTTATGCCGGTTACACAGTACCGCCGCATTACGATTCAATGATCGGCAAGTTGATTGCGTATGGTGAAAACCGCGACGTGGCTATTTCACGTATGCGTAATGCACTGGCTGAATCAATTATTGACGGCATTAAAACCAACATCCCGCTGCAGCAAGAAATTATGGCGGATGAGAACTTCCAGCATGGTGGCGCTAACATCCACTACCTAGAAAAGAAGCTTGGTCTGCAATAAGCTGGAATAACCGCCAGCATATCACTTGTCTCAGGCTGCCATCTGGCAGCCTTTTTTATCGCTCATGTCATCTTTCCCTTCATGATCATTCCCCCTGACAACATCATCACCCCTCTTTATTCCCCCTGCAAATTGACATAGTCGGTAGCACTGAGAAATAACTTTTGCCACAATACCTCTCCTTTTTTTATTTGTATGAGCATTACTCACCGTCAACATGTTAACCGAGTGATGCACTGAACGACTGGAGACAGCAAGCATGAAGACGCTCTCTGCACGCTACCGTCAGGCCCATCGAGAGGCTAAATGGGCGGTAGGTCTAGCGTTGGCCTATTTTATCTGGTGGTATATCTCGGCCTATGCCTTTGCACCAACAGACGCCATCAGCCCCCTTCCCGAACTCTATTTTGGTTTTCCTCTCTGGTTCCTGCTGGCGTGCATTATTGGTCCGGTATTATTCACAGTGCTATGCGGCCTGATGGTCAAATTTATCTATCAGGATATGTCGCTGGACGTCGAAAAGGATAATTCTCATGAATAGCCAACTACTTATCCCTATGGTGATCTATTTACTGGCCGTATTTGCGCTGGCATTGATGACCCGCCGTCGCAGCCACTCGGCCAACGGCTTCCTCAGTGAATACCTGGTCGGCAACCGCAGCATGGGCGGTTTCGTGCTGGCGATGACGCTGGCGGCAACCTATGCCAGTGCCAGTTCGTTTATCGGCGGTCCGGGGGCGGCCTATAAAATGGGATTAGGCTGGGTGCTGCTGGCGATGATCCAGCTGCCTGCAGCCTGGTTAACCTTAGGGGTGCTCGGCAAAAAGTTTGCGATTGAAGCCCGCCGTCATAACGCGCTGACCTTAAATGATATTCTGTATGCCCGCTACAGAAACCGGGGGGTGGTTGTTTTTGCATCACTGGCGCTATTACTGGCCTTCTTCGGCACCATGGTGGTGCAGTTTGTCGGCGGGGCACGGCTACTGCAAACCGTCACCGGACTGCCCTATTCTCAGGGGTTGATGATCTTTGCCATCACGGTCGGACTTTACACCACCATCGGCGGCTTTCGCGCCGTGGTCATGACCGATACCGTTCAGGGCATCATGATGATCATCGGTACCATCGCCTTACTCGCCGGTATCGTCCATGCCGGAGGCAGCGTCGGTGAGCTGATCACCGAGTTGCATCAGATCGACCCTGCCCTAATCACCCCGTTCGGCCCGGATAACTTTCTTAGCCAGCCATTCATGTTTAGTTTTTGGATACTGGTCTGCTTCGGGGTGATCGGCTTACCTCATGCCGCTGTTCGCTGCATGTCATACAAAGACAGCGGCTCGCTGCATAAGGGGATGGTGATCAGTACCGCTATGGTAGCCTTCCTGATGCTGGGAATGCATCTGGCAGGCGCTCTGGGACGCGCTATTGTGCCGGATATTGCCAGCCCGGATCAGATCATGCCGACCCTGATGGTAACCGTGCTGCCACCTGTCGTGGCGGGGATCTTTCTCGCCGGGCCGATGGCCGCCATTATGTCGACTATCGACTCACAGCTGATCCAGGCTTCGGCGACCTTACTTAAAGATCTGTATCTCAACTACATCAATCCAAAAGCAGCCCAGGGGCGGGAAGCCGAGAAGCGGCTGCCAAAGCTGTCGCTCTGGGTTACCGCCATTTTTTCCGCGCTGGTATTCGTCGCTGCCACCAATCCGCCGGATATGATCATCTGGCTCAACCTGCTGGCTTTTGGCGGTATGCAAGCCGTCTTCCTGTGGCCGCTGGTATTGGGCCTGTATTGGAAAAAAGCCTCTGCAGCGGGTGCCTTTGCGTCAATGGTCACCGGCCTGGCTTGCTACATTGGTTTCTCGGTGATAAAACCCGATTTAGCCGGCCTCCATGCCATCGTACCGACCCTGGCATTTGGTCTGATTGCGTTTGTGATCGGCAGCTTAGCCAAGCCGGTAATGGCCATCGCACCGCAACAGTAGCCCCTCACTGCAACATTGGTTTCTGCCTCGCCAAAAGATAGCACCCCGGTGCTATCTTTTTTATCGCTCACAAAACCAGCAGTGATGATTCACGCTCAATGGCTGTGGATTGGTGAAATTTCATGCTAAACTGCGCCCCCTATGTTTCAGTAGTCAAAAAATAAGCGAATTAACCCATGCCTTGGATCCAGATAAAACTGAACGCAACCGCTGAAAATGCGGAAGCGATTGGCGATATGTTAATGGAAGAGACCGGCGCTCTGTCTGCCACTTTCCTTGACGCACAAGACACACCAGTATTCGAGCCGATGCCCGGTGAAACCCGCCTATGGGGTGATACTGATGTGATTGGTTTATACGATGCTGAAGCCGACATGGATTTCGTGCTGAATATGCTGAAGAACAGCCCGCTGATTGCTGACGGTTTTGCATACAAAATCGAGCAGTTAGAAGACAAAGACTGGGAACGTGAGTGGATGGACAACTTCCACCCAATGCGTTTTGGCCGCCGTTTATGGATTTGCCCGAGCTGGCGTGAAGCCCCGGATCCTGACGCCGTCAACGTGCTGCTCGACCCAGGCCTGGCATTTGGTACCGGAACCCACCCGACGACTTCGTTGTGCCTTGAATGGCTTGACGGCCAGGATCTCACCGGCAAAACCGTGATCGATTTTGGCTGTGGCTCCGGTATTCTGGCGATTGCCGCCCTGAAACTGGGTGCTGCAAAAGTCATTGGTATCGACATCGATCCACAGGCAATTCTGGCGTCAAAAGATAACGCCGAGCGCAATGGCGTGGCCGACAAGCTAGAATTGTACTTACCGCAACATCAACCAGAAGGTATTCAGGCCGATGTCGTCGTGGCTAACATTCTTGCCGGTCCGTTACGTGAACTCTCTCCGGTCATTAAAGGGCTGGTTAAATCCGGTGGCGATCTGGCGATCTCTGGCGTATTGGAAGTTCAGGCTGAAGACGTCTCCACATACTACGCCGATGAACTAATATTAGATCCGGTTATGGCACGTGAAGAGTGGTGCCGTATTTCCGGCCACAAAGCATAAAAATCCATAAATACAGTTTCGTTCCATCAATTTTTACTGTGTGCAAAATCTCCAATTGATTGAAAATCATACTTTTTTGTTAATCAAAAACTAAATGCTCAATTATTGGCCTTTTCAGAATGGGAAAAAATGCGTAAAATGCGCGCCCTTACTGGCACAGTCAGGTACAGACGTTTGCAGATCGGTCCTTATCAACTTAACAACCAGCTGATAGTCGCGCCAATGGCGGGTGTGACCGATCGGCCATTTCGTGAACTTTGCCTGCGCTACGGTGCCGGCATGGCTGTGAGCGAAATGATGTCGTCAAATCCAGATTTATGGAAAACGTCTAAATCGCAGAATCGGATGGTTCATGAAGGCGAATCGGGGATTCGCTCGGTTCAAATTGCGGGAGCCGATCCGAAGCTGATGGCCGAAGCGGCCCAATTCAGTGTTGAGAACGGTGCGCAAATCATCGATATCAACATGGGTTGCCCGGCGAAGAAGGTCAACAAACGATTGGCAGGTTCTGCACTGCTGCAATATCCCGCACTAATCGAAGAGATCCTTCGTAGCGTGGTGAATGCAGTGGATGTTCCGGTGACGCTGAAAACGCGAACCGGCTGGGACTTAGACAACCGAAACTGTGTCAAGATTGCCCAACTCGCGGAACAATGCGGCATTCAGGCTTTGGCCCTTCACGGGCGCACGAAAACCTGTATGTACAAAGGTGAAGCGGAATATGACTACATCAAAGCAGCTAAACAAGCTGTCTCGATTCCGGTGATCGCTAACGGTGATATCGATTCTCCGGAAAAGGCCCGCTTCGTACTCGATTACACGGGTGCAGATGCTTTGATGATTGGCCGGCCTGCACAAGGCCGACCGTGGATTTTCCGAGAAATCCACCATTACTTAACAACCGGCGAATACCTGCCTGCCCCGTCTCTGGATGAGGTAAGTGGCATTATGCTGGGTCATGTTCAAGAACTTCACCGTTTCTACGGGGAGTATTTAGGGCTGCGCATCGCACGTAAACACGTGTCTTGGTACTTAAAAGAACATGCACCAGCTGGTGATTTCCGCCGGTCCTTCAACGCTATCGAGAACGCTCAAGAGCAAATCGATGCGCTGCAAGGCTACTTCGAAAACGTTGCATAAATACTAGAAGAGCTTACAGAATTATGTTCGAACAAAATCTGACTTCCGAAGCGTTAACAGTTACAACTGTAACTTCACAAGACCAAATCACACAGAAGCCACTTCGTGACTCTGTTAAAGCGTCGCTAAAAAACTATCTGGCTCAATTGAATGGTCAGGAAGTCGACGATCTGTACGAGCTAGTGCTTGCAGAGGTTGAGCAGCCACTACTGGATACGATCATGCAGTACACCCGTGGTAACCAGACTCGCGCAGCAACCATGATGGGTATCAACCGCGGCACGCTTCGTAAGAAGCTTAAAAAATACGGCATGAACTAAAACATTAACGCTAAGTTACTGTTTTTAAAAAGCCCATTAGCTTGATCCGCTATGGGCTTTTTTATGCTTGCTACACACCTCACTTTCCTTCCAGTTAACAATATATTCTTTTTCAGCCTTGGTTATCAGGGAAGAATAAAGATGACGATTAAATGGTACACGATGGGTGCTTAGCAACATTGGTCAGCTAGTAATACAAACAACTTAATAAGTTAGAGGTAATCACACAGGTAAGCGGTGGTTTCTGTTACTTTGACCTCAAACGATGCATCACCGGGTACTTCAAAATCATCACCCGCGCTGAAGGTATCCCAATCGACATGACCCGGTAATTTCACCGTCAGTGATCCTTTCACTACCGTCATCCGTTCTGGCGCGGCGGTACCAAAGGTATAATCACCGGGGGCCATAACACCGACACTTGTATGCTCACCATGGGTTTCAAAACCAATGGATTTCACTTGACCATCAAAATATTCATTTATTTTCAGCATGATATTCCCTATCACTCTATCACTTATTGTTTTAGCGTAAATTTCAAGCTATCACAGTTCATATACCCAAACCACTTCAATATACCGGGTACCGCAGAAATTCCGTTACTTTTCGCCAGGGCACTACAGCGACAAATAACAACATCACCTAATTGACTAAAATAATGACCCAATATTCGCTACAATGGTGCTTCTGATTATTTGAACAGTGTTACCGGAGAGAGCCCGAATGAAAAGATATGTACTGTGGATTAGCATCTTAGGCAGCGCTTTATTGACGGGGTGCTCTGCCCAGGAAAAACAGGGGATCAAAGAGGGCTTTACAGAAATCGGCCACGCCACCCGAGATGTAACACGTGAAACCGGCCACTTCTTCCGCGATACGACCAAAGATGTCATTGAAAATGTAAAAGAAGCCACGTCATCGGACGAAGGGTAACCCGGCCTTACCCGCCGTTCACGGCGACCTTTACTCTGTGTCGCCCAGAGCTTCAAGAATTGAACAATGGCTGGCATTGTCATCGGCATGACCGCAGCAGGCATCATTGATTTTTTTTAACGCGAGACGAATTCTCGCTAATTCAGCAATTTTACTATCCACTTCTTCGAGTTTTGCCTGCGTAATGGCTTTTACTTCGGCACAGCTGTGCTGACTGGCTTCAAGGCGAATATCCAACAACTCCCGGATTTCATCCAAACTCAGCCCGATGGTTTTGGCCCTGAGGATAAAGTTCACCCGTGACAGGTTTTCTTCGCTATAAAGCCGATAACCGCTTTCACTGCGGGCTGCAGGCACCAGCAAACCATTTTTTTCATAAAACCTCAACGTATCGCTACTGACCTCACACTGTTTTGCAAGCTGGCCAATCAGATACATATGCTGTCTCCTTTACTTGAAGATAATTTTACTGCACCAAATGGGGCTAACCGCCAAGAGCAAACGTTTGCGTCGCTTTTGAATTAATGTAAAATACCTGCTGTCGATGATGAATCAAACACCATCAATGCTCGGTTTTACACGATTTTAACTGAGAATATTTCCCAAAACCAAATACTTTGCTTGGTTTTGGGAAATGTCCTATTCACCGTGTATTTAAAGAGATGGTAGCAATGGAAAACGCTCGTCCTATTCGCCGTGCGCTAATTAGCGTATCAGACAAAACCGGTATTGTTGAATTCGCCCAAGCCTTAGCCAGTCATGGCGTAGAAATTCTATCTACCGGCGGTACTGCTCGTCTACTTGCAGAGCAAGATATCAAGGTCACAGAAGTATCTGAGTATACCGGCTTCCCTGAAATGATGGATGGCCGGGTAAAGACACTTCACCCTAAAGTACACGGTGGTGTTCTTGGCCGTCGAGGCCAAGACGATGCAGTCATGGCCGAACACGGTATCGCACCGATCGACATGGTTGTGGTCAACCTCTATCCATTCGCCGAAACGGTAGCTAAAGAAGGCTGCACGCTGGAAGACGCGGTTGAGAACATCGACATCGGCGGGCCGACGATGGTGCGCTCTGCGGCAAAGAACCACAAAGATGTGACAATCATTGTTAATGCTCACGACTACGGGCGCGTACTAGCCGAAATGACGGCGAATCAGGGTTCACTGACCCATGCCACCCGCTTTGACCTGGCTATCGCCGCCTTCGAGCATACCGCCGCCTACGACGGTATGATCGCCAACTACTTCGGTACCATGGTGCCATCATACGGCGACAACAGAGACGGTGATGAACCTTCGCCTGAAAACAAAAGTAAATTCCCTCGCACGTTCAACCAGCAGTTCGAGAAGAAGCAAGACATGCGCTACGGTGAGAACAATCACCAAGACGCGGCTTTCTATGTGGAAAAAAATCCACAAGAAGCATCGGTTTCAACGGCCCGTCAAATTCAGGGCAAGGCCCTGTCTTACAACAACATTGCCGATACCGATGCGGCACTTGAGTGCGTCAAAGAGTTCGATCAGCCGGCCTGTGTCATTGTGAAGCATGCAAACCCTTGCGGTGTTGCGCTGGGTGACAACATCCTGGAAGCCTACGACCGTGCTCACAAGACTGATCCAACGTCAGCCTTTGGCGGCATCATCGCCTTTAACCAAGAACTGGATGCCGCAACCGCACAAGCGATTGTTGACCGTCAGTTTGTTGAAGTGATTATTGCACCGAGCATTTCAGCGGCGGCGATTGAGATTGTCGCAACCAAGAAAAACCTTCGCCTGCTGGAGTGTGGCAAGTGGACAACCAAGACGACCGGCTTCGATGTTAAGCGCGTTAACGGTGGTTTGCTGGTCCAGGACCGTGATCAGGGGATGGTTGGCGAAGATGATCTGCAAGTGGTGTCTAAACGCGAACCAAATGCAGATGAACTGCGCGATGCGTTGTTTTGCTGGAAAGTCGCAAAATACGTCAAATCTAACGCGATTGTTTATGCCAAAGGCAACATGACTATCGGTGTCGGCGCAGGCCAGATGAGCCGCGTCTACTCGGCCAAAATTGCCGGGATCAAAGCCGCAGACGAAAACCTCGAAGTGGCGGGCAGCGTGATGGCATCGGATGCCTTCTTCCCGTTCCGTGACGGCATCGATGCGGCCGCTGACGCGGGGATCACTTGTGTGATCCAGCCTGGCGGCTCAATGCGCGATGACGAAGTCATCCAGGCGGCAGACGAATACGGAATGGCAATGCTGTTTACCGGTATGCGTCACTTCCGTCACTAAACAATAAAGACCTGCCAATAACGAGTAGGTCTTTTTTTATGAATTTAAAGCCTCTGACTCGCCTCGGGGGCACCTCCATTTAACAACTTTTAAGCGTTTAGAGCTAAGCCATTTTTTTGAGTTCAAGGAAAGCGCTCGGAGTTTATAAACAGAAATGAGTACGCTTGACACGGAAATCAGAAAAATGGCGACGCTATAAGGATGAAAAGATGAAAGTTCTTATTATTGGTAACGGCGGTCGCGAACATGCATTGGCATGGAAAGCGGCACAATCTACAGATGTAGAGACTATTTTCGTTGCACCAGGTAACGCAGGCAGTGCGCTTGAGCCAAAAGTCGAAAACGTACCTATCGGTGTTGAAGACATCAGTGCATTGGTTGCCTTTGCGCAAGAAAACCATATCGATCTGACCATTGTCGGTCCTGAAGCACCGTTGGTTATTGGTGTTGTCGATGCGTTCCGTGCCGCAGGCTTACCCATCTTTGGGCCAACCCAAGCGGCAGCGCAGCTGGAAGGCTCTAAAGCCTTCACGAAAGACTTTCTGGCTCGTCATCAGATCCCAACCGCTGAATACCAGAACTTCACGGAGATCGAGCCTGCTCTGGCTTATCTGCGCGAAAAAGGCGCACCAATCGTGGTTAAGGCCGATGGCCTGGCAGCCGGAAAAGGCGTTATTGTTGCGATGACACTGGAAGAAGCTGAAAACGCCGTGCGTGATATGCTGGCGGGCAATGCGTTTGGCGAAGCGGGCCATCGGGTGGTGATCGAAGAATTCCTTGATGGGGAAGAAGCCAGCTTCATCGTCATGGTTGATGGCAAGAATGTACTGCCAATGGCCACCAGCCAGGATCACAAGCGGGTCGGTAACGGTGATACGGGGCCAAATACGGGAGGCATGGGCGCCTACTCTCCGGCCCCTGTCGTGACTCAGGCGATCCATGACCGTGTGATGGCAGAGGTTATCTACCCCACCGTACGCGGTATGGAAGCAGAAGGCGCACCTTATACCGGCTTCTTATACGCCGGCCTGATGGTTATGGCCGATGGCACACCGAAAGTCATCGAGTATAACTGCCGATTTGGTGATCCTGAGACCCAGCCTATTATGCTGCGCATGCAGTCTGATCTGATTGAGCTTTGCCTGGCCGCCATTGATGGCAAGCTGGATCAAGCAGAATCTAAGTGGGATCCACGTGCATCTGTGGGTATTGTACTGGCGGCAGGCGGCTACCCGGCAGAATATGCAAAAGGCGATGTCATTTCAGGCCTGCCTCAGCAAGAAGTGGCTGGTGAGAAAGTATTCCAGGCAGGCACAACAACCAACGATGGCGACATCGTCACCAACGGTGGCCGTGTATTGTGTGCAACAGCCCTGGGAGATAGCGTTTCTGACGCTCAGCAGCGCGCTTACGCACTGGCGAAGAAAATATCATGGAATGGTATGTTCTATCGTAATGACATCGGCTATCGTGCCATTGCGCGTGAACAAAAGGCTTAATCGCTGACAGTTACTGCCCAGAGACAAAAACGCGCTGACGAACGTTATATCGAGCCGTCAGCGCGTTTTTTTATGTCTGGACTTTATTGTGGGGTTATTTATCCAGCAGTAGCGGAGGAAGAATACAGGACTGAGTCTCATCTTGCAGGAGCAAAAGCTGCTGTGCCACCAGCTCTTTGTTACGCACCTTGCCTGTCACTGCCATATATCCGGACCGAGCCTGCTGCCTTAACTGCCGGGTAACCGAATCAGCTGGTTTAGGCTGGAAAGTCACATTGAGCTCTTTCTCATCACCACAGCGCAGAAAGCGATGATCGATCCAGTGCCCCTGGATCAGAGACTGACCTTGCTGATGCTGTTTTGTCACGGTATCTACCGCAACCTGCGCTTGCTTGGTGAGTTGATAAAGCTGGGAATCCGATAACGGTAAGACCGCATCCGCCACCGTATTGCGCTGGAATACCGCACGGCCTTTGGTGTCATAACGCACCCGAAGTGAAAACGACTTCAGGCCATCCTCTTGTAACAGAGTTCCCTGACGTTCAATTTCACGTAATTTACCATCCTGCCAGCGATAATCCGATTGATAGCCACCATAATCGCCAGCCATTACCACTTCAGATAATTGGACGGAGCGATTTTGCCGATGGGAATACCAGTAGAGCGAAGTCGCATCTCCGGCGGTCTGGCCACCCGTCATAGTCTGGATCTGAGCGATAGGATTATCAGGCACTGAGCTGGCTGAACATCCAGCAAGAAGAGATAAGGAAAGGAGAACAATGAGCCGCTTCATAAAGGAAAATACCGCCAGATAAAGTTACCTGGCGGATTATAGATTACTTCAATGCATCTTTCAGTGCTTTACCGGAAACAAATGCAGGAACGTTTGCTGCTGCGATTTGAATTTCCTGACCAGTTTGAGGATTACGGCCAGTGCGTGCAGCACGGTGGTTCACTTTAAATGTACCAAAGCCAATCAGTTGAATCTGGTCACCTTCTTTCAGCGCTTCGGTAATACCCTCAAGAGTTGATTCCAGCGCTGCTTTAGCTTGAGCTTTAGAAAGATCTGCTTTGTCAGCGATCAGGTCAATCAGTTGGGTCTTGTTCATTTGTTTTCCCTTCTAAGGTTTTTCTTGAGACGCCACAACTCTAATTCAAAAGAAGCCCGTGTGGCAAAGGTTTGTCTGCGATCATGTGCTTAGATGCGGGCTCTTTAACCATAAACTGAGCGCAAGTTCACAAAATGTTACTCATCCCTCTGATGAAATAGCTGTATTTATTTCCTTTGGCACCGCTTAATATGGTCGTAATTCCATAAATAACTGACAGGTTTGCATGATCCTCCTTACGATTTACATCTCGATTGCGATTGGTGTTTCGTTTATTTGTTCTGTGTTAGAAGCGGTATTGCTCAGTATTTCACCAAGTTATATTGGTACTTTACGTCAGCAAAACCACCCGGCAGCACCTCGCCTTGCTGCACTAAAAGATAATATTGACCGTCCGCTGGCATCCATTCTGACCCTAAATACCATTGCTCATACCATTGGTGCTGCAACGGCCGGTGCTCAGGCCGCCGCCGTTTTTGGTAACCAGTGGCTGGGGCTGTTCTCTGCTTTACTGACTATTGGTATCTTGCTGTTTTCTGAAATCATCCCAAAAACACTTGGGGCAACCTACTGGCGTCAGCTGGCTCCGGGATCGGCGGTAGTACTGAACTGGATGATTTGGGCGCTAAGCCCGTTTGTCTGGGCATCGGAGCAAATTACCAGTCGTCTGGCCCATGGCCATGAGCCGCCGAAATTGCGTGATGAACTGTCTGCCATGGCAATGCTGGCACAAGAGTCCGGAGAATTGGCTGAAGGTGAGTCAAAAATTCTGACCAACCTGCTGCAGTTCCGTGATGTCAGTGTCACGAAAATTATGACGCCGCGGCCGGTGCTATTTCGCGTAAAAGCAGAACAATCGATCGAGGATTTTTTAACCGAGCACCATGATAGCCCATTCTCACGTCCACTGGTGTATAGCGAACAAAAAGATAACATTCTGGGCTTTGTCCACCGCTTAGAACTGTTTACCGCCAATCAGGCTGGCCGCGCTAATGACGAGCTGGGCACCCTGATGCGTCCGATCCCGGTCGTGCTGAATACTGCGAGTGTCCCGCAAGCCTTTGATAAAATAATGAAAGAACGCTCACAACTGATATTAATCGTTGATGAATATGGCACGGTCCAGGGGCTGGTCACACTGGAAGATATTTTTGAAAGTTTGGTTGGCGAAGAAATTGTCGATGAAGCCGACAAAAATACCGACATGCAGCAACTGGCTTATCAACGCTGGGAGAAATGGAAAAAGCAGCACCGTATGATTGAAAGCAAAGATGATGAGTGATCAAATTCAGCTTAAAAAGGGCCATGTCGGCCCTCTTTTCGCTACCGGCATATCAGAACAGTTATAGTGCGATACCAATATTACTGACGGGCTCATCGCGTAATTCTTCACGCAGGCTTTTGATCAATTCGATATCGCGTCGTTCCGCTTCTTTCAGCGCACGGAAAATTGCCCACTGCACATCCCATTCTTCGCAAACGGCTTCATTTTCTTTTTGGTTTTCGTTGGTGATCTCGACACCCGTTTGGGCAAACACAAGATCAGCCACGGTTTCAGCAGACAAGCTACTGATCTTGCTGACTGTCTCTAACATCAAATCACGATCGAGCATGGCATGAAGTAAATCCGCCAAAGCAACGCAGGCATCGATAGCTGGATTTACTGCATAAATATCAAAATCATTGGCGCTCGGTACCAAATCTTCCAGCTTTTCCAGCTGATTTTCAAAGTTAATCTTGGCACTCTTAACCGTTAAGATCTCCCAGATACTATCAAGAATGATGCGGTATTTTTGTGCCTCCGCAAACTCCGTTTCCTCACAAAATAAGGCAAAATTTGGATACATTCGTTCACACAGTGAGACCATAAAAGTAAGGTGTTGCCACGGTTCTAATTTTTCTAAGCGAAGCTGAACAGGATTCTTAAGCATGGGATAATCTACGATAGTGATTTGCACGGGAGTTTAATGCATAACTCGTCAGCACAAAAGGAAAAGCAATGAACAAGATACTGATCGTCTCCCGACAGAAGGAAACTTATCAACGGCTGCTCCGGCAGGCACAATTGCCACAGCTTAAGATCACCGATGATCCCAGGCTGGCTGCGATTATTTTAGCAGATCCGCCAAAAATCGCCGCACACCTTAACGATTATCCGGCTCTGTGCTGGCTGCAGTCGACCTTTGCCGGTATCGATGCCCTGACCAAACCGGATTTGCGTCAGGACTATTCGCTGACCAATATTCGCGGATGCTTCGGACAACTCATCGCCGAGTATGTCATTGGCCTGACACTGGCGCATACCCGCCATTTTCCTCGCTACCGACAGCAACAGAAACATCGCCAATGGCAGCCCCACACCTATGCGGCGTTGAGCAACAAAACCCTGGTTATTTTGGGAACCGGTACCATCGGTAGCCATCTGGCCCAAGCCGCGCAGGCAATGGGGCTACAGATCATTGGCGTGAACCGCTCGGGTGAACCGGCCGGTCACTTTTTTGCCCATACCTATCCGTTATCCGAACTCCCGCAAGCACTCGCTCAGGCCGATATTCTGGTCTCTACCCTGCCCGCAACATCAGCAACTGACAACCTGCTCAATGCCACCAGCCTCGGCCATTGCCAAAATACGCTACTGTTTAATGTGGGACGTGGAAATGCGGTTTGCGAAGAGGGATTGCTGTCTGCCATCAAGCAAGGTCATGTTGCCCATGCTTTCCTCGATGTTTTTAAGCATGAGCCGCTTAACCAGCAGCATCCTTTCTGGCTGCACCCTGATATAACAATCACCCCGCATATCGCCGCAGAGAGCTTTCCTGAGCAAGTGTTTGACATCTTTGCTGCAAACTATCTGCGCTTTCTCCAGCAGCAACCATTGATGTACCAAATTGACTTTAAACGTGGCTATTAGGAACGTTGGTGTAGGAAGAAGGTAATTATGGCACCGCAACAACTTGATAATCTGCTGGATCAAATACGCCGCTGTGAGATCTGCAAGGATCATCTCCCACTCGGTCCGCGTCCGGTGATCCAGGCAGCCAGCAGTGCCAGAATGATGATTGTCGGCCAGGCGCCGGGAACCCGTGTTCATGAAACCGGGCTCCCCTGGAATGACCCCAGTGGCGACCGCCTTCGCCGCTGGCTGGAGCTCGACAGGAAAACCTTCTACGACGCCCGCCAAATCGCCATCATGCCGATGGGGTTGTGCTATCCGGGCCGGGGGAAATCCGGCGATCTCCCGCCGCGCCCGGAATGCGCGCCGCAATGGCATCCGCAAGTATGGTCATTATTACCCAATATCGGTATGACATTATTAGTTGGTCAGTATGCTCAGCAGTGGTATTTGAAAGACAAGCCGAAAACACTGACAGATACCGTCAGGGCTTGGCGGCAGTGGGCTCCAAAATACATTCCGATGCCACACCCGTCGCCGCGTAATATCCGCTGGCTGAAAGACAACCCGTGGTTCGAGGAAGAGGTGGTGCCGTATATCCGCGATTACGTCCACCAGCATTTGAAAGAGACGAGAGGCTAGCAACTCGAAACTGCTTATTCACAGGATCTCAGGGTCATAGCATCGTTCTTACCGATAAAAAAAAGCCCGCGCAATCACTTGCACGGGCTTTCAATGCTTTTCCTGGCAACTCGCCACCAGGCACTCGCATATGCTCTTATTTATGATACGGCTTAGAAAGCGTATGCACCGCATCCACGAACACACCGGCATTCTCTGGCGGCACATCGAGGTGGATACCATGGCCGAGGTTAAATACGTGGCCGGTACCTTCGTCACCATAACCTTCAAGAATCGTCGCGACTTCTTGGCGAATACGTTCAGGTTGTGCATATAGCATCGATGGGTCCATATTGCCCTGCAGGGCAACTTTATCGCCGACCCGACGCTTAGCGTCAGCAATATCAATCGTCCAGTCCAGACCAACGGCGTCACAACCCGTTGCGGCGATTTTCTCTAGCCACATGCCACCATTTTTGGTGAACAAGGTTACGGGCACGCGACGGCCTTCATTTTCACGGATCAGACCATCAACAATCTTGTGCATATAGCTCAGTGAGAACTCGTTGTAATCACGAGGCGTTAATACACCTCCCCAGGTATCAAACACCATCACAGACTGCGCACCCGCTTTGATCTGCGCATTCAGGTACTCAACCACGCTGTCTGCCAGCTTATCCAGTAGCAGATGCAGTGTTGCAGGTTCGGCATACATCATTTTTTTGATCTTGGTGAATGCTTTCGAGCTACCACCTTCAACCATATAAGTCGCCAGTGTCCACGGGCTGCCAGAGAAACCAATCAGTGGCACTTCGCCCTGCAAATCTTTACGGATCTGACGCACTGCATTCATGACATACTGCAGCTCCCCTTCCGGATCCGGCAGACCAATTTTATCGACATCGGCTTTGCAGGTTATAGGACGCTCAAACTTCGGGCCTTCACCGGCTTCAAAATATAAGCCCAGCCCCATCGCATCCGGAATAGTCAGGATATCAGAAAACAAAATAGCAGCATCCAAAGGGAAACGGCGCAGTGGCTGTAAGGTCACCTCACTGGCTAATTCTGCATTCTTACACAGCGACATAAAGTCACCTGCAACACTACGTGTAGCTCGGTATTCTGGCAAATAACGGCCAGCCTGACGCATCATCCATACTGGTGTGCAATCTACCGGCTGCTTTAATAACGCACGTAGGTAGCGGTCATTCTTTAATTCGCTCATTGAGGACTCCATGGATAAATTCTGCGACGTATTGTAGCACTCCCCGGCTGCAACAAAAGAACCCAATTGTTAAGCCGGTCATATTTATTACAACAATCTCTTCACCATATTTGCGACATAGCAGTCAGCCGTGATACAAAATCTGCGCGCTAGCAATAATAAGAATATCTTGCTCGTCGATGAGCATGTAACTGCACCTTATCCCTCCTTTAGGAGGGTTTTTTTATACTGCTGCTTTTTATCAGCGCCAAGGTGTGATTTATCAGCTGACGGGCTATCGTCCCTTCCGGCGCAACAGGTGGCAAACGATCAGCCGATGCCCAGATCGCGTCACTCAGCTCTTCATAGTCGGGCTTGATTTCGCCACTCTCGTAATCGGCTAAAAAACCCATCATCAGATTGGAAGGAAAAGCCCACGGCTGGCTGCCAAAGTAACGAATATTCGCCACCTTAATTCCTGTTTCCTCTTCGATCTCGCGCGCCACACATTGCTCCAGGGTTTCACCGGCTTCGACAAAACCGGCGATAACCGTGTACATCCCTGTCTTATGCCGAGGGTGCTGAGCAAGCAATATTTTATCCTGCTTTCTGACCGCAACAATCACACATGGCGACACTCGGGGGTAATGGATACGCTGGCACTGCTGGCATTCCATGGCCAATTGCTCTGCCGCCAGCTGACACTGTCCGCCACAATTGGGGCAATATGTTTCGGATTGCTTCATGTGCGATAGCTGAGTCGCTTTTCCGGCCAGATCAAATAGCTCGCCATCGACACCCAACAATTCCCTTTGGGTATAAAAATCATCGTCACGCGTATTGCCATGAGCCTCTAGCCAGAAAACAGGATGACCCGAGTATTCACCAATCCAGCGCGCATCGTCACTATTAAAACCCAACTCTGATTCTGTCATCAGAGGAAGCGTGTGGTTAACAAGATACAATTTGCGATCTTTTACGACGCACCAATATACTAATTCTCGTTTTTTTAACATCAATGTCACATCCATCCTTGCAGGGTATCGTTTTTACTGGCAATCTAAACTTTATAACGGAATATGAATCCGTATAACAAGGCTCTCTTTTTTAAGAGATTCACCGGTGTAGTATTTAGTAGCTTGGTTTTTTAATAACGCTTTTTTTCGTAACCACCGTTACTGTACTGATAGATCATGAGGGTATGGCCATGTTAAGTAAATTCGAACAAGTTCAGCAACAGTGGGGCGGCACCAGCGATGTCATCGATCACTGGCTGATGTCCCGGCAGCAATTACTGATCGACTACTGTAAGCTGGCAGGTCTGCCTCCTTTTGAAAATAATTCACGCCAATTACCCACCTCCAGCCAATTACAACTCTTTTGCCAACAAGTTGTCGACTATATCTCTGCCGGCCATTTCAAAATTTATGATATGGTCATGGATAAGTGGAGAACCACGGGCTATTCACCCACCCAAGAAATCTCGAAACTTTACGCGGATATTACCCAAACCACAGATCCGATTCTTAATTTTACCGATCGCTATTGTGCAATTAGCGATGACGATGATATTCCGGATTTAGATCAGGATCTCTCTACTATCGGTGAGTTGATGGAGCAGAGGTTTGAGTTTGAAGATAATCTGATTGAACTCATTAGCGAAAGTTTAGCCTGCCCTCCCGGCGCGTAGTATTCAATTAGTATGATCGTTCAGAGAAGCATTTATACCAAACTGATCATTAGTCAGTTTGGTATAAATGCGACGCCCTGCCTGCATCGCCTCTTAATGTCGTCCAATCAACTCAAAACTCCTCCTCTCTTTTTCCAGCCTTAGTCAGCCCGAAGATAAGCCTTATAAGCGTGCTAACAACCTGCCTGTTTTGATGCCATCCAAAAACAAAAAGGCACCCCGAAGGATGCCTTTTTTTGCTTATCTAAACGTCAACGATTAATCGTCGCTTAGACCGGCATTTAGTAGTGCAGCAAGATCTTGAGATGCTTGCTCTGAATCAAGCTGCGGTGCTACTGGCTCTAGCTCTGCATCACGTCTACGTTGACGCTGCTGGTGGTAGGAGAAACCGGTACCAGCAGGGATCAAGCGACCAACGATAACGTTTTCTTTCAGACCACGTAACTCATCACGCTTACCAGAAACCGCAGCTTCTGTTAGTACGCGAGTCGTTTCCTGGAAAGAAGCTGCCGAGATGAACGATTCTGTCGCTAGCGACGCCTTAGTGATACCTAACAGGTCACGGCTAAATGTCGCAGCTGCTTTACCTTCAGCTTCTAGCTTACGGTTAGCAACATTCACACGAGAGAATTCTACCTGCTCACCTTCTAGGAACTCAGAGTCACCAACAGAACTGATCGTTACCTTACGAAGCATCTGACGAATGATAGTCTCAATGTGCTTATCATTAATCTTAACGCCCTGTAGACGGTAAACTTCCTGAACTTCGTTAACGATGTACTCAGCAACAGCGTGAACACCACGAAGACGCAGGATATCGTGCGGCGCTTCTGGACCATCCGCGATCACATCACCACATTCAACCTTCTCACCTTCGAATACGTTAAGCTGACGCCACTTAGGAATCATCTCTTCGTATGGCTGGCCTTCACTTGGAGTGATGATCAGACGACGCTTACCTTTAGTCTCTTTACCGAAAGAAACAGCACCTGTAATTTCCGCTAGGATTGCAGGCTCTTTTGGCTTACGTGCTTCGAACAAGTCAGCGACTCGTGGCAGACCACCGGTGATATCTTTAGTACCGCCAGATTCCTGAGGAATACGTGATAACGTGTCACCAATGCCTACTAGCGCGCTGTCTTCAAGCTGAACAATCGCTTTACCAGGTAAGAAATACTGAGCTGGCATATCTGTGCCAGGGATCATTATATCGTGGCCGTTGTCGTCAACCAGCTTAACCGTTGGACGCATGTCTTTACCGGCACTGGTACGCTCTGCAGCGTCTAGTATTACGATAGAAGACAGGCCTGTCAGCTCATCCGTTTGACGAGTCACAGTCACGCCGTCGATCAAGTCAACGAACTGAACGCGACCAGCTACCTCGGTGATGATTGGCATTGTATGCGGGTCCCAGTTTGCAACAGTTTCTGCTGCAGTCACTGAATCACCATCACCTTTAGTTAGCATAGAACCGTAAGGAAGCTTGTAGCTTTCCTTGGTACGACCAAACTCATCCACAACCGTCATTTCTGACGCACGGGAAGTAATAACCAGCTTACCTTCACTGTTCGTTACGAACTTAGCGTTGTGAAGCTTCATCGAACCAGTATTCTTAACCTGGATGCTGTTTTCTGCTGCCGCACGTGACGCTGCACCACCGATGTGGAACGTACGCATCGTAAGCTGTGTACCCGGCTCACCGATAGACTGAGCAGCAACAACGCCGACTGCTTCACCGGTGTTAACCAGATGACCACGAGCCAGGTCACGACCGTAACAGAACTTACAACAACCAAAGTCATTTTCACACGTTACAACCGAACGTACCTTAACCTGGTCAACTGAGTTATCTTCCAAGATATTACACCACTTCTCATCAAGAAGTGTGTTACGTGGCGCAAGGACTTCTTCAGTACCTGGCTTAAGTACATCTTCAGCAACAACACGACCAAGAACGCGATCACCAAGTTGCTCTTTAACGTCACCACCCTCGATAAGAGGCATCATGGTAATACCAGCGTGCGTACCACAATCATCGGCAGTAATTACTACGTCTTGTGCTACGTCTACTAGACGACGTGTCAGGTAACCGGAGTTTGCTGTCTTCAGTGCGGTATCCGCAAGACCCTTACGAGCACCGTGAGTAGAGATGAAGTACTGCAGTACGTTCAGACCTTCACGGAAGTTCGCAGTGATCGGTGTTTCGATGATAGAGCCATCCGGCTTAGCCATCAGGCCACGCATACCTGCAAGCTGACGAATCTGCGCCGCAGAACCACGAGCACCAGAATCTGCCATCATGTAAACGCTGTTGAACGATTTCTGCTTCACTTCTTCGCCGTCACGGTTAATCACGGTGTCGAAGGACAGGTTATCCATCATCGCTTTAGCAACCTGCTCATTGGCTGTTGCCCAGATATCAATCACTTTGTTGTAACGCTCACCCGCAGTTACCAGACCAGATTGGAACTGTTCTTGGATTTCTGCGACTTCAGCTTCAGCTTCGGCAATTTTGGTGTACTTTTCAGCAGGAATGACCATATCGTCGATACCAACAGAAACACCAGACAATGCAGCGTAAGCAAAACCTGTGTACATAATTTGGTCAGCAAAGATAACGGTATCTTTCATGCCCAATTTACGGTAACACGTGTTAAGTAGGTTAGAGATTTGCTTCTTACCTAGCGCTTCCGTGTTCACAAGGCTGTACGGAAGACCTTTAGGAACGATCTGCCACAGGATTGCACGACCAACAGTGGTATCAACTAGCTTGGTTTCAGATGACAAGTTGCCTTGCTCATCATAGAGGTGCTCAGTGATACGAACTTTCACGCGAGCGTGTAGTTCTGCATTCTTAGTACGGTATGCTTTCTCTGCTTCTGCAGGTCCAGCAAGGTACATGCCTTCACCCTTCGCGTTAATTCTGTCACGGGTCATGTAGTAAAGACCCAATACAACATCCTGAGACGGTACGATGATCGGATCACCTGACGCCGGCGATAGGATGTTGTTGGTAGACATCATCAGTGCACGAGCTTCAAGCTGCGCTTCCAGAGTTAGAGGTACGTGTACCGCCATCTGGTCACCATCGAAGTCGGCGTTATAGGCCGCACACACTAGAGGGTGAAGCTGAATCGCTTTACCTTCGATTAGTACTGGTTCAAATGCCTGGATACCTAGACGGTGCAGTGTTGGTGCACGGTTAAGCATTACCGGGTGTTCACGAATCACTTCGTCCAGGATATCCCAAACAACCGCTTCTTCGCGCTCAACCATCTTCTTCGCCGCTTTGATCGTAGTCGCAAGACCACGGGTCTCCAGCTTGCCGTAGATGAATGGCTTAAATAGCTCTAGTGCCATCTTCTTAGGAAGACCACACTGGTGCAGGCGCAGGTATGGACCTACGGTGATAACAGAACGACCTGAGTAGTCAACACGCTTACCAAGAAGGTTCTGACGGAAACGACCCTGCTTACCTTTGATCATGTCAGCCAAAGATTTCAGAGGACGTTTGTTTGAACCGGTGATAGCGCGACCACGACGACCGTTATCTAGCAATGCATCAACAGACTCCTGAAGCATACGCTTTTCGTTACGTACGATAATATCAGGAGCGGCCAAGTCCAATAGACGCTTAAGACGGTTATTACGGTTAATGACGCGACGGTACAGATCATTCAGATCTGAGGTTGCGAAACGACCACCATCTAGCGGTACCAACGGACGAAGGTCCGGCGGTAGAACTGGCAGAACAGACAGGATCATCCACTCGGGGTTGTTACCTGACTGTAAGAATGCTTCAACAAGCTTTAAACGCTTGGTTAATTTTTTACGCTTAGTTTCAGAGTTAGTTTCTTCTAACTCTTCACGCATGTTTTCGATTTCAGCATTCAGGTCCATATTACCCAGTAATGCTTTAATCGCTTCTGCGCCCATTTTAGCGTCGAATTCGTCGCCCCATTCTTCAAGTGCATCCAGATACTGCTCTTCTGACAGTAGCTGACTACGCTCAAGACTGGTCATTCCTGGTTCAATGACAATGTACGATTCGAAGTAAAGTACCCGCTCGATGTCACGCAGCGGAATATCCATTAACAAACCGATACGAGATGGCAGTGACTTAAGGAACCAGATGTGGGCTACAGGTGAAGCTAGCTCAATGTGACCCATACGCTCACGACGTACTTTGGTCTGAGTAACTTCAACACCACATTTTTCACAAATCACACCACGGTGCTTAAGGCGCTTATATTTGCCACAAAGACACTCGTAGTCTTTTACTGGGCCAAAGATACGTGCACAGAAAAGGCCGTCACGCTCAGGCTTAAAGGTACGGTAGTTGATGGTTTCTGGCTTTTTTACTTCACCGAAAGACCATGAGCGAATCATGTCAGGTGAAGCAAGACCGATTTTGATTGCATCAAATTCTTCGGTCTTATGTTGTGCTTTCAGAAACTTAAGTAAGTCTTTCACATTCGGCTCCTGTGAGGAGTTGACCCATAAAGGCGCCAGTCTTCTGGCGCCTTCATATTTATACCGGAGTAACTAATAAGCTTGGTAGACCAAGTCTTATTCGTCTTCCAGCTCGATGTTGATACCCAACGAGCGGATTTCTTTCAACAGTACGTTGAATGATTCCGGCATACCAGGTTCCATACGATGATCTCCATCGACGATGTTTTTATACATCTTCGTACGGCCGTTAACGTCATCTGACTTAACGGTTAGCATTTCTTGAAGTGTATATGCTGCGCCGTATGCTTCAAGCGCCCATACTTCCATCTCACCGAAACGCTGACCACCGAACTGAGCTTTACCACCCAGCGGCTGCTGAGTAACAAGGCTGTAAGAACCGGTAGAACGGGCATGCATCTTGTCATCAACCAAGTGGTTAAGTTTCAGCATGTACATGTAACCAACAGTTACAGGACGCTCAAACATGTCACCGGTGCGACCGTCAAACAATTTCAGCTGACCAGACTCTGGTAAGTCACCTAGCTTCAGCAGTTCTTTGATTGACTCTTCTGGAGCACCATCAAATACTGGCGTTGCAATAGGCAGACCCTTACGCAAGTTTTGAACCAACGTCATCACTTCGTCGTCTGACAGAGCGGCAATGTCGACGTTCTGGCGAGTATCACCCAGATCGTAAACTTTCTGCAGGAAGTTACGGAACTTATGTAGCTCCTGCTGCTGCTTCAGCATCTCGTTGATCTTGTCACCGATACCTTTCGCTGCAAGACCCATATGAGTCTCCAGGATCTGACCGATGTTCATACGAGATGGTACACCCAATGGGTTCAGAACGATGTCGACAGTCTGACCTTTTTCATCGTACGGCATATCTTCAACAGGGTTGATCTTAGAGATTACACCCTTGTTACCGTGACGACCCGCCATCTTATCACCAGGCTGGATACGACGTTTAACAGCTAGGTACACCTTAACAATTTTAAGGACACCCGGTGCCAAGTCATCACCCTGTGTGATCTTACGGCGCTTAGTTTCAAACTTCTTATCGAACTCAGCTTTCAATTCGTCGTACTGCTCTGCCAACTGCTCGAGTTGGTTTTGCTGTTCTTCGTCATCCAGCGTTTGTGCAAACAGAGTTTCGCGGTTCATTGAAGAAAACTTATCTTCGCCGTAACCCGCAGAAAGTAGAAGCGTACGAACACGAGCAAGAAGACCACCCTCAAGGATCTGGAATTCTTCTGTGATATCTTTCTTCGCTTCTTTCAGCTGCATTTCTTCGATTTCAAGCGCACGCTTGTCTTTTTCTACGCCATCGCGAGTAAAGACCTGAACGTCGATGATGGTACCAGACACAGAGTTTGGCACACGTAGAGAAGAGTCTTTAACGTCAGACGCTTTCTCACCAAAGATTGCACGCAGTAGCTTCTCTTCCGGTGTCAGCTGAGTTTCACCCTTAGGTGTCACTTTACCTACCAGAATATCGCCACCTTTCACTTCAGCACCGATGTAAACAACACCAGATTCATCCAGCTTAGAAAGCGCAGCTTCACCCACGTTAGGGATATCAGCCGTGATTTCTTCAGAGCCCAGTTTCGTGTCACGCGCCACACAAGAAAGCTCTTGAATGTGGATGGTTGTCAGGCGATCTTCCTGTACAACACGTTCAGAAACTAAGATGGAATCCTCGAAGTTATAACCGTTCCAAGGCATGAACGCGATACGCATGTTCTGGCCAAGTGCAAGCTCACCCAGATCGGTCGAAGGACCATCTGCCAGTACGTCACCACGAGCCACTGGCTCACCCGGCATCACAGTTGGACGCTGGTTGATACAGGTGTTCTGGTTAGAACGGGTGTACTTAGTAAGGTTATAAATATCGATACCAGCTTCGCCTGGTACTAGCTCGCTTTCGTGCACTTTAACAACGATACGAGAAGCATCGACAGACTGAACCTGACCGCCACGTTTAGCTACGGCTGTTACCCCGGAGTCAACCGCTACAGAGCGCTCAATACCTGTACCAACCAACGGCTTATCTGCACGTAATGTTGGAACAGCCTGACGCTGCATGTTCGCACCCATAAGTGCACGGTTAGCATCATCGTGCTCTAGGAATGGAATCAGGGATGCCGCCACAGATACAACCTGGTTGGTTGCAACGTCCATGTATTGAACATGGTCGCGTGGGTGCAAGCCAGAATCACCTTTCTGACGGGCAGTAACAAGTTCATCACTGAAGCTACCATCTTCTTCCAGCGCAGCATTCGCCTGAGCGATAACATACTGGCCTTCTTCAATAGCAGACAGGTAATCGATTTGGTCAGTAACGCTACCATCAACCACTTTACGGTATGGTGTTTCCAGGAAACCGTAAGAGTTACAACGCGCATAGACAGACAGCGAGTTGATTAGACCGATGTTTGGACCTTCCGGCGTTTCGATTGGACATAGACGACCGTAGTGGGTCGCGTGTACATCTCGAACTTCAAAGCCAGCACGTTCACGAGTCAGACCACCTGGACCAAGCGCCGAAATACGACGTTTGTGAGTAACTTCTGACAACGGATTGTTTTGGTCCATAAACTGAGACAGCTGAGAAGAACCGAAGAACTCCTTCACTGCAGCAGAAATTGGCTTAGCATTAATCAGATCTTGCGGCATGATGGCATCAAGATCGCCAAGGCTAAGACGTTCTTTAACAGCACGCTCAACACGAACCAGACCAACGCGGAACTGGTTTTCAGCCATTTCGCCAACTGAACGAATACGACGGTTACCCAGGTGGTCGATATCATCAACTTCACCGCGGCCGTTACGAATTTCGATCAGTTTACGCATCACTTCAATGATGTCTTGATTGTCTAGCGTACCTGAACCTGTGATCTCATCACGAAGAAGAGAACTGTTGAACTTCATACGACCAACCGCTGACAAGTCATAACGGTCTTCAGAGAAGAACAGACTATTAAACAGTTGTTCAGCAGCTTCGCGTGTCGGTGGCTCACCAGGACGCATCATGCGATAGATTTCAACTAGCGCACTCAAACGGTCAGTAGTGTTGTCGACACGCAAGGTATCAGACATGTACGGACCGTAGTCTAGGTCGTTCGTAAACAGAACTTCGATAGACTTATGACCAGCCTGCGACAGTAGTGCCAGAGACTCCAGGCTTAATTCCTGGTTAGCCGGCACAATTAGCTCGCCAGTCTCTTCGTTCACATAATCACGTGATGCGATTTTGCCAACGATGTATTCAACCGGCACTTCAATGTGATCAATACCGTCTTTGCCTAACTGGCGAATATGACGAGCGGTGATACGACGGCCTTGCTCGACGTAGGTTTTACCGTTCGCTTCAATATTGAAGCTTGCAGTTTCGCCACGTAGACGATCAGGCACCAGTTCCATAACCAGTGACTTACCCTGAACTTCGAAGTTAACTTTATCGAAGAACATGTCAAGGATCTGCTCAGTGGTATAATCCAATGCGCGCAGAATGATTGAAGCCGGCAGCTTACGACGACGGTCGATACGTACGAATACGTTATCCTTAGGATCAAACTCGAAATCCAACCATGAACCACGGTATGGGATTACGCGTGCGTTATATAACACTTTACCTGAGGAGTGGGTTTTACCCTTATCGCTGTCGAAGAAGACACCCGGGCTACGGTGCAGCTGGGATACGATAACCCTCTCGGTTCCGTTAATAACGAAAGTACCGTTATCTGTCATGAGCGGAATTTCGCCCATGTAAACTTCTTGTTCTTTAATGTCTTTTACAGTGCCAGCCGGCGCGTCTTTGTCATACATGACAAGACGTAGCTTCACACGAAGTGGTGCAGAGTAAGTTACGCCACGAATTTGACATTCTTTGACATCGAAGACAGGCTCACCGAGACGATAGCTAACGTATTGCAGCTCGGAATTGCCATTATAGCTCTGAATTGGAAAAACAGAACGAAAGGCAGCTTCTAGACCGTAATGCCCTTCTGGATCCTGCTCGATGAACTTCTGAAAAGAATCAAGCTGGATCGACAGCAAGTATGGTGCATCCAAAACGCGTGGACGCTTACCAAAATCCTTACGGATACGCTTTTTCTCGGTATAAGAGTAAACCATAGGTTCCTCAGATCGCTAATAAGTGATCCAAACTGTCCAACCAGGGGACAGTGACTAATAACACTGTTTATTGTAGGAACAACTCTGAAGAATCAGGGCTGCTTTTTGCGTGGATAATAGTTACAAAACAATGTGAAAAATACCATTACCCTACAGCGCAAAAAGGCCGGTGGCAATCAGCCACCAGCCATTAGCCTTTACAGGCTAAGAAATTAAGTAATAATTACTTAATTTCAACAGTAGCACCAACTTCTTCTAGCTGAGCTTTAAGAGCTTCAGCTTCAGCTTTATCAACACCTTCTTTTAGAGATGCTGGAGCGCCGTCAACGACTGCTTTAGCTTCTTTAAGACCTAGGCCAGTTGCGCCACGTACAGCTTTGATAACTTGTACTTTCTGTGAACCAACAGCTGTTAGGATTACGTCAAACTCAGTTTGCTCTTCAGCTACTTCAGCTGCGCCGCCTGCTACAACTGCTGCTGCAGCTGAAACACCGAATTTCTCTTCCATAGCTTCGATAAGCTCAACAACTTGCATTACAGACATTTCTGCAACTGCGTCTAGGATTTGCTCGTTAGTGATAGACATAACAATTCTCTTTGAAATCAACAATTAATTTAATATAGCGTTCAGATAAAACAGGGACGATTACGCCGCTGCTTCTTCTTTCTGATCGCGTACAGCTGCGATAGTACGTACCAGCTTGCCAGCTGAAGCTTCTTTCATGCACATCATCAGGCGTGCAATAGCTTCGTCGTAAGTTGGTAGTGTCGCAAGAACTTCTGCGTCAACAACAGCGCCTTCGAATGCGGCTGCTTTGAACTCGAAATCTTTATTCTCTTTAGCGAAGTCTTTGAAAAGACGCGCTGCAGCACCTGGGTGCTCATTAGAGAAACCGATTAGTGAAGGACCAACGAAAACGTCTTTCAGACATTCAAATTCAGTACCTTCAACTGCGCGGCGTGCCAGAGTGTTACGAACAACTTTCAAGTAAACGCCGTTTTCACGAGCTTGTTTACGTAGAGAAGTCATCGCACCAACTGCAACACCACGAGAGTCAGCAACAACTGCAGACAGGGCACCATTGGCAGCTTCGTTGACTTCAGCAACAATTGCTTTTTTGTCTTGAAGATTTAATGCCATTGGATATAGCTCCTGGATTTTTTTGCTGGGTTACCCCAGTCATTACACCACTCACTGTCAGAATGACAGGAGAGTCTTACGGCGCAGATCCAAGAAAGACTTAACATCAATCATGTTCTGGCACCGTCTACGTAGGTAAAATTAAGTTCCTGAGAACACCTACGGTCTTTGACGAAGGCTAATTTACAAGCAATTAGCCTCAGCCATGAATTTGTGAACGCCAGATTATACACTAACCTGACAATTCTGCAAATTATTATACGCTAGCTGCCAGAGTGTTCTGGTCTAACGACACACCTGCACCCATCGTGGTAGAGATGCTTACTTTCTTGATGAAAGTACCTTTAGCAGAAGAAGGCTTCGCTTTCTTCAGAGCAACCAGAAGTGCTTCTAGGTTCTCTTTAAGGTTTGCAGCGTCAAAATCTACTTTACCGATGGTAGTGTGGATGATGCCATTTTTGTCGTTACGGTAACGAACCTGACCTGCTTTAGCATTTTTAACTGCTTCAGCAACGTTAGGCGTTACAGTGCCAACTTTAGGGTTTGGCATCAGACCGCGAGGACCAAGAATAGTACCTAATTGGCCAACAACGCGCATTGCATCTGGAGATGCGATAACAACGTCAAAGTCCATGACACCTTTCTTAACTTGGTCAGCAAGATCTTCCATACCGATTAGATCTGCGCCAGCTTCTTTAGCTGCTTCTGCGTTTGCACCTTGAGTGAACACAGCAACGCGGATGTCACGACCAGTACCGTGTGGCAGTACTGTTGCACCACGTACGTTTTGATCTGATTTACGAGCATCGATACCAAGGTTAACAGCAACGTCAACACTTTCTACGAATTTAGCAGTAGCTAGTTCTTTAAGAAGAGCAACAGCTTCGTTGATATCGTACTCTTTTGTAGAATCAACTTTGTCACGGATTACGCGCATGCGTTTAGTCAGTTTTGCCATTGTCTTAACCCTCTACCACTAGGCCCATTGAACGAGCAGTACCAGCAATCGAACGCTTCATAGCTTCGATGTCAGCACCAGTCATATCGGCTGCTTTAGTTTCAGCGATTTCCTGAATCTGAGCGTCAGTAACAGTACCAACTTTCTCAGTGTTAGGACGGCCAGAACCAGACTTAACGCCGGCTGCTTTCTTAAGAAGAACTGCAGCAGGTGGAGTCTTAGTGATGAACGTGAAAGAACGGTCGCTGTATACTGTGATAACAACAGGAGTTGGAAGACCTTTCTCAACTGAGTCAGTCTTAGCGTTAAACGCTTTACAGAATTCCATGATGTTAACACCGTGTTGACCTAGAGCAGGACCAACTGGTGGACTTGGGTTTGCTGCACCAGCTGCAACCTGCAGCTTGATGTACGCTTCTACTTTTTTAGCCATTGCTATATACCTAAAATTTGGGTTCAAACGTCTGTTTTCAGAAACAGACTCCCCGTCTAACGAAAGGGCGCGAAATTATAGTTCAATCCCCCGCCCCTGACAATACAAACTGATTACTAATCGATCAGTTCTTTTCTACCTGGCCGAACTCTAGCTCAACCGGAGTTGCGCGGCCAAAGATCGACACGGAAACCTTCACGCGGCTCTTGGCATAATCCACTTCTTCAACAACACCGTTGAAATCAGCAAATGGACCATCAGTAACGCGAACCACTTCACCCGGCTCGAATACTGTCTTATGGACTGGTGATTCACTCGCCTGCTGCAGACGATTAAGAATCGCATCCGCCTCTTTATCAGAGATAGGAGCAGGGCGGTCAGATGTACCGCCAATGAACCCCATTACACGAGGAATACTACGTACCAGGTGCCATGTCTCGTCATTCATTACCATCTGTACAAGCACATAACCAGGGAAGAACTTACGTTCACTCTTCCGACGCTGGCCAGCACGCATTTCAACCACTTCCTCGGTCGGTACGAGTACCTCATCAAAGTAATCTTCCATGCTGTGCATTTTGATATGCTCACGTAGTGACTGCGCAACACGACCTTCAAAGCCGGAGAAAGCCTGTACTACATACCATCGTTTTTTTGGAGCTTCGCTCATGAACTCTTACCTCACACACCGGTAACTAGGCGGACTAAACGGACCATAATGCCGTCAATCCCCCACAAGGCTAACGCCATAATGACAGTGACGGCTAAAACGATAAAGGTTGTCTGCGTAGCTTCCTGACGAGTAGGCCATACCACTTTGCGGACTTCCATGCGCGATTCACGTGCAAACGTGATCGCGGTTTTACCTTTTGCTGTAAGTGCGGCAATACCACCAGCAGCAGCAACAAGCACTACTATCGCGGCTGCGCGCAACACTACAGAAACATCACTGTACAGGTAATTACCAACCACAGCGGCAGCAAGCAAAGCAAATACAGCGACCCACTTAAGGCCATCCATACTGCTCGGGCTGCTTTGGTTTTCGGCATTCGCTTTCATACAACCAACCTGTAACTAGTCTCAATATAGACGAAAACGACCCCGCTAGTGCGAGGTCCTAAATGAAGGAAAGGACTAAACCTTTAATGACATTATAAAAAAACTTCATCTCAACGAACTTTTACTCTGCGCCTTTGACTAAAAATCACACGAATCAAAAATCAGACGCAGAAAAAGGGCATCAAATGATGCCCTTTTGGTACCTTGTCGTCAAATCTTATTCGAAGATCTTAGCAACAACACCAGCACCAACTGTACGACCGCCTTCACGGATCGCAAAACGCAGACCTTCATCCATCGCGATTGGTGCGATTAGAGTCACTTTCATCTGAACGTTATCACCAGGCATTACCATTTCAACGCCTTCTGGTAGCTCGATAGTACCAGTTACGTCAGTTGTACGGAAGTAGAACTGTGGACGGTAGCCTTTGAAGAATGGAGTGTGACGGCCACCTTCATCTTTGGACAGAACATAAATTTCTGACTCAAAAGTAGTGTGCGGAGTAATTGAACCAGGCTTAGCAAGAACCTGACCACGCTCAACTTCGTCACGCTTAGTACCACGCAGAAGAACACCAACGTTCTCACCAGCACGGCCTTCGTCAAGAAGCTTACGGAACATCTCTACACCAGTACAAGTCGTAGTGATGGTTTCTTTGATACCAACAATAGCAACTTCGTCACCAACGCGAACGATGCCTTGCTCAACACGGCCCGTTACAACAGTACCACGGCCCTGGATTGAGAATACATCTTCGATAGGAAGGATGAACGGACGATCGATTGCACGCTCTGGCTCTGGGATGTAGTTATCTAGAGCTTCCGCTAGTTCAATGATCTTCTCTTCCCACTGAGCTTCACCGTTAAGTGCGCCTAGTGCAGACCCCATGATCACTGGGCAGTCATCACCAGGGAAGTCGTACTCAGAAAGAAGTTCACGAACTTCCATTTCGACAAGTTCTAGTAGCTCTTCATCATCAACCATGTCACATTTGTTCATGAATACGATGATGTAAGGGATACCAACCTGACGACCAAGAAGGATGTGCTCACGGGTCTGAGGCATAGGGCCATCAGTTGCCGCAACAACCAGGATACCACCATCCATCTGAGCTGCACCTGTGATCATGTTTTTCACATAATCGGCGTGTCCTGGGCAGTCAACGTGGGCGTAGTGACGACTTGGAGTATCGTACTCTACGTGAGAAGTAGAGATGGTGATACCGCGCTCGCGCTCTTCTGGAGCGTTATCGATAGATGCGAAGTCTTTAGCAACACCGCCGTATACTTTTGCCAAAACTGTACAGATAGCAGCAGTTAGAGTCGTTTTACCATGGTCAACGTGGCCGATAGTACCAACGTTAACGTGTGGCTTAAGACGTTCAAATTTTTCTTTAGACATAGATAGTCCCTCTAGACACGGCATTAGGTGGCATTACGACCACACAACCAAACATGGGTTTGTAGAGTATATATCAAATGGTTTGAAAGCGACTTGGAGAAGAGATGGTGCTGATAGGCGGATTCGAACCGCCGACCTCACCCTTACCAAGGGTGCGCTCTACCAACTGAGCTATATCAGCACACAAGAAGTGTGGAGCGGGCAGCGGGAATCGAACCCGCATCATCAGCTTGGAAGGCTGAGGTAATAGCCATTATACGATGCCCGCAAACTCGTAACTCGTAGAGCTATCAAACTACTTGAAAATGGTGGAGGGGGAAGGATTCGAACCTTCGAAGGCGGAGCCGTCAGATTTACAGTCTGATCCCTTTGGCCACTCGGGAACCCCTCCAGGGGTATAGCGAAAACTGGTGCCGACTACCGGAATCGAACTGGTGACCTACTGATTACAAGTCAGTTGCTCTACCTACTGAGCTAAGTCGGCGTAATTGCTGCGCATTCTAGTTAATCATTTATAGGCTTGCAATACCTTTACGAGTTTTTTTTATTTTTTTCCTTTAACCGTCTCAAATTTAGTCATCATCGGCATTTTGCATACAGGGCCAACCCCTCTAAGACCAACTCCGAACGGTGCAAATAGCGTTTTGACCAGTGTATCGGTAGATGTCGCATTCCTCCGCCACATAGGATCACTTCGGGGTTTGTCCCGAGTTTATCTTTTGCCTGCTTAAGGCCATATTCGATTAACCCGATCAGTGCTGCCCGACAGCCATTTTTCAGACCATCCGCCGTATTATCTGCGAACGCTATATGTTCTCCATGCTCACGATCAGAGAAAACTTTACGGGTATTTTCCAGTACCGATTGCATCATTAACTGATAACCAGGTGCAATCCACCCCCCCAAGTGCTTACCGTCTTCAGCGAGCACGTCAAACGTCAAGGCGGTCCCAATATCGATGATGACTGTTGGTTTTTTAAACTCTTGTCTGACTGCGACAAGGGTCAGCCAACGATCAACGCCAAGGTATTGATATTCAGAATACGCATTCTTAACACCAAAGTCTTTACGTAGCGTCTTCACCTGCATGACAGGGATATTAGCCATCTGAGCAATGCGTTGGATTGAATTATCAACCTCGACGGGCCCGACACTAGCAAACACTATTCTATTAATTCCTTTTTCTAATAGTGGCTCAAGTACCATTTCTAATTTACGGCTAGGGTAACGGCCTAACAGTTCAAAATGTCCAGATTCAAATAATTGGGCAACTTTGACATAAGTGTTACCCGCTTCAATTAATAATTGCATCAACAACCTCTAAGGCTGATTTCACCACCGATATACGGCTCAATACCCGCATCGGTTTCAAGTAATAAGGCACCCTGTTTATCAATGCCGCGGGCAATTCCTTCGACCACGCGCTCACCTATCAATAATTTAACAGGGCGGTTCAAAAAGTTATCTAATTTATTCCAGCGATCGATAAAGCCACCGAGACCGATTTTCTCATAAGCCGTTAGCGTTTCATGTAGTCGCTCAATCAATGCCGCGGCTAATTGATTTCGCTCAGGTAGGTCATCACACGCCTGTACCAGGTTGGTCCAGGCCTGATCAATACCTGTTCCTTCCTGAGCCGTCATGGCAACATTGAGTCCCATACCTATAACAAGGTGGGCGGCCTCTCCCGTCTGCCCTGTCATCTCAATGAGAATACCGGCCAACTTCTTATCTCGATAATACAAATCATTAGGCCATTTCACTCTAATCTCGTCAGCACCCAGTGTTTGTAACGCTTCAGCGATAGCGATGCCAACAACAAGACTTAACCCCATCGCAGCAGCCATCCCGGCATCAAGTCGCCAATACATAGAGAGATACAAGTTACTACCAAAAGGAGACAGCCATTGCCGCCCCCGACGTCCTCGGCCTGCCTGCTGATATTCAGCTAAACAAATGGCACCTTGAGGTAACTGGCCGACCCGGTCGAGTAGAAACTGATTGGTTGAATCGATAACGGGTATGAGATCTAAGCTCGGGCACTTTACCTGAGCTGAAATTTTATCGCAATCAAGCAGTTCCAATTTTGATGCCAGACAGTAGCCTTTCCCCCGCACTCGATAGACATCTAGACCCCATCCCTGTAATTGCATGATATGTTTACTTATTGCTGACCTGGAGATTCCAAGAGACTCTCCCAACGCTTCTCCTGAATGAAATTTACCGTCAGACATCATGGCCACTAATGCCAAGCGCGTAGAGTGCTCTTTCATGACATAACCTCTACCAGATTGGTTTCTTTATCGGCAGCCATGAAACGTACTTCATGCTCTAGAGTGACAGTAAACCTCTCTTCAACCGCAAAGACCACATCTCGTGCGAGAACAAGCACATCTCTGGCGGTTGCCCGTGCGCAGTTGACTAATACCAGTGCTTGCTTCTCATGTACTTTAGCCCCTCCTACCTGATAGCCTTTCAGGCCACATTGGTCAATCAACCAGCCCGCAGCGAGCTTGAAGGATCCATCCTCCATTTCATAACTTGGCATGTTCGGATGAGTTGCCATCAGCTGCTCTCGCTTGGTCTTATCAACAATAGGGTTTTTGAAAAAACTTCCTGCATTGCCTAAAATCATGGGATCCGGCAGCTTCTGCTGACGAATACGGCATACTTCATCAAATATCTTTTTGGCCGTTACGGTCTCAGAGGCAAACTGTGCCAAAGGGCCGTAAGTGGCATTAGGTCGCCACGCTTTAGACAGCTTCAATCCGACAGCAACGATCGCATGAGTATTCTTCAGTGCATGCTTGAAAATAGAGTCTCGATAGCCGAACTGGCAATCTGAAGCCAATATTCGGGAAGGTTTGCCAGTGTTCAGCTCAACCACATCGACATACTGGCAGACGTCCTTCAGTTCAACACCATATGCACCAATATTTTGAATTGGCGATGAGCCCACACACCCGGGGATCAAAGCCAGATTTTCCAAACCCGGCATCTTATTTTCCACTGACCAGTGAACCAGATCATGCCAGTTTTCGCCGGCTCCGACGTGCAGGTGATACTCATCGGCGGTTTCTGTTATATCAATACCAGCAATACGGTTTAATACAATCACGCCAGCGTAGTTTTGACAGAACAGCAAGTTACTGCCCTGTCCGACAATCAACTTGGGCAAAGCCCGATATTGCTCATCCTGCCAAATGGCCACCAGATCCTGAGTAGATTCCGCAACAATAATGTGATCCGCTGTTACCTCGATACCGAAGGTGTGAAAAGGTGCCAGTGACCTCTTTTGCAAAAATCTCATGCTAATATCGAACCATACCTTTTATACTATTGGCTGCATTTTAACTGATTCATCCTAACTACGCAGTGTTTTCCCATGAGCAAGATTAAATTCCACCCTTTAGAATCTCTACGCTTCCCACTGATTAATCGCTTCTATAAATCCTATTATCCAGCAGGTAAAGCTAAAAAAGATGAAATCATCTGGATAGGAGAGAATACCAGCGGGATAATCTGTTGTGTTAGATTTAAGCAATTTGAATATTATCAATTGCTCACCGGTATGTTAGTCCATCCAGAACGTCGCAGTAGCGGTATCGCCAAGCAGCTGATTACAGCGAGCAATGAGCAATTAATCCGTACGCCATGTTTTTGTTTTGCCTTCAGTCATCTGGAAAAATTGTATCAGGAATCAGGTTTTACAGTAATAAAAGACGATGAGCTGCCAGAACCTTTGGCGATCAGGATCCAGCGTTATCGCCTGAGTGGTAAAGAGCTGATTGCAATGCGATATCAACACTAATTTACAGTTTTCAGCCCATCCGTGACACAACCCAGTATTGGTATACATGGAATCAGATGATTTTCTGATATAATTGCTCTCTTAATTAACAGATTTATCTTATATAGGTCGCATAAACGAGGCGATAATGGATTCAGCTATTGCTAATAGGCAACGCATTGAGCAATTGCCATGTATTGCACACCAGCCGGAAGATTTAGAGACACTTCTAGATGCAGGATCTTTCCGTAAACGGCTACATAAGGAAATAACCCAAGCCAAACAACGTATTTATCTTGTTGCATTATATCTGCAAGACGATGAAGCGGGCCGGGATATTCTGACTGCGCTTTATGAAGCGAAACAAGCAAATCCTGCGTTAGACATCAAAGTACTTGTTGATTGGCATCGTGCCCAACGAGGACTTATTGGTGCAGTTAAATCAGATGGTAATGCTGCACTATATCGTGAATTTGCAGAATCCTACCAACATCAGATTGATGTATTAGGGGTACCGGTACGTAACCGAGAATTGTTCGGCGTTCTTCACCTTAAGGGCTTTGTGATCGATGATAAAGTTATCTATAGCGGTGCTAGCCTGAACGATGTATACCTAGCGCAACATCAACGTTATCGTTATGACCGGTATCATGTCATAAAAAATATACACCTTGCTGATAGCATGGCTAGGTTCATCGTTGAGACTCTGGCTAATAGTGATGCCGTCAATTGCTTAAGTCAGCCCATACGTCCAGAGACTAAAACATTAAAAGGGGCTATCAAAGACCTACGCAGTCAATTACAGCGTGCGAGCTATTCCTTCCCTCCCGATTCTATCGCTGACGATCAGGTAGGCTTAACACCGCTTATAGGTCTGGGCAAGCGAAAGAATAAACTGAATCAACATATTTGCACGTTGATAGCAAGTGCACAGAAAGAACTGACTATCTGCACACCCTATTTTAACTTTCCACGCATGATTAGCCGTGAAGTTAAGAGAGCAATCCGACGGGGTGTAAAGGTAACCGTTATTGTTGGTGATAAAACAGCAAATGACTTTTACATCCCGCCTAGCGAGCCATTTAAAACCATTGCTGGTCTGCCTTATTTATATGAAGTTAATCTTCGTAATTTCGCCAAACACAACGAAGCCGCGATTGCTCGTCGTCAGTTAGCTATTCATCTTTGGAAGCACAATGACAATAGTTTCCATTTAAAAGGGATCTGGGTAGATCGGAGCTATATGCTGATCACAGGCAATAACCTTAACCCTAGAGCCTGGAAGCTAGACTTGGAAAATGCCATCTTGGTCCATGATAAGAACCAGCTATTGGCAGACCAGAAGCAGCAAGAACTCGATTGTATTTTGAGTCATACTCAGCTTGTCGGTAGCTATAAGTTTATCGAGAAAGTCGACACTTACCCTGCTCAGGTTAGAAAGCTGATTAAGCGTATCCGCCGAATTAAAGCCGATCACATCCTTAATCAGATTCTTTAAGGACTCAAAGCCTAGCTATCGTAGCCATTGATATTGATCCTCAGCGTACATTCAGTTCCCTGTACTAGAAGAGGATCAAATTGTTCCTTTTCTCATTGCACTACGGGTTTACTGATACGGCCAAATATGTGCTCCCGGCTAACGAAATCTGGATTGAATGCAATACTACAGTACCCTCCTCACTTCAGCGCTGACGTAATTGATTGGCTATTGAGTAAGCGAAATTAGAACAATAACATCTTTTTGAATATGGGTGGTGCCGGTGGGTATACTGAAAGATTTATCAATAGTCAGTATCGTCAAATACCCTCACTGTTCATCAGCACTAAATCCAATTGAACAAATTTGGCGTTTGCTATGATAGTAATGGCTATCCAAAACTTCATTAGACAACTATGAAGACATTACTGATAAAGTTTGCACTGGATGGAATACGTTTTGACTGACCTCCCAAAAACACTATCAGTAATGTTCTATTAATAATAGGTAAATCTGAACCATTAATTTTACAACTTGTTATTTGAATGACGCCATGCTTAGCACACAACGAAAAAAGGCCATCCGTTAGGATGGCCTTTTAAGATTTGGCGCCTGGCGATGACCTACTCTCACATGGGGAGACCCCACACTACCATCGGCGCTACTGCGTTTCACTTCTGAGTTCGGCATGGGATCAGGTGGGGCCACAGCGCTATGGTCGCCAGACAAATTCTGTTTATTCCCGGCCAATAACCGGCAATAGCAATCTTGGAAAAACTAACTAGCTGTCAAATCGTTCTCAAA
>NZ_JAWWDA010000020.1:0-76725 GCF_033720175.1 Photobacterium sp.
CGGCTCAATGATTTTTACTGATTTTCTTGTTTCAACCGAAGTTGAAGCATAAATTGACTGTGCCAATATCATTCCTCTGCAGGAATCATACTGTTCGGTCACTCAGTTCATTGATAAATCTTTCGACTTAACTTTTTCACGAGTGCCCACACAGATTGCATGGTCAAATTATTAAAGAACATACTGACTAGGTTGCTGGCTAAGCGCCGTGCTCCGTGTCAGTGAGGTCGCATTATAGAGGGTTCGATCACATTGGCAAGAGGTGTTTTAAAATAAACTTGTCAAAACCAACAGTTCGGACAAAAAATAGACTAAGTCGTCATATTATAGACTTAAAACCGCTTAAACTGGGCTGCAAAGTGTGAAACTTTATCCCAGTCTGTATATTCCACCTCTTTTGTTGTATCTGTTTCTCCCCCCGTCATCTTCATGATGAATTTAATCATTGTACGATCGAACCAGTTATAACGTGGATAACGTAGTGCGCCAGCAAACACAGCCAGTAGTTTGGGTTGCCATAATGACTTCTGTAAAAACTTCTGCATATATACACTCGTTTCAGGCGTATTCTTCCCTTCTTTACGAGCGGTCAGGTTCACACAGAAGAAACCGACTTTACACTGCTCTAATTGCTGCTGATTTTGAGCAATAAACTGATACAGTTTTTTGTTCAAATGACCATAACGAATAGAGGCACCAATCAGCACACGATCATATTGAGAAAAATCAACAGCAGACAATGAGTGAAGGTCCTGCAATTCACACTCACAGCTATCACGTAATTCCTCTTCTATATAATGAAGAATTTTAATCGTTTGCCCTTCAGTACTTGAGTGAAGCAGTAAAACCTTTTCCACAACCTCTCCTTAATTTCGCCAAAACGTCGGCGTAAACAAAACAAGTAAAGTAAACACTTCTAATCGGCCAAATAGCATTGAGATAATGAGTACCCACTTCGCTGACTCGTTTATCTCACCAAAATGCACGGCCACTTCCCCCAAGCCTGGCCCGAGGTTATTTAAAGTCGCGGCAACAGCTGAGAACGCAGTAAGTTCGTCCAGCCCTGTCGCAATTAAAGCCAGCATACAGATAACAAATACGAGGGCATAAGCAGAGAAGAACCCCCAAACCGCATCCACCACCCGCTGCGGTAAGGCTTTACTGCCGAGCTTGATGGTATACACCGCACGCGGATGCACCAGACGCTTAAGTTCTCGAACCCCTTGCAATAACAGCAGCAGCATCCGAATCACTTTCATACCGCCACCGGTTGAACCTGCACAGCCACCAACAAAAGATGAAAACAATAAAAGTACAGGCAAGAACAACGGCCAATCGGAGAATCCAGTGGTCGTAAAACCCGCGGTCGTCGATATCGAAACAGTCTGGAATAACGCCTGATCAAACGCATCATAATAAGAATTGTATGAATGGTGCTGTAATAACATACCAAAGCATATTAGGAACAGTATCAATTGGGCAGCCAGGAAGGCTTTGAATTCAGGATCTCGCCAGTAGGTGCGAAGATGGATCCCACCATTAGCAAATGCGGCAAAGTGCAGTGAAAAGTTACAGCCGGATATCAGTAAGAAGACCACAGTAATAAGATTAATAGTGGGACTATTAAAGTAACCCATGCTGGCATCGTGAGTTGAGAAGCCACCAATGGCAACTGTTGAAAAACTATGGGAGATAGCATCAAACACTGTCATACCTGCCATCCAAAATGCACCGGCACAACTGACAGTCAGCGCTAAATAGATATACCAAAGAGCTTTTGCTGTTTCCGCGATACGCGGTGTCATTTTACTGTCTTTGACCGGTCCCGGAATTTCTGCCCGATATAACTGCATCCCACCGATCCCCAGCACCGGCAAAATAGCAACCGCTAATACAATGATCCCCATCCCGCCGAACCATTGCAGTAGCTGACGATAAAACAGAACGGCCTTAGGTAAATGATCCAGGCCTACAATAACCGTAGCCCCTGTCGTCGTTAGAGCCGAGAAGGATTCAAAAAAAGAATCGGTGAGGGACAAATCGGGGGTTTTAGCCAAGATAAAAGGGACAGCACCAGCACTACCTATTACAGTCCAGAATAAAACAACGATTAAGAAACCATCCCGCGCTTTCAGTTCATGACGATGGCGCCGGTTGGGAAACCACAACAAAGCCCCACCAGCAAACAGTAGGAAGAACGTGACGACAAATGGAAAACCGGCACCATCCCGGTAGATCAAGGCGATCAAAGCCGGTGCAAGCATGGTGACACTAAATAACGCGAGCAATAGCCCCACGATTCTGATGATAGATCGAAACTGCATAGCCTAGTCGGCTCTCATCCTTAAAAACGATTATAGAGTGCGATTAATTATCGGAACCGGTGGTTGGTATGATTCGACCACCACTGCGATTAGTGAGTTTGGCTGAAAATTCTTTCACCAAACGGCTATCAAGCTCGAGGGTCATATCGACCTGATTGCCATAATTAGCACAGAGCTGAATCCCTGCATATTCTGCCAGCAGCGACTCGACCAGTGAAACCTGATTATACTCACAGCTCAAGCTGAGTTCCGAAGTTATTACCTTTTCTTTGGTTTGCAGCACAGTTAAGGCTTGCTGGACGCCACCACCGTAAGCCTTGACAAGCCCACCCGTTCCTAACTTTATCCCGCCGGAGTAACGGGTAACCACTGCCGTGATCTCACCAATGCCGGCCCCCGTTAACTGGCCGAGAATGGGTTTACCCGCGGTTCCTGATGGCTCACCATCATCACTGAACCCCCATTTCATCGAATCCGTCGGACGTCCAGCGACAAAAGCCCAGCAATGATGGCGAGCATCGCTGTGCTTAGCTTTGATATGTCTAACAAAAGCTTTCGCAGCATCGACTGTTGGAGTGTGCGCCAAATAAGTGATAAAGCGACTTTTCTTTATCTCTTCTTCAAAGCATGCCTCAGCCGCTGGCACTAAATAAGGGTCAGACTCCATCATTGGGTGACTACCAATAAAATCCAGATGAAAATAATCGCGCAGGATACCACAACATAAGCACAACAAATTCAATATAGCTGTAATAAGAAACACATAAAGAGAAATAATCAGCCAGATACAACCATTAACCGGCTCGCTCCCCCACACGACAGCCCTTTCTTTTCTTTGAGCTGAAATCGATATTTCCGACCTGTCGACTTTATTTACATTCACTGTCGCAAAACAAATGCGGTCAACGAACAACTCGTGCCTGATAACTCCCGCGTCAGAACAGACAAGAAAGTTAACAATACCCCAACAACCGGCTCGCGCTGCCATTAAACGTGACAATAAAAAAGTCTTTACTTTCAATAGCAAAAATAAACCAACATATCCCACCTATTATTATTAACAATAAAAGTTAAACAATTGTTTTAAATAAGTGTTGAAATAGTTGCATAACGGGTTCAGACTTATCTCTAACCTGGTTACAGGTCAAACCAGTAAAACCAATCTGGCACAGAACCGGAAATCGCGGAGATAGAACATGATTTACAAAGGTGAAACCCTATCCGTCAGCTATCTGGAAGATGGTATTGCGGAACTTAACCTCAACGCTCCAGGCTCGATTAATAAATTTGATCTAAAAACCCTGGAATGCTTTAACGAAGCCTTAAATGCCCTTTATCAACAAACAGACCTTAAAGGCCTGCTTCTTACCTCAGATAAAGATGCATTTGTTGTAGGAGCTGATATCACAGAGTTTCTTGGCTTGTTTGCCAAACCTGCAGATGAGCTGTCCCAATGGCTGACCCGAGCCAATGACATCTTTAATAAATTAGAAGATCTACCCGTACCGACGCTTTCAGCCATAAACGGCCACGCACTTGGCGGCGGTTGTGAATGTGTTCTTGCCACGGATTTCCGCCTGGCTGATACCACGGCGCGTATTGGTTTGCCAGAAACTCGACTCGGCATCATGCCTGGCTTCGGCGGCACAGTTCGTCTGCCACGCCTGATCGGGGCAGATCCTGCGATGGAAATCATTACCGCCGGTAAAGATAAAAAAGCTCAAGATGCCCTGAAGCTTGGTCTAGTCGATGCCGTTGTCGCGCCACAGGTGCTAAAAGAAGCAGCAGTGACAATGATGAAAGACGCCATCGCCGGAAAACTGGACTGGCAAGCCCGTCGAGAGCAGAAGAAGGCACCGCTGACGCTCAACAAAATGGAAGCAACAATGTGCTTTACCATCGCCAAAGGTATGGTGGCACAAGTTGCAGGTCCGCACTATCCGGCTCCGATGGCGGCCGTTATTACCATTGAAGAAGCAGCCAGAATGCATCGTGACGAAGCATTGGCTGTTGAAAACAAGCACTTCGTAAAACTCGCGAAAACGGAGGTCGCCCAGGCTCTGGTTGGGATTTTCCTCAATGATCAATACATCAAAAGCAAAGCGAAGAAAGCCGCCAAAGAAGGCCAGCCGACATCCAAAGGGGTCGTTATTGGTGCAGGGATTATGGGAGGCGGTATCGCCTATCAATCTGCGCTTAAAGGCGTACCGGTACTGATGAAAGATATTGCCGTTTCTTCTCTTGAGCTGGGTATGAACGAAGCCGCAAAATTGCTGAACAAACAACTGGAACGGGGCCGGATTGATGGTATCAAGATGGCCAAAGTACTGTCAGGAATTACTCCAAGCCTGCACTATGCAGACGCAGAAGATGCGGATATCGTGGTTGAAGCCGTCGTCGAGAACCCGAAAGTTAAAGCCGCAGTCTTAGCGGAAGTCGAAGGTAAGGTATCAGACAATGCGGTGATCACCTCTAATACCTCGACGATTCCAATAAACTTACTGGCGAAGTCTCTCAAGCGTCCTGAAAACTTCTGCGGGATGCACTTCTTCAACCCCGTTCATCGGATGCCACTAGTGGAAATCATTCGAGGTGAACGCACATCAGACCAAACCATCTCGCGTGTTGTCGCCTATGCGGCAAGGATGGGTAAATCTCCTATCGTCGTAAATGACTGCCCGGGGTTCTTCGTCAACCGAGTACTGTTTCCTTACTTTGCCGGCTTTAGTCTGCTGCTGCGTGACGGTGCTGACTTCACGGTTGTCGACAAAATTATGGAGAAACAATTTGGCTGGCCAATGGGCCCTGCTTACCTGCTAGATGTGGTTGGTATTGATACCGCTCATCATGCCCAGGCGGTTATGGCGGAAGGTTTCCCGACCCGCATGAGCAAAGAGTACAGAGATGCTGTTGATGTGATGTTCGAAGCACAACGCTTTGGACAGAAGAATGGTAAAGGTTTCTTCGCTTACTCTGTCGATCGCCGAGGCAAGCCGAAGAAGAGCATTGATCCAGCCGTGGCAGACCTGCTCGCACCTGTTTCAGGCTCAGCAACAGCGTTCACCAGTGACGATATTATTGCCCGCATGATGATCCCCATGATTAACGAAGTCGTTCGTTGTCTGGAAGAAGGTATTATTGCATCCCCGGCCGAAGCCGATATGGCGCTGGTATATGGTATCGGCTTCCCTCCTTTCCGCGGCGGTGTATTCCGTTACATTGATACTCTGGGTCTGGCTGAATATATCGCCATGGCAGATAAGTTTGCTCATCTCGGTGCCGTTTATGAAGTACCGGCAGGCCTGCGTGATAAAGCGGCCAAAGGCGAAAGCTACTATTCAACGCAACATACAGCACAAGCAAACGCTTAAGGATGAGGGATAAAAAATGAATAACGTAGTAATTGTTGATTGCATCCGCACCCCGATGGGGCGCTCTAAAGCTGGTGCTTTTCGAAATGTTCGTGCTGAAGATCTGTCTGCGCACCTGATGAAAGGATTAATCAGCCGTAACCCCCAACTAGATCCGAATTCCATTGAAGATATCTACTGGGGCTGTGTACAGCAGACGCTAGAACAAGGCTTTAACGTAGCACGCAATGCATCGCTTTTAGCCGGCATTCCACATACTGTGGGTGCTACCACGGTAAACCGCCTGTGTGGCTCTTCCATGCAGGCTCTGCATGATGCAACGCGTGCCATTATGGTTGGCGATGCAGAGACTTGCATCATTGGCGGTGTTGAGCACATGGGCCATGTTCCTATGAGCCACGGTGTCGATTTCCATCCGGGCATGTCAAAGTCTGTCGCAAAAGCTGCTGGCATGATGGGCTTAACAGCTGAAATGCTCGGCCGCATGCATGGGATCAGTCGTGAAATGCAAGACCAATTCGCCGCACGTTCTCACCAGCGCGCCCACGCAGCAACGATTGAAGGACGGTTTAACAATGAAATCCTTCCCATTGAGGGTCACGACGAAAACGGAGTGCTAAAACTGTATGACTACGATGAAGTCATCCGGCCGGAAACCACACTAGAAGGTTTATCTGCTCTGCGCCCGGTATTTGATCCGGTGAACGGCACAGTAACAGCCGGCTCGTCATCTGCGTTGTCAGATGGCGCTTCAGCCATGCTAGTAATGAATGAAAGCCGTGCTAAGGAGCTTGGTCTCACTATTCGTGCCCGCGTGAAATCAATGGCTATTGCAGGTTGTGACCCTTCGATTATGGGGTATGGTCCGGTACCCGCCACCCACAAAGCACTGAGACGAGCCGGTCTGACCATGGACGATATTGGTATGGTGGAATTAAATGAAGCCTTTGCAGCCCAGTCTTTACCGTGCGCCAAAGATCTAGGCTTGCTTGATAAAGTCGATGAGAAAGTGAACCTGAATGGCGGCGCGATTGCACTGGGTCACCCGCTCGGTTGCTCGGGCTCTCGTATTTCAACAACCTTAATCAACCAGATGGAGCATCACGATGTTCAGTTTGGCCTTGCGACCATGTGTATTGGCCTAGGTCAGGGGATCGCCACTATCTTCGAACGTATTGAATAGCCGATAACAAAGACTTAGCCCGCATTTTGCGGGCTTGTTTTATGAGCCCCCCGTTCACTCGCACTACACATGTGCCTGGTGCATAGATTAAATGATAAAGTTTCATTTTATTCATAACCTTATCACGACTACACTCTACCCATATTCGCAGCCCTTTCCTTTATACCCGGAGTACATCTATGTTTAAGGCACTCGTTCTTGATCAGGAAGAAAAAAAAACCATTGCAGAGATCCGTCAAATTGACGAATCTCTGCTGCCTGACGGTGAGGTATTAGTCAGTGTGGATTACTCTTCTCTTAACTACAAAGATGGCTTAGCCATCACAGGTAAAGGCCGCATTGTGCGCCAGTTCCCGATGGTGCCAGGTATCGACTTAACCGGTCGCGTTGTGGAATCAAGTGATGACCGCTATCAGGCAGGCGATCAGGTTGTATTGACTGGCTGGGGTGTTGGCGAAGGTCACTGGGGCGGGATGGCAGAGAAAGCGCGTCTGAAAGCCGACTGGCTGGTACCCTTACCCGCGAATTTAGATGGCAAGCAAGCCATGATGATTGGGACCGCAGGCCTAACCGCCATGCTTTGTGTGCAGGCATTAGTCGATGCGGGTGTTACACCCGATGCCGGTGAAGTACTGGTTACTGGCGCAAGTGGTGGTGTGGGATCGGTTGCCGTCACTATTCTGGCTCAACTCGGCTATCAGGTTGCAGCCGTCACTGGCCGTTCGACTGAAAACGGCCCGTTGCTCAAGGCGCTGGGTGCAGCCCGTATCATCGAACGCAGTGAATTTGAAGAACCGGCACGCCCCTTGGAGAAACAACTTTGGGCCGGAGCTGTTGATACCGTCGGGAGTAAAGTACTGGCAAAAACGCTGGCGCAGATGGACTACAACGGCGCCGTTGCCGCTTGCGGTCTGGCGGGTGGGTTTGATTTACCCACCACAGTCATGCCTTTCATTCTTCGAAATGTAAGACTACAGGGTATCGATTCGGTCTCGTGCCCGTTCGAAAAACGTCTGCAGGCATGGCAACGCTTAACAGAGCTACTACCAGCCAGTTACTACCAGCAAGCGTGCCGAGAAATTGCATTAGAACAAGTTGCAGAATGTGCCGAAGCCATTACCAATGGCCAGATCACTGGCCGTGTCGTGATCAAGCTATAAAAAAGACAATAACGACCTTGGCCAGCTATTGCTGGCCTTTTTGTTCCCACCCCGTGCCAATATCCCAACGCCCACCAATAACGACTTGTGATCCAGTGAGTTTAGGCCAGCCCCATATCATGGATCCGCTTATCAATCAGACGTCCACATTCCTCTTTAATCAGGTTACGCAACCAAATCTGTGAGGCTGAATGTTCACAGCGGGGGTGCCAAATTAGCGAATAGTCAAACGGCTTGAATTCAAACGGCAACGACTTAATCACTAAGTTATGTTTTTCCGCGACTAAATAGGCCAAATCCGCCGGCACCGTAATAATGAGCGGCATTTTATCCACAATAGCCAAGGCCGCTTCCAAATGATAAGCCCACAGTACCAGCTTGCGTTGGCGATATCCTCGCAGGGATTCATCAATCAGAGATTTAACCCCGTCACTGATCGCAATCATCGCATGGGGGAACGTTAGATAATCATCCAGGGTCAGATTCTGATCTGCCATCGGATGATTTTTTGACAACAGGCAAAATACACTCACCAGACCAAGACTGTCACGGCACAAGGGATCAACAGGGCCGGTAGGACGGCAAATGGCCATATCACAGCCATCAGTGGTTAACTGGCTCAGTAAATGTTCATGCTGCAACGGTTCGAATTTCAACGATATATTAGGCGCTTCCTCATAAACTCGAGGCAGAGCAAAGGGCAGGATTGTTTGCATAGCGTAATCGGTAGTGGCAATAACAAAACGCTGATCGCACAATTCCGGGCGGAAATCGCTGGGGGTAAGAAGAATACGTAATGCTTCCAGCGGATCATTCAGTGATTCATTGAGCTCCAGCGCCCTTTGGGTAGGGATAAGATGCTGCCCTTGTCGGGTAAAAAGCGGGTCACCCAGTAAATCCCGTAACCGCCCCAATACCCGACTCATCGCTGACTGGCTGAGACTGAGTCTGACTGCAGCCCGACTGACACTGCACTCTTCAAGCAAGACTTTTAACGCCACCAGTAAATTTAAATCACGGCGGTAGACTTCTTCCAGCTCCATATCAAACTTCACTCGCTTAGTAATAGCCACATAATGATGAGAAACCCAGTCATTATGAAGCTGCCGATAAAAAAATCCCGCTAAAAAGCGGGTAAGCCCAAGAAATTGGGGAGAGTGTAGTCGATGTAAGGTATTGAGTGGTCGAAAAGTTAATTTTCTTCCTCTTCGAGATCCGGTGAATTTATTAATTCAAACCAGAGTCCCAGCGCGGCAGCAATCAACCCTCCAAGTGCAAAAACACTCAGATTATTTGGGCTGCGTAAAACAAGAGAACAAAAAGTGATAAAGCACAGCACACTATAAATTGTCAGGCGATCAACTTGAGTCAACATAATAACCTCCTAATCCTTCAGAAGATGAACGTTAATGACCTGTTAAATACGTTACACAGTTCGCATTGATTTGCCAACCCTTATTGATTAATTCTTATCCATAAGTATGATCAGAGGCTCTAAAACAGAATGTATATGTTATGACAGCAATTTTTAAAAACCCGACTCATAACCTGGAAGCGCAAGGGTTGCGTTGTCCAGAGCCCGTGATGATGGTACGCAAGACCGTAAGAAAAATGGCAGAAGGCGACACCTTGCTGGTACTGGCTGATGATCCCTCAACCACCCGGGATATCCCTAGTTTTTGTCGCTTTATGGATCACACCCTGATAGCGGCAGACACAGATAATATCCCTTATCGTTTTCTGATCCGTAAAGGGACGGGAAATTAAAAGGGCAGCTCACCGAGCTGCCCTTTTGCTATCTAACTTTTCCCATGCAATAACCGCTCGGTATCCCTTCTCTACCCGCAACTATCACGAACCTCTTTACGCGCCTGTTCTAACTCGTGGCGTAACTCGCGAATTTCTTTTTTCATCGGAATAACGTAACGTAATCGCACCCAGGCATCGACGGATAAATAGGTTGTTATAATCGCTCCGACCACCATCGGCAACCACATATCAGTCAACATCATACCCAATATGTTAAGTGCTAAGGCAATATTAAATAACCAGCATTGGCTTTGCGGTGAAATAGCGAGAAATCGGGTCATATCCCCTCCTAGGATTGAATACCGTAACGATCACCACCACAATATCATGGCGATATTAGGTGCACTATGGCAAACATCACAGTTCCGTTGCTCTTCATAATAACGAGATAATCGACGATTGTTTCATGTGAAACACCTCGCTTTATTCCAATATCATAACCCATCATGGGAAAGTATGGTTACAGGCCAAATACCGCAGTAACGGCAAGACCAGCAAACAGTGTCGCCGTTACCTTACGGATCAACCCCAGAGGCATACGTTCTGCAGACAACTTGCCAATCAAGACGACGGGAACATTTGCCAGCAACATCCCGATTGTCGTCCCGAGAACAACAAGCAGTAGCGCATCACTATATTTGGCCCCTAACATTGTTGTGGCAACCTGGGTTTTATCCCCTATCTCGGCAATAAAAAACGCAATAAAACTCGCCACAAATGGACCCCGATTCGATATGCTTTCATCGTCATCTAGCTTATCGGGGATCAGGACCCAACCGGCCATCACGACAAAACTGACCACAAGTACCCATTTTAACACCTCTGGAATCAGGTAATCCGCCACCACAACGCCCAACCAGGCAGCCAACGCATGGTTCGCAATCGTAGCGAGAAAAATGGCTAAGATAATCGGTACAGGTTTACGATAGCGACTAGCTAACAGCAGAGATAACAGTTGGGTTTTATCACCAATTTCAGCTAATGCAACACTAGTAATAGATACAGCTAACACACTCACGACATGCTCTTTGGGGCGAGGATATTTATTAGAACCACAGGTAAACACACACGCCCCACCCCGGTTCATGCAGATTTACCAATGGTCTCGCCAAACTCACCAGTAGGATGAATGTGAGTCATAATCGCCATGAAGATTTTGCTTCAAGTATGTTGACGATTATCTCGATAGATCGAGAGGCTACTCCCCAAAGGAGGCAGGATAATAACGAGTTAGGAATTAATGGTCAAGACTGAGAAGCCAACCGTTGTAAGGAGATATTGCCAGCCAACATTATGGGCCGGCAACATAAAGAGTAAATTAGCCAGCCGTCGGGCTTAATACAATTTCAACGCGACGGTTTTCTGCACGTCCCTGCGTCGTATTGTTAGAGGCGATAGGACGTGCTTCACCCATCCCTTTTGATGCAACCCTATTTGCCGTTACGCCATTGAGGATCAGGTAATTGCTCACTTCACCTGCTCGTACTTGAGACAGGCGCAAGTTGTAAGATTCAGAACCGGTACTATCCGTAAACCCATACACATTGAGCATGGTCTTATCGTATTCTTTTGCCACCAATGCCACATTATGCAACGCATTCATTGCACGAGAGCTTAAGTCTGACTTATCAACTCCAAAGGTAATCTCATTTGGCATGTTCAGTACGATGTTATCGCCGTCACGGGTAACACTGATGCCCGTAGATTCTAACTGCTGACGTAATTTGGTCTCCTGGACATCCATGTAATAACCAATACCACCGCCTAATGCCGCACCGGAGGCTGCTCCAATCAATGCACCTTTACCGCGATCGCTCTTACTGGAAGACGCTACACCAATCGCCGCCCCGGCAACAGCACCGATTAATGCGCCACTGGTTGATTTGGCTGTTTGATCTTCACGGGTGTAAGGGTTAACAGTGGTACAACCCGTTGCAACAACAGATGTTGCCACTGCAAAAATAGCAGATCGCACCCATTTATTAGATGCCACAGAAAAATTCATAGTCATTCTCTTGTCCCTGTTCTCGATTTACAATCGATGTGATTGTTACGAACATTAATACTGTACGGCATATAGCTCCGTTCAGAAACCAGTATTCTAAAGAATGGAACAATTCGACGCATCAGAACAATGTCAATTGTTCACCGTCCTGATGGTAAAGTCCGTTAATACGCCAAAATAATTACGCAAAACCGCTAAAGATGGATAAAAAACGTGCACTGCCCCTACTCGGAAAAAGCCATGCAATGTATACTGGATTGTTATTCAAATTACTTTTAATCCACTAACCTCGCGAAGCTGACAATGCAGAAATACGATATTAAAACCTTTCAGGGCATGATCCTCGCGCTGCAGGATTACTGGGGCCAGCAAGGTTGTACCATTGTACAACCTCTGGACATGGAAGTTGGTGCAGGTACCTCTCACCCGATGACATGTCTGCGAGCTCTGGGGCCGGAACCTATTGCAGCAGCGTATGTTCAACCATCTCGCCGCCCAACCGACGGTCGTTACGGTGAAAACCCTAACCGCCTGCAGCACTACTACCAGTTCCAGGTAATGTTGAAACCATCTCCGGACAACATTCAGGAACTCTACCTAGGCTCACTCGAAGTATTAGGTATTGACACTCAAGTGCACGACATTCGTTTTGTAGAAGACAACTGGGAAAACCCGACCTTGGGTGCCTGGGGTCTTGGCTGGGAAGTTTGGCTTAACGGCATGGAGGTAACACAGTTTACTTACTTCCAGCAGGTTGGTGGTCTTGAGTGTAAACCTGTAACCGGTGAGATCACTTACGGTATTGAACGTCTGGCGATGTACATTCAGAACGTTGACTCAGTCTACGATCTGGTATGGACCGATGGCCCATTAGGTAAGGTCACCTATGGCGATATCTTTCACCAGAATGAAGTCGAGCAATCCACATATAACTTTGAGCATGCAGACGTGGACTTCCTGTTCTCTTTCTTCGACCAGTGCGAAAAAGAGTGCAAGGAACTATTGGAACTTGAAAACCCACTTTCACTTCCAGCCTACGAGCGTATTCTAAAAGCAGGTCACGCGTTCAACCTTCTTGATGCACGTAAAGCGATCTCGGTTACCGAGCGTCAGCGTTACATCCTGCGTATCCGCAACCTGACAAAACAAGTTGCTGAAGCTTACTACGCATCTCGCGAAGCCCTTGGCTTCCCTATGTGTAAAAAAGAGAAGTAAGGACGTAGCATGACTGAAAATAATTTCCTTATCGAATTAGGTACTGAAGAACTGCCTCCCAAAGCCCTGCGTACCCTTGCCGAAGCATTTGCAGCAAACTTTGAGGCTGAACTGAAAGCCGCTGATCTTGCCCATCAAGGCGTGAAATGGTTTGCCGCCCCTCGCCGTTTAGCGCTAAAAGTCACCGCACTGGCAGCCGGCCAGGCGGACAAGGTCGTTGAAAAACGAGGTCCGGCTATTGCTGCAGCCTTTGATGCAGAAGGCAATCCGACTAAAGCAGCTCAGGGCTGGGCTCGCGGTAATGGTATTTCCGTCGACCAGGCTGAGCGTCTGAAAACAGACAAAGGTGAATGGCTACTGTACAAGCAGGAAGTCAAAGGTAAGCCGACACAAGAGCTGCTTTCAGACCTCGCTGCCGCGGCACTTGCTAAACTCCCGATCCCTAAACCAATGCGTTGGGGTGACAAAGAAACACAATTTATCCGCCCGGTTAAAACCCTAACGATGTTGTTAGGTGGCGAACTGATCGCCGGGAACATTCTTGGTGTTGATTCAGCGCGTACTATTCGTGGTCACCGCTTTATGGGTGAGCCTGAGTTCACTATTGATAATGCAGATCAATATCCGGCGCTTCTTGAAGAGCGCGGCAAAGTCATCGCTGATTACGATAGGCGTAAAGCAATCATCCTCGAAGGTGCGAAGAAAGCAGCTCTTGAAGTCGGTGGTATTGCCGATCTGGAAGATGAGTTGGTTGAAGAAGTCACCTCTCTGGTTGAATGGCCTGTTGTCTTAACAGCTTCATTTGAAGAAGACTTCTTAAACGTGCCTTCAGAAGCGTTGGTTTACACCATGAAAGGGGATCAGAAATACTTCCCGGTATACGATGCTGAAGGCAACCTTATACCTAAGTTTATTTTCGTCTCTAACATCGTGTCGAAAGATCCTCGTCAAATCATCGAAGGTAACGAGAAAGTCGTTCGCCCTCGCCTTGCTGATGCTGAGTTCTTCTTCAAGACAGATCGCAAGCGTGCGCTGGTTGAACGGCTTCCTGAGTTGGAAACCGTTCTGTTCCAGAAGCAACTGGGTACCCTGCGTGATAAAACTGACCGTATCACGGCTATGTCAGGATTTATCGCTCATCTGATCGGTGCAAATGCAGAGCACGCCGAGCGTGCCGGCCTGTTATCTAAATGCGACCTGATGACTTCAATGGTATTTGAGTTTACAGATACTCAAGGTGTCATGGGCATGCACTATGCTCGCCTTGATGGTGAGCACGAAGACGTTGCGGTGGCGCTGAACGAGCAGTACATGCCTCGTTTCGCGGGGGATGACCTACCGAAATCAGACGTGGCCGCTACGGTCGCACTCGCGGATAAGATTGACACGCTAGTAGGGATCTTCGGTATCGGCCTGCACCCTAAAGGTGCAAACGACCCATTTGCACTGCGTCGAGCAGCGCTGGGGGCGCTTCGGATCATTGTTGAGAAAGGCTACAAACTGGATTTAGTTGACCTGATCACTAAAGCCAAAGCCCTATTCGGAGACAAGCTAACAAACCACAACGTTGAAGCTGATGTTATCGACTTCATGCTGGGCCGCTTCCGCGCGTGGTATCAAGACGAAGGCCATAGCGTTGATGTAATTCAGTCCGTACTGGCTCGTCGACCAACTCAACCTGCTGATTTTGATCAGCGTGTAAAAGCGGTGACTCACTTCCGTTCTTTGGATGCAGCAGAATCATTAGCGGCTGCGAATAAGCGTGTCGGTAACATCTTGGCAAAATTCGATGGTGAATTACCTGCATCTATCGATAGCACACTGCTTATCGAAGATGCCGAAAAGGCACTAGCTGAAAAAGTGGAAGCAGTCATCGCAACCCTCGCACCAATCTTTGCCGAAGGTGATTATCAGCATGCACTCTCGGAGCTGGCAACCCTACGGGAATCGGTAGATGCCTTCTTCGATAATGTCATGGTTATGGCAGATGACGAGAAACTCAAAGTTAACCGTCTGACAATGCTAAACCAGCTTCGCAATGAGTTCCTGAAAGTCGCTGACATTTCACTCCTGCAGAAATAAACACTGATGACAAACCCGAACCCCATACTCCGGTGTGGGGTTTTTTTTCGGTTACATTTTCGCACACATGCCACTGCTCACTATACTTATATGGTTCCACGTGAAACACCACCACCTCGTCATCTCAGACTAGAGTTGCAATCGACTACACTCAAAATGTCGCCTTCTCACCTAGACTCTTTTACTGTTTCACGTGAAACAACCAGCAAAAATCATGCTGGGTTCTTATCCTTTCCCTCTGCAGTACAATCATGTATGTTGACAACTGAAGGCAATCTATACAGCTATTTAACAAGTTTATGATAAGAACAAGATACTGAGGTCGGAAGTACACATGGAGTTTTCTACATTCGGAGACAAGTTCGCTCGTTATTCAGGCATTACCCAGCTAATGGATGATCTCAATGACGGCTTAAGAAATCCTGACGCTATCATGCTTGGTGGTGGCAATCCTGCCCAGATACCTGCCATGGTGGAATATTTTAATGGTATTGCCAAAGAAATGCTCGACACCGGTGAGCTTACCGCGGCAATGACTAATTACGATGGGCCACAAGGGAAAAATACTTTTCTGAATGCCCTCGCCGATTTGCTCAGAGAAACATATGATTGGGATATCACCGCAAAAAATATTGCGCTGACGAATGGCAGCCAAAGTGCTTTCTTTAACTTATTCAATCTGCTTGCCGGTGATTTTCCAGACGGCAGCCGGAAGAAGATCTTATTGCCTCTAGCCCCGGAGTATATTGGCTATGGCGACTCTGGCCTGAGTGATGACATGTTTATCTCTTACCGCCCGGAGATCGCCTTACTCAGCAATGGCCTGTTCAAGTACCACATCAATTTTAACGAACTCATCATTGATAACAGCATCGGGGCGATTTGTGCTTCTCGGCCAACCAACCCGACCGGTAATGTACTTACCGACGAAGAGATCCATCATTTGGATGAACTGGCCCGGCTGCATAATATTCCGCTGATCATTGATAATGCTTATGGCATACCGTTCCCAGATATTATCTTTGCCGATGTCACCCCTTTCTGGAATGACAACACCATTCTTTGTATGAGTTTATCTAAGCTCGGTTTACCCGGTGTTCGCTGCGGCATTGTCATTGCGAGTGAAGAGATCACCACAGCGATTACAAACATGAACGGCGTGCTCAGCCTGGCCCCGGGTGGGGTTGGTCCTGCAATCATCAATAAGATGATTGAAAAGCAAGACTTATTGGCACTCAGCGCACAGGTAATCAAACCTTTTTACCAACGTAAATCACAGCATGCGGTCGAGTTATTACAAACCGCCATTATTGATGAGCGCTTTCGTATTCATAAGCCGGAAGGAGCCATGTTTCTATGGTTATGGTTTAAGGAATTGCCCATCACGACAATGGATCTCTATCGCCGGCTTAAAGCCCGCGGCGTGCTAATTGTTCCGGGAGAGTATTTCTTTATTGGATTAGACGCTGATTGGCAACATGGCCATGAATGCCTGAGGATGAACTATGTCCAGAATGATGATGACATGAAAAAAGGCATTGCGATCATTGCTGAAGAAGTCGCGAAAGCCTACGCTGAAGCTTAATTTTTGTGGCAGGCGGTATGACAACACCGCCTGTTCACGATAATGACCACTGCCTGATTGTATTTTAACCGGTCTGAAGGCTAATACTGGCAGTCAGCGTTCCACGTGAAACAACTGATCTTGCTCCCCGCTTGTCATACTCAGCATCAAACTAGCCGATAAAGTAAGACAGAATAGTCATCAGTACGGTAACGATCAGAAAGGCCTGCATAAGCTGACCTTCCACGACTCTACAACGAAATAACTCACACTGAACGGCTATTCGCCTTCGATCAGGTTTCCGCCATTAATAGCAATTTTTCTTGGCTTCTGCTCTTCAGGAATTTCTCGTTCGAGATCAATGTGAAGTAAACCATTCACCATCTGAGCACCGATTACTTTTACGTAATCCGCTAATTGAAATTTACGCTCAAAATCGCGTTCAGCAATACCTTGGTAGAGATAATGGCGCTCTTCTTTGCTCTCAGTTTCGCGAACACCACGCACAATCAGCTTATTTTGCTGCTGGGTAATATCTAACTGTTCATCAGCAAACCCGGCAACTGCCATCGTAATACGGTAGTGATTCTCATCTTGCTGCTCAATGTTATATGGTGGGTAACCGGTATTCGCATTACTGACATTTTGTTCCATTTGATTGAACAGACGATCAAAACCAATTGCAGAACGGTAAAGAGGAGTGAAATCTAGGTTGCGCATAATAGCTATCCTTCTAATGAAGCAATAAAAAACAATACGGTTATGTAATGAAGTGGTTTTCCGCTATTGGACAAACCTGTCGCTTGACCCTGAATCAGGCGTCTTGCTCTTCATAACTAGATATAGGGATGGTCTTCATCTTTTCCAAGCGTAAATACAAAAAATTTATTTCTGTTGCAGGTATTCATCCCAATAAAAACGCCGCTAAACAGCGGCGTTTTAATCACAACCCAACTCAAAGTAATAATCTATACGTCTAGATTCGCCACTTTCAGTGCATTCTGTTCAATAAAGTTACGGCGAGGTTCAACGTGATCGCCCATCAAAGTCGTGAACAGTTCATCAGCAGCCACGGCATCATGAATCGTAACTTGCAGCATGCGGCGAGATTCCGGATCCATTGTCGTTTCCCAAAGCTGCTCAGGGTTCATCTCACCCAGACCTTTATAGCGCTGAAGTGACAGACCACGGCGCGATTCTTTAATCAACCAATCCAAGCCTTCTTTGAAGCTCGTGATCGGTTGTTTACGCTCACCGCGTTGAACATAAGCACTTTCTTCAAGCAGCCCATGCAGCGCTTCAGAAAGATCCGCAAGTCTACCGTACTCTTTCGAGTTCAATAAGTCATAGCTCAACGCATAGTCATATTCCACCCCATGGGTACGAACAATCACTTTCGGTAAGAAGACATTATTCTCTTCATCGCGAATAATGGCGAAGCTAAACTGGCTTTCACCCGATTGCTTGTCATTCAATGCCGCCACTAACGGCTTCGACCATGCTTCAACCGCCGCTTCATCTGCCAACATATCGACAGCAAGACGCGGTTGATAAACAAACTCATTCAGCATCATAATTGGATAGCGGCGGCTCATACGCTCAACCAGCTTCATTCCTGCATTGTATTGTTTGACTAATTCTTCCAAGGCAAGTCCAGCAAGAGCGGGAGCGCTTTCGGTGGTATACAGAGAAGCATTATCCAAAGCAAGAGAAACCTGATACTGGTTCATATCATCATCATCTTTGATGTACTGCTCTTGCTTACCCTTCTTCACTTTGAAAAGCGGTGGCTGGGCAATAAAGATATGACCACGTTCGATCAACTCCGGCATCTGACGATAGAAGAAGGTCAACAGTAGCGTACGGATGTGCGAACCATCGACATCGGCATCGGTCATAATAATGATGCTGTGGTAACGGAGCTTGTCCGGATTATATTCGTCACGGCCAATACCACAGCCCATGGCGGTGATTAAGGTTGCGACTTCTTGCGATGAAAGCATCTTGTCGAAACGTGCTTTCTCTACGTTAAGGATTTTACCTTTCAGCGGCAAAATAGCCTGGTTTTTACGATTTCGCCCCTGCTTGGCTGAACCGCCAGCAGAGTCCCCTTCCACTATGTATAGTTCAGAAAGAGCCGGATCTTTTTCCTGGCAATCGGCAAGTTTGCCTGGTAGGCCAGCGAGATCTAGCGCGCCTTTACGGCGGGTCATTTCACGCGCTTTACGCGCAGCTTCACGTGCACGTGATGCATCGATAATTTTTGAACAAACGATTTTGGCATCTGCCGGATTTTCAAGTAAGAACTCGCTGAGTTTCTCACCCATGGCAGATTCAACCGCTGGTTTCACTTCGCTCGAAACCAGCTTATCTTTAGTCTGGCTTGAGAATTTTGGATCCGGTACTTTTACCGATACAACCGCGGTCAGACCTTCTCGCGCATCATCTCCCGAAGTTGCGGTTTTCGCCTTCTTCGAATAACCTTCTTTATCCATAAAGGTATTCAAAGTTCGCGTCAGTGCGCCACGAAAACCGGCTAAGTGACTACCACCGTCACGCTGTGGAATATTGTTGGTAAAACAGTAAATGTTTTCCTGGAAGCCATCGTTCCACTGCATTGCCACTTCAACCGAAATCCCGTCTTCACGTTGGAAATCGAAGTGGAATACTTTTGGATGAATCGGCGTCTTGTTGCGGTTCAGGTGTTCAACGAACGCTCTGATACCACCTTCATACATGAAATGGTCTTGTTTACCTTCCTCACGCTCATCAATCAATTTGATGGATACGCCAGAGTTCAGGAACGATAATTCGCGTAGACGCTTGGCTAAAATCTCATACTGAAAGACGACGTTGGTAAACGTCTCTTCGCTTGGCCAGAAACGAATTCGTGTACCTGTCTTTTCCGTTTCACCAATAACAGCAAGAGGCGCATCAGGCACACCGTGATGATAAATTTGATGGTATGTGAAACCGTTACGATGAACTGTCAGATCGACTTTTTCAGACAGGGCATTAACAACCGAGACCCCGACCCCGTGAAGACCACCCGAGACTTTGTATGAGTTATCATCAAACTTACCGCCGGCGTGCAATACCGTCATGATAACTTCAACGGCAGATACACCTTCTTCTTCATGAATGTCGGTAGGAATACCACGGCCATCATCGCTCACAGAAACAGAATTATCTTCATGAATCGTGATAATAATGTCTTCACAGTGACCAGCAAGAGCTTCATCGATAGAGTTATCGACGACCTCAAACACCATGTGGTGCAAGCCAGTACCGTCATCTGTATCGCCAATATACATCCCTGGGCGCTTACGTACAGCATCAAGGCCTTTAAGCACCTTGATGCTTGATGAATCGTAATTGTTGGACATTGAGTTACTCTCGCTTTAATTATCCTGCGGTTATTTTACCGTGTTCCACATGAAACATCTTGCCATTTTCATCATGCATTTCCGCGATTTGTTCATCACTGATCGCACTGATGAAAACCTGGGCGTTGGTTTCTTTTAACCTTTGCGCTAACAGCGCACGCCGATGGCTATCCAGCTCGGAAGCAAAATCATCAATAAGGTACATACACTGTTTGCCGGTCGCTTCTGTTAGATGGCCACCCTGCGCCAGACGCAGCGCGCACACCATAAGTTTCAGCTGCCCTCGGGACAGCACATCTTCCACAGGCGTACCAGCAACCTTCATCCGCAAATCAGCTTTATGAGGACCGCTTGCGGTATAGCCGAGCTGACAATCACGTTCAAAATTACGCTTTAACAGCTCAGCATAGGGTGTTTCTTTTTCCCAGCCACGATAATAAGTCAGCTGGATATCATATTCGGGCAAAAAGCCCTGGCATATTTCAGCCGCTTTTTGTTTTACCGCGTCTAAATAGCGGTAACGCCATATGCTTATCTCTTCGGCCAGCGTTGCCAGTTCCTGATCCCAGTAACTGATTTCACGATAACTACGGGCCGTTTTTAGCAGCGCATTGCGCTGCTTAGTCAACCGTTTTATCCGGCTCCAGGCATTATAAAACTGAGGCTCAATATGAAAAACCCCCCAGTCAATAAATGCACGGCGATATTTCGGTCCGCCGATCAGCAATTCAAACCCTTCAGGGGTGATCAGTTGCAGTGGTAAAACCTGTGCGAGTTGTGCCAGTTTCTGACCGCTTTCACCGGCAACTTTCACTTCCGTGGTACCGTCTCGCTTTTTATTAATGCCAAGTGGAAGCTCTAAATCATTATCGCTCTGAACCCGGCCATGGATAAACAATTCATGTTGTTCATGACGGATCACACGGCTTGTGAGGTGGCTGCGAAACGAACGCCCGTGGCCCAGGTAATGAATCGCTTCCAATACACTGGTTTTTCCGCTGCCATTCGCCCCAACCAGAAAATTAAAGCTCGCCGACAAGGTTAAGTCACACGCTTCAATATTTCGAAAATCTTTGACGACTAAACGGGTAAGTGACATGCCTTATAATCTGATTGGCATTACAACATACATGGCTTCATCGTGAGCACAGTCTTCAACCAGGGCACTGGCATTCGCATCCGTTAACGAGAGACGAACCTGCTCACACTTCAACGTATTAAGCACATCAAGTACATAACTGACATTAAAGCCAATCTCCAAATCATCCCCCTGATAATTTACATCAACAAACTCTTCCGCTTCTTCCTGTTCGGGATTATTGGCGGTAATACGCATTTCACCGTTAGAGATATTAACCCGCACACCGCGGAATTTCTCATTCGACAAAATAGCCGCACGGGAAAAGGCTTTACGCAGTTCATCGCAGCTTGCTTCAACAAATTTATTACTGTTCTGCGGCAATACCCGGCGATAATCAGGAAAACGACCATCGACCAGTTTAGAAGTGAAGACAAAATTATTCACGGTAGCACGAATGTTCGAGTTGCCAACCTGAATATCAACCATCGCGTCGGCATTATCTAATAAGCGAACCAGCTCCAGCACCCCTTTGCGCGGTACGATAATTTGCTTAGAGCTCAGCTCTTGCGCCAAATCGATGGCACAGACCGCCATACGGTGGCCATCGGTAGCCACTGAGCGTAAGCGGGTCCCTTCCGTTTCAAATAGCATACCGTTCAGGTAGTAACGTACATCCTGATGCGCCATTGAAAACTGCGTGCTGTCAATCAGCTGACGCATACGGCCTTGAGGCAAGGTAAATTCGACCTCGCTTTGCCAATCGTCAATATTTGGAAAATCTGCCGCCGGTAACGTCGATAGCGAATAACGGCTACGACCAGAGCGGATAAGGACGCGATCTCCTTCCAACGACACCGCAATGTTGGCGCCGTCAGGCAGGCCACGACAGATATCAAGAAATTTACGCGACGGGACTGTCACCGCCCCCGGCTCGAAGTCAGCTTCAAGAGCCAGCTTCGCAATCAGCTCCACTTCCAGATCGGTTCCCGTCATCGACAGGCAACCGGATTCGACCTGAAGCAAAATATTTCCCAGGATCGGCAGAGAAGGCCGACCGCCCAGTGCACCAGACACCTGCTGCAGGGGTTTTAATAGATGTTCGCGTTCAACGGTAAATTTCATATCAAGACGACAATGTTCTTATTAGGTTTGAATAATCTTCTTTTATATCGTGGCTTTCTTCACGCAACTGTACGATTTTACGACAGGCATGTAAGACCGTGGTATGGTCTCGACCACCAAAAGCATCACCGATTTCCGGAAGACTGTGGTTGGTTAGTTCTTTTGCCAGGGCCATCGCCATCTGACGCGGGCGCGCCACAGAACGGGAACGACGCTTCGACAGCATATCAGCCATCTTTATTTTATAGTATTCGGCAACGGTCTTCTGAATATTATCAATCGTTACCAGTTTTTCCTGCAGTGCTAACAAATCACGCAATGCCTCTCGCACGAAATCGATCGTAATAGCCCGACCGGTAAAGTTCGCATTGGCGATAACGCGATTTAATGCCCCTTCAAGCTCGCGGACATTAGAGCGCAGACGCTTGGCAATAAAGAATGCCACTTCATCAGGCAGGCGGATATTATGATCTTCCGCCTTCTTCATCAGAATCGCGACTCGGGTTTCAAGCTCCGGCGGTTCAATCGCGACGGTTAGCCCCCAACCGAAACGTGATTTCAAGCGATCTTCGACCCCGTTGATCTCGCGCGGGTAGCGGTCAGACGTCAGAATGATCTGCTGATTGCCTTCAAGCAGCGCATTAAAGGTATGGAAAAACTCTTCTTGCGAACGCTCTTTATTGGCAAAGAACTGGATGTCATCAATGAGCAACGCATCAACACTGCGGTAATAACGCTTAAATTCTTCAATGGCATTGTTTTGCAGCGCTTTAACCATATCTTGCACAAAGCGTTCAGAGTGCATATAAACCACGCGAGCATTCGGCTTGCGATCGGCAATCGCATTACCAACGGCATGCAGTAAATGCGTTTTGCCCAAACCGGTGCCGCCATAGAGGAATAAAGGGTTATAGGCTGCGCCCGGGTTACCGGAAACCTGTCGACAAGCAGCCAGACCCAGCTGATTCGATTTACCCTCGACAAAATTATTAAAATTATGTTTTGGATTAACATTCGAACGGTAACCCGACTTCGATTCCGGCTGTACCGGTGAAGGGGCTGGCTCCCATGAACGAGAAGGCGGCTCATCATACACTGTCGGTGCTGGTGATACTGCAACAGGGGCAGCAACAGGCTGAGGCGGTGGCGCGACAACCCGACGACTGCCTACCTCAAACCGCAAAATCGGCATATCATTGCCACAAAACTCATTGAGCAGACGGTTGATATTATTGAGGTACTTATCCCGTACCCAGTCAAGCACAAAACGGTTAGGCGCAAACAGAGTCAACGAATTATCGTGCAACTCTGCCTGTAGGGGTCGAATCCACATGCTGAATTCTGTTGCAGGGAGTTCTTCCTGAAGGCGTTGAAGGCACTGCAACCAAAGCGAAGATGACAAATTCGACTCCACACTGAATAACAAAAGACAAAAGAGGGCTAATTTTATACCCGCTGGCTCAGGATCACCAGCAAAGAGATCGTAGATCCAGTGAATAAGATCAGACTTATTCACAATGATCGCACAAGCAACCCCGAGATCAGCACAATTTTACCCGCCCTTACCCACAATTCTGTTAACAATCGCTCGGATCCCTCCTTTGTAGCCAGAAAATTATTCGAAACGACCGCCCCCCTATCCATAACGGCTTCATTCACAATGGTACCGTTAATGAACTGATAGATGTGATCTATATTAAACAACCAAAACGGAGAAAAAATGGCATGAAGGAGCAGGAAGGCGAACACTGATAAAACTATTAGTTATGTCAAATAACTCCAAGTTATTTAAAAAAAACATATATAACCAAGTACGATTACGCTAATAGAGAATCATCACAGTCAGCCACGGAGTAGACCGAATGAAAAGCTGGATAAAAATAACATTCACCGTTATAGCATTAACGATAGCAGCCAGCCAAACGGCCATGGCAGCGACAGACGTGAAAGTCGGGATGTCCGGGCGCTATTTTCCTTTCACCTTTGTAGAAAAAGATAAGCTGCAAGGTTTTGAAGTCGATCTGTGGAATGAAATCAGCAAACGTAACGACTATAACGTTGAATTTGTAACAGCCAGCTTCTCTGGTTTGTTTGGACTACTAGAAACCGGTCGTATCGATACTATTTCAAACCAAATTACAATCACCCCTGAGCGTCAGGCTAAATACTTATTTGCACAGCCTTATGTTATTGACGGTGCCCAGCTGGTGGTACGCAAAGATAATACCGACATCAGCAGCATTGCCGATCTGGCAGGCAAAACGGTCGGCGTGAACTTAGGTTCAAACTATGAACAGTTGCTGCGTGAGCTGGATAAAGACGGAACAATCAACATCAAAACCTACGACACGGGTATTGAGCATGATGTTGCGCTGGGACGTACCGATGCCTTTGTCATGGATCGCCTCTCTTCAGTCGAATTGATCAAAAAAGCAAACCTACCACTTCAACTTGCCGGTACGCCGTTTGAGACGATCGAAAACGCCTGGCCTTTTGTCAAAGGTGAAAAAGGTGAAACACTCCGTAACGAAGTGAACAACGCTCTGACCGCAATGCGGGAAGACGGAACGTTGACAGAGATATCAATCAAATGGTTTGATGCGGATATCACCAAGTAACGGATATACTCTAAGTAAATGCTCACACGTTAGTAAGCATTTACCAATATTGACAAAGACTCACCACTTGGTGAGTTTTTGTGTCTCTGCAACGATAACAAACGGAATAAGCATCCATTATGGGTTTCGATTTTAACTATATGCTATCCCTGGTGCCGATCTTACTGAAATATCTAGGTACCACGCTCGCCATGGCGGCATGGGGATTAGTCTTTGCACTGGTAATCGCCGTCGGCCTGGCTCTGATCCGGGTTTATAAAGTCCCGGTACTCGATCAGCTCAGTCAGCTTTACATCAGTTTCTTTCGCGGAACCCCCTTGCTGGTTCAGCTTTTTTTGCTGTATTACGGCCTGCCACAGGTCTTTCCGGTCTTTGTTGGCCTTGATGCCTTCAGTGCTGCGGTGATCGGCCTGAGCCTCCATTTTGCCGCATATAAAGCAGAAAGTATTCGCGCAGCCATTACTGGTGTCGATCGCAGTCAAATGGAAGCCAGCCTATCGATAGGCATGACGGAAATGCAGACGATGCGACGGATAATTTTGCCTCAGGCAACCCGGATCGCCTTACCGTCACTGATGAACTATTTCATCGACATGATTAAATCGACCTCGCTGGCTTTCACCCTGGGCGTAACCGAAATTATGGCCAGGGCACAAATGGAAGCCTCTTCCAGCTTTAAATTCTTTGAGGCTTTCCTGGCTGTTGCCCTGATTTACTGGGTAATGGTCGTGATATTGACTCGGGTACAGTACTGGGCAGAAGCCAAACTCAACAAGGCATATGTGCGATGATCAAAATAAGCAACCTCACCAAACGCTTTGGTGAAACCACCATTTTTTCCAATCTGAATTTAGAGATTAATAAAGGTGAGATTGTAGTGGTGATCGGCCCGTCAGGCACCGGAAAGTCCACTTTGCTTCGCTGTATTAATTTCCTTGAAACCGCCGAATTAGGTCACATCAAGATCGATGATGTCGCCGTCAATAGCCCGCAGGCAACAAAAGCGGACATTTTAGCACTGCGCCGTAAAACCGGCTTTGTATTCCAGAATTACGCGCTGTTTGCCCATTTAACCGCCAGGCAAAATATCGCAGAAGGGCTAATCACGGTTAAAGGCTGGAAAAAAGAGGAGGCTTATGCGCGATCCCAGCAAATTCTCGACGACATCGGCTTAGGCGACAGAGGCGATGCCTACCCGTCGGCCCTCTCGGGCGGTCAACAGCAGCGGATCGGTATTGGCCGGGCTATGGCCTTAGAAGCCGAACTGTTGTTATTTGATGAACCGACATCGGCTTTAGACCCGGAATGGGTCGGAGAAGTATTGACTCTGATGCAGAAGCTCGCAACCCGTCATCAGACCATGCTGGTGGTCACTCATGAGATGCAATTTGCCCGCGAAGTCGCCGATCGGGTGATCTTTATGGCCGATGGCGAGTTTGTCGAGCAGGGTAAACCGGAGCAGATCTTCACCCAGCCACACGATCCTCGATTAAAAAAATTCCTGAATCAAGTCGGGATCAGCGAAGGATCCTTGCGCTCTGGCTCACAAAAAGTATAATTCACCGCCCATGTCACGATATGGGCATAATTATTGACTCTTTAACGGTCAGTGATTACAATTCCGCCTCTTTGTTTGAGGTAGAGGGTGTTTTACATCCGACACTAAGTAACAAACTTAAAAACTGATCAGTTAATTTAAGGTAAAACCATGAAACGCACTTTTCAACCTTCAGTTCTAAAGCGCAAGCGTAACCACGGCTTCCGTGCACGCATGGCAACTAAGAACGGTCGCGCAACAATCAATGCACGTCGTGCAAAAGGCCGTAAGCGTCTTTCTAAGTAATCTCTGATTATTTTGAATAAGCTAGCCTTCTCTCGGGAGTTACGTTTGTTAACTCCCGAACATTATAAAAACGTCTTCCAGCAAGCTCACCGTGCTGGCTCTCCTCATTTAACTATTCTTGCTCGTCCAAACGATCTCAATCACCCTCGTCTCGGTCTGGCTGTTCCCAAGAAACAGATCAAAACTGCTGTCGGCAGAAACCAATTCAAACGCATCGTGCGCGAAAGTTTCCGTCTTAGGCAACATGATCTGCCAGCCAAAGATTTTGTGGTGATAGCCAAGAAAAGTGCCAGTGAGCTGAGCAACGAAGAGCTATTTAAGTTGTTAGATAAATTATGGCATCGCCTGTCTCGCCCTTCGCGTGGCTAGTCATACGACTGGTCCGCCTTTACCAACTGACAATAAGTCCACTCATTGGACCACGCTGTCGATTTACCCCTACATGTTCTCAGTACGCAATTGAAGCAATAAAAGCGCATGGAGCGATAAAAGGTGGTTGGTTCGCGGCGAAACGTCTATTAAGATGTCATCCTTTAAACAACGGTGGTTACGACCCCGTTCCGCCAACCAAGCATAACGACAGAGATCATTAACGATGGATTCCCAACGCAATATTCTGTTAATTGCCCTACTGTTTGTCTCATTCCTGCTGTTCCAGCAGTGGAATATGGACAATAGCCCGCAGCCACAAGGCCAGGGTGTAGAGCAACAAGTTAACAATAGTGGTGATGTCCCTTCACACTCAGGTGATGGCCAGCCAATTCCGGAGCAAAACAGCTCCAACGACCTAATCACTATCAATACAGATGTACTGGCTCTTACTGTCGATACGCTTGGTGGTGATGTCATCGAAGCAAAACTACTGGCTTACGCTGACGAACTTGATTCCGACCAGCCTTTCGTACTGCTGCAAAACGAGCCGGGTCACAGCTATATTGCCCAATCAGGCCTGATCGGGGCCAATGGTATTGATACCACAGCGGGTCGTGCTCAGCTGGCGGTCGAGGCAAAAGAATTCAATCTGGCTGATGGCCAGGACGAACTTCGTGTACCAATGACCTATGTTAAAAATGGCATTACCTACACCAAGACATTCGTGCTAACGCGTAACAACTACGCTGTCGACGTTGAATACACCATCAATAACCAGTCAGATGCCACAGCAAGTGTCCAGATGTACGCTCAGCTGAAGCAAAACCTGATGGATGACGGTGGCAGCCTGACCATGCCGACCTACCGCGGTGGCGCCTATTCAACAGACGATACCAACTACAAAAAATACAGCTTCGATGACATGCAGGATAAAAACCTGAACATGACAACGGCGAATGGCTGGGCAGCCATGCTGCAACACTACTTTGTATCGGCGTGGATCCCACGTTCAGAAGAAGCATCGAACCTGTTCACCCGCACCAGCAATGGCCAGGGCTATATCGGTGTCCGTCTGCCAACAACGACGATTGCTGCCGGTAGTGAGCAAACCCTGAAATCCACACTCTGGGTTGGTCCGAAACTGCAAAAAGAAATGGAAGCAACGGCGGCTAATCTTAACCTGACCGTGGATTATGGCTGGTTATGGTTTATCGCAAGCCCGCTCCATAAACTGTTGTCCTTCATTCAGGGTATTGTCGGTAACTGGGGTATCGCGATCATGACCCTTACGTTTATCGTTCGTGGTGCGATGTACCCGCTGACCAAAGCACAGTACACCTCAATGGCAAAAATGCGCATGCTTCAGCCTAAGCTGGCAGCAATGCGTGAGCGTTTAGGCGACGACCGCCAGCGTATGAGCCAGGAGATGATGGAGCTGTACAAGAAAGAGAAAGTCAACCCTCTGGGTGGCTGTCTGCCGATTGTTCTGCAGATGCCTATTTTCATCGCCTTGTACTGGTCACTAATGGAATCGGTTGAACTGCGTCATTCACCGTTCTTCGGTTGGATCCATGATCTATCAGCACAAGACCCGTACTATATCTTGCCGATCCTGATGGGTGCGTCGATGTTCATGATCCAGAAGATGAGCCCGTCGACAGTCACCGATCCAATGCAACAGAAGATCATGACGTTCATGCCTGTCATGTTTACGTTCTTCTTCCTGTTCTTCCCGTCAGGTCTGGTTCTTTACTGGCTGGTATCGAACGTGGTTACCCTGATCCAGCAAACGCTGATTTATCGTTCACTGGAAAAGAAAGGTCTGCACAGTAAGTCATAGTTAGCCCTGTGACTCCACTCTGTGACCCAAAGGCGGCCTTCTGGCCGCCTTTTTAATGCCCGTGATAGTCAAAAATTGCTATTGCACCGCTTTTCCTTCTACGCTCTATAGACATTATCTCACGCCCCCCTATTCACTCCGATGGCAGCCTTGACTAAAATCTCGCTGAACTCTGCATATTGGGCTGGTTTGGGTATACAATTGCAGCGAATTTTTAAAGCTAAGCCAAAGTTATGATCGAACAGACTGATACCATTGTTGCTCAAGCCACACCGCCAGGCCGTGGTGGTGTAGGCATTATTCGCGTCTCGGGCCCGAAAGCGAGAGACGTCGCACTCGCGGTGGCCGGCCGTGAACTCAAAACCCGTTATGCAGAATACCTCCCTTTTAAAAATGAAGACGGCAGCGCACTGGATCAGGGCATTGCTTTATTCTTTCAAGGGCCAAACTCCTTTACCGGTGAAGATGTTCTGGAACTGCAAGGACATGGTGGACCGGTACTGATGGATATGATGATCCGTCGTATCCTCAAGCTGGACGGTATTCGTCCGGCTCGGCCGGGAGAATTCTCTGAGCGGGCATTCATGAACGATAAGCTTGACCTCGCTCAAGCAGAGGCGATTGCCGATCTGATTGATGCCAGTTCAGAGGAGGCGGCCAAAAGCGCCTTTAAATCGCTTCAGGGCGCGTTCTCGAGCAGAGTCAACGAGCTGGTGGAAGCACTGATCCACCTGCGTATTTTCGTTGAAGCCGCGATTGATTTTCCCGAAGAAGAAATAGACTTCTTATCAGACGGTAAGGTCAGTAATGACTTGAATGGCATTATGGCCACTCTGGAAGCCGTACGCCGCGAAGCTAATCAGGGGTCAATCATTCGAGAAGGAATGAAAGTCGTCATCGCCGGCCGCCCGAATGCCGGTAAATCCAGCCTGCTGAATGCGCTGTCAGGCAAAGAATCCGCCATTGTGACCGATATCGCCGGCACCACCCGCGACGTGCTGCGCGAACATATTCATATCGATGGTATGCCACTCCACATCATTGATACCGCGGGTCTGCGTGAAGCGTCGGATGAAGTGGAACGGATCGGGATTGAACGGGCCTGGGAAGAGATCCAGCAAGCGGACCGGGTCCTGTTTATGGTTGACGGTACCACCACTGATGCAACCGATCCTAAAGAAATCTGGCCTGACTTTATTGAACGCCTGCCAGACAGCATGGGACTAACCGTGATCCGCAATAAAGTGGAACTTACCGGTGAAAACGCTGGAATTTGCCATGTCAATAATCCCACCCTGGTTCGCCTGTCAGCCCTTACCGGAGAGGGGATCGATGAGTTGCGCGAACACTTGAAAGAGTGCATGGGCTTCGCAGGCACCACTGAAGGTGGCTTTATGGCCCGTCGCCGTCACCTTGAAGCGCTGGAACAGGCCGCTCAGCACCTTGAGATAGGTAAAAACCAGCTGGAAGGCTTTATGGCCGGTGAGATCCTGGCCGAAGAACTTCGCCTGGCTCAGCAACACTTAAGTGAGATCACCGGTGAATTTTCATCGGATGATCTTCTTGGCAGGATCTTTACTTCGTTCTGTATCGGCAAATAAAACGATCCGAATGCGATCGCACCCACAGGGCATTTCTTGTCCTGTGGATTATTCCCATCCTCCTTTTTATTCTCTGTGCCCCCTATATTTAGTTACTTTTATCTCCGTCATGAAGCAGTACAATCAAGGTCATTATTTCTGATACAGAGGACAGTATGAGCAACATTACCTTAATCACAGGCAGCACTTTAGGCGGTGCCGAATACGTTGCCGATCACTTGGCAGAACTGCTGGAGCAGGATGGCCACGCCACAGAAGTCATCTATAGGGCCGATTTAGCGGCTCTAACCACTGACACTATCTGGCTCATTGTCTGCTCAACCCATGGTGCCGGCGATTTGCCTGATAATATCCAGCCTTTTATCAAGCAACTAAGCGAGCAAAAACCCGATTTATCATCGCTGCAGTACGGGATTATTGGCTTAGGTGACAGCAGCTACGATACGTTCTGCGCGGCAGGTAAAACCATCGACAAACAGCTTCAATCACTCGGTGCAACCCGGCTAGGAGAGCGTTTAGATATCGATGTTTCACAGCATGCGGTACCGGAAGACCCGGCTGAAAATTGGTTATTAAGCTGGAAAAACCACATTTGTGGATAACTTTAATCCCTTAATTACCCCATTTTAAGGCCAAATTTAAACTTTTCTCTGTGGATAACTATAGATCTAAACGGTGATCAAAGGGTAGTTATCCATTGAACAAGTTATTAAGCGCCAAGCGACTGTTGATAAGTGGCTTTTTTGATCCCAGCTAATCCTCACGATGATCCAAGCTGCTCCACAACAAATGATCCTCATTAACACCATGATCATAAGGATCATTTATGGCTTATCCACACGATCGTGCGATCCTAATAATAGATCTAACAGAAGATCTCTCTAAAAGATCTTATATATATTTAAAGACCCTCTTCTGGTTGATCAAATGATCGTCACTAAAGATTCTCTCTTGATCAGAAAAAGGATAGAATGATCGGCCTTTGCTCGTAGATAATTCACTGGCTGTTTGAATACCTGAGGTAGTTTCATGTTTTACCAGGAAAACTTTGATGTCATCGTAGTCGGTGGTGGTCATGCCGGTACTGAAGCCGCATTAGCCGCCGCACGGATGGGACAAAAAACCTTACTTTTGACACATAACATCGATACGTTGGGTCAAATGTCGTGTAACCCTGCGATTGGTGGGATCGGGAAAGGACACCTGGTTAAAGAAGTCGACGCCCTCGGCGGTTTGATGGCTAAAGCAATCGACAAAGGCGGGATCCAGTTCAGAACCCTGAACTCATCAAAAGGCCCTGCTGTTCGTGCCACCCGTGCCCAGGCAGATCGGGCGCTGTACAAAGCTGCCGTTCGTGATGTGTTAGAAAATCAGCCCAATTTAATGCTGTTTCAGCAAGCGGTTATCGACTTGATCGTTGAACATGATCGTGTCGTTGGCGTCGTAACGGAAATGGGACTGAAATTTCGTGCTAAAGCAGTCGTGCTGACGGTCGGTACCTTCCTGGGTGGCAAGATCCACATCGGGCTGGAGAATTACAACGGTGGTCGTGCTGGAGATCCACCGTCGATCGCACTGGCAAACCGTCTGCGCGAATTACCGTTCCGGATTGATCGGCTGAAGACCGGTACACCACCGCGTATTGACGCCCGTACGGTCGATTTCAGTCAGCTGCAGACTCAGCATGGGGATAATCCAACCCCGACATTCTCATTCATGGGTAAATCCTCGGATCATCCACGTCAGATCCCGTGTTTTATCACCCACACCAATGAAAAAACCCATGAAGTGATCCGTAATAACCTCGACCGCAGTCCGATGTATTCCGGCGTGATTGAGGGGATCGGTCCGCGTTACTGTCCGTCGATAGAAGACAAGGTGATGCGCTTTGCAGATAAAAACAGCCATCAGATTTTCATCGAGCCAGAAGGCCTGACAACGCATGAACTGTATCCGAATGGTATTTCCACCAGCTTACCGTTCGATGTCCAAATGCAGATTGTCCGCTCGATGCAAGGTTTTGAAAATGCCCATATCGTGCGTCCGGGTTATGCAATTGAATATGATTTCTTTGATCCGCGCGATCTGAAACAGACGTTTGAAACCAAATTTATTCAAGGCTTGTTCTTTGCTGGTCAGATCAACGGTACTACCGGCTATGAAGAAGCGGCGGCTCAAGGTTTACTGGCGGGGATGAACGCTGCGCTGCAGGTCCAAGAAAAAGAGGGCTGGAGTCCTCGACGCGATCAGGCATATATGGGCGTATTGATTGATGATCTGTCGACCATGGGAACCAAAGAACCGTACCGGATGTTTACTTCCCGTGCCGAATACCGGTTGTTGCTCCGTGAAGATAATGCCGATATACGCCTCACCGAAGTGGGCCGTGAATTTGGTCTGGTTGATGATGCGCGCTGGGCCCGTTTCAACCAGAAAATGGAAAATATGGAGCAGGAGCGTCAGCGCCTGAAAGAAATTTGGATCAACCCGACATCCGATCAAGCCGAATCGCTGAATAAGATCCTTAAAACCCCGATCGTGCGTGAAGCCAGTGGTGAGGATCTCCTGCGTCGGCCGGAAGTGACTTATGAGCAATTGGTCACCATCGAAACATTTGCTCCGGCTCATGAAGACCGTCAGGCCAGTGAACAAGTTGAAATTCAGGTGAAATATCAGGGTTACATCGATCGCCAGAAAGATGAAGTTGAGAAATCCCTGCGCCACGAGAAAACGAAACTCCCCTTTGCTCTGGATTACGGCGTGGTGAAAGGCCTGTCAAATGAAGTGATTTCAAAACTCAATGATGCGAAACCAGAAACCATCGGGATGGCTTCCCGTATCTCTGGTATTACTCCGGCAGCCATTTCAATACTGCTGGTTTATCTGAAAAAACAAGGCATGCTGAAAAAAGGCGAATAGGAGTCACCAGTGAAACAACGTTTGGAACAACTAATCGCGCAAACTGAACTGCAAGTCACAGAACAACAAATTCAGCAACTTGTAGGTTATGTTGAACTGCTTCATAAATGGAATAAGGCGTATAATCTGACGTCCGTTCGTGATCCTCGCGATATGCTAGTGAAACATATCATGGATAGTATCGTCGTGAGTGCTTACCTTAAGGGCGATAATTTCATTGATGTCGGCACCGGTCCGGGGTTGCCAGGGATACCGCTGGCCATTATGTGTCCGGATAAAACGTTTACCCTGCTTGATAGCTTAGGTAAGCGTATCCGATTTATTCGCCAGGTGATCCATGAGCTGAAAATTGCCAATGTTACCCCCGTACAAAGCCGGGTTGAGGATTTTCAGCCGGAGCTGAAGTTTGATGGGGTGATCAGCCGGGCATTTGCATCAATGAACGATATGGTGTCATGGTGCCGCCATCTGCCTGCGGCAGATGGACATTTTCTGGCCTTAAAGGGTCAGTTCAGTCAACAGGAAGTGGCAGAATTACCGGAATGGTGTTCTGTGACTGAAGTCCAATCTTTGCAAGTCCCTGAGTTAGAAGGGGAGCGTCATTTAGTAACCTTGACGGCAAAGGATTAATTGATGAGGTTTTTTCGTGGGAAAAGTCATAGCTGTAGCCAATCAGAAAGGAGGCGTGGGTAAAACCACCACTTGCGTCAATTTAGCCGCATCGTTGGCGGCGACGCAGAGAAAAGTCTTAGTCATAGACTTAGATCCGCAAGGTAACGCCACCATGGCCAGTGGTGTCGATAAATATCAGGTGGATGCTACGGCATATGAACTTCTGGTCGAAGAAACCCCGTTTAACGACGTTGTGATCACAGACACCACTGGCGGCTACCATCTTATTGCCGCCAATGGTGACGTTACTGCTGCTGAAATTAAGCTGATGGAGGTGTTTGCCCGCGAGGTACGCTTACGCAATGCGTTAGAGCTGGTTCGTGATAACTATGATTTCATCTTTATCGATTGTCCTCCGGCATTAAACCTACTTACAATTAACGCCATGACAGCAGCAAATTCTGTGCTTGTCCCTATGCAGTGTGAATATTTTGCTCTGGAAGGCTTAACGGCATTGATGGATACCATCAGTAAGCTGACCGCGGTGGTGAATGCCGATCTCAAAATTGAAGGTCTGCTCCGTACGATGTTTGATCCTCGTAACCGACTGGCGAATGAAGTCTCTCAGCAGCTTAAAAAGCACTTTGGTGAAAAAGTATATCGCACCGTGATCCCTCGCAATGTCCGTTTGGCCGAGGCGCCAAGCCATGGCCGTCCTGCCATGTATTACGATAAATATTCGAGTGGCGCTAAGGCTTACCTTGCTCTGGCCGGTGAAATGATCCGCCGTGAAGAGATGGAACGTAACGCCGACACCGTGAATGCATAAGGGTTGAACATGAATATAAGTAAGCGGGGCCTGGGTAAGGGCCTTGATGCGCTGCTGGCAACCAGTTCGGTTGCACAGGCTAAACAACAAAATGCCGAAAAAGCACAATCCCTGTCGGCAGATGGCACGCTTAAGGATTTGCCAATCCACCTGCTTCAGCCTGGTCAGTATCAGCCTCGAAAAGATATGTCTGATCAAGCGCTTTCGGAATTAAGTGATTCGATCCGCGCGCAAGGTGTGATTCAGCCGATCGTGGTGCGCGAAGTCGCGCAGCAACAATATGAAATCATTGCCGGCGAGCGCCGCTGGCGCGCTTCTCGTCAAGCTGGCCTTCAGAAAGTCCCTTGTATTATTAAGGTTGTTGACGATCGTGCTGCGGTGGCGATTGCATTAATTGAGAATATTCAGCGTGAAGATCTCAATGCGATTGAGGAAGCACAAGCTTTGGAGCGGCTGCAAAATGAATTTTCGCTAACGCACCAGCAAGTCGCGGAAGCGGTCGGTAAATCCCGTACGACTGTGTCGAATTTACTCCGCCTGAACCAGCTTGAAGCTGCGGTTAAGCGAATGGTGGAAAAACATCAGCTGGAAATGGGACACGCTCGTGCTTTGCTCGCATTGGACGCCACCCTTCAGGTAGAAACGGCCCAAACGGTTGTTAATAAGTTGCTGACTGTTCGTGATACCGAAAAGTTGGTAAAAAAAATGCTGGCTCCTGCCGCTGAACCAAAAGGCGTAATGGTCGATCCTAAGGTCGAGGCGCTAGAAAATACCCTGAGTGAGCAGTTAGGCACCCAGGTGGCGATTAATCAACAGAAAAATGGCAAAGGAAAGATTATTATCAACTTTGACCAGTCGCACAAGTTACAGCAAATCCTTGCAATTTTCGGCCAGGAATTGTGACCTTAAACGTGTGGATTTTGTTGCAAAATTTACAATCACGTGATCAGGTTATAGTGTTGTAAAATCTTACACATTTATTTGCGGCGATTAGATTGCATTCAATCTAATGAGCCGTATAATTTTCGCAGTTTTCCCAGCACAACAATCGTGTGGTGGAATGGACTCGAGGAACGAATACATGGTATCGGCGCTAGTAAGACCGGGACGCCAATTGGCAAAGCGGTTGCTGTTACTTCAATCTGGCGCCGTGTTAACAACGGCATTAATGGCAGTGTTTGCTGTCAGTGTTGACTGGGGAATCTCGGCATTAATCGGTGGCGGCATCTTTGTGATAGCCAATGCCGTCTTTGCCATGTGTGCTTTTCTCTTTAGTGGTGCCCGCAAGGCGCGACTGGTGATGGCATCATTTTATGGTGGAGAGGTGCTTAAAATCCTCATAACAGTCATCCTGTTTGTCATTGTTTACCTGTATATAGAGGTGGAACTTGTTCCCCTCAAACTGACCTATTTGCTGGCTCTCGGTATTAATATCTTTGGGCCGGTTTTATTCATTAACAACAACAAATAGGATGAGTTATGAGTGCGCCAGGTGAAGCGCTAACGCCGTCAAGCTACATTACTCACCACCTGACAAATTTGACAGTGGGTGATGGTGGCTTCTGGACGGTACATATCGATAGCTTGTTTTTCTCTGTAGTGACTGGTCTTGCCTTTTTATGGGTATTCCATTCCGTAGCGAAAAAGGCGACATCAGGGGTTCCAAGTAAGTTACAGTGCTTTGCGGAAATTATGGTTGAATTCGTTGATAACAGCGTTAAAGAAACCTTTCATGGCCGCAACCCGCTGATAGCTCCGTTGGCACTGACTATTTTCTGTTGGATTTTGCTGATGAACATCATGGACTTAGTGCCCATTGATTTTATTCCGTATGCCGCAGAACATGGTCTGGGTATTCCTTATCTTAAGGTAGTACCGACAGCTGATGTTAACATCACCATGGCAATGGCACTGGGTGTATTTGCTTTGATGATCTATTACAGCATCAAAGTGAAAGGCCTTGGTGGTTTTGCTAAAGAACTGGCTTTGCACCCGTTCAATCACCCGATCATGATCCCGTTTAACCTGCTTCTTGAAGTGGTATCGCTACTTGCGAAGCCTATTTCACTGGGTATGCGTCTGTTCGGTAATATGTTCGCCGGTGAGGTGGTGTTTATTCTAATCGCGGCACTCATGCCGTGGTGGGCACAATGGCTAGGTTCAGTACCGTGGGCAATTTTCCACATTCTGATCATTACGATTCAAGCATTTGTGTTTATGATGTTGACTATTGTGTACCTGTCTCAGGCACATGAAGACAATCATTAACGATTATTCGTAAAATATTTTTTCAATTTTTACTGGCACTTTAGCCGACAACTATAAACTGGAGATAGTGATGGAAACTTTACTAAGCTTTTCTGCAATTGCCGTGGGCATCATTGTAGGTCTTGCTTCCCTTGGTACAGCGATCGGCTTCGCACTTCTTGGCGGTAAATTCCTTGAATCTGCGGCTCGCCAGCCTGAAATGGCACCAATGCTACAAGTTAAGATGTTCATCATTGCTGGTCTGCTTGATGCGGTTCCAATGATCGGTATCGTAATCGCACTACTATTCACATTTGCAAACCCATTTGTTGGTCAACTAGCGGGTTAATCCCCCCTGGCAGCTTTAATAAACAATAGCAAATGGACCCATAGCAACCCTTTTTAAGGAGATGCGTTGTGAATATGAATGCAACTTTGCTGGGTCAGGCGATCGCTTTTTTCTTATTCGTGATGTTCTGCATGAAATATGTATGGCCACCATTGATGGAAGCGATTGAAGAACGTCAGGCTAAAATTGCCGACGGTTTGGCAGCTGCAGATCGCGCTGCCAAAGACCTGAACCTGGCTCAAGCTAATGCTTCTGATCAATTGAAAGAAGCAAAACACGCTGCGAGCGAGCTCATTGAGCAAGCCAACAAGCGTAAAGCTCAGATCGTTGATGAAGCAAAAGCGGAAGCTCAGGCTGAACGTGAGAAAATTCTTGCGCAAGGTCTTGCGGAAATTGAATCAGAGCGCAATCGTGCTCGTGATGAGTTAAGAAAACAAGTTGCAACTCTAGCTGTGATTGGTGCTGAGAAAATCCTTGAGCGTACGATTGATAAAGACGCTCATGCAGATCTTCTTAACAAAGTCACTGCAGAACTGTAATTAAAGGGGCAAGCACATGTCGGATATGACTACCATCGCACGCCCCTATGCTAAAGCAGCATTTGATTTTGCGGTTGAGAATGGTGAGCTAGCCCAGTGGGCGGAAATGCTGACCTTTGCAAGTGAAGTAGCAAAAAATGAAACTATGCAAGAGGTTTTGCACAGTGGTTTTTCTGCTGACAAGCTCACTGAAATATTTGTTTCTGTGTGTGGCGAGCAACTCAACGAGTTCGGTCTGAACTTATTGAAAGTGATGGCTGAAAATGGACGCCTTGCAGCGCTCCCTGATGTCAGTGACGAGTTCTTGTTCCTGAAAAACGAACATGAAAAAACTATCGAAGCCAGCGTGATTTCTGCGGTGACTTTAGATGATAGTCAACTTGCCGCGATCAGAGAGAAGCTAGAATTGCGTCTTGAACGTAAAGTTAAGCTGAATTGCAGTGTAGACGAGACCCTGATTGCTGGGGTTGTAATTAGAGCTGGAGACCTGGTAATCGATAACTCAGTACGCGGTAAATTAACCCGTCTGAGCGATACTTTGCAGTCTTGATTTGGGGAATTGGAGCATGCAACTTAATTCCACGGAAATTAGCGCACTGATCAAACAACGTATTGAAAAATTCAACGTTGTAAGTGAAGCACGCAATGAAGGTACTATCGTTTCTGTAAGCGACGGTATTATTCGTATCCATGGCCTTGCTGACGTAATGCAAGGTGAAATGATTGAACTACCTGGTGGCTGTTTTGCACTGGCACTTAACCTTGAGCGTGACTCGGTTGGTGCGGTTGTAATGGGGCCATATGCCAACCTTCAGGAAGGCATGAAAGTTACGGGTACTGGCCGTATTCTTGAGGTACCAGTAGGCCCTGCGTTACTTGGCCGTGTTGTGAACACGCTAGGTGAGCCTATTGATGGTAAAGGTCCAATCGAAACCGAGAGCTTCTCTCCGGTTGAAGTGATTGCGCCGGGCGTTATCGAGCGTAAATCAGTCGATCAGCCTGTGCAAACTGGCTACAAATCGGTTGATGCGATGATTCCAATCGGCCGTGGCCAGCGTGAGCTGATCATCGGTGATCGCCAGACTGGTAAAACAGCGATGGCTATCGATGCAATCATCAACCAGAAAAGTTCTGGTATTTATTCTGTTTATGTCGCTATCGGTCAGAAAGCGTCAACGATTGCCAACGTTGTTCGTAAGCTGGAAGAACACGGTGCACTGGAAAACACCATTGTTGTTGTGGCATCCGCGTCTGAAGCGGCGGCACTGCAATACCTTGCGCCATACTCTGGCTGTGCAATGGGTGAATATTTCCGCGACCGCGGTGAAGATGCGCTGATCATTTACGATGACCTGTCTAAGCAAGCTGTGGCTTACCGCCAGATCTCGCTACTGCTTAAGCGTCCACCTGGTCGTGAAGCATTCCCTGGTGATGTTTTCTACTTGCACTCTCGCCTTCTTGAGCGTGCTTCTCGTGTAAGCGAGAACTACGTAGAAAAATTCACGAATGGTGCAGTGAAAGGTAAGACCGGCTCCCTGACAGCGCTTCCAATTATCGAAACGCAGGCTGGTGACGTATCGGCATTCGTACCGACTAACGTAATCTCCATCACCGATGGTCAGATCTTCCTGCAGACAGAGCTATTCAACGCCGGTATTCGTCCTGCTGTTGACCCTGGTATTTCTGTATCGCGTGTTGGTGGTGCTGCTCAAACTAAGATCATCAAGAAACTGTCTGGTGGTATTCGTACCGCGCTTGCACAGTACCGTGAACTAGCGGCTTTCGCACAGTTCTCATCTGACCTTGATGAAGCGACCAAGAAACAGCTTGATCATGGCCAGAAAGTGACAGAACTGATGAAGCAGAAGCAGTATGCACCAATGTCTGTGTTTGAGCAGGCCGTGGTGATTTTTGCTGCTGAACGAGGCTATTTGATTGACGTTGAGCTATCGAAGCTTGCTGATTTCGAAGCATCGTTGCTTTCATATGCCAAAGGTCAATTTGCTGAGCTAGTATCTCAGATTGATGAAACGGGTGCGTGGAACGATGAAATTGAAGCTCAGTTTGTAAAACTGGTTGACGATTTTAAAGCGACCCAGACTTGGTAATTGGTTGGTGATCGCTTGCGATCACCTACTAACGGAGAGTAACGATGGCCAGCGCAAAAGAGATTCGTAACAAGATCGGCAGTGTGCAAAACACGCAGAAGATCACAAAAGCGATGGAAATGGTTGCCGCATCGAAAATGCGTAAAACGCAAGATGCGATGGAATCATCTCGTCCATATGCACAAACTATGCGTAAGGTGATCGGTCATATCGCCCTTGGTAACCTCGAGTATAAGCATCCTTATCTTGAGGTGCGTGAAGCCAAGCGTGTAGGTTACATCATTGTTTCTTCTGACCGTGGTTTGTGTGGCGGTTTGAACATTAACTTGTTTAAACGGGCTATGACAGACATTCAAGGTTGGTCAGAACAAGGTGCAGAAGTTGATATGGCGCTCATCGGCGCTAAAGCAACTGCATTCTTTAACACCTACGGCGGTAACGTGGTCGCTCAGACTTCAGGCTTGGGTGATAGCCCAACCGTTAATGAGCTAATCGGTACCGTCGGCGTGATGCTGAAGAAATATGATGAAGGCCTGTTGGATCGCCTTTACCTGGTTTACAACAAGTTTGTAAATACCATGGTTCAGGAACCAGTGATTGATCAATTACTACCTTTGCCTAAATCACAAGACGAAGAAATGCAGCGTAACCACTCTTGGGACTATATTTACGAGCCCGAGCCTAAGCCCCTGCTTGAGACCTTGCTGGTTCGCTATGCAGAATCCCAGGTTTATCAGGGTGTGGTCGAGAACCTTGCCAGTGAGCAAGCGGCTCGAATGGTTGCGATGAAAGCGGCAACAGATAATGCTGGAGATTTAATAAACGATCTACAGCTGGTGTATAACAAAGCCCGTCAGGCTGCGATTACCCAAGAATTGTCAGAAATCGTTTCTGGTGCGTCTGCTGTTTAAGGCGAAGAATTAATAAGTTTAGAGGATTAACGATGGCTACAGGTAAGATCGTACAGATCATCGGTGCGGTAGTCGACGTAGAGTTTCCGCAGGACTCTGTGCCAAAAGTATACGATGCCCTACATGTTGATGCGAAAGAGAACGGTACATTAGTACTGGAAGTTCAGCAGCAACTAGGTGGCGGTGTTGTTCGTGGTATCGCTATGGGTACCTCTGATGGCTTGCGTCGTGGTTTGTCTGTTGAAAATACAGGCCGCCCAATTGAAGTTCCAGTTGGTACTGCAACACTAGGACGTATCATGAACGTTCTGGGTCAGCCAATTGATGAGTGTGGTGAGATCGGTGAAGAAGAGCGTTATGCGATTCACCGTGCAGCACCAAGCTATGAAGAACAGTCGAGTGTAACTGAGCTGCTAGAAACCGGCGTAAAAGTTATTGACCTGATTTGTCCATTCGCTAAGGGTGGTAAAATCGGTCTGTTCGGTGGTGCGGGTGTGGGTAAAACCGTCAACATGATGGAACTTATCAACAACATCGCCCTTCAGCACTCTGGTCTGTCGGTATTCGCCGGTGTTGGTGAACGTACTCGTGAAGGTAACGATTTCTACTTCGAAATGCAGGAAGCCGGTGTTGTTAACATCGAAAAACCTGAAGAATCGAAAGTAGCAATGGTTTACGGCCAGATGAATGAGCCACCAGGAAACCGTCTGCGTGTTGCCCTGACTGGCCTGACAATGGCTGAGCGTTTCCGTGACGAAGGTCGTGACGTACTGCTGTTCATCGATAACATTTACCGTTATACCCTTGCGGGTACTGAGGTTTCGGCGCTATTGGGCCGTATGCCATCAGCGGTAGGTTACCAGCCAACACTGGCTGAAGAGATGGGTGTACTTCAGGAACGTATCACGTCAACGAAGAGCGGTTCTATTACCTCTGTTCAGGCGGTATACGTACCAGCCGATGACTTGACGGATCCATCACCGGCAACGACGTTTGCGCACTTGGATGCGACAGTTGTACTTTCTCGTCAAATCGCTTCACTGGGTCTGTACCCGGCGATCGACCCTCTGGACTCCACATCACGTATGCTGGATCCATTGGTTGTTGGTCAGGATCACTATGACACCGCTCGTGGCGTTCAGAGCCTTCTGCAACGTTATAAAGAGCTGAAAGACATCATTGCAATCCTGGGTATGGACGAGCTGTCTGAAGAAGATAAGCAAGCCGTATCCCGTGCGCGTAAGATTGAGCGTTTCCTTACTCAGCCTTACCACGTTGCAGAAGTGTTTACGGGGTCTCCGGGCATCTATGTATCACTGAAAGATACGCTACGTAGCTTCAATGGTATCCTTGCTGGTGAATACGACGACATCCCGGAGCAGGCATTTATGTACTGCGGCGCGATCGAAGACGTGTTGGAAAACGCGAAGAAGCTTTAAGCTAAGTAGGAGGCGACATGGCAGCGATAACCTTTCATCTGGACGTAGTAAGTGCAGAGAAGAAACTGTTCTCTGGCCGAGCCGAAAGTATTCAGGTGACCGGGAGCGAAGGTGAACTGGGTATTTTCGCAGGACACGCACCGCTGCTGACCGCTATTACACCGGGTATGGTCCGAATCACCAAGCAACACGGCGGGGAAGAGGTTATCTATCTTTCTGGCGGTATGCTTGAAGTTCAGCCAAGTACAGTCACTGTACTGGCTGATACCGCAATTCGTGGTGAAGATTTGGATACAGCGAAGGCAGCAGAAGCGAAACGTCAGGCTGAGGAGCATATCAAGAATCAGCATGACGATATCAACTTTGCTCAAGCGGCCAGTGATCTAGCGAAAGCGATCGCTCAGCTACGTGTTATTGAGCTGACGAAAAAATCACGTTAATCATACGCATGACGCAAAAAAGCGACCTTAGGGTCGCTTTTTTTATCTTTGAAGGCCCTGTTGTAACAAATCTATATCAAATATGAGTTAATACTTGGCAAAAATTAATAGATTGCCCTTAAACCCGGCGGGATGAGCAGATACAATGCGGGCAGATAAATTTTCGATTATGCATCAAGAAGGATATTAGTCATGAGCTTCAGTGCTGTGATTCTGGCCGCGGGAAAAGGCACCCGTATGTACTCCAACTTACCGAAGGTATTGCATACCCTGGCCGGTAGACCAATGGCTAAGCATGTTATTGATACCTGTGGTGACCTGGGCGCGAACAACATCCATTTGGTTTATGGCCATGGTGGCGATCACATGCAGCAGGTGCTGGCTGACGAGCCGGTAAACTGGGTCTTGCAGGCAGAGCAGCTAGGCACTGGCCATGCGGTTAACCAGGTATCGCCCGCGTTGGCTGACAGTGAGAAAGTCTTAATTCTGTACGGTGATGTGCCGTTGATCAGTACAGATACCCTGACCAACTTACTTGATGCACAGCCTGATGGCGGTATTGCTTTACTGACCGTGGTGCTTGATGATCCGATGGGATACGGCCGTATTGTGCGTCGTAATGGCCCGGTTGTCGCGATTGTTGAGCAGAAAGATGCGAGCGATGAGCAAAAGCAGATCAAAGAAATCAATACCGGAGTGATGGTCGCCAACGGTGGCGATTTGAAACGCTGGTTAGGTCAGCTGAAAAATGAAAACGCTCAGGGTGAATATTACCTGACAGATATTATCGCCATTGCTCATAACGAAGGCCGTGCGGTTGAAGCGGTACACCCGGTTAATCCGATTGAAGTGGAAGGGGTCAATAACCGTATCCAACTTGCGAGACTTGAGCGTGCATTCCAGGCGATGCAGGCCGAGCGTCTGTTGGAGCAAGGGGTGATGCTGCGCGATCCGGCGCGTTTTGACCTGCGTGGTAAGCTGCAGTGTGGCACGGATGTGGAAATTGATGTCAACGTAATCATCGAGGGCAGCGTATCGCTGGGTAACAACGTTATCATTGGCGCGGGCTCTGTGCTGAAAGACTGTGAGATCGACGATAACACCCTTATTCGCCCTTACAGTGTGATTGAAGGCGCAACAATAGGCGAAGACTGTACCGTGGGTCCGTTCACCCGCCTGCGTCCGGGAGCCGAGCTGGTAGGTGATTCGCATGTTGGTAATTTTGTCGAAATGAAGAAAACCCGCTTAGGTCGCGGTTCTAAAGCGAACCACCTCACTTATCTTGGTGATGCCGAAATCGGCGAGCGGGTAAATATCGGTGCGGGTACGATCACCTGTAATTATGATGGTGCCAATAAGTTTAAGACTGAAATTGCAGATGACGTATTTATCGGGTCAGATACTCAGCTGATCGCGCCGGTTAAAATTGCCAAGGGCGCCACGATAGGTGCCGGTGCGACGATTAACCGTGATATCGGCGAAGGTGAGTTAGTGATCACTCGTGCTCCGGCGCGTACTATCAAAGGCTGGAAACGCCCGGTAAAACAAAAGTAGTTGCTGCGGATTAGATCTATTGCGTAAAGGCAGGGCTTCCCTGCCTTTTTTTCATCTGTGATATGCTTTTCTCGTTTCTTTGGCTCTCTTATTTATTCCTCTCTTCAAATATTTCATCCGTTTATAGAGTAATCGTTGTTGATCTTATTTGTTTTGATTTGCTATTATTAAGTTTCACTTCGAAACTTGTTGGTAGCGAATCAAAACATAATGTCTAAGCGTAATACTCAGCAACGTCGTCATACAATTGTGGGGATGGTCAATGAACAGGGCGAAGTGAGCGTTGACCAACTTGCAACTTGCTTTAAAACCTCTGAAGTTACCATCCGGAAAGATCTCGCCGCGTTAGAAAAAAATGGTTTACTGCTTCGCCGTTATGGTGGTGCGATTGCGATGCCATCCGAAATCGTGGCAACAGATGCCGAAGATAATATTTCAGTTTGTAAGTTAGCCATTGCGCAGGCGGCGGCGGCGCGCATTCGTGATCATAACCGGATCATTATCGACAGCGGCAGCACGACAGCCAGCCTGATCAGTTTACTCAATGCCAAGCAGGGATTGGTGGTGATGACTAACTCGCTGAATGTGGCGAGCGCGCTGAATGAGTTGGAAAACGAACCCACCCTATTAATGACCGGCGGTACCTGGGATCCGCATTCTGAATCGTTTCAGGGTCAGGTTGCGGAATCTGTTCTGCGGTCGTATGACTTTGATCAGCTGTTTATTGGCGCTGACGGTATCGATATCAGTCGTGGGACCACCACCTTTAATGAATTGATTGGTTTAAGCCGGGTGATGGCGGAAGTATCCCGTGAAGTGGTGGTGATGGTGGAATCAGACAAAGTAGGCCGCAAGATCCCCAATATGGAGTTGCCGTGGAATAACATCAGTACCTTGGTCACAGATGACGGCTTAAGCGCTGAAGCAAAAGAACAAATAGAACAGCAAGGTGTGCAGGTTATCTGCGCATCGGTTGAATAAGAATTAGGAGTTAATACGATGTGCGGGATTGTCGGTGCTGTTGCCCAGCGTGATGTGGCAGAAATTTTAGTTGAAGGCCTGCGTCGTCTTGAATACAGGGGTTACGACTCAGCAGGTGTGGCGATTGTCGATAGTGAAAATAACCTGAAACGCGTACGTCGTTTAGGTAAAGTCCAGGAACTGGCCAGCGCTGTTGATAGTTCGCCGCTGAGTGGCGGTACAGGTATTGCCCATACCCGTTGGGCGACCCACGGTGAGCCGTCTGAAGTTAATGCCCACCCCCATATGTCTGGTGATAATATTGCCCTGGTACACAACGGCATCATTGAAAACCATGAAGAGCTGCGTGGATTGCTGACCGAACGTGGTTATACGTTTGTTTCGCAGACCGATACCGAAGTGATTGCTCACTTGGTGGAATGGGAACTGCGTACCGCATCTACCCTGCTCAAAGCGGTACAGAAAACAGCAGCGCAGCTGGAAGGTGCCTACGGTACCGTGGTGATGGATCGCCGTGATCCTGAGCGTGTGGTTGTGGCGCGTTCAGGTAGCCCGCTGGTGATCGGTCTCGGTATTGGCGAAAACTTCCTGGCTTCAGATCAACTAGCCTTACTGAATGTGACCCGTCGCTTCATGTTCCTTGAAGAAGGCGATGTGGCTGAAATTACCCGCCGTGAAGTCAATATCTTTGATGTTGATGGCCAACCGGTTGAACGTGAAATCCACGAATCCAACCTGCAGCAAGATGCGGCGGATAAAGGACAGTACCGTCACTACATGCAAAAAGAGATTTACGAGCAGCCTAGCGCACTGATCAATACCATGGAAGGTCGCATCAATAGCGACTCGGTGATTGTTGACAGCATCGGTAATGGTGCGAGAGATATTCTGGAAAATGTTGAGCATGTACAGATTGTTGCCTGTGGCACTTCTTACAATGCCGGGATGGTGGCCCGTTACTGGTTTGAAGCGATGGCCGGAGTGAGCTGTGATGTCGAAATTGCCTCGGAGTTCCGTTACCGTAAGTTTGTCACCCGCCCTAACAGCCTGTTGATCACCTTGTCCCAGTCAGGTGAAACAGCAGATACACTGGCTGCCCTGCGCCTGGCGAAAGAGAAAGGCTACATGTCAGCGATGACGATCTGTAATGTTGCGGGCTCTTCTCTGGTACGTGAATCAGATCTGGCTTTCATGACCCGTGCCGGTACAGAGATCGGTGTTGCATCGACCAAAGCATTTACGACCCAGCTGGTTACCCTGCTAATGTTTGTCACTGCGCTGGGCAAAGAAAAAGGGCTGATTGATACCGCAAAAGAGAAAGAAATAGTCAATTCTCTACATCAGCTACCGACACAAATTGAAAAAGCACTGGCGTTTGATAAGCCAATTGAACAGTTAGCTGAAGACTTTGCCGACAAGCACCATGCCCTGTTCCTGGGTCGTGGTGAATTTTATCCAATAGCCATGGAAGCGTCACTGAAGCTGAAAGAGATCTCTTATATTCATGCTGAAGCTTATGCGGCGGGTGAACTGAAACATGGTCCATTGGCGCTGATTGATGCCGATATGCCGGTTATCGTGGTGGCACCAACCAATGATCTGTTAGAGAAGCTGAAGTCTAACATCGAAGAAGTCCGTGCCCGCGGTGGGTTGCTGTATGTCTTTGCCGATAGCGAAGCGGGCTTTGAAGCATGTGAAGGAATGAAGATCATCACGATGCCACGAGTAGACGATATTATTGCGCCTATCTTCTATACCGTACCGATGCAGTTACTGTCTTATCATGTTGCCTTGATCAAAGGGACCGATGTGGATCAACCGCGAAATCTGGCCAAAGCCGTAACGGTTGAATAAATTTATCCGCCGTTAAATGTCTTAAAAATGAGAAAAGGCGCCAATAGTGGCGCTTTTTTTTGTTTTAGCCTGTAACAAAAAAAGTGAACGTCTATTCTTTAGTACATCAATGACGAATTTGTTGCAAATAAGAAAAAGACTGATGGCTTTTATTATCTTGCAATTAAAAAAATAAAAATAACATTTAAGTTATTGATTGAATTAATTCTAATTCAGAGTTGGCTGATGTTGTGCGTACCTGGTTACAAAAGCCAGGTAGTCTTCATTTGATCTGTATTGGAGGTTATTTATGACAGATTCAAAAGCCCAAATTGCTGCACGTATTAAAGAAGCACGTGAATGGAAGGGGCTGACTCAGGTGCACATGGCACAGCAGTTACGTGTTGCCCGTCAGACTTATCTTGATTTGGAAACCGGAAAGACAGAGCCTAAAGTCAGACTGTTATCTGAGATCGCGGAAATTACCGAACGTCCTCTTACCTGGTTTGTTTATGGTGATGAAGGCATTGATATTTTAGAAAGCGAATATAAAGATGAGATAGATCGCTTGTTAAAATCCTTTAGCTGTTTACCCCACTCGGCGAGAAATGTCATTTTACAGCAAAGCATTAACCTGGCTGGCTTTATTGTGGAGTACACCAAAGCATTAACGTTGAAAGAGAAATAATCTCCTTTTTTGCTACCGCTATTCACGGTGGCGCACATGGCGTGTATGCCAAGGTGGGCACGGTTGTTTTTGTTTGCCCAGTTGGCCTGACATCGGAGGTTTCGCTTCACATTTTCAGTTTTCGTGACGTGATGTTATGTTTATCGGCGGCATAATTCATCTTTAATACCGACAAGTTATGTAACAACCATTCTATTTTAATGGCGTTAATTGTGTTGTAGGTAGTGATATTAAATAGATGGTGTGTGGATGGAATACTCAAAATCACGGATCGCTGAGAAAATTCGGGAAGCCAGAGAGTGGAACAAAATCACTCAAGTTGGCATGGCTGAGCAATTAGGTATTGCGCGGCAGACGTATTTGGATCTGGAGTCAGGTAAAACCGAGCCGAGAGTGTCAACCCTGCTCAGGGTTGCCGAGATCACCAGACGGCCATTATCCTGGTTTATTTATGATGGTGAAGGGCCGGTATCCCAAAATGAGCAAGAATATATCCAGCAATTACTTGCTCTGTTTGCTCAGGTTCCCCGTTCAATGAGAGCCCGTCTGATAGAGCATAATATTAACTTTGTCTCTTGCTGGGTGGATTACGTCGCTGATCTCAAGCGGAAGTGAAAAAGCAGCCGGATGGCTGCTTTTGTTGTTAAGACGTGGCTATTATTGTTTATTGGGCGAGGAAAAACTGGTAAGCCGGATTCCCGGTTTCATCTTTCCACTGGTAGCCAAGCTCACGTAAATGGCTGGTAAAAGACAGTAAATCTTGCTCTCCCAGCTCAAAGCCACACAGCACCCGACCGTAATCGGCACCGTGATTACGATAATTGAACAGACTGATATTCCAGTGCGATCCCAAGGTCGTCAGAAATTTCAGTAGCGCACCGGGATATTCAGGGAATTCAAAACTGTACAGCCTTTCCTGTAATGGCTTTGACGGGCGGCCGCCAATCATATAGCGAACATGCACCTTGGCCATTTCATCGTCAGATAGGTCGACCACGGGATAGCCGCCTTTACGCAGATCCTGAATGATGCCATCAAGCTCTTCTTGCCCCCGCATTAAACGGATCCCGACAAAGACATTCGCCAGCGTGTCATCGTTATAACGATAGTTAAACTCCGTTACCGCCCGGCCGCCTAAGATATGGCAGAAGTCGAGAAAGGCGCCCTGGCGCTCAGGGATGGTGACGGCCAGCAAGCCTTCTCGTTTCTCACCTAACTCGCAACGTTCCGAAACATAACGTAAGCCATGGAAATTAAGATTGGCACCAGACAAAATGGCAGCCAGCTGCTTATTCTGTACACCATGGACTTCGGTATATTTTTTTAAACCTGCCAGAGACAGCGCCCCTGACGGCTCTGCGATAGCACGGGTATCTTCAAAGATATCTTTCACTGCCGAGCATATTTCATCGCTGCTGACGGTAATGACATCATCAAGGTACTGTTGGCATAAACGGAACGTTTCCTCGCCGATACGCTTAACCGCAACACCGTCGGCAAACATGCCCACCTGATCTAGCGTGACAGGCTCTCCGGCATCCAGTGCCGCCTTTAAACAGGCCGAATCTTCTGCTTCGACGCCAATGACTTTGATCTCTGGCATCAGCTGTTTGAGCAGTACCGATACCCCTGCGGCAAGGCCACCGCCGCCAACCGGAACAAAAACATAGTCGAGATGACCATTTTGCTGAACCAGCTCCATACCGATGGTGCCCTGACCCGCAATGATCGATGGGTGATCGAATGGCGGGATGAAGGTATACCCATGCTGTCGAGCCAGGTTTTCTGCGTGGCTTTTTGCTTCGTCAAAGTTATTGCCATGCAGTATTACTTTGCCGCCAAAGCTTTTGACCGCTTCGACCTTGATATCCGGTGTAGTAAGCGGCATGACAATGGTTGCCTGTACATTTAGCTTATGGCCTGACAGTGCCAACCCCTGGGCATGGTTACCGGCAGAAGCGGCAATGACGCCTGCTTGTCGCTGACCCTGAGTTAGCTGTGACATCATGTTATAGGCACCACGTAGCTTGAACGAGTGGACCGGCTGGCGGTCTTCTCGTTTCAGTTGCACGTCATTACCGATTCTGGCTGATAGTCGACTCATGCTTTGCAGCGGGGTGACTTGCGCCACCTCGTAGACCGGTGCCCGAAGAATATCGCGAAGGTAATCGGCTCCGCTTAATAGCTCTGTACTTCCGGCCTGTTTTACTTCGCTCATCATCATTACCCTTCGAGTTTAGATTTATCGCGGATAGCGCCTTTGTCGGCGCTGGTGGCAAGAAGCGCGTACGCACGCAGCGCATACGACACGTCACGCTGGCGATCGGCGGGCTTCCAGCCGATTTGATTGGTTGCTTCGCGGCGTTGTGCCAATTCCGCCTCATCGACGCGTAGTTCAATACTGCGATTGGGAATATCAATATCGACGATATCACCATTGCGGATCAAACCAATAGTGCCACCGCTGGCAGCTTCCGGTGAAACATGCCCAATAGAGAGGCCGCTGGTACCGCCAGAGAAGCGGCCATCGGTGATCAGGGCGCACTCTTTGCCCAGACCCATCGACTTAAGATAAGTGGTCGGATAGAGCATTTCCTGCATGCCCGGGCCGCCTTTCGGGCCTTCATAGCGAATAACAACCACATCACCGGCTTTCACTTTGCCGCCTAGAATGCCTTCCACGGCAGAATCCTGGCTTTCAAATACGACGGCCGGGCCGCTGAAGGTTAAGCAGCTTTCATCAACCCCGGCGGTTTTCACAATACAGCCATCCGGGGCCATGTTGCCCGATAGCACCGCAAGGCCGCCATCCTGGCTAAAGGCGTGGGCTTTATTGCGAATACAGCCATTTTCACGGTCATCGTCGACACTGTCCCAGCGACAATCCTGCGAGAAGGCTTTGGTGGTACGAATACCCGCAGGGCCCGCGCGGAAGAAATCTTTGACTTCCTGGGAGTCCGTTACGGCAATATCAAACTGCGCTAAAGATTCCGCAAAAGTTTGTCCCAGCACGTTATGACAATCGCTATGGAATAAACCGGCGCGGTTGAGTTCGCCTAAAATACCGTATACGCCACCCGCACGGTGGACATCTTCCATATGATATTGCTGAGTAGACGGTGCGACTTTACACAGGTGGGGAACACGGCGAGACATCCGATCGATATCTTCCATGGTGAAATCAATCTCGCCTTCTTGTGCCGAGGCCAGCAGGTGCAATACGGTATTGGTTGAGCCGCCCATCGCAATATCCAGCGCCATGGCATTTTCAAAGGCTTTTTTGCTGGCGATATGGCGTGGCAGTGCGGTTTCATCATCCTGCTCGTAGTAGCGCTTAGTCAGTTGAACAATGCGTTTGCCGGCATTAAGAAACAGCTGTTCACGATCGGCATGGGTAGCCAGCATTGAACCGTTACCCGGCTGGCTTAAACCGAGCGCTTCGGTCAGGCAGTTCATCGAGTTGGCGGTGAACATACCGGAACACGATCCGCAGGTCGGGCAAGCAGACCGTTCTATTTGCTCGCTCTGCTCATCAGAGACGTTTGGATCGGCACCTTGGATCATCGCATCAACCAGATCCAGCTTGAGGATCTGATCGGATAATTTGGTTTTCCCTGCTTCCATCGGGCCACCCGAGACAAAAATCACCGGGATGTTGATCCGCAGTGCTGCCATCAGCATCCCCGGGGTGATCTTGTCACAGTTCGAGATGCACACCATGGCATCGGCGCAGTGGGCATTGACCATATACTCGACAGAATCGGCGATCAGTTCGCGTGATGGCAGTGAATACAACATGCCGCCGTGACCCATGGCGATACCGTCATCAACGGCAATGGTATTAAATTCCTTGGCGATACCGCCGGCTTTCTCGATTTCCCTTGCGACCAACTGTCCCATGTCTTTGAGGTGGACGTGGCCGGGTACAAACTGGGTAAATGAGTTCACTACGGCGATAATGGGTTTACCGAAATCTTCATCTTTAACCCCGGTTGCTCGCCATAAAGCGCGCGCACCTGCCATATTTCGTCCATGAGTTGTCGTTGCACTTCGATATTGAGGCATTGTTAAGTCCTTTATTTAGCAGATGGTGCATGGTCGGAATATACGTAATCTAACCAGCCCCACTTATCTTCTGTGGTGCCGTTAAACAGACCGAAGTAAGCCGCTTGGATGTCTTTGGTGATTGGACCGCGCTGGCCTTCACCCACGGTGATTTGGTCTACACTGCGAACTGGAACGATCTCAGCTGCCGTGCCGGTCATGAAAACTTCATCGGCAAGGTATAGCGCTTCGCGGGCAATATTTTCTTCCCGTACCGTGTAGCCCATTTCTTTCGCCAGCACCATGATTGAGTCTCGGGTGATGCCCGGTAGGATAGCGCTGGTGGCCGGGGGGGTAGAGAGGACCCCATTACGTACCACAAAAATATTTTCACCGGCACCTTCAGAAAGGTAACCGTCAACGCTGAGGGCGATCCCTTCGGCATAACCGTGGCGGCGCGCTTCACTGCCAACCAGCAGCGATGACAGATAGTTCCCCCCCGCTTTGGCAGCGGTAGGAATGGTATTTGGCGCGGCGCGGTTCCAGCTGGAAATCATCGCATCGACACCATTTTCAAGAGCCTCTTCGCCAAGGTACGACCCCCATGGGAAAGCTGCAACAATCAGATCCATTTCGGTATCAACCGGCGGGCAGACCCCTAGCCCAACATTGCCGACATAGCCCAGTGGACGAATGTAAGCCGATTCTAGTTTGTTGGCGCGAATCGTCTCGCGGCATATTTCCATTAGCTCTTCAGAGGAGTATGGGATCGGAAAGCGGTAAATTTTTGCCGAGTTTTTGAGGCGATCCATGTGTTCCTTATGGCGGAAAACAATCGGGCCTTTTGGCGTGTTGTAGCATCGAATGCCTTCAAAAACCGACGTGCCGTAGTGCATAGCATGGGTTAGGACGTGAACGTTCGCCTCTGCCCAGGGAACCATTTCACCATTAAACCAAATATAATCTGCTGTTTTTGCCATGTTGTGTTCCTTCCTTATACACTAATCTCGGTTTTCCAATATTGTTGTATCGACGGTGCGAATATCCCAAAGCTTTTCTATCTGATTGATAAGCGTACTGATGGGGCGATCGCTGTCGACGATAATTTCGACACTCGCAATTTTGCTTTCATGATTTTGGGTCGCCACCACTTTTTTTATAATAAAGCCGCGGTGACGGATAACGCGTAATACGCGTTCTAGTAATACTGGTTTATCATCCGCTTTGATGTCGAGTAAATATCTTTCCATTAGGTATTCTCCAGCATATCTTGGTTGGCAGCGCCGGGCGGAACTAACGGCCACACATTTTCTTCTTCAGAGATCAGTACGTGAAGTAAGTATGCCGTTTTACTGGCTAGCATCTCTTTTAAAGCCGGTTCAACGTCTTCTTTCTTGGTGATGGTTTTTCCCGGAATACCAAAAGCACTCGCCAGTACGACAAAATCAGGGTTGTCATCTAAGATCGTTTCGCTGTGGCGGCCATCAAAGAACAGCGATTGCCACTGTCTTACCATGCCCAGGCGCTGGTTATTGATCAGCACCATCTTCACTGGAATTTGCTTACGCTTTAGCGTACCCAGCTCTTGCACATTCATCATGAATGAGCCATCTCCCGAGATCAGGATCGATTCATCATCTGGCCTGGCGACTTTGGCCCCCATCGCCGCGGGCAAACCAAAGCCCATCGTACCCAAGCCGGCAGAAGTAATGTAGTTTTGCGGCTGGCGCGGCTGGGTATGTTGCGCTGCCCACATTTGGTGCTGGCCGACGTCGGTTGAGATCATCGCGCTGTCAGGCATCATGTCTGAGAGTTGCTTCAGCAACAGTGGCGCATAAATAAGATCGCCCGGGTGGTTATAGCGCCATTTGAAATCAGACCGTACCCTTTCACTGTGCCGGACCCAGGGCGTGATGTCTTGTGATAGCTCTAACTGTGGCAAAATCACATTAACATCGCCACGCAGGGGGGCATGGGCATGACGCAGCTTGCTGAACTCTGCGGCATCAATATCTAAGTGAATCACTTTGGCATGCGGGGCAAAGGTATCCAGTTTACCCGTCACCCGATCATCAAAACGGGCACCGACAACAATCAATAAGTCCGATTCTTGCACCACTAAGTTAGCAGCCTTGGTACCGTGCATACCGAGCATCCCCAAGTAGTGCGGGTCATGGCGTTCCACGGTACCCAACCCTTTAAGCGTACTCACGGAAGGCATTGGGTTAAGGCGTAGAAACGAACGGACAGTCTCGGTTGCTTTGGCCAGTTGCACCCCTCCGCCGACATAAAGCACCGGGCGCTGACTTTCAGACAAAAGACGCTGTGCTGCAGCGATCGACTCTGTTGTTGCCACGGGCATGGCGGGAGGCTCAATAAGTGGCAGTACTTCGACGGGGGCTTGGGCAAGCTGCACATCTTTGGCGATATCAACAATAACCGGACCCGGTCGGCCAGCTTTGGCAACGATGAATGCCTCCGCTAACGTTGGGGCAAGGTCGTTGATATCCGTGACGAGATAGCTGTGTTTGGTACAGGATAATGACATGCCTATCACATCCATTTCCTGGAAGGCATCGGTACCGATATGCGAACTGGCTACCTGTCCGGTTATCGCGACCAGCGGAACCGAATCAAGAAACGCATCGGCTAAACCGGTGACGAGATTGGTCGCCCCGGGGCCTGATGTTGCCATGCAGACCGCGACATCCTGAGTGGCTCGAGCCATACCAATTGCAGCCATTGCTGCCCCTTGTTCATGGCGGCAAAGAATGTGTTCGACACCACCATCATATAGCGCGTCATAGATTGGCATGATCGCGCCGCCTGGATAACCAAATATCGTGGCTATCCCCTGTTGTTGCAGCGCTGTAACAACTAACTCTGCCCCTGTCATCGCTGCTCCCCTTTCCCTGCTTGCGAGTTGCTGAAAGACGTATCGCTAGTTCTTTCAGCCTATTTACGTCCAGTGTTTAAAAAAAAGCCCCCGAACCGGTTTGGTGCGGGGGCTTTCTGCGTTTGTTGTGTTTGGTGTTACCTTACGCCTGCCAGCCCCTCTCGCGGTAAAATAATCACCACGATGACGTTAATAATGAGTGCAATGGCTTTGGCGTTAAATGGCATCTACTGTCTGTCCAGTTTTTATTGTTTATTTGTTGCTCTTCTTAATTGGTAACACAGACATGGCTCGCATGACAAGGAAAAACTTAAGATTTCTTTGCAAATGATCTGCATAAATAGGCTATTTGTGAAACGGAGTTGATGACGTTTATTAACTTATTTGTCTGCCATATCATCAGGATGATTAAAAATGCCGCTTGCCATTGTTCATAGCAGAGCTTGTGTTGGTGTTGATGCGCCAGCCGTCACGGTTGAAGTGCATCTGAGTAACGGAATGCCAGCTTTTAATTTAGTCGGCTTGCCAGAGACAACGGTCAAAGAAGCCCGTGATAGAGTCAGAAGTGCGATTGTTAATACCAATTTTGAATTCCCGTCCCGGCGGATCACCGTGAATTTGGCACCCGCAGATTTACCCAAAGAAGGGGGACGGTTTGATCTGCCTATTGCCTTGGGTATCCTTGCCGCATCAGGTCAAATTCCAGCAAATAAGCTGAAAGATCATGAGTTTTTAGGTGAATTGGCGTTGTCTGGTGAATTGCGAATGGTTAAAGGTGCGCTGCCTGCCGCTTTAGCGGCGATGAAAGCCCGGCGCTGTTTGGTCGTGCCTGATGATAATGGTGATCAGGTTGCCCTGGTGGGTAAAGAACAGCATAAGTCGGCTGCAGGTTTATTAACGGTTTGCGCCCATTTGTGTGGTCAGCAACAGTTGCGGTTGCACTATCGGAGTGAAGCTGAAATTGAACTGGAAAGGCCGGATTTCACCCGTGATATGCAAGATATTATTGGTCAGCAACAAGGTAAGCGGGCATTGGAAATTGCTGCTGCCGGTAGCCATAATTTGCTGTTTCTGGGGCCGCCCGGCACGGGGAAAACCATGCTGGCATCACGGCTGTGTGATTTGTTGCCTGACATGGATCACGAGGAGGCGCTGGAAACCGCGGCGGTTGCTTCGCTAACGCAACAAGCCCTGCACGAAGGGAATTGGTTAAAACGCCCTTTTCGTACCCCGCATCACTCTAGTTCAATGGCTGCACTCGTGGGTGGCGGATCTGTCCCGAAACCGGGTGAGATCTCGCTGGCCCATAACGGTATTTTGTTTCTTGATGAGATGCCGGAATTTGATCGAAAAGCCCTTGATTCGTTGAGAGAACCCTTAGAATCGGGGGAGATCGTGATTTCGCGTGCCACCAGCAAAACGTGTTTTCCGGCCCGCTTTCAACTAATAGGCGCCCTTAATCCCAGTCCGACAGGTTATTACGAAGGTAATCAAACCCGGACCAATCCGCAGGCCATATTGCGGTATCTAGGCCGCCTTTCCGGTCCGCTTCTTGACAGGTTTGATATGTCGATTGAAATTCCCGCCCTGCCCCGTGGCACATTGGCCGAAGGCGGTGATCGTGGTGAGCCCAGCGAGGTGATAAAGCGGCGGGTTCTTCAGGCCCGGCAAGTGATGTTGGCGCGTGGTGGGAAAGTCAATGCCCTGTTATCGATCCGAGAGCTGGATAAGCATTGCGAATTAGCGAAAGCGGATGCCCAATTTTTGGAAGCGGCGTTGCACCAGCTGGGGTTGTCGGTTCGTGCCTATCACCGGATCATCAAGGTGGCCAGGACTATTGCCGATCTGGGGGGTAAAGAACACATTGAGCGGGGGCATTTAGCGGAAGCGCTTGGTTACCGCTCGATGGATCGGTTATTAAAAAGGCTGACGGCACAGGTGATATAGCCGATAAAAAAAGGGCCTCTGGCCCTTTCTGAACAAAGACGGAAACTTACTTTTTCAACAGGAAGTTAACCAGTTCAAAATACTCTTCAGTCGATTTAATCTTACCGGCTTGTACCAGGTACTTGTTGTTAACAATCACCGCAGGGACACCAGTTAAGCCGCTGTCCGTGAAGGCTTTATTGGAGCGGTTTACCATAGAGTTAACGGCAAAGCTGTTGTAGGCACCATCAAAATCCTCGGCACTCATGCCTTCATCGATAAAGATTTGACGAAGTTCCTGATCGTTGCGAGGGGGCTTTTTCATGGTGTGAATACGGTTAAACAGTACTGGGGTCATTTTGTCCTCCACCCCCATAACCACGGCCGTCGAATAGGCTTTACTCATGGAATTACCCATTGGACCGCCCATGAACGACACATGGTTTTTTTGTAGTTTAGCGTTGTCTGGCAACGTTTTTTTCAGTGCCTGAATCATGGGTTCAAAGCTATGACAGTGCGGGCAGTAGAAAGAGAAGAACTCTGTCACTATCGGGCTGCTTGATTGGGGCAGTTCAAGCACTTTGTAATGATCGCCTTCCGTAAACTTGGCCGCGTGAACGGAAAAAGACAATAAGGCTACGCTGGCTAGAGCGAGTAGTTTCTTCATCATGTTTAGGTGTACTCCCTGAGGTATTAACAGAAATAGCACCGGGCTATTTCTTTTGTTATGGGTGGAACTGTTTATTGTGAGGATCTTACCACTGCGGCATCAGCTGTAGTGGGGGTTCATTTAAAGCAGCCAGTTGTTCTTTAAATGAAAGCACTTGGCCTTCCCAGTATTTTGCATCAGCAAACCATGGGAATGCACGCGGAAATGCCGGATCTTGCCAGCGTTTTGCTAACCAGGCCATATAGTGCACCATTCTAAGACCGCGTAAAGGCTCAATTAGTTGCAATTCTTTGGGGTTAAAGTCAGCAAATTCGCTATAAGCTTCCAGCAGAGTATCTAGCTGGGCCATTTGGTCATGGCGCTCGCCGTTTAACAACATCCATAAATCCTGCACGGCTGGACCATTTCGCGCATCATCCAGGTCGACAAAGAGTGGTCCGTCACGCCACATTATATTGCCGGGATGGCAGTCGCCATGAAGGCGAATGGATTGCCAGTCTGTATGCCAGTGCTGGCTGAGTTCGCGGATCAGTAAATCCAGATCGGAAAAAAAGACGGTTTTAAGGTGATCTGGAATAAAATCCGCATTTTCTAAAATCTGGCGAGGTTGGTGAAGGTATTCATCCAGCCCGATGGTGGGGCGATGGATAAATGCTTTGCTCTGGCCGGCACGGTGGATACGGCCGAGAAAGCGCCCGACCCACTCAAGCTGGTCAAGGTTATCCACTTCAAATTGGCGACCGCCAACACTTGGGAACAGTGCAAAACGATGTTGCTCAAAATGCATCAAGGTTTCACCCGCAAAGGCGATAGGTGCTGCTACCGGAATTTCGTGTTCAGCAAGTTCATGAGTAAAATCGTGCTCTTCCTGAATTTGCTCATTACTCCAGCGTTGCGGGCGATAGAACTTGACCACATAACGCTCGCCGTCTTCGGCTTTAAATTGATAGACGCGATTTTCATAGCTGTTAAGCGCCAGTAATCCTGATTCGGCCCGTACACCAGTACTTTCAATGGCGTCGAGCAATAAATCAGGAGTCAGATCGGAAAAACTAAAGCCTTGTTGTGTCATGGTGACCAATTCCGAAACCTAGGTAATTAAAGCGGTAGTATATCATCATATTGAAAAAGGGCCTGATTAGGCCCTTTTCTGGCTCATAGTGATGAACTGGGTTAGCGAAGTTCGCCGATAAACCGGCTCTCGGTCTGTAGCCGGATTTTGTTTTCCCCTTCGCCTCTTTCCAGAATAAAAGTGATATCCGCAATGGGGGTTTTCAATAAATAAGGATCAACCCCCAGGCTGATTGGCAAGGTATAAATTTCGCCTGCAGAAATAGTCACTGTTTGCGGGCCATACCATTCAACGTCTTCCAGTCCATCGACCGCGAGCGTGTAGGTGGTATCCTGCTGGGTTTTATTGAGAATTTTTAAGGTATAGGTATTTTCTATCAGGCCTTCATTATTGATCCGGAATAAATCGTTGCGGTCACGCAGAACATCCAGCCCCATAGGCTGCACAGAGGCGAGTAAGTATAAGAACAGGCCTGCCATGGCGACCATGACCGCACCATAGCCGAGCAGTTTAGGACGCAAAACATGGGTTTTATGCCCTTCTAGCTTATGCTCTGTGGTATAGCTGATCAGGCGTGTCTCATACCCCATGCGTTCCATGGTCTGATCACAAGCATCGACACAGGCTCCGCAGTTAATGCATTCATATTGCAGGCCGTCACGAATATCGATCCCGGTCGGGCATACCTGAACACACAGGTCACAGTCAATACAGTCACCCAGCCCTAACGCTTTCGGATCTTTTTTACGCGGACGCGGCCCGCGAGCTTCCCCGCGTTCAGCATTATAACCAACGATGTAAGTATCTTTGTCGAACATCGCGGATTGGAAGCGGGCGTAAGGGCACATATGGATACAGACAATAGAACGCATCCAGCCTGCATTGGCATAGGTACAACCGGCAAAAAACAGTACCCAGAAACCGGCCCAGAAGCCGACATTAAAGGTGAAAAAATCGATAACCAATTCTTTTATTGGCAAAAAATAGCCAACAAAAGTGAGGCCGGTAGCCAATGCTACGGCCCACCAGGCGGTATGTTTCAGGATTTTCCTGCCCAGCAATTTTCCGGTCATTGGCAGGGAATCTTGCTTACGGCGCTTATTGGCGGCGCCTTCGAGTTTTTCTTCAAACCAGATATAGATGAAGGTCCAGACCGTTTGCGGACAGAAATAACCACACCAGACGCGTCCCAGAAAAGTGGTCACAAAAAACAGAGCAAAGGCCGCAATCATGAACAGGACGGCCAGCAGGGTTAAATCTTGCGGCCATAGGGTAGTGCCAAAGAAGTTAAACTGCTGGTGGCCAATATCCAGTAAAATAGCCTGACGGTCACCATAAGAAATCCACGGTACGCCCATAAAAAGCAGCATAAACAGCCACCCCATACGTTGGCGCAATTTCTGATAAATTCCTTTAACGGCACGGACATAGATTTGATTGCTTGGATTGAAACGATCGGAGGTGCCTTTGTGCGTCTTGGGATTAAATTGCTGCGCGGTGACATCCTTGATTTTAATTTTCTCGTGGCTCATGACATGACTTCCTCGGGCTTCCTTATACTGAATTAGCAAAAGGCTTCCGGCTCAGGTACGTTGCCTGACCGATATGTAAATTATAATAAGCAGATGTTGTTAATTATATAACACCTCGTGGGCCGATTACTCTAACAAGGTCATAGTTTCAGCAATAGGTGGCGTGAGTGGGGGCTATAGCGGGGAAGAGGGCTGATCTGATGATCAGCCATGATGAAATACCCGAGGATGTAACAGGGTCAGTCTTATTTTATAATGCCGCGAGCACGTAATATCGCAGTTTTGAAATCATTTTCGCAATCTTTAGCGATGCCCGGGATCATTGTTTTATCATCGCTGTTGCGCATTTTCAGATGATAGATCAGCACGTCATCGGTCAAGTCTTCTAATTGACCTTCGTATTTTGCTTCTTCAGCCAGTTTGATAAGAAATTGAACCAGGTTGAGATCTGGGTCTTTTTTCCATTCAGGGTGGATCAATTCAATCAGTTCGTTAACGCGATGGGTCTTCATTTTTTCTCCACAATTAAGGCTGAGCTGAAAATATTGTTATATTTTATGGCGGGTAAATTATAACAAACTTTGGATTGATACAAATGGTAACAAGGCCGTGATACGGCGGCAGGAGGCATAATGCTAGGTGAAAAATGATCGGGATGAACAAAAGGCAGCGAGGGTAGCACTGCCTTTGACTGATAGCCCCCGTAAGGACGAGGATTAAGCGGCTTGCTCGTTATCAGGGGTTACACCAACTGGCTCGTGGACCGGCATGGTGTGAACGTCTGCAACGTGCTGAGGCACTTTTTTTGTTTTAAACCTTGGAGCAAAAGTGCTGCTGCGTAAACGAGATGGACTGCGAGGGGTGGTACTTATATACCTGGCCGGGGATGCAGGGCGCATGATTTACCTAGTGTCAGGCTCATCCGTGGCCAAAAAATAAAATCAATACCTCCGCAGGGGTAACCCCATAGGCAAAGCCCGTCCGGAACCGAGATATTGGGTTTTTCGTGTTATTTTCGGCGCAGAGAATAGCAACAAGCGAATGATAAGTCGAGCAAACTATGAGCGCTTAATGTGGTGTTTTTCGTCAATTTTATGTTGAATAGAAAGAGAATGTAGGGCTTGTGTTGCAAGTGTGAAGATAAGCTGTTTCACAGCCATGGCTTTATGGTGTAATGCAGAAACTATTATAAAAAAGAGCCTGTGTAGAGAGGGTGAATGGAACACGATCAGCAGCGATTAGTCGTTAATCGCAACTTGTCTTATAAATTAGCAGAATCAATCGGACAACGTATATTACAGGGAGAAACAAAGCCCGGTGACATTTTACCGGGAGAAGTTGAACTCGGTGAAATGTACGGCGTCAGCCGTACTGCGGTTCGCGAAGCGATCAAGATGCTGGCGGCGAAAGGTATGGTATTGCCCCGCCCGCGTATTGGCACCCGAGTCTTGCCAAAGCGTAACTGGAATTATCTCGATCAGGATTTACTGGCCTGGTTGAATTTTGATGAACATTGCGAATTAGTGGCAGAGTTTCAGCAGGTACGACTCACCTTAGAGCCAGAGGCCGCGGCGTTGACTGCTCTGAATGCCAGTGATAGCGATCGGGATGAACTACAGGCCCTGATGCAGGAAATGCATAGTCTGGGTAAGCATTTTGATCAGAATAAATGGATTGAAGTCGATACGCGGTATCATCAACTGATCTATTTTGCTTCCGGTAACCATTTTATCAGTCCGTTTGGTAATTTGTTTAAAGCGGTTTTTGAAAACTATTTCCGTATTATTACCCGGGATCGGTTATTGAAGCTGGATATTCATCAACGTATTGTTGATGGCATTATCGCGCGAGATCCTGACGCGGCCCGCCGAGCTACGGTTGAGCTGCTAAAATAGCGAGCAGCATTTTTCTTTAAAAACACCAATGGTCAAGGTGAGTTTTGGTTCATGTTCATCATCAGAGAGATTATTTTTAAGGCTGTTTCAGGTTGAGCTTACAAGTGTAAGTTCAACTGTGTCATACTGCTTATGTTTTGAACATGAAACCTACGTTGGGATGGCTGAGATGAGTAAGAATATGGCGCTAAAGCCAGAATATTCGACAGCTGAAGAAGTGGCTAATAGTATCAGCCATGGCTTCGGGATGATTTTTGGTATCGTGGGCCTGGTTTTATTGTTGCTTCAGGCGATAGATGCCAATGCCGATGCTCTGAGCCTTGTCAGCCTGAGTATTTATGGGAGCAGCATGATATTGCTGTATCTCGCGTCTACTTTATACCATGCGATCCCTTTTGAACGGACCAAACGCGCCCTGAAAACCTTTGATCACTGTGCAATCTATCTGCTGATTGCCGGTACTTATACCCCTTTCTTGCTGATTTCATTACGCACCCCTTTGGCCATCACGTTAATGACCGTGATATGGGGCTTGGCACTGATAGGAATCGCGCTGAAAATTATCTTTGTCTACCGCTTTAAACGCCTGTCGCTGGTGACGTACCTTACCATGGGCTGGTTATCGTTGATTGCGATCTATCAACTGGCCTTGTCGCTATCGCATGGCGGCCTAGTGTTGCTTGGCTTAGGCGGAGTGATCTATTCGCTGGGCGTGGTGTTTTACGTTAATGATCGTATTCCTTATAACCACGCCATCTGGCATCTGTTTGTGCTCGGCGGTACGATGTGCCATTTCTTTGCTATCTACTATTACGTCAAGCCGATTTAAACTGCCGGGTCAGATAGTCAAAGAGAGCGATCTCGCTCTCTTTATTGCTGTCTAGTCGATTAGTTACGCCAGAAGGCCGGAAAGAACACCACTAAGACGGTCAGTATTTCCAGGCGCCCCATCAGCATCCCGAAGCTCAGGACCCATTTGGCGAGATCCGGCAGCGTCGCAAAATTACCGGTCGGGCCAATGACATTGCCCATCCCCGGCCCGACATTGGCAACCGCAGTGACGGCTCCGGTAACACTGGTTACCGGGTCTAACCCCAGGAGGCCAAGTATGGCGGCAATAAGTACGATCGTGATGATAAAGGTTAAGGCGAATGCGACCACTGAGCGGACGATGCTTTCTGTGACCGGCCGGCCGTTATAACGCTGGATGAACATTCCTGACGGATGGATCAGCTGCATCATTTGTTTGCGCAATAAGGCAAAAGCGACCTGAAAGCGGAAGATCTTGATCCCGCCAGCCGTTGAACCCGAACATCCCCCGACCAGCATAATAAAGGCAAAGATAATGCTTGGCAGTGGACCCCAGGACGTAAAGTCATCAAGGCCGAACCCGGTGGTGGTGACGACTGAAATGATGTTAAACAGCGAAACTCTAAATGCATCGCTAAAGGCGTAATCCAGTTTCCAGGTTAACCACAATGCCACGATCAGCCCTGCAGTCAGAACCAATAATGTGAAGCCACGTACCTGGGCGTCGGTCAGTAGTGCTGCGGCACTTTTTTTCCGCAAAACCTGGACGAATAGCAGAAACGGTAACCCACCCGCGAACATGAAAACAATCGCGACCCAGTGAGCACTGTTGGAAAAGTGATTCATTGAACCATCTGAGGTTGAGTAGCCTCCGGTTGATAAGGTAGTGAACGCATGGTTTATGGCATCGAAGGTGTTCATCCCTGTCATGATAAAACCGAGAATACACAGCAGAGTCAGGACCAGATAGACGATCACGATATTCTTCGCCACGCTCTTGGTTCGAGGTGAGCTTTTCTCTGACCAGTCTGATGATTCCGTCTGGAACAGGCGCATTCCCCCGACGTTGAGCATCGGCAGGATCGCGACCCCCATGACAATGAAGCCAATCCCCCCGAGCCATTGTAAGGTGGAACGCCATAGCAGAATACTCGGTGCCATATCATCCAGACCGCTGAGCACCGTCGAACCGGTCGTGGTGATCCCCGACATGGTTTCAAAGTAAGCATCGGTAAAGCTGATATGGTTGATAAACACGAAGGGTAATGCGGCAAAGGCACTGGCAATCGTCCACACCAGCGTGGTGATCAGGAACATATCCCTGACCCCTAATTTAAACTTCTGGGTACGGCCAAATGTCAGGCACAGAAAAGCCACGGTATGGGTGATGAATACCGCAATGGCAAAATCGATAAACCCGCCGGTGCCGGTAAAAAAGGCGACCAGAGTCGGGACGTACATGAACAGGGCTATCTTAGATAGAACCAGCCCAATTACGAATAATATGGGACGAAAATTGACCATAATGTTATACAGGTAGTCTTACAAGAAGAACGGGCTTGGTTGGAATAAGCGCTCAACATCTGGGATATATTTTTTATCAACCAGGAACATCACGACGTGATCATCCTGCTCTATTAATGTGCGGTCGTGGGCAATCAGTACTTCATCGCCACGAACCACTGCGCCAATGGTGGTACCCGGTGGAAGCTTGATATCACCAATGGCACGGCCAACGACTTTCGAGGTGCTGGAATCACCGTGGGCGATAGCCTCAATGGCTTCAGCGGCCCCGCGGCGCAATGAAGAGACATTGACAATATCGGCTCTGCGGACATGGGTCAGTAAGGCTGAAATGGTTGCCTGCTGTGGGGAGATCGCGATATCAATATTGCCGCCTTGCACTAAGTCCACATACGCACCGCGCTGGATCAGCACCATGACTTTTTTGGCGCCCATGCGTTTGGCCAGCATCGCCGACATGATGTTGGCTTCATCGTCATTGGTTACCGCAATGAACACATCAATTTGCTCAATATGCTCTTCGCTCAGCAGTTCCTGATCTGAGGCATCCCCACAGAAGACGATGGTATTTTCCAGCATTTCTGACAGATTTTCTGCGCGTTCAGGATTACGTTCAATCAGCTTAACACTGTAAGACTGCTCCAGACGACGAGCCAGACCTGCCCCGATATTACCGCCGCCGACAATCATCAGGCGTTTGTATGGTTTCTCAAGACGTTGCAGTTCACTCATTACCGAACGGATATGGTTACTGGCTGCCACGAAGAACACTTCGTCATCAGCTTCGATAATGGTGGTACCTTGCGGCCTAATCGGCTGCCCCTGGCGAAAAATGGCGGCAACACGCGTATCGACATGCGGCATGTGTTCGCGAAGTGCCGACAGGGCATTACCGACCAGCGGGCCACCGTAATAGGCTTTAACGGCGACCAGACCGACTTTATCTTCAGCAAAACCGACCACCTGCAGCGCGCCTGGATACTCGATCAAGCGTTCGATATACCCGGTAACCAGTTCTTCCGGGGCAATCAGGTGATCAACCGGTACGGCATCTGACTGGAATAACAACTCTTTTTCTTTGAGGTATTCCGGCGACCGGATGCGAGCGACCCGGTTGGGAGTATTGAACAGAGAAAAGGCGATTTGGCAGGCGATCATGTTGGTTTCGTCAGAGTTAGTGACGGCAACCAACATGTCGGCATCCTGAGCGCCAGCTTCACGCAAGGTACGGGGGTGGCTGGCAAAACCTTGTACAACCCGCAGGTCATATTTATCCTGCAATTCACGCAGGCGTTTAGGGTCTTTATCAACGATAGTAATATCATTGTTTTCACCGACAAGGTTCTCAGCCAGTGTGCCACCGACCTGGCCGGCGCCGAGAATGATAATTTTCATAGCATATGCCTGATTATATTCTTCTGTATTGGTTACAACGACCACAGTACCAGAACATCCTGAGATGTTCTGGTACTGTGGTCGTTAGCCTTGTGACCGTTAGCGCTTTTGTAACACGGCGTAGTAGAAACCATCCATGTCTGACTCACCGGGCAAGATCTGACGACCGGGCTGTTCCGGATCGCTGTCGGCTTCTTGGCCTCTATTGATCAGGGTGGCATCGGCGGTACGGGCCAGGAAGTTTTTCACTTGCTGGCTGTTTTCCTGCGGTGTGATTGAACAGGTAGCATAGACCAGAGTCCCGCCAGGTTTCAGTTGCTGCCACATCGCGTCGAAAATCTCAGCCTGCAGGCTGGCCAGTGCTTCGATATCATCTGCGCGACGTAGCCACTTGATATCAGGGTGACGGCGGATCACACCGGTTGCAGAGCAAGGGGCATCAAGCAGGATTCGATCGAACTTCTCTCCTTGCCACCAATCGGCAGGATAACGGGCATCGGCACACAGCACCGTTGCATCCAGCTGCAAGCGTTCCAGATTTTCGTGAACTCGCAGCAGGCGCCTTTCATCGCAATCAATTGCCACGACCTTGGCTGTTGGCTGGCGCTCCATGATATGGGCCGTTTTACCACCGGGGGCTGCACAACAATCGAGAATTAATTCACCGGCTTGTGGCTGCAGGTAATCGACAGCCAACTGTGCGGCACTATCCTGTACCGAAGACCAGCCATCAGCAAAGCCAGGCAACTTACTGACATCACAAGGAGCCAATAAACGTAGCGCGTCAGCGGCTTCTGGGTGTAATTCGGTTTCGATACCCGCCTCATCAAGAAGCTTGCGGTATTCCTCTCGGGTGTGGTGCTGGCGGTTTACCCGTAGCCACATTGGTGCCTTGGTATTGTTTGCCGTAACAATCGCTTCCAGCTGTTCCGGGTAGCTTTGTTTTAGCAGCTTTAGTAACCAGCCGGGGTGGCCATATTTACCGGCATCATGGCTCATTGCCTTGGCATCTAAACTTTCCTGCTGGCGTTGGTAGTTACGCAAAATGGCATTAATTAAACCGCGCAGCTGGGGTTTCTTGAGATCTTTGGTCGCATTAACGGTTTCTGCGACAGCGGCGTGAGCGGGTATGCGCATGTGGCCTAGTTGGTACAAACCCACCAAAATCAAATGGTGGAATACACGTTGTTTACCTTTCAAGGGCTTATCCATTAGCTGTGTCGTAATGGATTCTAAACGTGGCAGCCAGCGTAGTACGCCGTAGCAGATCTCTTGCAGCAAGGCATGGTCACGATCTCGAATTTGCTGCTGGGCTGCAGGTAGTGCAGCTGAAAGGGATTGCCCCTGATCAACAACCTGATAAACAACTTGGGCTGCTGCGGCTCTTACGTTCATACGTATTTCCTGAAATTAGTTTCCACGTAGCCATCACGATCTTGCTACTTCGCTCAATAATGGCATCGAAAGCGCCCCATTATACGGATAAATTTTGTATAAAAATGGTACGCATGCTTTTTGGCTCTTGAACGTAGTCGCGTCGTGTTGAACCGCTATGGTCAGAGTCGTTATAGTTTTCAATGATGTTGCAAAGAAAAAAGCCAGTGGCTGGGCACAGGCTTCAGACTTTACAATTACAGTTCGGTGCCAGGTTCAAACCATTCTCGGCGCGAGTTGAGTAAATCTTGCGCTTTCATCGCTTTCTTTCCGGGAGGTTGAAGCTCGGTGAGGCGTAATGCGCCTTTTCCGGTCGCGACGGCAATGCCTTGCTTGTCTGCTGACAGGATCGTGCCCGGAACTTTACCCTGGCTGTCTTCTTCAACAACGGCTTGCCACACTTTGACATTCTGCCCGGCAACTTCAAAGAAGCTCATCGGCCATGGATTGAAGGCGCGAATGCAGCGCTCAATGGCGGCGGCATCCATGGTCCAGTCAATCTTTGCTTCTTCTTTGCTTAATTTCTTTGCATAGTTTGCCAGTTCATCATTTTGCTTTTCAGCAACTGCCGTACCCGCGGCAATATTGGCTAAACAATCAATCAATGCCTCAGGACCGAGCCCGGCCAGCTTTTCATACATGGTGGCGCTGGTGTCTGCGGCTTCAATAGGTAAGGTTGCGATACTCAGCATATCACCTGTATCGAGGCCTTCGTCCATCTGCATGATGGTGACGCCTGTTTCCTCATCACCGGCCCAGATGGCGCGCTGAATCGGTGCGGCTCCCCGCCAACGAGGCAGGATCGAGCCGTGCACATTGATACAGCCCAGCTTGGGTGTTTCCAGCACTTCAGTTGGCAGGATCAGGCCATATGCCACGACGACCATGAGATCGGCATTGAGGGCTTTCAGTTCTTGCTGAGCTGCTTCATTGCGCAGCGATGCGGGCTGATAAACCGGAATATCACTCGCTAGGGCGATATTTTTAACTGGGCTGGCGGTTAATTTTTTACCGCGGCCGGCAGGGCTGTCCGGTTTGGTGTAAACGGCGATAACTTCATGCTGTGAAGACAACAACGCCGCCAGATGACGGGCGGCGAAGTCAGGTGTACCAGCAAAAACAATACGTAACGGTTTGCTCAAGGTAACCTCTAATGATTAATTTTTGTCGTGAATACGCTTCAGTTTTTCTAGCTTTTGCTTGATGCGCTGACGCTTCAGTGGTGACAGGTAGTCAACAAAGAGTTTTCCTGCCAGGTGGTCAAGTTCATGCTGCACGCAGATAGCCAGCAGATCATCGGCATCAAAGCTAAATTCATTACCGTCGCGATCGAGGGCTTTTACGGTCACTTCCGCAGCGCGCGAAACCAGTGCTCTGGCACCGGGAACAGATAAGCAGCCTTCTTCGATACCATCGTCACCGCGTTTGTCGGTGATTTCCGGGTTGATCAGCACCATAGGTTGGTCGCGTTCTTCAGAAATATCAATCACAACTATACGCTGATGAATATCAACCTGGGTTGCTGCCAGGCCAATACCCTCTTCGTCATACATGGTTTCTAACATGTCATCGACAATTTTCTGGATTTCAGGTGTGACGGCTTCTACGGGTTTGGCGACAGTGCGTAAACGCTCATCAGGGAATATTAATACTTGTAATACTGACATAGGTACTCGGAAAAATTGAACTGTGCTAAAAACGGAAATAGCTTACTTGCTCTAATTCTAGTCATTTTAAAGATCAAATAACAGCATTGGCTGTATAACATCGTCAGTGATAATCATTGAAGGGAAGAATTCTTTGCATTATTAGTCAAGAGAATGAACAGATTGCGGTGTAGTAGATTAGGGAGCTATCAGCAGACTTGGTAAGTATCCGATGTATTTGGAACAACGAAAAGTTGAACTGTGCCCAAAACCATTATCTGTTCGCCAAGTTGCCTTGGACATCTTTCTAAGCGGATGACACCTTTGATGCTTGCACTTATATCATTCAGTGGTTATCTACAGGGAAGGCTCGGCATGAGAGCGTGCGTCTTATTGTTTATTGTGATTTCTTCATTTTCTGTTTGTTGGGCGGATACGACGCTACCCAGTGTAAAGAAAAATATTCCCGAGGTTTATACGGTCAAAAAAGGCGATACCCTATGGGATATCTCGGCACATTTTCTTGAAAACCCGTGGTTATGGCCACAGCTTTGGCAAGCCAATGCTTATATTAAAAATCCGCACTTGATCTATCCGGGGGATCAATTGCACCTTGTATGGGTTAATGGCCGTCCTCAGTTACAATTTAAAAAAAATGTCGTGATCTCACCCCAAATACGTGTTCAACACTCTGCGATCACCACATTGCAAGAAACGTTGATGCTTCCTTACCTGGCTGACAATAAATTAATCACCGAGCAACGTCTCGCTCAACTTCCCCGGGTTTTGGGGGCAAGCGAACAGCGCGGATATATGTCTCGCGGAGATAAAGTGTGGGTTGATTCTGAGTTATTGCTAGGCACTGAGTGGTGGGTGTATCGTGTCGCCGCGGAGTTTGTGCGAAAAGATAGGCCTGATGGAAAAGTGATATCACTCAAAGAGGTGGCAAAGCTTAGAGCGTTGGAAATACAAGAAAATATGAGCTTAATGACGGTGGAATCTTTTCGGCAAGAGATCAGTCAAAACGATATTTTATTGCCTGCCCCCTTAACGGTATCAGACGTTGATATGCATTTTTCCCCATCAAAGCCGCCAGCTGATATTCAGGCGAGTGTTTTAGGGAATCTAGAAGGGCATAGCTATATAGCGACGTCTCAAGTCGTCGTGCTTGATCGTGGTCATCTGGATAATTTAACAGCGGGTAATGTGTTGCAGTTATTTAAACCTGGTGCAAAAGTAACCGGGAATAAAGGTGATTATGCTTATAAAAATGAACATGGCTGGTTACCTGAAAAACAGCAGCTCAGCAGTCTTCTCATTGGTGAGGTCATGGTTATCCGACCATATGAATATTTTAGTCTGGCGGTAGTAACCCGGAGCCTGCAACCTTTTCGTGCCGGGATGCTTGCTTTACCTCCGCGTTTAACGGATTGATGAGTAAAACATTAGAGAGTTGGCTGATCCTGGCTGCTGTTCCTTATTTGGGTGGCAACCGGATCAGTAAGCTCTTACAATATACGACCCCTCAACAATTGCTCTCGATGCCCGCGGAACAGTTGCGGATAATCGGACTTTCAGAGCAACAGGTTCACGCCCTCCACCACCCCAAACGCCAGCGGATTGAAACCTGTTTGGCTTGGGCTGAGCAACGTGGGCAATCTATTCTCACGTTGGATTCACCGCATTACCCGGCGCTTTTAAAAGAGATAGCTTCCGCTCCCCCATTATTGTTCGTTCGTGGTGAAACGCACTGGTTGCGCGAGCCACAGCTTGCGGTTATCGGCAGTCGCTCTGCCAGTATCGATGGTCGTGAGGCGGCGTATCATTTTTCAGCCGCGCTGGTCGCTGCCAATTATGTGGTCACCAGTGGCTTGGCTTTAGGTATTGATGGGCAGGCACATTACGGGGCACTAAAAAATGGCGGAGCGACGGTTGCTGTGCTGGGTTCAGGGCTGAATCATATCTATCCCGCCCGGCACCGTGACTTGGCGGGTCAAATTGCAGAGCAAGGTGCACTGGTTTCTGAGTTCTGGCCCGATGAAAAACCGCGGCCACAAAACTTTCCGCGTCGGAACCGAGTGATCAGCGGGCTGTCAGTTGGCGTATTGGTTATAGAAGCAGCAGAAAAGAGTGGTTCGTTAATTACGGCGCGTTACGCGCTTGAACAGGGACGGGAAGTCTTCGCGTTGCCAGGCTCTATTCAAAATCCAGCCAGTCGGGGTTGCAATGCCTTGATTAAAGCTGGTGCTAAACTGGTAGAAAGTCCGGTCGATATCTTTGAAGAGGTGGGATCTCTGACAGAATGCGCAATAAGTAACCAAATGAACTTGTCATTGCCACAACCTGAAAATGAAGAATTGCCATTTTCAATGGTGTTGGCTAACGTAGGCAATGAAGCAACACCCGTAGATATAGTTGCTGAACGCTGTCAACAACCCGTACATGAAGTTATGATGCAATTGTTGGAACTAGAATTGCAAGGTGTTGTCACTACAGTGCCCGGTGGTTATATCAGAACGAGGAGGGGCTAGTTATGATGGACATTCTAATGTACCTGTTTGAAACCTATATCCACAGCGATGTGGAACTATTGGTTGATCAGGATGAGCTTTCCGATGAGCTTAGCCGTGCTGGATTTCATCAAGATGATATCTATAAGGCTCTAACTTGGTTAGAGAAACTTGCAGCATTGCAAGATACTGAAGATACGCCTTATATGAACGATAGTGCGGTCACGTCAATACGTGTTTATATCCCGCAGGAGATGGCACGGCTGGATGTTACATGTCGTGGCTTCTTAACTTATCTTGAACAAATTCATGTCTTAAGCGCTGATACCCGTGAAATGGTTATTGATCGTGTGATGGAGCTGGAAACAACAGAATTTGTGTTAGACGATCTGAAGTGGATCATTTTGATGGTGCTGTTTAATGCACCGGGCAATGAAAATGCCTACAGCCAAATGGAAGATCTGCTTTACGGTGCCGAAGACGGTTACCTGCATTAATTATCGATATCCCTGCCCTAGCGAGTGAAAATATTGTATGGCCGGTAAAATTAACGACCCGTTATTTAGTGCTCATGAACACGCGTTAGAGCAAGAACAATCCTGCCCCAACTGTGGTGGGACGTTGGCGATGCGTTATGGCAAGCGCGGCCCTTTTCTTGGGTGCTCTAATTATCCCGATTGTGGCTTTATCCGCCCGCTAAATCACAACGATGGACACATTGTTAAACATCTTGGTAAGCCTTGTCCGCAGTGCGAAGACGAACTGGTATTACGCCAGGGTCGTTTTGGGATGTTTATTGGTTGTGCCAGCTTCCCGGATTGCCAGCATATTGAGCCGTTAGAGAAAAAAGCCGACGATACCCAGATTTTGTGCCCTGATTGCCACAAAGGTAATCTTGTTCAACGTAAGTCTCGTTACGGCAAAGTCTTTTATGCTTGCGATCAATACCCAGCATGTCGTTTTGCAGTGAACAACAAACCTGTTTCTCAGCAATGTGGAAAATGCGGATTCCCATTGGTAACAGAGAAAAATCTTGCCAGTGGCACTAAGCTGCAATGTGCTGATAAAAAGTGTCACCATATCCAATCGTAAACGTTCTCGATCTCTTTGAAAATTCCGCTATAATACTTACGCAATCGTTTACGTCACTTAAATATGGAAGGAATACTGATGACTAAGCCCTTTGTTGCTGTTTTGATGGGATCAGATTCGGATTTGCCGGTAATGCAGGCAACGCTTGATGTTTTAAAGTCTTTTGAAATTACAACGGAAGTGAAAGTTACTTCGGCTCATCGCACACCTGCAGCAACTCACGCTTATGTGACGGATGCTGAGGCGCGCGGTTGTGGCGTATTTATCTGTGCGGCAGGTTTGGCTGCCCACTTAGCGGGTGCTGTTGCGGGTATCACTACATTACCGGTTATTGGTGTGCCGATCGACGCTGGCCCGCTTCAGGGAATGGATGCTCTACTGTCAACGGCAATGATGCCCGGCGGTGTGCCTGTGGCGACGGTTGCTATTGGTAAGTCGGGCGCGAAAAACGCGGGTTATCTGGCGGCACAAATTCTAGCGACGGGCGATAAAGAACTGGCGCAAGCGGTGAAGGCGGAGCGTCAAAAGAACGCTGAATCAGTCATCGCGAAAGATGCAGCTTTACAAGAACGTCTAAAGGGTTAAATAATAGCCATGAATTCAAGAGGCGCTCTCTTTAGAGCGCCTTTTTTATTGCTTTTAATATGGTTATTGATGAGGTCGATATGGACAACCTGCAACAAGTTGTAGCGGCGTTAAAAGACGGTAAAGTCATTGCTTACCCGACAGAGGGCGTGTTTGGAGTGGGTTGCGATCCTGATAATCAGCAGGCGGTCGAAAAACTATTAGCCTTAAAACAGCGTCCTGTTGAAAAAGGATTGATCCTGATTGCTGCTGATTATCAGCAGTTGTTGCCCTATATTGATGATAGCCAGCTGACTGAGCAGCAAAAGCAGAAAATTTTTGCGACCTGGCCTGGTCCGGTGACTTGGGTTATGCCGGTGAAAAAAAATGTACCGGCTTTTCTGACCGGGCAATTTAACTCAATCGCGGTACGTGTCAGTGATCATCCTTTGGTACAACAGCTCTGTACTTACTTTGGTAAACCGATCACTTCAACCAGCGCTAACTTAACAGGGTTGCCGCCATGTAAAACAGCGACTGAAGTCTATGATCAGTTGGGCGAACATCTAAGTGCTATCTTAGAAGGTGAGACTGGCGGGCGAGAAAATCCGACTGAAATTCGTGATGCATGCAGTAATAATGTGTTGCGCCAAGGTTAGCAAGTGGCAGTAAAGTTTTACGGTTATACAAGGAGAAATGATGGGTCACGTCGATAAACATGCTGTGAAAGCGTTTTTACTCTCACTTCAGGATAGTATTTGCCAGAGCCTGGAACATCAGGATGGCGCGGCAATATTTGAGCAGGATGAGTGGCAGCGCGAACAGGGTGGTGGCGGACGCAGCCGTGTGTTGCGTAATGGCAGTGTATTTGAACAAGCGGGCGTGAACTTCTCCCATGTATTTGGCACTCAAATGCCGGCATCAGCCACCGCGCACCGTCCTGAACTGGCAGGCCGTGGGTTTGAAGCTATGGGCGTGAGCTTGGTGATTCACCCGAACAACCCATATGTGCCGACCTCCCATGCCAATGTGCGTTTTTTCATTGCAGAAAAAGAAGGGGAAGCACCGGTATGGTGGTTTGGTGGTGGTTTTGATCTGACTCCTTTTTATCCGTTTGAAGAGGATTGCCAGCACTGGCACGATACCGCGAAAGCAATTTGCGTCCCTTTTGGTGAGGATACCTATCAACAACATAAAGAATGGTGCGATAAATACTTCTTTTTACCGCATCGCAATGAACCCCGCGGTGTTGGTGGCCTGTTCTTTGATGATCTTAATGAGTGGGGGTTCGAGAAAAGTTTCGCATATATGCGGGCGGTTGGTAACGGTTACTCAGACGCTTACTTACCCATTGTCGACAAGCGTAGGCATACGGCATACGGTGAACGTGAACGTGAATTCCAGCTATACCGCCGTGGCCGCTATGTGGAATTTAATCTGGTTTATGATCGCGGTACCCTGTTTGGCCTGCAAAGCGGTGGCCGTACAGAATCAATATTAATGTCGATGCCGCCATTGGCCCGTTGGGAATATTGCTATCAGCCGATAGAGGGATCGCCAGAAGCCAATCTTTATGAGAACTATCTTAAGCCGAGAAATTGGTGATCATATTAACTGTTTGAGCTTGAGGTAGAGCAGTGATAGGGTCGATTTATCGACCCTTTATTATTTTTGGACAGCAATCTCACATGGATAAGTACGTCGTTTTCGGAAATCCCATAGGCCAGAGTAAATCCCCTTTCATTCATACTCTGTTTGCCCGGCAAACAGCCCAAGCAATGACGTATACTGCTGAGCTGGTACCCATTGGTGAATTTGTTGCAGCCGCAGATGCTTTCTTTGCTTCCGGTGGGCGAGGTTGCAATATCACTGTGCCCTTTAAGGAGCAGGCCTATCTGTATGCGACTCAACTTACTGAGCGCGCAAAGTTGGCGGGTGCCGTGAATACGTTAAAAAAACTCGATGATGGAGCCATTCTAGGTGATAACACCGATGGTGAAGGCCTAGTACAAGATCTACTACAAAATCAGGTAGAATTGTCTGGCAAGCGGATCTTATTAGTCGGTGCTGGTGGCGCTGCTCGGGGGGTGATTCTCCCTTTGCTGGCTCAAAAACCTGAAGCGGTTGTCATTACTAATAGAACCACAGAAAAAGCCCAGCAATTAGCCGATATCTTTTCTGCTTACGGGCCGGTTTCTACGCTTGGACTTGATGAAGCCAATGAGCCGGAGTTTGATGTCATTATCAATTCCACATCAGCGAGTTTAGCGGGCCAATTACCCGGCTTATCAGATAGCCTGATCAAACCGGAAATGACTTGCTACGATATGGTGTATGGACCTGATGTGACGCCCTTTAATCAGTGGGCTCATGAACTAGGTGCCAGAAAGGTGCTTGATGGACTGGGGATGTTGGTTGGTCAGGCTGCTGAAAGCTTTATGCTGTGGCGAGGTATCCGCCCCGGTGCTAAACAGGTCCAACGCGAACTGCGGCGTATATTACAAGATTAAGTGGAATAACAATGAATCAAGATATTTTATTTGCAGACATCCAACGTTGGGATAGCGATAAGTTAGCCGTCAACTTTTCTGCGCAACAAGCGGGTGCATTAATCGGCTGTTGGGTGAGCCTCCAATGGCTCCAGCAGCAGACAGCGCAAGAGTTGATAACAGAATCTGATATTTTGGCGGTGTTTGCTGCCAATCGTTTCGATTTAGAAGAATTGGCAGAAGAATTGATTAAAGATGAAGCGTTTGATAATGAGGGACATATTCATATTAATTAAGGGTTCTCAATTTCCGCAAGATACTCATTCTTTAATCTGACATAGTTATCAGCAGAAACGGGTAAAAAAGCGCGCTCTTTTTCATTAAGCGGACGTGCTTGTTTTACCGGGCAACCTTTATAGAGGAAACCGCTCTTTAATGTTTTGCCTGGTGGGACTAAGCTTCCTGCACCAATGATTACATCATCTTCGATGATCGCACCGTCTAATAATATAGCCCCCATTCCCACTAATACCCGGTTGCCAACCTGACAGCCATGTAACATTGCTTTATGTCCAATAGTGACATCATCGCCAACAAGTAAAGGGTGACCATCCGGTTTATCGCCTGTCTTGCGGGTGACGTGCAAGACCGCACCATCCTGAACATTGCTACGAGCACCTATTTTTATCTGGTTTACATCACCCCGTGCGGCAACGAGTGGCCAGATACTGGCGTCATCACCTAATTCGATATCGCCAACGATCACCGCTGAACTATCGATATAGGTATTTTGACCAAGAGACGGCGTTATTCCTTTGTATGATCTAAGGGCTGAATGCATGAAGTACACCTTATTGAAGTCATTTTTTACAAGAATAGCGAAGTTGTGATGTGATTTGCATCGATAAATCGGACATTTGAACGATAATCGTGCATCTGAACGAAAATGATGAATTTAATTTAAAATGCCTATTGCCAATGTGATCGAAGTCTCTATAATGCGACCTCACTGACACGGAGCACGGCGGTTAGCCAGCAACCTAGTCAGTATGCTCTTTAACAATTTGACCATGCAATCTGTGTGGGCACTCGTGAAAAAGTTAAGTCGAAAGATTTATCAATGAACTGAGTGACCGAACAGTATGATTCCTGCAGAGGAATGATATTGGCACAGTCAATTTATGCTTCAACTTCGGTTGAA
>NZ_JAWWDA010000021.1:0-71799 GCF_033720175.1 Photobacterium sp.
GACCACTTACAATGGTGGCTATAGCTCAGTTGGTAGAGTCCCGGATTGTGATTCCGGTTGTCGCGAGTTCAAGCCTCGTTAGCCACCCCATATTCAGGTAATGCATGCATTTCCTTGGCAATAAGCCTAAAACTGTTCGGTGAATAGCGCAGTTTGGTAGCGCATCTGGTTTGGGACCAGAGGGTCGGGGGTTCGAATCCCTCTTCACCGACCATATAAAGAAAGCCCCGTCGAAAAACGGGGCTTTTTTTCGACCAAAATTCAGTAAACAGCGCAGTTTGGTGGCGCATCTCCGGCTTCTGAGAAATAGCGGACCATAGGGGCGGGGGTTCACCAGACCTTGAATCGGCTCTTCACCGACCACATAAAGAAAGCCCCGTCGAAAGACGGGGCTTTTTTTCGATCAAAATTCAGTGAACAGTGCAGTTTGGTGGCGCATCTCCGGCTTCTGAGAAATAGCGGACCAGAGGGGCGGGGGTTCACCAGACCTTGAATTGGCTCTTCACCGACCATATAAAGAAAGCCCCGTCAAAAGACGGGGCTTTCTTTCGGTCAAAATTCAGTGACCAGCGCAGTTTGGCGGTGTATCTCCGGCTTCTGATCGATAGCGGCCAGTTCTTTTAGTCGCAGTTAGCGGACATTTCCTGAGTCAAACGCGTAACGGTAAAACCGCGCTGCTTAAGTAAATTTGGTAAGCCTTGCTCGCCGAACAGATGAAATGCCCCCACGACAACCATATAGTGCCCCTGCTGATACTGTTTATCGTTGGCCAGTGTATCTGCCCAATGCTTATTCCTATTAAAAATAAGTCGATTATCGGTTTCATCTGAATAATGACTCTCTTCAAATAATTGAATGAGTTGCTGACTGTCACCGGTCTGCCATGCTTCGATCAAACAAGATAATTCACCTCGCATTTGTTCCCATTCATTGATTGTACTTACCAGCATTTCTTTCCCATGGTCGGGTAAATCTTGCAGCAGAGTTAATTGTTGCTCGATACTCTCCAGTTCGAAAATCGGCAGGCCCTGGTTATCAGCTCTTTTTAACAATATATAGTCAATCCCTTGTTCCGTATTTAAGCCCATATGATTGGCCAGTGCCATTTGCAGACTCACGACAGTTAACCAAGGCGGGTTATCGCTGAGTGCGCGGTAAGGAAGATTTAATTGATTGGCGATATCCGTGAGTTTCTGCATTTCTTCAGTGGTTAACTGGCTATGAGATGTTGGTCCCGAAGTTTCGATATCCATTGGCGGTGGATTCAGAATATTGGCTTCGACGATCAACCCGTCGGCTGATTGCCACTGTTGCAAAAAAGCCTTGGGCAATGGATACATAGTGTCTGTGCCGGCATGGATGGAGCCGAGAATAACGAACTGGCGCTGGGCATCTTTAGCCAGCCATACGATGGGTTCAGCTAAAGCTGAATTGGAGAAAAAAGGCAGTATGAGAAGTGCTTTTGAAAGTAACGATTTAAACATAATAGGTTCAGACCATTAAACAGCTGACTTTGTTATATCAGTATCTGCCGTCTTTTGCCATATTGAGCGGTACTGCAATATGGGGGGATATGAGGTAAAAAGGCCAATAGAGCATGGCCTTTTCTAGATGAAGTGGTTTTTATCTGTTAGTAAAGCAGGGAGTAGAGCTGGCGACGGTACTTGCCTGCCACAGGATTGCCCTGTCCCAGTGCGGCCAGAATATCCATCATCGTCTTTTTTGCATTACCGTCTGCGAAATTCAGATCCTTTCGCAGAATTGTAATTAGCAGTTCGAGGGCTTCTTCCTGACGGTTTACCTGGCTATATTGTACAGCTAAGTCAAAAGAGACTTCCGCATTAGCCGGGTTAGTTGCCAGTTTCTCTTCCAGTGAACGAATTTCCGGTGAATCGCTTGCTTGTTTGTGCAGCTCAAGTTTTGCCATTAAGCCTTTGAATTTAGCATCCTGATCCTGCATCGGCACGGTTGCTAACAGGGGTTCAGCTTCATCAAATTGCGCCGTTTCAACTAAACATTCAGCAATGGCTAAAGCGACAATACTATTTTTCGGGAAGCTGGTGGCAAGCTGGCGAAGTACTGGCAATGCCTGGGCATAATCCTGGTTATCGACCAGGGCTAACGCCTGTTTCAGTTGCATTTCTTCCTGGCTCGGCAAATGCTTGCTTAGCATTTCACGTAAGCTTTCTTCGGTTTGCGGACCCGCGCTGCCATCTGCCGGCTGGCCATTCTTGAACAGGGCAACCGTTGGCAGCCCCCGAACACCAAATTGTGCCGCGACCGCCTGTTGCTGTTCACAGTCCAGAGTTGCAAGTACAAGTTGTCCCTGATATTGCGCTGTGATTTTTTCTAGTAATGCATTAACTTCCGCAGTTTCAGGCATTGAGGGAGCCCAAAAGCTGATGACAACGGGTGTTTGCATTGACTGCTCAATCACTTGTTGCAGGTTTTGTTCATTCAGTTCAATAGCTAATTTTTCGTACATGCCATTCATTCCATAGACTGTTTAGTTATCTCTATCGCATTATTACTGAATAAGCTGTTATTTGATGCGATTGGTACTAAAGATATGGGGATAGATTCAGGATTATCAAGAAGTCGCGCAGTTGGCAGTGAAAATGGAGAGCATTGGTCGCTCTCCTTTTCAGTTTTGGAATGTTAACAGTAGTGCGAGTGTCACGAAGACGCAAAGCAGATTTATCTGACGCAATGTCATAATTCCCCCTCAATATATATCATGTGTTGAATGTGCCGGAGGAAAATGATCAATACGGGGTTCCTTCAGCCTACATCCAGTAAGGTACTCTTTTTATATGACACTAATGTGACATTATTGTATCTTTTTGTCGTGTCGAGCGAAGGATTGGCATTAAGGGCTATTAATTTAGCTTATGCGCATTAATCCGAGCTGTTTTTGAATCGGCTAACATGTTTTTTAGCTGTTCGCAGACGCCGTTGCGACAAGATAGGCGACACAGTCTGGTCTGGATACCAAACCGTGCAAATAGCGATAAAAACCAGGTTATATAAGGCTTAATTACTTTTTATCAGTAATTTATCCAGCCAGCGCGTAGGCAGTAATCGACGCAGGAAGCCGAAGATATAAGTCGGCTGAGTAACGAAATAGCGAGGTTTTGGCTTATCGTTGCTAATTATGTGTAGCAACGGTTTTAAAACGGCTTCAGGAGAGAGCGTAAATTTATTTGATGGCGAGGATTTGCCCAATCTCTCCAGCGTCTTTTGGTAACTCGGCTGGTGGCGGGAATTCGCTATATTGATGTACTGCTCAAATTTTTGTTTGGCATTTTCCCTGAAGAGGCTCTTGATAGGGCCGGGTTCAATCAAGCTAACCTCAACCGGGGTATCTGCCAGCTCCAGCCGCAGTGTGTCGGTGTAGCCTTCCAGAGCGAACTTGCTGGCGTTATATGCGCCACGGTATTTCATGGCCACCAGCCCCAGTACCGAACTGTTCTGAACAATTTTGCCGCGGCCTTGCTGCAACATCAACGGGATCACCGCTTTGGTTAATTCATGCCAGCCAAACAGGTTGGTTTCAAATTGCTCACGCAGTGCCTGGGTGGGCAAGTCTTCCAGTGCGCCTGGCTGACCATAAGCGGCATTATTAAACAATATATCTAATCTGCCGCCGGTAATTTTAAGTGCCTCTGTCAGGCCATACTGAATAGATTGGCTGCAGTTGAGATCAATCTGGACACAATGCAGTCCCAGTGCCTGAAGTTCTGCGACGTCTTCAGCGCGGCGGCAACTGGCGATAACCGTGTAGCCAGCCTGATGAAGTGCCAGGGCGCAGTGGCGTCCGATACCAGTACTGCAGCCGGTAATAAGTATAGAGGTTGTCATAGCTGTCCGTATTTAAAGGTAAGGGGTTAATTGTGAAACCATGAACTCTGCAATCCAGGGTTGGGCAACGGCTTTAGGGTGAAGACCATCAGCCATTATCCATTCATCCCTTAAAATGATCCTTTCCAGGAAAAAAGGCAGTAGCGGCGTTGCAAATTCTTTGCTGAGCTGCGGATAAATTGTCCTGAATGTTTCGCTGTAGCGTTTACCGTAGTTCGGGGGGACATGGATTTGCATCAGCAGGGCCTTGGCATCCATCGCCTGAATTTGGATTATCATCTGGCTGAGGTTGTTGCGGATGGTGGCTGGCGGGAAGCCGCGCAAACCATCATTCGCACCGAGCTCAATAATGACGTAGTCTGGGTTATGTTGTTGTAATAAGGCTGGCAGCCGGGCTAATCCGTTGCCTGTCGTATCACCAGAGATGCTGGCATTAACGACGGTCATGTTATGTCCTTGTTGCTGTAGCATTGGTTCTAATAGTACAGGCCAGCTCTGATCTGCGCGCATTTGGTAACCTGCGCTCAGGCTGTCACCAACGACCAATAGCGTGTTGCTCCAGGCGTTTAGTGAAAATAAATAGATCAATAAAACTGAAAGGATTCGCATTATGTCAACTTCCGTGATTAAGGCTGTATCTGTTTCCAAACAGGTGACGACGGCAACGTCATCACTGACCATTTTGCAGGATGTTTCTCTTGAGGTCGAGCAGGGAGAGGCGATTGCTTTAGTTGGTGTGTCGGGGGCTGGTAAATCGACTTTGATGACCCTGCTTGCAGGGCTGGATATTCCGAGCTCCGGTGAAATTGAACTGCTCGGTAATATGCTTTCACAATTGGATGATGAGGCGCGTGCGGCGTTGCGCAGTGATGCGATTGGTTTTGTATTCCAGAGCTTCTTACTCATTCCGTCTTTAAATGCCCTTGAAAATGTCATGTTACCGGCGCTTATCAAAGGGGAGGCGGGGGATGCTGCACGTGCTGCTGAGCTTTTACATCAGGTTGGACTGACCGGGCGTGAAACACATCTGCCATCGCAACTATCCGGCGGTGAACAGCAGCGGGTGGCGTTGGCGCGTGCTTTTATGACCCGGCCCAAGGTGCTATTTGCTGATGAACCGACCGGGAATCTTGACCAGTATACGGCTGCGACGATCATTGATTTACTGTTTGCGCTAAACCGTGACCATGGCACCACTTTAGTGCTGGTAACTCATGATCCTCAGCTGGCTGAACGGTGCGACCGTACTTTGCTGATCCATGGCGGTAAGGTGGAGGCAGCATGACAGAGCAGAGTGGTACCCGTCTGGCGGCAGGGCAACCGAGACAAGGGTTGCTTTTAAAATGGAGCTGGCGGGAGTTATGGCATGGCCAGCTATGGCCGGTTGCGGTTGCACTTACCCTGATTATTGCCTGTGTGTTTGCTCTTGCCGCGCTGGTGGTTCGGGTTGAAAAGATCATGACGGATCAGGGCCGATCTGTCCTTGCTGCTGATCTGGTGCTGGTTTCAGGTAATCCGATCGCACCGTCATTGATCAGCAAAGCTGAGGAGCTTGGCCTGACGCTTTCTCAGCAAACCCGTTTTGGCACCATGACATTCAGTGAACACCAGATGCAATTAGTCAGTGTAAAGGCTGTTGAGGGTGATTTCCCTTTACGTGGTGAGCTGGTGCTGAAAAGTTTGCAGGATAAACGTAACCGGGTGCAGCCGGGTGAGCTGTGGCTGGCGGAGCGACTGTTCTCGTTATTGGAAGTGAAGCAAGGGGATGTTGTCGCGATTGGTGATACTGAGCTAAAAGTGTCTGGTAAAATTGAGCAAGAGCCGGAGCTCTCTTTCAATCCGTTCAGTCAGATGCCTGCGGTATTAATTCATTATGATGATATTGCCAGTACGGGCGCGATTCAGCCCGGCGGCAGAGTGCAATACCGGGCTTATTTTACGGGGAGTGACGACACGTTAGCCGCGCTGCAGCAAGGCATCGAGCTACAACCGGGTCAACGCTGGCTGAGTGAAACGACTCAGGGGAGAACGGGGGAGCTGATCGAGCGGGCACGGCAATATCTTTCTCTTACCCTGATCCTGGTGATCATGATGGCAACGGCAACGCTGGTCTTAACGTGTCAGCATTATACGTCAACGCGTATTGAAACCGTTGCCATGATGAAGAGTTTAGGCGCAAGCAAACGCTGGTTATGGCGGTGGTTGTCGGGGCAGCTGGCGATGTTATTTTCACTGGCTGCCGTTGCCGGTGTGTCTATCGGTTGGGGGCTTGAAGCGTTGTTGCGTTTGCCCTTGGCTGATGTCTTGCCGGACCCACTGCCGGCAATGGGATTCTCGCCATTACTGATCAGTCTTTTTGTTGCTTTGCTGGTGGCTGTTCCCGGGGTGGGGATTTCTCTTCTTCGCCTGTTGGACACACCCGCCATCTCAGTTATTCAGCAGCAGGCCGACTGGCCGAAACCGCGCAAAGGTTACGGCCTGTTACTGTTCCCGGTTGCCGCAGCACTGATCTGGTTTGGTGATAATAAATTTATGTGGATGACCCTGGCCGGGCTAGCCGTGGTGCTGCTCCTGTTAGCTGTCTTAGGGGTTGCGGTGGTGTCGTTGCTGCGCAAAGGAACATGGGGGCCTGCTATGACACTGGCCCTGAGCCGTATTGGTCGTAGCCGCCTGACGACAGGCGCTCAACTGGCTGCGCTCACCAGTTCGCTGATGTTGCTGGCTGTAATTTGGTTGCTGCGAACGGATCTACTGGCTGACTGGCAACATACCTTGCCGGTTGATGCGCCGAATGTATTTGCGATTAATATCAGCCCGGATCAGCAGCAGCGTTACCTCGCAGATCTGGATAACAACAAAGTACCTCGCTCTGAGGGATATCCGGTGATCCGGGGGCGTCTGGTGGCGGTTAACAACAATGACGCCTTAGGTCAGGAGCACGATCCGGAGCAACGTGATGAAGCGCTGAGACGAGAGTTAAATTTCACCTGGCGCGATACCTTACCTGTCCATAATCAGATTGTTGAGGGTGAATGGACCACCACCACAGGGGTCTCGGTTGAGGCTGGGTTGGCTGAGCGACTAGGGATCTCGTTGGGTGATGAGCTGAGCTTTAATGTCAACAGTCAGCCCTTTACCGCGACCGTTAACAGTATTCGCCTGGTGGAATGGCGCAATATGCGGCCAAACTTCTATTTCATCTTCACACCTGATGTGATGGCGAATTTACCTGCAACCTGGCTGGTCAGTTTTCGTATAGAGCAAGATCAGAACGAGCTGGTTAATCAGCTCGGGCGGGATTATCCTACGGTCAGCTTGTTGGATCTGCGCACGATGGCTTCACGGATCCAGCTGATGCTGCAGCAGGTCTCTTTGTCATTGTCGGTGCTGGCGGGGGTAGGCGTAGTCAGTGGCTTACTGCTAGTCATGACATTATTACGATTGAGTCTGTCTCAACGCCAGCAAGAGATAAAGCTATACCGCACGTTGGGGGCCAGTAAACAGCGTATTTCTGCAACGGTTTGGGGCGAATACGGCATCATGGCACTCTTGGCCGGGATCATGGCTGTCGCCGGTGCCGAAGCCGTTGTGGCGGCGTTGGTAACGTGGGGGTTTGAACTGCCAGTACAATGGCATCCGACATTATGGTTGATCTTGCCGGTAGCGGCCCTTGGCCTGGTGCTGATGATGATCAGCACGATGTTGAGGCAGTTACTGCAGCCGTTACGAGCATAGTATACCGGTGAGTGATCAGGCCTGTTTATTTATACTCGGTCAGGATGTCTCTCAGGGCATGTTCCAGCTCTGGGTGACAGAAATGGAATCCCTGCTCCTGCAGCTTTGCGGGAAGGGCCCGCTGGCTATCAAGCAATAAAGTCGCGGATTCGCCAAGTCCGAGTTTTAATAACCAGGCCGGGATGAAAAAAAGGTGTGGCCGGCGCAGTACGGTTGCCAGAGTCCGACTGAATTCTTTGTTAGTGACCGGATTCGGCGCGGTGAAATTAAATGCCCCCCGGGCGTCAGGGTGCTTGATCAGAAATATAATACCTTTGACCATATCCTGCAGGTGGATCCAGGGAAAATACTGTTGCCCATTGCCAATGGGTCCGCCTAATCCCAGCTGATAAGCCGGTAACATTCTGGCAAGAGCCCCGCCATGTTTAGCCAGTACAATACCTGTGCGTAACAGGCAAACGCGGGTTTGTTCTGATTGTGCGGCTAATGCCGCGTCTTCCCATTTTTTGCAAACCAGGTGAGCAAAGCCGTTATTACTGACTTCCAGACTCTCATCGAAAGAGACGGAGTTTTGGTTACCATAAATACCGACAGCCGAACCGCTGATAAAAGTGTGAGGGGGGGTATCACTCTCTTTGATCTTTTTCACTAGCGCATCCGTGATGACACAACGGCTTTCACAGATGATCTGCTTTTGTTTTTCACTCCAGCGTTTATTGATGATGGGTTCACCCGCCAGATTAATCACGATGTCGAAATCATTCAGGTTGCCAAGTTTGTCCAGGTTGGTAATGACCTTGATATGGTGCCCCAGTCGTTGATAAGCCTTCGTGGGGTTCCGGCTGAGTACGGTGACATGATCATGATTAAAGTGAGGGAGCAGTGCCTTGCCGATAAACCCGGTACCACCTGTAATTAGAATGTTCATTATCGTACTTCATCCTTAATTATGTACTTAATGCCAATTGAAGCGCCTTAGGTATAAGTATAAACAATAGTTATTGTTCACTATTTATTCTTTAATTATTTTTATTCAATGAGTTAATTATTAGTGTGGGGGATTCTTGCACGGTATGGAGGATTGTTAGGACGGTTGCGGCCATAACTGATACCGACCTGATAGCAGAATGTGTTTTATCCTAATGAAAGGCAAGATCTTTGTCTGTTCGGTATTCAATTATGTGCTTAACTTCCCGACTCATACATTAATATTTGTTTTGCCAAGGTAAAGGGTTATTAATATAACGTATTGATTGATGTCTGCGCAGCATATAGGGGGAGGAGTGAAAGCAATCGTCGCCTTATTTCGATCCATGCTACTGAGTTTGCGTGATTTGCTTCCCATCATCGGTGTTATCAGCTTCTTTCAGCTGGTTGTTTTGCAACAGCCTTTACCTGAGTGGGGCACCATTTTGCTCGGGTTACTTTTCGTGGTAATAGGGCTGACATTTTTCATCTTCGGCTTAGAGATGGGATTGTTCCCGATTGGCGAAACGATGGCCCGTGCTTTTGCCAGCAAAGGGAGCTTGGTCTGGTTACTCATTTTTGCCTTTTGTCTGGGGTTTGGCACCACCATTGCTGAGCCCGCTTTGACTGCCGTAGCTCATGAAGCGGCAGAAGTCGCCGCTGAAGGGGGGATGATCGCTAAAGATGAATCCTCCCAGAAAGACTATGCATCCGGCTTACGCTTAACCGTCGCTTTTTCTGTTGGCTTTGCCATTATGATCGGGGTGCTGCGGATTCTGAAAGGGTGGCCGATCCAATGGATGATTATCGGTGGCTATGGCGTGGTGATGGCAATGACCTGGTTTGCCCCTCCCAGCATTATCGGAATTGCCTATGACTCCGGGGGGGTAACGACATCGACCATTACCGTGCCCTTGGTGACGGCATTGGGGGTGGGGTTGGCTTCGTCTATTAAGGGACGGAACCCGATGGTTGATGGTTTCGGGCTAATCGCCTTTGCTTCGCTGACTCCGATGATTTTCGTCATGGGGTACGGCATGTTTTTGAGTTAGTGAGGAGTCGCGGTAGCAATGATGCAGTTCGCTTCAATCCTTACCCATTTTACGGGCACATTGCTGACAACGATCAGGGATGTGGTGCCGATTGCGATCATCATATTTGGCTTTCAGTTAGCCGTATTGCGCCGCCCGGTCGCGAACTGGCACCGAGTTGCTCTGGGCTTTTTCTATGTCATTCTGGGTTTATCACTATTCTTGATGGGTTTGGAGCTGGCTTTGTTTCCGTTAGGTGAATCAATGGCAACGCAGCTGACCGATCCCACATTTTTGTTTGGTGAAGGGGCGTTGATCCCGGAGAATATTCATTGGTCAGATTATTACTGGATTTACCTGTTTGCGGCGGCCATTGGTTTTAGTACTACGGTGGCGGAACCGTCTTTGATTGCAGTGGCAATCAAAGCGAATCAGGTCTCCGGTGGTACGATCAAGGTGAGTGGATTACGTATCGCTGTTGCAACAGGAGTGTCGGCAGGGATTGCATTAGGCAGCTACCGTATCGTCGTGGGTGATCCGCTGCATTACTATATTATGGCGGGTTATATTATTGTGGTGGTGCAAACTCACTTTGCACCGAAATCGATTGTTCCACTCGCTTATGATTCCGGTGGTGTGACGACTTCAACAGTAACAGTACCAATTGTTACCGCTCTTGGGCTTGGATTGGCGTCTACCGTACCAGGACGTAATCCGATGTTAGATGGTTTTGGTTTGATTGCCTTTGCCAGTTTATTTCCGATGATAACAGTGATGGGGTATGCCCAGTTGTCGGCCTGGCTTGGCGAGAGAAATCAAAGGAGATCTGAATAATGCGTTTTAAATTAATAGTCGCTTTTGTCGAAGATACAAAAACGGATGCTGTTCTGGATGCGGCTCGCGAGGCGGGTGCGACCGGGGCGACGGTCATCAACAATGCCCGCGGTGAAGGGTTACGTAAAAGGAAAACTTTTTTTGGCCTGACCCTCGAAGTACAGCGTGATGTGTTATTACTGGTGGTTGAAGAACATCTTGCTCGCTCGATATTGGAAACCATTGAAAAAGTCGGTGAGTTTGATAATAAAAACGGAGAGGGGATAGCCGTTCAGTTAGATGTAGAGGATGCCGTAGGTGTCGCTCATCAGGTTGAAGAGCTGACCAAGGTCGTGGAGGATAAACTATGAGAAAACAGCCGATTGTTCGGGTACGGGATGTGATGGCGAATACCTACGCGATTGTCGAGGGGATCACCACGGTGGCAGAGGCGATTGTGATTGCCAAAGAGCGTCAGGTGAAAGCACTGATTGTTAACAAGCGCCATGACGACGATGAATATGGCATTGTGTTGATGAATGATATTGCCAAGAAAGTGCTGGCCCAGGACCATTCACCCAAGCGTACCAATGTCTATGAGATAATGACTAAGCCCGCTTTGTCTGTGAATGCCTCTATGGATGTGCGTTATTGCGCACGGCTGTTCGAGCGGTTTGGCATTAGTCGAGCCCCGGTGATAGAAGATGGCAAAGTGATGGGAATGGTCAGCTACAACAATATCGTGCTGAATGGCATGCTGCACGAGGACGTCTCAATAGATTAGACGCATTAGGAGTCAACATAGAAATATCGTCACTATCGGCGTACTATTTCAGGTTATTCCGTTCTATATATTGTGATTTTTTTCATGAAACTATTTTTTGCTTCCGATATTCACGGTTGTGCCGTGAGCACCCGGGCCATGCTTACTGCGTTTGAACACAGTGGCGCTGAACACTTAATCTTGCTGGGGGACGTGTTAAATCACGGGCCAAGGAATGCATTGCCTGAAGGGTATGCACCGACAGAGGTGGCTGAGTTATTGAATCAGTACGCGGATAGAATTACTGCGGTGAGGGGAAATTGCGATAGTGATGTCGACCAGATGCTGCTCGATTTTCCAATGATGGCAGATTATAACCTGGTGCTGTTGCCTCATGGCAGACGCTTATTTCTGACTCACGGCCATCTTTATAATGGCGATAAGCATCCGCGGTTAAGAGCGGGAGACGTGATTGTCTCTGGCCATACCCACCTTCCTCTGGCAGAGCCAAAAGGTGAGTTTTTTGTTTTCAACCCAGGCTCGGTCACCATGCCCCGCGGAGACTACCAAGCAAGTTTTGGCTTGCTTGAAGACAATACCCTTAAGGTAGTTACCTTTGACGGTGGCATAGTTTGTCAGACTGAGTTGGCGTAAAAGCCAACTTATCGCAGCGAAAGCGGCTGAGCCGCCGCTTTTCAGACACCATGAAGTAGCTTGAAAGTCGTTATACCCCAGTAACCTCCTGGATAGTCCACCGAAACATACATGCCCGCCGCACCACGACCTCGTCAGAACAATCTCTCGCTTTGTATCCGTAACTGTCAGTATCCAAATTAACTCAGTGGTCAGCGAGCAGCAATGGTATGGGAAGTGGCGGGTCTCATGAAAATTTCAGAGGAATGGATTAATGATTGTGAGGGCTTTTTTGATCGAATTGATTAATACAATTACTGAAATGTTTAACTATGTTTACTAAATCTGTTGATTCGGTATATTCGAGGTATTGATTCGGTTATATCGAGTTTTTATTGTGATCGAGTCTTGAATTTTGTTTGGATTAGATCCACTATCCAGCCACTTTTTTATGTGTTTCAGTGAGCATCAGGTGCGAGTTTATGAGTCAGGGTCAGTTTGATTCCCTTTTACCGCCTCAAATGGCGGAAAAAGCGGCAGATATTGGGGTAAGTAAAGCGACCAAAGATCCCATCAAGTCCTTTATGCTGGCGATTACTGCCGGTCTTCATATCGGAATTGCTTTCGTTTTTTATACAACCGTAACAACCGGAGCCGATGATATGGCATGGGGCATGGTCCGGTTGGTTGGCGGGATTGCCTTCAGTCTGGGACTTATTCTGGTTATTATTACCGGTGGCGAGTTATTTACCAGCTCTGTCCTTACCTTAGTTGCGAGAGCCAGCGGTAAAATAACCTGGAAGAGCCTCTGCGTTAACTGGACTATGGTCTACGTGGGTAACTTGATTGGTGCGCTGCTTTTGGTGGGTATTATGCTGGTAACAAAACAGTATATGTCGGCCGATGGCGGTGTGGGTATTAATACGATGAAAATTGCCCAGCACAAGTTACATCACGATTTTTTCCAGGCGGTTGCCCTTGGTATTATGTGTAATGTGCTGGTTTGTATTGCAGTTTGGATGACCTTCAGTGGGCGAAGCCTGACGGATAAAATATTGGTTACGATCTTGCCTGTGGCAATGTTCGTATCTGCCGGTTTTGAGCACTGTATTGCAAATATGTTTCAGGTGCCAATGGCGATTGGCATCAAGACACTGGCTTCGCCTGAATTCTGGCAAATGAGCGGAATGAATCCGGCTGACTTTGCTGACTTAACGCTGGGTAACTTCATTATTAACAACCTCATTCCTGTGACGATCGGCAATATTATCGGAGGTGGTGTCTTTGTTGGTATCGGTTACTGGCTGATTTACCTGCGTGAAGCCTAATGTCATCGGGCTAATATAGTGGTAATGACATTATTTAGACCATAAAAAACGGCCTCGCAATGCGAGGCCGTTTTATTTGATTAGCTTTTGTATCAGCCTAAGAGCAAATTATTAAGCTGCGTCTTCAGCTTGTTTCGCCTGAATCGCAGTCAGTGCGACGGTGTAGACGATATCGTCTACCAGTGCGCCACGAGAAAGGTCGTTAACCGGCTTACGCATGCCCTGAAGCATAGGACCGATAGAAACGAGTTCTGCTGAACGCTGTACCGCTTTGTAGGTCGTGTTACCGGTGTTCAGATCTGGGAATACGAATACCGTTGCCTTACCTGCTACCGGAGAGTCCGGCGCTTTAGAAGCCGCTACGTTTTCCATGATTGCCGCATCGTACTGGAGAGGACCATCGATGATCAGATCAGGACGCTTCTCTTGAGCAATGCGGGTCGCTTCACGTACTTTGTCTACGTCTGCACCCTTACCAGAAGTACCGGTAGAGTATGAGATCATCGCAACGCGAGGCTCGATACCGAATGCTTTCGCAGAATCTGCCGATTGGATTGCGATTTCAGCCAGTTGCTCAGCGTTTGGATCCGGGTTGATTGCACAGTCTCCGTATACCAGTACCTGATCAGGCAGCAGCATGAAGAAGACGGAAGATACGATAGATGCGTCAGGTGCGGTTTTGATGATCTGGAACGGCGGTACGATTGTGTTAGCAGTCGTATGGACGGCACCAGAAACAAGGCCATCAACCTCGTCGTTTTCTAGCATCATTGTGCCAAGGAAAACCGTATCCTGCAGTTTTTCACGAGCAACGACGTCAGTCATGCCCTTGCTCTTACGTAGCTCAACCAGACGAGCAACATATTGCTCACGAACGAGGTCAGGATCGATGATCTTAACGCCGGCACCTAGAGTTACGCCTTGCTGTTCAGCAACACGTTTGATTTCTTGTGGGTTACCAAGAAGCACACACTCAGCAATGCCGCGTTCAGCACAGATTGCCGCCGCTTTAACGGTACGGGGCTCGTCACCTTCAGGAAGAACAACACGCTTAGCCGCTTTACGCGCAAGCTCCGTTAGTTCGTAACGGAATGCGGGGGGGCTCAGACGGCGTTCACGAGAAGAGCCCTCAGATAGCGAGTCAATCCACTGACCATCAATGTGGCTGGCCATGTATTCGTTAACGAGTTCTACACGTTCTTTATCGTCAGCAGGTACTTCCAGGCTGAAGCTCTGCAGGTTCAGAGACGTCTGCCAAGTGTTACCTTGTGCCGTCATGACAGGCAGGCCTGTTTTGAATGCACGGCTACACAGATCCATCACAGGCTTCGGCAGTTCATAGCCGCCGGTCAGAAGCAGGGCACCGATTTCCATGCCGTTCATTGCAGCAAGGCATGCCGCCACGATAACGTCAGGACGGTCTGCCGAAGTGACCAGAAGTGAACCCGGACGGAAGTGCTCAACCATGTTCGGGATAGAACGCGCACAAAAAGTGATGCTCTTAATACGACGAGTCGCGATCTCACCGTGGTTGATGATTTCAGCGTTAAGGTGCTTTGCAATATCCGTTGAACGTGTTGCGATTAGCTCAGAGCTCCATGGCGCACAACCAAGTACACGGATTGGGCTAGAGTTGAACACTTGCATGACTTCAACATTTGAAGGGATAGTCGCTTCTGCATCGTCAAAGATTTCAGACAGATCAGGACGAGTACGGCCTTCAGCATCGACGGGTGCGTTTAGTTTGTTAACAATAACGCCAGAGATTTGCTTGTTCTTAGTACCGCCGAAGTTAGAACATGCTACTTCGATACGCTCTTTAAGTTGTGCTGGGTTATCTGTACCTGGCGCCACAACGAAGACGATTTCAGCATCCAGCGTTTTTGCGATTTCATAGTTAATCTGGTTAGCAAATGGGTGCTTGCGAGTCGGTACCAGACCTTCGATTAAGGCAACTTCAGAACTTGCTGTCGCTTCTTTGAAACGGGCAACAATATCTTCTAGCAGTACATCACTCTTATCGTTACGGATAAGTTCTTCTGCATGCGCCATTGAAAATGGTTCTGCAATTTTCATATCGCTGTTAGCACGGATGATCGTTGTTGTCAGATCAGGCTGTGGACCACCGTGACGTGGCTGGGCGATAGGCTTAAAGAAAGAAACGAGAACGCCTTTGCGCTCCATTGCACGAACAACACCAAGACTAACGCTAGTTAGGCCAACACCAGCGCCAACTGGGATAAGCATAATAGTACGGGACACTATGAATTCCTCAAACTATTGAACAATACAGTGCGGTTAAATAATTACTCATCGAACAACTATAGAGCAGCACCACATAAAGTGTGTAAAAACACATGAAAAAACGGCCGGCCTAGGCCAGCCGTTTTGGTAATCGTTAAATTAGATTGCAGCTAGGCGCGCGGTATCTTCTGCGATCACTAGTTCTTCGTTAGTTGACACAACCATTGCTGGTACACGGCTGTTGTCTGTAGTGATAACACCTTCGCCGCCGAAACGTGCTTTAAGGTTTTTCTCACCGTCAACTTCCACACCCAGAATAGCAAGGCGGTTCAGAACCATCTCACGAATCGGTGCAGAGTTTTCACCGATACCACCAGTGAATACAATCGCGTCCAGACGACCTTCTAGAGAGGCTGTGTAGCCAGCAACATACTTAGCCAGACGGTGACAGAACACGTCCATCGCACGAGTTGCTTCTTCTTTCTTGCCGTAGTTATCTTCAACGAAACGACAGTCAGAAGTCACTTGGGTCAGACCGAGAAGGCCAGACTCTTTAGTCAGCATGTTGTTGATTTTCTCAACAGAGTAACCCAGTGTGTCGTGCAGGTGGAAGATGATCGCAGGATCGATATCACCACAACGCGTACCCATTACCAGGCCTTCAAGCGGCGTCAGACCCATAGAGGTATCTACAGACTTACCGTTCTTGATTGCACAAACAGATGCGCCGTTACCCAGGTGGCAGTTGATGATGTTCAGTTCATCTTCAGGCTTGCCTAGGATCTCAGCTGTCTCACGCGTGATGAACAGGTGAGAAGTACCGTGCATGCCGTAACGACGGATAGCGTGGTCTGTGTATAGGTTGTACGGAAGTGCATATAGATACGCTTCTTCAGGCATTGTCTGGTGGAAAGCAGTATCGAATACAGCCACGTTTTTCAGTGCTGGGAATGCTTTCTGAGCCGCTTTAATACCGATGATGTGAGCCGGGTTGTGAAGAGGTGCAAGTGCTGCACAATCTTCGATACCTTTAACTACCGCTTCGTCGATAAGTACAGACTGAGTGAACTTCTCGCCACCGTGAACCACACGGTGACCGATAGCGGCCAGGTTATCTGCCAGCTCTGGCTTAGACGCAATAATGGTATCGACCATGAATGCTAGAGCTTCTTCGTGCGCAGCACCGTCGCCTAGTTGTGCTTCGTGCTTGCCATCAAGTTTCCACTTGATACGAGCTTCTGGAAGGTGCAGACATTCTGCAAGACCTGTCAGGTGCTCATCACCTGAAACAGCGTCAACAATTGCGAACTTAAGAGAAGAGCTACCGCAGTTAAGAACTAGAACCAGCTTAGACATGAGTGACTACCTATAATCTGTCTGAAAGTTGATATTCAAATTGAATAAAAAAAGTACCCATGGAGTAGACGACAATGTATTTAGTCGACCTAATCTGGGTCAAATTCGTTTTGTCCGTATAATAGAGAATTGAGTAACCCGCAATTCTGGGTCATCCTTGAGAGTGCCATGGGTTGCCAGAATGATAAATACAGGCAACAATTACTTTAAGGCGCGCTAAGGATAGCGATTGTTATGCAATATAACAAAAAGATTTTTAGAAAAATTTAATTTGAATCAACTTTATTGTCTCTAAATTTGAATTTTTACAGTTTTTTTTGATGGTTGGTGTTTTATGAGTCAAGAAACGATCTGGCAGAATTTTCAAAACGGTCAGCAATATATGGCAACATGGCCGATACGCAAAGAGCTCGCTTTGATGTTCCCTGAGCCGCGATATATTAAAGCAACAAAATTTGCGACCCGTGTGATGCCGGCTATTGCAGTGATGAGTGTGCTAAGCCAAATGGCATTCAACAACTATGATGCATTGCCTCAGGCGATTGTCGTGGCCTTTTTTGCGCTGAGTATGCCGCTTCAGGGGTTATGGTGGTTAGGCAAGCGAAGTCGCACTGTACTTCCACCGTCATTAGCAACTTGGTATCGCGAAATTTACGAAAAGATAAAAAATGAAGGATATGCGATGCAGCCATTGAAAAAGCAGCCTCGCTATTTGGAACTGGCTGAAGTACTGAACCGGGCATTTCAGCAACTGGACAAGACGTCGTTAGAGCGGTGGTTTTAGTTAAGAGCTGTCCTATGGACCTGAGGTTCTAGGGATAAGACGTTGCGAGTAACTCGATTCGAGTAACGAGATACTCGTCACTCGAATCCGCCTCTCGATACTCGTTAGCTCAACAGCAAACTATCATCTGCCAGTTCTTCGCCCCGTACTTTGCTGAACATTTCCAGCAGATGCTTCACGTCCATCTGGTCCCGTTCATGGCCATCAACATCTAACACGATTTCGCCCTGATGGAGCATGACAGTGCGATCGCCATAGGCCAGCGCATCTTTCATTGAGTGAGTGACCATCATGACTGTCAGATCGAACTCTTCAACCACTTTTTTAGTCAGCGAAAGAACGAATGCCGCCATACGCGGATCCAGTGCCGCAGTATGCTCATCAAGCAGTAACAGTTTACTGTCAGCAAGGGTGGCCATTACCAGACTTACCGCCTGACGCTGACCTCCCGATAGCAGACCAATACTGTCGCCCAGGCGATCTTCCAGCCCTAAGCCTAAGATACTGATCCGTTCTTGAAACAGCTTTCGACGATGGGAAGAAAGTGCCATTTTCCAGCTGCGCTGACTGCCTCGCTTATAGGCCAGCGCCATATTTTCTTCAATTGTCAGTGAGGCACAGGTGCCTGCAAGGGGATCCTGAAAAACACGGGCGGCATACTGAGCGCGCTCATGCACAGACTTGTCGGTGACATCGATATTATCGATCAATACCTGCCCGCCGCTCATCGGGGTTTCACCGCTCACCGCACCGAGTAAGGTTGATTTACCCGCACCGTTTGAACCGATCACGGTGACAAACTGTTTTTCCGGGACAGTTAAGCCGACGCCTCGCAGGGCCTGGTTCTCTAAAATAGTGCCTTCATTGAAGGTAACGCGGATATCATTTAATTCAATCATCTTTAGCTTTACCACCTAGGCCAGTTTTTTTGCCGCAATGACGCGTTTCTTTTTACGGTGAAAGCTGCTTTTCATACGCGGGGCAATCAGCGCGGCAGCGACCAGTACTGCAGTGATCAGATTAAGGTCTGATGCTTGCAGGCCGAACATGCCAGAGCTTAATGCAAAGGCAACAGCCAGACGGTAAAGAACCGAACCCACGATAACAGCAACAACAGCGACCCAGATTTTTCGGCCGGGGATCAGCGTCTGACCCAGAATAACCGCCGCTAAGCCGACAACAATTGTACCGACACCGGAAGTGACATCCGCAAAGCTGTTGGTTTGAGCAAACAAGGCTCCAGAGAAGCCGACAAATCCGTTAGAAAGGGCTAAGCCAAGGTAAGTGTACAGTGCCGTATTTCCCCCTTGGGCATTGACCATGCGGCTATTCACCCCCGTTGCCCGCAGACCTAAACCAAAGTCACTGGCGAGCAGACGGATAATGAACCAGGCGCTTAAGCCGACGAGCAGGGCAACAACCAGTAAGCGGATCAGATCTGAGTCTAACCCGTTGTTCATGGCGAAGGTTTCGAATGGCGTCAGAATAGTCTCTTCACCCAGCAGGGCAAGATTGGGACGTCCCATAATACGGATGTTGATCGAGAAGGCGGCAATCATGGTCAGGATACTGGCGAGCAGATGTAAAATATTACAACGGATCGCCAGGAAGCCCGTTACCAGGCCACACATTCCACCGGCAATTATCGCCAGTAAGGTGGCTAACCAAGGGTTGATCCCCGCAACAATAGCGGTTGCCGCAACAGCGGCACCCATGGGAAAACTGCCATCGACAGTCAGATCGGGAAAATCTAATACCCGGAAGGTCAGGTAAACCCCAAGGGCAACCAAGCCATAGACTAAACCTATTTCCAGCGTACCGATGAAGGCAAAGAAAGACATCAAAAACACTCCTTGTCTTTAGAGAGATAGAGGCAAGTACCGAGAGGCGAGTGACTGGAAATATCTCGCTTCTCGTTACTCGCAACCTAATATTTACTTCTCTATTGTCGTAGCACGCTCTAATACCGAAGCCGGGAAAGTAATGCCCAATTGATCAGCCACTTTTTGGTTAAGTGCCAGATCTGAGCCTTTGGCGACTTTAACGGGCAGATCTGCGACTAGGGTTCCTTTTAAAAGGGCATCGACATAATCAGCCGTTTGCACGCCAACCTGGTAATAATCGAATCCCAAAGCGGCTAGTGCGCCGTTGGCAATGTAAGTGGTTGATGCACCAATGATGGGCTTTTTAGCCTGATTAGCCGCGTTGACTAAGCCATCAATGGCACTTGCCACCGTGTTGTCGGTTGGGGCATAGATAACATCCGCTTTTGAAGCGACGATTTGTGCGGCAGACTGAACATCGGCACTTTTAAGCGCGGTGCCTTCAACAACGGTCAGCCCTTTGGCATCAGCCGCTGCGCGTAGCAGTTCAACAAGTGCCACCGCATTGGCTTCACCGGGATTGAAGACAACCCCGATACTTTTCAGATCCGGGATAAGTTCTTGCATTAAATCGACATGCTGGGCGACAGGAGAAAGATCCGATAAACCGGTTACGTTACGACCGGGTTTATCCATGTTCCTGACCAGCTTAGCGCCGAGGGGATCGGTTACGGCGGTAAACACGACAGGAATTGTGCGGGTAGATGCTGCCAGAGCCTGCGCTGTTGGTGTCGCAATACCCACAAGTACATCGGGGCGCTCCCCCACAAATTGTTTGGCAATCTGTACGGCAATGGCGGGGTTACCTTGCGCGGTCTGGTAGGTGAATTCCAAGTTTGTTCCTTCAATATACCCTTTTGCCTTCAGGCCATCTAACAGGCCCTGACGAGCCGCATCAAGCGCCGGATGTTCAACAATTTGTGATACGGCGACTTTAGCCATACCGGCCAGTGCTGATGCTGATAATACCAGTGATGCTGTGACACACGCTGCGGTAAGCAGTTTCTTTCCCTTCATTGCGAGCTCCTTGCTTCTATTTATTCAGATCATGGCGAAATCATTTGTGCATGTTGTTGGTGTCTTTGTCTTGCCCGATGCCATGTTGTCCCTGTCAGAATATTGTTTTATCGCAAAGGGAAAAGAAAGAACATCTAATTTTTAACAAAATAGAAACAAGAGACATGCCATATATAGGGTTTTTGTGTGTTTTGTTGATATATATAACCAAATACTTTTCTTGATTTAGTTTAAGTACTGGCTGGCGAGTGCGATTGTGGTTAATCATACTTATTTGGCATTTTGTTGATGTGTCGATCAGTACTGTGTCACGAGGTAATAGAATGCTTGTTCAGCTAAGGGTAAGGAACATAAGGTAGTTTAGATGTGATAGAGATACTAGCGGTCTCTCTCCCAAGAACCCCAGTACCAATGTTGATGGATGATGACCGGTTCAAAGTCCATGAAAAGAGGTATGTGCCTGGCCGCCGATGGGGTTCTGTTCTTCTCTTTTCTTTTCTTTTCGTTATACCAACCCCATTAGCTATTTATAACATTTCAAAGCGTTGTTTCTGCCATGGAGCCCTTTCATCGCAGCCATCATATTATCTTTATTGACGTAGTCTTCGGGTAACGGCATCACGCTGACGCGGTAATCTGGCGCTTGTGCGGAAAGACGGGATGTGTCAGTAACCGGTGTCACCATCACTATGTCCAAACCAGAGTTGCGGGCTTTGATACGAGCAGCCGTTCCCAAACCTTCTGCGACATGAAATCGGCCTGCCACATGAATGATCTGCCGACCCGGGTGCTGTGCCAGATAATTCACCATACTCTCTGCCATGGTATCGTCCCATGCGGTTTGTGCGGCAAACAGGTGCTGCGTTTTGGCTTCCTCGCCATGGTGCATCAAAGTCGTAAATTGGGTCTGGTACGCATCGGGTGTCAGGGTAAGCTGCTCGGCCACCCACTTCCGTTCATGTTGCGGCAGGCGATCGAGGTATGCTGCGCCATTCTGCCCGATACAACGGACGATGGATCTTGGTGCATTCGCTGCAATCACATCTAAATTATGCTGTTTGGCAAATTCAACCAGCGGGCGGTAATCGCTGATGTAATTTGGCCATGCATTAGCGTCTTTGATCAGGGTTTGCTCGCCAATTGTTCCTGCCAGATATTGATCCAGCACCGATTGATGATCTCGGGTGAATTGCTCCATCGACAGTGCGATATTTGGATTCTGGCGATAAAGTTGGGCCAAGAGTTGCGCTTGCATTAAATGCACGCCAGGGTGGCCATGCCATTCGCCGACTAAAATAATATCGGCACCTGTGATAGCCAGGCTGAGTTCGTCCAGGCTGAGCGGTGTGCCTTGGGCTGATGAGATTGAGTAATCATACATAGTCGGCGCGAGGGGGGATGCTGAGGTGGCGGTTGAAACGGGTTGACCGGCACAGCCCATAAGCAAACTTACCCATCCCAGAGAAAACCATTTTTTCATTATTTTACAGCCCCATAATGGTTCAGACTATGTCGGTATAATTGTAGACGGTACAGACAGGGCAATGAGATGAAACTGAGGCTTAATTTCATCTCTGTCTGGGCGTACTCTGTCTATATCATGCGGAGATCACTGACGGCGATAAACACGAAGTGCGAAATCGGCTTCGCAGCTGAACGTCGGTGAATCTGCCAGTTGCTGCCACACCTCGGTTGATGTTTTCCAGGCAAATGGCGTCATTTGCATCAGCGCGGTCGCTTCTTCACCGCTTAGCTGCATGTCATAGTGTAGTTGCTGATCAACAATAAGATCAAATCCTTCAATGACTTCCGGTGCCATATCATGTAAGCGAACGCCATCGTAAATCAGCTCTTTTAATTGGTATAAATGGCGTGCCGCAGGCGTGACGGTCACTAAAACCCCGCCTTTTTTCATGGTGCGCTGTAACTCTTCGGCCTTGCATGGAGCATAAATGCGGACAATTGCATCGAAATATTGCTCCGGATAAGGCAGGCGGTGGCTTGAGGCAACACAGAAGTGGCAGTTTTTATAGCGTTTTGCAGCATAGCGAACGGCGACTTTCGAGATATCCAGGCCATGAACGGCCAGCTCGGGATGACGGGTATTTAACCGGGTAAATTCAGATGTGTAGTAACCTTCACCGCAGCCAATATCCAGTATCTGCCCGGCATCTTCAGAAAGTTGTTCGTCCAGGTGACGAACGACTTCTTCGCGCAATGGCTTGTAATGGTCAGTGTTGAGGAACAAGCGGCGTGCCTGCATCATTTCCTGATTGTCACCTGGGTTCTTCGAACCTTTATGGTGAGCCGGCATGAGGTTCACATACCCTTCTTTGGCCTGATCAAACTGATGATTATTTTCACAGCGCCAATATTGAGAATGTTGAACAAGTGCGGAGTGACAAAGTGGACATTGGTAAGACATGGTGTAAGCCAGGCGATTAAGAGACGGCAGATATTGTAAACCCCTCGATATCGGCCTGCAAGTTGGCCCGGTTTGTTCCGGGCCAATTGCGATCAAATTGCTGAACAGTGAATCTCGGTTAAATCTTGTATTGATTCACCTCGTGGTTAAGCTCATCGGCGAGGTGGCGCAGAGCCTCTGCCTGCTGGTGGCCTGACTCGGTATCTTGTGCAATTTGGTTGGCAACCTGCTCTAGTGCTTCGGTATTGCGCGTGATTTCTTCAGTAACCAGGCTTTGTTCTTCTGCGGCGCTGGCGGTTTGAGTTGCCATATCGGTAATGCTGGAAACGGTATGGGTGATTTGTAGCAGGCTGTTGCAAGCCGTTTCTGATTCATTAACACTGACTTTAGCGATGCCCTGACTCTCCTCCATATACTTCACGGCAAGGCCTGTGGTGGATTGCAGTTCTTCAATCATGGACTGGATTTCTTGGGTTGAAGAGTGGGTACGCTGGCTTAGTACCCGAACTTCGTCGGCCACAACGGCAAATCCCCGACCTTGCTCGCCGGCGCGTGCCGCTTCAATGGCCGCATTCAACGCCAGTAGGTTAGTTTGCTCGGCAATGCTTCTGATAGTCGATAAAATGGCTGAAATATTCTGAGCTTGAAAGTTTAATTGATTGATTGTGGTACCCGTATTTTTGATTTCATTGGCTAAGTGGGTGATTGCTGATTGGCTCTTTAATACTTGCCGGTAACCTGCATCCGACATTTCACTAGCTTGATGCGTCTGACGGGCCGTGGCCTCAGCATTACTGGCAATACTTTGGGTGGCAGCAGCCATTTGATTGACGGCTGTTGCTACGCAACTAATCTGCTTATATTGCTCATGGACTTTTTGATTTTGTGCTTTGCTTAAGGCTGAGGTATTAGCCGCTTGTTCAGACAGGCTAACTGAAATCGTATTGGTATCACTCATCATAATTTGTAGTTTGCTGACAAAGTGATTAAATGCATCGGCTAACTGTCCAACCTCATCACGGCTTTCTACCGGTAAACGCACCGTTAAGTCACCATCACCATGGCTGATGTTTTTTAGCGCGTTCGTGAGCTGTACCAGCCCCTTCAGCATCATCTTGATTAGCAGTGTCACCATAAAAATGGCCATAAGGGTCAGGCCTGTCGCGATAATGGCTTGTTCTTTTAATAATGAGTGATAAGCGGAAAACGTCAGCTCTTCGTTCTGACTGATGGCTAAATACCATTCCGAGTTGTTCACTTTGGTCAGTGAGAGCAGGTGTTTTTGACCGTTTAACGTTACGTTTAACAGTTCATCATTCTGGGCTGCTTGCACAATGGCGGCAGGCGAAAGCTGGCTGTCCAGTTCTGATGCCGGAGAGAGAACAAGCTCGGGATCATCATGAGCGATGATGGTTCCGTCTTGATGGAGCAAGAAGACATGGCTGCTTACGTTGAGCTTAAATTGCTGCAGGGCATCGACTAAATAGTCGGTCGTGATGGCCGCGCCAACAACACCAGGAACACCGTCTATCGTGGTGGGCATCGATAAAATAAATTTCATAATGCCGGAGTTTTTACCGATAAGAGGCTTGGAAATGACCAGACGATTGGCGGTGATGGCGTTCTGGTACCAAGGGCGGATTCTGGCATCATAGCCTTGCTTGACCCGTGAGGGGAACGAACGAATATAATAGCCTTGTGCATCAGCATAATAGGCATCATCAAGTGCTAACGAGCGCTGTGCTTGCTGAAGGGCATCTAAGTGGCTTGCTTTATCAAGAGGTTTAGACAGGTTTTTAAGCGTATTGAGACGGTCATCCATCCATACGCTCAGGTTGAGTGCGGCCACGCGGGATACATTATCCATCATGGCGCGGGCTTCTTCAGTGGTGTGATTTTTTAAGGTGCTGGCTGCCTGCAGCGACAATGTGGTCGTTACGGTCAGCACGATTAAGATAAGTAACAGTGATAATTTTGCGTTAAGCGTAAGCTCTCTGAATTTCATCAGAAGACATTCCTCATGATCGTAACATATCGAGTGTTTTTTATACTCATTTGAAACGTGGCTTTGATTACTGGCTGGACAGATAAATATTGGTTGTTTTTATCTTTTTGTAGCCAGCGATAGATGATGGTGAATGGTAACAATTAATTTGGCGGGTACTGAGAAGGCTATCGAATACTGTCTCTTTGATTTATGTATTTATGAGGCAAAAAGGGCCAAAAAAGGTTAAATAACATATAGTCGGAGTGGGGTTAGGCCTCAAGGGAATTAATATGCCTGAATAGTATCAGGCGTATTAATGGTTTGAAGGTGGGATAAATCGCTGGATCTTAATTCACTTTGTAATTGTTTTTGTCTAAGTCGTATTTTCTCATCCTGAGATAGAGTTTTTTGCGCTGAATTTTTAGATATTCTGACACATCGTTGATGCGCCCGGCGTACAAATAGAGCGCATCCTCGATTAATTGTTTTTCATACTGTTCAACCAGGTCATCTAATGGGCTGGTCATTTGTTCTATCGGCTGAGTACGATCGGCGTTAGAGAGCTTTACCATCCCTATCGCATAGAGCTCGGCAACACTTTTTAACTCTCTAATATTCCCCGGCCATTGATGGCGCTTCAGTGTGTCTAAATACGCTTTATCCACTTTAGGCCGTTGCTTGCCTAATAAGGCGCAGCTTTTTTTTAGAAAATGGCGAAACAGTGGAATGACATCTTCTTTACGCTGGCGCAATGGCGGGATAGCAAAGCGGACTTGGCTTAAAAAATAGAACAACTCTGGCAGCAGGCGGTGTTCTTTTAATTCGTTTTCCGGACACTCGCCAAATATCGCGATCAGCTTCACCGAACGTTTCCCCGAACGTTCTTGATTCAATAAAAAGTGACTGAGAAAGCGTTGCACTTCTGCTGGCATGGAGCCTGGGTCTTGTAATATCAAGCTACCTTTTTCTGCTTCTTCTAATGTACATTCCAGTGCTTTAACCGATTGAATAGAATTACCATTTCTAACCACCAACGGCTGTGAACTACGTGGGCTGTGCTCATGTAACAGGGTGGCGGTGGTATATCGTCCGGTTCCGCTTTCGCCTTGAATCAGCGCATCTTTGTCTGCGCTGGCCAACAGTTTAATGTGGTTGCGCAGCTCTTCAATTTCAGTACTGGTACCGAGAAGTTGTTCAGGGAGGCTGTTTTCGATGATTTGCCACTGCTCGACGAGATTTTTCCGCTCTGCAATGACTTTTTCCAGTAAGTTAAGCAATTTTTTGGGTTTTAAAGGCTTTTCTAAGTAATTGACAGCCCCTTTCTGCATTGCTTCAACAGCCATCGAAATATCACCATGTCCGGTGATGGTGATGATAGGAAGATGTGGACTGATCGCCTTTACCTTGTCAATCAATTCCATGCCACTCATGGTGGGCATATAGATATCAGTCAGGATCACGCCTGACCAATTCGGATGGATCTCTTTGAGAGCCATGCGCGGATCTTGGAAGGCACGTGTTTTATAACCTGCAAGTTGCAATAAATGCTGGCATGAGTTCAGCACGTGCTGATCATCATCGATAAGTACAACTTGAATATCATTACTGAGCATCATTTATAGGGAACTCCAAAACAATCATAGCACCGCCGTTTAGTGTCGAGGCCAGTTGAATCGAGCCGTTCATCCGGATCATAATCGAACGGCAAATATTCAACCCAAGCCCTAACCCTACTTCCTTGGTGGTGGTAAACGGGGTAAATAGTGTATTTATAATGTCTTTGTCAAAGCCTTGCCCGTTATCACAACAGGCGATGGTTAGGTGTTGATCTGAACGTCCTAGCTCGATGATATCGACGTGGCCATGTACGTTGACTAAAGGTGCGAGGGCATCGCAGCTATTGACCAGTAAGTTCACAAGAACCTGTTCAATTTGAATCGGTTCACCAATGCCGGTACTCGATGGTGTAAGCTGATTATTGAACTGAATGTTATGTTGTTTGGCCCGATAGGCGACGATATCAATGGCATTCTGCGTCGCTTGATACAGATTAACGACACTGTTCAGTTTAGATGTTGTGGTTTTTTTTGAAAAGTTACGCAGGTTGGCAATGATGTGATCCATGCGTTCACAGATCTCATTCATTTTCGCCAGTGTGTCGTTCAGATCGGGATATTGGGTCTCGTTGTAAGTCATCTGTACAGTAAAAATGTATGTCGACAACGCAGAAAGCGGCTGATTTAATTCATGTGCCAGTGTTGTCATGGCCTGACCAACGACAGCCATTTTGGCCGATTGGATCAGTTCATCTTGTGCCGTGACAAGATTGGCCTCAGCGCGTTTTCTCTCTTCAATTTCATCGTGCAGCGCAGCGTTGGTGGCTGATAATGACTGTGTCTTTTCTTCGACTTTATGTTCTAGCCAGCGGGCAATATTTTCTTGTTCGGTAATATCGGTCAGGGTAATAATGACCTTAGGTATCTTATTTTGTTGAAAAACCCTCAGATCCAGACGGAAGTAGCGTGTCTGACGATATTCATCATTCATCGCCATGGTTAAACAGTAAGCACCTTCTCTGAGCAGTGTACTCTGTGAAGTGAATATTGATTTCAACTGCTGGTGCTTTTGTGGTTCGAATAAATCCCAAATCGTTTCTGATTTGACGTGTGGTGACGTGAGCAGGGGGAAAATTTCTTTGGCCTGATAGTTGACCGATTCAATCATCCCGTCTGTCGTGCAGGTGATGATACTTGCCTGGGTGTTGTTGATCAGGTTCAGGGCATTGGTTTTTTCGATTTCCTGTCGTTGCAGGCAGAAATTACGCAGGTTGCTACCGAGTTTGCCGATCTCGTCATCGCCTGTGACCGAAACCGGCAGTTCGACTTCACCCGTTACAACGGCACTCAGTGCCAGGCTCAGATCATGTAACCGGCCAACAATACGTTTGCGGACAAAATAGGTACAGATAAACGCACTACACAATAAGGCGCAGAGCAGAACAATAAAGAGAACGTGATTACCGGTCCTGACGGTTGTTTTTGCCTCGAGTTTAATACCTTGTAGCTCTCGACTTGCCTGATTGACCAGTTTATTTATTTGCTCTTGCTGAAAGTTTAGCCGGGTTTTAATCGTCTGTTTTTGATTGTCGGTCTGGAGATTGATCGCGACAATATTCTGAAGAAGCTGATGAAGCTTGCTGTCAGGCTGAACAATGGCAATCAGTTCAAGTAGTAACTGGTGGTGAGTAATGCTGGTAGCGTTATGTAGCAAAGCATCACTCAGTGATTTAATTTCCTTGGTTTTGTATCCAATAAATTGGAAAGCACTGCTGAGGTTACGCTGCTGATGGTGACGGGTGACCTCTTGAACCAGAGAAATTAGTTCATTTTCGTTAACGGTTAGTTGTTGTAACGCTGAAAAATCACTATAGAGCGAGGTTTGGGTTGTTGAGTTTAAACTTGCTGTGCGTGAATTGGTAATTTGCCATTCTAACTCCTGGTTCAACGGTGTCAGTTCATCAACGATATCCTGATGAAGCCATAAGATAGTTTCAGAGGTTTTATTCAGCTTCAGCTTCAGATCGATCTTAGTTTCCTGCAGTGTGGTGTAGAGCTGAATATCATTGGCCAGCTGGCGATATTCTTGCCTCAAGGTGTTGACCAGCGGCAGGGACGTTAAGGTAATCGTCGCACGGTTGAGATCTGCCATTTCGTTCTCAAGCCTGACTTTGAGCTGGTTCAGTCTTAGCTGGTTGTTCGTTGTGTACACTTCATTCAGATATGCCTGTAGTTCTGCGCTGCTGCGTTCCAGTTGATAGCTGGCTTTCAGTGCCGGGATATTTTCATCAACCATCAGATCAACCTGACTTTCCAAGGTTTTCCAAGTGGTAAAGGCAACAATGCTGACTAAGCAAACCATCAGTAGAATGCAAGTAAAGGCAGCGACAAGGCGTGAGCCAATCGTAGTGAATTTGAACAACACGGTAACTTACTCTTGGTTTATTTGATTGAGCAGATGATTTGCTTGCTGCAAATTTTGCTTAAGGGCTTCTTTCCACCGCTGAATTTCAGCGGCAACAACCGGATCTCTGCCGCGCTTTGCACCGTCACGATGAAATTGTGCCAAGTAAACAGGGGATCTGGATTGTTCTTCGGTAACGGGAACCTTAGCGGCATACTGTTTTGCCTGTAACAGTTTATTGTGAGCCTCAGCAGGCATATTATTTGTAGCCTCTAATTGATGGATGGAGGCCCAGGTACTATTAAGTTGATGTAGTTGCTCTGTAATTGCTTGATCAAAGAGCAGGGAAATGAGCGCATCTCGGCGATGTAACAGTTGTTTATTTAAAATAAAAGATGTGCTTTCTGCTAATTGTGGCTGATTAAGAGAATATTTAGCCATAGATGATTTTTCCAGTGCACGCTGGCCGGAGTCCGAAAGTAAAAAATCAACGAAATTTTTAGCATTTGAAATCGAATGACTTTTCTTCGCGATACCCACATAAGCCGGCATCAGAATAGAGTTGGGCAGATAATTAAAGTCGATGTAATTAAATACTTTTTTGCTGTTTATAGCATAACTGTCTATTACCGGAGCGGCGCCAATTAATCCTTTTGAAATAGCCTCGCTGACACCGAAACTTCGTGAGGAAATAAAGGCGATATTCCCCCCGATCTGCATGAGCAATTCCCAGCCATCTTTCCAGCCATAATGCTGAAGTATGTTTTCAACCATCAGACTTGTTGTGCCAGACCGAGAAGGGGTACTCATGGTGATATGGTGAAAGTACATTGCATTTGTTAAATCTTCCCATGATTTCGGCGTCGGTAAATGATGGCTGGCCAGATATTGCCGATTAGCCATCAGACCAAACCCAGAATAGCCGAATGCGGTTGTTTCACCTGAAATATCAATAACATGAGGTGATAGCCAGCTCGGAACCTGATGCGGTGAGTTAATGGCATAGAGCTGCTTGTTGGTTGAAAGGTGATTAAATAGCACAGGAGATGATGAGATGATGATATCAATATTCTGAGCATCATCTTTTGCTAACAGTCGTAAGGCCGAGCGGGTACGCCTGAATATGACACGTACTTCAGTATTCGGGAACAGTTGCCGGTATTGTTCGACTTGTTGAGAAATTGTGTACTCGGAAAAGGTTGTAAGTATCACGATTGGTTTACTTTCAGTGGCAAAAACATTCCCCGTAACCAATAAGAATATTAACAGTGTCGTGAGTGTTCTAATAATCTTCATCTTGGCCATGATGGTCGCTTTTAAATAATACATAGTGAAAATAGACCCTAAATTTAGCGTTTTGTGCGCCCTATCAAAATTACGGGAATAAGAGAATATTATTTAGAAAAGGGCATGGTCCATTCTTGGGACATTCTCAAGTCCGTTGTGAATCATTATCTTTGATATAACCAGACTTCTCCAGTTTAAATGTCCTTTTGTTGTCCGACGTTAAATTAATTTTGGGAAAGATTGATCCCAAAACCGCCTCCTTGCCGGATATGAATAACGGCCTATTATCCATCTCAAAGCACGACAGCTTGATTATTTTACATTACAAATAACAGTATATGCATGGAGATTAATATGTTTGATTTTTTTAAAACCAGACCGGATAAACCGGTTATGGAAGGAAGCCCTGATAAAATTCAGTCCGTTTTTAAACGCCACCAATGGTCTGTATTTTTAGGTTTAGTTTTTGGCTATGCCGTTTTCTACGTGGTACGTATGAGTTTGGGCGTTGTGAAAAAGCCGATGCTGGATGCGGAAATTGTGACCAAAGCAGAGCTGGGTATTATGGGTTCGGCTTTCTTTTTCACTTATGCAATTGGTAAGTTCTCGAATGGCTTTATGTCCGATTATGCCAACATCGGTCGGTTTATGTCATTTTCTCTCATACTGTCTGGCTTTACAGCCGTCGCGATGGGGATGAATACCACCGCATTTTTCTTTATCCTTTTATGGGGATTAAACGGCTGGTTCCAATCTGTAGGCTCGGCGCCTTCATGCGTTTCCCTCTTCCAGTGGTTCTCTCCCAAGCAGCGAGGCAGCCGTTACTCGATTTGGGGCGGCTCTCGTAATATCGGTGAAGGTATTACCTGGATTCTGACCGCGACCATGGTGAGCTACTTCGGTTGGCGTGCAGGCTTCATTGGTGCCGGTATTGCTGCGGTGATTGCTGGGCTATGCATGTTCTTCGTTCTGCGTGACCGCCCACAGACTTATGGTCTGCCTGATGCGGCAACTGCGTTTGGTGAAGAGCCTGAATTTAAAAAAGGCAATGATCCGAAAGAAACCCGCCGCGCTCAACTGTTCATTTTGAAGCAACCTACGGTGTGGCTGATTGCACTGGCATGTGCGGCGATGTACACCTCACGATATGCAATCTCTTCTTGGGCGGTGTTATATCTGCAGGAAGTCAAAGGCTATAGCCTGATTGATGCTGGTTTTGCAATGTCAGCTTACCCGATTGCCGGTCTTGTCGGTGCGGTTCTATCAGGAATTGTGTCAGACAAAATCTTTAACGCGAACCGCCATATTCCAACGTTGTTATATGGAATAGCCAACGTGATCGGGATGTTCTTACTATTCTTTGCTCCACCAAGCCGAATGATGGATGCTGCAGCCTTGACACTGATTGGCTTTGCAATTGGTGGTCTGGTTGTCTTCCTGGCTGGCCTGACAGCATGTGATCTTATGCCTAAAAACGCAGTGGGTGCGGTGAAAGGCTTCATCGGTCTGTTCTCGTACATGGCAGCATCGGCGCAGGAGCTGATTTCATCAAACCTTATCACGGTAACTGAAGTAGTGAATGAGGCCGGTGAAACGATGAAAGTGTATGACTTTGGTGCTGCACAGTATTTCTGGATTGGTGCATCAATTGTATCGCTATTCTTAGCCTTAACGGTTTGGAATGCCAAGAAGGTAACCATGATTGATGAACCTGGCGAGCCTGCTCTAGCGAAATAGTAGTTGTGAAATAAATGATTTTAAGTAGCGGCGTGATGCCGCTACTTGTCTAATTACGTATTCTCTAAGGTAATACCTATGTGCAAAACCAAAATTGTTGCCACGCTAGGCCCCGCCAGTAATGATCCGCAAACGATTGAAAAATTAATTTTAGCGGGTGTGAACGTCGTTCGTTTGAATTTCTCTCATGGTACCGCTGAAGAGCATATTGCCCGCGCTGAATTAGTTCGGGCAATTGCTTTGCGGTTAGGGCGCCATATTGGGGTATTAGCTGATCTGCAAGGGCCTAAAATTCGCATTGCTGCTTTTCGTGATGGCAAGGTGATGCTTGAAAAAGATCAGACATTTACCCTTGATGTAAACATGGCCTCAGATGCCGGCACAAAAAACAGCGTCGGTTTGGACTTTCCCCAATTAGTCAACGACGTGCAGCAAGGCGACATTCTACTGCTGGATGACGGACGTATTCGTCTGAAAATAACGGGCATTGATGGCGGGAAAGTTCACACCACAGTGTTAAATGCTGGGGTGCTGTCTAATCGAAAAGGGATCAATCTGCTTGGTGGTGGCCTTTCGGCACCTGCGCTTACCGATAAGGATAAGCAGGATATCATCACTGCAGCGGCTCTTGATGCCGATTATATCGCCGTTTCCTTTCCTCGTAATTCAGCTGATTTACATGAAGCTCGCCAGTTGGTTAAAGCGGCTGGCTGTCATGCCGCAATCGTGGCAAAAGTGGAACGGGCTGAAGTGGTGGCCTCAGTGAAAGCAATGGATGATGTTATTTTAGCGTCTGATGTGATTATGGTTGCACGGGGGGACCTGGGCGTTGAAATCGGTGATGTCAATTTACCTCTGATACAAAAGCGGTTGATTGAGCGGGCGCGTTATCATGGCCGTCCGGTGATCACGGCGACTCAAATGCTGGAGTCGATGATTGAGAATCCGATGCCAACGCGAGCTGAGGTATTGGATGTTGCCAATGCGGTGCTTGATGGGACGGATGCCGTAATGTTATCGGCCGAATCTGCCGCGGGTAAATACCCGGTTGAAGCCGTTGCTTATATGGCTGATATTGCAAGTAGCGCAGAAGAGCGTATCAGCGAAGCCAGTGACAATTGGCAAAACTTACTGAATCTATGCTCAGAGCCGCGAAAAAGCATGGCGTTAGCGGCCATGCTGTCGGTATCAAACTCAACCCAAAAATCAGGTGTGGCCATTATTACCGAGCAGGGTGACACACCCCGCTTAATGTCTCGCTGGCAGGGCAAGCAGCAGATTTGGGCACTGTCTCATGACCCTCGTGTTTTACGTCAATTGGCATTATTGCGAGGTGTTACGCCGGTTTATTTCGAGCATGCCGGAAAGTCAGGGCTAGTGCTGGCAGAAGAGGTGAAATCTGTTCTCTATTATGCCGAGATGTTAAACGATATTGATTCGCTGATCTTAACGCAATTTGAATCACTCGAAAATGTTGGGGATACCGATATTTGTCGATTCATTAAATTAACGAAGACGGCGGAGCCAGTAGCCGCTTAATCTGATTTCTTGCCGGTAGATCGGTGTGTTGTTTAGTGGTGATACTTCGCGCTCCACCGAAGTGATCACTGTTGGCTTTGACTGGCGTTATTGATCGATTATTTTCGCTCGCCTTACTTTGCAAAAAGTGGCGAGCGTTTTTTTTCGCCGTTAATTCGATGGCCGGACTTTAAACTCGGCTTTATCCAAGTCATGTTTTTTCATTCTTAAGTACAGTTTCTTGCGTGGTATCTGCAGGTAAGAAGACACTTCATTGATACGTCCGGTAAAGAGGTACAATGCATCTTCGATGAGTTGTTTTTCATAGTCATCGACCAGGTCATCTAACGGACTGCTCATCTGTTCTAATGGCTTAGAGCGCTCTTGTCCGGTCAGCTTGACAATACCAATAGCATACAGTTCTGCGACGTTTTTCAGTTCCAGTACATTCCCTTTCCATTCATGACGGTTAAGGGTGTTGATGTAGGCTTTATCAACAGCAGGAATCGCCTTATTGAGCTTTTGGCAGCTCAGCTTCAAGAACTGTCGGAATAACGGTGTAATATCGCAGTTGCGTTGCCGTAGGGGCGGCAAAGAAAAGCGTACCTGGCTCAAGAAGTAGAACAGTTCAGGTAACATTTTTTCATTTTCTACCACCTTTTCCGCCTCGCCTTCGACAATGGCTAACACCCTCACTTCCTTTTTGCACTGGCGTTCTTGCTCCAACAAGAAACGACATAACCACTGTTGTGCTTCAATTGGCATGTCCTGCGGATTGTTGAGACACAAACAGCCACTACGGGCGGAAATCATGCTCCGTTGCAGATCCGGGGTACAAGTAATGGCTGAACCATTGATGTTGATATAAGGTCCCTGATGAATAATGCTATTTTTATGCAGCAGTTTGGCAACAGTATGACGACCGGTGCCGGTTTCCCCTTCAATCAGCACATCTTTGGTTGTGAGTGCGATTTGTGTTACCTGCTCACGAATTTTAACGATTAACGGACTGTCACCATTTAATTGTTTTGATGAAGTATGGTGGATGGTTCTACGCTGATTAACGACCTGTTTACGCTGAGGCAGGAACCGTTCTAATAACGCCAGAAGATCCGCTGGCTGTAGTGGCTTTTGTAAAAAATCGATTGCCCCTTTTTTTACCGCATCGACCGCCATCGGGATATCACCGTGGCCTGTGATCATGATAACGGGCAACTCTTCATCCAGGCTTTTAATTTTATCCAGTAATTCTATGCCGTTCAGACCAGGCATATACATATCGGTAACGACGACCCCCGGCCAGTTTTTATCTAGCATCCCCAAAACCTGGGTCGGATCTGTCGTGGTTTGTGCTTTATAGCCAGAGACTTCAAGCAAATGTTGATAAGCATCTACAACATCCTGATCATCGTCAACAATCAGTACTTCAATATCATCATTCATTATCATCATTATTTAACTCCAATACGACCATAGCTCCACCGTGAAGGTTTGAAGCCAGGAAAATCTCGCCCCCTAAACGGGTCATAATTGAACGACAAATACTTAACCCCAGGCCAAGCCCGACGTCTTTCGTTGTAGTAAAAGGAATAAAAAGTTTCTTGATGCTCTCGGCAGCAAAACCCTCCCCGGTGTCACTGACCATCATACGCAGAGGGCTACCGATAGTGTCAAGCGTACTTATCGTGATGTCTCGCCGTTCGCTTGCAGCGACAGCATCGCAACTATTCACCATTAAATTGACCAGAACCTGCTCTAGCTGCACTTGATCGGCTAGCGCATAGAGCGCTGTATCAACCTCATTGATAATGGTTGTTTTTTGAACTTTCGCCCGGCTTTCAACAATCAGCATGGCTTGATGTATTGATTCATGGATATTAACGCGTATCAGCGGGTTGCTCGCTGATTGTTTGCGAGCGAAATTACGTAAGCTGGAAATAATATTGCCCATTCGTACGGTAAGGTGCTCTATCTTGTCCAGACTCGTTGCCAGCCGATCGTGATTTTGCTTTTTAATTGCCACTTTAGTCGCAAAAACATGGGTTGAGATGGCTGAAAGAGGTTGGTTTAATTCATGTGCGAGCGATGTCATGGCTTGGCCGACTACCGCCATTTTTGCCGCTTGAATGAGATCATCTTGTGTTGCGCGTAAGTCATCTTCAACCCGCTTACGATCATCCACCTCTGCCCTCAACTGTCGGTTACTGTTGGTCAGAGACTGTGTTTTTTCCCGTACCATATTTTCTAACCAGCGAGCGGCATTTTCCTGCTCGGTGATATCTGTCATCGTGATGATAACCTTATCGCTATTTCCTTGTTTAAATAAACGAAAATCAAGCCTCAGGTACAGTGTTTTTTCTTGGTAGTTCTGTTTTAGGGTGAGGTTACAGGCCCCTTTTTCCACTAGCGGGCTGCCATCAGCAAAAAGGTACTTAAGCCTTTGCTGCATGTTTTCATTAAAGAAATCCCAAATGGTTATATCGGCCATGGCGGTATCGTAGCTAAACAGCTTTAAGGCGCTGGGATTTACGGATTCCACAACACCGTTTAAATTGCAGGTGATGATGCAGGCTTGCGTGTTGTTGATCAGGTTCAGGGCATTACTTTGCTGCATTTCCTGCATCTGGCGACAGAAATAACGGAGGTTATCACCGAGCAAACCGATTTCATCATCGCCAGTAACCTGAATATTGGCATTCAAATTACCTTTGGTAACTGAATCAAGATCCTGACTTAGTAGGTTCAGGCGTTTTACAATTCCCCTGCCAACCAAGTGGATTGACAGCATAATGGATAATAATATCGACAGAGACACGAAGCCAAGCATCATCGCACGGCTAAATATGATGGATTGTCTGGTTTCATCATTTAATTGCTGCAGTGAGGTATCGGCTTGTTCCACCATGTTCTGGATCCGACCTTCCTGATCTTGCAGCCGGGTCTGGATACGTTTTTCATGCCGGCTGATATCTATATGCAACTGTACATTTTTTTTAAGCCGCTTTTCAAGTACACCGCCAGGTTCAACTAACCCAATAAATTCTTGCAGTAATTGCCGGTATGAAATCGTTGAGGGGTAGTGATGCAGTTTTTGACTCATTGTTCTGATTTCATTGGTTTTGTAACCAATAAAATAGAACGCATTACTGAGATCACGGTGTTGGTGTTGCTGAATGATTTCCAGAACCAATTGGTGCAGCTTATTTTCATTAATGGTGATCGATTGGATCAGCGAAAACTCGGTCATGACATCAGCCATGACGTCACTGTTAACGGCATTGGGTAGCATCCGCGTTAATTGCCATTCCACCTCCTGACGGAGCGGGGTCAGTTCATCGACCAAATCCTGATGGAGCCATCTGATGGTGTTTTCGGTCTGTGTTAGCGAGTACAGGTGCGTGTTACGCTGGTTAAGTAAGTCAGCGAAAACAGCGATATCTTGTACCAAGATTTCATGCTGAGTCTTTATCGATGGGTAAGAATTGAGGCCGACGGTGTCAGTGATCGCATTGGTGATCTGTTCCAGCTTAATGTTGATCTTCAGCTTCAGATCGTTATGCGTGACGGGGTCGGTATTGTGGCTGAGCCGATGGAGGCTGGCCTGCAGGCCAGCGGTGTTTCTTTCTAGCTGATAACTTGCCTTGAGAGTGGGCATATTTTTGTCAACGATAGTCTTAATCTGGTTATCGATGGCTTCCCAGTTGACCAGGGAAATTAAGCTTACGCTGATGGTGAGAAAAGCCATAAAGGCAATCGCGGCAATCAGGCGATATCCAATTGTTTTCCTGCGAAGCATCATTTGCTCCCTTCGCGCTCAGCAATGATTTTCTGGCTGAGGGCGATTGATTGCATAAGTTGACTACTCATAATACCGCGCCAGGCATTAATGCGCCTTGCAGTTTGCACATGTGTACGGGATAGCGACAGTTCATGATGGCTATCGCTATTGGCCTGAGTTTCAGTAACCGGTGGAGTCGAAGCAAGGCGGATCGCTAAATTGAATTGGCGGCGTTGTTCGTCTGTCAGGTTTTGCGCCGTGTTGAGCTTGTGGATCAGCTGCCAAGCCTGGTTCAATAAGACTAATTGGTGACTGACTGTTTGTTCAAATAGTTGTTTTACCAGTACTTCCCGGTGACGAGTCAGGGTCATATCCAGTGGTTGGAGTGCATAAGGTTGTACCGTTTTTTGCTTTAAGCCATATTTGTGCAGCGAACTCGTCGGCAATTTTTCCTGCACCTCATCAGAGAGCAAATAATTAATTAATGCCAGGCTGTGCTTGGAGTGATGGGTATTGTTGACGGCTGCGATATAACTCGGGATCTTCGGACTGTGGTTCTGGTAATTGAACCCTATAAAAGGGAACTGTTTCTGGCTTTCGTAGGCGAAGCTGTCAATGACGGGACCAATACCGGCCAGGCCGCGAGAAATGGCATCGCTTACCCCAAAACTGCGGGCAGAAATCGAAGCTAAGTTACCACCAATTTGTAAGAGAAGTTTCCAGCCTTTTTTCCAGCCATGGCGTTGCAGAATGTTTTCAACCATTAGATGCGTGGTGTCAGATCGGTATGGGCTACTCATGATCACATGCCGAAAATATTGGGGGTGGGTCAGACTTTCCCAACGGGCCGGGATATCAAGATTATGTTTGGCTAGGTAATCATAATTCCACATTAGGCCATAGCCCGAGTAACCGAAGCTAACAATGTTATCTGACTGACTCTGCCTAAATGGGTCGATGAGTTGTGAGTGAGCGATATTGGCATTCAGCTCAATTAGCTTGTTTTGTTCAATCAAAGGTTGGAGTAAAGATTGCGAGGATGAAATCACAATATCAATACTAGGACTGTTTTTTTCCAGTAAGCGAACACCGGATTCTACCCGGCGGTGAAGAACATTGATCTTTGCTTCTGGGTATTGCTGCTGAAATTCCAGAAGTATCGGCGTAATGGATGATTCTGTAAATGTTGTCAGAATAATTAAATGATTCGTTGGTGCAGCAATGCAACCTGGTGAAATAATTAGCAATAACAGAAGCAATCGAATCATGGTAGTGAATACTATCCTTTTTATTGATAGGTTTTATATACAAGGTTAGTTTGCGAGATTATACCTAAATAACGGCGCTTATTTTCAATCTTCTAAGATGTTGGTGGTTTTTATCGGTCGAATGATTTGGATGTGTCATTACTGACTCATTATCGGGGTGAGGGTACGTATTTATAACGGTAACCGATACAACAAAATATTGACCGGTGAGGGAGGGATTTAAGTGTTTTGGTTTCGTTCTATTGCCACTAGGTGTTTGTTTGTAGACAAAAAAACCGGAGGATGGACTCCGGTTTTTTAAATGTATACAGAAGAATATTATGTCCAAATACTGCTAGATAAAAATATCACTAGGCATTCAGAATTTGTTGGATCTCAGTAGCGGATAAATGGTATTGGCGGGGACAGTTGCGCCAAGTTTGCAGCATACGCTGATATTTTTCTAGCAATGGTACCTGGCTGTTGAACTGGTGCTCAGATTTATCAAACTGAGGATACAGACCTTCTTCATCGGTTAAGAACCGGACATAGTGAACCAGTTGTGATTCCGTGGCGGCATCAAAGCCCAGAAACTGCAGACGGCGAGGTTCAACCAGTTGCTGGTTGGCCTCATCGAGCATTTTGTACGATTCCTGCAGCGCGTGATGCATTTCCATGAAGTCAATAACATTGCGGCAGTCTTCTTCGGGAAGGCAGCCGAAGTCTTTGTTCAGTTCGCGCATTTGCAGGCCATAACCGCGCTCAACAATGGTCTGAAGCCGGCGATATTTTTCTGCGTTTTCAGGGCTCATCTGAGACATCAGAGAATACTGGTTAGAAAGAATAAGACGTTGAGCGTTTGTCATTTCCATAATAGAAGGCCTTAATATTGTTATATTCTGAAGTTGAGATTATCAGGTTAAGTTTAAAAAATATTGATCTGACGACGTGTGGTCGCTGATTTTTCACTAAATAAAACCGAGTGATGAAAGCTTAAGCAGTAAGTGATTATATTGTTGATTCACAAGGCTTTTAACCATTATTTTTATAAGGGTACTGCATCATTTTTCCCTTCTACAATCGTAGTGTAGGTAATGGATCGGGGGGAAGGCAATAGAGGCGGAATGACAAATTTACAGCGGGCAGGCCAAAGAAAGAGCCACTGAGTGTAGCCCTTTAGCGTTTGATGACAGGAGGCGTTCTGTGCCTTACTGGCTTTAAGACGGTTAGCTTAAGCCAATAATATTACCATTGTCGTCAAGATCTAACGCCATATAGGCCGGCTTTTCAGGTAAGCCAGGCATAGTCATGACATTGCCGCATAAAGCATAAACAAATCCCGCTCCCGCACAGAGTTTCAGTTCACGGACCGGCAGAAGGAAATCTTTCGGGGCACCTTTCACGCTGGGATCATGGGTGATTGATAAGGGGGTTTTTGCCAGGCAGACCGCTAAATTATCATGGCCCTGAGCTTTCAGCTCTGCCAGTTGTTGTTTGGCTCGTTCAGATAATTCAATCCCCCGGCTGCCATATCCCACCTCGGCGACCGTCATCAGTTTCTCTTCTAAAGTCTGTGACAGGCGGTAAAGTGGTTTAAAGTCAGCCGGTGTTTCACAGGCTGTCACCACGGCTTGAGCCAGTGCAATGGCCCCGTCACCGCCTTTACCGAAAGCTTCGCTGATCGCCACATCCACATAAGTACCAAAGTCCTGGTCGTTAACCATCGCTTTTAGCTGTGCAAGTTCGGCATCACTGTCTTGCGGGAAGCGGTTAATGGCAACAACAACCGGTAAGCCGTATTTGGCGGCATTATGGATGTGCCATTTGAGGTTCTCAAAACCCGCGTGGAGTGCTTTTTCATCCGCGGCGAAAATCGCGTCGGGCAGTGGCTGACCCGGACGTAAATCATACAGCCCTGAGTTGGCTTTTAAGCCGCGCAGTGTGGCAACCATGACCGCACAATCAGGGCCGCGATCGGCTTGTTGCGCTTTGATGTTACAGGCTTTCTCTAACCCCATATCAGAGCCAAAACCGGCTTCGGTAACGGTGAATTCACTTAATTTCAGCGCGATACGATCGGCAATGATGGATGAGTTGCCATGGGCAATATTGGCGAATGGTCCGGCATGAATAAGGGTCGGCACACCTTCCAGCGTCTGCATCAGTGTCGGCTCAATAGCTTCGCACAGAGTGACGGCCATGGCACCCGCAACGTGAAGATCGTCGGCAGTGATTGCCTGGCCATCAATATTATAAGCCAGTACGATGCGGCCGATTCGCGCACGCATATCGGCAAGATCTCTGGATAAGGCCAGAATTGCCATTAGCTCCGAAGCGGCAGAAATGTCAAAACCGTCTTCGCGTTCCAAGCCATTAATGGTTTTTCCCGGTTCATTTAGCCCCACGGTGATCTTGCGCAGCGCGCGGTCATTATGATCCATGACTCGCTTCCAGACGATACGGTTAATATCGATACGCAGCGGTGTCAGCTCGGTTCGCCGGGAAAATTGCTCATAACCATGGCGTTCTTCATGGTACAGGCGGGCATCAATTGCTGCCGCCGCAAGGTTATGGGCGGCGGTGACTGCATGAATATCACCGGTCAAATGCAGGTTTAGCTTTTCCATCGGGGCGACCTGGCTGTAGCCTCCGCCGGCCGCGCCGCCTTTCACGCCAAAGACCGGTCCCATAGAAGGCTGGCGAATACAGGCAATGACTTTTTTCCCCACTTTGGCTAGCCCTTGAGATAAGCCAATGGTAGTTACCGTCTTACCTTCACCGAGTGGCGTCGGGGTGATGGCTGTCACTAGCACCAACTTCCCCTCAGGTTTATCAGCCAGACGTTTAAGAATCGAAGGCTTAACCTTGGCTTTCAAGGAGCCTTGCAGGGTCAGATCTTCAGCTTTTATCCCTGTAACTTCGGCAATCTGGTCGATAGGAGTGAGTAGGGTGTCGCGGCAAATTTGAATGTCGCTTTTCATATGGGCTCATTTCCTCATAGCAATGACAACAGTGAATCGTGACAACGGATATACTGCATCAGATTGCTTCAACAGGAGCGCAATCGTTTGCTTTGCGTTTATACCATAATTTTATCATGAATAAATAGAGTAATGGCGGGATAAATGTTGGTGCTTGGCGTGAAGGCGATCCGTGATGCTCGAGGTATGAGATACGAGGTATAGAGCCAGACTATTACCCCCGATTGGGGTAATAGTCTGTGGGTTTGCTTATCAGGCGACTTCACACTCCTGGGATTTTTTCTCTGGGGCGATAACGGGTATTTGTTTGCCATAGACCGGGCGAAGCGCTTTGATAATGTCATTGCGGGTGATCATACCGACGAGTACCTCATCTTTAACGACAGGGAAGCTGTGCGGGCGGTTTACCACCATAGTACGGGCACGTTCATTCAATGAAAGCGTCGTCAGTCGGGTTGCAATACCGCCACTTGTGACCGGGTACAGAATATTTTTGTCGATACTCATATACTCAGCAATATCAAGAATTGTGTTATCCGGGCTAACGGTCTGGATTTCATGCTTCATTAAGTCTTGCACTTTGCTTTCAGCATTTGGCATATAGTCACTACACCAAAGGTCAACCAAGGAGTCATGGACAGAGAAGAAACCGACTAGACGCTTATCGCTTGAGAGTACCGGCGCACCTGAAAGCTCTTGGTTAATCAGGATATCAAGGGCTTCTGCAACAGGCATGCCTGGTAGAAGGGTTGTCGTTGCAGGGTGCATGTGGTCGTTAACAAGCAGGTTGTCCTGAAGCATAATAGTGTCCTTATTTAAAACGGTAGAATGTGAGAAGTCGGGTGTGATGATGGTAGCTGTTGCATGGTGTTCTTTAGGCGAGCTGAAAATAGCCCAGTAGCTAAGACCGACGAGAACGCCGCCGCCAACGATATTGCCCAGCGTAACGGGGATAAGGTTGGCAAAGATGAAGTTGTGGATATTGAGATCGGCATACTGTTCCGGCGAGACACCGAGATTTAGCCAGAATGAGTCTGGGGCGATGTTCTGGATAGTGATACCCAGTGGCACCATAAACATGTTGGCGACGCTGTGCTCAAAACCGGTGCTGACAAACATCGCAACCGGTAAAACCATGATTGCCATTTTTGTCATCATGTTGCTTGAGCAAAACGTCATCCAGATGGCAAGACAGACCAATAGGTTACATAAAACACCCAAAGAGAAAGCTTCCAAAGGCTGGTGGTGCAGTTTGTGCTGGGCAACGTTTAGTGCATTTAATCCCCACTGGCCGCCGTCGAGCTGATACAGGCTGGCCATAGAGACCAGAAGCAATAGCAGCATCGCGCCCAGGAAGTTGCCGAAATACACTTTTGCCCATGTTTTTAGCATGTGTCCGGTGGTGATATGTTTGTTGGCTCTGGCGATAGAAGACAGCACCGTGCTGGTAAACAGCTCACCGCCGCAGATGACGACTAAAATCAGCCCCATGCTAAAGGCTAACCCACCAAATAAACGATTGATCCCCCAGTTGATTTCGCCATTACCTGTCGTCACCGTAAGGTAGAAAACAAAGGCGAGTCCAATGAAAACTCCGGCAGTGATCGCTAATGCGATTGTTTTGCTCGTCGACTTTGATGCTTTACTGACAGCATATTTTTCAGCCTGTTTCATCATTTCCATCGGGCTGTAATTGGAATCAGTATTGATTGCCGAGCTCATCGATATGATCTCCAGGTCGATTCGACAACGTTGCCGGGTGAATTAAACAAAAAAGGGGGTAACTGAGTCATAGCTTCTCCTTATATCGAGATGTGTGTTTAACGTGACTTCAGCTTAAGGGGGGATAAAGGTGTGAGTAAAATTGATTTTTTTCTTATGGCTAATCATAAAAATTGATACTAGATAATGGTAAAGTACCGGTTAATCATAGGGTTCAGGAAGGAAGGAGTCGCAATGCGATACTCTTTGAAGCAATTGGCGGTATTCGAAGAAGTCGCCAGCTCGGGCAGTGTCAGTAAAGCTGCTGATCAGTTAGCGCTTACTCAGTCAGCAGCCAGTATGGCATTAGCTCAGTTAGAGAAATTACTTGGCAGGCCGTTGTTTGAGCGTCAGGGAAAGCGAATGGCGCTGACATACTGGGGAACATGGTTAAGGCCAAAGGCAAAACAGCTATTATTTGACGCCCAGCAGATCGAATTAGGTTTCTATGAGCAGCATTTAATCAGTGGCGAAATTGCGCTGGCAGCAAGCCAGACAGCCGCAGAGCACTTGTTGCCTGAGCTCATCAGCAATATAGATAGCAATTTTCCTGAGCTGCGTATTAACTTCATAGTAAAAAATACAGAGAAAGTTATCGATGGTATAAAGAACTTTGATTATGAGTTTGGTGTCATAGAGGGGCGCTGTGATGATAGCCGTCTCCAGCAAGAAGTGTGGTGCCACGACCATTTAGTGATTATCGCTTCTAAACATCATCCGTATGCAAAGTATGAAAAAGTCAGTTTTGCCCAAATGGAGCAGGCCAAATGGGTCTTGCGTGAACAAGGGGCTGGCACACGGAAAATTTTCGAGAGTGCCATCCATGGTGTGATTGATGACCTTGATGTCTGCCGTGAATATGAACAAGTCTCCGTGCTTCGTACGCTGGTCGCGAATGGTTTGTACTTGAGCTGCCTGCCATACCTGGATGTTGTCAAGTTCATTGAGCGCGGTGAACTGGTTGCCTTGAATGTGCCAGAATTAAATATGGAGCGGACCTTGTCGTTTATATGGCGAGCTGATTCTGTCGAAAATCCGTTACGCGACTGTATTAAGCGTGAAGCTCTGCGCATGATTCGAGAAAGCAAAAGAGAGATGTAATCACTATCAATTTTATTGATACATCAATATGCGCATAATTTATATAAACTTGTGTTTTTATTTGGGCGTTTGACACGTTCAATTACCAAACGCGAGCTTCCGTGGCTTCTTTACTGGGCTTGATATGCCTGAAGTGGTATATCGGTCTGTTTATATAACAGGCTGGCATAAAGGCCGTGTCTGGATTTTACGTCGGGTTGGACATAAGAAATAAATATAAAACTAATTGCTTATTGGTATTCATATCCTTGATGGTCTGTTGCGCTTGAGGTTTGAAATAGTGCAGCCGGGAGTTTGGTTAAATATTCCTGCAAGTGTGCCAGTAATAAGCGCATTTTCTTGGAATTGGCGGCTCTCGGCGGGTAAACACCGTAAATATTGATATCACTCAGCTGGTATTCCTCCAGGATCGGGGTGAGTTGTCCCGACGTGATTAATGGCTGGGCATCGTAAATGGGTAATCGCCCGATGCCATGGCCGCCCAACACAAAAGCCGTTCTTGCCGATGCACTGTTGGTGGCAATACTGCCTTGCATTCTGACATTGTATGAGCGGCTGCCTTTCGACAGGGTCTGAATGCGGGACGTTTTTTTATAGACGACCCATTCATGATTAGCCAGCTCTGCCGGCGTGTGGGGCAGGCCGTATTGACTAAAATAGCTCGGGGCACCACAAAGAATATTTTTCATGGTCATTAGCTTACGGGCATACAGGCCTGAATCCGCGAGAGGCGCTCCCCGAATCGCTAAATCGACACCTTCCTGTATGATATTCACGATTTCATCGGTCAGGTTCAGATCGATTTCAATTTTGGGGTATTGTTTTTTGAAGGTATCCAGAGCCGGTATTATGGTATACATGCTGATATTAACCGGAGCGGTGATAATGAGTTTTCCTTCCGGCTCTTCGCGCAAATTTTCGATTTGCTGATTGGCTGCGGCCGCTTCGTCACTGATGTTCTTGCAACGCTGGTAATAACGCTGGCCTGCGTCGGTCAGGCTAATGCTGCGGGTGGTACGGTTGAGCAAGGGGATCCCAATATGCGTTTCGAGCTTTTTTAAATGGTAACTCACTACCCCGCGGGACAGTCCCAGTTGTCTTGCAGCAGCCGAGAAGCTGCCTTGCTCAATAATTTGTGCGAATACCACCATGCTTTTTAGCTGCTCAAAGGAAACATCCATTTTGACTCTGCTCTTATCTGTTGTTGATTGAATGAGTGATGCATATACGCCAATAGTATCCACTGTTCTAATTATTAAAACAATGATTCTCAATTTATCACCATTGTTTGATTAATCGTTCAGGCATAGACTTTCATCACGCGCTTAATCGAACAAGACGAGGTTGATAATGAAAATTTTAATGGTGCTAACATCCCACGATAAGCTGGGTGAGACTGATCATAAAACGGGCTTTTGGGTCGAAGAATTTGCCGCGCCGTATTACTGTTTTTTAGATGCCAATGCTGACGTTACTCTCGCCTCACCTGCAGGTGGTCAGCCTCCGATTGATCCCAACAGTGAATTAGAGCAATCACAAACCGAGGCCACAGTGCGTTTCAATCACGATGAACAAGCGCAGCAGGTGTTAGCACATACCTTAAAGTTGGCCGACGTAAATGAAAAAGATTACGATGCTATCTTCTACCCTGGTGGTCATGGGCCATTGTGGGATTTGGTGAGCGACAGCCATTCAATCGCGTTGATTGAGGCCTTTTGGCAAGCAGGAAAACCCGTATCGGCGGTATGTCACGCCCCGGCGGTGCTGCTAAATGCGAAGGATCAAGACGGTGAATATATCATTTCTGGCAAAGCGGTCACGGGCTTTACCAATTCAGAAGAAAAGGCTGTTGGTCTGGCCGAGGTAGTCCCTTTCTTACTGGAAGATGAATTAAAAGCCCGAGGCGGACAGTTTGAATCGGCACAAGACTGGAATCCGCTCGCCATTCAAGATGGTATGTTAATTACAGGGCAGAACCCTGCATCATCAGAAGCGGTTGCAGAAGCACTTCTGACCCTGTTAGCCAGATAAACGAAGATCTAAATATACATAGAGCAATAGAGACAAATTAATAATTAATCCCTTGAATACAAAGGAACGAGCAATGCTTAACTTCACGTTTCATAACCCGACGAAAATCTTTTTTGGCGAAGACCAAATAGCAGCTATCGCAAAAGAGATCCCCGCGGATGCTAAAATTCTCGTCACTTACGGTGGGGGATCTATCAAAACCAACGGCGTATATGAGCAGGTCAGCAATGCGCTGAAAGAGCATAACTGGATTGAATTTTCAGGCATCGAGCCTAATCCGCAATATGATACTTTAATGAAAGCTGTGGAAGTGGTTAAAGCTGAGCAAATTACTTATTTGCTGGCGGTTGGCGGTGGTTCAGTCGTTGACGGTACTAAATTTATTGCAGCGGCGGCCCGCTTTGAGGGGGATGAACCTTGGGATATTCTGGCGAAAAATGCACCAGTAGAAGACGCTGTGCCGCTGTCGTGTGTATTAACCCTGCCGGCAACAGGCTCGGAAAGTAATATCGGCTCCGTGGTTACCCGCGGTACGACGAAGCTGGCATTTATGTCGCCTTATGTACGCCCGATCTTTGCCGTCCTGGATCCTAAAGTGACCCTGAGCCTTTCTGAGCGTCAGGTTGCTAACGGCGTGGTTGATGCGTTTGTTCACACCATGGAGCAATACCTAACGTTCCCGGTAAATGCAAAGGTACAAGATCGTTTCTCCGAAGGCTTACTGATGAACCTGATAGAGGAAGGTCCTAAAGCCCTGGCAACCCCCGATGATCTTGAAGTGCGCTCGAATGTGATGTGGTCGGCAACGATGGCCCTGAACGGTCTAATCGGTTCGGGTGTGCCGCAAGACTGGAGTACCCACATGATCGGCCACGAGCTGACAGGTCAGTACGGTATGGATCATGCGCGTACATTGGCGATTATTCTGCCTGCGGTAATGAAAGTACAGCGTGAGCAGAAACGCGGTAAATTAATCCAGTACGCAGAACGTGTCTGGCACCTGTTTGACGGTACTGAAGAAGAAGTGATTGATCAGGCTATCGCGAAAACAGAAGCATTTTTCAAAGCGATGGGCATGCCGGTACGCCTGAGTGATGAAGCTCTCGATGCCGCCAGTATTGAAAATGTGCTGGAGCAGCTTGAACTTCACGGGATGACAGCACTGGGTGAACATGGCGACATGACACCAGAAGTTAGCCGTAAGGTACTGGAAACTGCGTTGTAAGCATTTTCGTAAAATGTCCCGAATTAACTAAGGCCTATCCGCGATATGCGGGTAGGCTTTTTTATAACCAATTGCTCATAATGGCTTAGTGTTGTATCGGTTTTGATGTTTCTTTCGGCTTCAGCACCTTTAGTATCAGGCCGTTTCGCGCTAGTACATTACCTTGTGGCCATAGCTGGCGAGAATGTCTTTCATTTTTTCCATGGTTTCTTTTGATGGCGGGTTTACCCCAGAGAGCGGGTAGTCGTAACCCATCGCTTCCCATTTATGTTCGCCTAGCTGGTGGTATGGCAGCAGCTCAACTTTCTCGATGTTGTCCATATCTTTGATAAATTCACCCAGCATATGGGCTGAGCGTTCATCATCGGTATACCCCGGAACAATCACGTAGCGAATCCAGGTTTTTTGCCCGCGCTTGTGCAGATGCTCGGCAAAATCCAGAACGCGTTTGTTCGGAACACCAACAAGATTTTGATGGATGGTATCGTCCATTTGTTTTAGGTCGAGCATGACCAGATCGGTTGCGTCTAGAACTTCATCAATGACATCGGTATGTTTACGGATATACCCGTTAGTGTCGAGACAGGTATGGATACCTTCTGCTTGAGCCGCCCGGAAAAAGTCGCGGATAAATTCAGGCTGAAGCATCGCCTCTCCCCCGGATGCTGTAACACCACCGCCAGAGGCGTTCATAAAATGGCGGTATGAAACGGCTTCCTTTATGAGTTCTTCAACAGTGATTTCTTTCCCGCCATTAAGATCCCAGGTATCGCGGTTGTGGCAATACTGACAGCGCATCAAGCAGCCTTGCATGAATACAATAAAACGGATGCCTGGTCCGTCGACGGTTCCGCAAGATTCGAAAGAGTGGATTCGGCCTTTTACTGACATTGCTTACTTCTCCGCATGGGCGTGTTTTTATACCTGTCATTTTATTACAGAATGGCAGGCTAAAGTAGCAATAATACAGCGAGGTTGCTGTTGTCTTTAATAAGTATGCCTAAACGGCTTCAAGATGTGCTGAAGCCTGTATTTTGACGTGGCTTAGGTGTTGCCATAATTTTGGGGAGCGGGTGCACGAAGGGGCGGATGGTTTATATATTGGGATAATCCAGAAAAACAAAAAAAGCCGATCAGAGATCGGCTTTTAAACTTACTTTTAAGTGGCGGATTTCGAGTTATCAGACTCTAGTTTCTCACCCCTTGAGACTGAACTCTAGATTATAGAGACTCAGTGAAAGTACGTGCGATAACGTCTTTCTGCTGTTCAACGGTCAGAGAGTTGAAACGCACGGCGTAACCCGATACACGGATAGTTAGCTGTGGGTACTTCTCTGGGTGCTTAACTGCATCTTCAAGCGTTTCACGGTTAAGAACGTTAACGTTCAGGTGCTGACCGCCTTCGATGCTGCCTGCTTCATGGTGGAAGTAACCATCCATCAGACCGGCAAGGTTAGCTTTTTGAGACTCAACTTCTTTACCAAGTGCATTTGGTACGATAGAGAAAGTATATGAGATACCATCTTTAGCATCAGCAAACGGTAGTTTACCTACAGAAGTCAGTGAAGCGACCGCACCTTTCTCATCGCGACCGTGCATTGGGTTAGCACCAGGAGCGAAAGGAGCACCAGCACGACGACCGTCCGGAGTGTTACCCGTCTTCTTACCGTATACCACGTTTGAAGTGATAGTCAGGATAGACTGAGTAGGCACAGCATCACGGTAAGTCTTAAGCTTACGGATTTTCTCCATAAACGTTGTTACTAGTTCACAAGCAATGTCATCTACGCGAGCATCGTTGTTACCGAATTTAGGGTAATCGCCTTCGATTTCGAAATCGATAGCAATGCCGTTTTCGTCACGGATTGGTTTAACCGTTGCGTACTTGATTGCTGCTAGTGAGTCAGCCGCAACAGAAAGACCAGCGATACCACAAGCCATTGTACGCTTAACGTCACGATCGTGCAGTGCCATTAGAGACGCTTCGTAGCTGTACTTGTCATGCATGAAGTGAATGCTGTTCAGAGCAGTCACGTATTGCGTAGCAAGCCAGTCCATTAGCGAATCCATGCTTGTCATTACTTTGTCGTAATCAAGCACTTCGTCAGTCATTGGCGCTGCTTTAGGAGCAATCTGAAGCTTCAATTTCTCATCAACGCCACCGTTGATAGAGTACAGCATCGTTTTAGCCAGGTTAGCACGCGCACCGAAGAACTGCATTTGCTTACCAACAACCATTGGCGATACGCAACAAGCGATTGCGTAGTCATCTGATTCCATGTCAGGACGCATCAGATCATCGTTTTCGTACTGGATTGAAGAGGTATCGATAGATACTTTTGCACAGAAACGCTTGAAGCCGTCAGGTAGCTGCTCAGACCAAAGAACAGTGATGTTCGGCTCTGGAGAAGGACCCATAGTGTACAGGCTGTTTAGGAAGCGGAAGTTAGAACGCGTTACCAGTGTACGACCGTCAAGACCCATACCACCCATTGATTCTGTTGCCCAGATTGGGTCACCAGAGAATAGCTCATCGTACTCAGGCGTACGTAGGAAACGAACCATACGTAGCTTCATGACGAAGTGGTCAATCATTTCCTGTGCTTGAACTTCAGTGATTGTGCCAGCAGCAATATCACGCTCAAGGTAGATATCCAGGAACGTAGAAGTACGGCCAAGAGACATAGCCGCACCATTCTGTGATTTAACTGCAGCCAGGTAGCCGAAGTAAGTCCACTGAATCGCTTCTTGTGCGGTAGTTGCAGGACCAGAGATATCACAACCGTATTTAGCGGCCATCGTTTTAATCTGGCCTAGTGCACGGTGCTGCTCTGCAATTTCTTCACGAAGCTGCATAGTCATCTGAAGGTCTTCGCCTTTCTCGAAACGCTCTTGCAGAGACGTAAACTGAGCGAACTTGTCCTTCATCAGGAAGTCGATACCGTATAGTGCAACACGGCGGTAGTCACCGATGATACGACCACGGCCGTATGCATCTGGAAGACCTGTCAGAACACCAGACTTACGGCACTTCATGATATCTGGCGTGTAGATATCGAAAACGCCCTGGTTGTGAGTCTTGCGGTACTCAGTGTAGATCTTTGATACCATTGGATCTAGTTCACGACCGTATACCTTGCATGAACCTTCAACCATACGGATACCGCCGTTAGGGATGATTGCACGCTTAAGCGGAGCATCAGTCTGCAGACCAACGATAGTCTCTAGATCTTTGTTGATGTAGCCAGCATCGTGTGAAGTGATGGTAGAGATAACAGAAGTATCAAAATCAACAGGAGCGTGAGTGCTGTTTTCCTGTTTAATGCCTTCCATTACTTGAGCCCAAAGCTTAGCTGTCGCCGGCGTCGCTTCAGATTCTAGGAAAGACTCGTCACCTTCATACGGGGTGTAGTTTTTCTGGATGAAGTCACGAACGTTAACATCGTTCTGCCATTCACCTTCAGCAAAACCTTCCCAAGCTTTAGCAAATTGCTCTGCCATGATATACCTACCTTTTTAGTAGAAAAAATACGTACTGATTTTGAAGCCGTTGAGCTAATCACCATCGAGTGGTGGACAGTACACTTCTTTAACAATAATACGGATAATCAAATCTATCAGTTCAACAAAAATGATAATTTCATTATTCGTATTAGTACTAATAACCTAGTTAAGAGAGGGCAGCGTACTGCCCTCATCACATTATAGTAGTGCTGGAATGCCGTACTTGCCTTCAAGCATACCTACCGCCAGCATCGCCATTAGACAGATGATAAGCACAGAGGCAGGAATAACAATACGGTCCATGAACGAAAGCTTCTTCGCACGCTCTTTGTCACCAATCAGGCCGTTGTTATCTAGCAGCATAGTTAGTGCCCATGCCAGTACCGGGTTGGCAACTGCAGAAGCAAAGATACAGATACCAGCAGATTGTGAATCTTTGGTGTCTTTAACCATTTGCATACCGGCTTCTAGCAGCGGCAGGAATACACCGACTAGCAGAGCAATACGCATTACTGGTGGCCATACTGCAACATCCATCGGGAAGCCAAGGATTGCGATAAGCATTACCAAAGAGCCCAGAATGATAGCACCGCCAGGGATAGGACGCTTAGCGATTGCTGCCGGGATCATGTACGTACCCCAAGATGATGTAATGTTACCACCACCGACCGCAGTACCGACCATTTGACGGATAGAGCACATCGTCATCGTGTCATCAACATCCATCAGTACTTTGTCAGTACCTTTAGGGTAGTTAAGTTCTTGGAAGATACGGTGGCCCAGGAAGTCAGGTGACCACATTGCTACTGCCAGAATGGCAAATGGCAATGATGCAATGAAGTGCTGCAGGTTGGGCAGACCAAGCATCCAGCCTTCTTCCGTGCTGCCCCACCAGTATACAGGGTTCAGGTTTGGCAGACCCATTTTGGTTTCGAAAGTAAGGTCAAAGCCGGTACCAAACGCCAGAGCAACCAGAAGTCCTGTTACTGCACAAGCCGGGATAGCTAACCAACGCTTGTTGATACGGGCAAGGAAAGCGTAAAGCACGATGTTAACCGCCAGTACAACCAGGCCAACATAGCCTAGGCTGCCTTTAGCAATTTCGGCAGTTTCCAGGCCGGTTGCCCAAGTTTGGATCTGACCGATTTGGCTCATGGCCCCGGTAAAACCAAGGAACACTAACAAGCCGCCGGCAACCCCCTCACCGGTCAGATTAACCAGTTTAGAGCCACCTTTAAAGTAACTAAGTAGCAGACCGAATACACCAAGAAGGAGAGCAAGAGCAAGAGGGTGTGCACCGGCAAGGGCAATGGTACCGATCAACGGAATCATTGGACCGTGGTTACCTGCCAGGTTGGCGCGGGGGTTAATAAATCCGGATGCCAGAATACAGAAAAGAAATGCAGGAATAAGCATTTCGACTCGTGCCACTTCAATGGCGAATTCTTTGCCAAGATTAACATGATCCCAGGCTTGGGTCAGCCCGTCAGCCCAAGACATCATTACCGCAGAGTACATTGCGATAATACCAATAGTACCGGCTAAAGCGGGTACCAGGTCTTCCCATTCAAAGCGGAAGTCACGGCCTGGCAGGTTTAAGCCAAAGCGGCGTGGTTTCATTATCTTGAGTTCGTTGTCAAGATAGTCCGATCGACTTGAGAAGTCAGAGGCAGGGCGGTGTTGCTCCTGATAACTTCTTTCTTCAGATGACATAATTGCCTCGTTCTACGTTATAAAATAATTCTTGTGTTTATTGCTGTAATGTAGCGTTCTTACCTGAGAACAACTTCTTCACTTCAGCCTTGAGTTAGTTATTAGTGTAATATTATTTCACCAAATTTTGCTAAATTCTACAGCTTGGCCTCGCGAATACAATTGATCTCGATCACTACGCTTAAAAAAATGTAGGAAAATCACCAAAAAAAATTGAGCGGGAAGAGCAGTTATTATGATTAATGAAAGAAAGCGCATAACAAAAATAAATATGTGAATGAGCTCACAGTTGGTATTTTTGGGGTTAAGTGTTTATTTTGTAACAGATTATTGCTTGTAGCTCGTAATTTTCGGGCTATAGGTTCCCTGATACCAAGGGTAGCAGGGGCCGTACAAATTTTGAACGCGGTGTTCAGTAAATAGAACCAGAACGCGGAATGCCAGCAAAAATTTGCTGGCATTGATATTGCTGGCTGGAATTAGCCCTTTGCTAACACAAATGTAATAAAATTACTGAATGTTCAATTTTTTTGCGGATTGAAGTTTATGGTATGAGGCCAACAGCTTTTGATGGGCCGGGAATTGACTCATAGTCAAATCACCAGCCGTCAGACCATAAAAGCGTACCGTGCCTTCAATTGAGCCCCATACCGCGGCCACCGTCTCTGTTCCATACTGGCGTTCGAACTCAGCCTTAGCATGTGCCGGAGCACGGTCTTCATCGAGAGCCAGCTTTAAGCTCGCAATAACGCAGAGAAAGAACTGTGTTCGGGCCGGGCTATAGGTGGATACATTGTAGTCAAGACACCAAGCGGCGATCTCTAAGGCCAATTCCAGATCACCGCCAGCGAGTGCCAACAGGCATTTCAGCTCACCAATTCGCAATGTCTGCCACGCTTCACCGGTTTGAGGTACCAAACCAATAATCTCATGGAGAAGGACGCTATCATCGAAGCCTTCTTCGTCAAGAATCGCGTACATTTCAGCATACTGCTCGCCTTCCCAATCCACACTCGGTAAAGCCAGGAGAGTCTCGCGTAACTCCAGTGCGACATTGTTGTTACTTTCTATCAGTGCCTCGGTAGGGTAAATTTCCGACCAGCTAGGCACAATAATACGACAGCAATCCACGCCCAGATGGTCGTAATCTGCAATATAAACGTCAGCCCTGTCTTCCGTTAACATCCCCATCAGATGAGCAAACTCTTCTTCCGAGCTTCCCGTGAAGTTCCAGTCGGTAAAGACATTATCAGCATCGGCTTTAAACAGATCGCAAGAAACCATCGCTGTTGAGTAACTAACCAGTGCCGCTTGATCGTGGTGAGCGGCCACGGCTTCAGTATCGACTGAAGGCTGTGGGATGATGCCTGCATCGTTTGTTAGAGCAAGTGCCAGAGCGCGGTGTTGCAGTAATTCGGTCACCGCTCGTTCAAGAGCAACCTCAAAGCGAGGATGGGCGGCAAAAGCAGCCAGGCATAGATCATTGCCGGGGATGGATAGCATCGCGCAAAGAACGGGGTATTTACCGCCGAGTGATGCGTCATAACAAACAACGGGGAAGCCTTTCGCTGCTAATGTATCAATCGTCTCTTTGATGGCCGGGAAGCGACCCATTACGTCAGCAGGGATCTCTGGCAGACTGATACCTTCGGCCACAATGCGGTTTTTGAGTCCGTACGCCAATATTTCTGATAGGCCTTGGCTACGCGCTTCGGATTTGGAATGACCAGCTGCGATACCGTTAAACGGGTACAGGTTACCGATGATGTTCACCGGAATATAGACCGTTTCGTTATCGGCCTGGCGCTCGAAAGGCAGACAGCAAACCCCACGCGCCATATGACTTGACTGAAGATCGACCAAATCGGTGCCTAGCAGCTCCAGGGTTGGATCGTAAAACTGGGTTAAGCGCTCATCCAAAATGCCTTCCGGCGGCAGGTTATCTTCATCAATATCAAACCACTTTTCATTGGGGAAATGAACAAATTCACTTTCAGCAATCTTCTGCCCCAGATAGTAATCGGCATAGAAATCGTTGGTAGACAGACGCTCGAAATATGTCTCCAGAGCCGATGCCAGTGCTGCTTTCTCTGTTGTCCCCTTACCGCTGCAAACGTTCATCGGGGCATCGATGTCACGAATTTGTACTGACCAGACGTTAGGTACAGGGTTAAGCCAGGAGATCTCTTCGATGTTGAAACCTAAATTTTTTAATTGCGTTTGGTAACGCTCAATCGATTCTTCAAGCGCGGCTTCTTTACCCGGGATAAATGTTTGCATTATACGTCTCATCAGTAAAAGCTTTCCTCAGTATTGAGTGGCGCAAAGTATATACACAAACTAACCGGACGTCAGAAAGCTATCCCCGAGTGATCTCAATATGCAGGATGCAGAGTGGTGCCATCAGTCGTCGAATCAGATAATGAATCAAGCTTTATCCCTTAACGTCTTTCAAGGTGCTGGCCAGCTTATTCGCCGGCGTTATTAATTGCTATTTAGCCGCTGTTTTCTTCTTTATTGTGTTAACTGAAGAACTTGCCATATACCAAATAAAGAGAATGCTGGCTTTTTGACTTACATCCCATATTGATCCTGAATCGAGTGAAAGTTGTCACAGTTCATTATGCAACTCTGTAGCAGAATTCACCGGTACAAGGAAAAAGTGCTTAATATTTATGCCGATAATTAAATAACCTTCATTATTTTAACCTGCATGGTTGTTGGTGAGCAGGCTAAAATACAGGAGGAAGCAAAGAGGGATACGATGAAAGCAACAGTAGCATCTTATATTGACGGTATCCGCGATGAGTACATTGCCGCGGTGAAACGTCTGGTGGCAATACCGAGCATCTATCAGGATGACAATAGCGGTAAACCCTTTGGTCAGCCTATTGATGACTGCCTGACCGAAACCCTGGCACTTTGCCAGCAGTTAGGTTTTACCGTTTATCAGGATCCGGACGGTTACTACGGGTATGCCGAAGTCGGGCAAGGGGAGCAGATGATCGGCATATTGGGTCATCTGGATGTGGTGCCGGTCGGGGATCTATCGACTTGGAAATCAGCCCCTTTTGAGCCGGAGATCAGAGACGGTCGTTTATATGGTCGTGGAACGCAGGACGATAAAGGGCCGACACTCGCGACGCTGTTTGCGGTAAAAGCCTTGCAGGAAAGCGGCGTTGAGTTCAGTAAGCGGATCCGCTTTATTTTCGGTACTGATGAAGAAACATTGTGGCGCTGTATCGACCGTTACCTTGAAAAAGAAGAAACCCCTCAGTGCGGTTTCACCCCTGACTCTGTCTTTCCTTTAATTCATGCTGAAAAAATGCTGATCCAATCCTGGTTACATGGCGCAGGTTCGTTTGACGTCGAATTAGAGTGTGGTGGCGCATTAAATGCTGTGCCCGAACTGGCTAAATATCAAGGGCCTTTGTGGGAGGAATTAGCCGGGGCTCTGGATGAGCTGGGCTTTGATTTTCACGTCGAAGATGGCGAGATTACTGTTCTGGGTAAAGCTGCGCATTCGGCTTCCGCAGATGTAAAAGGGGTCAATGCGATTGCCCGTTTGTGTCTGGCTTTGCAGAAAATCGGGGTGATGCACCCAATGGTACGCTTTGTTGCAGAGCAAGTCGGCCAGGATGCCAACGCGACGGAAATATTTGGTCCGGTTGAAGATGTCAGCGGGCGCCTGACGTTCAATGTGGCGCAATTATACATTGATACCCAGAGCAGTAAGCTTGGTATTGATATTCGGGTGCCGGTTACTTTTAGTAAAGACGACTATGACAACGATATTCAGGCCGTAGCGGCACAATATGGTCTGCAATACGAAGAATTTGATGTGTTGCCTTCTCTGTATATGCCGGCAGACAGCCCGGTAATTAAGACCTTGATGGCGGCATATCAGGAAGTGAGTGGCGATCTGGAAAGCCAGCCAATGACGTCAGGCGGCGCAACGTATGCCCGCGCGATACCAAACTGCGTGGCATACGGGGCGATATTTCCGGGACGTGACAAAGTGGAACACATGCCCAATGAATATTTGATTATTGATGACATGCTTAAATCGATGAATGTGTATGCAAATGCGATTTATCAATTGCAGGGAGTAGAATTATGACCACCGCAACTGAATCTGGAAAATTAAAAAAATCATTTAAAATGCCTACGGTTTATACCATCCTGTTTATCATTATCGCACTGGTTGCGTTACTGACCTGGATAATGCCGTCGGGCAAGTATGACTATATTGTCAACGGTACCGATCAGGTGATCCCGGCGGCTGAAGTACTTGCCTACGACGGGGGCGAACGTTTGTTACCGATCCCGGGCAGTTACACGGAACTGGAATCGTCACCGCAAGGGGTGATTGATGTCTTGATGGCGCCGATAAAAGGCTTCCATAAAGCGGTGGACGTGGCGTTATTTGTCCTGGTGATCGGCGGCTTCTTGGCCGTGACCATGCGCACAGGAGCAATGGATTCGGGAGTCGCGGCGATTGTCCGTAAATTCCGTGGCCGTGAGCAAATGATGATCCCGGTATTGATCACTTTGTTTGCCATCGGTGGTTCGACGTATGGCATGGCAGAAGAAACCGTGGCTTTCTGGGCGGTGATCTTACCGGTGATGGCCGTGGCAGGTTATGACCGTATGGTGGCAGCCGGCATTATTTTACTAGGATCCGGAGTCGGAGTACTCGCTTCGACGGTGAATCCGTTCGCAACGGGTATCGCATCCGGTTTTGCTGATTTGCCGATCGGTGAGGGTATTGGCCTGCGTCTGATCCAGCTCGTCATCTTGATCGCCATGGCTTCCTGGTATGTGATGCGTTATGCCGCCAAGGTCAAAGCAGACAAATCCAATTCAGTGCTGAGTGATATTGAATTTGATGATGAATTTTCTCATATAAAAGATGACAACGGCGAGTTCACCTCTAAGCAGAAGCTGACCATGTCAGTATTCTTTGGTGCATTCCTGGTGATGATTTACGGCGTGATCCCATGGGAAGATATGGGTATTACCGTGTTTCCAACCTTATGGTGGTGGTTTGATGAGCTGTCAACGCTGTTCTTAGCCTCCGCTATTTTGATTGCCCTGATCAACCGTATGTCAGAGGGTGAGTTTATTAAAACTTTCCTTGAAGGGGCGAAAGATCTGATCGGTGTAGCGATGGTTGTCGCGGTTGCCCGTGGTATTTACGTAGTGATGGATAACGGTGTGATCATCGATACTATCCTCAACTGGGCTGAAGGTATGGTAACCGGGTTATCGTCCGGCGTTTTTGTTGTCGTGACTTATCTGGTTCACATCGTACTGAGCTTCTTTATTCCATCAACGTCAGGCCTGGCGACGGTCTCTATGCCGTTAATGGCACCGCTGGCGGATTTCTCCGGTATTGGCCGTGATTTGATTATCACCGCTTATCAGTCTGCAAGTGGCTGGATCAATATTTTTGCGCCGACAGCAGGTCACCTGGTAGCTGGTCTGGCACTGGCGAAGATCCCTTATGAGCGTTTTCTTAAGTGGGTAATGCCATTTGTGATCATGGTGCTGGTTATGACCATTATTATCCTGTTCGCAGGCGCTGCGATGGTTTAAAACTTAGGGGCGAGAAACGAGGTCCTAGGTTCTAGGAAAAGAATAAGGCGAGTGTTGATTATTGATCTCACTCGCCTTTTCTATATTCTCGCATCTCGCATCTCGCATCTCGCATCTCGCATCTCGATCCTATTTATTCTTTCGGTCTCAGCGCCAACACATGCAGCAGCCGCTCGGGAGTTTGTGGCCATACCAGCGGGCTGGCTTTGGGGTTGTTTTCATTAAACCAGCCGGTAAATCGCTCGGTGTTGTACTGATAAAACTGCACTGTATTGTACAGCGGTACCGTGATCTGCTGGCTGGCGACAATGTCATTGAGCTGGTGAAGAATGGATATACGTTTGCTGGCTGAAGACGCAGTAGGAAACTGAGCCAATAAAGTATCAATCCGATTATTGCGATAGAAATGCATAGCATATCGCGGATATTGAGGCGCCTGATAAAGGCTGTTAAATGCCATGTCAAAATATTTAAACGGGGTTGGTCCCTGGGGATAATTGGTCAGTGCCGTGATGTAATCGCCAGCAGCCAGTCTTTCGATAAATTCACTGTAGTCGACCTCTATTGGGCGTACTTTAATGCCTATTTCCTGGATCATTTCAGTCAACATTAGTGCTGTTATATTAAAATCAGACCAACCGCGCGGAGTCAGGACGGTCAACTCCAACGGTTCTCCTGATGGCTGATCTCGCCATTGATCGCCATTTTTATCTGTGACATCAATATAAGTCAGCCAATCTTTGGCCAGTTCGGGATTAAAGTTCATATATGGCAGGTATTTCTCTGTCACCACCGGATCGGCCCATCGTTTGAAACGCTGGCTCATCCCTGATGCGAAACGCGATGGTTCGCCCTGACCAAATGCGGCGATATCGATTAAGCGCTGACGGCGAACGGCCATCGAGATTGCACGACGGAATTCAACTTTTGATATCACCGCTCTAAGTCCCGGATCGGCGGCTTTAAAATTAAACATCAGGCTGATGGTGCTGGCTGGTGGCAACCAGTATTTAAAATCTGGCGAGTAGGAGGCGTAATGACGTTCTATATCTGGAATGAAAGAACCTGCCCAGTCGAATTCGCCTTTGGCAATACGGGCAATAAAATCATCATTATTGGTCACTTTGGGGTAGCGTAAGCAATCGATTTTTCGTTCATCAGCCTGCCAGTAGAAAGGGTTCTGGCACTGAAGGTAGCCGTTTTTATCCATGTCCTCAATTTGGGTGAACGGGCCGGTACCAATAGGGCTGGGATTGGCGAAATGGACCGGATCTGACACCATCATCCACTGGTGTTTCGGTACGATAGGCAATAGCACTAAGGTATAGGCTGCGAGTACATTTGGCTTATTAAGCTTAAAATAGACTTCTGTCGGGCTACGCTTTTGTACCGATCCCAGCCATTGATTAATGCCATGTGAGTCAAGTTCCGGATGTATTTTTGCCAGAGAAAAAGAAAACACCACATCATCGGCAGTGAATGGTTTTCCATCTGACCAGGTCACTCCCTCTCTTAGGCGAAAGCTGATCCCGCTTAAATCATCATCAAGCTGGTAACCCGTTGCAAGTCGGTATTCTGGTTGATTGTTCTGCCGTGAATTAAAGACAATTAAAGGCTCAAAAATGAATTCATGCGTGGTTGGCATGCTAGCTTTCGAGTAAGGGTTGAAATTCGCAATAATTTTATCTTTATATTCAGGAACTAAAGTGAGAACAGTGCGATTTTTGTCGACATTCTGAGCAGCGTGCAGATCCGCTGAAAATAGAGAGCCAGTCAGGGCTAACAGACAGCATACAAGACGCCAGTTCAGTTGAAGTGAGACTCGAAACATTAGACTAACCCGGTTATTGCTTATAACAAGATAAAAGAAGACGATTTCATCGCGCTAACCTACATCATGTAAATCTTATTGGCAAATGACTAAATTACTGTATTGTATGCGTTATTATTCATATTTACTGGATATTTATGTGCGACACGAAGGTTAACAAAATGTTGCCAATGGTGTGTCACGGTGATACCTTCGACGAATGGCTTGTAAAGTAGCTTAAAATTTTGCGAGTAATATCAGACTGAGCCCACCATAGATCAGATTGGTATTTTCCCGGTTTTATGGAGCAACAGGAGTTAGCGCATGGCTGGAGTATTGACCCTTGAAAACAATACCGTGGCGCTGGAAGTAAAGGATTTACATAAATCTTTTGGTCAAAATGAGGTCCTGAAAGGGATTTCTCTGACCGCTCACCGTGGTGACGTCGTCTCTATTATCGGTTCTTCCGGATCCGGCAAGAGTACTTTTCTTCGGTGCATTAATCTGCTTGAAACCCCGACCCAAGGGGAAATATGGGTGAATGGCGAGCTCATCGAAATGAAAAACAATCGCCGTGGCGAATTTCTGCCCGTTGATGAAAAGCAAGTACAGCGTATTCGTTCGCGTCTAGCGATGGTCTTTCAGGGCTTCAATTTATGGTCGCACATGACGGTGCTAGGCAATGTGATTGAAGCGCCGGTTCATGTCTTAGGTGTACCTAAAGCGGAAGCTATCGACAAGGCGGAACAGATCTTAAAAAAAGTCGGACTTTATGACCGCCGTCATTATTATCCGGGACATCTTTCTGGTGGTCAGCAGCAACGAGCGGCGATTGCCAGGGCATTAGCCGTTGATCCTGAAGTCATGCTATTTGATGAGCCCACCTCTGCCCTTGATCCTGAATTAGTGGGTGAAGTGTTAGGTGTTATGCAGGATTTGGCCCAGGAAGGACGGACCATGTTGGTGGTTACCCATGAGATGGCATTTGCCCGAGATGTCTCTAACCATGTGATGTTCTTGCATCAAGGCCTGGTGGAAGAGCAGGGCCACCCGGAAAAATTATTCACCAATCCCGAGTCGGAACGACTAAAACAATTTATCTCGTCAATTTATTAAAGTGAGATGTCGAATAACGATAATGATTGAATGGCCGTCTGAGTTTATTTGGAAACATACGGCAGTAAACACAACAGGAGAAGCAAGATGAAAAAATGGATTTTAACTGCTGCAATGGTGTCAGCATTGAGTGCAACATCGGTTCAGGCGAAAGAGTGGAAAGAGGTGCGTTTCGGTATTGAAGGTGCGTACCCTCCCTTTAGCTGGACTGAGCCGAGCGGCGAGCTGAAAGGTTTCGATGTTGATATGGCGAATGCATTGTGTAAAGAGCTGCAAACGAAATGTAAAATTGTCGCTCAAGACTGGGATGGCATCATCCCTTCTCTGTTGGCACGTAAATATGATGCCATTATTGCCGCAATGTCGATCACCGAAGAACGTAAGAAGAAAGTCGATTTTACCGGCAAATATGCGCTGATCCCAAACAAGTTTGTGGCCAAGAAAGGCACCAAGCTTGATTTTACCAAAGACGGCCTGAAAGGGGTTAAAGTCGGTGTTCAGCGTGCAACCACTCATGATAAATACCTGACCGATAACTACGGCGACTCTGTCAGCATCGTTCGCTATGGCTCATTTGATGATGCTTACCTGGATCTGAAAGCCGGCCGTATCGCTACCGTTCTCGGTGATGCGTCAGCACTGGAAGAAGGTCTGATTAAGAAAACAGGTGGTGACGCTTATGAATTTATCGGCCCGTCTTTAACGGATCCGCAATGGTTCGGTGAGGGCTTCGGTATTGCTCTTCGTAAACAGGATAAAGATTTGACTGCGAAGCTGGATGTTGCAATTAAATCGTTGCGTGATAAAGGCATTTATCAAGAAATTGCCGCGAAGTACTTTGCCTACGATGTATACGGTCAGTAAACCCTCATAGGAACGAGTTTAGAGAGGCGAGCATTCCAAGTGCTGGATCGGTTACTTGCTAATCGCCTCTGTTTACTCTCCTCCCTTTGCCGTTTAAAGGAGTCCTCCCTTTGTTGGATTTAAAAGGATATGAATGGTCATTAGCAGAAGGGGCATGGGTAACCCTACAGGTTGCGCTACTGTCTCTTTTCCTCGCAATGATCTTGGGTATGCTCGGTGCATTGGCAAAAGTGTCCCCTTACCGCTGGGCAAGGGCGATTGCCACGGTTTATACCACCGTGATCCGCGGTATTCCTGATTTAGTCTTAATGATGCTGATTTTCTTCGGTGGGCAAATGCTGCTCAACAACAGCTTGTATCGTGCTAATGAATGGCTGAATGAGTATTTTACCACTGGAGACCCGAGTCATGAGTGGACCGCTTACCTGCCGGACTACATTGAAATCAGTCCATTTATTGCGGGTGTTTTGACCATCGGATTTATCTTCGGTGCTTATATGGCTGAAACCTTCCGTGGTGCGATCCTTGCGGTTGATAAAGGCGAGCTGGAAGCCGCCAAGGCCTATGGCATGAGTGGTTTTTTAACGTTCCGCCGTGTGCTGTTGCCGCAGATGATCCGCCATGCGCTGCCCGGGTTTGGTAATAACTGGCTGGTGTTATTAAAAACAACCGCATTAGTGTCAATTATTGGCTTGGATGACATGGTGCGTAAAGGGGCAATGGCGGCAGGCACCACGCAAATGCCGTTCACTTTTTACATGACAATAGCGGTTATCTTCCTACTCTTTACGTCCTTGTCGACCTCTGTGCTTAAGTGGGCTGAGCGTAAATCCAGTATTCATACGAGGTAAGTGATGGATTTCTCAATTTTTACAGAAAGCTGGCAACTCTACCTTGATGGCTTCATTACCACCGTGTGGATGGTATTTGTTTCGTTGCTGATCGGTTTGTTCATCTCTATTCCTATTGGTATCGCGCGTAACAGCAAGAATCCGCTACTTTCGTTACCGGCCTGGGCATACATTTATTTCTTTCGTGGAACACCGCTTCTGATTCAGTTGTATTTGATTTATTACGGTCTGAGCCAGTTGATTAATGTGCAGGATACCCTGTGGCAAGAAGCTTGGTTCTGTGCTTTAGTCGCCTTTATTTTGAATACCGCAGCGTACACCGCAGAAATCGTACGCGGTGCGATCAATAGCATGCCGAAAGGGGAAATTGAAGCTGCGAAAGCCTATGGCATGAGCATCCCGCTGGCATTTCGCCGAGTGATCCTGCCAAGTGCATTGCGCCGTGCTTTACCTGCCTACAGTAATGAAGTGATTTTTATGGTTCACGGCTCGGCTGTCGCCGGTATCGTCACTATCGTCGATCTGACTGGTGCCGCACGTATCGTCAATTCCCGTTACTATGCACCGTTCGAATCATTCCTGTTTGCCGGTATGTGCTACATGGTTCTGACCTTCCTGATCATCTGGGGATTCAGAAAACTGGAAAGGCACTGGCTAAGGCATTTAAGGCCACTGACGTGATCCAGTTTCGAGTATCGAGATGCGAGTATCTAGAACCTTGTATCTCGCATCTCGCATCTCGCATCTCGCACCTCGAATCTAGTACCTCGTTCCTTACTTAAAGCTAGACCAAATTGGCGCATGATCAGACGGCTTCTCAATGCCTCGCAACTCATAATCGATGCCCGCTTCAATGCAGCGCTCTGCCAGCGAAGGGGTGGCCAGTACCACATCAATACGCAGGCCGCGGTTATCGACAAACCCTTTTGAGCGGTAATCAAACCACGAGAACTGATCATCTACATCAGGGTGCAGCTGTCGGAAGGTATCAACAAACCCCCAGTCGAGCAGAGTTTTCAGCCATTCACGTTCAATCGGCTGGAATGAGCATTTACCGGTTTTCAGCCAGCGCTTGGCATTAACCGGGCCGATACCAATATCGAGATCGATAGGGCTGATATTGATGTCACCCATTACCACTAATTCATCTTCATTCGTATGGTGGGTATTGAGGTAATTCATCAAGTCGGCATAGAATTTTTCTTTTGCCGGGAACTTGGTTTCATGGCTGATATTGTCACCCTGCGGGAAATAGCCGTTTAACACGGTGACTTTTTTACCATCCTCCTGCTCGAAGGTCGCCATGATCATGCGGCGCTGGGCATCCTCATCATCCGTCGGGAAGCCTTTTTGCACCTCAACGGGTTGTTGCTTGCATAATAAGGCAACCCCGTAGTGAGCTTTCTGACCGTGGTGATAAACCTTGTAACCCATCGCTTCGACATCAGCGAGGGGAAAGGCTTCATCGTGAACTTTGATTTCTTGCAAGCCGATCACATCCGGCTGATGCTTATCGATAAGGGCTTGCAGCTGATGAAGGCGAGCACGAAGGCCGTTGATGTTGAAGGAAATGACTTTCATTTTATTATTCCAATTAATATCAGTCGTTAACGGTGATAGTCGGATACTAACATATACCCAAGTTACCGGGGGAACAAAAGAGTAATGGTATTGTCACGGGTTGGTCTCATTTTTTATGGTTCAGTTAATTTATACTCGATTGTGAGATATGTTCAATAAAATATAACTATACTATTATGAATAAAATTAATAATCTGGATATTCGTTTACTTAGGCTTTTTATTATTATTGTTGAAAGCGGAGGTTTTTCATCAGCGCAGTTTAAGTTAAATATGCATCAATCAACAATCAGTACAAAAATGGGAGACTTAGAAATACGATTAGGCATGAAGTTATGTCAACGTGGTCGAGGTGGTTTTAAACTTACTGCTGAGGGGGTTAAAGTCTATGAGGTTAGTAAGAAACTGTTTGAGCAAATGGAAATGTTCAATCAGCAGATTGATAATATAAAAAATATTACCAGGGGCAATATAAAAATAGCATTAACGGATAATTTAGCAACCAACCCTACATGTCGTATACAATCAGCGATAAGAAATTTCTGTAGTCATCACCCCCACGTTAATATCGAGACGATTGTTTCTGACTCATATAATATCGAAATGTTGTTGTTAGATAATAAGGTTGATATTGGTATAACATCATCAGAAATTAATAAAGCAGGATTAGAATACAGCTATCTTTTTAATGAACATCAATCATTATATTGTCTGCCATCTCATCCGATATTATTACAAGGAAATATTAAAATAGATGATATTGCATCCAATCCTGTTGTAGAGCGTGGTGTATCACATAATATAACACCGCTAAGCCATAGAGATGACGTCGTTAAAACAGCCAATACGACTAATATGGAAGCAACGGCTCACTTAATTTTATCTGGTCACTTTATTGGTTATTTACCAGATCACTACGCCGAAATTTGGAGTAACAGAGGGGAAATGGTAAAAATACCCGCCCCCGAAGAACTGGAATATTACACGGACTTTTACCTGACATTGAATCATAAAAATACGCTTACCATCGCCGCGAAAAACTTGGTGAAAGAGATTTTTAATGCTCATGGTTTGCACTCAGATAATGAATTAGAATCAGATGCTGAAGCTGTAAATTAAACGGTAACAAAAGCCTGTTTTAATAATAGGCTTTTTTCTTTTCGACTGACTCTTAGTATTCGTTTTTCTGACGACCTCTTGAAATATTATGCATGTTAACCACGTTTTATTTTCATACATAGTAGTTTTCTGATGTATACATTTTAAAGTCACTATTTAACCTTTTAACGTTCTGTATATAAATAGGTGTTACTTAAAACACGATTTAATCAGGGGTTAATTATGTCTAAATACCCGTGTTTATCCATCAATCTCAAAGTAATAGAAAGCAATACACGTCACTTAATTCAGCAATGTCAGGAAAGGGGAGTTGATCCCGTCGGGATCACTAAATTGGCTTGTGGTGCACCAGAGGTTGCGCGAGCAATGATTGCTGGCGGTATCAGTATTATTGGCGACTCTCGCATTGAAAACTTAAAGAAACAAAAAAACATCCCGATAAAAAAAATGTTACTTCGCCTTCCTGCGATTAGCGAAGCCCGGGAAGTTGTGCGCTATGCTGATATCTCTCTTAACTCAGAGCAAAATACGCTTCAAGCGCTATCGGATATGGCCGTTGAAGAGAATAAAATACATGAAATTATCATTATGCATGATCTTGGTGACTTACGGGAAGGCTGCTTCAATAAGGAAGACACGTTTCAGTTAGCCCGTAAGGTATTGTCACTACCGGGTCTTAAATTGACCGGTATTGGATCAAACCTGGCATGCTACGGTGGTGTTGAACCGACCAATAAAAATCAAAACGACCTGATCCATATTGCGGAAGACATTGAAAAAGATCTGAATATTAATTTTTCAGTTATTTCAGGAGCAAGTTCATCTGCACTATTTCTTCTTGCAGCAGGAGAATTGCCGGCAAGAATAAATCAACTGCGTTTAGGGGCTTCACTTATTATGGGAATTGGTTTAAATGATGACCCGATTCCTGAAACATCACAACAGGCAATCAAGCTTCAGGTTGAAGTGATAGAAATAAAAGAAAAACCATCAGTGCCGGTAAATTCTACCGCTCTGGATGCTTTTGGTAATAAGCCCGTATTTATTGACAGAGGGAACCGGAAACGAGCAATTTGTGCGATAGGAAAGCAAGATATCGACATATCGGAAATTACCCCTGATGATGAAGATATTATTATTATCGGTGGCAGCAGTGATCATTTGATCCTTGATATCTCTGATTCAAAAGAACCCTATAATGTGGGTGATATTATATCTTTCTCGCTGTCATACGGTGGAGTGCTGCAATGTATGACGTCAGAATTTGTTCATAAGAATTATATCGATAATAACTAAATATTAATTTTTGCATCTATGGATGCGATCTATAATATTTTGAGGGAATTAACATGATAAAAATAAGAAAGTTTCCAAATGCATTTACCATCCTGTTTATGTTGATCGGTACATTCGCGGTACTGACACATATTTTACCGGCGGGTCAGTATCAACGGTTATTTAACGAGAGTTTAGGCCGGGATGTACCTGTGCCGGGTTCTTACGCTCATATTGATGCATCGCCACAGGGGGCATTCGATACCCTGATGGCGCCGATATCCGGCTTCTATGATCCCGCTACCAATATTATCGGGGCGATGGACGTCAGTCTGTTTGTATTGATGGTGGGTGGTTTTCTTGGTGTGATCACTAAAACAGGGGCAATCGATACGGGGATCACGCGTATTATGATGCGCCTGAAGGGAAGGGAAATCATTATGATCCCGATCCTGATGACTCTGTTTGCCCTTGGCGGGACGACCTATGGGATGGCAGAAGAAACCCTGGCTTTCTATGGGTTGTTGATCCCGATTTTTATCGCGGCGGGGTTTGATGCCCTGGTGGCTGTCGCGGTGATTTTTGTCGGCTCCGGTATCGGTACACTGGGCTCTACCATTAATCCTTTTGGTAATGTGATTGCGTCCAATGCTGGCGGCGTTGACTTCCTGGATGGATTTGGTATTCGTCTGGGTATCCTTATTATTGCGTTGGTTATTGGCTGTCTGTACGTAATTCGCTACGCCAAAATGGTAAAGAAGGACCCGCAGAAGTCACTCGTTGCTAACATGCGGCAGAAAAATATCGATCACTTCCTGAGCCATAAAACGGATAACCAGGATGATGTTAACCTGACGACGACCCAGAAATGTGTCCTGACACTGTTTGCTATGACCTTTGTGATCATGATCTGGGGTGTTTCTTCACTGGGGTGGTGGATGGCTGAAATGAGTACGCTGTTCATCTTCATGGGGATCCTGTGTGGGATGATTGCTCGCCTGAGTGAAGATGACTTGATCAACTCCTTTGTTGCCGGTGCGGCAGATTTAATCGGCGTGGCGCTTATTGTCGGTGTTGCCCGCGGAATCGTGGTCGTTATGGAAGCCGGTAATATTACTGACACCATTCTTTACTATGCCGAAGGGCTGGTGGCTGATAAAAGCTCTATCCTGTTTATCAATGTGGTGTATTGGATTGAGATGCTGTTGGCTTTTGTCGTTTCATCAACGTCAGGCCTGGCTGTCATGAGTATGCCGGTACTGGCACCGCTGGCAGATTTTGCCAATACCGGACGGGAACTTGTGGTAACCGCCTTTATGTGTGGTATCGGTACGGTGTTATTTGTGACGCCAACCTATGGAGTCTTGATGGGCGGCCTGGCTATTGGACGGGTGTCATACATCGCATGGCTGAAATTTATTGGTCCGCTGGTCGCGTTCTTTATTGTGCTGAATACGCTTATGTTATCTATTGGCGCTGGCGTGCTGGGCTGATCGTATCATCCTGCCAGGTATTAACCTCTGACGGCAGCGAGTCTGCCGTCATGATATCAATCCCCTTAATTATCTAACGACCCAGATAATGAATGAAACTGGTATTATTCAGAAATTTTGACTATCTCCATCAATCCATTCCCGCCGATCTTGCCGATAAACCCACTTATACTCTAATCACGGTTAAGAATTTATTAAGGATGTTGGGATGGGGAAGTTAATTAACGGTGTATGGCATGATGTTTGGTACGAAACCAAATCTAATGACGGCAACTTTGTACGTGAAGATGCGGGCTTTCGTCATTGGCTGACGCAAGATGGTGATCAGGGACCGGAAGGGCAGCAGGGCTTTAAAGCTGAATCAGGCCGTTACCACCTCTATGTCTCACTGGCTTGCCCCTGGGCACACCGAACCTTAATTTTCCGTCAGTTGAAAGGCCTGGTCCCTCATATCGATGTAACGGTCGTCAGCCCTGATATGCAGGAAAGCGGCTGGACGTTTACCTCCCCTGAGCCATTATACGGCTTTCAGTTTCTGCATCAGTTGTACACCAAAGCCAAAGCGGACTACACCGGGCGAGTTACTGTACCGGTACTGTGGGATAAACAGACCCAGACTATTGTCAGCAATGAATCGTCAGAAATTATTCGTATGTTTAATACGGCGTTTAATGATCTGACCGGAAACGATGCCGATTACTACCCGCAAGCACTGAAGACCGAGATTGATGAGTGGAATGACTATATCTATCCGGCTATCAATAATGGTGTTTATCGCTGTGGTTTTGCGACTAGCCAAGAAGCCTATGAAGCCGCTTTCAGCGATTTGTTTGCGGCACTGGATAGAGTGGACGCACATCTTGCAACCAGCCGCTATCTCGTCGGGGAGCAGATCACCGAAGCCGATTGGCGTTTATTTACGACCCTGATACGTTTTGATGCCGTCTACGTCGGGCATTTCAAATGTAATCTGAAGCGCATCGCTGATTACCCGAATATTCAGGGTCACCTTAAAGAGCTGTATCAGTTTGCGGATGTTGCTGAAACGGTCGATTTCAACCATATCAAGCGCCATTACTATTTCAGCCATCAGATGATTAATCCAACCGGGATCGTTCCTGTTGGCCCACAATTGGATTTAGAAAGCCCTCATGGCCGTGACGACCGCGACTAAGCTGCGGTGTATGCGTCGATATTCTCGGTGTGCCTGCTTGCCAGCAGCTGGTATTTCTGATTGCGCAGTAGTTGTGATGTGGCCGCATTTTTTTGTTGCGGGTGAGTATATCGGGTTGCCATCTGTTCAAATAGGCTGGTGCGCCATAGTTCAAGTTTCTCTGGCAGAGGCATGATACTCACGGCCTGAATACTCTGTTTAGTGTTCTCCTCATTGAGTTGATTGAGCAGATACAGGCATTGCAGTCGTCCAAGATGGGCCTCACTACAGTAAGGATACCGGATCAGAATATCATCATAACGTTGCAGGGCATCCTGAGTATGACGGGTCAGCATGGTGTTATTCAGCACTTCATTGGTCAGGGCTAATTCACTGACTAACGTTTTTACGCTATTAATTAATACCGTGTTTTGCCGCAGTGCGTTGAGACGGTTCTGGCTATGGCCGTCAAAACGATCTCTGAGTTTTAATGCGTTATCAATCTCGGCAATTATCTCAGTTTCTCCGAGCACGATGAGCGGAGGCAGCACTTCAGTCAGAATCACCGAAGGTAGCTTTGAGATGGCATAAAAGTAGGGGGATAACCCGACCATCAGGCGACGTTTGGCTTTGAGTGATTGCTGCTGGGCCAGCGAGAATCTCGCCAGGGTAATATGGCCAAAAGTGGTTAAAAAAGGTTGCTGTTTGGGTAATAAACGGTTGTAAGCGCGTTGATGAATGGCTTTTAATTGTTGAAGTAGCTGTCTTTGTTTTTTATCGGAAGTTTGGGCAAAGAAGTGTTGTTCAAAGATGGCGGTAAATTCGGCGAAACAGGTGATCCAGCTGACATCAATAATCGGAAGATGGGTCGCCAGAGTTTTTCCTGCTTCAATTAAATGATCAGTTTTATCGAGATCAGCGGCCAGTTGGGCAACTTGCAGAGCCCGGTGGCTAACGCTCGGGGTGAATTTTAACGCCCGTTCAGCCGTTTCCAATGCCTCATAATATTGTTTATTTTCTTCCTGATAATTGGACAGGTGATCGTAGGCTTCCACACACAGGGGAGAGCACATAATTAATTGTTCAAGAATTGCAATAGCCTGGGCAATGTTGCCGTCGTGATATGCAATATGTGCTTCCGTGATGGTGATTTTGTGGGTCGGATTTTGGTAACGAAGCAGCTGGGTTAAGCGCTTAACCTGATCCCACTCTCCTTGCCTGATCAGTAAATCGAGCAATAAGGCTTCAATTTTATGGTTATGGCCGTTCAGCCGTAGTAGCTGTTTACATAACTGAATGGCTAGTGGAATATCCTGGCATTCTATTGCCTGATATATCGACTGACGCTGGTTGCGGTCGATGCACACCTGAGTGACTTTTTTGGTAAGTCCGGCCATGGTAATTGGTTTGGTGATAAAGCAGTCAGGATCAATGGTCATCGTGGTTAAGATCACTTCGATTGAGTGATCGCCTGAAATCATGATGATGCCGCAGTCAGGAGCCAGTAACTTTTTTTTGCGCAGTAATGTAGCCAGTTCACTGCCATTTAAAGCGTGGTCTAAATGAAAATCAATCAGCAGCAATTGGTAGTGGTTACTCATGCAGTAGCGGATAGCATCTTCATAAGTATTTGCAATATCAATCAGATGGATGTCTAAATTACCAAGCAGGCCTTTTAGAAGTGCCGAAGCCGACGGCTGATCATCAACGATCAGTACTTTTAGTTTTGTCCATTCAATCAACTGACTTTGATTTGAGTGATCATTTTTTTTCAGCATCATGCATCCTTGCTGTTTCTTATGCGCCAGATTGTTATGCCTACACTTGCATTGTAATTCCTTTTAATCATATTTGCTTATTGTAGTTGTGAAAAAGTCGTTGTGGGGGGGAATTGACTCAGGTGAAAGGATGAAAATAATGAGTGCTTTGTGGCGAGAAGATGGAAAAACGAAAAAAGCCAGCTGCTTGCGCAACTGGCTTAAATAATGGTGGAGGGGGAAGGATTCGAACCTTCGAAGGCGGAGCCGTCAGATTTACAGTCTGATCCCTTTGGCCACTCGGGAACCCCTCCACGGGGTATATCTAATTGTTCGGCTTCTTTAGGCCGGAAAAACGCAGCTTGTGACAAACGAACGTTTTTCGAAATAATGGTGGAGGGGGAAGGATTCGAACCTTCGAAGGCGGAGCCGTCAGATTTACAGTCTGATCCCTTTGGCCACTCGGGAACCCCTCCACGGGGTATATCTAATTGTTCGGCTTCTTTAGGCCGGA
>NZ_JAWWDA010000022.1:0-66396 GCF_033720175.1 Photobacterium sp.
GACTGTGCCAATATCATTCCTCTGCAGGAATCATACTGTTCGGTCACTCAGTTCATTGATAAATCTTTCGACTTAACTTTTTCACGAGTGCCCACACAGATTGCATGGTCAAATTGTTAAAGAACGTTATTGCCTCGGCTACCTACTCGGTAGTTTGTCGTGACAACGGAATCGAATTATAGGGAGATATTCAAACATAACAATCGTTTTTTACAATTCACCTGCCAATAGCTCAATAATCAAGCATAACAAGGTAAGAATGGCGTGGAATAAACAATATTGTTTTGGCGTTCGTGTAACCCTAACATAGAAAAAGCCGACAAATGTTTGCCAGCTTTTTTCTATCTAGTTATTTAAGCAGCGCTAAGCCGGTTAAATAACTGCTTACACTACTGCTCTTTTACACCGTCGAAGCTTCAATCGGCAATGTTTGTAACACATATGAGCCCGGTGCCGCTGCTATCACAGGATAATTGGCATTTCCTGATGTTCGAGCATCAACCTGTTCACCTGTATTATAGTTCGCCAACCAGCTATTCCAGTGAGTCCACCATGAGCCATCCTGGCGGTTTGCTCCATTTAGCCATTCTTCAGCGTCTTCAACCTGATTATTATTCGTCCAGAAACCATATTTATTTTTATCCGGATGATTAACAATGCCTGCGATATGACCGGACTCACCAAGCACAAAGGTTGAATTACCATTCAGCATTTGAGCTCCACGGTAAGTACCTTGCCAAAGGGCAATATGATCTTCTTGGGTAGAGATAAAATAGGTCGGAACTTTAACTTTCGTCAGATCAATATATACGCCCCCCACTTTATAACCCTTAGGATCGACTAGTTTGTTCTCCAGATAAAACTGGCGAAGCAATGTACTGTGGCAAGCGACTGACACATTGGTACTATCACCATTCCAATATAAAAGGTCAAAATCAATAGGGCTATTACCTTTAAGGTAATTATTGATGTAGTAGTTCCAATACAAACTGTTTTCACGTAACAAGCTGAAGGTTACACTCAGTGAACGACCATCCATGTAACCCTTAGCTTCATTCTGCGCTTCAATTGCAGTAATAATTGGATCATTGATGTAAGCACCAATTTCACCTGGTTGTGAAAAGTCCAGTAATGTTGTAAATAGCGAAGCAGACTTAACACGATTACGCATACGCTTGGCAGAAAAATACGCTAACGCTGTCGCCAACAAGGTACCACCTATGCAGTAACCAGCAGTATTAATTTGCTTTTCACCCGTAATATCTGTAACAACATCAATCGCTTTTACAGTCCCATCAAGTACATAATGCTCAAAATCAATATCAACCATCGTTGCGTCAGGATTGCGCCACGACATTATGAATACCGTGTGGCCCTGCTCTACCAACCAACGCATCATCGAATTCTTCTCACGAAGATCCAAGATGTAGTATTTATTAATAAACGGAGGAACAATAAGCAGCGGTGTTTGATTTACTTTTTCAGTGAGAGGCTTATATTGAATCAGCTCGAATAGCTCATTCTTGAACACCACATCACCCGCCGTATTCGCAACATTGTCACCCAGCTTAAAGGCATTATCATTGGTCATGCGAATTTTGAGCACATCGGCACTTGCCTTCATGTCTTCCTGTAGCAGTTCCATGCCTTTGACTAAGTTCTCGCCATTTGTTTCAACTGTAAGTTTTGCGAGTTCCGGGTTGGTCGTTATAAAGTTGGTTGGTGAAAGGGCATTAATTGCCTGGCGCGAAAAGAACCCTAGTCGCTCTTTAGCTTTTTCATCTAATCCTTCAATCGAGTCGATGCTTTCTCTCATCGTATTACTGAAAAGCAGATAAGATTGTTTAATGTAGTTGTAGTACGCTTCGTTTGCCCATGCGGGATCACTGAAACGCTTGTCATCTTTTGCCGGCTTAACTAGATCGTTGTCTTCACCGCCATTCATGGCGACATTCTGCCAAATTTTCATTTGGTTATCCCACCACTCCATTTGCACTTTTGCAAGAACGGCAGGTTGTGCGGATGCTTTCTCAATCAGCTGTTTTGTATCATTAAGACTTACTTCGTTTAGCGCTTGATTAAGAGGGCTGTTATAGACTGTTTTGCCAGAGTTTTCCTTCCACCATAGCTGGTTTATGTCCTGGAGCTTGGCAAAATAGTCAGAAAAGAAGTTATAGTTCATTACAATGACCTCTGTACCTGGGCTAATAATGCCGCCCTCAGAAAGGGGCGGCAGAGTGGTCATATCACTTAAACTGGATTCACTTGCTTTACATTTTCAGCAACAAGTTCTTCAACATCATTTTTAAACGTCTGAGCCACTGCAGAAAATTTGTTGCTATCATCCATTAGCTGCTGGGAAAGTTTAGTTAATGTTTCTAGCTGCTGGCTATTGAATGCTGTCAACGATTCAAGATCTTTCACTTCACCCACAGCTTTAAGCTGAGATAAACCAAGATCGCTATAAGCACGTACAGCTGCAAGCTGAAGTTCAGTAAGATCTTCGACATTCTTAGTGAAGAGTTTGTTGAACTTGACGTAAGGTGCAAGTGTCTTTTCTGTTTGCTCTGAGAAAGATTTAAACATTTCCGTATACATAATCATAATTCCTTAAATAACAAAAAGTAATTAACGAAGTACCTGTCCAAGAATTAGTTTTTAATTCAGGCTGGTACAATCTGGGAACAACTGCTCTTTATCTGGAGCAACTGAGGGTTAAACCTTCTTCAATACGATGGCAGTACCCATACCACCACCCACGCAAAGTGTGGCCAGGCCATATTCCGTTCTACGACGACGCATTTCGTGTAGAAGGCTGACAATAATGCGGTTACCTGATGCGCCCAGAGGATGACCTAGTGCAATGGCACCACCATTAACATTAGTACGTTCGGCAAGGTCTTCAACCGAAGTGTTTAATTTATTAGCCACTTCATGCAACACACCCAACGCCTGCCCAGCAAATGCTTCATTAAATTCAAACAGACCGACCGACTGAATATCCAAATCAGCTTTACCCAAGGCTTTTACAACCGCAGGAACAGGGCCAAGCCCCATGACTTCTGGCGCAACGCCAGCTTGCGCATAGCTTCTAATTTCTGCCAGAGGAGTCAGGCCATATTTTTCAACCGCAGCTTCAGAAGCGACGATAATTGCGCTACCGGCATCATTAATACCGGACGCATTGCCCGCCGTTACTGATCCATCCTTTTTAAAGGCCGGACGTAGCTTCGACAGACCTTCAATAGTGGCATCGGCTTTAGGGTATTCATCGGTATCAACTAAGCTGGTTTTACGACGAACGGTCACTTCAACAGGTGCGATTTCATCAACAAACTTCCCTTGTTCGATGGCAGCCACTGCTTTTTGCTGACTAGATAAAGCAAAGTTATCTTGTTGTTCGCGAGTGAGGCCAACTTTTTCAACCACATTTTCTGCGGTCATACCCATGTGATAATCGTTGAAAACATCTGTCAAACCATCCGCAATCAATAGATCGGTCAGCTCCATGCTGCCCATTTTCTGACCATCACGAATTTGTGATGAGACAGCGAAAGGAATTTGTGACATAGATTCCGAGCCAGCAGCAACCACTAGGTCGGCATCGCCCGCTTTAATATGTGCAGCGGCGTCCATCACGGCTTTCATGCCACTACCACATACCATATTCAGGCTATAAGCCGGCACTTCATTGGGAATACCGGCATAAATAGCGGCCTGACGACCCGGCCCCATACCTTGCCCCGCCCCCACTACGTTACCGAGTACAACTTCATCAATTGCGTCAGCAGCTACATCGGCCTGGGCTAAAGCAGCTTTGATCGCTACAGCTGCAAGGTTCGCGGGGGAAACCGTTTTAAGAGCACCGTTAAAACTACCAATTGGTGTACGTTTAGCGGCAACAATAAATACTTTAGTCATGATCTTTTTGCGTCCATTCTTCAAACGTATTTAATACAGGCTTAGCGCATGTATAAGCCGCCGTTAACTGATAATGTTTCACCTGTAATATATGCGGCTTCGTCACTCGCAAGGAAAGTCACTGCAGCTGCAATTTCAGCAGGGCGAGCCAGACGTTTCATTGGAACTTCAGCTTTAATCCCTTCAAGTATCTCTGGTTTAATCGCTTCAACCATTGCTGTGCCGGTATAGCCAGGGGCTATCGCATTTACCGTAACGCCGGATCGAGCACCTTCTGCGGCGAGCGCTTTTGTAAAACCAATCATGCCTGCTTTAGCTGCAGAATAGTTGGTTTGACCAAACTGACCTTTTAAGCCATTGACAGAAGTGATATTGATAATGCGGGCATTGCCATGTTCACACATTACACCGAACAGAGGATGAGTCACGTTATAGAGACTGTTCAGATTTGTATTAATCACATCATTCCATTGCTCAACCGACATACGTTTGAATGTCGTATCACGTGTAATTCCAGCATTATTAACCAGCACATCAATGTAACCTTCTTCCTGCAACAATGTTGCAATCGCCTCTTTGCAATAGGCCGTATCTGTAACATCAAGCGGGAACAAGCGAACCTGCTCATCTGAATAATTATTCTGTTTAAACCATTCTTTTGCTTCTGCTTCAATTTTAGGGTAATACGAAGCAATTACACGATAACCGGCCTTCACTAAAGCTTCTGTAATTGCAGAACCCATTCCACCGTTTGCACCAGTCACTAATACTTTCTTACTCATTAAATCAGACTCCATCCTATCAATACAAATCACTATATGCCTGTAATCACTATATTTACCGTCAGAAAACACGTTATAAATATGAATATCAATCCAGATAGAACTTAAGCTTTATCCTTGAATATCTTTCCATCGTAGCGATTTAACATGACACATTTATGTTCCATTTGTTGCACAAGAATTATAAGAACACATACACATATCAACATCAATACACAGCATTGGTGGTCTTACCAATATACCTGAATAGAATCACAAATATTTTTCTTGCTATGCAAATGATACATTTATGCTATAAGCATGGGTTCTAAGATGTAATATTGATAATATGTTAAATAGCAAGGTGCGGATTTATACCAAAGAAGAAACAATAAGGTTAACGAACATCTGGCAGCATTATATTCCATGGCCTCGTGCATCTATGCCCTCGTTTTATTCACTAAGATGATTGAGCGAGCCTGGACATAAGAAACGAGCCAGGCAGTGTCTGGCTATAAAGAGACTGGTAAATAGTTTCATGCCGCAAGGTGGAAGAGATCTTCATACCAGATAGCACTTCTTCATGAATGAACATCTGAATACGCTATAATTCAACAAGGTGGCATCATGATCGAGCCATCACTGGACACCAATCGCTGAATATTATAAAAATCATACTGCGTGAACTTTATTGTATTTTCTTAGTCTGACTCTCACTCTTTCCTGTTGGACTGTTTGTATTCCAAGGACATGACCAATCTATGTTAGCAACAACTTTTCAACGTCTTAAAACCTACCTGGAAAGCCAGGTAATTGGACAGCCTGATCTCGTAAAACAGTTATTGATTGCCTTGCTTGCTGACGGGCATATTCTGGTAGAAGGGCCCCCTGGCCTTGCTAAGACCCGTGCTGTCAAGGTGCTGTCTGATTGCATTGAAGGCAGTTTTCACCGAATTCAATTTACGCCCGATCTGCTGCCTTCCGATCTGACTGGAACGGATATCTTCCGTCCGGAAACCGCTGAATTCACTTTCCAGCCAGGTCCGATTTTCAATTCACTATTACTGGCCGATGAGATCAACCGCGCCCCCGCGAAAGTACAAGCGGCGATGCTAGAAGCAATGGCAGAAAAGCAGATCACTACCGGTCGCAAAACCTATTCTTTACCTGAACTATTTCTGGTGATGGCAACCCAGAACCCTATTGAGCAGGAAGGCACCTATCCTTTACCTGAAGCACAGCTCGATCGTTTCTTACTGCAGCTCAATGTGAACTACCCGGATGAGGCCAGTGAACTGGAAATTCTGCGCTTAAACCGCGGCGAAGCCCTGGGGATTGTAAAATCAAAGCCTGTACAAATCAGCCAGGCGGAAATCTTTGCAGCCCGAACCGATGTATTGAACATCCATATGGCAGAAGATATCGAGCATTACATTATTCGCCTGACCATGGCGACACGCCAGCCTGAACGCTACAGCAAACAACTGGCGAGTTGGTTACAGATGGGTGTGAGCCCAAGGGCTTCTCTGGCTTTAGATCGCTGTTCCCGGGCAAATGCCTGGTTGAATGGCCGTGATTTTGTTACCCCCGAAGATGTTCAGCAGATGGCCTACCCGGTATTGCGTCATCGCCTGTTACTCAGCTATGAAGCACAGGCCGAAGGTATTGCGGCAGATTCCGTGGTGAGCCAGCTAATCGCTCAGGTTGCCTGCGCATGACACAAAGCGACATGACCGCCTCCCTGCCCGCCCACAGCGATGGGGTTAATCTATCGCTGGCAGAGTTGATGCAATATAAAAACCAAGCCATGCGGTGGTTGCCACCGGCGAAAAGTATCTGGTCACAACTTAATGGCCAGCACATGAGTCGCCAGAAAGGCCGAGGAATGAACTTCGCAGAAGTTCGCCCATATCAGGCCGGCGATGATATTCGGGCAATTGACTGGCGGGTTACAGCGCGAACCGGGAAAACCCACACCAAGTTATTTACCGAAGAACGTGAACAGCCTGTTATGTTACTGATTGATATCAGTGACAGCATGAAATTTGGCTCGCAACTGATGTTAAAATCGGTTCAGGCTGCGCACTTCGCCAGCTTATTAAGTTGGCTTGCGGTACGTGAGAAGGACCGAGTCGGTGCCATCATTTATGACGGTAACCAGCTTATAGAGTGTAAACCGACAGCACGCCAGCAAGGACCGCTCCGTGTTATCAACGCGTTAATCGGAGCACATCAGACTTTCGGTGAGCAAAAAAGTACCACGGTGCAAGCAAAAAACGGACACTCACTTCCATTTTCCGCTGCTCTCAAGCACTTGCACCACTTATGTCCGAAAGGCAGTGAAATTGTGATTATCAGTGATTTCTATCAGCTGGAAGATGGTGATAAACGTCGCCTGAGCCAGTTGCGCTATCACAACCGGATCCAATTTGTGCGGATTCATGATCCCTTAGAGCAAGGCCAAACTGCATTCAGGGGGAATGAAAATGTTACTGATAGTAAGCAATCACTCTGGCTCGATTTCTCCTCAAAGAAAACCCGGGAAAAACTCAGCCAGCAGTATGAAGCGCATCAATGCTTTATCCGGGAGATGACCCGGACGCTGGCGATCCCACTCCACGACTTATCTTCAGCTATACCTTTACTTCAGCAGTTAGGAGGTCAACGCATTCATTATGGCTGATCAAACTCTTGCTCCTCTTCCTATCGCCGATATTCATCTTCAAGCTATTCCGGGCATATGGCCCCTGGCTTGGGGATGGTGGTTATGTATTCTCTTTATGATTGGTGGTGTATTTGTTGCAGTTCGTCATCTCAAACAGTACCGCACAACTCAGCAAGCACGGAAAGAAGCCTTGCAACAACTCAAAGCTCTTCGCCAGACAGATCGTCTGGGCGATATCAATGACTTGTTACGCCAAGCAGCTCTGAGTTATTTCCCTCGCCCACAAGTCGCAGGGTTAACCGGTGAAAGCTGGCTGGTATTTCTTGATCAACAGTTGCCGGCTAAACACCGAGGCTTTCAAGATCATGCTGAACTATGGCAACAAGGGTTGTTTTCCCCGCAAGGGATCAACGGTGACGACTTCAAACAGTGCAAACGGCTTGCATCTGTCTGGCTGACAAAAGCGCTGCCACCGAAAAAAACGGCTTACTCCTTAGTAGATAGTCATTTATCCATTGGCTCATCTGGCGACAAAAAGGAGAACCGCGATGTTTGAATTCATCTGGATCTGGGCCTGGGCACTACTTCCGCTGGCCTGGCTGGTCTACCGTTTTAGCAAGCCAGTTATCAAGCCTGCGGCCATTAAGCTGCCTAAACTGCCCGAAGGGATCGGGCAACAGCAGCCGAAAACTATCTGGCGCCAAGTCATGATGGTCATTAGCTGGATCTGTCTGGTTGCTGCACTCGCCCGCCCGGTCTGGTATGGCGATCCTATCGTGATACAGCCGGATCACCGAGACATGCTGCTGGCCGTCGATCTGTCGGGATCGATGTCGATCCAAGATATGGTGACCACTGACGGCGAGAGTATTGACCGCTTAACCGCGGTAAAAGAGGTACTGTCTGACTTTATAGAGCACCGGAATGGTGACCGACTTGGTTTGGTACTGTTTGCCGATCATGCCTACCTGCAGACACCACTGACTTTTGACCGCAATACCGTTCAACAGCAACTGAGCCGGACCGTCTTAGGTTTGATTGGTCAAAGTACCGCTATCGGTGAAGGCTTAGGCATTGCTACCAAAACCTTTATTGACAGCGAAGCTCCGCAGCGGGTGATCATTTTACTCAGCGACGGAGCCAATACTGCCGGCGTTATCGAACCATTAGAAGCGGCAGAACTGGCGGCGAAAAGCGGTGTGACCATTTATACCGTCGGTGTGGGTGCCGAGGAGATGCTTCAACGCAGTTTTTTCTCGACCCGTAAAGTCAATCCTTCACAGGATCTCGACGAAAGAGCCTTAACCAAAATCGCCGACATGACGGGTGGTCAGTATTTCCGTGCCCGTAACCCGCAAGAGCTAAAAAATATTTATCAGTTAATCGATCAAATGGAACCTATTAATACTGCGCAACAAACCTGGCGCCCTCGTGACGAGTTATTCCGTTTCCCGTTAACCATTGTTTTGACCCTTTCCGTTGTCATCGCAATGATGAGGAGACGTCATGGTTGATTTCACCTTTCTCCACCCATACTGGTTACTCGCCATACTGCCCTTGGCACTGCTTTTGCCGTGGTTAAAAGGCAAAGCTCACCATTCGGGACTAATTGCCCCCCATCTGGCTAAACAGCTCGGATTTGAGCGTGGCAAAACAACAGCTAAACCTTTCTGGTTGTTAGGGATCGGTTGGTTACTGGCAGTCATCGCCCTGGCTGGGCCAAGCTGGCAGAAAACAACCCTGCCCGCATACAGTCTGTCAGGTGCACGGGTTTTAGTCATGGACATGTCACGTTCAATGTACGCCACCGACATAACCCCGAACCGCTTAACCCAGGCACGCTTTAAAGCACTGGATATGCTGCCCGGTTGGAAAGAAGGCAGTACCGGTCTGGTCGTTTATGCCGCCGACGGTTATATGGTCAGCCCGCTGACCGAAGACAGCAGTACATTGAAAACCCTGATCCCCAACCTGTCGCCGGAGATCATGCCGATTCAGGGCAGTGATGCCGCAGCAGGAATAAGAGAAGCGATCAGCTTATTAAAGCAGGCGGGTCACGCTGGCGGTGACATTGTTATGGTCACCGATGGCATGAGTAAGAGAGAATCGGAACAGGTAATGGATTTACTCGAGGATCAGGCATACCGTTTATCGATTCTTGCCGTAGGCACTCAACAAGGGGCGCCAATAAGACTGACGGATGGCAGACTGCTCAATGATAGTCAGGGGAAACCGGTTATCGCTCGGGTTGAACTGGATAATCTATTGCCACTGGTGCGCGCAACCAGCGGGAGCTTACAGTTATCGCAAACAAGCAACCGGGATGTCGATGCTATCATTGCTGCTACGGCCACACCGAGAGAACAAGCCAATAAGGATAAAGAGAAAGAGCTGGAAGATCGTATTAATGGCGGCTTTTGGTTATTGATCCCACTAATGCTATTTGCACTGCTCGGGTTCCGTCGTGGCGTGGTGATTGCAGCCATGCTGGTATTGATGCCTGTTGACCACGCTTTTGCATCACCATGGGAAAACAGCGACCAGCAAGGATACCAATCCTTCCAGCAAAATGATTATGTTGCCGCAGCCGAGCAATTTTCGGATCCTCAATGGAAAGGCATTGCTCAGTACAAAGCCGGTAACTATCAACAAGCCATCGAAACCTTAGCACCGCTTACTGATCCGACTTCTCGCTATAACCTTGGTAACGCTTACGCCCAGGCCGGACAGCTTGATGAAGCCATCAAGACCTATCAAGATTTGCTGGCGAGCAATCCGGAGTATACCGATGCACAAAAAAATCTCGATATCGTCAAAAAGGCCAAAGAGCAGAAAGAAGAAGAACAACAGCAACAGCAACAGCAACAGCAACAGCAACAGCAACAGCAACAGCAACAGCAACAGCAACAGCAACAGCAACAGCAACAGCAACAGCAACAGCAACAGCAACAGCAACAGCAACAGCAACAATCTGAGCAGAATAGCTCAGACAATAAAGAGCAATCATCAGATTCACCGCAAAACGACAGTCAGTCAGAAGATCAGCACAATTCCGAGAACAATCGTGACAGATCACAACAGGATAGCGGCGATAAACAACAATCCGCTGACAATGCTGATCCGCAACAAAATCCGGAGCAACAGCAGGAACAGGATCAACCACAAGATCCCAACCAGCAACAATCAGCTCAGCAATCCGCCGAACAAGCATCTTCCGAGGGGGTTGAAAACACCGAGCAACCGTCTCAGGCTATTGCGGCCAATGATGACAATACCAATCCGCTGTCAGCCAGTGACCCGATCCTTAAGAAGCTGGAACAGGTACCCGATGACACCAGCGGTTTGATCCGTGCTCAGCTACTATTACAGGCTCGTCAGAAACAAGCACCACAGTCTACCGAGAATTCATGGTGATACGATGAAAAGGAAAATGAATATTTTGTCTCAGTCAAAACGCCCAACAACTGCATTCCTGTGGGCAACAATGCTGATTATCGCCGGTTTCATGCCAGCCATTGCTTCGGCTGCACAGGCTGTGGCGACGGTATCGAAGAATATTGTCGGGGTCAATGAGGTATTCCAGCTGACCGTTTCAGTGGATGCCAGCATCAATACCAATGCACTGGATTTATCTCCATTATCCAATAGCTTCACTTATGGACGCCCGAGCGTCAGTACTAACACCTCAATGGTCAATGGTGTGATCACCCGCAACACGGAATGGAAAGTGGCAATGGCAACCAACGCTGTCGGGGAATTTACCATCCCGAGTTTTCGCATTGGCAGCTCAACGACTGAGCCAATCGTTATTCAGTCCTTAAAGAGCAGCAAAACCAACACGACGGATTCCACCAAGCCGGATATCAAACTTGATACCGAGATCGATAAAGAGCAGCTCTATATCGGCGAAAGTCTGCGCTATCGGGTGCAAATCCACATTGGCGAAAAGATGGATCAGGCCGCTTTGATTGCTCCTCAGGGCGACGGACTCGATGTTGTCCAAGACGGTGATGACAGACAAGCTGAAACCGTTATTAACGGCCGCCGCTATATCGTGATCACCCGTTACTATCAAATCACCGCCAATAAAGCCGGTTCGATCCTGCTGGAAGGTGCACAATTTAAAGGTAACGTAATAAAAGGCAGTCGAGGTTTTGGCTCCACTGTCAGTTTCCCGGTCGATAAACAAGCTCAAAACCTGTCACTTGATGTCAAAGGCAAGCCTGCTGGTTATCAGGGCTTATGGCTTCCTACCCCGGAGCTACAGCTTGAACAGGAATGGCAACCACAATCAAATGAAGTACGTATTGGTGAACCTTTAACCCGTATTATTACTCTACGTATTAAAAATGCGGCCCAAAGCAGCATGCCCAATCTGTCGCTGCAATATCCGGCCTCCGTTCGAGTGTATGACGAAACACCGGTGTACAGCAGTAACGATGGCTTCACCAGCATGACCGTCAAGCAGGTGATTATTCCCCGAGAGCAAGGTCAGTTAACCTTACCAGCCCTGCCGATAAACTGGTGGAATACGACCACAGGCCAGCAGGAAACCAGCAAGCTCGATGGTTTGTCCATTAATGTACTGCCAGGTGATAGCAGCAATACTGTCAGCATGCCACTGCTACCGGCGTTGTCAGATCCCCGCCCAACAGAAAACGCCACCCCGACCGAAGTCAAAGTAGTGACAAGTAGCGGATGGTGGCCATGGGCGACGGCCTTATTTGCCACTTTATGGCTTATCACCCTGGTACTATGGCTAAGGGCAAAGCACAATGCTCAAGCAACAAGGCCAACAGAAAAATCAAGTCAAGCGCAGGCAGTTATGAACCCGGTTCAACAGCTGATTGCAGCAGTAAAATCCGGACAGCCGCTCCGGGTGCAAACCTATTTCCAGCAATGGCCGAAGCAGCATTTGGACAACGCACTCGTCAGCCAATTAGAGAAAGAGGTTGCCGCAATGATGGCTGCCACTTACGGCAAAGAAAAAGGAACATGGGATAAAGCGGCCCTGCTGGCTCTTTTGCAACAGGCACAAAAAAACAAAGCTTACACAATTAAGCCTCCAGCATTGCAATCATTGGTGCCACCAAAAGGGTGAAAATCATTCAATAGGTGAATGAAAATCCGACTGAAAAGCTCATGCTGTGGTATGAGCTTTTTTAACAAATAGCAGCCGTTATTTATGAGTAAGGTTAACACCACAAACCAGGACTAAGACCGTTTTGTGATATTGGTCGGCTATCACAAAAATAAGGTTAAATAGATGTGACACAATAGTTTCTAAAAAGAGATCTGGTAATCTGTCGCAGATCCTGTTAAAAAATGTTTCTGAAGCGAAATATAACGCTTCAATACATATATAATAATTATGCAGGATGTATTATGAATCAAACACAACAACCTTTTTTAGCCCGAGTCGCCAACGGAAGTTTGGTTCTCCAAATTCTCGTTGGTATCATTGCAGGTATCCTCCTTGCGTCCATAGCACCCGAGTCAGCAGTTAATGTTGGTTTCTTGGGTGGATTATTTGTTAGTGCATTGAAAGCCGTCGCTCCGATCCTGGTTTTCATCCTGGTTGCCTCTTCGATTGCCAACCAGAAGAAAGGTGCCCATACAAATATGAAGCCAATCATTATGCTGTATCTTTTCGGTACACTGATGGCGGCACTTACCGCAGTAGTCATGAGTTTTCTTTTTCCAACCACTTTAACTCTTGTTGCTGGCAGCGCAAATGCAACGCCACCTGAAGGCATTGCAGAAGTACTGAATACCCTGCTATTTAAGATCGTAGACAACCCAGTCAACGCGCTCATGACAGGTAACTTCATCGGTATTCTGGCATGGGCTATCGCACTTGGTTTTGCCCTGCACAAAGCAAGCGACGCAACCAAACAAGTGTTCCACGACATGTCTGAAGGCGTAACCTCGATCGTTCGCTTTGTTATTCGTCTGGCACCAATCGGTATTTTCGGCCTGGTTGCGAATACGTTCGCAGAAACTGGTTTTGCCGCACTGGCTGGTTACGCACATCTGCTTGCGGTACTGCTAGGTTCAATGGCAGTCATTGCCTTTGTGGTAAACCCAATCATTGTTTATGTGAAAACCCAAGAAAACCCGTATCCGCTAGTATTTAAGTGCATACGCGAAAGTGGTATTACCGCTTTCTTTACCCGTAGTTCGGCGGCAAACATTCCCGTGAACATGCAGTTATGTAAAGATCTGGATCTGCATGAAGATACGTACTCAGTGTCTATCCCGCTAGGTGCGACTATCAACATGGCAGGTGCCGCGATCACTATTACCGTACTGACTCTTGCAGCCGTACATACTATGGGTGTTCAGGTCGACATTGCGACAGCTATATTACTGAGTGTTGTAGCAGCCGTATCAGCTTGTGGCGCATCAGGTGTTGCCGGTGGCTCACTGTTGCTTATTCCACTCGCTTGTAGCCTGTTTGGTATTCCAAATGAAGTGGCCATGCAGGTTGTTGCCGTTGGCTTCATTATTGGTGTGATTCAGGATTCAGCGGAAACCGCTCTGAACAGCTCTACGGACGTTATCTTCACAGCAGCAGCCTGTAAGGCCGCTGAAGCAAAGATGGTAACAGCGCAGACTAGAATTTAATTCTCTGATTAACACCATTTCTCCTAACATTAAAAGCGGCGGCCAACAGGTTGCCGCTTTTTTTTACACTCACCCCAAAGACTATGTAAATAATTGATAATCAAGAAAAATAATAAGTGTGTGATTTTCTTTTAATCATGCTTGATATTGCACCAATCCATACACACTGCACTTGATCAAAAGGTCCTTGGCTGACCCTTCACTCCCCCCTATTGTTATTGACATGTGAATATTTGTGATCCAATTCAAAGACAAGCAATCAACGTTACCGGTAACATGCACCCACAAAGGTTACCGGTAACATATTATTATTAGCAATAGAAATGCCCTATAACGACGTGAACAACCAAAGGATACCAATATGAAAAAAATAACGAAGACCTTAATCGCCGGAACGATCGCAAGCCTGTTATCAACAACAGCATACGCTGCTGATTTTACCTTCAAAATTCAATCTTCTGATCCTTCAGGTGATAAGAACTTCCAGGTTCAGCAGGCCTGGGCTGACCGCATTGAAACAATGTCAGCGGGCCGCATTGATATTGATTTGTTACCCGTCGGAAGTATCGTAAAACATACTGAAACATTAGGTGCGATAAAGATGGGCATCATCGACGGTCACATCACTGCAACCGGTTACTTTTCTGGTAAAGATCCCGCTTTTGGCCTGATTGGTAATATGGTCGGCGCCTGGTCTGACACGACTCAGTTACTGCAGTACATCAACTACGGTGGCGGCTATGAGCTAATGACGGAACTATATGCACCCTACGGTGTGAAGTTTGTTGGAGGCTCCACCACCGGGGTTGAATCATTTGTATCAAAAGTACCACTTAATAGCGTGGCTGATCTAAAGGGTCTTAAGCTACGTGCCCCTGAAGGGCTGGTACAGCAAGTCTTCGCGGCTGCCGGCGCATCTCCTGTTAACCTGCCTGGTTCTGAAGTATTCACCGGCCTGAGTAAAGGCGTTATTGATGCTGCTGACTATACGGTGTTCTCAACCAACCAGAAAGCCGGTATGAACGACATTGCAACACATCCCGTCCAACCGGGTTTCCACTCACTGCCTTTGATCGATATCTCTGTCAGCCAGAAGAAATGGGACAAACTACCAGCAGATCTGCAAGAGATTCTGACAACGTCTGTACGTGATCTTTCATACGATATTACCACTCAGCTTAAAATTGCCGATCAGCAAGCGGTAAAAGAAGCTGAAGAAAATCCAAACATCACGATTCACAACTGGTCTGCAGACGAACGTAAGAAATTCCGCGAAATTGCCCGTGAGCAATGGAAAGTATTTGCAAAACGTTCACCAAATGCGGAGAAAGTTTACGACTCAGTGACTCAGTTCTTAGAAGAAAATGCGCTGCTATAACACCTGATTTTCAGGTTACTTACAACAGCAAGCTCAATAGCGGTTTCATTATGAGGGCTAGTTCAGCCCTCAGCTCCACATGGACATCCTGCGATGAATACCAACAAATCAGCTCAAGAACCTGACGATGAAAAGCCTCGTAATCTGCTGGACGCTTTTATCATCAAACTTGGAAATCTCCTTAGCCTCTTTTTTATTTTTACTGTTGCGATTTCATTTTACGAAGTCCTGATGCGTTACGTCTTCAACTCTCCGACTATCTGGGTCCATGAAACGGCCTCGTTCATCGGCGGCTCACTCTTTGTATTCGGTGGTATTTATGCCTTTGCCACCAACAAACATGTTCGGGTGGTACTTATTTACGACGCAGTTTCGGTTAAAACACGCCATATCCTGAACATTTTCCACCATCTTGTAGGATTAGCCTTCTCTGGCATGATGACCTGGGCTTCTTACCAAATGGCTCACGAATCCTGGTTTTCACCATGGGGAGAATTGAGATTAGACTCCTCAGGCTCTGCCTGGAACCCGCCCTTTCCAGCACTGCTTAAAGCCATTATTTTTATAACATTTTGTGTATTAGTGGTTCAGTTTATTCTTCACCTTATTTTTGAAATCAATATCCTGAGGAAACAAAAAGATGTTTGATTTATCAGCGTTAGGTCTTGGCTACGGCAGTTTGCTAATGCTGGTTATGATGATTGCCCTTTTGCTAACGGGCATGCAACTGGCATTTGTTACCGGTTTTGTGGCTATATTTTTTACTCTGGGCTGGTTCGGCGTAGATGCCCTTCCTCTGGTAACCAGTCGCATGTATGGCTTTGTCGATGGCTACATCTTCCTTGCCGTTCCGATGTTCGTATTAATGGCAGCACTGTTAGATCGCTCAGGTATCGCTCGCGATCTATTTGATGCCATGAAAGTCTTTGGTCGCCGTCTTCGTGGCGGTGTCGCCGTCCAAACCTTGCTGGTTGCCGTGGTACTGGCATCCATGTCAGGCGTGATAGGCGGTGAAACTGTTCTGCTCGGCATTCTGGCCTTACCGCAGATGCTTCGTTTAGGTTACGACCGCAAGCTCGCAATTGGCACCACCTGTGCTGGCGGCGCATTAGGTACCATGCTGCCACCCAGTATTGTCCTGATCATCTACGGTTTAACTGCCAGCGTCTCTATTGGTGACCTCTTCAAAGCCTCGTTTTTACCTGCGCTACTTTTGGCGCTGCTGTACATCATTTACGTGTTAGTACGCTGTAAGTTGAATCCGGCTTTAGCTCCTCTTCCTACCGAAGAAGAACTGGCTCAAGATGCCAAACAACATCCTAGTTACTTTAAAGCCTTGTTTTTCCCCATGCTGTCGGTAGCCACCGTGCTCGGCAGTATCTACACAGGCGTCGCATCAGTCACTGAAGCTTCGGCATTAGGGGTTGTTGGTATCATGATTAGTGCGGTGATCCGTGGCGAAATGAACACAAAAATGCTTAAAGAAAGTGCCGTCGCTACCATGAAAACCTGCGGCATGATCATGTGGATTGGTATTGGAGCCAGCGCACTGGTCGGCGTCTACAACCTGATGGGGGGAATCCATTTTGTAGAGCAAACGATCTTCGCGTTAAGCGGTGGTAGCCCGACAACGACATTGTTAATAATGATGGCCATTTTGCTGGTTCTGGGCATGTTCCTCGACTGGGTAGGTGTCGCGCTACTGACCATGCCAATTTTCGTACCGATAATTACCAACCTTGGCATGGACCCAATCTGGTTTGGTGTCGTGTTCTGCCTAAACATGCAGGTTTCATTCCTTTCACCACCATTCGGACCCGCAGCATTTTATCTGAAATCGGTTGCGCCTAAAGACATCAGTCTGGGTGAGATTTTCAGTTCGCTACTGCCATTTATCGGGTTACAAATCATTACATTATCTCTGGTTATTATCTTCCCGCAGCTTGCTCTGTGGTGGCAATAAACTGATCTGAATATATTTGCTTTATTGCTGACAGATATATTCAGTGCCCGCAGTTCAAAAGAGATTTGTGATTTAAAAGATTGATCAAATATTGCCCTGCTGTAAGGCAGGGCCAGGAAAATACGCCTTATGAACAATAAAAAAATATTAGTTATGGGAGTATCTGGTTGTGGAAAAAGCCTTATTGGCCGGAATCTGGCCACAGCTTTAAATCTACAATTTTTTGACGGGGACGATTTTCATCCTCAGGAAAATGTCGAAAAAATGAAACAAGGTATTCCACTCACCGATAATGACCGTTTTGACTGGTTAACAAAACTGAATCAGGTGTTTTGTTCTGAACCAACCGCAGTGATCGCGTGCTCAGCGTTAAAACCAGAATACCGAGATATGCTGCGTCAAAACAATACCGAACTGACCATCATCTATCTTCAGGGTGATTTCGAGACCATCTGGAACAGGCATAAGAAAAGATCCGATCACTACTTCAATGGCCACACGATGCTTAAAAGTCAATTCGCCACGTTAGTTGAGCCGGAACAACACGAAGCTATCTTTATCGATATCTGCCACTCTGCAGATCAGGTATTAACCGACATCTTAGAAAAACTGGCTATCAATCAGTCATACCAGACTGAAAAAAAGGGAAAATATAATGACTGATACTTTGTGTAATATCGCCATGATTGGTCTGGGTGTCATGGGCAGAAACCTGGCGCTCAATCTGCTCGATAACCAGTTCAAGGTTGCCGGTTTTGATCTGAATCCCAAGCTCGTAAAGCAGGCTCAGGATGAAGCGAGCCAGCTTGGTAAAGGACAGTTTCTATCCTGCCAGTCTTTAGCTGAAATATTAAGCAGTTTGGAAAAACCACGGATCATCGCCCTGTCAGTTCCGGCAGGTAAGGCCGTCGACAGTGTCATCGCATCGTTAATCGATGCGGGGATTGAAGCCAATGACATCGTTATTGATACCGGCAATAGCCTGTGGACTGACACCATTGCTCGCGATGAAACGTACAACACGCTATTTAAGTTTTTCAGCACAGCCGTTTCAGGCGGTGAAATAGGTGCTCGGTTTGGCCCCGCACTCATGGCCAGTGGCTGTGCCGCTTCCTGGCAGCATATACAACCGATGTGGGAAGCTATCGCGGCAAAGGTTGATCAGAGCGGTTTACAGCTCCCACCGCTAAGCAGCGGAGAGCCTTGCGCAGCTTATATCGGCCCAAGCGGCTCTGGTCATTATGTCAAAATGGTCCATAACGGTATTGAATATGCCGATATGCAGCTTATTTGCGAAGTGTACCAATTCCTGCATCAGGTATTGAATATGCCCGCCCGTGAAATTGGCCAGGTATTTGCACAATGGAATAAAGGAATACTGAACAGTTACCTGATGGAAATCAGTGCTGATATTCTCCAGCAGCAAGATCCAGCGACCAAGAAACCTCTGGTCGAGATGATCCTCGATAAAGCCGGTCAAAAAGGGACTGGGTTGTGGACGGCAGTCACCAGCCTGGAAGCCGGCTGCCCAGCCCCGACAATAGCTCAGGCAGTGTATGCTCGTTCACTGAGTGGCTTAAAAGATCAACGAACGCTGGCCGCAAAATCACTGCAGGTGATCACGGACACGGCAATCTCAATCAATAAAGACACCGCTATCGAGCAACTTCACGATGCCCTCTATTGCGCCAAACTCTGCGCATACGCCCAGGGCTTCGAACTCATGAAAACCACAGCACAGCAACAAGATTGGCAGCTGGATTTTGCCAGCATCGCCAAGATATGGCGGGCGGGATGCATCATTCGGGCAATCTTTTTGCAATCCATCGCGGATGCATACACCGCTCAGCCAGAATTGAATAACCTGCTGTTAGATTCAACGTTCAGCCATGAATTAGAACTGCGCCAGCTCAACTGGCGCAAGGCTGTCGCTAACGCCAGTCTGCTCGGTGTCAGCTGCCCGGGCATTAGTTCCGCGCTGAACTATTTTGATGCAATGTGCAGCGAAACTTTACCGGCCAATCTGCTTCAGGCACAACGGGATTATTTCGGCTCACATACTTATTCTCGCATCGATCGGCCCGAAGACGAAAAATTCCACTTTATGTGGAATCAATCACCAAGAACAGAAGTAAAGATTAGCGATTAACCGGTCAATGGCCCTTAATAGCGAGGGCCTTTTTCTTGCAATCGCTTTCCTTGTTATTACATTCATATTCCTGCAAAAACTGTGTTAATGTTACCAGTAACAAGTACAGTGACGATGTGGAAAAATGGTAATTAAAAAGAAACGGCCGACCCTTCAGGATGTCGCGAATTTAGTGGGTGTAACCAAGATGACAGTCAGTCGTTTTTTGCGTAACCCCACTCTGGTTTCCGAGCCTCTGCAAACCAAAATTTCTGATGCCGTCGAAGAGCTAGGTTATATCCCCAATCGCGCACCTGATATCCTTTCTAATGCAAAAAGTAATGCGATCGGCGTACTGGTTCCGTCATTGAGCAATCAGGTTTTCGCTGAAGTAATACGCGGAATTGAAAAGATAACGGGGCCCGCAGGCTATCAAACCATGCTTGCCCACTATGGCTACAGTAAGACTCTCGAGGAACAAAGTATTGCTTCGCTGCTGTCATACAATGTGGATGGCATCATTCTCTCGGAAAGCTATCACACCGACCGAGCCCGGAAGATGCTCAAAACAGCGGGTATTCCTGTCATTGAAATCATGGACTCTGTATCGCCGGCAATCGAGCAAGCGGTAGGAATTGATAATCAGGCTGCAGCCAGAGCAATGACAACAACAATGATCGCCAAAGGGCGCAAGAACATTGTCTATTTCGCAGCACGACTGGATGCCCGCACTCGACTGAAAATGCAGGGTTACGAACAGGCAATGTTAGAGCATGGCTTAAAGCCGATCAGTTTACAGACTGAAGATGCCTCTTCCTTTACTCTTGGGGCAGCCTTGTTACATCAAATGTTAAGAGACTACCCTGATGCTGACGGCATTTTTTGTACCAATGACGATCTTGCCGTCGGGGCTATTTATGAGTGCCAGCGTTTGGGGATCAACGTTCCGCAGCAGATTGGTATTGCCGGTTTCCACGGTCATGATATCAGCCAGATAATGGTGCCTAAGTTAGCCACGGTGATCACGCCACGCGAACGCATCGGCCAAACAGCCGCAGAACAATTATTAGCACGTTTAAAAGGAGAAATGCTTAAAGAACCAATTATCGACTTAGACTTCCAAATCGCATCTGGTGAAAGCATATAATGGGGAATCGTGTAGCAGGAGCCTGCTAGGCCGAGTACAAACAATCCAAATTGGTAACGGTGTACCAATCGGTTTTACTCAATCATTTAACTCTGCAGTTCTTCCAATTTTTCGGCTAGCTCATCGGCGGTATCAGATGCTTGTTCTTTAGCGCCTTCATACATATTTTGAATCTGTTCTAGTGGACTCGCGTTAGTCGCATCTACGATCAGATCTTTGTAAGTCACACCAATATAAACACCGATGCACATACCTAGCAGCATTGTTACGATATATTTCAACATCGATCCATCTCTTATCATTTCCTTGATGATTCATAGTATCGGAAACAGGTGAAATGGCATACTGCCATCTGTCTCAAAACTAACAATTTACTGGTCTAGGAATATGACCGGTAAAAAAAGGCGGATGCACTCATTACTAGAACAAGACATTACCGCCTTTGCAAACATGGTTTCACACAGAGAAACGGCCATCATAATGGCTCGATGCTAGCGATTCGCGGGTCTCTCTGCGTAAACGTAATTATCACCCGATTTCTTATAAAACACATTTTCAACAATGGCATAAGAGGCACCCGCGATCACCGCAAAAGTTGCAATCTCAGGTAATCGAGAGCGGTGATAATGGTGTTGGGGTTGATTTACCACAACAACATTCTGAGAATAATGATGATCGTCGTGGTGATGATGGTGACGCTTCTTTTTATGTTTCACGACGACAACATCATGATGATGACCGCCGTGATGGCCTTTCTTTGCCCAGGCAAACGAAGGCAGGACAAATGACACCATTAATAAACAAGTGATGAGTAATTTCATAAGCTACTTTATGTTGTTATTGATAGTGAACATTGTATCTTTGAGTGCTCTGGCTATGTCAGCTTCAGGTCAGCAGTCTGTCAAATCTATCAACCAGACTCGGTTACAGAAAAGGTGTGAAATTTTAATAAAGCCTTCCCACACAATCTGGAGATCCCCGCCCCGAGTTCAGTGAATCCGTGATTTCAGCTTATTTGTCGCTGACACTGCATAGTAAAATGCTCAGCGGGCGTAATGTGATACCACATATCAAACTGCGCTTTATTTTCACTCAGTAAGTTCGGTTTAAAGAAAATACGGTAGCCGGTTAAGTCACGACGCTGGTCATAATCAAATGGGTTGGTATTGTAAGTATCAGTAATTATTTTGCGGTTCAACAGCACTGGCTTGAGTACATAATCCTGCCCTGTTTGCTTATAGCTGTAATCGACAAACAGGTTATATTCCAACTTCGTCTGTTTCTCTTCCTGATAGCGAATCCATTCTTGCGACTTTATCGTGCCATCCGGACGAAAATCATACCTTACCCAGCTTTGTTCACCTGCAGCAGCAACCTCTTCCGGTACGCACTGCCACAGCCCCACCATGTCAGGCAACGAAGATGACATAGCCATAACCGGAAACATTAACCCTGCAGCCAGTAAAAGTCTTTGCTTCATTCCTATGTCCTTTTAGTATTCTCTCGTACATTCTGCTAACAATAGCTTAACTTGCTCAGCGAACTCAATCATTGTATACCCAAACCACTCTCAGTCCTGCATCTTAAAATGACTTGAATCTCGCGACGCAACGATAGCCAGCATAAAAAAACGGAGTGGCCACAAGTCGGACACTCCGTTTTTATTTTATTACCATCACGGTCAGCTATTAGCTAAACACAGGCTTAGATAAAACAAGGGTGGTTTTTACCGCCGCCATTTTTTTAAGATCACGGAGATCGGCACGATAGGCCCCATCATATTCACCCGCAGAGGCGCACCGCCTAAACCATAATGAACTTCTGATGAGTCAGATGACGAATAATTATACTTATAGTTAAATTTATCCGTTGCTATATGCAACAAATCAAAATCCTTCCGGTGGCATGAAATATATGCCCGCCAATACATGGCATCGATGATTTCGTCTGGATGATCTGCCCGAATGATGAAGCGCCAACTTCCGTCTTCCCCGTAAAAATCAAGCGGGAATATCTTTTTAATTTTTCTTTTGCTTAACAAGGTAACCTATCCACATAGCAAGCTCTTGATACCAATCAGGTCAAAAAATCGACCCTTTCATTGTTTAATACTATTGGTAGAGGGAATTATGCAATGTTCCAGCGAGAATGGAAGAGGACAGGAAGAGAAAGAAGAATATTTTACTAAAATTCAGGATGCTGCGGGTTCAATCTTCGAAAGGATAACACAAAAAAAAACATATTATCAGACTTGTTAATTAACTTTCTGGGCCTATAATGCTGAAAACCGGAGCGTCTGCCAACGCTCCGGTTTTTTTGTGCCTGCTCATCTGACGCAATCGGTTATCTGCCAATAACCGGAAGGCTGAGAGCAATATTCGATAATACTAAGGAAATACTATGCGTATCGAACAAGACTTGAAATTGGGTTTTAAAGATGTACTGTTTCGTCCAAAACGTTCTACCCTGAAAAGCCGCTCTCAAGTCGAATTAACCCGCGATTTTACATTCAAGCATAGCGGTCGTCAATGGTCTGGCGTTCCTATTATTGCGGCAAATATGGATTCAGTCGGTAGCTTCGAAATGGCCGCCTCGCTTGCGAAACACGGGGTAATGACAGCCGTACATAAGCACTATACCGTTGAAGACTGGGCTGGTTTCATCGAATCCAATGAAGCTACCGTGTTAAACAATGCGATGGTATCGACCGGCACATCAGAAGCTGATTTCCAAAAAACCAAAGACATCATGGCGCTGACAGATGACTTAATCTTCATCTGCATTGATATTGCCAATGGGTATTCTGAGCACCTTGTTGAGTACGTACAAAAAGTGCGTGCTGAATTCCCAGACAAAGTGATCAGCGCAGGTAACGTCGTGACCGGTGACATGGTTGAAGAACTGATCCTTGCCGGAGCCGATATCGTTAAAGTCGGTATCGGTCCGGGCTCTGTCTGTACGACTCGTGTTAAAACCGGTGTTGGTTACCCGCAGCTTTCAGCCATCATTGAATGTGCTGATGCGGCACACGGCCTGGGCGGTCGTATCATCGGTGACGGTGGTTGTGCATGTGCCGGCGATGTTGCTAAAGCCTTTGGTGGTGGTGCAGATTTCGTTATGCTTGGCGGTATGCTGGCGGGCCATGTAGAAAGTGGCGGCGAAGTAATTCATCAAGACGGCAAAGCTTTCATGAAATTCTACGGAATGTCATCTCAGAGCGCGATGGACAAGCACTCAGGCGGAGTGGCTAACTACCGCGCCGCTGAAGGTAAAACCGTGCTATTGCCTTTCCGTGGTGAAGTTGACAATACCATCCAGGATATCATGGGCGGAATCCGCTCAACCTGTACCTACGTTGGCGCGGCGCACTTGAAAGAGCTGACGAAGAGAGCAACTTTCATCCGTGTTCTCGAGCAGGAAAACAACGTATACGGTAAAGAATAAACTCGGTATTTGCGAGTAATTAGAGGCCACTTTTTAGTGGCCTTTTTTGTGCCTAAAAACGGCCAGTGGCGACAGACAAAAAAACGTCCGTTATAGGTGGTGGGTGGTTAACTCACTTTACCGCTGCTTACATCCACCTCTGCGTTCTGTTCAATTTCGTCGACTACTGCATTAGCAATGCATGCAGGTTTGGTTGTGATTGCTCCGCCAATCGCGACTCCCGAACAATTCCGAGTATTAGAAAAGCATTATTGGCGTGGGACCCACTTACACTGAAGCAATGGCTACAATATAGCCTGAATGGAAGAAACCCCTAGTTGCTGCATGGAATTAGTTGACAGGTGCATTTTTTTTCATAATTTATTATGAGCTTTAACATTGAACTCATAGGTATAAAAATGAAAAAGACACAATTGGCTATAGCGGCGTTAGGTTTTCTGCTTTCTTCTTCTGCCTTGGCTGAAGGTAAGTGGAGCTATACAGGCGAGCATGGTGTTGAGCACTGGGGGGATACGCACCCGATATGTGCAGCGGGAAATAACCAATCTCCAATTAACATAACCCAACCTCTTGAAGTAGATCTTGCGCCGCTAAATATCCAATATCAGGGTAAAGTGACGGAATTGATCAACAACGGCCATACTGTACAGGCGAATGTTGAAGGGCTAAATACGCTGCTAGTTGATGGGAAGTCTTTCGACCTGAAGCAGTTCCATTTCCATACACCGTCAGAGAACTATATTAAAAACAAACAGTACCCACTTGAAGCGCACTTTGTTCATGCCAATGAGCAAGGTAATCTGGCTGTAGTGGCGGTAATGTTTGAAGCAGATCCAGCCTTCAATAAGAACTTATCTAACTTACTGACCGAAATTCCGTCGGAACACGATGAAGTAGAGTTGGATGCAGAGGTTAAGCCAAGCGAGTTGTTGCCGAGTACTGATTATTACTACCGTTTCAATGGTTCTTTAACTACGCCGCCATGCAGTGAGGGTGTTCGCTGGTTTGTTCTACAAGAGCCAGTGGCAGCTTCGACAAAACGAATTTCTATGCTAAGAGAGGCAATGGGAGCTAACAACCGTCCGCTACAACCGTTAAATGCACGTGTCGTAGTCGAGAAATAACGTCAGCAACCTTCATCAGTCATGATATAGCTCCGGTGATGAGGGAGCTATATCAAGCCTATAAAACAGCATCCATGACTACCTTATAAGCTCTCGTTTGATTCGCTGAAATTCACCACCATGATCTGGAAATTTCAGTTCCGACCTAATATCACCAAAGTTCATTGCGATTGTCATTTTTTCTTCGTCAATATAAAACCAAACAAGCTGGCTTTTGTTTATATAGGCCTCACGACTTGGACTATATTCGATTCCTCTTACTCCCCCAGACATTTCGATAAGATCTTTAATCCCATTCTTTAAACTGATTTTCATCACAGTATTATCAATCATCACTTCCCCTAAAAAATACTACCAAGCAAAGACTTACTGGGATTATCATTCAAGTACAAATCAAGTATATGCCATCAATTAAAAACGCAACACTTAATGTATTTCGTTCTCTATGGTCAATTGATGGCACTGAACCATTCCATTCTTTGTCTCTACCTGGACGGCAAGCGACGACTCAGCAGCCAGCAGGACTCTAACCATTTCCATTTGGCCCGCATCTCACTGCCCTTTCTTCTCTTTCATTACCAGCGCTAACGACCAGGCCCCGTCATCAGTACACATCACATACACTTACAAAAAGTATGTCTATAGTTATAAATAAGACTTCATACAGTGTACTGGTATGACAGCGATAAAATAACAAAAAGAGCGATGGTAAATGCCATGTAAAGCAGAAATATACCAACTGGCAGCAGCGCTATCCGCCTTGTTAGGAGGGCTGATACTCTATCTATTCGCACGCCCCGCAGAAAGTATCTACCTTTTCGCTCTGTTTTCTTACTCCCACTTCCCAGATTACAATTTGCTTGGAGTCTTCGGCCAGTGGCTACCCAGTCTTGTTCACACCTATGCCTTTATCCTGCTTACGGTGATAACTGTTGGCAATGGCCCACGGATAATCTTCATCAGCTCTCTTTTTTGGGTGGGAGTTAGCTGGATATTTGAACTCGGCCAACATCCGGCTATCTCCGCTCGATTGATGAAGCATATTCCTCCATGGTTCTCAGAAATACCGTTCTTGGAGAACAGTGCCAACTATTTTCAACGCGGAACCTTCGACCCACTTGATCTATTTGCAACACTTATCGGCGCTTTTGCCGCATGGCTAACGTATCAAATAACCCGGAGAAGGAGTCACAACGATGAAACTGAATAATACAGCGAAGCAACCGCTTCGTTACCTTATAACAGGGTTCATTATCGTCATCGGTCTGGTCATGATTATTAGTAGTGGCGGCGGTGGTGGTGGTGGTGACGGTAATATCATCTATTCCGGCTCGACCGAAATGGCGACTATCAGTGCCGACAACGCAACCGAGTTGGCGGTAGGTGCCTTAATGGGTGGCCCGGCGATAAAGATCACCTCAGCGAGCAGGACGGATATTGCCAATAGTGATGAAAAGGAGAGCTTCTTACAGAGTAGCGCGTTATTGCACTTTTGGCCGACGATGTCAGGACTTGAAAATTTCACATTCTCGGCGAAGACGTCACCTGAACCACGGACCATTCTCACGGAAACTAATACATTTGATGGTAACTGTGGAGGCCGCTTAACTATAACGATCAATCTGGACGATACAAACGGCAATTTTACCGGTACTCAACAGTATGACCAGTTCTGTGAAGATGGCGAAACGGCTAACGGCACTATCACTGTTTCAGGCTCTGCCAACCTTGTGACATTTGATATTATTGCTATCGAAATGGCTTATAGCCAGCTGTCCTTGGAGAATAGTAGCAGTTCGGTCACAATGAGCGGTACAACCAGCGTTAATTTCTCCTCCTCCACCCTCTCACTGACAATGAACGGCCTGATCCGGAACAACGATACGGGCAAGGTCTATAAAGTAGCAAATTATGATGTATCTCTGCTTGAGGGAGAAACGTGGATTGAAATGACTTTTTCTTCCGGCCGGTATTATCACCCCGACTATGGCTACGTGGAAGTCGAATCAAGTACACCGTTTATGCAATATGATAACAACGTCGGTCCGTCTTCCGGCGAACTCATTATCTTAGGCATCGGAGAGACTAAGGCGTCGTTGGTGGCACTGACAGCCGACACATTCGAGGTTACAGCCGATACCAATGGAGATGGCACTTTTGATTGGAGTTCCGGTACCCTCTACTGGCTCTAGGCATTATGGCGCCAACTGCCAATGCCTGCTGGCTAGGTCGCACTGAACACTATAACGTAGCGTTGGATGTCGATAAATAACGTACGCAACCTTTGTAGGCCATGATATAGCTCCGCTGATTAGGGAGCTATATCAAGCATATAAACTGCATTTACGACTGACTGGTAAGCTCGCTTTTGACCCGCTGAAATTCACCACTATGATCTGGGAATTGTAATGTCGACCAGGCATCACCAAAGCTCATGGCGATTGTCATTTTTACTTCATCAACCTTAAACCAAACAAGCTTACTTTTATCAATATAAGCCTCTCGATCTACACTGTATTCAATCCCGCGCGCAGGTACTTCGAAGAGGTCTTCAACCTCGGCCTCAGGCGTTTCAAAAAGGTCTTTTACGCCATTCTTCAAGCAAATTTTAACAAAATTATTATTGCTCATGACTCTCTCTAAAGAATAATTTCAAGTAAAAAATCGGGGGGATTATCCTTCATTTCACATAATAAATCATGAGGTATCACACACAAAAAAACATATGCCATCGAAAAAAATCCCCAGCAGATGACTCAATTGGGGATCGGTGTTTCAGAAAACATGACTCGAATGGTTGATTATCTTGTTTCGCTTAGATAGCTGATGCGCAATCCCTTTATCGCAGGCTGCAGGCAAGCCTGAAGAAGACCACTCTCGCTGAAACGAGCCTCTTGAAGCTGCTTATAATCTGTTGTTAAAACAGCTAACTCAGTTTAAAACGACCGACAACATCATGAAGCTGGGTATTGGTCTGGTTTAACTGATGAGTGCTGTTTACGGTTTCCTGCCCATTGTGATTAATGTTGTTAATCATCTCCCGAATGGCCGTCATATTGCGGTTAATTTCAACCGTCACTGTACTTTGTTGTTCAGCAGATGCCGCGATCTGTGCCGTTAAATCGTTAATCTCAACTACGGATCCGGTCATTGAATCGAGTGAATCCATTACCCGAGTCGTATTTTCTGCTGTGTGCTGACAACTGGCTTTTGTCGTTTCCATGGCGCTGACAACCTTGCTGGTCCCATTTTGCAGTTTAGCCAGCATGTGGTTGATTTCAGTCGTACTCTGCTGTGTGCGCGCGGCCAATGCCCGTACCTCATCAGCGACAACGGCAAAACCACGGCCCTGTTCACCGGCTCGAGCAGCTTCAATCGCGGCATTCAGTGCTAACAGGTTGGTTTGTTCAGCAATATCACCAATAACCCCCAACACAGAACCAATCTGCGACGCATCATTATTCATGATCACAATAGACTCTGACATACTCTCCATTTCGCCCACTAAAGCTGAAACACTTTGCACTGCTTCTTGCACTACAATTTTTGACTGCTCGGCCTCATTGTTTGTTTTCTGTGTCAGCTTAGCCGCACTCGCCGCACTTTGCGCAGCAGAGTCAACGGCTGAGCTCATTTCGGTGATTGCAGTTACTACCTGTTCGGTCTCTTCAGAATGGGCGGTTAACAATGTCTGGTTGGAATCGGTCTGCTCACGCAACTGATTGATTTCAGAACTAATAAGGTGACTGGATTGGGCTACATCCAGCATCATTTCCTGAAGATTAGCAATGAATTGGTTAATACCGGCCGCAATTTTACCAAGATCGTCCTGCGTATAGACATCCAAACGACGGGACAAATCGCCGTTGCCTTGCGAAAGCTCAGTCACGATATTACGCAGGGAAACAATCGGTTTAAATGCCATGTTAATAGCAGCAATACTGAGTGGAATAATCGCTAGGACAGCAACTAGCAAGGCAATAGTAATGGAATTGTTAAGGATGTCAGTGTTTTTCTGAATGTAAGCCTTGTCAATATATCCGGTCAAGCTCCACTTCTGGCCACCAACATCAAATTCACTTGGCAGGGGAATAAGATCACCCGCTTTTTTGTTTGAGAACAGTACATTATTATTAGCGTCAAGCAGTTCCATATAGCTACCATCTATTGCTGTTTTTTCCAATAATGCCTGAGTTTGGCTGAGATCGATAAAAAATATGTCTCCGATCCCTTTTTGTCTCGGTACAGTGATAGTGATCAGTGGCTTATCTTCATCATAGAAGACATCGCTTACAACAACGGACCCGTTAGCGTTTTCTACTTGATCAATATATGACTGGGCCTCATTGCTATCATCAACACTGCCATCAGGTGTAAAAACCAAGTCACTGACCACTTTTACTATATTATTAAACCCCGTTTTTTCTTGTGTTTTTTTTATTGCTGCCAGACCAAAGTTTAAGCTTTCAGTTAAAATTATTTTATTGTTTATGTCTTCAATCAAATTATCTTTTATTAAGTTAACCTGAGATTTTATATTTGTCGTATCGGTCTTATAGATATAATTGCTAATATAATAATTGACACTGAAATAGGATGTGACAATTGTAATCAAAATAATAGCAATGAACATGGAAAATATGTTCATTTTGAAAGATAGTTGCTTCATGGCTAGTGATCCTTTTTACCCACCGAATAGATAACTCATCTTTCTGAAGATATTTATCGTTAACTAAGGTACGTATTTAAAAATAATTACAACATCACGATTCGAACATTAATGGTTTAAGGTCTAGACGTAATCAAAGATAGGAACTACAAGGATTTATCAAGTGTGACAGTTTTTAATCTTGTGAAGGCAAACATTAACACCATGCTAGCATGGTGTTAATGTTTATTTTATAAATACGAGATTACTAATTGTTATTTTAATTGTGAATAACTTATTTATGGAAGAAAGTTCGCTTTAATGCCATTTCCAAGCCGCGAACTTCGGCAAGCCCTTTCAAGCGACCTATCGCAGAATACCCCGGATTAGTTTTCTTCTTTAGATCATCCAGCATCTGATGGCCATGATCTGGACGCATCGGGATCAAGCGGAGATCACCGGCTTCATTGCGGCGCTGCTCTTCTTTTAGAATTTCCATCACCACATTATACATATCAACATCGCCATCTAGGTGGGCGGCTTCATGAAAGCTTAGCTGATTATCTTCACGTTGCGTTGAACGTAGGTGAGTGAAGTAAATACGATCCCCGTGTTGTTTAATCATATTGACTAAATCATTGTCACCACGGACGCCATAAGATCCGGTACACATAGTAATACCATTCATCTGGCTCGGAACTTCTTTGGTCAGCCAGTCAATATCATCTATAGTCGAAACAATTCGCGGCAGCCCTAAGATTGGACGCGGTGGATCATCAGGGTGAACCGCCATCTTCAGCCCGTTTGCTTCACAGATAGGCATCAGTTGCTTAAGAAAATATACCATATGCTGGCGAAGTTGATCTTTATCGATCCCTTCATATCGATTGAGCTGCGCCTGGAACTCTTCCAGTGTATAGCCTTCCTCTGCACCAGGAAGCCCTGCAATAATATTGCTGGTCAGTTTGGCAATTTCGGCTTCCGACATATTATCGAAATATATTTTTGCCTGTATCTGCTCTTCATTCGAATACGACTGTTCTGCTCCGGGACGTTTCAATATATACAATTCAAATGCCGCAAAAGCAATTTGATCAAAACGTAATGCTTTAGAGCCATCTGCCATTTCGAATTCTAAGTCAGTACGTGTCCAATCTAGAACCGGCATGAAGTTATAACATACTGTATCAATACCGCATTCAGCTAAGTTATGTAGTGTTTGTTTATAATTATCAATCCACCGCTGAAAATTCCCCGTCTGAGTTTTGATTTCTTCGTGAACAGGAACACTCTCGACAACTGACCACGTCAGTCCTTTCGCTTCAATTAATGCTTTACGCTTTTGTATTTCTTCTTTCGTCCACACATCCCCATTAGGAATATGATGAAGCGCATTAACAATACCCGTTGCACCAGCCTGACGAATATCATCTAGCGATACAGGATCATTAGGGCCATACCAACGCCAGGTTTGTTCCATGATAATCACCTTTTATAAACATACCTAACCCGCTCGAATAATATTTCAAGTTAAGTATTTAACGACTTTAATTAACGGCCACTTAGATGTGACAGTCCTAAGTAAAGGCCAATAAGGATATTGGCCTAATTTTATTTACCGCTACATCGCAGTATCGATATTATTTTTCATCCCCAAGAAGGACGACAGGATTAGAACTGAAGAGATAACCATCAAAATTAGGATCATCAATATCGGACAGTTCTAATAATCGTTGTTTTACATTTTCAAGGTGTTGCCACATGGCGTTTTTGGCAGCAATTGGATCTTTCCTTTGCATCGCAGCAAGGATACGAGCATGGTCATCTAGCCACTCTTCGCGATAAGCTTGATCGACAATATGGGAATGCAGTTTCTTCCACATAGGGCTTTGCTCACGACGATCCCAGGAATGCTTCAGCATATCCACCAGTACTGAGTTCTGGGTTGCCTCAGCAATACACAGGTGGAATTGTTCATCACCGTTACAGTTTACCGAACCACAAGCGATTTCATTTCGCTCAAGCTCCAGGGCTGCACGCATTTTAACAATATCTCCCGGTGTCACCTGAATCGCTGCAAACTCTGCAATATTACTTTCCAGCAACTGCCTCGCCTGGAGCATTTCAAATGGACCTGCATCATCACTTATCACATTTTCGCGGCTATTGTTATCACTCGGAATATTCAGGACATACACACCCGAACCTTTCTTTACTTCAACGAGATTTTCAAGCTCAAGCATAATGATGGCTTCGCGCACGACCGTACGGCTGACATTCAGTCTTTCAGCAATGTCACGTTCCGGCGGCATGCGATCACCCACTTTGTAGTGCCCGTCGATTAATTCCCGTCTCATTACCAACCCTAACTCTTGGTAGGGTCTTTTTGGTTCAAAAGGCATCATGATGATATTGTCACTATTTTCCATTGCACTCTTACGCCATCATAATGACCAAATAAAATTGGTCAACCTGTATATGTTAAAGTGTTACAACACCTTGATTTTTTTCTGCTAAATAAAGCAATTCTCAATGTTATTGAACGGCTTTGATACGCTCAACAACTTTGCTTAGCTCTGGATTAGATTCATCCAGCGTGTCGTACATCGGTTGCACGGCCTCGACGAATGCCGTTTTGTTTGGCGTAATAAATTTCACGCCCATTTTTTCAGCTTTCGCTCGCTCTTTCTCTTCAGACTGAGTCCATAGCGACTTCATCAATTCCATAGAGCTCATTGCTGCCGTTTTTAGGGCCTTGCGATTTTCTTCTGACAAACCATCGTATGCTTTGGTCGAAATAACCAGCACATCAGGAACCATCGTGTGCTCGTCTAAGCTGTAGTATTTAGACACTTCGCTGTGACGACTCAGGCTGAACGATGGGATATTGTTTTCAGCAGCATCAACAACACCTTGCTGAAGCGCGGTATATAACTCGCCGTATGCAAGTGGAGTCGGGCTACCGCCAAGTGCTTTTACCATATTAATTGCTGATGGACTCGGCTGGACACGGATCTTCAAACCTTTAAGATCAGCAGGCGTATTGATTGGCTTTGAAGTATAGAAGCTACGTGCGCCGGCATCATAATAGGTCAGGCCAATGAAGCCACTGTCACGGGATGAAGCCAGAATATCTTCACCGACAGCACTTTCTTTTACATTGGAGTAATGTGCTTTGTCACGGAAAAGATAGGGTAAGTTAAAGGCTGAGTAAGCCGGTGCAAATGCTTCCAGTTCTGCCGCATTAGTCTTAACCATATCCAGCGCACCGTTCTGCATCAGCTCCATAGATTCACGCTGGGTACCAAGCTGAGCATCCGGATAAATACGAATGCGTACGTCACCATCAGTCAGTTTACGAACCTCTTTTGCCATATGATCCATCGCTTTATGCACAGCATGGTCACGTGGGTGGTTATGACTTAGCTTCAATGTGGTTGCAGCAAACGCTGAAGCTGAGGCACCAATTGTTAACGCTGCACCGATTACAGCAGTAAGTACTCTTTTACGCGTCATCATTGTTATATCTCCGTGAGATTGGTTGTCCATTTTGTAGGGTACATTTGAATACGGGGCCAATATTGACGTCAACACGGCAAGCAGTCAAAACAAAAACATCAATTGGTTGACCTAAATCACATTAAACCCCCTAAAATTGGTCGACCAATGTAAATGTGAACCACGTCACATGACAAATCATCCACGTTTCTTATAATCCATCCCAGAAAAGAGTGTAACGACTGTATAGCTGAGTAACCCCCTTTACTTATTGGTTAACCAAAATTCAGTTAGTACACTCCCTCATATAAAGGAACTAAAGATGAATAAATTGGTTGGATATGTAAATAGAGGGCTGGCAATGTTCACCGTGTCTCTCTCTACCTTCCTGGTTTTCTGTGTTATTTGGCAGGTAATTTCTCGCTATGTCATAGGCAAACCAAGCACAGTTACGGATGAACTGGCACGTTACCTGTTTATGTGGGTCGCATTAATTGGAGCGGCATACACCACTGGCCTCAAACGCCATCTGGCGATCGACTTGCTTACCATGAAGCTAAGTGGCAAACGAAAACTCATTAATGAAATATTTATCCAGCTGGCCATTGCTGCTTTTGCTTTCGTTGTTCTGGTCTACGGCGGTACCAACCTCGCCCTGAAAACCTTGACGACCGGACAGGTGACACCAGCACTAGGCTTTGAAATGGGCTACATCTATTTCTGTCTGCCGATTAGCGGTGCATTAATGATTTTCTACTCGGCAACTTTCACCGTTGAAAAATGCAAGCAGCTCGTATCCGGTAATTCACTCGCCGCTGATACTCAACAAAACTAATTAAAAAAGGAATTCCATCATGGAATGGCAAGTCATTCTTACTTTATTTGGCAGCTTTGCAGTTCTTCTCACGTTGGGGATCCCGGTTTCATTTGCTATCGGTCTTTCTTCACTGGCAACGATTATGTTGAGTTTACCGCTTGAACCCGCTATCGCCGTGGTATCACAGCGTATGGCAGCAGGCCTTGATAACTTCGCCCTGCTGGCCATCCCGTTCTTTATCCTGGCCGGTAACATCATGAATCAGGGCGGCATCGCGATTCGCCTGATCAACTTTGCAAAAGTGCTGGGAGGCCGTCTGCCAGGCTCGCTGGCGCACGTAAATATCATGGCTAACATGATGTTTGGTTCAATTTCCGGTTCGGCGGTTGCCTCTGCGGCAGCGGTTGGCGGAACCATGTCACCCCTGCAGAAAAAAGACGGTTATGATGAACACTTCTCTGCGGCCGTGAACATTACCTCCTGCCCGACCGGCCTGCTGATCCCGCCAAGTAATACACTTATCGTCTTCTCATTGGTATCCGGTGGTACGTCTATTGCCGCCCTGTTCCTGGCCGGCTATATTCCTGGTATTTTGATGGGGCTGAGCCTGATGCTGGTCGCGGGTTTTATCGCCAAGAAACGCGGTTACCCACTGGCGCCAAAGCCAAGTCTTTCAGAGGTTTGGAATACCTTTATCAAAGCCATGCCTTCTCTGCTGCTGGTCATTATCATTATGGGCGGGATCATCGGCGGGATCTTCACTGCTACCGAAGCCTCAGCGATTGCCGTCGTCTACACGTTCGCACTGGCGGTACTGATCTACCGTGAAGTAAAGCTGCGTGACTTGCCGGGCATCATTCTCGAATCGGCGGTAACAACTTCGATTGTGCTGTTGCTGGTAGGCGCATCAATGGGGATGTCCTGGGCAATGGCGAACGCCGATATCCCTTATATGATCGCCGATGCTCTGCTGGCTGTGTCAGAAAACCCTGTGATGATCCTCCTTATCATCAATCTGATCCTGCTGATTGTTGGCATCTTCATGGACATGACGCCTGCGGTACTGATCTTTACGCCAATCTTCTTGCCGATTGCACTGGACCTGGGCATTGACCCAGTCCACTTCGGTATCATGATGACCTTTAACCTGGCGATCGGTATCTGCACTCCGCCGGTAGGCAGCGCCCTATTCATCGGGTGCTCAGTAGCAAAAATATCTATCGAGAAAGTGATCAAGCCGCTGCTGCCATTCTATGCAGCCCTGGTTGCCGCCCTGCTCGCAGTCACCTTCATACCAGAACTCAGCCTGTTCCTTCCGAGGCTAGCACTTGGCTACTGAGGCCTGAATTAAACACCACACCATTCACCAATACATATCTCGCGGGTAACTGCCGGCGAGATAAAGGAAGTAAAAATGACAAACATTGCAAATACAGACGTTAATGCTCGGGTTATTCGCCCAAATTACGACAGAACGGCCCTTAAGAGCCGTATCGTTCATCTGGGTTTTGGTGCGTTCCACCGTGCCCACCAAGCATTGTTTACCAATGAAATGTTGGAAAAAACCGGCAGTGATTGGGGCATTTGTGAAATTAATTTGTTTGGTGGCGAAGACCTGATCACTCAACTTCGTGAACAAGACCATTTATACACGGTAGCGGAAAAAGGCGCTGACGCCACAGCGGTTAAGATGATCGGCTCTGTTACTGAGTCCCTGCATCCGAAGTTTGATGGCCAGCAAGCCATCTTAGAAAAAATGGCACAGGAACAAGTCGCCATTGTTTCAATGACTATCACTGAAAAGGGCTACTGTGCAGACCCGAGTACCGGGCGCCTTGATAAGAACAACGCCCTGATCAAAGCCGATTTAGCCAACCCAACAGCGCCTAACTCCGCAATTGGGTATATCGTCGAGGCATTACGTTTGCGTCGAGACCGCGGCTTGAAGCCGTTTACTGTAATGTCTTGCGATAACGTACAAGAAAACGGCCACGTCGCCCGCTCTGCCGTGTTGGACTTCGCCAAGCTTGTTGATCAACAGCTGGCAGGCTGGATTGAAGCCAGTGTCACCTTCCCGTGCACCATGGTTGACCGCATTGTTCCTGCGGCAACGCCTGAAACATTAGCAGAAATTACGACCCTGGTTGGTGTTGAAGACCCGTGTGGTATTGCCTGCGAGCCTTTCCGCCAGTGGGTTATCGAAGACAACTTCGTCAACGGCCGCCCTGACTGGGATGTTGCTGGCGCTGAATTTGTTACCGATGTGGTACCTTTTGAAGAAATGAAACTGCGTATGCTAAACGGCAGTCACTCTTTCCTCGCTTACCTTGGCTATCTTGGTGGCTATGCCCATATTTCAGATACCATGACCAATGAAAGCTACCGCAAGGCCGCTTTCGACATGATGATGAAGGCACAAGCCCCAACGCTTAACATGCCTGAAGGTACCGACTTAGAAGGGTATGCCAAACTGCTTATCGAACGGTTCACCAACCCAAGCCTGAAACACCAGACTTGGCAAATCGCGATGGACGGCAGCCAGAAGATCCCTCAGCGGATGGGTGGTTCGCTGCGCTTCCACTTAGAAAAAGAGACTGATTACAAGTGGCTGGCAATGGGCATCGCAGGCTGGATGACCTACATCAGTGGTGTTGATGAAAAAGCACAACCGATTGATGTGCGCGATCCAATGGCCGATCAATTTAAATCCATCTACCAACAACACGGTATCAATACCTCGGTCGTTAAAGAACTGCTCGGTATTGAAGCCATCTTCGGTACCGACCTGATCAGCAACGATAGCCTTGTTACCGAAATTACAAAAGCATACCAGCAGATCATCATTAAAGGCGCTCGTGCTGCGGTTGCCTCTCTGTAATCATTTTCTTCTTCCCCTCAGCGAGACGCCGTCTTGTTGAGGGGAATTTATTGGAGCCTTGTATGAAAGCATTCCTATGTGAAGATTTTCTTCTCTCTAACGAAGTCGCGCGTCGCTTATTCCACGATTACGCTAAAGACATGCCAATTTACGACTATCACTGCCACCTGAATGCTCAGGAAGTCGCGGAAAATCGTCGCTTCGATAACCTTGGTCAAATATGGCTGGAAGGCGATCACTATAAATGGCGTGGAATGCGCGCCGCCGGTATTCCGGAAGCACTGATCACCGGCAAAGATACAACGGACTTTGACAAGTACATGGCATGGGCCAAAACGGTTCCTCAGACGTTAGGTAATCCCCTCTATCACTGGACTCACCTAGAGTTACGCCGCCCGTTTGGCATTACCGGCCAGCTATTCGGTCCCGCAACCGCAGAAGGTATCTGGCACAAGTGTAATGAGATGCTTGCCAGCCCTGAGTTCTCTGCCCGAGGCATCATGAAGCAAATGAATGTGGTGATGGCTGGTACAACCGATGACCCAATCCACACGCTAGAACACCACAAAGCGATTGCCGAAGACGAAAGCTTCGATGTCGAAGTGGCACCAAGCTGGCGTCCAGATCGTGCGTACAAAATAGAGCTCGAGGGTTTTGCTGAGTACATGCAACTTCTAAGTGAAGCCGCCGATGTTCACATTACCTGCTTTGCTGATTTGCTGACGGCACTTGACCGTCGCCTTGATCACTTTGCTGCTCACGGCTGTCGTGCTGCTGACCATGGTATTGAAATTGTCCGCTACGGCAAAGTACCTGCTGAAGCCGCATTGAATGCCATGCTGACACGTCGATTAAACAACGAGAGACTAACAGAGCAGGAAGTTGACCAGTTCAGTACGGCGGTGCAAGTTTGGCTAGGAAAGCAATATGCCAAACGCGGCTGGGTGATGCAGCTGCACATTGGCGCACAGCGTAACAACAGCACCCGCATGTTCAAGCTACTTGGCCCGGATTGTGGCTTTGATTCTATTGGTGACCGCCCGTTTGCCTTCCAACTCGCCTCGCTGCTGGATGACATGGACGTCACCAATGAACTGCCGAAAACGATTCTGTACTGCCTCAATCCTCGCGATAACGAAATGATGGCGACCATGATCGGCAATTTCCAGGGTGGCGGTATTGCCGGCAAAATCCAGTTTGGCTCAGGATGGTGGTTCAATGACCAAAAAGACGGTATGGAGCGCCAGATAGAGCAGCTTTCCCAGCTGGGCCTGCTTAGCCAGTTTGTCGGAATGCTGACAGATTCTCGTAGCTTCCTGTCGTACACTCGCCATGAATACTTCCGCCGTATTCTGTGTAATACCATTGGTGGCTGGGTGCAAAATGGCGAAGTGCCGAATGACTTGGCTATGCTTGGCAAACTGGTACAGGATATCTGTTGCAACAACGCAAAAACCTACTTTAGGTTGCCAGGAGAAGTAGCATGAAACGCATCGCAATTATTGGCGAATGCATGATTGAGCTCAATGGTGCCCCTTTCGGTGCCATGGAGCAGGGCTACGGTGGCGACTCGCTTAACACCGCCGTATACATGGCGCGGACCGCGGGGCAATCGGTAGCGATCGATTATGTCAGCGCGCTGGGATCTGATGCCATCAGCGACGGCATGTTGGCACGCTGGCAGCAAGAAGGCGTCAATACCGAGTGTGTACTGCGCGATCCTGCCCGTCAGCCAGGTTTGTATCTCATCCAGCTGGACGATGAAGGTGAACGTACCTTCCTATACTGGCGCAATCAATCGGCTGCTCGTTTTATGCTCCAGCACCCTTTGTTTGCTACGGTAGAAGAGCATCTGCACAGTGTTGATATGGTTTATGTCAGTGGCATTAGCCTCGCTATTTTGCCTCCAGCCGATCGTCAACGCTTATTAGAACTGTTGGAAGATCTTAAAAAGAATGGCACAGAGATAGCCTTTGACTCCAATTACCGCCCCGCTTTATGGCAAGATGCTGAAGAGGCCCGTACCTGCTACGAGCAGTTGCTGCGCATCACGGATCTTGCTCTGGTTACCGATGACGACGAGCAGGCGCTATGGGGAGACAAAACGTCCGATAGCACATTGAGCCGCTTACAGCGTGCCGGTGTTGGCCAGGTTGTGCTCAAGATGGGTGCGCAAGGTTGTCACTACGTCAACTTTGCAACCGGCGAATCCGTACATATCGACACCACCCCCGTCGCTAAGGTTGTGGATACAACATCGGCGGGTGATTCATTCAATGCGGGTTTTCTAGCGGGGTATCTCACCAATAGAACACCGCAAGAATCCGCTCTTCAGGGCCATCAACTTGCTGGTACTGTGATTCAGCATAAAGGGGCAATTATTCCCGTATCGGCCACTGAATCAATCAATTTCAACATAACAACGAAGACAACCAAGGAAGTAACACAATGAGTACTGTCTCTGAACAACTAGCTGCCATTAAAGTAATCCCTGTAATTGCCATTGACCGTGCAGAAGATATCGTTCCTCTGGGCAAGGCCTTGGCCGAGAATGGTCTGCCTGCGGCTGAAATCACCTTCCGTTCAGATGCTGCCGCTGAAGCCATTCGACTCCTTCGTGAATCTCAGCCAGATATGTTAATTGGTGCCGGTACGGTGCTAAACCGTGAGCAGGCCATTGCCGCTAAAGAAGCCGGAGCGACCTTCGTCGTGTCACCGGGCTTCAACCCCAATACGGTAAAAGCCTGCCAAGAGATTGGCATTGATATCGTACCGGGCGTTAACAATCCTTCAACTGTTGAAGCTGCACTTGAAATGGGCATTACCACGCTGAAGTTCTTTCCTGCTGAAGCATCTGGCGGTATCAATATGCTGAAATCCCTGCTTGCTCCTTACACACAGGTGCAATTTATGCCGACAGGCGGGGTGAATATTAATAATGTGAAAGACTACCTTGCGATTGATCGCGTATTTGCTTGCGGCGGCACTTGGATGGTTGATAAAAAGCTTATTAATGAAGGTCGTTGGGACGAAATCGGTCGCTTAGCACGAGAAGCTGCTGACCTGGTTAAATAAACATATACCTTAGCCAGTTAAAATAACCGTAAGGCTTCCTACAGGAAGCCTTACTCGTAATCTCAATAAAAATAATGCAAGGGCAATAAATGAAAATTGCTTTTCTTCATACTCTATCGTCAAATATCAATCTTTTTAAACCTTATATAAACCAGTATTTATCTAATACGGATAGAAGCTTTACCGTAGAAGTAAACCATCATCTACATGAAGAATTGTTAAAAGAGGCGATGACCACGGGTATTACTCCGGAACTTCGCAACAATGTCATTAGATCGATTGAAACAATCGCGAAACAAGGCGTTGATGTTATTGTATGCACCTGCTCTACCATTGGCGCAATGGCAGAAGAAACGCAGATAAATGGCTGCCGTATATTGCGTGTTGACCGTCCGATGGCTGAAGCCACAGTCCAATATCAGCGCGTATTAGTACTGGCAGCAGTGGCCAGCACGCTGGATCCCTCTCTGAATTTATTAGAGCAAGTCAGAGGATCACATTCGACACACATCGACTCAGCTCTCGTCCCTGATGCCTGGGCTTTTTATTTTGCCGAAGACTACGAAAACTATGCGCGTACCATTGCTCGCTATATTAGTACGATCGAAGCAAAATATGATGTGATTATGCTTGCTCAGGCGTCCATGACACCCGCTGTAGCTTATTGCCAACCTTCCTCTGCATCAATATTAACAAGCCCTGAAACCTGTCTCCAATACCTTCTGCATCAGGTAATAAACAATGCCTGAAATGCCCGAACTCAACCTTGCACAAAGTATAGGCTTAGTTGCTTATTTTGTTGGTGTCACCGCATTCTTTCATCAGGATGGAAATAAATTCCGCCTTCACTTAACCTTTTTTCAGGTCATTATTTGCATCCATTTTATCTTTATGGGTGCGATGACCGCAGCCTTTGGTTGCGCAATAAGTGCCGTAAGAAGCTATGTGTCAACCCGGACTGATTCTAGCAAAGTCATGTGGGGGTTTATTGCTTTGTTGTGGATAATGGGAGTCTCTAACCTCCAGCACAATTATGAACTGCTAACACTCGTTGGTGCTTCAGTCGCCACATGGGGTTTATTTAAGGCTCAGGGCGTCCATATGCGCTTACTCATTTTGTTTAATTCACTTTGTTGGTTGACTAACAACCTATTGCTCGGCTCTATCGGCGGTAGCTTGATGGAGGCCACGTTTATCGTAGTCAATATTATTACCATTAGTAAGTTACTTAGGCGTAATCTAGCGGTAACACAAAATGATTAGCCAAAAATTCAAACAAAAGAAAAAAGAGTTCATGATAATAATTAAACATGAACTCTAAATTAGCATAGTCATCATAAATCAAACATTCATATAAAGCCTAATTTATAATATCATTTAGCTATCAACTTATTTTTGTATGCTTTCATTCCAGGAACATAAGTTAATTTATCCGCTGACATTTTATTACCATCAGGCATTTTAATATGAGTTACAGCCCATATTACACACCCCTCATTCAGATTGAACAGTACCCTTGTTTGAGCAAATAACTGACCATCATCAAAAGCATTGCTCACGGCCATTGCTTGACCAGACCAGCTCTCATTCACAATGTGCTGCTTGAACGGTAATTCAAGTGTTAACATTTCCGGTTCAACATCTTTAATCACTTTCATAAAAATGCGTGTACCTGAGCCGTGTTTCTCTGTCCATAATTTATGAGGAATATTCTTGTCATTCCAGCTTAGAATAGAAATTTCTTGGTTCATATTATTACCTAGTTAATTAGTGACTTATCTATTTTTATTACCGCTTTTCTAACTGGTCCAGGTTGTTTCACTGCAATCAATGGTCGATGTGGTTGGCCGGGATAGAAAATCACAAAGTCATTTTTAGTTAATGTGATATATTTTTCATCGACAACGGCCTCACTAAACGCCACATCTTTTTCTGTCAAAAGATCATCTTCAATTTCATTAAAAGGATGGAGGCTATAACCGAACATTTCTTCACCTTCAAGAACGATTTGTACATCAATATATTGTTGATGTATTTCCGACCGTCTTTTTTCTAAGTGTTCTGTTCTGTCATTGACGACAAAAAAAAATACGTTATTCCCATCTAAAGGATAAGTACCGTTATGAACGTTACTTTCCAGTCTATTTTTCACACGGGAAATAATTTCTATTAACTTAGGTGACAAGCTTGAAATTAATGATAATTGGTTCAGGTTTCCTGAAAACAAGTTGACTCCTAATATATTAACATTTAAAAGCAATAGCTAAGCTATGGTAATACTAACCACTTTTTTGATTAGTACAGTTTGAAAACATTGGATGTATTATAGCTACACACCAAATTGGTTGACCAAAAAAACAATTGAAAAGTCGATCTAGTTCAAAAAATATTTTCACTATAGATAACTGACAGAGGAATAACTCTTATTTAACAGCTATGATGATACAAACTCTGCCTAATAAAAATACGGCGCCATTTCTGGCGCCGCTGGTATTCACGATTCTCTTCCAGTGTAAGGCGATAGTTACTCGGAGTAGCTCAGGCCGTGACCGAATGGATACAGGGTATCTGCCGCTGCATAACCCGGAGCATCAGACGCTTGGTCAATAATTGCTTGGGCACTATTAGCAAGTGCAAATGGCAGTTTACCAGACGGGTTGAATTTACCAGTTACAACATCCATCAGTGCATTATCCTTAGAACCGAAGGTAGCCAAAATAGCGCCGGCATCTTTCAGTCCGCTGACTCCATCCATAACAAACGGCTGGCGGAAGTAGACGGAGAGAACAGTATTCTCGGCACCGACTTCGCTCATCACCGCTTGGATATCTGCCAGAGATGGGCTGATCTCCCAGGTATTCGATGCCGCCATACTGGTGAAGTCGAGCACATCCACTTCTTTGAAATCGGCACCACCGAAAACCAACAAGCCGGTATCTTTGTTAGTCACGCGAACACGGATCAGCGCATAGTCGTGATTAGCCGCACTCGGACGGGCATCAAGATCTGAAGCATCGCCTGTGGTTACAGTCTGGTAGCCATATTGCTCGGCTACACCTTCATTCACACCTAGTGTATAGAGCTTCTTACTCGCGGCGGCGTCGCCAGCAGGCAGAGGTAGCAAGGAATCCTTATTATCAAGCAGTACAACAGACTTGCGCTGTGCCTCGCGGGCTTTATCCTGGAACTTTTCGTTGCCCACAATATATTCTGCACGCACCGGATCCACATATGGATTTTCAAACAGTCCCAGCTCGAACTGTACTTTCAGCAGGCGCTTAACTGATTCGTCGATACGGTCCTCGGAGACCAGGCCTTGCTTGACCACGTTGAGGATATCAGCATTCTTGTGGAAACCGGAGAAGACATCGGTACCGGCATTGATAGCGGTCTGGAACAGCTCGTCTTTAGTCTTGTCTTGCAGACCCCAGGCGCGGTTATTCTGGATAGTCTGGGTATCAGGCAATCCCACATTCGGCTCGTTGATAATGCCGGTGTCAGAATTGATCACACCAGTAAAGCCAAGCTCATCGCGCAACAGATCATCCAAGATCCCTTTGGAGAAGGCGACTCCAACGTTACCTGCCGGTGTGCCGACAGTGGTGCTGTATTTGTTATACGGCACACGTGCTGTATTTTGAACGCGTTCAGACGTCACATCGACAAGCGACAGATCGATTCCACTATTCTTATCAGTACCTACATACAAATTGGTTCCGTCTGACGCCACGGTCTCGCCTTGTCCCAGATCAGCCAACTTCCACTCACCGCCACCGACAACCCCGTAGTAAGGCATAAGCGCCGCTACCCCAGCGTCGATGGCCGCTTTAAAGGGCTTAACATGATAGTCGAAATTCCCAGTCGGATAGCTCTGGTGCTGACCGGCAAGATAGTGCGGATCCAAACCCAGGAACTGCGGGCCGCCACCGGGGAAGTGCTTCATGGTCAGCACAATGCTGTTGGAGTCGACTTTCTTACCCTGCAGGTGAGTCACAAGGCTGGTCATAATATCAGCGGCCAGAGCTGAGTCTTCGGTAAACGTTTCATGAACTCGGTACCAGCGCGGCTCAGTCGAGAGGTCCGCCATATAACCGTACATGCCACGTAGGCCGATCGCTTTCCACTCCGCATTCATGATATCGGCAAACTCACCGATCAGCTCCATATTACCTTCGCCGAGAGAGGCAGATGCCAGACCGGCCTCTTTCGGCCACTCGGAGAATGCGCCGGCAGAAACGTTGATCCCAGGTTTGGCATTAGGGTCGTTATGGTTACGGGCGTTGGATTTGAACAGCGCCGGTATCCCCAAACGAGTGGCCTCGCTCAACTCCTGCACCATATTCATATACTGGGCGGCTTCATAAGGAGAGATGGGGGCACTGGCGCGACCACCGACAGAGGCAGACGCCGGATCACGCAGAGCCGGATCCATCGCATCCAGCTCATTTTTAGTCAGGATCGGGTTGCGGAAGATAAAGCGGTTCATCATCTGCTTCTCGATATAATCAACGTGACTGCTGGTCACCCTGCCATAGGCCGCAGAATTCATGGTATCGATAAGCATCATACCGACTTTTTCTTCTAGGGTCATTTGGGAAACCAGATCGTCGATACGCTCGTCAACGGGCTTACGCCAATCCTCGTAAACATCCAATTTGTCGTTTTTGTTGAGATCTTTAAATTGGTATCCGCTAGAGTTAATAAGATTTACTGCGCGCGCGCTAAGCTGTGCCTGCGGATACTCAGGAGCGATAACCTCTGTTGTTGTGTCGTCATTACAACCGGCTAAAAAGACGGCTAAAGCGACAGGGGTAAAAGTGAATACTCTCTTCATCGTATTTTTCATATGTAACCTCCGTGTAAGTCTTAGTTATTTTACGCAGGGACTATATATGACACAGCAATATTGGTTAACCACCTGGCGTTAAAGTAGCGACAGAGATCAACCAAAAAGTTAACACTGGATAACCAGATCACAAATACCATAATAAAAACAAATTAAAACATAAAACTGCACGTTATATCACGGAAATAGATTATCCAGCAGGCAACAGGTGAACCAATTAGGTTGCTCTTATTTTGCTTATAACAGTGCAGAGATTATTAACAAAATCATAAAACATTTATTAAAAGCGGTGATCTTTGAGCATTTTTTCCTGCGGGTAGCTAAGTGGAAAAAGCACCCGCTGAATAATTGACAATAACCAAAAAAAACATCAAGCCAAGATCTTGTAACTAAAGCAATTAACATAGCGAAGAATGATACGATTAAGGAGAGGTTGTTCGAGGTTCAATCTAAACGGATAACTCACTTGAAAATTAACCATTCTGTTAGAAAAACCTCACGAGTAAACAACTCCAGATTAGTTAAACGATGAAGATAATGGTGACAAAAAGTATGTTGCCTCTGATTTAAATGAATATAGATGTCTGATAAAAGTCTAAATACTCCCAGATGACATCATGTTGCAGTAACGAGAGCGATAGACTTTCTGTTATAATAACGACAAGGTCAACACAGTACGCCGACAGATGATGTCGGAATCGCTTGGTGTTGTGTGCGTGTATTTTAAGGTAACAACATGAATTTAAAGCAAGAACTTCAGCAGCTAAACAACAAATTAGATAAGTTCCGTCGTAAACTGGCAGGTGCGGAAGAGCGTGGTGATAAGGCTATCGCGGGACAAGCTAAGCTGGAGATAGCAAAAACGACTAAGCTGATCGCAAGTATGAAAAGTCAGCAAACTCGTCAGATAAACGACCAAGGTGCTGATCTAAAATCACTGCCCTTTAAGCGTGAGCTGACTAAAGCTGAGCAGGCTGATATGGGTAAATTGAAAAAATCAGTTAAAGGATTGGTTGTTGTACACCCGATGACAGCACTTGGTCGTCAAATGGGTATTAAGAAAGTGACAGGTTTTGCTCCGGCAGCCTTTTAATGACTTTAAGCTAAATAACGGTTAATCGTTATTTAGCTTTTTGATAGCGGCTGAAAGAAAATAAACGTGGTGCGTTTCATTCTATATTTACGCCGCTATTTCTAAACATCTATGTTAGATAAAGCGAACTTCAACCGCTTGTAGCTTGTTTGATGAGTCATCCATGATGAATTCAACAAGGCTGCCTGATACTGGCTGGTTATTGCTGCTAATACTGGATATATCAAAGCAAATGTCACCACCTAAATCGCTGGTAATCAACCCTTTTTTTTCTTTAGGGTTAAAACTGCGGATGATACCGGTTTCTGAAGTCATTGTTATTCCTTATACCCAAACCATGCATCGAGTGCGGTAGGTTTGCGGCTATCAAATTGAGTAAATAGTTATTTCCGGCCACAACAGTGAATGTCACTTTTTTGTGGCAAGTATCTTTTTAGCTCATTGACCTTTATCTCTTCACAACTATGAGTGATCACCTTAACTCAATAGCTCGTCACTGCTTAATATCGTTTTTCTTTTGTAACGACAGCAATGAACAGAAATCTCTTCCATGATTTTTTGGGTTCTTCTTTACAGCTGGCTTTGGCGAGAAGCAGGACGTGCGAAGGGTTCTTACAAAATCACATAATCAGGTCTGAGTTGCAGACGTATGGACAGTAAACCCTATCCGCCGTCCTGTAAATACTTTTTTCAACATTGTTTTTATATTGAAGGGTAATCTTCCTCTAACAATTAAGCACTAAATCGGTGCAACCTAATAATATATTGCACCAAAATTTATCAATGCTTTCTGACCCATAACGATTTAACAGAAACGCCATCTTCTACCGCACGAAAAACGTGCAATATGTAATACTGCAAATCATTATAAAACAATGATTTAAATGCTAAAAAATCAATTTGCACCATACCCGCACCCAATATTGGTTCACAATGGCATAAAAACTGCTTAATGTTGCTCAACAGGAATAATGCCAAGTTAAAATGACGAATAATTTAGCGTAATAGGTATATACCCCCAAGGATGTGGAGACGTTTGTGGAAAACATTAACAGTGCAGTAGAAACATTAATTCAGAGTTCAAACACCCTTTTTATTCTCTTGGGTGCCATTATGGTACTGGCGATGCATGCCGGTTTTGCCTTTCTTGAGCTCGGTACCGTCCGGCAAAAAAACCAGGTCAATGCGCTGGTTAAGATCATTGCTGATTTTGGATTTTCGGCCATTGCCTACTTTTTCTTTGGTTACTGGGTCGCCTATGACACCACCTTTTTCGCCAGTGCCGAGCAGCTAAGTGCCAACAATGGCTATGAACTGGTTAAATTTTTCTTTTTAATGACCTTCGCCGCAGCCATTCCGGCAATCATATCGGGTGGCGTTGCCGAACGTGCCCGCTTCTACCCGATGCTGATTGCCTCTTTCTTTATCGTTGGCCTTGTCTATCCTTTCTTTGAAGGCGTGATATGGAATAACAACCACGGCTTTCAAGATTGGTTAACCGCCACTTTCGGCGCTCCGTTCCATGACTTCGCGGGCTCAGTTGTTGTCCACGCCGTAGGTGGCTGGATAGCACTGGTTGCCGTGATCATGCTGGGCTTACGGAATGGCCGCTATCGCGACGGCCGTCTGATTGCTTTTGCCCCGTCTAATATTCCGTTTCTGGCACTGGGTGCATGGATCCTGACCATCGGCTGGTTTGGCTTCAACGTTATGTCAGCGCAAACAATGGATGGGATCAGCGGTCTTGTGGCGGTTAACACCTTGATGGCGATGGTCGGCGGTATTGTCGCGTCACTGTTTGTCGGTAAAAACGACCCCGGCTTCATTCACAACGGCCCTTTGGCTGGCCTGGTTGCGGTCTGTGCGGGTTCCGACTTGATGCACCCAATTGGAGCACTTATCACCGGTGCCATTGCAGGTGCGCTATTTGTCTGGCTCTTTACTTATATTCAAAACAAATTACATCTCGACGACGTACTCGGAGTCTGGCCACTGCACGGTGTCTGCGGTGCCTGGGGCGGAATTGCAGCCGGTATTTTTGGTAGTTCAGCTTTTGGCGGATTAGGCGGTGTGAGTCTAGCCAGTCAGGTAGTCGGAACCATCGCTGGTATCATCGTTGCGTTGGTTGGCGCCTTCATTGTCTATGGCGTGATTAAGAAAACCGTCGGCCTGCGATTAACTGCCGAAGAAGAATATAACGGGGCTGATTTGTCTATCCACCAAATTGGCTCAACCAGCGAAGATTAAAATCTTCTCGCGGAGCTTTATACAATAGACCGAAAAAAGCCGCGCTTTACAGCGCGGCTTTTCTTTAGGTTATTGAATTGATTTCGCGATTGTCATCACATCATGTCATCAGTAAATTGAATGCTGCAGCCAGTTTTGCGACGATGCGGATATAACAGCATAGGATGTGAAAATGATTTCAGTAGCCTTAGTCGACGACCACATCATGGTACGTTCAGGTTTTGCTCAGTTACTCAATGTAGAGCATGACATTGAAGTCAGAGGGGAGTTCGGTTGTGCCAGCGAGGCGTTTGCCGCACTGTCAGCATCAGACGTTGATGTTGCCGTCATTGATATCTCCATGCCTGATGAAAGCGGTCTGGTATTATTAGAAAAACTCCGCAAATCAAAACCGGCCTTTCGCGCCATTATCCTGAGTATTTACGATTCGGCCTCTTTTGTCAGTAAAGCCATCGAAGCCGGAGCATGTGGTTACCTGTCAAAGCGATGTGGCCCCGGCGAGCTGGTGACCGCTATTCGCACCGTCGCCCGAGGCGATCGTTATCTCTGTGCCGATGCCTTGTTTAACCTCAGTAATGCCCCTAGCCAACCGCAAGCCCTCAATGCACTCACCAAACGGGAACAAGAGGTCTTCAACTACTTAATTCAGGGTAAAGATGTCAAAGAAGTCGGTGTCGAGCTTTCCATTAGTCATAAAACCATTCATGTTCATCGCGCCAATATTCTCAGTAAGCTGGAACTATCCAATAACGTCGATCTGATCCGCTTCGCCATTCAACATAAGTTACTGGCAGAATCATGAATACCGCTTCCATCAGGCTGGTGAAAAGAGCATCCATTACTAATGGATAAAGCCAACCCTTTTGCCGGCAGCTATTTCTCGTATGCCTTTAGTTTTGTCATCTACAGCATCAGCTGGTTCTGCCTGTGGAGCATCAGCAGCTACCTGTCGCCCGACTTATTGCTAGCCGGGTTATTTCTGCCGACCGGACTTAAGCTCGCGGTATTAGTACTGACAGCACGCCGTTACTGGAAATTGTTTGTCATCAGTGAATTGATCATCTCGGGTTGGCTGATCTACCTGATAGGGGATCAACAACAAGACATCTTGCTTTTATTGTGCCCTTTTCTAAGCTATCTGCTCGCCATTCCCTTTGCGGATATCTGGCAACAGCTGAAAACCTATTGGCAAAAATTACTGGCGCTGGTGTCATTGGTATTGGTACATGGGATCCTGCTGGGAGGCATGATATTACTGTTGATCAAGCCGCTGGATCTCCCTCTTAACTACGCATTTTCCAGTGCTATTGCCGCGATTACTGGCGGAGTATTGCTGACGCCCTTCTTGTATCTGCTTTACGACTACCTCCACCATAAAGTCTGGGTGCCGCTAAGCCCGGCATTGATACACCAGGAAGTCACGCTTCGTCCTTCGGCATTACTGTGGGCCATCACTTTTTTCACGGTCGGACTGGTTGCCGAGCTGACGTTGCTTGATCAAATGGAACCTTTAGGTTTGTTGATCATACTGCTACCGAACATTTTCATGGCCTATAAATATGGCTGGCAAGGGGGCGTATTAGCCACCGTAATGAACAGTATTTTGCTGACCACCGCCCGTCAGATCTCGGGATCGTTTGCTACCGACCAAGAACTACAAATATTCATGACCACGCAAGCACTGGTCGGGCTAGGGCTGGGGATCGCGATCAGCCGTCAGTATTTGCTGGCACAGAAATTACAGCAAGCGAATCAGGATCTCGCCGCTGAGCTCACTAACAAACAGGATCTCGCTCGGCAGCTGGTTCAGGTTGAAGAAAATATTCGTAAATCTGTCGCTCGTGAATTACACGATGAAATTGGCCAGAATATTACCGCGATTCAGATCCAGGCCATGCTGGCCGATCGCACCACCCAGGAAGAAAATACCAAAACTATTGCCGATGCCATCAATACGTTATCAATGCGAATACACAGCGCAACCAAACAGCTATTAACCCAATTACGACCACATATTCTCGATGAGCTGGGGTTAGAAAATGCGCTACGGCAGCTTGCACATGAAATGAAGTTTGCAGAGCGTCAGATCGATTTTAAGATCAATATCGGAATTGCCGCCGATAAACTCGATGACATCACCGCCGTCACCCTATATCGCATAGTGCAAGAGCTACTGAACAATGCCACTAAACACTCACAGGCAACTGAAGTGCAGCTAAGTCTGATGCCCGGTACAAGCTTCAGCCTTGAATTGCGTGACAATGGTTGCGGCTTGCCTGAAAATTGGCGCACCAAAGGGCAAGGCTTGAAAGGCATTGAAGAACGTGTCAGTGCGCTGGGTGGTCACCTTTCAATAGAAAGCAATGACAACGCCCATATCCGGGCTGGAAGCGAACTCAATTCAAACAAAGGCACGCGGATTATTGTTACCTTGCCCACAAAAATAAACCCCAGTTAGCCAAACTAGGAATTCTTCTTAGTCATTTAAAAACCTGTCTCATTCTTTCTGCCAATTCTTACCGTAGTATTTATACCCAAGTGACCTCAAGATGCAGGATTCAGAGTGAGGTCACTTGGGTATAGTGCAACAGGGAGACTGCGCCGAATGATGGGTTTTCTAGTATCAGAACAACCTGTAAAAGCGATTACCGATCAACAGCAGATAGATGCCACGTATAAACACTGGCGACTGCATTTGATGTTTTCGATGTATATCGGCTATGGCGTTTTTTATTTCACCCGTAAAAGTCTTAACTTTGCCATGCCAGCTATGTTGGCCGATCTTGGCTTAGAGCATTCAGACATCGGGTTTCTCGGCACCCTGTTCTATATCACCTATGGCATATCCAAGTTTGTCTCTGGCATGGTCAGCGACCAATCCAACCCGAGTTACTTTATGGGATTAGGCTTGATAACCACAGGGATCATCAACATTGCTTTTGGCTTAAGCTCATCGCTCACAATGTTCGCCATATTGTGGACATTGAATGCTTTTTTTCAGGGTTGGGGCTGGCCACCCTGTGCAAAGTTGCTCACCACATGGTATTCCCGTTCTGAACGTGGATTCTGGTGGTCAATTTGGAATACCTGCCACAACTTAGGTGGCGCTTTAGTTCCGCTGATCATCGGTTTTGCCACCATTACATGGGGCTGGCGATACGGCTTTATTATCCCCGGTACCGTTGGCATTTTCGTCGGTTTGATCTTGTGCTTTCGGATGCGAGACAAACCTTCCACCATGGGATTACCGACGGTCGGACAATGGCGTAACGATCAACTAGAGCTGATGCAGGAACAGGAAGGATATGGGCTATCGTTCCGCCAAATATTAAAAACGTATGTCATCGGCAATAAATACATCTGGCTGCTTTGCAGTTCGTATTTGTTGGTATATGTGGTGCGAATTGCCATTAACGACTGGGGCAACCTTTATTTAACCGAACGCCATGGCTTTAGCCTGTTCTCAGCCAATGCCGCGGTGTCGATGTTTGAAGTGGGTGGTTTTCTCGGGTCGTTATTTGGCGGCTGGGGCTCCGACCGCTTTTTTCACGGTAACCGTGCCCCGATGAACCTGATTTTTGCACTGGGTATCTTTATTTCCGTCGCAGCGTTATGGCTCACCCCGCTGGATAATATTGCGGTGCTATCAAGCTGTTTTTTCTCTATCGGTTTCTTTGTGTTCGGGCCACAGATGATGATTGGTATGGCTGCAGCCGAATGCTCGCATAAAGATGTCGCCGGGACCGCCACCGGATTTGTCGGTCTGTTTGGCTATTTGGGTGCAGCACTGGCGAGTTACCCGATGTCACTGGTTATCGAACAATTCAGCTGGGAAGGCTTCTTCTGCGTTATTACCTTCGCCGCGGCCTCGATTGGCCTGCTGATCTTGCCTTTTGTTAAAGCACAACAGCGCTCTGTGTCTGTCGCATATAAGTAGCTGGCACCGAATGAATATAACTCGATTTACCGCAGGGTTGCGGTAATAGCTCAATGTCACCTACCACCGATCTCGGCATTGAGTTCATAATAAAAAGCAGAGGAAATAATGATGAAAGCTAGAACTCAACGCAGCCTGTTAGCTGCCTGTATACTCGGATCGACATTTGCTGCTCCACAAGTAATGGCAGAAGGCCGTCTGGTTGTTTATTGCAGTGCAACTAACGCCATGTGTGAAGCTGAAACCAAAGCCTTTTCTGAAAAATATGATGTAAAAACCTCATTTGTTCGCAACGGTTCGGGGAGTACATTTGCGAAAATTGAAGCTGAAAAGAAAAATCCTCGTGCCGATGTCTGGTATGGCGGTACATTGGATCCCCAATCGCAGGCGGGGGAAATGGATTTGCTGCAGGCATATCAATCACCTCAGCTTGAAAACATCATGGAAAACTTCAAAGATCCAGCCAAGCGCAAAGGCAACTACTCTTCTGCGGTCTATATGGGAATTTTAGGCTTTGGGGTCAATACACAGCGCTTAGAAGAGAAAGGCTTAGAAATTCCACGCTGCTGGAGTGATTTAACCAAGCCCGAATACAAAGAAGAAATTCAAATCGCCGATCCACAAAGCTCCGGTACAGCTTATACCGCACTTGCTACTTTCATCCAGCTTTGGGATGAAGATAAGGCATTTAATTACTTCAAAGAGCTCGATAAAAATATCTCGCAATACACCAAATCTGGTGTAACCCCTTCCCGTAACTCTGCCCGTGGCGAAATAGCTATCGGTATCGGCTTCTTACACGATTATTCTTTGGAACAATCAAAAGGTGCACCACTGGAGCTAATCTCACCTTGTGAAGGAACGGGCTACGAAATTGGCGGTGTCAGCATAATTAAAGGCGCGCGCAATATAGACAACGCCAAGCTGTTTGTTGACTGGGTACTGTCGAAAGAAGGCCAGCAATTAGCATGGCAAGAAGGTAAGTCTTTCCAAATCTTAACCAATACTCTGGCCGAGCAATCTCCTAACGCACTCGATCCAACCAAGCTTTCCCTGATCAATTACGACATGGAAACCTATGGTTCATCTGACGAGCGTAAGCGTCTGATCAACAAGTGGGTCAACGTGGTTAAGATGGGCGAATAATACCTTTGTAATCATTGAGCAGTGCCTGGCGCTGCTCAATATTTCCAACACTAGTAACACTAAATAGAACAAGAACTTTCTTGGGGCAGCTTACACCCTGAAATTAGTGAAACATCAATTAAATAACTCGATTTTGGTAATTAACCATGAATGACTTAGCAGCTGAATCAACCTCAAGACAGCTCCAAAGTTCAGCGCAACGAGATCCTATTTTTTACTGGATTATCGCGCTGATCGGAGCCTTTGTGTTATTGCCCTCTTTCTCCCTCGATTACGGTGTTTTCGAGTCGACGTCTCAAGAATTTAAAGACGCGATGGGCTGGAGTGGCATGAACATTTCGTGGCTATGGTTTGCCATGCCTCTGGTATTATTAATCAGGCCTTTTCAGGCACAAGACAAATACGCCAAGCAACGCCATCACTTTGATATTATTTACGCCAGTTTTTGCATGTTGTTTACCTTGCTCTCATCTTGGTATACCGAGCAAGGCTTAGGCTACGCCAGCATTATCTTGTTCATCGCCCTCTGCTGTGTGATGACCCTGGCACTGGCTCGCCTTGAATACTTAGGTGGCGACGTCTTTGTTATTGGCGCGCTGGTCAGTATTGTCTCACTGATCGCTATCTTCATTATTTATCCGAGCATCGCCATTTTTGTTCCGATGTTCCAGGATGATATGGGTGATTTTGTAATGTGGCAGTTTGTCGATATTCTGACGCGATCTCAGATCGTTCAGATCATCCTCAACTCCATCACACTGGGTACATCCGTGGGGATTACTGCGACTTTCTTTGGTTTGGTCTTCGCAATTTACACCACCAGAATTGCTAAACGTTCTGCGTTCCTTGCCCGAATTTTCTCCATTCTCCCTATCGTTACACCACCATTTGTAGTCGGTTTGGGGGTCACCTTAATGCTCGGCCGCTCAGGTTATATTACTGAGCTGATGGTTGACTGGTTTGGTTTACAGCAAACCAACTGGTTATACGGTTTTACCGGGATCTGGATGGCACAGGTGCTGGCATTCTCGCCAATGTCTTTTATGATCCTTGATGGTGCAATGAAATCACTGCATCCGTCACTGGAAGAAGCATCATATACCTTACGCGCTAACCGCTACCAGACCTTCTTTAAGATTGTGATGCCACTGCTTAAACCCGCACTGGCAAACTCTTTTCTGATCATCTTTGTTCAGTCACTTGCTGATTTCAGTAACCCGCTGGTTCTCGGTGGCAGCTTTGACGTACTGGCAACCCAAATCTATTTCTACATCGCCGGCGCGCAACTCGATTATGCTTCAGCAAGTACTTTAGGTGCGGTGCTGCTATTGTTCTCACTGGCTATTTTCGTCATCCAGTATGTCTGGATTGGTAAGCGTTCTTACGTCACGATTTCAGGTAAATCATACCGGGGTGATGTACAGCCATTGCCGCCATCACTCAAGCATGGTGTCTCGGGAGTGTTGTATTTATGGATGGCATTCAACATCTTGCTTTACGGGAGCATCGTCTTCGGTAGCTTTACCGTAAACTGGGGGGTAGATTACAGCCTGACGCTGAATAACTATATCAACCTATTCGGTATGGGTATGAGTGAAGGCGCATGGCCGTCACTGCTGACCACCATGACCTATGCAGGTATCGCAGCTCCTCTTACTGCGCTCTTCGGCTTATTGATTGCCTATATCGTTGTCAGGCAGCAATTCCATGGCAAGAAAGTGATCGAGTTTGCCACTATGCTGTGTTTTGCCGTACCGGGAACCGTTGCCGGTGTGTCTTACATTCTTGCGTTCAACGATGCGCCGGTTTACCTCACAGGTACGGCCGCTATCGTCGTTATTTCGATGGTAATGCGTAACGTGCCTGTAGGTATTCGTGCCGGTGTCGCGGGGTTAGGCCAGCTAGATAAGTCGCTTGATGAAGCCTCGTTGAGCTTACGTGCCAACTCCTTTAAAACCATTACTCATATTCTGATCCCATTGCTACGCCCGGCAATACTGTCAACGCTGATCTACAGTTTTGTCCGCGCAATGACCACGGTAAGTGCAATCATATTTCTGGTTACGCCTGAAACCCGAGTAGCAACATCGTACATCTTAAACCGTGTTGAAGATGGGGAATACGGTATTGCTATCGCCTATGGTTCCGTACTGATCTTTGTCATGCTGGCCATTATTTTGATCTTTGACTCCCTCGTGGGCGAAGCCCGCGTATCCCGTTCACGAGCCAACAACCAAGACTAACGATTGGAGATAATTCTTATGGCAAACGACAACTTTGTAGTTCTGAAAAATGTCTGCAAGCGCTTTGGTGACAATACGGTTATTGGCAACCTTGATCTGGAGATCAAAAAAGGCAGCTTAGTAACCCTGCTAGGGCCATCCGGCTGTGGTAAAACCACAGTACTACGTTTAGTGGCAGGGCTGGAAAAGCCCACCAGCGGTCAAATTTTCATTGACGATGAAGATGTTACCAATACCTCGATACAACAGCGTGATATTTGTATGGTATTCCAATCTTATGCACTATTCCCCCACCTGTCGCTGCATGAGAATGTGGGCTATGGCCTGAAAATGCTGAAATTATCTGCTGCTGAAATTAAACAGCGGGTCGACGACGCATTAAAACTAGTTGACATGGAAGGGATGGGCGATCGCTTTGTTGACCAGATTTCTGGTGGACAGCAGCAGCGCGTGGCATTGGCGCGAGCACTGGTGCTTAAACCTAAAGTACTGCTGTTTGATGAACCGCTGAGTAACCTTGATGCCAACTTACGCCGCAGTATGCGTGAAACCATTCGTGAATTGCAGCAACGTTTTAATATCACGTCACTATACGTTACCCATGATCAGACCGAAGCGTTTGCGGTCTCTGATACCGTTATTGTAATGAATGATGGCGAGATCATGCAGCAAGGCTCACCGGGCGATCTCTACCAGTCGCCAGCATCGATGTTCATGGCAAACTTCATGGGGGATGCCAATATCTTCTCAGGCAGTTTTGACGGTGAGCAGCTGAATATTAATGGCTATCGTATTGCGGCGGATCCGGAAGTGATCCGTGGAAACCCCACGGGCGATTATCAGATCGGTGTGCGTCCGGAAGCTATTTTACTGGCACACGAGGGCGAGCCTTGTCAGCAGTGTATCGTCAACAATGTCGTGTATATGGGCTCAATGTATGAAGTGGCAGTAATGTGGCATGATCAGGAATTATTGTTGCAACTGAACTCTTCGCAGTTTGATGCCGGTCTGTCAGACCATGCCTACCTGACGATTAACCCGACCGGTCTCTTCCTTCTACCAGCTGATGCCCGTTAATACCTGACTAAGTAATACTCCTTTACTCCGTCCCTGCTTTGCAGGGGCCGACGTCATAGCATAATCAAGACATTCATAACCGTTGGTCATAAATACCTATCACTAGAAACTGCTCATTAATATTGTGAATTTATATAATAAATGCCAAACGGTATATAGAATTTACACTGTAAAAAAGGCTGCCGGCTAGGCAGCCTCAACCACGCTATCGCGTTATTTTCTTAAGGCATTCAATTTTGCCTGGGCGATGCCATAGATAGAACCGCTGGCATAGCCGCCTTCTTCATTCCACGTGCCTGCCGATTTTGAGGTAAGGATCTCAATCGCTTCCGTCACATGACCGATTGCCCAGATATGAAATTCACCTTTCTCAACGGCTTCAATCACATCTTTTCGCAACATCAGATTGTGAACGTTCGACTCAGGAATAATCACCCCTTGCGTTGACTGGCGTCCTTTAATCGTACAAACATCGAAGAACCCCTCTATTTTCTCGTTTACCCCACCAATAGGCTGGGCATCGCCGAACTGATTCATCGAGCCCGTTATGGCAATATCCTGACGTAACGGTTGCTGAGAAAATGCCGAAACAATGGCGCATAATTCCGCCATTGATGCACTGTCACCATCAACGCCACCGTACGATTGTTCGAATGTAAGGTGCGTGGACAATGGTATTTTGGCGGTTTTACCAAAAATCGATGCTAGATAGGCCGATAAGATCATGACTCCTTTCGAGTGGATACTGCCACCAAGCTTTACTTTTCTCTCAATATCAAACACATCACCTTCACCAAACGCCGTAGTGGCAGTAATGCGATTCGGTGCGCCAAATTGATAGTCTGAGGTTGCAATCACCGATAATGCATTGATCTGACCGACGGCATCACCTTGGGTATCGATCAAGGTCGTACCGTTCATAAAACTTTGCATTACCTGATCTTTTAATCGGCTGACACGCTTTTCCTGGTTCATTAATGCCTGCTCGACATGGCTACTGCGGATCACCGTGGCATTCATCGAGCGGGCGCAGTAATTTGTCTCGCGCAGTAAATTGGCAATGTCTGCAGAGTGCAGTGACAGTTTGTTCTGATCTTCAACCTGGCGCGAACTATATTCAATAACCCGAGCGATTGCCCGGCGATCACAATGCAGCATGTTGTTATCATGAACAATACTGGAGATGAATCGTGCATAATGCTCTTCCGATTTATCGGTACGAGGCATTTCATCTTCGAAGTCAGCGGTCACCCGGAACAGTTCACTGAATTCAGGATCATAATGCTGGAGTAGCTGATAAGTCTGATAATCACCAAACAAGATAATTTTGGCATCCAATGGGATCGGCTCAGGATCTAATGAAATTGTTCCAGAGAGGGTAACTTCCCGCTCCAGCGAACTTAAGTTCAATTTGCGTAAACGCAGCGCACGCTTCAGACCATCCCAAACATAAGGCCGCTCCAGTACTTTCACCGCATCCATCATCAGTACACCGCCATTTGCACGATGCAAACTCCCTGGGCGGATTAATGAAAAGTCCGTGAACACCGTGCCTTTGTAGGTCGCATTTTCAACATAACCAAAAATGGCATGGTAGTTCGGGCTCTCTTCCACCACTATCGGGAACTTATGCTCATCCTGGCTCACTAACACATTCACCTGATAGCGGCGAGGCATCTTCTTATCAAGCGCCGCATAAGCCAGTGCGACCTGCTCTTCGCTTTCCTCCAGAAAAATATCGAGGTTTTCCAAAATATCTTTCTTCATCGCCGATAAATGCGCTTTCACCTCAGGCAGGGATCGATACTGCTCTGTCAGCGTTTTAATGAAATGGCTCAAGACTTCCAGTGCCACTTCTTCATTCAGCTTCTGGAGCTTATCAGAAAACTCCTCTTCCCATTCAGTCAGCTGACGTATTATACCGCGCAGCTTTATCTCCAGTTTTGCGATGATCGCTTCGAACTCACGTTGCTCTTTTTCCGACAGCGCATCAAACGTTTCTTCAGTATGTGGCTCTTCACCATTTAAAGCGACAAGCTGGTAGTCACCCTGAGTGGTTAACGCCAGACTGATATTTTTCTCTTTCGCTTCCTTGGTCAGGTTAACCAATGCGGTCTCCTGCTTCTCCGCTAATTGGCTTTTCAACGTTTCCGAGCGGGAATAGTACATCTCGTTGTCAAACGCCAGCGGCAAGGCCTTCACCAGACGCATCATCAGCTTTTCGACGTCTTTCTTAAACTGGTTACCGGTTCCTGCCGGTAACTTGAGCACTTTCGGGCTGCGGGTTTCCTCAAAGTTAACGACATAACACCAATCATAGATCGTACGGCTATTGCCATTGAGTTCATGGCGTTGCAGGTAACGCAGCATCATTGTACGCTTACCCAGACCATTACGACCGATGGCATAAATGTTATAGCCTTTCTCTTTAATAGACATGGCAAACTCAACAGCTTGCTGAGCTCGCTCCTGTCCCACAATTTCATCCAACGGAATCAGGTGCTTAGTCGATTTACACTCATCCGGACTAAGATCATTCAATTCAGACGCACGATACAACTTGTCACTGCTCAGGGGTTTAATTGGCATATATGTCCCTCTTATATGTATGACTCTAGTTTAGTCACTAAATGACTATATTTTAGTGATTTAGCTTCCGTTTGAGAGCTTGTAATTATGCTGTCATGGGTCTATAGCCAGGTTTATACCCAATAAACCGAATCCAACAGCGCTGCTCCCGGATTCATGAAATAAGCTGTATATGGTCAAGTAAAACTGGCCACGGTTTGATGGGCAAGTCAGAAGCGGGACTCTTTGTCCGCCTTGGCGGTATTATCCTTAATTATTTGGTTAACATTCTTGTGAGAAAATAACGTCGAAAGCCTAATGCGGGTTTACACTGGAATAAGACAGACCTCAACGAATGCAGCTTAATTGCGGATGATTAACGTCTAATGACTAGTGGTGTAATCAAACTGATCCCAAATATATTGACGACATTGCGCCTGATTTTGGCAGTGCCTGTCTGTTTGCTGATCCTGAATGAAAACTACCCTGCGGTCTTGTGGATAGCCTTTATTGCCGGACTCAGTGACGGTGTCGACGGACTGATTGCGCGTAAGATGCATGCCGAGAGTCGTTACGGGGCTATCGTTGATCCGCTTTCCGATAAGACGTTGCTGATCAGTACGTATGTCGCTTTTGCCCTAGTAGAATTACTGCCCTGGTGGGTAGCAGCCATAATCGTCACGAGGGATGTGATTATCATCACAGGGGCGATCGTCTATCACTGGCAGTTCGGACGTTATGACGTTGTACCGAGTATCTGGGGTAAAATCAGCACGGCTGTGCAGATTATTTTCTCCCTGATGCTGTTAACCCATCAGGTGTATCCGGTGTTTCCCGCGATCAGTTTCCAGATCGGTTTATGGTTGGTGATTTTGATGACTGTTGTCAGCGGCGTTCACTATGTCTATACCTGGAGCGTAAAGGCTCAGACCATAAAAAAAGGACAAAATAATATCTAATATGTGCCATCAATGACTGCCTCTTCAACAAGAAAACTCCCGCTCTGTCAAATAATTAAGTGAACCATGATTCCGGTACATTTCGCCAGAGCGATGCAAGTCCGTTGTACGTACATCCGTACCAACAAAAAAACGACGCGGATAAATCAGCAACCCTCACAAAATTGATAATATATTGTTTTTTTTAAAAGTAAAAATGCTGGATACAGAGCAAAAAGGATTAAATTGGTCACATAATCTTCGCGAACTCACCCTGCTTTCACATCGCTCAATTGAACTAAAATTATTACTAAGTGAAGTGTCAATTTTTATGTGATCTGAGCATATGACCCGCAGTTTCTTAAACTAGCTATGGCTCAATCGAGTAAGGTTATTAGGAGATCATTGTTATGCCAAGTGTAAACTATAAAGAAGATCATTTAGATAGTGTCTTGGTCATTAGTGAAGAAGGTGTCGATCATGAAGGATTAACACGTTTATTCAATAGCCATGATTTTCCGGTAGATATCCGCTGGAGTAATTTACAAAGTATCGATCTTGTTCAATATGGAGCGATAGTCCATTTGACTCGATCTTCAAAGTCTTTGGCTGCCTTATTAGGTGATAGGTTATTGTCAATTAAAGAAGAGGAGTGGCTTTTAATTGCTGGCGATGATGAAGATCTACATTGCACGGTTGAATTAACAACATTAGCATCCGATAAATTACGGCTCTTCGTAAGGATGTTATGGGCAAGATTTAATATTGCTTGATATCACTATAACCCCTGATTAGGTATCGTAAAACACACAGTGAGATAAAATGACTCTCTCGCTGGCGTGGCTAAAAATGTAATACGTCGGCTAGAATGCCGACGTATTGATGTAAGTGAGAGTCTTAAGCGGCTTTATTTCTGATACCTTTCTTAGAAACCTATTCTTGCACCTTTCGGAATGACGACAATACCGTCATCTGAAACATGATATTTCTTTCTGTCTTCTTCAAGATTCTCGCCAATCACGGTACCCGATGCAATGTGAACCTCCTTATCGAGGATAGCACGACGAATTGAACAGTTTTCACCGATCTTCACATCCCCAAGGATAACTGATTCGCTGACTGTGCTGCAGTGCCCGATATTACAGCTGAAACCGAGTACAGAATTGTGGACCTTCGCCCCCCGAATATAGCTACCATTAGAAATTAAGCTGTTATTAACATTCACTTTGCAGCAGTCACCATCAAGGAAGGTCGCAGGTGGCAGCGGCGGGTAATAGGAATGCAGCGGCCAGTTACGGTTATACAAAGAAAACGGCGGCGTTTCAGAAAGCAAATCCATATGCGCCTGCCAGTACGCATCTATAGTACCGACATCCCGCCAGTAACCCTGACCAGCTTCGCCTTCAATGGTATTGGTGCTGAAATCATACACAAAGACCCGGCCTTTCGGATAAAGCTTAGGAATAATATCTTTACCGAAATCATGGCTTGAATTTTCATCGGTACCGTCTTCTTCGAGGGTATGTAACAAGGTTTCCGTTTCGAAAATATAGTTTCCCATGGAAACCAGCGCGTGGTCAGGATCGTTGGGTATAGGTTTAGGGGTAGTCGGCTTTTCTTCAAAACCGATCATCCGTCCCTCACTATCAATCTCGATCACCCCAAATGAGCTCGCTTCACTTAAAGGCATTTTGATTGCACATACGGTTAACTCAGCCTGTCGGGCCTTATGAAAATCCAGCATCTGTTTTACATCCATTTTATAGATGTGATCACTGCCGAAAACACAGACCTGAGCAGGGGCTGCAATTTCTATAAAACCAATATTCTGATAAATCGCATCGGCAGTTCCGGCGTACCAGCGCTTATTCCTACGCATCTGTGCCGGGATCGGGTCAATAAACCGATCTGTAATACCCGACAACCTCCACCCCTTTTTCATGTGTTTATAGAGGGACTGTGACTTAAATTGAGTGAGCACATAGATCTGTAAAAAGTCCGCATTAGCAAAGTTATTTAATGCAAAATCGATAAGCCGGTAGCTGCCACCAAATGGGACTGCAGGTTTACTGCGCCCCTCAGTTAAAGGACGTAATCTAGCCCCCTCTCCACCAGCCAATATCATCGCTAATACACCAGCCATCTTTCCTCCCTAAGCATAAGCAATAACAAGCATATCATTATTAAGCATATACTCATTATGTAATTATTGGCAAGGAGCCTGCCGTACTTATAAAAAATTTGACTTATGTTACATTTTTACATATTTCCGTTAGATAAAGGTTAAAACCCAGAATTAACACGTGGCCATCTTTTAGTTAAAACAGATCAGGTTCAAGTTAATAAAGTGGGGACTTCACAATGAGCTAACCTTGAGGTAACGCTCAAAATAATACGTGGAAATAACATCATGGATAGCCACAATTCACTTAAACTGACAGCCCAGGATGCGTTGATTCTGGTAGATGTGCAAAATGACTTCCTCCCTGGCGGAAGCCTGGCTGTAACAAACGGAGATCAGGTGATACCTGCACTTAACTGCTATATCAAAGCCTTTCATCAGCGCCGATTACCTATTTTTGCTACCCGTGACTGGCATCCATTGAATCACTGCTCCTTTAAAAATTGTGGCGGTATCTGGCCACCTCATTGTGTGCAGCATACTCACGGGGCTGAGTTTGCCAGTGATCTCCGGCTACCTGAAGATGTAGAGATTATATCTAAAGACGACACGCCAACATTAAATAGCTACTCGGGCTTTACGTGCACAAATCTCAGTAAGCAGCTCCGTAACAAAGGTTGTAATCGCCTATTTATTGGCGGATTGGCAACCGATTATTGTGTTTTGAATACTGTACTTGACGGAATTAGGGAGGGCTTTGATGTCGTTCTGCTGGAAGATGCGATACGGGCAGTGAACCTTAACCCCGGAGATAGTGATAATGCGATAGCCCGGATGAAAAAGGCCGGAGCGACAGGTATTCGGGTGGAGGAAATAGAGAATGGCATGCTATGAGAGCCCGCAGCTAACCGACCTGTACCAGCTTACTATGGTGCAGAGCTACCTTGATCATGATATGAAAGATGAGGCAGTTTTCGAATTTTTTGTGCGGAAACTGCCATCACGGCGTAACTTTATGATCGCTGCCGGGTTGGAGCCGTTACTGGATTTTCTTGCACAGGCCCGGTTCGGCGATGAAGAACTGGAGTATCTGGCCAACAGCGGATTTTTTCGCAGTAATCTGATTGATTACCTGAGAAAATTCCGCTTTTCCGGACAAGTCGATGCGATGCCGGAAGGGACGATATTCTTTGCCAATGAGCCAGTTGTGCGCATAACAGCCTCTCTGCCAGAGGCGCAATTGATCGAGACGCGGTTGATTAATTTACTACAATTACCAATGCTGGTCGCAACCAAAGCCGCACGCTGTAGGCTTGCTGCAACCGATAAGCTATTGGTCGATTTTGGCCTGCGTCGCGCCCACGGAGCAGATGCAGGTATGCAGGCATCCCGTGCCAGCTATATTGCGGGCTTTGATGGTACGTCGAATGTTCTCGCTGGTCAGCAATATGGTATTCCGATTTTTGGCACGATGGCACATGCTTATATTCAGGCCCACGGCTCGGAAACGGCAGCATTCCGTCACTTTGCAAAAAGCCAGCCGGATAACTTAGTCTTGCTGATCGATACCTACGATACCTACCGAGGTGCTGAGCGGGTGATTAAATTGGCGGAGCATTTAAAAGCCGAAGGTAAATCGGTCAAGGCCGTGCGGATCGATAGCGGTGATCTGGGGCATGAAGCCGTCATGGTAAGGGACCTTCTCAATCGTTCCGGTCATTCTGAAATTGGTATCTTTGCCAGTAGCAGTGTCGATGAATATTTGCTCGAACACTTAGGGCAACAACAAGCCCCTATTGATGGTTACGGTATTGGCACCAGCCTGACGACCTCGGAAGATGCTCCCTTTCTCAATTGTGCTTATAAACTACAGGAATACGCGGGTATCGCGCGTCGTAAACGTTCCCACGGTAAAGCGACCTGGCCGGGCTGCAAGCAGGTTTATCGCCATGTGAAAGACGATGGACAACTGGCCTTCGATCAGCTCTGCCTGGAAACAGAAAACCCGGGAAACGGGCAACCATTACTGCAACCGGTAATGCTAAATGGAAAACGGGTGGTAGCGGCAGAATCATTCGACACATTACGTAAGCGGGTTAAACAGCAATTGTTAATGCTGACTCCGTCATTGGCTAATCTGTCAAAACAAGCTAGATTTGAGCTGAAAATTTCGCAACCCCTGCAGCAGCTCACTCACCAGACAGACCAACGTTTCAATGACTAACCTAGGACCGCAATGATTGAGCTGTGTATTGAACGCCCTTTAATATATTGATATACGAACATTTAAAAACCGTCATCTGGCCAGGTAACAGTAATATATTCTGCTTAAAGTGTCAGCTGCCCATAGCGATTAAACGCAAAGCGACTGACAAGCGCCAGACACGTTATAACAGAAAGTATACCCGCAATGAAAATGGCCACCATGATCACCAGTTGGTATTTCACCGCCAGGATAGGCTCGGTACCACCGAGGATCTGCCCTGTCATCATACCCGGCAAGCTGACTATACCCAAAGTTGCCATTGTCGCTAGCTGAGGGGCCAGTGCCGCTTTCACCGCCGTTTTAATAAAAGACTGACCCGGATTGGGCGCGCCTAACGCCAGATAAAACTGATATTCATTCTGTTTTTCACGCAGGCTGCTATACCAGCGTTCAAGCGCCAGTACGTTCGCCGTCAGGCAGTTACCCAGCAACATCCCCGCAACCGGGATCATATACTGCGCCTGCCACCAAGGCTCTGCCTGAATTGCCCCAGCCAGCATTGCAGGCAAGACAACAAAAAGCGCTACAACCTGCCCCAACAACACCGCAGGCAGCACCTTGCGAACATTCATCTCAGCCCTGCGGCAAATACTGAAACCGGCAATCAAAACCATCACAGCCAGCCATAACACATTCAAGCCAGGATGCTGCCAGTCAAACAGAGTCTGCAGGTAAATACCCACTACCGCCAACTGCAAAGTCATACGAAGCACAGCTTCAATCAGCGTTCGGCTTAAGCCCAGTTGCCAGCGATGAAAAAGAAACAGGGGAATAAGTAATAGCAGATAAAACCCTGCCAGTGCCAGGCTGCTGATCTCAAGAACATTATTCATTGATCTGCTCCATGCGATGGTGATAGTCGCTGGCAGCCAGCCAGATCGGATCATGAGACACCGATATCCTTGCCGGAGCGACCGTATCCAATAGCGTCATGATCTTGTCTCGACTGATAGAATCCAGTGCCGAGGTCGGTTCATCTAATAACCACAACGGACGTCGCATCAACAGTGCCCGGGCTATCGCCAGCCGTTGTTTTTCACCGCCAGAAAGCAGAGAAACCGCGTATTCCAGTGACTGCGTCAGACCGACCCGATCCAGCGCTTCTCGGCATACTATATCATCAGGTTCAGAGGGAGGTGTCGGGATGGTTGTCGAATGCAGAGACGCCGACATCGCTTTCAGCATCCACGGTAATCGAAGAACCTGACCAATGGTGTCTGCCCCCATAACAGGCTCTTGTGGCAAATAGCAGAATTGCTGCCGCCACCAGCCAAGATCATCAGCAGAAACATCCCGCCCCTGCCAGCTAAAACCACCATGAGCCGGTGGACGCAAACCGGCCAGGACCAGCAACAGACTACTCTTTCCACAGCCCGATCTTCCCGATATCGTAAGATGCTCACCGGCTCGCAAAGCCCCGGTCAACACCCGGCAACCCGATGCTTCCAGCCCGGAGCTCAGCTCGGTAATCGTTAGTAGAATGTCTGTCGGGTCAGCCATATTTCGTTCCTGATCTCTCGTAACTCATTACAGTGTATTGGAGAGCAAGATATGGCTCAAATTAATTGAAATCATCAGTAGCATTAAAGCGTTTAATATATCGTATGCTAACGTTAAAACGATAACACCCCTCACGGGGTTGAACTGTTGATCATCGTGACAAATGACAGGCAAAAAAAATGCCGGCAGCGCCGACATTTTTTATACTGATTACATAGACTCTAAATTATAGAGCAACTACGTTTGCAGCTTGAGGACCTTTCTGGCCTTGTTCTACGTCAAAAGAAACCTTTTGACCTTCAGCAAGAGTTTTGAAGCCTTCAGAAGCGATTGCACGGA
>NZ_JAWWDA010000023.1:0-59377 GCF_033720175.1 Photobacterium sp.
ACCCCTGCCATTTTAGAAAGCCTCAGCAGAAATGCTGGGGCTTTTTTACGTTTGTTACTCGAACTGGCAGAGCAGCGGATTCCCCCTGTACCAAAAATAGCGCGTGTTGGGAGCTCGAATCTCTCCACCCCTGTCATTTTAGAAAGCCTCAGCAGAAATGCTGAGGCTTTTTAGTATATTCCTTTCCCAACTTATCCAGCTCTTCTATCACGACAGTGGTATGATTTCTGATATCAGTGTGTTTATACCTATAACAGTCGGAAATAATCGAGATGAAGCGCGGGATTACGGTTTTTTTGGGTGTTTGTACCCTTGTAACAGGCATTGGATTGGGGTTTATTTCCTGGTCATTTGATGTTGCCAGGGCGCCGGAAGTAACGGCAGATATTACGACTCCCACTTATTCCTATCATTGTATTGATGGAACTTCCGACCAGCCTTTAGATCAGGATGGTGCGCTGACTGTTTCTGTCTGGAATATCTACAAACAGCAGCGAGAAAATTGGCGCCAGGCGCTGGAGTTGTTTACGGCAGATAGCGAACTGGTCTTATTGCAAGAAGCGAGTTTAACTACGGCATTAAAGGACTATTTAGATACATCACACTGGCAAGTGACAATGGCGAATGCCTTTAAATTCTTTAATACGTCTGCCGGTGTTATGAACTTGTCGTCTGTCGAAGCCATTGAAACATGTGCTTATCTTGCTATGGAACCTTGGCTGAGGTTACCCAAATCGGCGTTATTGGCGCGCTTTTCTCTTTCGAATGGTCAGGTACTGGCTGTCGTTAACTTGCATGGTTTGAATTTTGCGTTAGGGCTGGAGGAGTATAAGGCACAAATGGACCGCCTTGGTAGAGTACTGGCTAAACATCAAGGACCGGTAATCTTAGCGGGTGACTTTAATAGTTGGAGGCAAGGACGAATAGATGTCGTCAGAGATTTTGCGGAAGGTTTGCAGTTAAAAGCCGTAGTGCTGAATATCGATCAGCGAAGTACGGTACTGGGCAAACCGCTTGATCATCTGTATTACAGAGGCTTGAGGTTAATGGAAGCAGAGGCGCCCAAAACGGAAGCCTCTGATCATAACCCAATTATAGCCACATTCAGGCTGTAAAAATCATTACCGGCCAGAGAATCAAAGTGAGTATCCAGGGCAGGATGGCAATGATAATAGCCTTAGCACGGTCAAAGTCTGTCCAGGCTCCGACTGCCGCATAGGTCAGGGCGATGTACCAAGGTGCTAATAGAGGTATTGTGGTGGCAAACGGTGACCATGGATGGTTGAGAGGCAGTTTTAATAATCCGTTCAAACTATTGAGGTCAGCGGCATTAGGTAAGATATCACTTGGGTTAAACATGATATTAGTATAACTGGCAACATCACCGATGATTGCGGGCAGCATAATAAAACATGATGCAGCAAGCCATTTACCGAAGCCGTGTTGATAGCGGTTTGCTTTGGTCGCTAAATTTAACCAAAGGGCCAGAACAAAAATGCACGCTGTTCGGCCTAAAATATCACTGAATACTTCTCCCGCGAGTAAAACCTCTTTAGTCAGCCAGGCTTTCTGAACGTCTTGATCAACATTTGATAGCTGGACTGTTAATTCCTGCTGTAGCCATGCCATATTGACGTGATCAAAGTATGTTCCCCAAAGGATAAAAGAGCCTAAGAGAATGACTAAGAATGGGAGAATTGCCCACTTAGGGCGTTCGTGTATTGCAGCAAAGCAGTCAATGGGTGATCGGAACAGATCCCATAAAGCGATTAATGGGTTTTTTGACGGTGTCATACGCTTACCTTGGTTACATCAATGTACAATTTCAGCTTTTGTCCGGGTTTTAAATACTTGCTGGAACTGATGTTATTCCATTTTACTACATCAGAAACTTTCACTTTATAACGTTGAGCAATTTTACTGAGATTATCACCCTGACGAATTTCATAATATACCGTACGAATGACCCCGCCATTGCCGCTTGTTTTCCAAATGTTGAGTTTCTGACCGATATGAAGAGATTGATTTTTAGAAAGGCCATTCCACTTTGTTAGCTGGTCGATAGTCACTTTCTGACTGCGGGCGATGGTCCATAGGCTGTCACCTGATTTAATGTGATACACGGTTCGGTAGCCGCTACCGTGACTTTTCTGGCTGCGTACTTGTTGCGCTTGGTATGCCGATGGAAATCCGTCACTGTCTTTCATCGCCACAGGGATCAGGATATGTTTACCGGTTCGAATACTGGTTCCGGTTATTTTGTTGGCTCGTTGGATTTGCTTCACTGTCGTTTTATGTTTGGCCGCCAGTACGCTTAAACTATCACCGGGCTTCACCTGATAACGGATCACATTCATTCCCTGATGGCCACTGTTAGCCAGCTGAATATTGAAAGTATCCACTTTGTTGGTCGGCAGGAGTAAATGGTTCGGACCATCTGGTGCGGTAGCCCACTGGTTATAGGCCGGATTCAGGCTTTGCAGTTCAGACAGTTTCATACTGGCATATTGTGCCGCCATGGCCAAGTCCATCTGGATTCCTGGCTCAACGAGCTTCACTGCTGGTTTATTGGCAATGTTAGGGATCTCTATACCATACGCTTTTTGATTTCTGATGACATCTGCCACAGCATAGAGTTTGGGGACATAACCGCTGGTTTCTTTCGGTAAGTCCAGTGACCAGAAATCGGTTGGTTTACCGGCTGCTTTGTTTTTCCGGATGGCTCTGAATACCCGCCCTTCGCCAGTGTTATACGCGGCTAACGCATGTTGCCAGTTGCCGTCAAATTTACGATTAAGGTATTCCAATAAATCCAGTGCGGCGCGAGTTGATTCAACGACATCACGGCGACCGTCATACCACCAGTTTTGTTCGAGACCAAAGCTGCGGCCTGTTGGTGGCGTAATTTGCCATAAACCAGCAGCTCGGCCATGGGAGTAGGCAAATTGGTCAAAAGAGCTTTCAACAATCGGCAATAAAGCGAGCTCGAGAGGGAATCCGCGTTTTTCGACTTCTTCAGTGATGTAATAAAGAAAGGGTTCGGCACGCTTAGATACGGTGTTCAGATGCGCGGGGTGCTTCAAATACCAGTTACGATAATCCTGAACCTGCTTGTTGTTTGGGATATCAGTTGTGATTTGCATACTGAGCCGTTGCCAAACATCATCTTGTTCCTGAGGCGTCAGTCTTTTTTCTTCTTTTATAATAGGCTTATCATCCACATCCAGAACAGATTTTCCTGTTACTTGCGTCTGAGTTAGCGTTTCATTTTTATTGGTACTTGCTTGCTCTTCTACGGTATTCGTTATTTGGCAACCAGCCAGTAATAGCGCACTCGCTAATAAAATTCGTGACTTCATGACACCTGCCTACAGCCAAAATGGTTGATGATAATACTTGTCCTGCCACCTTGGTTACAAGAGACCTGTGTCAAAATTCGTCCTTCCATCTTCTCAGTGCGGCAAATGTCTCCAGATCACTATCGTCAAATGCTTTATTCGCAACAGATTTTTTGATACTTGGCTGATCGCAGCGCAAAAACGGATTGATCAACTTTTCTTGCCCCAGTGTTGATGGAATGGTGCTGATCCCCTGTGCACGCGCGCGACTGACCACCTCTCTGTAACGCTGAAGGTGAGGGTTGTCTTGCTCTGCAACTAGCGCGAAAGATAAGTTACTGCTCGTATACTCGTGGGCACAGTAAACTTCGGTTTCATCCGGCAGGGCGGCAATTTTCTGCAGTGAGCTGAACATCTGAGCCGGATTACCTTCAAAAAGGCGTCCGCAACCCGCTGAAAAGAGAGTATCGCCACAAAAGAGTTTACCATCGCCTACGTAAGCAATATGTCCTAACGTATGGCCTGGAACGCCAAGCACCATAAAACGCTCGCCAAATAGCTCGACCTGATCGCCATCTTCAACCGATTGGGAAATCCCGGGAACAGGTTCAGCTGCCGGGCCGACAATATTGATCTGCGGATAACGGCGTTTTAGTTCGCTAATGCCACCAATATGATCATGATGATGGTGAGTAATTAATATTGCCTCAAGAGTGAGTTGTTGCTCTTCTAATACCTTGATCACCGGAGTTGCATCTCCAGGATCGACAACAACGCAATGATTATCCGGACTGTGAATCAGCCAGATGTAATTATCATTAAATGCGGGTATGCTTTGAACAGTTAACATATATTTCGTCTCCAGCCTTTGAAGGTGTTGAGCAATAACTTATGAAGCCAGCACGCACATTAAAACATATTGAAGCACCTAACACCTGGTCACAAATAACAAATGGTGAATGGGCCGCTGACTTGCTTCAGGCACAACTCGATGAATGGTGTCCGAAGCTGTTTGGCTATCATATGTTGAAACTGGGTGGTCTAAGCTGTGAGTTGGCGAGTGGCCATTGTAACATCCAGCATCAGGTATGTGTTGATAAGTACAATCCACTGCATAATTTGATTGCCGAGCCTTTTGAACTGCCTTTTATCGAAAAATCATTTGATGCTTGCCTCATTGCACATCAACTTGATTATTGCCCTGATCCTCACCGTTTGCTGCGAGAAGTAGACCGAGTGACGGTTGATGACGGCTATATGGTGATCAGTGGTTTTAACCCGGTCAGCATTCTTGGCCTAAAAGGATTGTTGCCATGGAACCGTAAAAAATATCCCTGGTCCGGAAGGATGTTTATGCCGATGCGGATAAAAGATTGGCTAGGGGTGTTGAATTATGAGGTGGTTTATCAGGATGACTTTGCGGTTTTGCCGGCAACGAAACACCGGGCTTGTGCGGCCTGGGTCGAAAATATGGTAGCGGATCCACTTTCCGTGATTGGGAGTATGTATTTTATCGTCGCCCGCAAGCGTACGTTCCCATTAAGACCGATTAAACCCCGCTGGAAATTACGCCGTCAGTTAGCCCCGATGGGGGTCAATTGCCATACTAAGGTCAGTCAAAAAGTGAAAAGTTAGCCAGCGTTCACCTGACTAACCGCTGGGTCAGGAGTCGGCTTGATAACCGGTATCATCGTGGGTCGGGGACTCAGCCGCGCTGCGCGCCAGTTCATCGCAGCGTTCATTTTCGGCATGACCAGCGTGACCTTTTACCCAATGCCAGTTAACTTCGATATGACGCTGAGTTTCTTGATCCAGGCGTTGCCAGAGATCGGCATTTTTAACCGGCTGCTTAGCAGCTGTCTGCCAGTTCCGTTTTTTCCAGTTATGGATCCACTGGGTGATCCCCTGACGGACATACTGACTGTCAGTTGTCAGGTCAACTTTACACGCTTCTTTTAAACTGGATAAACCAACAATGGCCGCCAGTAATTCCATTCTGTTATTTGTTGTCATGAAAAAGCCCGCATTGAGTTCTTTTTCATGTTGTTTATAACGTAAAACCGTACCGTAACCACCGGGGCCGGGGTTACCTAAACAAGAACCATCGGTGAAAATCTCTACCTGCTTCGTCATATTTGGTAGTATTCGTTTTAGGGAAAACTTGAGTCTGACATGATCGCTACTATGAAAGCTACTAACGAACGAATTATTGTACTCGATACCGAAACCACGGGTATGAATATGACCGGCCCTCATTACGAAGGCCATCGTATTATTGAAATTGGCGCGGTTGAAATTATCAACCGTAAATTGACGGGAAACACCTTCCACGTTTATATCAAACCTGATCGCACCATTGAAGATGAAGCGGTTGGTGTCCATGGTATTACCGATGAGTTTCTGGAAGATAAACCCGCTTATAAAGACGTTCATGATGAATTTCTGGAATTTATTCGTGGTGCAGAGTTAGTCGCCCATAACGCTCCCTTCGATGTGGGCTTTATGGATTATGAATTCCGAAAACTCAATCGTTCAATAGGTAAAACGGAGGATTTCTGTAAAGTTACCGATACCCTGGCGATGGCGAAGAAAATCTTCCCGGGTAAACGTAACAACCTCGATGTGCTTTGCTCACGTTATGGTATCGATAACTCACATCGTACACTCCACGGCGCCTTACTCGATGCCGAGATCCTAGCCGATGTTTACCTGTTAATGACGGGTGGGCAAACGTCGTTAGCGTTGAATGCCGGGAGTGAAGAAAGTGATGCTGGTACAGAAAGTGGGATCAAACGTCTTGCTTCAGGACGAAAATCATTAAAGATCATTCATGCCTCTGCCGATGAGATACAAGCGCATGAATCGCGTTTAGATATTATTAGCAAAAAAGGTGACGTCCTGTGGCGTCAGTAGGGGATCTATGCTGCAGCGGTTATTACTACTGGTAATATTATTACCGGTACTCTCTTTTGCCCAAGAGAGTACCGCAATGTCGTGGCTGGATAACCGTTTTCGAGTCGATCCCACGGTGGATCAAGTCTCATTTATGGTGCAAAGAGAAAAGCAGAGTCGCGCTGTGGTACTTGTGCGCCCTGATGGCACTAAATATTACCCCTGGCGTCATCCGGATAATGTCTCATGGCATGAAGAGCCTGAGATGGATATTATTTCTATTGAAAACCCAATGCCGGGTCCCTGGCAAGCCGTTGGCAAGATAACACCGAACAACCAGGTGAAAGTGTTATCGAACTTGAAACTGGAAATCGACGATTTGCCTTCCAGACTATATCAGTCTGAAACCCTTAAATTTACCGCTCGGCTGAAGCAAGATGGAAAGTTACTGACGTTAAGAGATTTTCTTGATCGCATTAGACTGACTGTGGTTTTGTACGAATATGTTGAAAATGCAGAATTATTACCGAAGGAAGCATTGCCCGACCCGATTAAGCTTGGTGAATTTACCGATGATGGCTTAGGGCTTGATGAAGAACCTGGAGATGGTATTTTTACCGTCGCCCTGCCAGTCGAGATCCTGCCCGGCAAATACAGGGTAAAGATAACATCCAGCAACGGGATTTTCCTGCGTACGGTCGAGCAAGAAGTCTTAGTTTACCCGCCACCACTGTCAGTTAGTTTTATCCAGGGACGAGACCGCAATGAATCTCACGAGGTCGCCGTAACCGGAGAAGAAGGCACATTAGTGCCTGGATCGTTTGCTGCTCATATTGAACAGGTGGATCCGGAAGGACGCGTTACGATCCATCAGGGGCATGCGCTGGCTGATGAAAAAGATTTGCGAGTGCCTATCCCCCATGGAAAAACACCGGGACGCTATAGCTGGTCAGGTTGGTTATATGCGACTGATATCCTTAATGGGCGGGAATTAATTTTTAAATTACCGAAAAACAATTTTGCAGTAGTGGCTGAATTACAGCTTGATAAGAACCTGGAGGTTTTCCGCTCTCAGCAAGAAGCAAAAGCTCAAGCTGAAGAGCAAAAGCGTAAGGAAGAAGAGCTGGAGGCGGCACGTTCTAAGGCCCTGAATATTGTACTGGGAAGCAATTTGATCGTGATTTTTTTGGTTATTATCGGGGGCTTTCTCTGGCGTAAGCGTCAGGTTAAAAAAGCGTTAGCTGAAGAATTGTTAGTGATCCCAAGTTGAAGCTCCCTTTGATTTGTTTCTATCAGAATGCATTTAACAAGCTTATTGAGACGGTCATCCGATCTTAAGGCAAATGCTCTATATCGCGACTTGTTATTCTGCTCGAAGAAGAACCGCTCGCGGTTAAGCGAGCGGTATGAGTGGATAAAGACACTGAGTTTCTTGTTGTTACGTTATTCTGGTTAACGCCTCAATATAGAAAGGGAAAGAGCGGTACTTACCACATACCGAGTAGTTTCCACCATGCGCCGCCAATAAAGAAGAACACTGGCAATACGATGAGGGAGAATACAAATCCGATCTTCCACCATTGCTGTAGCGGGTGGAATCCTGCACCGAACAGTATCGGAGCGGGCCCGGAAGAGTAGTGCGTAGTCGACATATACAAGTTACTGAAAATACCCAGAACAATCGCAGCCAGCATAGGGGGAGCACCAGCAGCGATTGCGATGGCCAGAAATGCGGAATACATTGCGCTGATGTGCGCCATGGCACTAGCCATCAGATAATGGCTGTAATAGTAAACCAGCAGCAATATAACCAACGTGGTCACCCAGCCATACCCAGACAAAGACTGCCCAATAAAATCACCGAACCAACTGATAAAGCCCAGCTTATTGAGCTGTGAGGCCATCATCACCAATACCGCAAACCAAGTAATGGTGTGCCATGCTTCTTTCTCGCTGAGAACGGCATCCCATGTGATGGTGCGGGTAAACAGTAAAAAGACCAGACCTAACAGCGCTGTAACCGTTGAGTGAATTCCCAGCGTAGGACCGAGAACCCAAAGTGAGATCATGCCGATAAAAGTCACACAGACCATCATTTCATCGCGGCTCATTTTGCCCATGTCTACCAGCTTCTGCTTGGCAATCGCGCGCATTTCCGGTGTCTTTTTAAGCTCCGGCGGGAAGAAAATGTACATCGCCAGCGGAATAAGGAAAAGACAAATCAAACCCGGAACAATCGCTGCAATCGCCCAGCCCGCCCAAGTGATTTCGACACCTTGTTCGCTGGCAAAATTAGCGGCCAACGGGTTACCGGCCATTGAGGTCAGGAACATGGCACAAGTAATGGCGTTACACTGGAAAATACATTGAACGAGGAATGCGCCAATTTTGTTTTCAGTGCCTTTTTCTGGATCAGAATCATATGCGTTGGCGACTGAACGGAACAGCGGAGAGATAATTCCGCCGCATCGTGCTGTTGTGCTCGGCGTTGCCGGTGCGAACAGTAAATCGGTTAACACCAAGCCATAAGCCAGACCCAGCGAACTATGGCCGAGCTTAGAAATAAACCAGTAACCCACACGACGGCCAAAACCGGTACTGATAAAGCCTCGTGAAATGAAAAATGCTGCCGCTATCATCCAAATGGTTGGGTGAGCGAAACCCGTCAGGGCCGTTCTAATCGGCAGCACATCAAGTAGGGTTGCGGCGGTGAGGCCAAGCAGTGCCATCGCGCCCAGTGGCAGGGGGGCAAGTATCAGGCTGAGTACGGTGACGACGAAGATCGTCATCATCTGCCAAGCCTGTGTGGTTAGCGCTTCCGGCCCCGGGAAAAACCAGAGACCGGTGCCGAACAGTAATAGGATAAGTAAACGAGTGTTGGTTGCTGTAATCATAAATACCTCCGTGATTTGCCCTCAACATAGCGTTTGTACACGCGTAGAAACTGCGATAAATCAATTTTGGATAAGAACAACGGCAGTGAATTACGACTTTGAAGTGGAGCGCGGATTAAGGGTGTAACTGACGTGAGATAAGCATTTTTGATACCATAAAAGTCATAAAATTCACCGGAGAGAGCGGGGCCAAACTTCCAGCCATGCAGCCTGCGAAAATTGTGCCGTTTCCCTTATCCTGCCTTTATGGCCTTTTTAAAAGAAGCTTGTTATGAATTTTTGGCTTATACCGCACTCCTTTACAAAACAACTCACCCTGCTGTTGTGTGGCGTGTTTGCATTCAGTGCGGTCAGTTGGTGGGGGATAAGCGCCTATCGCTTAAATCGGGTGCTGAACGAGCAAATCGCACTACGGGCGCAGGTTCAGACATTGCAGCTATCCCGCCTACCCAGTCTGATTAACGCGGTGGCGGGGAACGATCCGAGCAGTGTACAGACGATAGTATCAAGCGTTCAAACTGTCAGTGACGCCGATTTTATAACGGTAAGTGATCATGCCGGTATCCGTATGGCACACCCGGTTGTTGATCGCATTGGTCTTCCTGTGATGGGGGGCGATATTCTTCGTGCCCTTGAACAAGGTGAGTCTTACCTTTCTCAAGGAACTGGCTCACTAGGGCCATCTATCCGTTATATTGCGCCTATTATCAGCGATTCCGGTATGGTTGTCGGTATGATCAAAGTGGGCTACCTTAAGAATACTCTTGCGGGCTGGGGCGCGGAAATTATCTCTCCGCTGTTGTTCTTTGGCGCCTTTGCAGTGCTATTTTCGGGGTTGGTCGCGTGGCGTTTTTCTGACTATGTTCGCCATCAGATGCAGCATATGGAGCCATGGCAGCTTAGACAGGCTCTAGATACCAACCAAGGGGTGCTGGAAGCGGCTCATGAAGGACTGATTGCCATTAATCAGCACGGCGAAGTGTATTTGATCAATGACTCGGCAAAATCCCTGCTGTTAAAAGAATCTCCGTACACGGCGAACATGCCGATCACTGACATCGTTAAGGACGCTAACCTGTTTACGTTAAGTGGCAATGATTTTATTGACAAAATGCTCAGGGTGAACGGGCGAAACCTCGTTGTTACCCGTGTCACCATTAGTGGTGAACTGAATGAGCCGGTAAGTGCGGTTTTTAGCTTTAGAACACAGCAGGAAATGCAGGTGCTTTCTAATAAGCTCAGCCAGGTCGATCGCTATCTTGATAGCTTGCGCGTTACCCGCCATGAATACCAGAATAAGCTTTCAAGCATAGCGGGGCTGTTGCAGATGGGGATGTATGAGAATGCGCTGGCGATGACATTGGCGCAGTCTCGGGCTAATCAATCCCAACTCGATGGTGTCAGAGATCTTGATGCGCTGCCCCAGCTTTCAGGGCTGCTGATATCAAAGTTATGCAAAGCGAATGAACAAGGCGTAATTTTTACGACCCAGATTATTAAGGGATGGGGGGGCTGCCCAAGCGCGATAACGGAAGAGCAGCTTTGTTCGCTGGTGGGTAACTTGATAGATAACAGCCTTGATGCGTTGCTTGATGCAGACGAGCCTGCTGTTGAGATCGCATTGTGGGAAAATGCAACCGAGCGGGTATTGTCTGTTACCAATAATGGCCCGGTAATTAACTTAAGTCTCGATGTGCTATGCCAGCTGGGCTATACCAGCAAACCGAATTATGAAGAGCATGGTATTGGCTTGCATCTGGTTCAGGCCATTGTTGAAGAGGGCGGGGGCCACTTGGAGCTAGATAGCGATACCGAGGAAACATCCTTTACCGTTTACTTTCCCAAGGACGAACAATGCTGAAGGTTTTGATTGTTGAAGACGACAAAGATATAGCGGCGCTTAATAGTTATTTTGTCAATAAAGACAGCCGCTTCAAAGTACTTGGTGTTGCAGGGAATCTTGCTGAAGCCAGAGAATTTGTAGAGGCTGTCGTGCCGGATTTGGTGATCGTTGATAACTATTTACCGGATGGATTGGGGGTCGAGTTGGTCTTAGAGCTGTTGAACCGTCCCAATTATCCAGAGTGCATTTTGATCACGGCTGCCAATGATTCTGAAACGGTGCAAAAAGCGCACCGATATGGCGCATTTGATTATTTGGTTAAACCTTTGGATTATAGCCGCCTGAGTGAAAGTTTAGGGCGATTGTGGGATCTTAAACACCATGTGAAATCGTCAAAGCATTTTCGGCAAAATGAACTCGACCGCTTGTTTAACGCCAGTAAATCACCAATAAAATCTAATGCATCTACAGATGCTTATACCTTAAAACAGATCATTGAGCACTTTGGCCATGCACATATCGAACATACATCAAACAGCATCGCCGCTGAGTTTGGTATCAGTAAAAGTACTGCTCGCCGATATTTAGATAAAGCGGTAGAAGATGGCGATCTGATTGCCTTCCTCGCACATGGAAAAGTCGGTCGTCCCACTCGGGTATACCGTCGGCCCTTTTTAGAAGAGGCAGTTAAAATGTAGGGAAAGATGCCGCTAACCTTAAGTCAGCGGCATTGAAGTATTTAGCTTTCCCTCGTGTCAGGCTTATTAGGGCTACGCGGCATTACCGATATTGTTTTCGACAGCGCGGTAAGGTTTGGCAGCAAGCTCTTCCGAGGCGAAGTCATCGACATTGATTGTACGTAATCGACCTTCTTCCGCTTTACGTAGCAGGTCAGCCTCTTCCTCATTGATGGCGTTAAGCTCTAAACCGGTCGCCGCCACCTTATCAAGCTGCATAAACGGCAGTTTTTTACCTGCGGCCTGGCAGACACGATCATAGATAGGCTCAGCAGCCAGAATGTCTTTCAGAGCCAGCTCAATCATACCGACGGCATTATTTTCTGTTGCTTCAAGGAATTGGCCTTGACCAATTCGGCTACGTGTATCGCAAGGAGTCTGGATAATACGAGCCACCGTATGATCAAGCTTGTCACTGGGTTTTGCTCGTCTCTGCCCCAGCGGGAAAATAACGGCCCGCAGCATGCCCGCAATAAAGCGGTTCGGGAAGTTAGCCAGGAATTGATCCAGAGCCTCTTCTGTCTGATGCAGGGAATCTTGCAGCCCCCAGTGAACAAGTGGAAGATCTTCTTGTTGACAGCCGTCATCAGCAAAACGTTTTAGCGTCGCCGAGGACAGATAAAGCTGACTTAACACATCTCCCAAGCGAGCAGACAGACGTTCTTTTCGTTTAAGTGAACCACCCAATACGGCCATTGAAATATCGGCCAGTAAGGCAAGGTTAGCACTGTAGCGATTCATTTGCTGATAGTAACGGACTGTTGGATCTTTGCGTGGTGCAACAGAGCCTCGGCCATCTGTCAAGCCCAGCCAGAACGAGCGAACCATGTTGCTTATCACAAAACCAATATGACCAAACATCGCTTTATCAAAATCAGTTAATGCCTGCTCCTGATTGTCATTGTAGGCTGCATTCATTTCGTCCAAGACATATGGATGGCAGCGGATGGCACCCTGACCAAAGATGATCATTGATCGGGTCAGGATATTCGCGCCTTCAACGGTAATGGCAATGGGCGCCCCCTGATAACTACGAGCCAGGAAATTACTTGGCCCTATACAGATCCCTTTACCCCCGACGATATCCATTGCATCAATAACACTGCGTTGACTACGATGCGTACAGTGATATTTGACAATGGCTGAGATCACCGATGGTTTTTCACCTAAATCGATACCCGCGACAGTGAGGTTACTAGCAGCATCCAGGACATAAGCATTACCGGTAAGGCGTGCAAGCGGTTCTTCAATCCCTTCCATTTTACCTATCGGCAGTTTGAACTGGCGACGAATACGGGCATAGGCACCGGTTGCCATTGCCGCTGTTTTGATACCCCCGGTAGAGTTTGACGGCAAGGTAATACCGCGGCCGACAGACAGGCACTCAACCAGCATACGCCACCCCTGGCCCGCCATTTCTTGGCCACCAATGATGAAGTCTATCGGTACGAAGACTTTATTACCCTTAGTTGGACCATTCTGGAAAGGCACATTCAGAGGGAAGTGGCGTCGGCCGATTTCAACGCCTTCGATTTCGGTCGGGATCAAAGCACAAGTAATGCCGGGTTCTTCTTCATCGCTAAGCAGATGGTCCGGGTCGAAGAGCTTAAATGCCAGCCCCAACACTGTCGCGACAGGCGCTAAGGTGATGTAACGCTTATTCCAGGTCAGTTCCATGCCGAGCACTTCCTCGCCTTGCCAGATCCCTTTTTTCACGATACCGAAATCAGAAATCGAGCCGGCGTCGGAACCCGCTTCGGGGCTGGTCAGGGCAAAACATGGGATCTCCTTCCCTTCCGCGAGGCGAGGCAGGTAATGGTTTTTTTGACTTTGAGTACCATAGTGCTGTAGCAGTTCGCCGGGGCCTAATGAGTTCGGTACACCGACTGTCGATGACAGTACGGCAGAAACCCCGGTCAGTTTTTGTAACACAAGGGATTGCGCATAGGCAGAAAACGCCAGTCCACCGTATTGTTTATCGATGATCATCGCGAAGAATTTATGATCTTTCAGATACTGCCAGACTTCAGGAGGTAGATCGGCCAGTTCATGGGTGACCTGAAAGTCGTTAACCATACGGCAGACTTCGGTAACGGGCCCTTCTAGAAAGGCTTTTTCTTCTGCACTCAGGCGCGGTGCCGGGATGTCATGCAGTTTGTTCCAGTCAGGATTACCACGGAACAGATCGGCTTCCCACCAGACCGTTCCCGCATCAATGGCCTCTTTTTCGGTGCGGGACATTTCAGGCATCACACCTTTAAACAGTTTTAAAGCGGGTCGGCTGAGGAAACTTTTGCGAAAGGAGAATATATTGATTGGCACGGCAATGATGAAGTACACCAGCCAGCTGTATTGACCAATCACATCAAGTACAGAGCCGATGGCAAGTACCACAGCCAAAGCAAGAGTAAAGGTTCTCAGACTTGCTCTATGGTAGGCGAGTATGCCAGTTATACCTATAAATCCTAGCAGGTACATGAGTGTTACCATGGTGATTCTCCTTATCGGGGCGTAACGTCTCACCTCAGCGCTATTTCGTCCAGTACTGCTTGTTCTTTAAGCTGCAGAGGATGTGTTCATTTATCTTGATAAATGTCACACGGAAAAATCGCCGCCTTCACTGTTATGGCACAAAATAGCTGTGGGTTGACCTGTTACAGAATACTTTCAATGAATATACATTTATTGTGTTGGGTACATTTTATGCAAGGTAAGAGGTCTTACCACTAACAACAAGTGTAATTGTTTTTTTAATGAAATGTAAAATAATTTTTTCGATTTGAGGTGAGGTGTTACGTGTCTGTGGTTTGTTATCCCTTGATAAAACGAGGGTTGATCAAAAATCAGTGAGTTGCTTTTTTGTACTTGCGAAAATAATCCAGCCTATTAATATAGGAGCATATTGTGATGTTGTTCACGTTAATCACGGCTATCGACTTTCGTCTGGCTGTAGTGGGCAGTATTCTGTTATATGTTGCCTTTCCCGATCTCCGACTGACACATGCCCGCCGGATCCCTCTTTCGGGTTGACAGCTATTCCTGTTTTTTTTGTGTACGTAATACCAAACGGGATAAGTATTTGGCCATTCAGCGAGAATTAAATTGCTCAGTGACAAGGCGCTTGATTGTAGATGTATTCACATCCATCAAAGTCAAGCAACGCAGTGGCTGAGCAATTTAAACTCGCCCTTCGGGAACGTGCCAGCGGCCTGATTCCGGCCCCAAATTTTTTCGATGTAGAGCAACTATATCTTCATCAATTTGGGTTGTTCTCTGGCCACTGGCAACGTTCTGAATTGAGCAGATATTTATCTCGTTTGGTATAAAGGGGTTTGTCGTGTTGCTATTTCATGCTTTATCACAAGCGTGGAAGGATGGTTATTCCTTCTCTAAATTTCGTTCTGATATCGTTGCGGGTGTGACGGTCGGGATTGTTGCTATTCCTCTTGGCATGGCTTTGGCTATCGCCGTTGGTGTGCCACCTCAACATGGTCTATATACCGTTATCGTGGCGGGTTTGCTCGCGGCACTATTCGGTGGTTCTCGATTTAACATCACAGGCCCGACGGCGGCATTTGTGGTGATCTTGCTACCCATTACCCAGCAATATGGTCTGAGCGGTTTAATGCTGGCGACGTTAATGTCGGGTGTGATCCTGGTTCTAATGGGGATTTTACGTCTCGGTCAGCTGGTGGCTTATGTTCCTTATCCGGTGACAACGGGCTTTACTGCCGGTATCGGTCTGGTTATTGCGTTTTTGCAATTAAAAGATCTGCTGGGGTTATCGGTGGCTGGAAATCCCATTCACTTTCCGGAAAAAGTGATGGCTTATGCCAGCGCGTTACCCAGCGTGGACTTTGCCGATACGACTGTTGGCCTGATCACCATCACCGTATTTATAGCTTGGAGTAAATTAAAGACCCGTATTCCGCCACATGTTGTTGCTTTGGTAATCGGTACATTGCTGGCTCTACTGATGAACCATTTCGGAGCCTCCCACGTCGGATTACTGGGTGAAAAATTCCATTATCAGATCGGAGATTTGATTGGTCAGGGGATCCCTCAGGTATTGCCCCAATTTAGTGTGTTATGGCACAACGACAGTGTGAATTGGTCGCTGGTCGTCGAGTTGCTGCCAGCGGCTTTTACTATCGCGATGTTAGGCTGCATTGAGTCTCTGCTCTGTGCCGTTGTTGCCGATGGTATGACGGGTAAGAAGCACAACCCCAATGCAGAGCTGGTAGGCCAGGGTTTGGCAAATATTGTTGTGCCTTTTTTCGGCGGTATTCCGGCAACGGCTGCTATTGCCCGTACCGCAACCAATATCCGTTCCGGCGCCTTCTCTCCGGTTTCCGCTATTATTCATGCCCTTTTCGTGCTGGCGGCAATGATTTCTCTGGCGCCAATGTTATCTTATGTGCCAATGAGTGCGCTAGCTGGCCTGTTGATCATGGTGGCCTGGAATATGTCAGAAGCCCCGCACTTTGTGCATACTCTGAAAGTGGCACCTCGTCGTGATGTCGCAGTATTGTTAACTTGTTTCACGTTGACCGTGGTGTTTGACATGGTGATTGCTGTGGTGGTGGGGCTGTTGTTAGCCGGGGTATTGTTTATCCAGCGTATTGCCAGCCTGACCACCGTTACCGTGGTCGGTGATCAGCATGAACACCTGGATTTTGGTTCTGATGTGGTGGTTTACGATATTAACGGTCCTCTCTTTTTTGCGGCGAGTGAAAAAGCGTTTTCAGTGATTGATAGCTCATTGGTTGATACGCGTGCCGTTGTATTGGATTTCGCGGATGTTTCTACCATTGATATTACGGCGATTCATGCATTTGAAAATGCATTAGATCGTCTTCGTCATTATCCGGTGTACTTATTGGGAGTGGCCCCGCATGTTAAGACTAAGCTGGCCAATGCGGGCGTTTTGGCGGCAGATAATATTACCCTTTATGCTTCTGCTCCGTCATTACGTGAACATTTGGCAATAAACCATCACAATGTGCCCTCTCAGGAGTCGACACCCTCGACCGTTTCTTTGTACACTGCAGATACAGGCGTATAGCAATTCAGGTGTGCGATGTACCCTGAAAAATCTATTTAATGAATAATCAGAGATAAGCCTATGTATCAAGATATGATTCGTGCAGAGTTAAGCGAAGCTGCCGAAGTGTTAAACCGCTTTTTGAACGACGAAAAAAATGTTGCGGATATTGAAGCGGCAGCAAAGCTACTGGCTGATTCATTTAAGCAGGGTGGTAAAGTATTATCATGCGGAAACGGTGGTTCTCACTGTGATGCGATGCATTTTGCGGAAGAACTGACAGGCCGTTACCGAGAGGATCGTCCTGGTTATCCGGGGATTGCGATTTCGGATCCCAGTCATTTGTCATGTGTCAGTAATGACTTTGGTTATGAACACGTATTCTCTCGTTATCTTGAAGCTGTTGGATCTCAGGGGGATGTGCTGTTTGGTCTGTCTACCTCAGGTAACTCTGCCAATATCCTTAAAGCGATTGAAGCCGCCCATGCAAAAGGCATGAAGGTGATTGCGCTGACGGGGAAGGACGGTGGCAAGATGGCGGGTTTGGCCGATGTGGAAATCCGTGTTCCGCACTTTGGTTTTGCCGATCGTATCCAGGAAGTGCATATTAAAATTATCCATATTTTGATCATGCTGGTGGAAAAGGAAATGGCGGTATAGTTGTTAAATCGAGCCGCTATTTAAGAAGAGAGGCATAAGAGATATGTGTGAATTGCTTGGCATGAGCGCAAATGTGCCAACAGATATCTGTTTTAGTTTTACCGGCCTGATGCAGCGTGGCGGAAAAACCGGGCCTCATCGTGATGGCTGGGGAATCGTCTTCTATGAAGGTAAAGGGTTCAGAACATTTAAAGACCCTAATCCGAGCTATCAATCTCGTATTGCTGAGTTAGTACAGGGATACCCGATCAAAAGCTGCGCAGTGGTCAGCCATATCCGGCAGGCCAATCGCGGGGGCGTCAGTTTAGAAAATACCCATCCGTTTACCCGGGAGTTATGGGGGCATTACTGGACTTTTGCCCATAATGGTCAGTTAACAGGCTATGAAGCGCTTGATACCGGACGATTTAAACCTGTCGGGGATACCGATAGTGAAATTGCTTTTTGTTGGTTGCTAAACCAGTTAGACGCAAAATTTCCAGATTTGCCCGATGACTTAACTCCTGTATATGGCTATATCGCAGAGTGTTGTGATCGCTTGCGCCAGCTTGGTGTGTATAACATGTTGCTCAGCAACGGTAGCTGTGTGGTGACTTACTGTACCAACAACTTGTATTGGATCACCCGCCGCGCCCCATTTGGTCAGGCATCGTTGATCGATGAAGATGTCACGATTGATTTCCAGAAGGAAACAACACCTAATGATGTGGTTACGGTGATAGCAACTCAGCCTCTCACCAATAATGAGAGCTGGCATAAAATGCAGCAAGGGGAGTTTAGCGTGTTTCACTTTGGTGAACTCGTGCATAACCGGACCCTGTAGGCGGATATGTTGCTGCTCAAGGCGTTGTGATGTAATCGTTAATGTCGGGTGTGAACAATTTGACGAACAAATAAAAACGCGGCCAGATGGCCGCGTTTGTTTATTCGTCGGTTGCGTAGCCTTGGGGAGGCAGTGGTTCGCGGTCTAAAACCGCGCCATCATTCTCCATGATTAAACGATCTTGCAAGAACCAGTTCGCAACTAAAGGATAAATACGATGCTCTTGCTGCTGTACTCTGGCTGCTACTTCATCAACTGTATCCTCAGCAAAAATAGGCACTTTTGCTTGCAGGATCACCGGGCCACCATCTAACTCTTCGGTGACAAAGTGGACACTGGTACCATGCACCTTATCACCAGCGGCTAAAGCGCGCTGGTGGGTATGAAGACCGGTGTATTTCGGCAACAAAGAAGGGTGGATATTAAGCATTTTGCCCTGATAGTGACGGACAAACTCATCACTGAGGATACGCATGAACCCGGCCAAGATGACAAGTTCTGGTTCGAAGCTATCGATTTGCTCTGCCATTGCCTTATCGTAAGCTTCGCGATCAGCGTAATCACTTGCGGCAAGAGACACCGCTTCAATTCCTGCCTGGCGAGCGCGCTCAAGGCCATAAGCATCTGCTTTGTTTGATAGCACGGCCGCGACTTTGGCGTCTTCAATAGTCCCACTCTGACAAGCATCAATGATGGCTTGAAGATTTGAACCATTACCAGAAATTAGGACAACGATGTTTTTCATCGACTTACTTGATCTCCACCTGCTCTTCGCCAGCGTCAGCGGTAGCAATTTCACCGAGCAGCCAGGCATTTTCGCCTTCCGCTTTCAGAATTTCAATTGCTTGCACTGCCTGGGCTTGTGGTAAGGCAATCACTAGCCCAACACCACAGTTGAAAGTACGGTACATTTCATAGGTTTCGACGTTGCCGGCAGTTTGCAGCCAGTTGAAAATTGCCGGCCACTGCCAGCTGTTGCCATCAACCACCGCTTTCGTTCCTTTTGGAAGTACACGTGGAATGTTCTCCCAGAAACCACCACCAGTGATATGAGAAATCGCGTGAACGTCACAGGACTCCATCATTTTCAGTGTTGATTTCACATAAATCTTGGTTGGAGTTAACAGGTGATCGGCGAGTGATTTCCCTTCCAGATCCTGATTAAGATCCGCTTGTGACACGTCAATGATTTTACGGACGAGAGAATAGCCGTTTGAGTGCGGGCCACTTGAGCCAACCGCGATTAACGCATCGCCGGCTTTCACTTTAGAGCCGTCGATGATGTCAGCTTTCTCTACCACCCCGACACAGAAACCCGCAACGTCGTAATCTTCACCGTGGTACATGCCCGGCATTTCAGCCGTTTCACCGCCGATTAAGGCGCAGCCCGCCTGAATACAACCTTCACCGATACCGGCAACAACACTGGCCGCGGTATCAACGTCTAATTTGCCTGTCGCATAATAATCAAGGAAGAAAAGAGGTTCGCCACCTTGAACAATCAGGTCGTTGACACACATCGCAACGAGATCAATGCCGATCGTGTCATGCTTGTTCAGATCCATCGCTAGACGAAGTTTCGTGCCCACGCCGTCGGTACCTGATACCAAGACCGGCTCTTTATACTTGGTGGGTAGCGAGCATAGCGCCCCGAAACCACCGATGCCGCCCATTACCTCAGGACGGTGGGTGCGTTTTACCACCCCTTTAATACGATCTACTAATGCATTACCTGCATCGATATCTACACCAGCATCTTTGTAACTAAGAGAAGAGTTATTGCCGCTCACAGGAGGTCCCTCAACGTATTAAAGTAAAAAAGCGGGGGTATGATAACAGCAGTCAGGGCGGAAAGGGAAACGTTTGCGTCAATAAATCTTGCTGGGTGTTTCCTGAGCAAACGATACCCTTTCCCCTATCAGAAGGTTAATGGTCTAGTGTATAATGATTCGATTTTTTTTAAATTTTGTTTGCTTAGGAGTCAGAAATGAAAGTCGTTGAGGTTAAACACCCACTGGTTAAACATAAGATTGGTCTTATGCGCGAAGGCGACATCAGCACTAAGCGTTTTCGTGAGTTAGCAACGGAAGTAGGCAGCCTACTGACGTATGAAGCGACTTCGGACTTCGAAACAGAAAAAGTTACCATTGAAGGTTGGGATGGTCCAGTTGAAATTGACCAGCTCAAAGGTAAAAAAGTCACGGTTGTGCCTATTCTTCGTGCCGGTCTTGGTATGATGGACGGTGTTCTTGAGCATGTACCAAGTGCACGTATCAGCGTTGTCGGTATTTACCGTGATGAAGAAACATTAGAGCCTGTGCCTTATTTCAATAAGCTTGCATCAAACATTGATGAGCGTATTGCTTTGGTTGTCGATCCAATGTTAGCGACTGGCGGTTCAATGATTGCAACACTGGACCTGCTAAAAGAGCAAGGCTGTAAGCAATTTAAAGTCTTAGTACTTGTTGCTGCGCCTGAAGGTATTGCTGCACTGGAAAAAGCACATCCGGATGTTGAGCTGTACACAGCTGCTATTGATGAGAAGCTAAATGACAAAGGCTACATCGTTCCAGGTCTGGGCGATGCGGGCGATAAGATCTTCGGTACTAAGTAAGCAAGAAGTTTTGATAGAGAAAAGCCGAACTAGGTTCGGCTTTTTTATTATCGGTATAAACTGAAATCGACTAATTATCTGAATAATTAGGCAATTTAACTCTCTGTGGTGTTTTCCATCTGAGCATTATCAACAACATGATTATCCCCCAGATCGTCAGGCAGGATCAGGTTTAGCAAAATTGCCACGATACCGCACAGACTTACTCCCTGCAGGCTGAATTCGCCGATACCGAAAGCCATGCCGCCAATACCGAAGACCAGTGTTACCGCGACGATAACCAGGTTGCGTGCTTTGTGCAGATCAACCTGATTCCTGATGAGTGTATTGAGGCCAACGGTCGCAATGGATCCAAATAGCAGGATCATGATGCCGCCCATCACCGGTACCGGAATAGTTTGCAACATTGCCCCTAACTTGCCGACAAATGCCAGTACCAGAGCCGTTATAGCAGCCCAGGTCATGATGACGGGGTTGAAGGCTTTGGTTAGCATGACAGCGCCAGTGACTTCAGAATAAGTGGTATTAGGCGGTGCTCCAAACATTGAGGCCGCGATGGTGGCAATCCCGTCACCCGCCATCGTGCGGTGCAGGCCCGGTTTTTTCAGATAGTCTTTACCGGTTACATTAGAAATCGCCAGTATATCGCCTACATGCTCTACCGCTGGAGCAATCGCAACAGGGATCATAAATAGCACGGCGTTAATGTTGAACTCAGGGAATGTGAAGTTTGGTATCGAGAGCCAGCTTGCCTGAGTAACTGGTGCAAAGTCGACAACGCCAAAGCCCAGGCTCACACAGTAACCTGCAACAATCCCCCCCATAATCGGAACTAACTTCAGGAAGCCTTTGGCAAATACACTGAGAGCAATAGTCACAAGCAGAGAAATGCTTGAAATCCAAAGCGAAGCATCACTATTGACTAGCTGTATACCGCCATCTCCACTTTTACCTAAGGCCATATTAACTGCAGCAGGCGCTAAGCCTAAGCCAATGACCATGATAACCGGGCCAACAACAACCGGTGGCAGGATTTTATGGATAATCGCAACGCCACGTACTTTAATGATAGCTCCCATCAGCACATACACGATGCCAGCCATCATCAGGCCACCCATGGTACCAGCGATTCCCCAAGTCTGGACGCCGTACATGATTGGAGCGATGAATGCGAAAGAGGAAGCGAGAAAAATAGGGACGGAACGTTTAGTGATGACTTGAAAAAGAAGAGTACCAATACCCGCACCAAATAGGGCGACACTAGGATCTAGCCCGGTAAGTAACGGAACCAGAACCAACGCACCAAATGCGACGAATAGCATTTGTGCACCTTGCAGTACCTGCATCATTGTATATTCCATCCTGTCTGAAAAAAAATCGCGCAATCCTAGCATGGAAGCAAACGATTAACTAGCGGAATTTGTGAGTCAAATCGCACTTTATCGCGGCGTTGTCTGGAATTGCCTGATACCTCATCTTTTAATGAAAGTTCATCCATGTTTATCATCAGGGGCAATAATAAACAGTTACACTTGCTGAACATTGCCTGATCCCATTATGATCAGGGACTAACTACGTTATGAAAGAGTTTATTATGTTGCGTTGTGCTTTTTTATTTTTGGCTTTATTAGCCTTGCCGCTTAAAGCCGCAACCGTCACTAATTTATATCAGGCGCAGGTTGTCTTGCCTGACACGGATAAGCAATCAGAGCAACATGCTCGTGAAAAGGGGCTTGAGCAGGTTCTGATTAAAGTCTCAGGGCAGAGCTCGGTAGGCCAAAATGACGTTATTCGCAAAGCGATGGCGAACAGTAGCCCTTATATCAGTCAATTTGGTTACGGTAACTTAAACGGTGAGCGGACCTTAGAGCTGACGTTTAATAGCGGTCAGATCCGTAACCTGTTGACCCAGGCTCATTCCACATTATGGAGTGAGCAGCGCCCAACGATTCTGGTCTGGATGGTGGAAGATGCCAATCGTGAGCGTGAAATTCAGTGGGATCAGTCAGGCAACTCTCTGGAATTGCAGATGAAAAAAGCTGCCGATAGGCGTGGTGTGCCATTGATGATGCCAATAGGTGACTTCGATGATGTGACTGCGATTAATATCCCGGACTTGTGGGGAGGCTTTGTTCAGCCGATTGCTGACGCGAGTATGCGTTATCATCCTGACGCAGTGCTGGTGGTACGTGCCCGTCAGAAAGGTTCTGATGATGTTGATCTGGCATGGCAGCTATTCACCCAGAAACCTGAACAACTGGTCAGCTCTCAACAGGCACCTTCGGAAGGTCAAGCGGCAGGATCGGTTGCGATCGCGATCACAGAGATGATTAATGAGGTGGCAGATAGGCTGGCAGCCAAATATGCCGTCCCATTAGGGGGGGGCAGTGAGGGTAACTTCGCCATTCAGCTTGCCAATGTGCAAACGACGGAAGATTTTTTTGCCCTGGAAAGAATGTTGACAAACCTAACGTCTGTGGCATCGGTAAATGCTAGCCGACTGCGGGGGGATAACGTCATATTTGACGTTAACCTCCTCAGTACTGAAGATGCCTTCCGTCGAGAGTTGGGCCAAGATGGGCGTATTAGTCAGCAACCTGCGGATGGGCAGAGTGCCGTTGAATTCGGTGATGGCAGTGTAGTGATTGTGAAAGAAGCGATGGCAGGCACTGAATCTCAGATCAAGCCAATTGAACCCCAAGCGATAGAAAATGAACCAGAGGCACCAGTCGACCCGAGGATGGTTGACGTTAGTGCCACGGTGGAGCTAGCTACCGGTCAGATTGAGACTTATTATTGGCAGCCATAATATGACCGGTGACGCCCCCCGTCGTGTTGCTAGGGGGAATGTTCGTTCTAAAAAAGGCGCCGTCAGGCGCCTTTTTTTGTAAGAGATTACTTCTGTCCGTGGGCTTCTTTTTCTTCTTTTTCGACCTGAGAGAGACGTTTTAATCCCGTCCCTAATTCTTTGCCGCGAATACGGGCAAACAGGATATTGGTGACAAAAGCCCAGGATACCAGGCCTAATTCCACCCAAGCTAACCAGCGCTCGCCACCATCAACCCATAAAATGGTCAATGCGTGAAGAAAATAGAACATCAGAATGAAGTTAGCCCAGGCATGAGTGTAGGGCTTTCCTTCAAGGATGCCCTTTAAAGGCAACAGCAGCGGTAATACCCACATGATCGCAATCACATAGCTGTTCAGGTGAGGGTGAGGCGAAATCATAGTCTGCCATAACCCCACCCACAGAATGAGGGACAGGTTAGCGATCAAAGTGATATACCGCAGATTTTGTGTTCTAGGGCTCATTTTTGTCATGTCATCATCCATTTAGCTTATGCGCTGTCCATGCCAGTCGTTTTCCAAGGGTTTGTGCCAATGCTGCTTCGTCAGGGTGAATGTGTTTACTTTGCCCCTCATTCAGATGTGACGCCCCATAAGGCGTACCGCCATGGCGGGTGGTATGCAGCAGAGGCTCTGAGTAGGGCAGGCCTACCACCAGCATCCCGTGGTGGAGCAGGGGCAGAAGCATCGATTGTAAGGTCGTCTCGTGTCCGCCATGCATCGAAGACGAAGAGGTGAACACGCAGGCCGGTTTGCTAATTAATGTACCAGAAAGCCATTGGGCGCTGGTACTGTCGATAAAGTGCTTGAGAGGTGCGGCCATATTGCCAAAATGAACCGGGCTGCCTAGTGCTAATCCGGCACATTGCTGAAGATCGGTGTGAGTGGCAATCGGGTCGCCTGCTTGTGACGATCCCGCTAATTGCCCCTGGGGATCAATATCGGCCACGGTGCGTAATACGGCTTCACAACCAGCAACCTGCTCAATACCACGCGCAATATGGCGTGCTAACTGACGGGTATTGCCGTGACGGCTGTAGTAGATCACCAGGATTTTCAGCATTATAGAATGTCCAGTACTTGCTCGGGAGGGCGGCCCATTGCGGCTTTGTCACCGTTCACCACAATCGGGCGTTCGATAAGTTTAGGGTTCGCCGCCATGGCGTTAAACAGTTGATCATCTGTGACGCTGTCTTCGCCCAGAGCAAGCTCTTTATAGGTATCTTCTTTGATACGCATCATGTCACGAACAGAGCTATAACCGAGCTTGGCGAATAAGCCTTTCAGCTCATCTGCCGTTGGTGTGTCATCAAGGTATTTCACAATTTCTGGGGCAATGCCTTGCTCTTCAATCAGCGCAAGAGTTTGGCGGCTTTTTGAGCAACGCGGGTTGTGGTAGATAGTCACTGACATTGTTTCTTCCTTTTTAATAATATGTTGCAGTCCCATTGTAGTGGAACTGCAACATATAAAAAAAGAAAAATAGTCACCAGCTGCAATGTTGAAAGATAAGCAGGCCCTCACCTCATAACTATTGCAGATTCTCGAAGCGCTCGCGGGAAAGGCGAAGCTGGTCAATTCTGGCGTCATAACGAGCTTGATCCAATGAATCAATATCGACAATCTGGCTTGCCTGGATATAGTGATTGATCGCTTTGTCCCACTGTGCCCGTAATGCCAGTAATTCGGCACGGGCGGCCAGTTCACCATCGCGTTTTCCGCTATAGGCATAGGCTTGCGCCAGCAGGCTCCAGCCATTGGTATCCTGAGGGCTATCATAGGTGTAGCGGGTCAGAATAGAAATACTGTCCGTCGTCCGACCGGCTTCCTGCAGGGCATGAGCCAGATTTAAGCGCAATACTTTATGTTCCGGGTTCTGCTTTAAAGCGAGCTCTAACCGGTTGATAGCAGAATCATATTTTTTCTGAAACAGATCGAGATCGGTAGCCGAGTCAATGAAAAAGCGGTTGTTGGGTTCGGCAGCCACTAACGGATCCAGTAACTGATGCGCCAGGTTAAACTTGCCAGAATCCATATAAACGAGGGCTTTGCCATAGTTTAGCGCTGTGGTTTGGCTGGAATTCGCTTTTTTCAGCTGGCGATCAAACCAATCCAGTGCTGCATCGCTGTCAATACCGGCAAAGCGCGCAACAATGCGGGCGCGGGCTAACTGGTAACGTTCAGAGGGGGTTACCCTGACGGTCGGGTACTGATTTGCACGGCTACGGGTATCAGAGACACGCGCTTCAGGCAATGGGTGAGTCAACAACATTGCTGGTGGTTTGCTGGCATAACGATACTGATCGGCCAAACGACCAAAAAACTGCGGCATCGCTTGTACGTCAAAGCCTGATTTTGCGAGTGTTGCAATACCAATACGGTCAGCCTCTTTTTCATTACTGCGGGTATAGTTGATCTGTCCTTGCATTGAAGCGGCGGTGGTCGCGTGAATAGCGGCAATACCGGCCTCCGGTGAAGCAATAGCCAGCATCAGAGATCCAATTAGAGCGGCCATTGTCGCAGGCGATTTTTTCGCCTGATCTTCCATGCTTCGAGCAAGATGACGCTGGGTGACGTGAGCAATCTCGTGCGCCACAACAGAGGCTAACTCACTTTCAGTGTTGGCATGTAAAAACAGCCCGCTGTGCAGAGCCACATAGCCACCAAAGAAAGCAAAGGCGTTAATTTCCCGGCTTTGGATCATGAAGAAATTAAAAGGTGTACGAACATCCTCGGCATTGGCGACCAAGCGATGACCTAAGTCCAGGACATACTCTGACAGTAAAGGATCACTGATGACCGGTTTACTGGCCCGCAGCATGCGCATGTATGCATCACCGTATTCCTGCTCTTTTTCTATCGTTAACGTTGATGCTGCTGCTGTGCCGATTTCCGGTAGGGTGTTGAAGTTATCAGCATTTACCGTAAAACTTGAGCCCAATAAAGCACTGATTAAGAGATAGCTTGGCGCTTTAGCAAATCGAAACATGTTAATAATACAACCGCCTTCTGTGGAGATCCCAAGACATTATACCCATGACATTCATCACTGCTGAATGAGCAGTTACTGATGCCATTGAAACTAAGACAACAAAACGTATGACGGGTTTCTTTTTTGTTGAGCCGGTGTCATTTATTATCCCCAAACCGTCTAAAGAAACGAGATTCAGAGCTACGCCGAAAAGGCCACGACCATTGTCTTTTACTCTGTGTCAGCCACTCCCGAAGTAAAATCACTATTGCGTGAAACGGCAACCCTGACTAAAAGGCAAGGAATTCTCGCGGAACTCTGCATCTTGCAGTAGTTTGGGTATACAATACCCTGATGTATAATAACTGTCAGTATACTGGAATGGAAATCCAAGCGCTTAACTTGACATCAGAACGTTGCCCTATGGCACTTTTATTAGCTAAACGAGCAAGTAAAAGCCTTCGCTTTGGCCAAGTTTTGCGGATCCACATCTCAGATCCCGGTGGCAGACAAGATATTCCCCGTTATTTATTAAACCATGGGTTTAATGTTGAGGTGCAAGCTGATGTTTATCAAGAGCTTGTAATTATTGTGACAAAAAGGCTGTAAAGATATTTATGCTGGATATGCTAACTCGCTGGTATCAGCGACGATTCTCTGATCCCCACGCAGTAAGTCTGGTTGCTATTCTGTTAGGTGGTTTTATAACGATCTACTTTTTCGGCCATCTCATTGCGCCATTATTGGTGGCTATTGTACTTGCTTACTTACTTGAATGGCCAGTCATGCGACTAAGTCGCTTAGGGTTGCCTCGCTCGCTATCGGTGATTGTGGTCCTGCTGATTTTTGCAGGCTTAATGGTACTGGCAATCTTCGGTCTGGTGCCGACTATCTGGCACCAGATTAGCAACCTTGTTGCTGATGTGCCAACGATGTTCAACGGCCTGCAGGAGTATGTGTCCAGCCTGCCAGAACGTTATCCTGATCTTGTCCAGCCACATCAGATCGTGACTCTCATGACGACGCTGCGTGAAAAAGTACTGGGAATGGGGGAAAGCGTCGTAAAAGGCTCATTCGCCTCGTTGGTCAGCCTGGCGACACTGGCGGTATATTTAATTCTGGTGCCGTTATTGGTCTTTTTCCTTTTGAAAGATAAACAGGAAATGCTGGCAACCCTGAGTGGCCTCTTGCCGAAAAATCGCCGTTTGGCGAGCAAGGTCGGGGTGGAGATGAATGAACAGATCTCTAACTATATTCGCGGTAAAGTGACTGAAATTTTCATTGTCGGCATTACCAGCTATATCACCTTTGCGGTGATGGATTTACGCTATGCCGTGTTACTCGCGGTGCTGGTTGGTTTTTCTGTGTTGATCCCTTATATCGGCGCGGCGGCAGTGACGATCCCAGTGGCAATAGTTGGTCTGTTTCAGTGGGGATTAGCTCCCGATTTCTGGTGGTTGTTAGTCGCTTACGGTATTATTCAAGCACTAGATGGTAATGTATTAGTACCGGTTTTATTCTCCGAAGCGGTTAACCTGCACCCTGTTGCGATCATCGTGGCAGTCTTGGTTTTTGGTGGACTGTGGGGGTTCTGGGGGGTATTTTTTGCGATCCCGTTAGCGACCCTGGTGAAAGCTGTATGGAATGCCTTGCCCGCTAAAGAGCTCGATGACGAGACGGTGAGTGAATAGGCCGATAGTGCTTACAAGAAGAAATACCGTATTTGGGAAATGCCAGTCTGTTAAACGGACTGGCATTTTTTATTGAAGGTCGGCTATTTTTATTACTTATCCCGGTTGGTATTAGGATGATTTTCTTGATTCAGCCGCTACTCTGATTGGTCGATTTGTTTGTTGCTGTCTTGTTATCAGAGGGGAGAGATATCACTGATATCGTGTCCATCTGCTGACAGCGGGGTTGACGCATTGCTTTGCCGCATCGTTTGCAACCGTCACACCGTCCCTTGTTTTTCCACCACTTAATATAGAGATAAACAAACGCGGCAATGATCACCAGGCCGGCAACAGCGATATCCTCCCAGCTGGTGGTGGCAGTCAGATAAGGTAATACTGCTAAAGTAGAATCTGTATTCGCCATCAGAGCGCTCCGCTATTGTTTAGTGGGGCTGTGTTGTCAGCAGCAGGCATAAGCCTGCGTTTGATGGCCGGATAAAACCCGACGGCGAGCAGCAATGCCAGACCGCTAAAGTACACGCCGCTCATCATAGCAATGCCAGACGCGCCCAGTGCCAGACCCAGACTGTAAGTCGTACTTGCAACGGCCAGTCCCAACGCGGTGGGGAAGATCAGTGAGAGCAGCATCCAGCGATATTGTCCTGTCTGCACCCTAACCATGATCATCGTAGCCAGACATGGCGGATACAGTGCAAAGAACAGGATCATTGCCACCGCGGTGAGTGACGTGATGCCTTCGGTTTGCTCACCCATACGTTGTTCAAGGCTGGCATTCTGATCATCTTCCTGCTGGAACAGTACACCCAGCGTGGCAACACTGCTTTCGCGGGCGGCAAAAGAAGACAGCAGGGCAACGTTAATTTTCCAGTCAAAGCCTGCAAACTGCGTGACTGGTTCCATTGAACGGCCAACAGATCCGAGAAAGGATTTGGTCAGGCGTTCTTCTTTTATTTCCCGGCGAATTGATTTACGGGCGCTAGTCAGATTACGCAATGCTCGATTGGCTTTTTTCGCCAGTAGGTCTCCCTTAGGCGCTTTAACAAATGGGAAGAAAGTCGGGTTACGTTGTTTGAATGTTATATTAACCGCTTTGGAAGCTTCCGCGCCTTTGGCATTTAACTTGGCACGTTTGAAATCGTTGTAATAGTTGACCAGTGATACCAGCTGCTCACCTTGTGCGACATCAAGGTAGGGGTTTCCTGCCATTGCCTTATTGAACTTTTGAATTGCTTGTGCTGAGCGTTGTTGATAGAAGTTGTCTCGCTCAGGGGGCAGGCCTGGATATTGTAGTAGAGTAAAGATCACTACAGATACGGCAATGACAATGGTGCCAACCTTCTTGATGTAAATCCAGGTACGTTCAGTCGAACGGGTTAGCACAGCGCGAACTGTGGGCAGGTTGTAACGTGGCAGCTCTATCACAAATGGGGCACTTTCCTCACCGCGCAATACGGTCAGAGACAACAGCTTGGCAACCAGTAATGCAGCGATAATGGTCATGGTTGAAATGTAGAACATCATCAGTGCTTGGTCCTGCTTGAAAAAGATACCAACCAGCAGGGTATAGAGAGGAACTTTGGCCAGACAGTTCATAAACGGCACAGTGAGTATGGTGGCCATTCTGGCCCGGTGATCCGGAATGCCTTTGGTTGCCATAATTCCGGGTACCGCACAGCCGCCGGCGAATACTCCACTGAGAATGAGCGGCAGAGTGCTCTGGCCATGAAGACCAAAACGATGAAGTACTTTGTCGATCACAAAGGCGATCCGTGCCATATAACCTGAATCCTCCAAAATGGCAATCAGCGCAAACAAAATCAGAAATATAGGAACATAGTTCAATAGAGTATTGGCGGAATCGACGATCCATAGCCCCAGCGATCGGGTATAAGGATCAAACAGGAATCCGGCTTCCGGTAGTAACCCGGCGACGAACTCCCGAAAGTTTGCCAGATACGGCCAAGTATAGTTGGTTAGTGTATAGCCATGGACGATCGCTAGCTGGTAGATCATAAAGACGGTCAGAACCAGGAACACCGGAGCCAGAAAACGATTCAGTACGACTTTATCAATACGTTGTGACACGGTTGGTCCCTGATGCGGTATGACGACAACAGCGTCGGCGAACAACGATTGCACAAAAGCTTCGCGTTGAGCGGCAATGTAGTCATTTATACCGGTTTTGTATTGGCGATCAAACTGTGCGCGCAATACAGATACCATTTCGAGCAGTGGTGCCAGATCGGTTTCTGACAGTCTGTCAGTCAGGTGGCTGATAATCTGGGCGTCATTTTCCAGCAATTTAAGCAGCAGCCAGTAGCGCGGTAGCTCGTCAATTTCTTCCTCAACACTAACCAGTTCGGCATCAATAGTGGCTATAGCTTCCGTCAGCGCAGGATAGTGAGGCAGATTTCCATGCTGAACCGCGGACTTTGTGTTGGCCGTTTTGATTGTTTTCGCTGCGGTCTGAGTTTTTATTACCTCGCAAAGCGCTTCTCGTCCTTCCCCTTTGCGCCCGACAGTGGTCACGACCGGTATTGACAGGCGCAGGCTGAGACGCTCAGTATCAATGGTCATCCCTTGTTTATTGGCAACGTCCATCATGTTCAGTGTCAGCACTGTCGGGCAGGCCATTTCTAATAACTGGACTGTTAAGTGCAGTGAGCGTTTAAGGTTTGCGGCATCGACAACGTTGATGATGAGGTCGGGCTTTTCAAAGCAGAGAAAATTCCGGGCTACTCGTTCTTCAAGAGAGAAAGGCGACAAACTGTAGGTGCCAGGCAGATCAACAGCCTGATAAGGCTGATTCTGATAGCGAAAATAGCCGTATTTCTTATCGACGGTTACCCCTGGATAGTTGGCTATATGCTGCCTGGCTCCTGTGAGAAGGTTAAAAAGCGTGGATTTGCCTGCATTTTGTTGTCCGGAGAGAGCAACCAGTGGCGTGCGATTTGTCATTTTACTTTCCTTTTCCCTGCATTAACACGCTTCGGGGGGAGCGATTGTTACCACTTCAATCCCTGCCGCTTCTGTGCGGCGCAGTGAGATATGGGTATTGTCAATTTTGATTTCGATCGGATCGCCGAGCGGGGCACTCCTGATCATCGTGACAGTGGTATGAGGCATGATGCCTAAATCCATCAGGCGTTGTCTTATCATTCCCGTTGCGCGATGACGGTGAACAACAACAGTTTGATTGGGCTTAATATCGTTTAGTGTCATAAAGGTTACTCACAACCGGCTAAAAAGGAATGCTGTTAAGATAATGCTCATGTCAATATTAGCCTTATAAATCAATCCTATTCAATTCAAATGATAATTATTATCACCATCTTTGATTTACCTCAATAAAAACACGAACAAGAAGGATTCTCATTTGAGTTACTGGTATCTTGCTCTCGGTATTCAGTGTGTTGCTTATTTGTTCGGTTGAATTCGACCGTAATAGGTAACAGAAAATAATAATCAGGTCTCGATATGAATAAAAAACAACTTTCGTTCGCGCTCATGTTATCCATGGTGCCGCTGACTGGTATGGCACATACCCCATTGTGTTCCTGTTATGACAACGGTGACGGCACCGTGTTATGTGAGGGAGGCTTCTCTGATGGTTCTTCAGCGGCCGGTGTTGAAGTTATTGTCGCCGATGCAGAAGATAATCAATTACTTGCTGGCAAGATGAGTGAGGACAGTGAGTTTGAGTTCAACAAGCCGCAAGGCGAATACAAGGTTCAGTTTAATGCAGGCCCTGGCCATCTGGTTGAAATCGGCAGTGAAGATATCACCGAATAATATGCAGTTACTGAGGTATTTCCTCTAAGTAGAAAGGATTGAAATTAATGAAAAAAACACTTGTTACATCACTTAGCTTTGTCGCTCTGGCTATCTCTGGTGCGGCTAATGCTCACTTTCAGCTGGTCTATACACCGGATGTGATTGTGGAAAAACCGACTGAGATCGACATGAAGCTGGTATTCGGTCACCCGATGGATAACGGTCACGTGATGGACATGGATAAGCCAGAGCAGTTCTTCGTTCAGTTCAAAGATAAGCGTATAGATTTGATGGGCAAGCTGAAACAGATCAGCTGGGCGGGTCCGGAAAATACAGCAAAAGCTTACCATGCTGACTACAAAGTGAAGCGCAACGGTGATTACGTCTTTGCCGTAGTCCCTGCACCATATTATGAAAAAGGTGAAGACATTTATATTCAGCAGATCACCAAATCGTATGTTAATAAAGGTGGCCTTCCGACTGGTTGGGAACAGCCACTGGAGCTGGCGACGGAGATTGTACCGCTGAATAAGCCATACCAGGTTTTTGCTGGTGGCACATTTACCGGTCAGCTGCTGAGTGAAGGTAAGCCTGCGGCAGGTGTTGAGTGTGAGATTGAATTTATTAATACTGACATTGACATGAAAGGCAATGCGTTCGGTAAAAAGACGCACCGTGAAGCACCGGAAACGGCAATTGTGGCGATCACCGATCAGGATGGAGAATTCACATTTGGCATTCCAAAAGCCGGGGTATGGGGCTTTGCTTGCCTAGGGTCAGGTCCTGTGACTGAGCATAAAGGTAAAGAGATGTCTCAGGATGCAGTTATCTGGGTGAATGCACAGGAGCTGTAATTTCCCCTCACCGTATTCATAAATCGTTCAGAGACTGAAGGCCCCTGCTGCTGTGCAGGGGATCTTGTCGTTGCCATATTACTGATGGTTGTTGAGGTAGTTCAGCACAATCTCGTGGTGATCTTTGGTTTTGAACTTGTTGAAGACATGTTCAATGATGCCGTCTTCATTGATCAGGAAGCTGACGCGGTGCAGACCGTCGTATACTTTACCCATGAACTTTTTCTCGCCCCAGACACCAAATTGATCGGCGACAGCGTGGTCTTCATCGGATAAGAGGGTGAAATTAAGGTTATCGCGCTCAATAAATTTAGGCAGGCGTTTAACCGGATCAATGCTAATACCTAACACCACCACATTCTTTTCGTCTAACTCTGCTTTACTATCTCGCAGCCCACACGCTTGAACAGTACAACCGGGGGTCATGGCTTTAGGATAAAAATAAGCCAGTACTTTCTTACCCTTAAAATCAGCCAAGTTGACAGGTTGGTTATCCTGATTTAGCAGGGTGAAGGCTGGAGCTGGCATACCAGCGGTCAGAGTCTTCATACAATTTTTCCTTATTGATTATGACCGATGAAATTGACGGTACCGGTGGCAAGGAGATCATGGCAGAGGGCTTCGAACTCTTCTTGCAGAGACATCAAATTACAGCCCTCAGGCAAATTGGTGCTGATCTGTAAAATGAAACGATTTTTCGCATCGTGATTTGGGGATTCCTGGGTATGTGCGCTTAAGGATGAAATATCAACTTTACGGACGGCAAAAAAATGAGTGAAATGCTCGATAATTCCAGAAGTATCATCGACTTCGATGTTAAAATCGGCCGTGTAAGGAAAGAAGCGATCTTTATGTTTCGTCGTTCTTTTCATTACCGTGACTAAATCATGCTCTTGTGCTTTCAACGGCAGGGTCGATTCCACACGGGAAATAGCATTACCGTTACCAGATAGCAACATAATCAAGGTGAACTCAGTGCCGAACAGGGCGAGGCGGCTATCCACAATATTGCAATTACATTGCGTGATGAGCCGGATGATTTCGTCTGAAATACCGGGGCGATCCGTACCAACCGCAGTAATGACCAGGTAATGTTCCATATTTATTCACATCGTTTTGCTATCTTATCTGCATGTTAGCACAGGAAACTGGCCGGGATAATAACCGTATCTATTTAGTTCACTGTTTTACCTGCGATCGCGCTTGAGTTTACGGTCACCGAAAAGTACCATGAATGCTTATATAAAAAGGGGAGATGGGCATGTTTTCAGGAAGCATGGTAGCGCTAATAACACCGTTGGATCAGGCTGGCGAAGTCGATTATGCAAGCCTGGCCAGTTTGGTGGAATATCATATTGCCGCTGGCACGGATGCAATTATTGCCGTTGGCACGACAGGCGAGTCGGCAACGCTGACCGTTGATGAACATGTAAAGGTCGTATTAAAAACATTAGAATATGCCAAAGGTCGTGTGCCTGTTATTGCGGGCACGGGGGCGAACGCAACTCATGAAGCCATCACCTTCAGTAAACTCTTCTCTGGTACGGGAGTTGCGGGCTGTCTGTCTGTCACGCCGTATTACAATAAACCGACACAAGAAGGTTTATTTCAACATTATAAAGCGATTGCGGAAGCGACAGAGCTGCCTCAAATTCTGTATAATGTGCCGGGTCGGACCGCGGTTGATTTATTGCCGGAAACCGTTGCTCGTCTCGCAAAAATAGACAACATCGTTGCAATAAAAGATGCTACAGGCGATTTATCCCGTGTACATAAAACTCGGGAACTTTGTGGCGAAAACTTCATCCAATTAAGCGGTGATGATGCAACAGGTTTAGATTTTGTTGCTCAAGGCGGGCAGGGGGTTATTTCTGTAACCGCGAATGTGGCTGCTGCAGATATGGCAAAAATGTTCAAGCTGGCTCTTAATGGCCAGTTAGAGGCCGCGAAAGAAATTAATGAACGCTTAATGCCGTTGCACAAACACCTTTTTATCGAATCGAATCCAATTCCAGTCAAGTGGGCCGCCCATAAACTGGGGTTGATTGAGCATGGGTATTTGCGTTTGCCGCTTACAGAATTAAGTGAGTCAGCACAGCCAGTCGTTATTCAGGCTCTTAAAGATGCCAATGTGCTGCTGTAGTTTGCAAAAGCGTAGGAGCGCGAAGCATAAATGAATTGTAATTACAGGCTTGTATTAACTGCTGTTATGGTTGCCAGTTTGGCTGCCTGTTCTGGTGGTGCAGAGCGACGTCGTCAAGCAAATCAGGATTTTACCTATCTCGATTCAAAGCCATTAGAAAACTGGACTTTGCCTGCGGGAGCTGAACCATTTGCTGCCGCAGACTACGCTATTTCTGATCAGAGGTACCAAGGTGAAATAGGGCCAGCGGTTGATATTCGCCCACCACAACAGGTATTAGCGCTTATTCCTGGTGCCCGAAGTGTCCAAGATGCCGATGGCGTCACGTTGTTATTGCCTAAGCCGGCCGTTTTAGCCCAAGTATGGTCGTTAACTCAGCGTATTATTGCTGACAGGAATATCAGTCTTCGTAGCCAGTCAGCGAATGCGATTGAGACGGATTGGATCAATTGGATGAATGACGACGAAGAAGCTGAAGTCGGTAGTCGTTACCGGATTGAGAAATCCTCCGATCCTGAACGTAATAGCTTTAAGATTTCGCTGGTTGACTGGCGGGAAGGCGGTGTTGAAAAACCCGTATCGCTCGTTAATAAAGAGCGTTACAGTATTTTGATGACCAACCTGGTGACATCGCAGTATGATCAGTTGCTTCGTGATGAAGCGCGTGTTCGTGCCGAGGAACTGGTCAAACAGATCCCGATCTCAATAGGTAAAGATCGCAGCGGACTGCCTGTGATTATTGCGCGTGCACCTTATAACGTATTCTGGGAACGTCTGCCACCGCTGGTCAGTGAGCTTGGTTTCACCGTTGAAGGCCGTAACCGTTCACAAGGTGCGGTGGAAGTGAAGTTCCGCTCTCCTGATGATGAACTCTGGACTGAACTGGGCGTAAACCCCATTATGCTCGACGACAGTACGTATAAATTACAACTGGGTGATTTAGGCAATCGGACATCAATGAGTGTGACGGATTCAAATGGTAAGCCGATCAGCGAAGAAGCATTAAATACGATAGCACTTGTATTTTCTGCTGCTATTGAGCGCGCAAATAGCCAATAGTAGAAGTATTGCGAAGTATAAAAAACCGCTTTGGCTTGTGCCTAAAGCGGTTTTTCTTTTTAAGAAACTAGAAACTAGAAACTAGAAACTAGAAACTAGAAACTACTTAATCTCAATACCTTTTGCCTGCAGGTCGGCATGGTAAGAAGAGCGTACAAATGGACCACATGCAGCGTGAGTAAAGCCCAGCTCTAAGGCAATTTCTTTTAGTTCATCAAACTCTGATGGCGGAACATAACGTTCGACCGGCAGGTGATGACGGCTTGGTGCCAGGTATTGTCCCAGAGTCAGCATGGTAACACCATGTGCACGTAAGTCTTTCAAGACCTGAACGATCTCTTCTTTGGTTTCTCCCAGACCCATCATCACACCTGATTTGGTCGGGATCTCCGGGTGCATTTCCTTGAATTTCTTCAGCAGATCCAGAGACCACTGATAGTTAGCGCCCGGACGCGCTCTACGGTACAGCCGAGGGGCGGTTTCAAGGTTATGGTTAAAGACATCCGGCGGATTATCACGCAGGATCTCGAGTGCATTATCCATCCGTCCACGGAAATCTGGCACCAGTGTTTCAATTCGAATATCAGGGTTTTTCTGTCGAATTTCACGGGTACAGTCAGCAAAATGCTGGGCACCGCCATCTCGAAGGTCATCGCGGTCTACAGACGTAACCACGACGTATTTAAGCTTCATATCTGAGATGGTTTGAGCGAGCTGTACCGGCTCTTCTGCACTTGGCGGCAGCGGTCGGCCATGGGCAACATCGCAGAATGGGCACCGGCGAGTACAAATGGCGCCCAGGATCATAAAGGTTGCCGTACCGTGGTTAAAGCATTCAGCCAGGTTAGGGCAAGAAGCCTCTTCGCAAACAGAGTTGAGATTATTCTTACGCATAGCAGCTTTAATTTCTTGGATACGTTTGCTGTCTGATGGCAGCTTAATTTTCATCCATGCAGGCTTGCGTAATACGTCTTTGGGGGCCGCCTCTTCTGCAACATGACGTACAGGGATCAGAGCCATCTTGTCGGCGTCACGGTATTTGACACCCTGTTCGATTTTTATTGGTTTGCTCATTTAACTGCTCTCCGTTATCCACTCAATGCTCTGGTAATCGAGCAATTTTGTCAACTCTTCAACAAGTACAGGCTGAACTTCCAGTAATTCAGAAGGGCCATTCAACAAGGACAACTGCGTCATTTCCATGCCAGCATAACCACAAGGGTTAATGCGCAGAAATGGTGTCAGATCCATATTGATATTGAGCGCCAGGCCATGAAAAGAGCAGCCACGCCTGATACGTAACCCGAGTGAACAAATCTTCTTATTGTCGACATACACACCTGGGGCATCTGGACGGGCATTAGACTCTACCCCAAAATGGGACAGGGTATTAATGACGGTATTTTCAATATGTGTAACCAGTTCACGCACACCCAATTTGATCCTTCTCAGATCAATCAGGATATAAGCGACTTGCTGGCCCGGGCCATGATAGGTTACCTGCCCGCCACGATCGCTTTGTACCACAGGGATGTCACCGGTATGCAACAAGTGCTCTGCTTTACCGGCCTGCCCCTGAGTAAAGACAGGGTTGTGTTCAACCAGCCAGATTTCATCCGGCGTTTGTGGTGAACGTTGATCGGTAAACGTCTGCATAGCCTGCCAGGTTTGTTCGTAATCCCGTCGGCCAAGGTTTCGAATGATGAGATTTTTTTGCAATTTATCACACCCATATGGTAACCAGGCAAAGCCTGAATGAACGAATCCAGCATAACATACCGCATAGGGCAAAGCTTCTGGGGGATTATAAAGCTTGGCGGCTGAATTATCAGCCGCCAATTTTGTAGGGGTATTCGTTTACTTGATCTTTCGCGAACCCAGGCTCAGAGTACCACGCGAACGATGTCGATATCGCCAAGCTCTGCATATAGCGTCTCTACCTGCTCGATAGAAGTCGCGGTAATGGTCACTGAAACGGCACTGTAAGTGCCTTTGCCACTTGGCTTAACCGTTGGCGAATAGTCGCCTGGCGCGTGGCGCTGGATGACTTCTACAACCAGATCAGGTAATTCTGGTTTATTGAACCCCATTACCTTGTAGGAGAACTTACAAGGGAATTCAAGTAGGTCTTTTAGTTTTGGTTGCGTTTGTTGCTGTTGCATTCTGAACTCCAGGGGTCCGCATTCGGTATGACTGAATGTAATATCTGGCTGATTATTGTCTGTGGGTACGTAACCACTCAGATTGATATTAGGCGAGCATAGTAATGTGTCAGTAACCAGAAAACAAGTATCGGGGGAAACAGGTTGTAGGACAGTGTGTAAAGAAAAAGGCGACCATTGTGGTCGCCTTTGTACGGAACTGTGTGGGATTTGATTAACTTAACCAGCTTTTAAACAGCATCATGATGTAGTCAATCAAGCGGCTGAAAATCCCGCCTTCATTGACATCGTTAAGAGCGAGTAGTGGATATTCAGCGATATCTTCTTCGCCAACACGATAATATAGTTTTCCTACCACATCGCCTTTCGCGATGGGTGCCTTCAACTCTTTTTCAAGAATAAAGCTGGCTTTTAAGTCTTTTGTCTGGCCGCGAGGCAAAGTGACAAAGGTATCTGCACTGACGCCCAGTGACACTTCATCAATGTCACCCATCCAGACTTTTTCTGTCACAAACGTTTCGTTAGCTTTGTGTGGCGAAACTGTTTCGAAGAAACGGAAGCCATAGTTAAGAAGCTTCTTACTTTCGGCTTTACGGGAATTGGCACTTTGGGTTCCCATTACCACGGCAACCAGGCGCATTCGACCTTCAGTTGCGGTGCTTACCAGGCTATAGCCGGCATTGTCGGTATGACCTGTTTTCATGCCGTCAACATTTAAGCTGTTATCCCATAGCAGGCCGTTGCGGTTGTACTGGGTTATACTGTTGTACGTGAATGACTTCTCTTTATAGATAGCAAACTCGTCTGGTACATCTCGGATCAGAGCCTGACCAAGCAGGGCCATATCATACGGTGTGGTGTACAGGCTATTATTATCAAGGCCATGAACATTGGCGAAATGGGTGGAGTCCATACCAATGGTTTTCGCCCATGCGTTCATCAGATCAACAAAGGAATCTTCTGATCCGGCGACGTGCTCAGCCATCGCCACACATGCATCGTTACCCGACTGGATAATGATACCGCGGTTCAGATCGGCGACTTTGACCTCACTGCCGACTTCGATGAACATTTTCGAAGAGCCAGGGAAATTCTTTGCCCAGGCATTTTTGCTGATGACAACAGTGTCATCCAGGGAAATATTGCCACGTTTAATTTCTTGGCCGATGACGTAACTGGTCATCATTTTGGTAAGACTGGCTGGCGGTATTTTATCGTTAGCTTTGTTACCAGCCAGGATTTTACCTGAATGGTAATCCATCAACACATAGCCTTTTGCGGCAATTTGAGGTGGATCAGGCACCACAGCGGGTGCAGCGACTGCAGAAGCAGAGACCAGCATCAACGCCGAGATGGCTAAAGTTCGGGAAGTTGCAGCAAATTTATTCATGATTGTTGTAACTTAATTTGTCGATTACAAAAAACTGTACACACTATATCAGATTGAAAATTCTGAACCAGTTGAGAAAGGGCGAGATGTCGAAATCTTGACATTAATTATCACCGAGATTGAATTGTTTGAGACATTGTTATTCCTAAACCGTATCACTGACTGTTGTGTATGATAGTCGATAGCTATTTGACCCGTATTTTCTATTTCGGTTCCAACTCTCGTTGAGTTGTGATGATAAACGCTTTCGGATAGTTATTTGCTTTCGCTTTATCCCGGATCTCAATTGCTTCATCACGATCAAGGTAAGGGCCTAACCGTACCCGATAGACAGCAGCTGACTCGGCTTTTTTTAGATCCACCGGCGTGGCAAAGGTTTCCGCCAATTTATCGGCTACCAGCCGGGCTTTATTTTCATTGCTTACTGCAGCTAACTGCACGTAGTAATAATTAGGATTTGCTGTTTGCCATTCATCGGGTGAGGCAGGTTTCGCCACCTGGATCAATTCTATTTTGACGGGGGCGGTACCGTCTTTGATGACGTCCAGTTTAGATGCCGCAGCCATGCTTAAGTCGATGATCCTACCATTATGAAACGGGCCCCGGTCGTTAACCCTGACGATGGCTGTTTTCCCGTTTTTCTGATTGGTCACTTTGACATAACTCGGCAAAGGCAGGGTTTTATGGGCTGCTGTCATCGAGTACATGTCATAGATTTCACCGTTTGAGGTCTTATGGCCATGAAACTTCTTGCCGTACCAGGAAGCATGCCCTTCTTGGGTGAAGCCTTCCTGGTTGGTCACGATCGTGTAATCTTGATCGCGCAAGGTGTAATTTTTATTGCCTGCCAGGCTAATGGGCTCATAGCGAGGCTGGGCGTCTTCAATATGCTCCAGAGTCGGTGAATTCTCCGGAGCCGCATCGTCAGCGATATCGTAGCGTTCTTTGCTTGGCGCTGAGCTACAGCCGGCTAGCAGTAATAAAAAAAGAAAGGATAATGCACGCATTTAGGTCGCCTTCGACAACATTTTTCTATGAGTATGAATAGACATTAGAATGCCAAAACCAGCCATCAGGGTCACCATGGATGTCCCGCCGTAACTTATTAAAGGTAGTGGTACCCCAACAACAGGTAATATGCCGCTTACCATGCCAATATTAACAAAAATGTAAACGAAGAAGCTCAGAACGATACTGCCGGCCATCATTCGGCCAAAGGCCGTTTGGGCACGGCTGGCCAGCAGTAATCCCCGGCCGATAATAAACAGGTAGATGGCCAGCAGGCAAGCGACACCGGCTAATCCCCATTCCTCCGCAATCACGGCGAAGATAAAGTCAGTGTGGCGCTCGGGTAAGAATTCAAGTTGTGATTGTGTGCCGTGGAGCCAGCCTTTCCCGGCGATTCCGCCTGAGCCGATGGCTATTTTGGATTGAATAATATGATAACCCGCGCCCAATGGATCGGACTCTGGATTAAACAGGGTCAGTACGCGGGTGCGCTGGTAGTCGCGCATTAAGAAAAACCACAAGACCGGAATAAATGCCCCGAGCAGAACCGCGGCGGCTGTGATGATCCGCCAGCTAATGCCTGACAGGAACAGAACGAAAATACCGGATGCGGCAATCAGAATGGATGTGCCTAAATCCGGTTGTTTGGCGATCAGGATCGTCGGTACAAAGATCATCATCAATGCCACGACAATGTTGCGGAAACTTGGCGGCAGCGGTTTATTACCAATGAACCGAGCGACCATTAAGGGCACGGCCAGCTTGATCAGCTCTGACGGCTGGAAACGGACAAAACCGAGGTTAAGCCAACGCTGCGCTCCTTTTGATGCTTCGCCAAATACCAGTACGCCAAGCAACAGTATCAATCCGATCCCGAACAAGTAAGGTGCCCAGGCTTCATAATGACGCGGAGCGACTTGGGCTAAGATAAACATGATGCCAAGGGACAAACACATACGAACAGCCTGCCGTTCCATCATTGGCAGGCTCTGGCCGCTGGCACTGTACATTACCAATAAGCCGAAGCCCATCAGGGCCAAAATACCTAATAGTAGCGGCATGTCCAGATGTAAGCGGTCACTGAGGGAGCGTTTATTCCCTGTTGTAGCCATCACACTCATTGATTTACCTCGGCTAACTGGGGTTTCAGTAATATATGGTCGAAAATCTTACGTGCCACCGGGCCACCATTGGATGAACCGCCTCCGGCATTTTCCAGAACCATTGATACCACGATTTCTGGGGCTTCAAAAGGAGCGAAAGCGGTAAACAATGCGTGATCTCGCAGGTGTTCTTCCAGCTCTTCAGCGTTATATTTCTGATCTTTAGCTAAACCGAATACCTGAGCAGATCCCGACTTCCCCCCCGCCTGGTAAGGGGCGCCGTAGAATGCTCGCCTTGCGGTGCCTCGGGTACCGTAAAGTACGCGATGCATACCTTCTTTGGCAATATCCCAATGCTTTTGTTCGACACCGGAAATTGGCGGATATTCATCGAAGACGGCTGGTGTCTCGCTTTCATCCTCAATAATGTTTTTTAACAAATGAGGCGGACGCACAATACCGTTGTTAACCAGTACCGTGGTTGCCTTGGCAATCTGTAATGGCGTCGATGTCCAGTAGCCTTGTCCGATACCGACAGGAATGGTATCACCCTGGTACCAAGGCTGACGAAAACGGGCTTGTTTCCATTCACGGGTCGGCATATTGGCTTTACTCTCTTCGTGGATATCGATACCGGTGTATTCACCGAAGCCGAATTTAGCCATCCAGCTCGACAGGCGATCAATGCCCAAATCGTAAGCTATCTGGTAGAAGAAAGTATCAACGGATTCTTCAATCGCTTTATCTATATTGACTTTGCCGTGCCCCCAGCGTTTCCAGTCACGGAACGGACGGCTATTGGAGTTTGGTATTTTCCAAAATCCCGGATCGTTTCGGGTGGTTCGCGGGGTGATCACCCCTTCAGTCAGTGCGGCGACAGAGATCATCGGTTTAATGGTTGATGCTGGCGGGTAAATACCCAGTGTGGCCCGGTTAACCAGCGGGCGGTTTATATTATTAAGCAGCTGATTGTATTGTTTGTTGGAGATACCATGAACAAACAGATTCGGATCATAGCTCGGGCTGGACACCATGGCCAATACGGCCGAATCGCGAGGATCCAGAACCACCACAGAACCGCGCTTATAGGTGATAGCTTCTTCACCGGTATCGGGATCTTGTTTTCGTTCGGTCAGCAGTTCTCTCACATACAGCTGTAACTCAATGTCGATATTGAGCTTGATATCTTTACCTGGAATTGGCGGGACGTATTTCAGGGTGCGAATAATACGACCACGGCTATTGACTTCGACTTCCTGATAGCCGGATGTACCATGAAGCAGCTCTTCATAGTATTTTTCGATCCCTAGCTTGCCGATATCCCGTGTGGCTTTGTAGTTGCTGATTTTTTCTTCTCGTTCCAAGCGCAGGAGATCACGGTCGTTGATTTTAGCAACATAGCCTAAAACGTGAGTGAGCGAGTCACCGTAAGGATAATGGCGCTTGAGGTAGGCTTTGACTTCTACCCCGGGGAATTTGTGCTGATTGACAGAAAACAGCGCAACTTGCTGTTCCGATAACTGATTTAGAATTGAGACAGATTTAAAGCGGCGGCTGCGTCGGCGCTCATTCTTAAAGCTTTCAATCTCCTCGGCAGTGATCCCCAGCAGAGATTGCAGGCGAGCAAAAGTATCTTCGAGATCCGATACTTTTTCGGTGGTTATTTCGAGGGCGTAAATCGGGCGATTTTCGGCCAGCAGTACACCGCTGCGGTCGTAAATCAGGCCGCGGTTAGGGGCGACCGGGACAATTTTGATTCGGTTGTCGTTAGAGCGCGTTTGATAGTCGGCATGTTGGTTGACCTGAATGTGATACAGGTTGGTAAGCAGTACACCGACCAGTACCACGATGCCGATAAATGAGACAAGAGCCCGGCGAAAAAAGAGTGCCGACTCAGCCCGATGGTCGCGGATCTGGGTTCGCTTTTGTCTCATTGACACTTATTCCCTGTGATAAGGATGATTGGCGGTGATACTCCACGCGCGGTATAAACTTTCGGCCATTACAACCCGTACTAACGGATGTGGTAGCGTTAACGGAGATAAAGACCAGCTTTGCTCTGCCGCGGCCTTACATGCCGGGGACAGTCCTTCCGGACCGCCGATCAGAATGGACACATCACGTCCATCGAGCTTCCAGCTGTCAAGTTGCTGGGCTAATTGCTCGGTATCCCAGCGTTTTCCCGGAATATCCAAGGTGACAATTCGGTTACCTTTAGCCACAGCGGCTAACATGGCTTCGCCTTCTTTTTGTAAGATGCGAGCAATGTCAGCATTTTTCCCCCGTTTTCCGGCAGAAATCTCAATTAACTCCAGTGGCATATCTTTAGGGAAGCGACGGCTATATTCTTTATAACCGTCTTCGACCCATTTTGGCATCTTAGTGCCCACAGCAATCAGTTGAAGCTTCATGGTTGGTTTAGCTCCAAAGCTTCTCCAGCTGGTAGAGTTCACGCGTTTCTTGCTGCATCACGTGCAGCATTACGCTGCCCATATCAACAATCACCCATTCAGCATCATCTTCACCGCTGATACCAAAAGGAGGGTAGTCAATCAATTTAGACTCTTTGTCGACATTATCGGCAATAGAAGCCACATGGCGGTTAGATGTACCGGTACAGACAACCATCAAATCGGTGATGCTTGATTTACCGCGTACGTCCAGTGTCACTATGTCCTGAGCTTTCATATCGTCAATTTTATTTACAATAAAGTCGTGTAGTTCTTGAACCTGCAAAGGTATCCCCTCATTTGAGTGAAATATGAAAATAATTCAGTGGCCAGATAGATCTGAGTCACAATTTAGCGGCGCAGTATATCACTCGCGATAAAGTCATTAAAAGCTTTATACCGATTGGTCGTCGATAGCATTGTTAAAATTTAGCCATTGTTGTATGGGTCGGGATACCACACATTTCAGCACATAATGCACTTAACGCTGGCCAGGGATTGCTGTCAAAATCCGTTTTCACTTGTACTTCGAGCAAGGCTAATCGCTGCAGGAGCTGGATCAATGTTGCCAGCGGCAACCGATGTAATGCGCCAATAAAGATTTCGCGGCGGCTTTGCCACACTCTGAACTGTTCAAAAATGATGTTCAGAGGGGTTCCTTTCTTGCCCATTTCCTGCATTTTGTACAGCTGGGTTAATTCACGCTGTAGGGTGCGCAGTAAGATGGTGGCTTCCACCCCTTCGCCTTCCAACTGTCTTAATATCCGTTGGCTGCGCTTGGCCTGGCCCGCAAGCAGGGCATCAACCAATTGAAATGGCGTGTAGTGATTATGGCGGCTCAGGGCCTCTTCCAAGCGTAAAACAGTCAGTTCACCATCAGGATAGATCAATATGAGTTTCTGCAAGCTTTGAGCCAGCGCAAATAAGTTGCCTTCGTGCCACTGTGCCAGCATAAGTACGGATTCATGATCGGGCTTTAAGCCTAATGACTGACAGCGGGCTTGAATAAAACGCGGTAAATGGCGCGGATCCGGTGTGTTACATGGAATATAAAGGCCGGTATCTGCTAAGGGCTTAAACCATTTTGCACTTTCTTGCTTTTTATTCAGCCGAGGACCATGCAGCAGTAATAAAATATCGCGGTGTAAACTGGCCGTGACTTCCTGCAGGGCTTTGGCCTGGGTGGGATTAAGACCAGAGTCCGGAATTTCAAGCTCAATAATCTGTTGATCGGAGAACAGACTCATTGCATTGCAGCAATCGAGAACCTGATTCCAGTCCAACTGGTTATCAATGGTGAAGGCATGCCGCTCAGTGAAGCCGGCTTGTTGAGCGTGGTGTTTGATTTGGTCGCCACATTCTTGCTTGATCAGTGGCTCGTTGCCGAAAAGAAGGAAAGCCTGACGCAGCCCTTTTGCCAGTTGCTGCGACAGTTGTTCTGGGTAGATTCTCATTCCGTTTTGTTGTCTAAGTGATTGTTGTCTAATTGTGTGTTGTCCGCGTCGTTAAATAACGCCTTGGCAGCTTGGGTATCTTCTACCGCCTCTGTGGTGATGCTCGTCGATCCTTCTGATGTCGTATCGAGCGTGTCTGCCTCGCTATGCATCCCGGTATCCAGATCAGCTTGGAACTCTTCTTCGGCCACTTTGTTGAGCACTGCCGTTAAGCGGGCAAGCTGACGCATGATTTGTTGTGCGGCCTGTTTGCGCATAACATCTTCAAGCTCATCCTGTTCAACCGATTTTGCCAGGGCTGTGAGTGGGTTATCCAAAAAGGTCCGAGTGACTTTGGTGGTGAATGTCTGTGCGCCTTTTTCTGGCACAACGACTCGATAGTTAACCGTGTAGATAAGTTCATACTCAGCTTTACCACTGTTCTGGTACAGCGATAAGGTACGCTCACCCGTTGATTCACCGATCAAATGCAGGTTTGGGACGGTGGCCGCGGGTGGAACCGATTCAATGCCATGCAGTTCAAACTGCGACTCGACAAGACGGGTCAGCTGACCATATTTATCAAAGCTGGTGAGGGACAGTTTGGCGATATCGTCAGGCAGCATATAGTTGCCACGAAGGTGAAAACCACAAGAAGCAGTGGCAAGGGCCAGTACTGCAACAAACACGGTTCGGATGGCGCTTGGTAGGGGAAATAAAGCTTTCACCGAGTCAGCTCCTGGAAAAAGTAAGTGAAAACTGATCGATTGCAATAATGACCGTCTCAATGAAGACAAAAGCTGCCATTACAGGTTCAATCAATAGCGCGGCAGAAAGATCCCCGCCTGAGCGGGGATCATATCTTAAGGCTTTTTAGTTGTTACTCTTGTTTACGTGAAAGCTAGTTGGCAACAATGTTGAGTAGCTTACCTGGAACGTAAATCACTTTACGGATGGTTGCCTCTGCGGTGAACTTGGTCACACGCTCATCGTTTAGCGCAAGCTCCTCAACTTGTTCTTTGGTTGCATCTGCCGCTACGGTCAGTTTGGCACGTAGCTTACCGTTAACCTGAACAATGATTAGCTTCTCGTCTTCAACAAGTGCCTTCTCGTCAGCAACCGGCCATACCGCGTGATCAATGTCAGTCTCGCCTAACGCTTCCCACATTTCAAAACAAATGTGCGGGGTCATCGGGTAGAGCATTGTCACGATAGCTTTCAGTGCTTCATCAAGCAGCGCGCGATCTTGTGCTGATTCTTGAGGGGCCTTTGCCAGCTTGTTCATCAGCTCCATGATTGCAGCAATTGCAGTGTTGAACGTTTGGCGACGGCCAATATCATCACTTACCTTGGCGATAGTCTTGTGGACATCACGGCGTAGTGCTTTCTGATCTGAAGACAGAGCAGCAACGTCTACCGCTTCTGCTGCACCTTTTGAAGCGTGCTCATTAACCAGCTTCCATACACGTTTGAGGAAGCGGTTTGCACCTTCAACGCCAGATTCCTGCCATTCAAGGGTCATATCTGCAGGCGCTGCAAACATCATGAACAGCCGCACGGTATCTGCACCGTATTTGTCGACCATTTCTTGCGGATCGATACCGTTGTTCTTCGACTTAGACATTTTGATCATGCCTGAGTGAGCAACTTCGCGGCCCTGGTCATCAACGGCTTTCTCGATACGGCCTTTTGCGTCACGCTCAATAGTCACGTCAGTTGGAGCAATCCACTCTTTCGTTCCCTTGTCGTTGGTATGGTAAAATGCATCTGCCAGTACCATGCCCTGACAAAGTAGCTGCTTGAACGGCTCGTCCGACGTCACATAGCCTGCATCACGTAGCAATTTGTGGAAGAAGCGCGAGTACAGCAGGTGCATACAAGCGTGCTCGATGCCACCGATGTACTGATCTACTGGCAGCCAGTAGTTTGCTTTTTCCGGATCCAGGATGTCGTCAGCTTGTGGTGAACAGTAACGCGCGTAGTACCAAGATGATTCCATAAAGGTATCAAAGGTATCGGTTTCGCGAAGTGCCGGCTCGCCATTGAATGTTGTTTCAGCCCATGACTTGTCTGCCTTGATTGGGCTTGTTACGCCATCCATTACCACATCTTCAGGTAGGATCACGGGTAGCTGATCGGCGGGTACCGGGTGAACTTGACCGTCAGCTGTTGTGACCATTGGGATAGGTGCGCCCCAGTAACGCTGACGAGAAACCCCCCAGTCGCGTAGACGGAAGTTAACGGTCTTCTTACCTTTACCTTCCGCTTCAAGCTTGGCTGCAATGGCATCAAAAGCAGCCTGGAAGCTAAGGCCATCAAACTCGCCAGAGCCGAACAATACCCCTTTTTCGGTGTAAGCCGCTTCAGAGACATCGAGATCACTACCGTCTTCTGGCTTGATAACCGGAACGATATCAAGACCGTACTTGGTTGCGAATTCGAAATCACGCTGATCGTGCGCCGGAACGGCCATAACAGCGCCTGTGCCGTAATCCATTAATACGAAGTTAGCGACGAAAACAGGCACTTCACGTCCATTAAGAGGGTGGATAGCTCTTAAGCCTGTATCCATACCTTTCTTTTCCATTGTCGCAAGTTCAGCTTCAGCAACTTTGGTGTTACGACATTCATCAACGAATGCAGCAAGGTCTGGATTGCTGGCGGCCGCTTTTTCAGCCAGCGGGTGACCGGCAGCGATACCGACGTAGGTCACGCCCATCAAAGTATCTGGACGCGTGGTATAGACTTCTAGTGGGGCATCTTCGCCATTAACGGCGAAAGAGAGCTCAACACCTTCCGAGCGACCAATCCAGTTGCGCTGCATGGTTTTCACCATCTCAGGCCAACCGTCAAGGTTGTCTAGATCGTCAAGTAGCTCTTGTGCGTACTCGGTGATTTTAATGAACCACTGTGGAATTTTCTTTTGTTCTACCGGGGTATCACAGCGCCAGCAGCAACCATCTTCAACCTGCTCATTTGCCAGAACGGTCTGGTCATTCGGGCACCAGTTAACAGACGACGTTTTCTTATATACCAGGCCTTTGTTATAAAGCTTAGTGAAGAACTCTTGTTCCCAACGGTAGTACTCAGGGGTACAGGTGGCGAATTCACGATTCCAGTCGTAGCCAAAGCCCAGCAATTTAAGCTGGTTTTTCATGTACTCAATGTTTTCATAAGTCCATGGTGCTGGCGCGGTATTGTTTTTGACTGCCGCATTTTCTGCTGGCAGGCCAAATGCATCCCAACCAATTGGTTGCATTACATTTTTACCTTGCAGGCGCTGGTAGCGAGAAACAACATCACCGATGGTGTAGTTACGAACGTGACCCATGTGAAGTCGACCACTTGGGTACGGGAACATGGAGAGACAGTAGAATTTTTCTTTATTAGGGTCTTCACTTACAACAAAGGTCTTGTTGTTGTCCCAATGTTCTTGAACTTTCTGTTCAATGTCCTGCGGGCGATATTGTTCTTGCATCGATGACATCCAGGATTTTGTGAGTTGAGTACAAACACAGTCAATATAATCGACATAGAATAACTAAAGGTAAAGGTGTCAACAATAGCTGAGGCCAATTCGGAGTATTAATTGTTGGTTTTAGCCGGAAGTTTGCGGTGTACCTGTCGATAATCAGCCTATGATTACCTTATATACCTAAGTGATCTCAAGATGCGCGTTTCAGCTAGCTTGGGTAGAGGGGGCACCGTTCGTATCAAAACATTGAGTGTGTAATGGCTTAATACGGTGGGGATTATTGGTATGGAGGTGATTCATGGCTAAGCAAAAAAAGGAATATGAAGCGCTGCTGGAGCAAATTACGGAAACCCTGAAGCATAGTCCGGAAGAGCTTAAGCACTGGGGTGAAATCACGGCAAAGTACCGTCAGGCTGCCAGCGACATGACCAAGGATGAATGGGCCCTGATTTCGGCTTACTTAAAACGAGATTTGGAAGAGTTCGGACGGAATGTCAGGGAGAGTCCCGAACCTTTCTCGGAAAGCCCATTTTATAAGTTGGTGTCTGAATCCATCTGGGAGGGATTAGCGGAAATTACCGATAAAACGCAGCTTGAATGGCGTGAAGTGATGGACGATCTTCAGCATCAGGGGGTCTATCAGGCCGGTGAAATTGTCGGCTTAGGAAACCTGGTATGTGAAAAGTGTGGCCACCATGAAATCTACACCCATGCGAAACGTATTGAACCCTGTTCTAAGTGCGGTCACGTTCAGTTTACTCGTCAGCCGTTATCCCCTTAAAACAGAGCAACCATATTAAATTAAACAGCGGGCCGGAAGGCCCGCTGTTGGGAGGTTACTTACATTGGCCTAGCAGAGTCCAGACTCCCCAATCGGCAGCGTTATCTGCTGGTGACTGGTTCTGGTTCCACCATTTTGCTTGGTAAGCGGTGCCGTTTTGCCGGGCTTGTTCTCCTTCCAGGTACACATTGCCCGCAGACCATACGGATAAACCGCTGCAATCTACGGTGCCCGGTTGTGGGTTAGGCCCAGGTGCTGGCTTAATCCCTTTCACGCGCTGTAAAGCCGCGAAGGTGTCGGTAATACCTGCGCCGCAGTTTGTAGTGTTACAGGTACTCCCTGCCGGAAAGGGGCGCGCCGTTTCCGTTATATACTGCTCGATTTGATCCGGTGTCAGGCTGGTATCCAATGAGTACATCAGAGCGGCGATACCGGCAACGTGCGGGGCAGCCATGCTGGTGCCCATGGAGTGTTTATAGGTATGCAGATCGGCCTGTCTTGTCCCTGAGTTGTGGGTTGACAGAATACCTCCGGAACGGCCGCCACCAGGAGCAGCAATATCGATCATGGAGCCGTAGTTGGAATAGAAGGCTCGGTCGCCTGTCTTATTGTTGGAGGCGACCGAGATGACACCTTGGCAGTTGCCGGGAGTAAAGCCGCGCACATTCTGGTTGTCATTACCGGCGGCCACAACGACAGCAGCCCCTTTGGTTCGGACGTCATTGATTGCCTGTTGGTAGGTGATGCCACATGCCCCTTTTCCACCCAGGCTGAGGTTCAGAACTTTCGCCGGATAAGGGTTAGCAGGTGTTCCTACAACCGGTAGGCCTGCTGCCCAGCGCATACCGTCGGTAATGTCAGAGGTGTAGCCACCGCAAGCGCCCAGTACACGTACTGGTACAATGCTGGTTGACCAGGCAACGCCAGTGACACCCTGACCGTTATTGCCCTCGGCGGCAACGGTTCCGGCGACATGGGTACCATGCCAGGAAGAATTTCTGTCGCGTGGCGGGTAGTTTTGACCGCATTGTCCTGCAACTAGCCAATCCCCTTCATCTGTCGCATCGGCATCTCGACCATCGCCATCACGCGCTGCTGCAGCATTCTTGATAAAGTCATAGCCAGGTAACAGATTGTTCATCAGGTCGGGGTGTTCGGGCTGTATGCCGGTGTCAATTACGGCGACGATAACATCGGAACCGCCGGTGGTGAGGTCCCACGCTTTAGGTAGATTGATCCCGCTGACCGATGAGGAATAGTGCCATTGTTTGACGTACTCGGGATCATTTGGGATTGCGGTCGGCCACATGATCCGGTCGGGCTCGGCATATTCAATATTGGGGTTTTGATTCAGTTGCTCGATAACCGCTTTGAGGTCGCTTTGAGCGGGTACTTTTAGAATATGGGTGTCGTTAGCACTGGGTCGGACATACTGTACATCGGCATCAACCATTTGCTGCAATTGAGTGGCGCTGTTGCTGGCCGATACTTCGGCAAGCATCATTGGACTGTCGGTACGGTATTTGACGATGATCTGATCGGTTAGAGGCTCGTTGTTTTGAGCGAAAACTGGGCTGCTGGCGATTAGCACAGCCAGCGCGGTAGGTATGATTCTCATCTTTCGTCCTTGGTTAATTATTATTGTGAGGTAGGTAGTTGTTCAAATTCAACTTTTCACAATTAATAGTTGTTGTGCAGACGGAACAATGAGAATTCGGGGGGAGATCTAAAAAAGAATTTTCTATTTCAAAAGGTTAACTTGAAAACGCGACATACGGCAGGGTTATATTTCGGTGTCAATAGATTGCCCTGGTCGATACTTCTGCATTTGTGTCTATTGAGCAATGCTTTATGTCGGTAAGAGGTCGTCAAACAGATTGTCGTTAAAGGGAGTATGCAAAAAAGGCGAATGGTTAATCTTCGCCTTTTTAATTTCAATTTCTATTTAGTCTCTTGCGGTCGATTATCCCGGAATCCCCCTTCACGGCGCCTTATCAGGATCGCTGACAGTGTCAGCGACCACAGCACGTAAAAATACAAAGGCCAGTTGCCCAGCGTTGTATAAGGTGTCAGCCCTTCAGTCAGTGTTACCGTTGCTCTTAATACAGCCGTTTCAAATTGAGGCAGCTGGTCGGTTATTTGGCCTGTATGGTCGACAATAGCGGTTACACCGGTGTTGGTTGCCCTCAGCAGGGGTTTGCCAAGTTCCAGAGCGCGCATCTGAGCGATTTCCATATGCTGGAATGGCCCTATCGAGGTGCCAAACCAGGCATCATTAGAGAGGGTCAGTAGTAGATCAGTATCAATGTTCACATTTTGTCTGACTTGTTCGCTGAAGGCGATTTCGTAGCACAAGGCTGGTGCAATGGAGTACCCGTTAGCTTCGAGGTTTGGCTGAACGAAGTCACCGCGACTGAATGAAGACATCGGCAAGTTAAAAAGCGGTGCGATAGGGCGCAACAGATCACCAAACGGGACAAATTCACCGAAAGGCAATAAGTGGTGCTTGCTGTAACGGGTGGCTTTATCGTACTGATATGGACCGTCGGTATTGATCCCTAGTGCAAGAATATTATTAAAATATTCGCCGCCTTCTTTTTGGTCGAGAACACCGGTGATGACGGTGCTGTTATTACTGCGCGCAGCACTGTCGAGGTTCTGTAAAAAGGTTGGCAAGTGCGCTTCTAAGGCCGGGATTGCCGCTTCAGGCCAGACAATCAGATCCGCATCCCAGTTCTCGCGGCTGAGATCGGTGTATTTCATCAGGGTCGGCCAGCGCTGGCTGGGCAGCCACTTGAGCTCTTGCGGTACATTGCCCTGAATTAGGGCGACCTCAACATTTTTTTCGGGATCGGAGCTGACCCACTGAACGGAACCCGCCAGCCAGATCAGTCCCGTGAGCATAGCCGGAACCAGCAAGGGCCTCCAGTTACGACTACACCCGGCCGCGACAAAACCACCACAGCCCAAGACCAGTGCCAGGGTGATCCCCTGAACGCCCAATACAGGGGCAATGGCTGCTAACGGGCTGTTGATTTGGCCGTAGCCCATCCATAACCAGGGAAACCCTGTGAATGCCCATCCTCGGAGCCAGTCCAGCAACAGCCAGATCACCGGCCCGCTTAACAGCAGCTGGTGGAAGGGACGATTGCGGTTAAAGCGGTTATACAAGGCGCCGAAAGCGGCGGGATATAAGGCCAGGTAGCTGATCAGTGACAGCATTAAAAAGAGGCTGGCAATCTTTGGCATTCCGCCAAAGGTGTCAATGCTGACATGTACCCAGCTGATCCCGGTGGCGAATAGCCCTAAACCCCATAAAAAACCGATTAAACCTGAGCGCTTAGTGCTCTGGTTTTGCAATAACCCGAGAAATAAAACAATAGAGACCGGGGCCAGCAGCCAGTAGTTATAGGGTGCAAATGAGAGTGTGGCGAGTGCACCGGCCGGAACGGCCAGAAACAGCCGTCCCAACGAGTGGAATGATTTTTTTGTCATCATTAAGGAGTGGTTGTCGGTTGATGCGCTTCGTGGGGAACCGTTACCTGTAATTGGATAATCCGGCGGTTATCGGCAGAAGTCACCTTAAAGGAATAACCATCTAACTCTACAATTTCACCGCGGGAAGGTAAATGGCCAAAGCTGGTCATCACGAGGCCACCGATGGTATCCACTTCCTCATCACTGAACGTGGTTTGGAATAAATTGTTAAAGTCTTCAATGGTTGCCAGTGCTTTTACCGCATAGGTATGTTTACTTAACTGACGAATATCCTCTTCTTCCTCGTCGTCGAATTCGTCCTCGATTTCGCCAACGATTTGTTCAAGAATATCTTCAATGGTGATGACCCCTGACACCCCGCCAAATTCATCAACAACGATAGCCATGTGATAGCGCTCTTCTCGGAACTCTTTCAGCAGGCGATCGACGCGCTTACTTTCCGGCACAACAACCGCCGGACGCAGCACTTTTTCCATGTCGAATGGCTCACTTGTCGGTAGCAGGTAGCGCAGCAAATCTTTCGCCAGCAGAATACCTTCGACATGATCCTTGTCATCACTGATAACAGGGTAACGTGAGTGTTGGGCGTCAACAATTAAATCAATCAGATCTTCTAACTTCTGAGAACGTTCAATGGTTGTGATCTGAGATCGCGGGATCATGATGTCACGAACACGCATCTCTGATATTTCCATCACACCTTCGAGCATGTCTCGGGTGTCGTGATCAATCAGATCGTTTTCTTCCGAGTCACGGAATACTTCGACCAACTCTTCGCGATTTTGTGGTTCGCCTTGAAACAGTTGACCGATACGTTCAAAGAAGGACTTTCTACTCGGACCTTCAGAATTTTGGGGGTTATCTTCGTTCATTAGTTATCAGCAAAGTGTTTTCTTTGTTAGTTAAGTGGAATCATCCACGAAAATGTTGCACGTCAATACAAACGGGCAACGGCTATCTGTGATGTTACAGTTTTTCTTCGGCATACGGATCGGTAAAACCCATCTTTACCATAATTTCCGTTTCCAAAGACTCCATCTCTTCTGCTTCATCGTCTTCTATATGATCATAACCTAGCAGATGAAGACTGCCGTGTACAACCATATGTGCCCAATGGGCATTTAGCGGTTTATTCTGTTCAGCCGCTTCTTTTTCAACAACCTGACGACAAATAATTAAGTCGCCTAGCAGATCCAGCTCTATTCCAGGAGGGGCATCAAATGGAAAAGATAATACATTGGTTGATTTATCTTTGCCGCGATACTCATGGTTTAACGCATGGCTTTCTTCTTCGTCAACTAAACGAATGGTGACTTCTGCATCAGCTTGAAATGGTGTGACGGCGGCGTCTAACCAGCACTGGAACTCAACCTCGCTAGGCAGGCCTTCTTGGCTTTCTGTGGCGTGTTGCAGATCTAGATAAATTGCCATTAGTTACTCTGTTCTGTTTTAGCCTGGTTGGGCGTAGCTTGGGTTACTGTCGGCTGTGCTAGCTGTTCGTCAAGATGACTACGTTGTTCACGGTGCCTTTGTTCAGTCAGTTTCTTTTGTTTCTGATCTTCGTTTTCCCAGATTTCATAAGCGTGAACGATACGTGCGACAACGGGGTGGCGTACGACATCATCGGCCAGGAAAAAGTTGAAGCTTATTTCATCGACATCGGCCAGTACTTCAATGGCATGACGAAGGCCTGAACGTGCCCCCCGCGGTAAATCAATCTGGGTCACGTCACCGGTGATCACGGCGCGTGAATTAAAGCCGATACGGGTCAGGAACATTTTCATCTGTTCTACCGTGGTATTCTGACTTTCATCCAAAATGATAAAGGCATCATTTAAGGTGCGCCCGCGCATATATGCTAATGGAGCCACTTCAATAACGTTTCGTTCAATTAATTTTTCGACTCGTTCAAAACCGAGCATTTCAAACAATGCATCGTAGAGCGGACGCAGGTACGGATCGACTTTCTGGCTTAAATCACCAGGCAGGAAGCCGAGTTTTTCTCCGGCTTCAACCGCTGGACGAGTCAGTAGAATACGGCGGACTTCCTGACGCTCCAGTGCATCGACGGCGGCAGCAACGGCAAGATAGGTTTTACCGGTTCCGGCAGGGCCGACACCAAAGGTGATGTCGTGGGTCACCATGTTGGCAATGTACTGAGCCTGGTTCGGCGTCCGCGGCTTGATCAACCCTTTTTTGGTTTTGATGTGGATCTCTTTGCCGTAAGGAATAGAAGACTCTGTGCTTTGCTCTAAAACACCCGACTCTTTGATCGCTAAATGGATTTGATCCGGCTCAATATCCGGGGTGGTTGTGTTTGCCGACCCACTGCGAACCGGGGCGGTATCGACATACAGGTTTTTGATGATTTCGGCTGTCGGTCGGGCGGTATGGGGCAGCCCGACAACACTGAAGCTGTTGCTACGGTGGTTGATTTCAACCCCCAGACGACGCTCTAATTGTTTGATATTATCGTCGAAAGGGCCACAAAGACTGGAAAGGCGCTGGTTGTCGGCGGGTTCCAGATTAAACTCTACAGTGATAATTTTACTCAAGATTTGCCTCTCATTGAGGTCGCCCGGCGAGCGGGCAACCATATTTTTCAGGGCATGCGTCCTACTGGTTATGTTCAGACATACGTTAGACGCAGGTCTTACTACGGAGTATATACGCCAACACCCAATTCATCTTCTTTACGTGCTTTGTCCATCACCTCTGCCGGTGATATCGCAACACGAAGGTTCATTTCGGCTTCTGTACGTACCAGCTCTCCGCGCAGAGAGTTGGTGAACACGTCAGTGATCTTCACATCAACAAACTGGCCGATGAGATCGGCCGAGCCTTCAAAGTTGACCACTCGGCTGTTTTCAGTCCGGCCACGAAGCTCCATGATGTTCTTTTTCGAAGGACCTTCAACCAGAATACGCTGCTCAGTACCAAGCATTTGGCGCGAGTAACGCATTGCCTGAGTATTGATCTGTTGTTGCAGTTCATACAAGCGTTGTTTTTTCACCTCTTCTGGCAGATCACACGGATAATCCGCTGCCGGCGTACCTGGACGCGCAGAGAAGATAAAGCTGAAGCTCATATCAAAATCAATCTCACGGATTAGCTTCATGGTGTCCTGGAAGTCCTGATCGCTCTCTCCCGGGAAAGCAACAATAAAGTCAGAACTGATCGTAATGCCCGGACGCGCTTTCACCAGCTTGCGGATTTTTGACTTGTACTCAAGGGCCGTATGCGGACGCTTCATCATTGTCAGAATACGGTCTGAACCACTTTGCACCGGCAGGTGAAGGAAGCTAACCAGCTCAGGCGTGTCTTTGTAGACTTCAATAATATCGTCAGTGAACTCGATAGGGTGACTGGTGGTATAACGAATACGGTCGATACCATCAATTGCAGCCACTAAACGGAGCAGCTCGGCAAACGTGGCGATTTCACCTTCATAGGTATTACCACGGTAGGCATTGACGTTTTGGCCAAGAAGGTTGACTTCGCGAACACCTTGTTCAGCAAGCTGTGCAACTTCGTACAGTACGTCATCGAGTGGACGGCTGACTTCTTCTCCGCGAGTATAAGGTACTACACAGTAGGTACAGTATTTTGAACAACCTTCCATGATCGATACAAATGCGGTTGCACCATCAGCACGGGGCTCGGGCAGGTTATCGAACTTCTCAATCTCAGGGAAAGAAATATCCATAACCGGCGAGTGAGTAGATTGAGAATCCTTAATCATCTGTGGCAGGCGGTGCAGGGTTTGCGGGCCAAAAATAACGTCAACAAATGGCGCACGCTTGCGAATTGAATCGCCTTCCTGAGTTGCTACACAGCCACCGACGCCTATCACAAGATCAGGCTTTTTATCTTTTAATGTTTTCCAGCGACCTAGCTGGTGGAAAACTTTCTCTTGTGCCTTTTCACGGATAGAGCAGGTGTTAAGCAGCAGAACATCTGCTTCTTCTGGAACTTCCGTAAGCTCGAAGCCATTGGCAGCATTAAGAAGATCGGCCATTTTTGATGAATCGTATTCGTTCATCTGGCAGCCCCAGGTTTTAATCAGCAGTTTCTTAGCCATGTCTAACTCTTCGCTCGTAGTGTTTATTCATTGCATTCAACATTGCATCTAGCGTTGTGTTGCTATTGGTAACTGTGCTCTCTGTGGCCGTTACCAATAGCAAGCCGCATATTGTACTGCTTTACGTTCTGTCTGACTAGATCATCACCACCCCGAATAAAATGTGGTTATGGAGATATCCCGCTTTCCCTTAGAATAAATAGACAGTCGAGGTAGAATAGCGACAGCCAAACAAAGAGATATGAGCATGGAACAGTTTGATGTAGTGATTGCCGGTGGTGGTATGGTGGGTGCCGCGACCGCATTGGGGTTAGCACAGCAAGGGCTGACCGTCGCCGTTTTAGAAGGACAGGCTCCGGAATCGTTTGACCGACAGCAAGCGATGGATCTGCGTGTCTCGGCCATCTCCCCCCATTCTGTCGCCTTACTGACGCGCCTCGGCGCGTGGGACAGCATCATGCAGATGCGAGTCTGCCCGTTCAAGCGTCTGGAAACCTGGGATCAGCCAGAATGCCGTATCCGGTTTAATGCCGACGAGATGAAGATGGAACGGCTGGGCTTCATTGTTGAGAACCGGGTTATTCAGCTTGGACTGTGGCAACAATTTTCGTCTTACCCCAACTTAACCTTATTGTGTCCGGCACGTATGGTTCACTCAAATACCTGTGAAAAGGGTTATCAGGTCGAGCTGGATGATGGTCGCCAGATACAGACTACGTTATTAGTGGGGGCCGATGGGGCGAATTCACAGGTTCGTCAGCAAGCAGGAATTGGGGTCACAGCCTGGGACTATCGCCAGCACTGCATGCTCATCAATGTAGAAACCGAGTTGCCGCAACAAGATATTACCTGGCAATGGTTTACCCCTCGCGGCCCTCGCTCGTTCTTACCGCTGCCGGGCCATCAGGGTTCGCTGGTCTGGTATGACAGCCCTAAGCGAATTAAACAGTTAAGCTCAATGTCTCAGCAGCAGTTGCAAGCGGAGGTTGAAACGCATTTCCCTGCCGATCTAGGGGGCGTCAAGGTACTCAATTGGGGAAGTTTTCCGCTAACCCGCCGTCATGCTCAGCGCTATTTTAAACCCGGCGTCGTTTTACTGGGGGATGCCGCCCATACCATCAATCCGTTAGCCGGCCAGGGCGTTAACCTTGGTTTTAAAGATGTCGATGCATTGCTGCATGAAATAGAAAAAGCCGGAAAAGAGTGGGCCCGAACATCGGTACTGCAAGCGTATGAATGTCGTCGTCGTCCTGACAACCTGCTGATGCAAGGCGGGATGGACGTATTCTACGCCACCTTCAGCAACTCGTTATTCCCGATCACGCTAATCCGCAATATTGGCCTCAAAGTAGCCGAGCATACCGGACCGATAAAAAAACAGGTACTGAAATACGCGATGGGAATGTAATACGTTGTGAAAGAAAAAGAAAAAGCCGAATGTCATAAAACATTCGGCTTAACAACCAGAGAGATACGATCATTTTTTAGGTTGTAAAAACGTTTTTGCTGCCATAATTATACAGCAGACAAAAGAAAACCCACCAAAGGTGGGTTTCTAGAGATGGTGCGGAAGGAGAGACTTGAACTCTCACACCTTGCGGCGCCAGAACCTAAATCTGGTGCGTCTACCAATTCCGCCACTTCCGCATACTTATCGTACTCAACTGAAAACCAGTCAGAACGCAAAGTAAAATATGGCAGGGCTACCTGGATTCGAACCAGGGGATGGCGGCATCAAAAGCCGCTGCCTTACCGCTTGGCGATAGCCCTACAGGTTTTATCTTAAACAGATAAAAGAATAAGTCACAG
>NZ_JAWWDA010000024.1:0-51628 GCF_033720175.1 Photobacterium sp.
AAGTTGAAGCATAAATTGACTGTGCCAATATCATTCCTCTGCAGGAATCATACTGTTCGGTCACTCAGTTCATTGATAAATCTTTCGACTTAACTTTTTCACGAGTGCCCACACAGATTGCATGGTCAAATTGTTAAAGAACGTTGACTAACACATTGTGTCAGTCAGGCAGCGAATCTTACGCGCCTTTAATTTTAAGTCAAGAAGTTTTTTTAATTTACTGAAAAACCCTTCTTAACCTACCCCCGCGAACTTAAAGTTAAAACTTTAACGTTTTCACCTTCATCGCTGAGCAGGACGGCCATTCTAGACAAAAACAGTAGCGTGTCAAGCACCCATTTTAGCTGTTTTTGTTAACCTTCCTATTTACCTACAAGTTATACACAGCTTATAAATAACTTACTAAGCTCGCATACTCCCTGCTGGTGTGGCGGCATTATAGGGAACCATTCAAGCATGGCAACTCTTTTTTGTTGTTTATATCCCACTTGATGATATTTCCAGCCAAACAGGCCAAAACCAACAAAAAACCATCAAAGTTAGAGTCGGGTATTCTGGAGCTCAGGAGAATCGTCGTTAATACCCGATTTAACTACGTGGATTATGGTATCCAAGCTCAGAACAGCACTTAAGCTTAGTCTATTATCGGCAGGTTGTTTCTTAATAAAGAGACATACAAGAAAAAGTAGTAGTCAGAAAGCTCCTGACTACCTAAAGAAGATCAGTCAATGGCGACAATAAAGAAAGGATTCAGTAAATCTTCACGGTGATAATACAGCGGTTCACCCGTTAATTGATTAACAGTCGCTCCCGCACTTTCAGCCACGCATTGACCCGCAGCGGTATCCCACATCATTGTAGGACCTAAACGAGGGTAGTATTGAGCCCGACCTTCAGCAACCAGACAGAACTTCAATGATGAGCCGACTTCTGTCATTTTGTATTCCCCGAGCTGTTCCAGATAACTCGCCATATCCTGACTTGGGTGAGAGCGGCTACCCACAACGGTTGGCACTGTTGCTGGCCGCACTTTGATCTGATCTCGACCCGCTTTAGTTTGGAGCCATGCATTTTTTCCATCAGCCAACCAGCTTTTGTCTAGCGCTGGAGCATGAACAATCGCCAGAACCGGTTTACCTTCTTTTATTAGGGCAATATTAACGGTGAACTCACCATTCTGACGCAAGAACTCTTTTGTGCCATCTAATGGATCCACCAGCCAGAATGACGACCAGTGTTGCCGTTCCGGCCAAGGAGTATGAGCTGACTCTTCTGATAAGATAGGGATATCAGGGGTTAGCGACATGAGTCGCTCTACTATAATAGTATTTGCCGCAATATCAGCTTCAGTCACCGGACTGCTATCCGCTTTTTCTTCAACCTGAACATTTGCATGGTAACGATCCATGATCGCTTTTCCGGCATCTAAAGCAATGCCATAGATAGATTCGAGCAGTGCACTCACCAGCGGCTCCTTTTATTAGCGGATAATTTGACGTTCTTTCAATGAACACAAGGACAATTCAACCAACTCTGTTACCGACTTATCACCCGCCTGCAAATGAATTTCCGGATGTTCTGGTGCCTGATATTCAGAATCAATCCCCGTGAACTGCTTAATTTCACCTGCTCGGGCTTTTTTATACAACCCTTTGGGATCACGCTTCTCACATTCACCTAATGGAGTATCAACGAAGACTTCAAGAAACTCCCCTTCAGGGAGTAATTCACGCACTAACTGACGTTCTTCTCTATGAGGTGAAATGAAAGCTGTCAGTACAATCAATCCCGCATCAGCCATTAATTTAGCGACTTCGCCAATCCGGCGGATATTTTCACGGCGATCTTCTGATGAGAATCCGAGATCACGGCACAAACCATGACGTACATTATCACCGTCTAATAGATAGGTATGGTAACCCAGCTCAGCTAAACGGCTCTCTAACGCTCCGGCAACCGTTGACTTACCGGCACCGCTTAAACCGGTAAACCACATCACACAGGGTTTCTGTTTTTTCTGATCAGAACGATATGCTTTATCAATATTATGGCTGTGCCATACCACATTTTCATTGTCTTGAGGTTGAATAATGGCGGTCATAACAAACTCCGTTCCATGACGCTGTATTTAATAATAGGATTTAAAATGGAAATAATAGTGGGATTAACGTGAGAACAACCACGGAGTACACCACTGAAATCGGGAAACCGATACGCAGATAATCTTTCAGTCTGTAATTCCCGACACTGTAAACCAGCAAATTCGTCTGATAGCCATAAGGAGAAATAAAGCTCGCACTGGCACCAAATAAAACGGCCATAATAAAAGGCATAGGATCTGCACCGTACCCCATCGCCAGGCTGTAACTGATAGGAAATGATAACGCCGCGGCGGCATTGTTCGTCACCAGCTCAGTTAATACCAAGGTCAACAGATAGACGGCAATTAAAGCACCATACATCCCCCAACCATTAAATGAGGTCATCAACAGGTTACCCATACGTTCAGATAACCCGCTGGAGATCATTAACTGTGCCAGTGATAACGCAGATCCGACAATAACGACTATATCTATCGGGAATTGACGCCTTAGCTCAGTAAAAGAGATAACACCGGTTGCTAATAAAAGTAAGATGTAAGCTGTCAGGCCCTTAATGATTGGAAGTACATCCGATAAAGCAGCAAGGATCACGGCCATAAATCCTGCCAGCACAGCCAGGCTTTTCGTACTATCAAGACGTGCACTGGAATCTAGACCATTGACCAGAACGAACTCACGGTTCAGCTTTCGCCTTTTCTCGTGAAAGCTCTTGCCCGGCACGATAATTAATGTATCACCAGCATGTAATTCAATATTTCCCAAACCGCCAGCCAGACGTTCATGGCCACGTCGAATAGCCACTACGACCGCATCGAACTGTTCCCGAAACTTAACACTCTTTAACGTCTTGCCCCGGATACCCGCAGAATGACTGACAATCACTTCCATCATGGTCTGGCCATTAAGGTGGTGCTGACCAAATAGTTGCAGTCCTTTGATTTCTTGCAATGTTGTCACGCTTTCCACATCACCGCAAAACAACAAAGTATCACCAGCCTGGAGCTTGGTATCCGGACATACCGGTGCAATCGTCTTCCCGTCACGCAGTAATTCAGCCAAAAACAGGCGACGAAGTGCCCGAAGGCCATTTTCCGTGACGGTTTTACCCACTAATGGAGTCCCTCCCTCAACTCTGGCTTCCAGAAAATAGGGTAATTCATCCTGGGCGCTGTCATCGTAGCTGGGTAAAAAATGGCTTAACGGGATTAAGATAGTCAAACCAATCAGTAACACTGCCAGGCCAATGCCTGTGGGGGCAAAGAAGCCCAGGCTGGGTAAGCCGACATCTTCTACGAAGCTATTTATAATGAGGTTGGTTGATGTACCAATCAGGGTCAAAGTGCCACCTAAAATAGCGGCATAAGAAAGCGGGATCAGCAACTTAGACGGAGCATGACGCTGATTGCGTTTAACCGCGCCAATTAACGACACAACAACGGCGGTATTATTGGTAAACGACGAAAGAAAAGCCGTTGATAAACCTAATTTTGCCACCACTGATGAGTGCCCGCCCTCAGAAATCTGCCGCCCGACCCAGCTGATCAGGCGCGTTTTTTCAAGAGCAATGGAAGCAAGGATCAGTAATACCAGTGTTAACAGTGACGAATTAGTAAAATTGCCTGCCAGCGCCGGCAGATCAATCATCCCGGTCTGGAATCCAACAAACGCCGCCCCTGCAAACAAATAAGCGGGTTTGATCCGTGTGGTTAATAGACAGGTTACTATCACCATCAACATGGCGAGCACCATCCCTTGCTCCCAGCCCATGTTCATTACCCCAGTAACCTACTGATATCGTTCGTACCCCAATGTGGGAAATGTTTACGAATTAAGGCATTAAGTTCTAGCTCAAAAGCACTAAAGTCATGGTGTTTCGCCGTTGATTCAGCGAGTGCTTCACAGACCATGCCAGCACCAACCGTCACATTCGTTAAACGGTCAATGATAATAAATCCGCCGGTATCCATGCAGTTTTTATAAGCATCAACAGCAATGGCTTCATTAAGGACAACTTCACACAAGCCAATACCATTCAAAGGTAAAGCCTCAACTGCAAAGGTCTCAAGATTATTGATATCCACCTGGTGGCGAATAGTCTGTACCGAGCCGACCGTTTTTTTGCCAGCAACTTTTATATCGTACTGGCGCCCGGCTTCTAATGGCGCTTCAGCCATCCAGACAATATCGGCTAACAGATGATTACTCAGCGGTACATCGTCATTAATCGCGACAATGGTATCGCCACGGCTGATATCAATTTCATCGTTCAGCGTAAGCGTCACCGCCTGACCGGGATGAGCTTCAGGCAGATCGCCATCAAAAGTAACGATACGGTTGATAGTTGACGTTTTACCTGACGGCAGCGCTTTGATCTCATCACCTACTTTCACTACGCCAGAGGCAACAGTGCCGGCGAAACCACGGAAATCTAAGTGAGGACGATTGACATATTGCACCGGGAAACGAAAATCACCGGATTCGCGTTCCTGACCGAAATCCACGTTTTCTAATAGCGCCAGCAGGGAATCCCCCTCGTACCAAGGTGTTTTATCACTCAGGTTTACCACATTGTCGCCATCGAGTGCCGAAAGCGGCACTAACTGAATATCAAGGTCGGCATTAAGCTTATCGGCAAATGCCAGGTATTCCTCGCGGATCTGCTCATAGCGAACTTGATCAAAATCAACCAGATCCATTTTGTTAATCGCAACAATAAAATGGCGGATCCCCAGCAAACTGGCGATATACGAATGGCGGCGAGTCTGATCCAATACCCCTTTACGCGCATCAATTAAGATCACTGCAACATCACAAGTCGATGCACCCGTAGCCATGTTACGGGTATACTGCTCATGCCCTGGCGTGTCGGCAATAATGAATTTACGTTTTTTGGTCGAAAAATAACGGTAAGCAACATCAATGGTGATGCCCTGCTCCCGCTCCGCCTGCAGGCCATCGACCAGCAGAGCCAGATCCGGCTTATCGCCCGTTGTACCTATTTTCTGGCTGTCCGTATGAATTGCCGCTAACTGATCTTCATAAATTTGATGAGAATCATGCAGCAGACGACCAATCAGGGTACTTTTACCGTCATCCACTGAGCCGCAGGTTAAAAATCTAAGTAGAGATTTGTTGTGGTGCTGGTCAAGATACGCTTCAATGCCTAACTCAGCGACTTGTTGTTCTATCGTACTGTTCATTTGTCTTTCCTTAGAAATAACCCTGACGCTTCTTCAATTCCATCGATCCAGACTGATCATGGTCAATCGCCCGCCCCTGACGCTCACTCGATGTCGCCACCAGCATTTCTTCAATAATACCCGTTAAGGTATTCGCTTCCGACTCGATAGCACCGGTTAGCGGATAACACCCCAGCGTTCTGAAACGAACACTTTTATGCTCTATTTTCTCGCCTGGCAGCAGTGTCATGCGATCATCATCAGCCATGATTAACATGCCATCACGATCGACCACCGGACGCACAGCCGACAGATAAAGCGGGACGATTTCAATATTTTCTAAATAGATGTATTGCCAGATATCCAGCTCGGTCCAGTTTGATAACGGGAAAACACGGATGCTTTCACCTTTATTGATCTGGCCGTTATAGGTTTTCCATAGCTCCGGACGCTGGTTTTTCGGATCCCAGGTATGGTTCTTATCGCGGAATGAATACACCCGCTCTTTGGCACGGGATTTCTCTTCATCACGACGGGCCCCGCCAAATGCCGCATCAAAACCATACTTGTCCAGAGCCTGCTTCAATCCCTGAGTTTTCATGATATCGGTATGCTTCGACGATCCGTGCTCAAAGGGGCTGATCCCCATAGCTAACCCTTCAGGGTTTTTGTGAACCAGCAGGTCAAAGCCATATTTCTTGGCGGCGTGATCGCGAAACTCAATCATTTCGCGAAATTTCCAGTCAGTATCAACATGCAGCAAAGGAAATGGGATCTTGCCCGGATAGAATGCCTTTCGCGCTAAGTGCAACATGACCGATGAGTCTTTCCCGATGGAATACATCATCACAGGGTTATCAAACTCAGCAGCTACTTCACGGATAATATGAATACTTTCCGCTTCAAGTTGCTTGAGGTGAGTTAATCGTTTTGGATCCATTACTCTCTCCATGCTATGCCAACCTTACTACTGCTGATTGCTGTAGTTGCTGTTCCTGCTTTCCGAACCAATGTAATTTTTCTGATAATTTCACCACTTCTCCCACAACAATAAGCGCAGGTGATGCGGCATTCTGCGCCAGCTGCTCAAGTTCACTCAGCTGACCTTTGAGGACTTTCTGCGTTTTCTGCGTCCCCCTTTCAATAATTGCAACAGGTGTATCGCTGGCCCGGCCATGTTCCAGTAGCTGTTGCTGGATATGACCGGATTTCATCAGCCCCATATAAATGACCAAAGTCTGTTTGCCACGAGCTAACGTCGACCAGTCAAGCTGATCGCTATCAGGTTTAAGATGCCCGGTTATGAACAGTGCGCTCTGGGCATGATCGCGATGAGTCAGCGGAATACCCGCATAGGCTGTTGCTCCGGCGGCGGCAGTAATGCCAGGTACCACCTGGAAAGGAATGCCAGCGTCAAACAACACTTCAAGCTCTTCGCCACCGCGGCCAAAAACAAAAGGATCACCGCCTTTCAGCCGCACAACACGTTTGCCCTGCCGGGCATACTGAACAATCAATTGATTGGTTTGTTCTTGCGGCACACTGTGAAAGCCCGCTTTTTTCCCGACACAGACCTGCTCGGCATCACGACGCACTAAGTCCATCACTTCGTCTGAAACTAAGTAGTCGTAAAGCACGACATCCGCCTGCTGCATCAGTTGCAGTGCGCGCAGCGTTAGCAAGCTTGCATCACCAGGACCGGCACCAATCAGTGCCACCTGGCCCTGAGGAGCATCCGACGTCGAAAGCTCAACCAGCGCCTGTTCGGCTTGCTGTTCTTGTCCCGCAGCCACTAACTCGGAGAAACGCCCATCAAAGGCTTTTTCCCAGAACTGTCTGCGGGCAGAGAAAGAGGTAACGGTCTTGGCGAGTTGGTTACGAAAACGTCCGGCAATGGTTGCCATTTTGCCGAGGTGCTGCGGCAGTATGACTTCAAGTTTTTCGCGAATTAAACGCGCAAGCACGGGGGCTTTGCCTGACGACGAGATCGCCACAATAATGGGTGACCGATCAACAATGGACGGGACAATGAAACTGCAGCGCTGCGTATCGTCGACTACGTTTACTAATACTTGGCGCTGATTTGCCGATTGATAGACCAATGCATTGACCGATTTACGTTCAGTCGCCGCAATAGCCAGAAAAATGCCATCAAGGTGTGACGGTTCAAATTCATCGGCGACATGGGTAATTTGGTGTTGCTGAACAGCTTGCTGGAACTGGTTATTCAATACTGGCGCAATTACGCGAACATCGGCTCCCGCTTTCAACAACATTCGGGTTTTACGCCATGCCACATCATTACCCCCTACAACGAGGCAGGGACGACGTTTCAAATCCGCAAAAATTGGCAAGTAATCCATTTCCAGTGCTCTCAATATTATCAACTTCACTTGCACTATAGATGGAGCGGGATATTACTTGAAATTCTAAAATATCATTTTTTATTCCAAAAAGTTTGAGCGATTGAAAAACCAGTCAATTGTGCAGGAGGAAACTTAATGGACAGAGAAAAGAAGCCAGAATAACGATGATCACAACAGAATGGGGCAAGGCATAGCAATGAACCAGACTCATCAGGATTAACTTAATGCCCTTTTAGATGAAATATCGACAAGTAAATCCTCATCAACGTCGACTTAAAGACAGCCAATGAGCCTAAATACGCGATTTAAAGCACAATAAATTAAGAAGTTACCGTCATCACCCACATATTTTTGATACCTTTAGCACACTTTCCCGTGTCTATTTTCCCTGGAGAAAATCATGAAATTATCTGCCAAGCCACTGTCAATTGCAGTACTGGGTGGTCTGCTAGCGCTGGCGGGTCCGGCCACTGCAGAAACCATCAAATTACGGATTCTGGAAACCACCGATATCCATACCAATGTGATGGATTATGATTACTACAAAAATAAGCCAACGCAAAAAACAGGTCTTGTCCGTACCGCAACATTAGTAAAACAAGCCCGAGCTGAAGTGACTAACAGCGTATTAGTTGATAATGGTGATCTGCTTCAGGGCAGCCCGATGGGCGATTACATGGCAGATAAAGGGATCAAGCCTGGTGAGGTTCATCCTGTTTATAAGGCGATGAACTTATTAAACTACGATGTCGGTAATCTGGGAAACCACGAGTTCAACTATGGTCTGGCTTTCTTAAAAGAATCCCTTAATGACGCGGCATTTCCTTACATCAATGCGAACGTGATTGACCTGAAAACAGGTAAAAACATGTTCACGCCTTACATCATCAAACCTCATACCTTTAAAGACACTGATGGGATGGCGCATGAAATAAAAATCGGTTATATCGGTTTTGTTCCTCCGCAAATCCTGATTTGGGATAAGAAAAACCTGGAAGGCAAAGTAGAAGCCAGAGATATCAAACAAACGGCTGAGAAATTTGTTCCGCAAATGAAAGCTGAAGGGGCTGATGTTATCATCGCTATTCCGCATTCCGGGGTGTCGGCAGACCCATACAAAGTCATGGCCGAAAACTCAGTGTATTACCTCACCGAAGTGGAAGGCATTGATGCCATTGCCTTTGGCCATTCCCATGCCGTATTCCCAAGTAAAAGCTTCGAAAAACTGCCCAATGCCGACATTGAAAAAGGCACGATTAATGGTGTCGCTGCCGTTATGCCCGGCCGCTGGGGCGATCATCTGGGGGTGATGGATCTGGTACTGGATAAGCAAGGTGATACTTGGGCAGTCACCAACGCACAAACTGAAGCTCGCCCGATCTATGATAAATTTGATAAAAAGCCATTAGTTGAAGCGGATGAAGCGCTGGTTAAAGCAGTCAGCGGTGAGCACGCGGCAACCCGTACATTCGTTAACCAGCCAATTGGTAAAGCCAGCGATGTGATGTACAGCTTCTTGGCACTGGTCCAGGACGATCCAACGGTTCAGATTGTTAACCTTGCACAAAAAGATTATGTCGAACGCTTTATTCAGGGGGATCCGGATCTGGACGGCACTCCGGTACTTTCTGCTGCAGCCCCCTTTAAAGCCGGCGGTCGAGGTAACGATCCAAGCAACTTTACGGAAGTAGAGGCTGGCCAGCTGACTTTCCGTAATGCCGCCGATCTCTACCTTTACCCGAATACCTTAGTGGCAATGAAAGTCACCGGCAAAGAAGTGAAAGAGTGGCTGGAATGCTCTGCCGCCCAATTTAATCAAATCGACCTGACCAGCACCGCCCAACAAGGCCTTATTAACTGGGAAGGTTTCCGCACCTACAACTTCGATGTTATGGAAGGGGTTGAGTACGGTATCGATGTCTCACAACCCGCACGTTATGATGGCAACTGTAAGCGTATTAATGGCCAGGCAGAGCGGATAAAAGGCTTAAGCTTTAACGGTCGGCCGGTTGATCCTCAGCAGCCATTTATCATCGCAACCAATAACTACCGCGCTTATAGCGGTAAGTTTGCCGGTACTGGTGAGCAGTTCGTCGCTTTTGCTTCTCCTGATGAAAACCGCACGGTCGTTGCTGATTACATCAGCCGGATCAGCAAAGAAAAAGGCCAGGTTGTACCCAATGCTGATAACAACTGGCACTTCACTCCACTGAAGAGTGATCACAAGCTGAACATCACTTTTGAAACCTCGCCAAGTGAAAAAGCAGCTAAGTTCATCAAAGAGAAAAGCCTGTATCCAATGACACCAACAGGTACCGATAAAGTTGGCTTTGCCATTTATCAACTGGATCTGCAGACAAAATAAGGCCTCATTCAGCCTGATAATGATACAGATAAAATACCGTAGCCTAGACTGCGGTATTTTTTTGCTATGATGCCAGTAAGGCTAATTAACCAGATCTCCAAGATGAAAGATGTACTGAATCATTTTCTCCAGCAGTTAGGGGGCAGCAGCGATGCCACCCAAATGGCAACAGATCAAGCCAAACTGCTCGAACTGCCGACTCGTCACATACTGCTTAATCAAGGCGAAACCCCCAGCGAGTGTTATTTCTTATTAGAGGGTGTTTGTCATGCCTGCTATCTCACCGAAGATGGACGTCAGTACAGCAAGGAATTTTACTGGGATCAGGATGTGCTGATTGGCTTTGATAGTCTGATCACCGAGCAGCCTTCCCCCTATCTATTGGAAACACTTTCTGCCAGCCAGCTACTGGCACTTCCTATTGAGTTGCTACAGCAATGGCGCGAACAGGGCGATCCTCTCTATATCAAATTACTGGAACGTCAGCTGGTACATAAAGAACAAAAAGAACGTTTCATGTTACTGCATTCACCAGAAGAACGTTTTCAGCTATTTAGCGAAAGCTTTCCCGATTTACTCAAACACGTGGCGGATCACCAAGTGGCTTCTTATCTTGGTATTCCTCCCATTAGCTTAAGCAGGCTCAAAAAACGACTCGGTGAAAAATAATTAACAATTGTTAAGGCGTCCTTCTCTTCGAGCCGCTATGTTAGGCCCAATTATACGAACTGGTTTACACCAAACCCAAGGAGCAATATATCATGCAGTGGCTATGCCTTCCTTTCAGCCAGTTATCAACCGATCAGCTCTACGACCTCATGAAATTGCGTGTCGATATTTTTGTGGTCGAGCAAAACTGTCCGTATCACGAATTGGATAACCATGATCGAAAAGACGGGGTTCATCATCTGCTAGGCTATAAAAACGATAAACTGGTGGCCTATTTACGCCTGTTACCGCCCGGGACAACTTACGACAATGTCAGTCTTGGCCGCATAGCGATCGCGCCATCGACCAGAAGCCTTGGCCTAGGCCACAGCCTGCTCCAACAGGGTTTACAGCAAGCTGAGTTATTGTGGTCAGGAAAAACGATTGATATTGGCGCGCAGGCACATCTGCAGGATTATTACCGGCAATATGGCTTTACCGCGTTCTCAGAGACCTACCTCGAAGATGACATTCCTCATATTGATATGCGCTTAACCAAAAGCGCACAGTGAAAACACTGTATAAAAAACGAGAAGGTAGAAAAAAGAAGGCCGCATGATGCGGCCTTCTACAAGCTTAGATCAGGCATGAAGCCCGTTACTGGCCACGCGCAAAGCTGCCGTCTGAACGGCGGAAGAACATCACCGGATCACCATCACTGCTCTCGATCTGCAGCGCATCCAGCTGACCATTCGCGGTTTGCTTATAACGCAGCCACTGACCGGATTGTATCTGGCTCAACGGTTTCCCTTTTCCTTCAATCGCCGCGACCGCATACAGATCTGACAATGGCAGCGCTTTCTCACGGAAAATATGCGCCAGCGTTTCTCCCTTCTGCACTTGGTACTTAAACCATTGTTCCGCCACAACCGCTTTGACCTCCGTCGTCGCTGCCGGTTCTGTAACCTCAGCAGCGAGCTGACTCGGACGCTTCGGAGACACCGGCTCAGCACGCTTGTCTACCGGTTCCGGCGTATTATCAATATTCAGCTCAATATCACGGCGTACCGTCTGTTCCGGTATAGAGCTATCCGCCTTCTTGCTGGCGGGAAGCAATACTAAAACCAGCACCAAAGGGATCAGTACCGCCAGAGCACGACGATGTAATTTCGGCAGGCGTTGCCACTTGGCTTTCAATGGCGCCAATTTTTCCAGCCAGGCTTGCTTACTGCCAGTCAAGCGAATTTGACTAAAGGAAAAATCCGGCAGTTTAAATCCATTATTTTTCTTTGAACGGCGTTTGGCCTGTCCCATATACAACACTCCAGAGCTTTTTTAAGCCACGCAATCAAGGAATACTATTTACAAAAGTTTACCCCTTGGGGTCGAAACTGTTATCCTGCCTGCTTTAATTCACTCTACATTAAGAGATGACAAAAATGTCTGACGTTAAACTAGATACAGTTGAAACTAAAGCAAGCTACGGTATTGGTCTACAAATGGGCCAACAACTAGCGCAAAGCGGTCTTGAAGGCCTAAACGTTGCTGCTATTGCTAAAGGTATCGCAACTTCTCTAACTGGTGACATGCCAGAAATCGAAGTGGATGACATCAACAATGCACTTCGTGAACTTCACACCACTGCTGAAACAGCTCGCCAAGAGCAGGCTAAAGTTGCAGCTGCTGACGGTGAAGCTTTCCTAAAAGATAACGCACTACGCTCAGAAGTTACAGTAACGGAATCAGGTCTTCAGTACGAAGTACTTGTTGAAGGTAACGGCGAAATCCCTTCATCTGACAAGCAAGTACGTGTTCACTACCACGGTGAGCTAACTGACGGTACGGTATTCGACAGCTCTGTATCTCGCGGTCAGCCAGCTGAATTCCCAGTAACTGGCGTCATCGCTGGTTGGGTTGAAGCTCTGCAGATGATGCCTGTTGGTTCTAAGTGGAAACTGTACATCCCTCAGGATCTTGCTTATGGTGAGCGTGGCGCAGGTGCTGCTATCCCTCCATTTGCAGCACTAGTCTTCGAAGTAGAACTTCTAGACATCCTGTAAGTTACCTTTAGGTAGCGTAAGAAGGCGAAACGGTGCAACCGCGCTGTTTTGCCTTCCTGAAATAACGCACACACACCGCGCAGTTAATCACATTTTTTCAATTTTATTTGCTACTTACACCACATTCTCCACTACGCTTAGTAAACGCGCAAAAGGAGAATGACATGGATAAAGTTCAACTAACCCGCCGTTTTTTCAGCCTCTTCACCCTCATCGGTATTCTTGCAACCAGCCCTTCGAGTTTCGCCTTCAGTCTGCCAGATCTTTTTGGTGGCGATGATGAGCCCGCGGCAACGACAACCTCAATAGCAGCCAATCCGCTCACTGATTTACTCAGTAGCCAGCTAGGCGTCTCCCCGGAACAAGCCGCTGGCGGAGCAGGGGCTTTACTGTCTATGGCAACCAGTCAACTCTCGGGCGATCAAGCCAGTGAATTAACCCAAATGATCCCGGGCTTAGATACCTTAACGAATGCAATCCCATCCGGGCTCAGCGGCATGCTTAGCACCATGAATGGACTCAATCAGGTCTTCACCGCACTGGGTATGGATGCTGGCATGGTCAGCCAGTTTATTCCGGTTGTGATGCAATATTTAGGCGATCAGGGAGCCAGTGCCGGATTAATGGAAACATTAGGCCAAGTGTGGCGTTCGACAAGCTAAGCCAATCTCATCGACAAACTCAATTTTTGGCCATAACCATACAGGGTCGCCCGTGCCGCCCTGTCAGCATAAGGTAAATTAGTGAAAATAATGAAAAAGCCTTATCTTCATCACCCTTGCAGGCCAGATAAGGCTTTCATGTTATTACGCAATATTGGATATGTGAGTTAACCTATTAGATACCGGACCCATCAGATTCGCCATCATCTTCATGCAACCCACATTCGCGTTTAAGACCAAAGAAACGGGTTTCTTCCTCTTTCATCCCCGGCTCCCACTTACGTGTGGTATGGGTATCGCCAACGGATAAATAACCTTCTTCCCGTAATGGGTGATAAGGCAATTCATGCTGGGTCAGGTAGTGGTGAATATCCTTATCACTCCAGTCAATCAGAGGCAAAAATTTGAACACACCATTTTGAATCGCCAGTACCGGCAGCGATGCCCGTGAACTCGACTGCTCGCGACGCAAACCCGAGAACCAGGCACTCACATTCAGCTCATCCAGCGCCCGCCGCATCGGTTCGACTTTATTAAGCCGGTTATATTGCTTAATACCGTCGACGCCCTGCTTCCATAACTGACCATGGCGGGCTTCCTGCCATGCCGCACTGGTCTCAGCACGGTAGACATGCAGATTCAGCGATAACCGATCTGTCAGCTGATCGATAAACTGATAGGTTTCCTTAAACAGGTAACCGGTATCCGTCAGGATCACCGGAACATCGGGCGCTTCCTGAGTCACCAGGTGCAGCATCACAGCAGATTGAATACCAAAACTTGATGCAAGAGCAAATTCACCGTCAAGGTTTTCCAGTGCCCAGCGCACCCGGTCAGGTGCAGAAAGGGCCTCTAGCTCAGCATTAATCTCGGCTAATTGAAGGATCTGCTCAACCTTCGTTTTTTGCAGCAAATCCGCTAATGCGTATTTAGGCATGGAAATCCCTCTTTGAGACGAGCACAGGTTCAATAATACCGGCTCGGATGGTGAAATCACCAAAGCCTTCACCGTCTTCACGCTCAGTAGCCCAGCGGCCAACCAGCTGATCGATCTCATCCATAATTTGTGGCACCGTGATATTTTCCCGGTACATTTTCGGTACCCGGGTACCATTACGGTTACCGCCTAAATGGACGTTATAGCGACCCGGCGCTTTACCGACTAATCCGATTTCGGCCAACATTGCACGTCCGCAACCATTAGGACAGCCCGTTACCCGCAGAATGATATTCTCATCTTTCGCTAAACCATGCTTTTCCAGTACCGCCTCAACATCCGTCACAAACTGAGGCAGAAAACGCTCAGCTTCGGCCATTGCCAAAGGACAGGTGGGGAAAGAGACACAGGCCATCGAGTTTTTACGCTGCTCGCTGACGCCATCATCGATCAAGCCATGATCCCGAGCGATCTTCTCGATCCGATCTTTTTCCTCTGCCGATACCCCCGCCACAATCAGGTTCTGATTGGCGGTCATACGGAAATCGCCTTGATGGACTTTGGCAATTTCCGCGACACCGGTCTTGAGCGGTTTGCCCGGATGATCCAGCAAACGACCATTTTCAATAAACAACGCTAAGTGGTGCTTGCCATCAATGCCTGCAACCCAACCGATACGATCGCCCCTTTCGGTAAATTCGTAGGGGCGACTTGCTTCAAATTGCACGCCGGCCCGATTTTCGACTTCCGCCTTAAAGACATCAACACCGACACGATCCAGGGTATATTTCGTTTTCGCGTTCTTACGGTTAGAGCGGTTACCCCAGTCACGCTGGGTAGTAACCACCGCAGTCGCCACATCCAGGGTTTTGTCTAACGGGATAAAGCCAAAATCATCAGCCTTGCGCGGATAGGTCGATGTGTCACCATGGGTCATCGCCAGGCCACCGCCTACCAGCACATTAAAACCAACTAATTTTCCGTTGTCAGCAATGGCGACAAAGTTGAGATCATTGGCATGAACATCGATATCGTTCTGCGGCGGAATAACCACCGTGGTCTTAAATTTTCGTGGCAGATAAGTACTGCCCAGAATGGGCTCTTCATCGCCACCTTCAATCTTTTCACCATCAAGCCAAATTTCAGCATAGGCGCGGGTTTTCGGCAGCAGATGTTCACTGATCTTTTTCGCCCACTCATAGGCTTCCTGATGCAGCTCCGACTCTACCGGATTGGAGGTACACAGCACGTTACGGTTCACATCACCCGCGGTGGCAATGGAATCGATACCGATCTTATTTAACGTCTGGTGCATCAATTTAATATCAGGCTTCAACACCCCATGAAACTGAAAAGTCTGACGGGTGGTCAGGCGAATACTCCCGTACAGAGTGTGCTCTTCGGCAAACTGGTCAATCGCCAGCCACTGCTTAGGGGTAATAATGCCCCCCGGCATACGGGCACGCAGCATCACATTGTATAAGGGTTCCAGCTTTTGCTTGGCACGCTCGGCACGGATATCACGATCATCCTGCTGGTACATACCATGGAAGCGAATTAACTGGAAATTATCGGCCGTAAACCCTCCGGTGGTACGATCTTGCAAGTCTTCAGCGATCGTACCCCGAAGAAAATTACTTTCTCGCTTCAGGCGTTCGTTATCTGATAATTTTTGTTCAGTCATTAGTACACATCCCTCTGGTAACGCTTATTCTTTCGCAGATCATTAAGATACTGTTCTGCCTGTTCCCGGTCCTGATGACCTTGTTGTTCGATTACCGTGATCAAGGCTTCATGGACATCTTTCGCCATATGGGTCGCATCACCACACACATAGACATGCGCTCCGTCCTGCAACCACTGCCAGACTTGCTCAGCCTGCTCCAGCACCCGATGCTGAACATACACTTTTTCTTTCTGATCGCGACTGAACGCCACATCAAGCTGATTAATCACTCCCGATTTCAGGTACTTCTGCCATTCCACCTGATAGAGAAAATCTTCAGTAAAGGTACGGTCACCAAAGAACAACCAGTTTTTCCCTTCTGCGTCGCGATTTTCACGCTCCTGAATAAAGGCACGGAATGGGGCAATACCGGTGCCCGGGCCAATCATGATCACCGGAGTATTATCATCGGCAGGCAATTTGAAGTGATTGTTAGGTTCAACAAACACCTTGACGCTATCACCTTCTGCAAGGCGATGAGACAAGAAGCTGGATGCGCCACCCAGACGGCTTTCGCCCTCCTTTTCATACTCAACCACCCCTACGGTCAGGTGAACTTCCTCCCCCACCTCTTCCTGACTGGAAGCTATAGAATACAAACGGGGGGTCAGGCGTCGAAGTAAACCGGTAAGCTGCTCTGCACTGAGCTGAGTTTTCTTTTCCGCCAGCACATCTATAAGCTGGGTATTAGCCGCGTATTCACGAAGCTTGTCTTTGTCTGAGACCAGCTTCTCCAGCTTTTTACTGCCAGACAATTGAGCGAACTTGGTGACCAACTGCGGGTTGGCCGCCGTAATTTCATACTTACTGATCAGGGCTTGTTTTAAGCTCAGCTTATCACTATCGACTTCTACCGTTTCCTCTCCGCTCAATCCGGCTTTAGCCAGAATGGCTGCCGCCAAAGTAGCATCATTTTCATACCAAACGCCCAGCGCATCGCCTGGTTGGTAGGTTAACCCGGACTCTTCCAGATCAATTTCAATATGGCGTACATCTTTGCCCGAACGACGACCCGTAATTTTCTGGCTGGTCAGTAAGGTAGCCGAATACGGTTTTTGCTTGGAATACGGTGATGGCGCCTGCTGCGTCTGGCCAACAGGCAGCTGCACCACTTCAGCCTCACCGCTCGCTAGCGTTTCCCGGACTTTATCCAGCGCCTTCGCACGCCATGCAGCAACAGACGCATCATAGTCAACGTCACAGTCAAGGCGTTCTAGCATTGGCTGAGCGCCAAGCTGGGTAAGGAAACCATCAAAATCCTTTGCTGTCTGACAGAAGAACTCGTAGCTCGAATCACCCAGGCCAATGACGGCATATTTCAGGTTCGGTAATTTCGGGGCTTTCTTCGACTGTAAGAACTCGTGCAATTCAATGGCATCATCCGGGGCTTCCCCTTCACCGTGCGTTGAAGCAACAATGATGACATGAGTGGCTTTCGCCAAATTCTTCCCTTTGTAATCACCTGCCGAGAACAGCTCAACAGACATACCCGCAGCGCTCGCTTCTGCTTTCAGCGTTTCTGCAACGCCTTTGGCATTCCCCGTTTGTGAAGCATAGATAATGGTTAACTTACCAGCCGGGGGCGCGGCAGCTGCTGGTTGTGTGACCGACTGCAGATGGCCTGAGGCCTGAGTCTGGCTCAGCCCCCAGAAATAGCCACTGATCCACGCGAGTTGCTGCGGCGATGATTCAGCGGCTGCTTGCTGCAGCTGCTCGATTTGTTGATCATTGATGGGGCTGGCTATAGCCGAGAGTTCCTTAAGTAACATGACACGACGATCCCTATATATTGCGTCATGTTAGATTAGCCACTTAAGGCCATAACAAGAAAGAATAGATAAGAATGTTTTATAACTTTTAGTATGAACGAGGCGCGAGGACGTCTGACTCAGTCAGCTATTAAGTCAAAAAAACTCTCAACAGGAAAGATGGCATCAGAAAGTATCGGCGATACGCACCTGATGAAAGCCCACTTCAAATGCCCTTTCGGTAGCAGTATCAATATCGTGATAGCACTTTTCACTGCCAGCGCTATCCGTTAAAGGTACCAGCCCGCCTCGGCGGTGACGGAATTCAACAATCCATCCATTCTCCTGGATCGATGGCTCAATGACAGCTTCAACTAAATCGCTGGCAGCATATAAACGTTGTAATTCGGTTAATGTCATGAGACCGCTTCCTGATAAATACCCTACTTATTAAAAATGGTACAAAAGCAGGAGAACAGGCAACAAAAAAGCCACGAAAATCGTGGCTTGTTTCAATCAATCACTCTCGCAGAGTGGCTTAGATATCGATTTCGATACCCGCAAACCAACCGTCTAGCTTCACTTTGCCATCAGTATTTTTAATGAAGTCAAAGTCATAGTCCATCACACGATAGCCTGCACGCAGGTTAAGATCGGCGGCGATTAAAGGAAGAGTCCACTTAACACCAGCCTGGCCATCAACCGTGCTTGTACTGTCATAGCTGCCAACGTTCAGATCACCGAACACCGAGACTGGCGTCATAGGAATGCCAACTTCCACGTTTCCGTACAGACTTGGCTGCCACTCGCTGAAGCTCTCGCCTTCAAACTTACCCGCATTGAACTTTGACAATGAGAAGCCAACATCAAAAGCAACGGCGTCATTGTCCAAAATTTCATAGTATGCGGTGTAATCTGTCTGGCCGAACGCCACTGATCCCGTATCAATATCGTTATAACGAATACGCAGATTTGGCACTAGAGGGATAAAGTGCTCGACAGCAACATACAGCGACGTCGCGGTATCATCACTATGACGTGTGTCGTTCACTTTTGCATCTGCAAACCATGCATCCGCCCCGACTTTAGCCCCTATCAGGGTTGCAGCTTGTGCAGGAACAGCAAAAGCTACAGCAACCGCTGCAGCGGAAAGAATGAGTTTTTTCATGCCGAGTCTCCGCTCTTATTAGTATTTAAAAAATTGGCGAAGACTATACCAGATGCGGTATAAGAAAACCGCACTTCATTCGCATTGATGAAATGTTAAGCACAAAAAAATCAATGCTATATGTCAACAACACAACATGGGTACCATTAATAACGACGTCGATAACGCGGCGGCGTGCGGTGACATTGCTCGGCTTTTCTTTTCCGGTAAAACCAGACCACAACGGCAATCAAAATGATCCAGGGCAACAACTTGAACACCACGCCGATCATGCCAGCCACTGCCATAATGGCAAAACCGGCCATTACCGCTATCACGACCCCCATCATACTGATGCCGGTAAAGACCAGCACCACCGCAAAAACGATTAGAAATAGAAACTCAATCATACCCTTTCCTTTATATTATCGGCTCTATGAGAGATGTGCACAAAGCAGGCCAGAAATATGAAACAGGCCAATACCATATAGATCAGACAGATATAAAAAAACGTGACCTTTGATTAAGATCACGCTTCAATTTATTGGTCAAATTCACCATATCGAATGGTGTGGCTGACCACACCCAAACAGTTAGCAATCTCAGTCAGACATCTAAATGCGCCGGGATTTTATCCAGAGCCTGCTGCAGCACTTCTATCCCTGCGCCAGGCTTGTGGGCATTTTCGCTAATATGACGACGCCATTGACGGGCACCCGGCATACTCTGGAACAGGCCCAGCATATGGCGAGTAATGTGCCCCAGGTAGGATCCATCAGCCAGCTGGCGCTCAATATACGGATACATGGCTTCCACCACTTCACGACGTTTTTTCACCGGCTTATTGCTGCCAAACAGGCGCTGGTCAAGCTCTGCCATCATATAAGGGTTTTGGTATGCTTCACGGCCAACCATCGCCCCGTCAAGGTGTATCAGGTGAGCTTCAATTTCTGCCAGTGTTTTTACGCCGCCATTAACGGCCATGGTCAGGTGAGGGAAGTCTTGCTTTAGCTGATAAACACGCGGGTAATCCAATGGCGGGATTTCACGATTTTCTTTCGGGCTCAACCCCTTTAACCAGGCTTTACGGGCATGGATGGTAAAGTTATCACAGCCGCCTTTTTCGCTTACCGTACCGATAAAATCGGTCAGGAACTGGTAAGAATCCTGCTCATCAATACCAATCCGGGTTTTAACCGTCACTGGAATATCAACCACTTCACGCATAGCTGAGACACACAAGGCCACCAGCTCCGCTTCGCCCATCAAACAAGCACCAAAACGGCCATTCTGTACACGATCCGACGGACAACCCACATTCAGATTAACTTCATCATAACCGCGATCTTGGGCCAGCTTGGCACAATGTGCAAGATCTGCCGGATTCGAACCACCCAGCTGCAATGCCAACGGGTGCTCTTCGTCGTTATACGCCAGATAATCCCCTTTACCGTGAATGATCGCGCCGGTTGTCACCATCTCGGTATAAAGCAACGCGTGCTCACTCAGCAGACGATGAAAATAACGGCAATGGCGATCCGTCCAATCGAGCATCGGGGCGACGGAGAAACGACATGAGGGGAACTCACCCTTAAGTGTTTGTTCTGATCGTAAATCGTCGCAATTTGCAACAGCACTATTTGGCATCGAAAACCTCATTCTGACCCGTTTTTGCCTGTTTTTTGACCCCTTGGGTTCACAACAATGACCCAAAAAATCTTCCTTCAGCATCCTATTTGAGCGCCGATAACCGTCGCTTCAATCCGCCGAATATCCATCCAGCGATGGTTAGCTTTATCAAAGAGAGCGGATTCTACCCCATTACGGACACAAGCCCAAATAAGGAGAGCATCATAGGGGCTATGGCGATGACACATCTCAGTATTAGAAATGTGTATAAACAAAGCAACCCTAGGCTAACTGACACATATGAAGCGGTCATAAAACGAATAGCAGCAAAGGCTTGAAGGTGAAAAAATGCGCCGTCAGAGGCAAGAGTAAAAAGTAAAAAGTAAAAAGTAAAAAGAACATTGGCTTCTTTTTCCTTTTTAATTTAATAGATTGTTATTTAAGTATTTTACTTCCCAACCCTTACCACCTGTACAGCATTTCAAGCTTTTAGACACCAGTAGGCAAAAAGCTGAACGGTCGATGTAAACTTTAAAGATTCAATACGTTAGAAATATGACTATCGGTAAATCATTAACGAACGACGACTTTTAGGTGAAAATAAGGCAAAAAGGTGTACGGAGTGAATTATCTGCATAAAAGCCCCATCCCAGTACGAAACGCGCACATATGATGGCAAAAACAAATCCCAACAGATCTTCAACGGACTATAGCCAACTGGCTTCATTTTCCAGCCCTCGAAATGTCCGCCATATCTTCGTAGAATTCATCGAACCGAGATACGTTTATCGAATGCTATGGTAAACTACTGGACTTACCACCGTTTTTTGAGGTTTTATGGCAAATCAAACGCAACTGCTGGATAAAGCGCGACAGCTTTGCGAGCAACGTGGAGTCAGGCTTACACCTCAAAGACTAAAAGTACTTGAGCTAATTATTGACCACCACTGCTCTATCAGTGCTTACGAGTTGTTAGATTTGCTCAGAGTCACAGAGCCGCAAGCAAAGCCACCAACGGTATATCGCGCACTGGATTTTCTCTTGACTCAAGGGTTTGTTCATAAAGTAGAATCAACTAACAGCTACATTGCCTGTTGTGTTTTAGGCCATGCGGATCACTGTTCACAGCTGCTTATCTGCGATGTGTGCAGTACTGTCGAAGAGTGCCATGACGATGATCTGGCAAAATGGCTTCGCCAGAGGGCGGAAAAGCACGGCTTCAGCATTGATCATCATGTCGTAGAAAGTCACGGTATTTGCCACAAGTGTCAAAACAGCAAATAATCATTTTTTAAATCTTCAGATACAGTCATAAAGTAACTATGCGAGCAGAATTCGTAAACCCTTTCTTAGCTTCACTCCTGAATGTATTAAAGACCATGGCGTCGATGGAGCTGGCACCACAAAAACCACGCATCAAGAAAGATGAGGTGGCACGCGGCGACGTATCGGGGTTAATAGGCCTGATAGGACCTCAAACCAAAGGTTCTATGTCGATAACCTTTGATGAGGGCTTAGCGCTGGAAATTATGCAGCGTATGCTGGGTGAGCGCCCCAATGGTATCAATGAAGAAGTCACTGATATGGTGGGGGAAATTACCAATATGGTCACCGGCGGCGCGAAACGCATCCTGGCCGATAAAGGCTATGATTTTGAAATGGCCACCCCCGCAGTCGTCTCTGGCCGGAGCCACACCATCACTCATAAATGTGATGGAGCCATCATCATCATGCCTTTCGATTCTGAATACGGTAAAGCATTTATCGAAATCTGTTTCGATTAATACTTTTCTTCATTTATCTTTGTAATCGTTCCAGTCAGAGTTTTTCTGGCTGGCGATTAACCCTTGTATATTAAGCCACCCTCTGAATTACCGCTGCAATTTATCACGCCAATTATACCTTTCGGGATAAGGTGTACCTACATCAAAAAACGGCAACAAAACACTTCAAACTGGCATATTTTCGTTCTAGACTCGACACACGGAATACGCATCAACACACTTATGGTTGATTCTTTTTCCGCTCCTTATTTTGCTTTCCACCGGGTAAAGCAAGGGCATCTCCCTCATTCAAAGGAAAGAACGTAACATGAGTAAACTGACTGGAACCGTAAAATGGTTTAACGACGACAAAGGCTTTGGTTTTATCTCTGCGGAAAATGGCAAAGATGTTTTTGTTCACTTCAGTGCAATTCAGGCTCAGGGCCGCCGTACTTTACGTGAAGGGCAATCTGTTGAATTTATTGTCACCGATGGCCAGAAAGGCCCGCAAGCCACTGAAGTGGTCACCCTGTCTTAGTTCACTATAACGAAACGAAAAAAACGCCGCATAGTGCGGCGTTTTTATACTCTCAGTCACAAAGACTTAGCTGCGCCACTGTTTAAACGCATTAATCAGGCCATTGGTAGAGCTGTCATGGCTTGAAATACCTTCTGCACTGTTAAGCTCAGGTAAGATCTGGTTAGCCAGTTGTTTGCCTAGCTCAACGCCCCACTGATCAAAACTGAAGATGTTCCAGATAACGCCTTGAGTGAAAATCTTCTGCTCGTACAGTGCAATCAATGAACCCAGTACGCTTGGCGTCACTTGCTTGACCAGAATTGAGTTGGTTGGGCGGTTACCGTCAAAGACCTTGAATGGCACAAGATCTTTCACTTCATCCAGCGACTTACCGGCTGCGACAAACTCCGCTTCCACCTGCTCTTTGGTTTTACCAAAGGCCAGTGCTTCAGTCTGCGCAAAAAAGTTCGCCATCAGTTTTGGATGGTGATCGCTCAATGGATTGTGGCTAACAGCCGGTGCAATAAAATCGCAAGGGATCAACTTAGTACCCTGGTGGATAAGCTGATAGAAAGCATGCTGACCATTAGTACCAGGCTCCCCCCAGATAATGGGACCGGTCTGATAGTCAATAGGGTTACCGCCACGATCAACACACTTACCGTTTGATTCCATATTGCCCTGCTGGAAGTAAGCAGCAAAACGGTGCAGATACTGATCGTAAGGCAAAATTGCTTCTGACTCGGCACCATGGAAGTTGTTGTACCAAATACCAATCAGCGCAAGGATGACCGGCAAGTTCTCTTCAAGTGGTGCCTGTGCAAAGTGCTGATCCATGGCATGTGCACCATTCAGTAGTTCAACAAAGTTGTCGAAGCCAACTGAAAGACAAATAGACAGACCGATTGCTGAACATAGCGAATAACGGCCACCGACCCAGTCCCAGAATTCGAACATGTTGTCAGTATCAATACCAAACTCTGACACGGAACCCGCGTTCGTTGACAGCGCGGCGAAGTGCTTAGCGACGTGCGCCTGCTCTTCGGCCGTCGCCAGGAACCAGTCACGCGCAGAATGTGCATTGGTCATTGTTTCCTGAGTCGTAAACGTCTTCGATGCGATCAGGAATAGGGTTGTCTCCGGATTCAGATCTTTTAGCGTTTCAGCGATGTGCGTACCATCAACGTTCGACACAAAGTGCATGTTAAGACGTGTTTTATACGCCGCCAGTGCTTCAGAAACCATGTAAGGGCCAAGATCAGAACCACCGATACCGATGTTGACAACATCGGTAATTTCTTTACCGGTGTAGCCTTTCCAGTCGCCATCCACAATGCGGGCAGTAAAGTCTTTCATCTTCTCCAGCACGGCATTGACTTTAGGCATAACATCTTCACCATCAACCATGACGGGAGTGTTGCTGCGATTACGCAGCGCCGAATGCAAAACGGCACGGCCTTCAGTCTGGTTGATTTCTTCACCACTGAACATATCAGCAATCGCCGCTTTAAGTTCGGTTTGCTCAGCAAGGGCAAATAACTTGGCTAAGGTTTCTTCTGTGATAAGGTTTTTTGAATAATCAAGCAGGATGTCAGAGCCGAATTTAGCAGAGAATTTAGCAAAACGGTCGCTGTCATTGGCAAACAGATCGCTCAATTGCAGATCTTGAGCTTCTTCATAGTGTGCAGTCAGTGCTTTCCACGCTTGAGTATGCGTTGGGTTGATGTTTTTCAACATGGTGAAGTTCCTGATTTTTTAGATTTTCAATCCATTAAGCGTAGCTTGACCTAAAGCCCAATGGATCCCCGATATTCGAATGTTGTGAATTGTGCGCTGTCTGTTTTAGTCAGACCTTTTTTTGTAATTTTACAACTTATGACAGATTATGACTTGAAGCATCCTCTACCTTCATTGCGTCAGGTCACGAAAACCAAGAGTAAATAATAGACGCTATTATCACTAATGATTACAGTAACTCCCTCTGATTGCAGCAGAGCTTTAACCAAGAGGCAAGCACTATGTGGTACCAAAAGACAATTCAGCTGAAAGCCAGGCCACGAGGGTTTCATCTTATAACCGATGAAATTGAACAACAAATTCCTGAAATTCTCCCGCTCTCGATAGGTCTGGTTCATCTTTTTATCCAACACACTTCAGCCAGTCTGACCATGAATGAGAATGCCGATCCGACGGTTCGCAGTGATATGGAGGCGCACTTTAATCATTATGTCCCAGAGTGCGCGCCATATTACCAGCATACCTATGAAGGCGATGATGATATGCCGGCTCACATTAAAGCATCGACACTGGGCAGCAGTATCAGCATTCCAATATCACAGGGCTTGCTGGCATTAGGTACCTGGCAAGGTATTTATCTCGGGGAACACCGTGATCACGGCGGGCGGCGCCGAGTGGTGGTGACCATTCAGGGGGAATAGAATAACTCAATATAATAAAGCCGCAGCGGCCGCTACGGCTTTTAGATAATCATGCCAACTACAAGATACTGTTTTTATTTACAAGTAGGACATGGCAACACGGGAGGTCAGCTTCGTCACTAATTCATAAGCGATCGTACCGATATGTCCAGCCACCACTTCTGCTGGCAGCCCCTTCCCCCACAAAATCACTTCATCACCAACTTTATCTTCCGCATCCGGACCAAGATCGACAGTCAGCATATCCATCGACACGCGGCCTGCCATCGGCACAAGACGCCCGTTCAGCAATACCGGTGTACCGTTGGGTGCAGTCCGGGGATAACCATCACCATAGCCAATGGCGATCACTCCCACCTTGGTATCGCGCTCGCTGGTCCAGATCCCGCCATAGCCGACCATTTCTCCTTTCTTCACATCACGTACTGCAATGAGGCTGGAGGTTAACGTCATTACCGGTTGCAGGTTAAAGGCTTCGGCTGAACGCTCAGCACCGGTAAACGGTGATACGCCATACATAATAATGCCGGGCCGAATCCACTCTAACTGGCTTTCAGGCCAGGCTAAAATACCGGCAGACGCCGCTAATGAACGTTCGCCGCGACAGCCTTCCGTCAGCGATAAAAACGTATTGATTTGTTGACGGGTCACGTCGCTGTTTAGCTCATCGGCGCAGCCGAAGTGGCTCATATAACGCAGTGGCTTGGCAACATTGGGACAGGCATGAAGGCGCTGTACAAAATCAGACTGCTGCTCAGGACGTACCCCTAAGCGATGCATGCCGGTATCAATCTTTAACCAGACAACCGCCTGATTATCTAACTGAGCCTGTTCTAATGCTTCCAGCTGCTCGACGGAATGCACGACGGTGTGGATATTATTGGTGACCAGAACAGACAGGTCCGATGCGCCATAGAAACCTTCTAACAACAAGATAGGTTTAACCACCCCGCCGGCACGTAACGTCAGGGCTTCTTCCATTCGGGCCACACCAAAGGCATCGGCATCAGGTAAACTTTTTGCTACATGCAACAGACCATGGCCGTAGCCATTTGCCTTTACCACTGCCAGAAGTTTACTGTTCGGCGCCTGTAAACGGATCTGACGAATGTTGTGTGTAAGAGCTTCAGTATTGATATAGGCTGTTGCCGCTTTCATCAGAAATCCCTCGTTATTATGCTTAAAATCACTCTTCGTCGAATGCTGGGCCTGCGTAGTTGTCAAAACGCGAGAACTGGCCTTGGAAAGTCAGGCGTACCGAGCCGATAGGGCCATTACGCTGCTTACCAATAATGATTTCGGCAATCCCTTTCAGGGCACTTTCTTCGTTATACACTTCGTCCCGGTAAATGAACATGATCAAGTCAGCATCCTGCTCGATCGCACCCGATTCACGCAAATCTGAGTTGATAGGGCGTTTATCAGCACGTTGCTCCAAGGAACGGTTAAGCTGAGAAAGCGCCACCACCGGCACATTCAGTTCCTTGGCCAGCGCTTTAAGCGAGCGGGAGATCTCCGAAATTTCCAGAGTACGGTTATCCTGCAGTCCGGGTACTCGCATCAGCTGAAGGTAATCGATCATGATCATACTCAGGCCACCGTTATCACGGGCGATGCGGCGGGCACGGGAACGGACATCGGTCGGCGTCAGGCCGGAGCTGTCATCAATGAACATATTCTTCTTCTGCATCAGAATACCCATCGTTGACGAAATACGTGCCCAGTCTTCATCATCCAGCTGGCCGGTACGGATTTTAGTCTGATCGACCCGCGAGAGCGACGCCAGCATACGCATCATGATCTGTTCGGCGGGCATCTCCAGCGAGAAGATAAGGACCGGTTTTTCCTGATCCATTGCCGCATTTTCGCATAAGTTCATCGCAAAGGTAGTTTTACCCATTGATGGACGGGCCGCGACGATGATCAAATCAGAGCCTTGCAGACCCGCGGTTTTCTTATTCAGATCACTGAAGCCGGTTGAAACCCCGGTTACCCCGTCTTGCGGCGATTGATACAGGAGCTCAATTCTTTCTAAGGTTTTTTCCAGAATGGTATCTACATTCTGCGGGCCTTCGTTTTCATCAGAACGCTGCTCAGCGATGGCGAAAACCTTACTCTCTGCCATATCGAGCAGATCTTCACTGGTTCGCCCTTGCGGATCATACCCCGCATCAGCAATTTCATTGGCAACGCCAATCATCTCGCGGATCAGAGCACGCTCACGCACAATCTCTGCATAAGCGGAAATGTTTGCCGCTGATGGTGTATTTTTCGCAAGCTCTGCCAGATAAGCAAATCCCCCGACACCTTCAAGCTTATCGGCGCGTTCCAGATGCTCAGATAAGGTGATCAGATCGAGCGGCTGGCCACCATCGAGTAAAAACGACGTCGCTTCAAAAATAATGCGGTGGGGGCGGCTGTAAAAGTCTTTCGCAACGACTTTACCTGCGACTGTGTCCCACTTTTCATTATCCAGCATCAAGCCACCAAGCACGGACTGCTCGGCCTCCAATGAATGCGGAGGCATTTTGATGGCTTCCATCTGGGTATCTCTGGGTTTACTCGGTTTGCTTTTATCTGCCATAGGAATTGCGTGATTGCCGGAAACTAAGCCGACTAGTATACCTTATTCATGCCACATCTACTTATCGATAAATAAAAAGATGGGGCTTCACTCAGGTGATTATTATGACGCTTTTCTGGCTGCAAGACGTACGCCTCAGCGATCCCTGACCAAACGCTGACATTATTAAGGTAAACTGCGGGGCCAAAAATATATCGAACTATTAACCATCAGCTATGTCACGAACAAAAGGAAAACTCTTGGCAAGATATTTATTCGCCCTGCTACTGCTTGCCAATACCGCCGCCTATGCTGATGAAGAGGACGATGCACCAAACCTCCCTCCCTCACCTTTATCGACTGAAGTCGAACTGGGTTATCAGTCTCTATCTGGCAACTCTGACTCACAATCACTGAACAGCCGTCTGGGGCTGACTTATGTCAAGAATCAATATCGTTATCAGGGCGAGGCAAAATACCTGCTGGTTGATAAGGATGGCGAAGAAGATAAACGCAAAGGTGAGTTAGAGCTGCAAAGCGATATGAAAATCAATGAACGGGCCTACATCTTAGGCAACGCCAATTATGTTGATGATAAATACGGCCCATACTTTACCGATTTTACCCTCTCAACCGGTTTGGGTTACCAGTTATTGCGACGTGAAACTTTTTTACTCGAAGTGGAAGCCGGCCCGGGTTACCGCCATCAGGAACCAAACATTGATGAAATTGACGATGACGATATCGTCGTACCGGAAACGGTCGATGAACCGATCATCAGGGGCAGTACGAAATTCACCTGGAAGCCAGCCAAAAACGTCGAATTGAATGCACGCTTCACCGGCATTGCCGGCAATAGTAACAGCACGCTGGAAAGTGAAATAAACCTGACCAGCTCGATCACTGAACATATCGCGATCAAATTCAGTAATACCCAGAAATTTAACAGCTGGGTGCCAGAGGGACTGGAAAAACGCGATTCCACCATGACGATCAATTTGCTGTTTAAGATCTAATACCGAACAGCCCCCTAGATTACAGGCATAAAAAAACCAGCCCGAAGGCTGGTTTTTTCTATTAACGCTAAACGCTATTACTCTGCAGCAACGATGTTTAGGTTAACAGTTGCGAATACTTCAGAGTGTAGCTGAATGCTAACTTCGAATTCGCCAGTAGTACGTAGTGCACCTTCAGGTAGGCGAACTTCGCTCTTCACTACTTCAACACCTGCCGCTGTAATAGCGTCAGCGATGTCGCGAGTACCGATAGAACCGAATAGCTTACCTTCGTCACCAGCTTTAGAAGCGATAACTACTGCTTCCAGAGCGTTTAATTTCTCAGCACGTGCTTGTGCAGCAGTCAGTTGCTCAGCAACTTTAGCTTCTAGTTCTGCACGACGAACTTCGAACATTTCTACGTTAGATTTAGTTGCCATAACAGCCTTACCCTGTGGGATAAGGAAGTTACGAGCGTAACCAGACTTAACGTTTACCTGATCGCCTAGGCCACCAAGGTTACCGATTTTATCAAGTAGAATAACTTGCATTATCTTGTCCTCTATATAAGTCTAAAAACTACTACGGCTTACAGATGCTTATCTGTATACGGTAGAAGTGCTAGGTAACGAGAACGCTTGATAGCGCGAGCTAGCTGACGCTGGTATTTAGCGCGAGTACCAGTGATACGGCTAGGTACAATTTTACCAGCTTCAGTAATGTAGTTTTTTAGAGTAACTACGTCTTTGTAGTCAATCTCTTGTACGTCTTCTGCAGTGAAACGGCAGAATTTACGACGACGGAAGAAACGTGCCATGGGCTAATCTCCTGAACAAAATATTTCAATGTGGTCGGCATGTAACACTAATTTACCGATACCATTTCGGCCGGTTTGGTATGAGATAAATCCCGCTACCTTAATATGACTGCCAACAGCTAAATCTTGAGTGAGCATTTGTTGACCTTTACCACTGACAACGACGTTGATGTAACAATACACCTGTCGAGGTAAGCCAGCTTCCCGCTGGTAAGAACGATGCTCAAGCACAAAGTGACAATGAGGCACGCCTGCCGGGGATTGGCTCCGTTTGGGGTCTTTGGCAATAACGCCAGATAACTCCAGACGATTGGTCATGGTTACAAATTACTCAGCTGCAGCTTCACCTTCAGCTTCCGCTGGAGCTTCTGAACGCTCTGAACGATCTGAACGCTCTTCGCGGTCGTCACGTTTAGTGAAACGCTCTTCTTTAGCCTTCATCATTGGAGATGGCTCAGTAACAGCGTTTTTCGTGCGCATGATCATGTTACGGATCACAGCGTCGTTGAAACGGAAAGTAGACTCAAGCTCGTCAATTACAGCCTGCTCAGCTTCAACGTTCATAAGAACATAGTGTGCTTTGTGCAGTTTGTTGATTGGGTAAGCCATTTGACGGCGACCCCAATCTTCTAGACGGTGAATCTGGCCACCAGAATCTTTGATTGAACCAGTGTAACGTTCGATCATGCCTGCAACCTGCTCGCTTTGATCAGGGTGCACCATGAATACGATTTCGTAATGACGCATTGGTTGCTCCTTACGGATTAATCAGCTTCCTGAGTTGGCTCGGTTATCCAGAGGAAGCAAGGAACTAAAAAAAGAACCGAGAATTTGGACGCTGAATAGTACAGAGAATGGCCAATCGACGCAAGGGGTTTTTATGGTTCAACGGGAAGTTATGTGGTTCGAGTCGCGAGGCAGGTAAGCTGGAGACTTTTGCCGGCCGGGTCCAGCAGGCAGGATAGACAGGCAAAATGAAGCCCCAGCCAACCATAAAAAAGCAGAAGCGCCATGTAAACTCCGCTTCTGCTCTTTCCAGGACCTAGGACCGGCTTAAGTCTCCGCGGTTAAACGTCCTGACGCTGACGTACCGCTTCAAACAAACAAATGCCCGTTGCGACCGATACGTTCAGACTCGATACTGAACCTGCCATCGGAATTTTGATCAGATCATCACAGGTTTCGCGAGTCAGCCGACGCATACCTTCACCTTCAGCCCCCATCACAATCGCCAGCGGACCGGTCAGCTTGCTATGATAAACATCATGGGTCGCTTCACCAGCAGTACCCACCACCCAAATTCCCTGCTCTTGCAGTGCACGTAAAGTCCGGGCCAGGTTAGTCACGCGTACCAACGGCACCACTTCTGCGGCACCACAGGCCACTTTACTGGCTGTTGCACTCAACTGTGCAGAGCGGTCTTTCGGCACAATCACGGCCACTGCACCAGCGGCATCAGCATTACGCAGGCAGGCACCCAAATTATGCGGATCGGTTACCCCGTCCAGGACCAGCAGAAGTGGATTTTCCTTACCCGCTAAAAGGGTATCCAGATCATTTTCATTATACTGCTTGCCCGGCTTCACCCGTGCAATGATACCCTGATGAGAAGCCCCACAGGATTTATCATCCAACGCTTTCCGGCCTGCTTCCTGGATAGTAATACCCAAGGTTTGCAATTCCATCAGCAAAGGCATTAAGCGATCGTCTTGGCGTCCTTTCAGCACGAAAACTTCAATAAAGCGCGCAGGATCTGACGCTAACACGGCTTTCACGGCGTGAATGCCGAAAATCATTTCATTACTCATTACTTAGTCTTCTTTTCTGCCCGTTCTTTTTTGCCTGCACGCGACTTAGTCTTGCGTGCCTTAGACGATTTCTTTCTCGGTTTCTTAGCCTTGCCATCGGCACCATCAGCCGCTGACGCTTTATCGCCCTCAAGCTTCGGTACCGCTCCTGCTTTCAGCTTCTGACGAACAGACGACCGGACTTTCTTCGACTTAGCACGGTGTTCGGCCTTGGCTTCACCTTCTTCAACGCGGAAGACTTTCTTATTATGGCTCGATGTGCGCACACCTTCCGCCTTACGCATCCGTTGCTGCTTCTCACGCTGCTTGTCGGTTTTACCCGCACCACGCGGTTTACGATCACTGCCGACAATATCAAAATCGATTTGGCGATCATTGAGGTTAATCGATGCCACTTTCACATGCACCGTATCGCCTAAACGATAGATCTGACCCGAGCTGTCACCGATCAAACGCTGGCCAATCGCATCGAACTGATAGTAATCATTGGCTAAGTTGGAAATATGCACTAAGCCATCAATATTCAGTTCTTTAAGACGAACGAAGAAACCAAAGCCAGTAACATTGGCAATCACCCCTTCAAATTCATCACCGACATGATCTTGCATGTATTCGCATTTTAGCCAGTCTGCCACATCCCGGGTGGCATCATCGGCACGGCGTTCCGTCATTGAGCATTGATCGCCGATGGCATCAATATCGTCATGCGAGTAGTGATAGCCGCCAGTCGGTGTCGAGCGATCCGTGTTTTTGCCTTCCCGTTTGGCAATTAAATACTTCAGCGCACGGTGCAACGTCAGATCAGGATAACGACGAATTGGCGAAGTAAAGTGCGCATACTGCTTCAGCGCCAAGCCAAAGTGACCGCCGTTGTCAGCCTGATAGAGAGCTTGCTTCATCGAACGCAAGAGCATTGTCTGGATCAGCTCTTTATCCGGACGATTATGGATAGCGTGTGCTAAATCGGCATAGTCACGTGGCGACGGTTCAAGACCGCCACTCAAATTCAGCCCCAGCTCGCCCAAGAAATCGCGGAAACCCGTTAAGCGTTCTTCGCCCGGTACATCATGGACACGGTATAACGCGGGTTCTTTCATCTTCTCGACAAAACGGGCAGAAGCAACATTGGCCATAATCATACATTCTTCAATGATCTTATGGGCATCGTTACGCTCTGCAGGCTCAATACGCTCGATTTTACGGTCGGCGTTAAAGATAAACTTAGTTTCGATGGTTTCAAATTCAATGGCACCGCGCTGATCGCGTGACTTTTTAAGCACCTTGTACATCGCATACAGTTCTTGCAGATGCGGTACCAGAGGCTGATATCGTTCACGCAGCTCTTCATCGCCATCGAGCATCTTGCTGACTTTGGTATAAGTCAAACGGGCATGGGAATTCATGACCGCTTCATAATGTGTGTAACCCGAAAGCTCACCCTCATCAGAAATGGTCATTTCACACACCATACACAAGCGATCAACCTGGGGGTTCAGTGAACATAAGCCGTTCGACAGGACCTCCGGCAACATCGGGATCACCTGAGAAGGGAAATACACCGAGTTACCACGCTTGACTGCCTCTTTATCTAGTGCTGAATCAGGGCGTACATAGTGGCTTACATCTGCGATTGCGACCCATAAACGCCAGCCACCGGATGTGTTGCGTTCACAATAAACTGCATCATCAAAGTCACGGGCATCTTCACCATCGATAGTCACCAATGGCAGGTCACGCAAATCGACACGTCCCTGCTTCGCCTCTTCCGGCACGTCTTCAGCTAAGCCTTTGATCTGGCCTTCGACTTCGACAGGCCACTCATTCGGAATGTTATGAGTACGCAGCGCAATTTCGATTTCCATGCCCGGTGCCATGTTTTCACCCAGCACTTCGACCACTTTCCCCACAGCATTGTACTGGCGGGTGGCGCGCTGGTTAATTTCAACCACCACCACATTGCCCATCCGTGCGCCCATGCGCTGCTCGTTTGGAATAACAATATCCTGGGCGATACGAGAGTCATCCGGGACGACAAACCCCATGCCCTCTTCGATAAAGAAGCGACCGACAATCGGTGCGGTATTTTCTTGTAAAACACGTACCACACGGCCTTCACGACGGCCGCGCTTATCGACCCCGGCAACTTGCGCAAGAATATAGTCACCATGGATCACACCACGCATCTGGTGGTGCGGTAACATTAAATCTTCTTTTGTTCCCACGCCTTCAGGGCGAACAAAGCCAAAGCCATCACGATGGCCAATAACATGGCCTTTGATCAAATCAAGACGTTCTGGCAGGGCATAACACTGGCGACGAGTAAAAACGAGCTGGCCGTCACGCTCCATCGCACGCAGGCGACGACGCAAGCCTTCATATTGATCGTCCCCTTTTAGCTGTAACTCAGCAAATAACTGATCACGGCTAACCGGGGCAGTAAAGCCTCGGATGACTTCCAGCAGAAGCTCGCGGCTTGGAATAGGGTTTTCGTAATTTGATGCTTCGCGATCGCGGAAAGGATCGACCGGTAAATCGGTAGTACCTTTGGACATAAACAGATCCATGTTGGCAGGAATATCCATTAATTATATCAATTAAATAGATTCCGGCCATTGGTGAACAGATGGGAGCAAAGAATAACGTTCTCTGCTCCACTAATTAGGCTGGAGGTTATTGGCTTTACGGATTATTCCGTTACCGGACTGTCAAGCAACACACGCAACGGCTGATTATCCTCAATCAAGCTCGTTAATGTATGCTGGTCTAACTCAGTCAAGAACGCACTTCTTGCCGCGCTTAAAATACCTTTCAAACGACAGGCAGGCGTAATATGACAAAAGCTTTCGCTGCAATCAATAATCTGAAGCGGCTCTATAGCACGCACAACATCACCTAAAATTATTCTATCGGCAGGCATACCTAAACGGATACCACCGTTTTTACCCCGTACCGTTTCAACGTAACCCAACTGACCTAGTTTATTGATGATCTTAACCATATGGTTACGCGACACACTATAAACGTCAGTGACTTTACTGATACTGGCTAATTCGCCTTCAGGTAAGGTGGCAAGGTATATCAAGGCACGCAGGCCATAATCGGTAAAACTAGTTAACTGCACAATAACTCCTCCTGCCGCTATTTTAATCTTGTTCTTGACTAAAAGATACAGATCAGATAGATCTTATAAGATATATAATAAATACAACTTAAGAGAAAGTCATGCTCAATCAACAAACAATTAACACTATAAAAGCAACTGCACCATTATTAGCCGAAACCGGACCGGCACTGACTGCACACTTCTATGAGCGCATGTTCAGCCATAACCCTGAACTCAAAGATATTTTTAACATGAGTAACCAGCGTAATGGGGATCAGCGTGAAGCCTTGTTTAACGCCATTTGCGCGTATGCGAACAATATCGATAATCTCTCAGCACTTTTACCGGCCGTCGAAAAAATCGCTCATAAGCACACAAGTTTCATGATCACTGCCGAGCAATACCAAATTGTGGGCAGGCACTTATTGGCAACCATTGATGAACTATTCTCACCAGGGCAAGACGTTTTAGATGCTTGGGGAGCCGCATATGGTGTGCTCGCCGATGTTTTCATTACCCGTGAAGAAGCCATTTATCAAGAGAATGAAACTAAAAATGGCGGCTGGCGTGGTACTCGTGAATTCGAAGTCGTCGGAAAAAACCAAGAAAGCAGTGTTATCACTAGCTTTACGTTTAAGCCTGTCGATGGCCGCTCAGTTGCGACCTTTAAGCCCGGCCAGTATCTCGGTATTTACCTAAACCCGGAAGAATTCGAGAATCAAGAGATCCGTCAATACAGCCTGTCATCAGCACCTAATAATAATAGTTACCGCATCTCTGTTAAATATGAAGAACAAGGCCGCGTATCCAGTTATCTTCACCGCCATTTAGAGGTAGGAGATACAGTACAACTTGCAGCCCCTGCAGGAGATTTCTTTCTCGATGTTGAACCAACCACGCCTGTGACTCTCATTTCTGCAGGCGTTGGATTAACACCGACCCTATCAATGCTCGAATTTTTAACTGAGCACCAAGCCACGGTACACTGGTTACATGCCGCAGAAAACGGCGAGCAACACGGATTTAAAGATCACGTAAAGACGCTGGCAAAACAGTATGAACACATCAACACAGCTATTTGGTATAGCCGACCACTTGCCGCGGATCGCCAAGCAGAAGATTTCAATTATGAAGGTTTGATTGACTTAACGAAACAACAGACTCAACTGACCGTACCGGCAATGCATTTTTACTTCTGTGGCCCTATCGGTTTCATGCAGCACGTTGCCAATCAGTTGATCGAAATGGGGATTACTGAAGATCGTATTCACTACGAATGCTTCGGCCCGCATAAAGTACTCTGACAAACACAGAAGTATCTGGAGATTCCAAGCGTAACCCAATAGGTTGCGCTTTTTTATACGTCGGAAAACAAAAGGGGGAAAGTGATCGTACCAAGATCACTACCAGAATGTATCCCGGCGTTTCGCACGCGCTATCACATTCGCTGGCATCCGCCGTTCAAGGCCCACCCGCAAGCGAGTAATTTTACTATGGGTGTTTTTACTGGGTGTCACGGTGTTGTATAACCAGCGATAGGCTTCTTCAAAATCAAGCGGGCTGCCGTAGTTGCTCAATAGCAGTTCCGCTAGCTGAATTCGTGCATCGACATTTCCCATCGAGGCCGCTTCACGCAAGTAGGGAACCGCACGCTCCTGATCTTGCTGGACCAGCGTACCCTTGGCGTAATAACGGCCAAGCTGCTCTAGCGCCGCGGGCGATCCCTGATGAGCTGCCGACTGCATGTAATAAACTCCCAGCTCGACATCACGCTCAACACAGATCCCCCATGCCAGCATGTCCCCATAGAGGAATTGATAAGAGGGTGACTCTACTCGGCGTGCACGCGCTTCAATATCCTGAACTAACTGACAATCATCAGCCTTCACTTGTTGCAAGTGGGTATTGGTCTCAAATAGCTTGATCAGCTCTGAATCGGAATACACCGGCACGGCCTCACCGACACTTTCCAATGCATAGGCAGGAGTTACAACCAGCAATGTTGAAAGCAGTAAGGTACGCAGATCCATGAACTCATCTCTATTAAACCGTAGATAGCATATCGGCTAAGACGTTCCAGACTTTAGGGCATTTAACAAAAAACGGCAATTATTTGCCGCAGAGCTCCATCACGACAAAGAGGATTTGACACAATATTTTTTGCATCAGTTTGAGGTCGGTCATATTGAATAACTTAGAAAGCAATGAGTTAAAAAACACTTAAACAGCAGCAATAAAAAAGCCAACCGAACGGTTGGCTTTTTTTATCACTGACTCACAGTAGAGGGCGATGACTCACCATACAGCGGCAATTATTCACCGTATGGGTGAACCTTGATAATAGTTTCATTACGGTCAGGACCCGTCGAAACGATGTCGATTGGCACACCCGTAAGCTCTTCGATACGAGCGATATAGTCTAATGCCGTTTGTGGAAGCGCATCCAAAGACTTCGCACCAAATGTACTCTCAGACCAACCAGGCATAGTTTCGTAAATCAGCTCAATGTTCTCGTAAGCGTCAGCCGCCATTGGTGATACTTCAAGCACAGTACCGTCAGCCATTTTATAGCCAGTACAGATTTTGATCTCTTTCAGGCCATCCATAACGTCTAGCTTAGTTAGGCAGAAACCAGAGATTGAGTTGATCTGCACTGCACGGCGCATTGCAACCGCATCGAACCAGCCACAACGGCGCTTACGGCCAGTCGTTGCACCAAACTCGTTACCTTTAACGCCAAGGTGTTCACCGACAGCATCATCAAGTTCTGTTGGGAATGGACCCGCACCAACGCGAGTACAGTAGGCTTTCGCGATACCCAGGATATAACCCAGGTGACGAGGACCAAAACCTGAACCCGAAGCAACACCACCAGCAGTCGTATTTGAAGACGTTACATACGGATATGTACCGTGGTCGATATCCAGCAGCGTACCTTGCGCCCCTTCGAACATGATCTTATCGCCACGCTTGCGCGCGTCATCCAGTTCTTGAGTTACGTCGATAACCATAGAAGTCAGAATATCAGCCTGTGCCATGATATTTTCCAGAACTTCTTCGTAGCTTACTGGTTCAGCATTGTAGTAATGCTCAATCTGGAAGTTATGGTAAGCCATAACTTCTTTCAGCTTCTCAGCAAATGTTTCTTTATCGAATAGATCGCCAACACGCAGACCGCGACGAGCAACTTTATCTTCGTAGGCAGGACCGATACCACGACCCGTAGTACCAATGGCTTTTTTACCACGAGCGATTTCACGCGCTTGGTCAAGAGCGATATGATACGGAAGAATTAGCGGACAAGCTTCTGACAGGAACAGGCGCTCACGAACAGGGATACCACGTTCTTCTAGCGGGCCCATTTCTTTCATCAGTGCATCTGGAGAAAGTACAACACCGTTACCGATGATGCATTTAACGTTGTCACGCAGGATACCTGATGGGATCAGGTGAAGGACAGTTTTTTCACCGTCAATGACAAGGGTGTGACCTGCATTGTGGCCACCCTGGTAGCGCACTACGTATTTTGCATCTTCGGTCAGCAGATCAACGATCTTACCCTTGCCTTCGTCACCCCATTGGGTGCCAAGAACGACTACATTATTTGCCATCTTTCTTCGTCTATCAGTAGTTAAAAAAGGATTCTAGCACCTTACAGAACCGCTTGCAGTCATTTTTTGACCATACGAAATTATTCTGAAAGAAGAGTATCACGATACTCAGCTAGGGCGATTTACATACTATAGTACATCATGTAGGCAATAATACTGCCGGCCACAACCAGACAACCGCCGATTCGGCGCAAAGCGTTGTCATTCTGCTGACTTAGCTGACTGACCATTTCACGCCAGCCGCGAGGTGCCAATAACGGACCTAACCCTTCAACCACCAGCACAAGGCCGATGGCCATCCAAACTGCTTTATTCATGCTAATTCCCGTCATATCAAATTGAGTAATACTGCATCCATTCATTATTTCCCACTGACAAAAAAAAAGACAAGGCCTTCTGGCCTTGCCTTTCGATTTTCAATTCAGCAGGCTTATTTTACGCCACTGGCTTCTTTCATATACCGGAAGAAGTCACTGCTAGGATCGACAACGAGAATATCGTTTTTCGAGTTAAAGCTATTTTCATACGCTTTTAATGAACGTAAAAAGCTATAGAACTCCGGATCCTGGTTGAACGCATCAGCGTAAATTTTCGCGACTTGCGCATCTGCAGTACCACGTACAACACGCGCTTCTCGGTCGGCTTCAGCCAGTATTTTCGCCACTTCCAGTTCAGACTGGGCGCGAATAACTTCGGCTTTTTCTCGACCTTGCGAGCGGTGCTTACGAGCAACCGATTCCCGCTCGGCACGCATACGACGGTAGATAGACTCACTGATTTCATCAGGCAGGTTGATTTTTTTCATACGAAAATCAACAACTTCAACACCCAAATCTTTCATTGCACTGACTTTAATTTCAGCAAGAACATCAGCCATAATTTGATCACGCTGACCTTCTACTTCTTTACGAGGTGCAACTTCAGCCACAATCTCATTGACCACCGCTTCTGCCGCTGCTGGTGCTTCTGTATCTTCAACAGCAACTTTACGCTCTGGTCCTGAAACGATTTGCTTGATTTCTTTCGAACCAATTTCAGCCCGCAGGTTATCAACCACTTTACGTTTCAAGAGTGCTTCAGCAGTCAACTTATCACCACCACCCGTCGTTAGGTAGTACTGACCATAATCACTGATACGCCACTTAACGTAAGTATCGATGATGACATCTTTTTTCTCTGCTGTTACAAAACGGTCTGCCTGATCATCCATGGTCTGAATACGAGCATCCAGCGTTCTTACACGGTCAAACAGCGGTACTTTAAAATGCAAGCCCGGCTTATATATATGGACTACTTCAGTATTCGCATCTTTCAGAATACGACCGAAACGGACCACAATACCGCGTTCACCTTCACGCACCACAAAGACTGACATCAGCAGCAAAGCAATAAAGATGACAACCACTGGGATCATTAATTTACGCATGATTAATATCTCCCTTGACGACCGGTATCAGTACGCGTTGGCGCCGATACAGGATTTTGGGTTTCAGCTTTTTCAAGTTCAATACCATAAGAGCTGCTTGATGTACCCGTTTTCGGTTTTGCCTGTGTTGATTGATTAATCAGCTTATCCAGCGGTAAATAAAGCAGATTACCACTTGATTTAGAATCAACCATCACCTTGCTGGTGTTGCTGTAAACACGCTCCATCGTTTCAATGTACAAACGATTACGCGTAACGTCTTGCGCAGCAAGGTACTGAGGAAGCAACTTCTCAAACTGAGAAACTTCACCCAATGCACCGTTGACGGTTTTTTCTAAATAACCTTGCGCTTCTTTCTTCAGACGTTCAGCACGACCGGTTGCCTTAGGCAAAATATCATTGCTGTACGCTTCTGATTCACGGACAAAACGCTCTTCATCTTCTCGCGCAGCAATGGCGTCATCAAAGGCATCTTTAACAGCCTCTGGCGGACGCGCCGACTGGAAGTTAACGTCAACGACCAAGATACCCATATTGTAATTCTGGATGATCTTGTCGATCGCTTGCTGGGTATTGGCACGAATTGTCTGACGGCCTGTGGTTAAGGCTTCATCCATCTTCGAATCACCGATAACCGCACGCAGGGCAGAATCCGTTGCCTGACGCAGGCTATCGTCAGCATTCGTTACGCTAAACAGATAGTTTTTTGCATCAGAAACACGGTACTGAACATCCATCTCAACTTTCAATACGTTTTCATCTTTGGTCAGCATTAGACCAGAGCTACGCAGTGAACGAATCGCCTGAACGTTTACGGGTTCAACCTCATCGATAAAAGTCGGCTTCCAGTTCAGACCCGGCCCCACCATCTCGTAAAACTTACCGAAGCGTAATACCACGCCTCGTTCAGCTTCGCCGATGGTATAGAAACCAGAAAAACCCCAAACTGCAGCAGCCAGCACTGCAATCACCCCTAAACCAACAGCACTGCCACCGGTTGAAGGGCCTTTTTTATTACCAAAAATACCACCAAATTTACGACTCAGTTTTGAAAAAACCTCATCGAGATCTGGCGGTCCTTGTTCACGTCCGCCGCGATTATTACTACCCCAAGGGTCTTTATCACGGCCGCCGTTGTTTCCAGGCTCATTCCACGCCATTATAGAACTCCATCAATATGATATGACGACAGTTTTTATTACTGTAGCAGTCCATTAAGCAACGATAAAGTCATCTAATGAAGTACTTTCTCTTTTTTGTAATCGTGACCAGTCTGCCAACGGTAAACGAATATCAATAATTAAACAGCCATCTGATTCATATTCTTCACACAAAATACAACCGAGCTGATAAAACATACTGCGATACCGGCCAATCAATGGCGGCGGTAAACGCAAGGTGTGCTTCACCATAGTACCAGACAAACGTGCCGTTAAGGCTTCGAACAGCAGGTCAATGCCTTCCCCTTCGATTGCCGACACCCAAACTCGTACCGGCATTCCCTCATCGTCACGTTCAATACGAGGCTCACACCCATCCAGATTGTCGATTTTATTCATCACAATCAGAGTCGGTATTTCATTGGCCTCGATCTCTTCCAGCACTGTATCCACTGCATCAATATTTTCACGGTAGCGCTCATCACTGGCATCAACCACATGAAGCAATAAGTTCGCTTCCTGGGTCTCTTTCAGTGTTGCTTTAAATGCCGCGACCAAATCATGAGGCAGGTGACGAATAAACCCGACGGTATCAGCCAGAATAGATGTTCCGACATCGGCTACATTAATCTTACGCAATGTAGGATCCAAGGTCGCAAACAGCTGATCAGCGGCATACACTCCAGCATCGGTAATACGGTTAAACAGCGTCGACTTGCCGGCATTGGTATAACCGACCAGTGAGATTGTCGGAATATCGGCGCGATTTCTCGCTCGACGTCCCTGATCCCGCTGCTTCGAAACCTTCTCTAACCTTCGCAAAATAGTTTTAATGCGATCACGCAATAAACGCCGATCCGTTTCCAGCTGAGTTTCACCCGGACCTCGCAGGCCGATACCACCTTTTTGACGCTCAAGGTGAGTCCAGCCACGGACCAATCGAGTGGAAAGATGACGTAACTGAGCAAGCTCAACCTGAAGCTTACCTTCGTGGGTACGCGCTCGCTGAGCAAAGATATCGAGAATTAAGCCCGTTCGGTCTACTACCCGACACTTGCACAAATGCTCCAGGTTACGCTCTTGCGCTGGAGAAAGAGAATGGTTAAATATTACGATCTCGGCCCCTTCGGCCCGAACCGCATCGGCAATTTCCTGTGCTTTACCTTCGCCCACGTAATACTTAGGGTGGGGAGTCTTACGGCTACCTGTCACGACACGTAGCATATTGACTCCCGCAGAGGAAACCAGCATTTCACATTCGCTGAGATCTTCCCATTCCCCTTCTTGCGTGAAGTTGATATGAACAAGAATCGCCTGCTCACCAGCTTCATAACGGTCAAACAAGCAATCAACTCCTTAATTGAAGAATCTTATTCTTCGGTTTGTTCTTGGGTACGCTCAGCTCCAGCCGGACGATCACTCGCATGATGATGATTCACCGGGCGAGCAGGAACAACTGTAGAAATAGCATGCTTATAAACCATCTGGTTGACGGTGTTTTTAAGTAAGATCACGAACTGATCAAAGGATTCAATCTGACCTTGAAGTTTAATGCCGTTCACCAGGTAAATAGAGACCGGAATTCTTTCACGACGCAGCGCATTCAAAAACGGGTCTTGCAGAGATTGCCCCTTAGCCATTATTTCTTTTCCTTATTTGTTTGTAGTTGTATTTAGCAACGAACAAAAACTAAAAATACGCAAAACAGTTCAGAGTATACACTTTATTCAAACATCACAACTAACTGAGTTTGTGACTGTTTGTAACGCTGTATCCCCGTTACTGCTATCTAACCACGTCAAATCTTTCCAGCTACGTAACCAGGTAATTTGACGCTTCGCCAATTGACGGGTTGCACAGATACCACGGAAAACCGCTTCATCTAAATCACACTTCCCGTCCAAGTAGTCCCACATCTGTCGATAACCGACACAACGGATTGATGGAAGATCGGGGTGTAAATCACCCCGCTCGTATAAAATACGCACTTCCTGTTCAAAACCGGCATCGATCATTTTCTCGAAACGTTGCTCAATTCTTTGATGTAGAACAGCCCTATCCTTGGGTGCTATTGCAAATTGGTGGACCTTGTACGGCAATGATTCACCCTGAACTTTCGTCAATTCGGTTAAAGTTTGACCCGAAATGCGAAAAACTTCCAACGCACGAGATAATCGCTGTGGATCATTAGGATGGATACGAGCCCCGGAAACCGGATCAATCCGCACTAATTCCTCATGTAAACCTTGCCAGCCTTTCTCTTGTGCTTCTTGCTCTATTTCAGCACGGATTTCACGATCCGCGGCTGGTAAGGGCGACAAACCTTCAAGTAAGGCTTTGTAGTACAACATAGTACCACCAACTAACAAGGGGATGCGCCCAGCTGCAACTATATCAGCCATTTCTTTCAGTGCATCAGCACGAAAGTCTGCAGCTGAATAACTTTGCGCTGGATCACGAATATCGAGAAGACGATGGGGAGCTAATGCTAATTCCCGAGCATCTGGCTTTGCCGTACCGATGTCCATCCCTTTATAGATAAGGGCGGAATCGACACTAATCAACTCTACCGGTAACTGTTCACGCAAACGGATAGCAAGATCTGTTTTTCCCGATGCTGTTGGCCCCATTAAAAAAATGGCCTGAGGTAATGACTTACTCATATTCAAATGCTTCTATTGCTGCGCAAACATCTACGGGACGCAACAAATATTGATAATACTGTTCAAGATCGTCGGCCCATAGTTGCTCGACTTCTGTCACTAATTGGATCGCCTGAGACAAACTAAAGGCATCCGCTGGCACCGTACATTGCAATGACAGCCAATCCAGTAACTTACTCCAGCCCTGAGCGTCAGGATCGTCGGCGACTGATACCAGATAGGTTAACAAATTTGGAATAAGCTGTTGTAAGTTTTGCTGCCTTAACGGCATACAAACCGACAAAATGATCAATCCCGTCTTGCCTTTGGCCTTTAAAGTGATCCCCAGCTGCTTTAGTAGCTGAGCATGCAGCTCTGCACATGCTATCAGCTCAGGCTCGACCGGAACGGAATGCGGGATCAGTAGTGGCTGCGGCTTTAAGCCTTCAGTGGCAGCCCGACGTAATTGCCCCTTGTGACGTAACCCCTGAGCATAATCGAGTGACAGCACATAAATACCGGCATTTCGGCTAAGTAACAAAAAACGATCGCTAACCAGACCAAGGGCTTTACCTAATCCCCCCCCAGGCTTGGTATCAATCACATTTTGTCGTGTTGGTTGAATGGGCTTATTGTCTTGCCGAGATGGTGGGGCATGGCTGTTATCTGTCTTAATGGCACGACCAGACGGCTCATACCGATGAGACGGATTCTCGACCGAACCAGCCGCTGAGCGGGAAGATTCCGACGCCGTTTGCATTAAACGCTGATAAACGGCCACTTCCTGTCTGGATGGACTGTCACTACCGAACTGCCGCTGAGCACGATTCGCCCCATCGGATGAAGAAGGGCGACGTGAATCAATTGCCGGGTAATCGGAATCTCTGCCACTCTTGAGATTATGGGAACTGGCGCCGCTTGGGCCTGCGTGACGATCATTATCCCCCTCCTGCACTTCACCCTCTTGGCAGGCATGGTCAGGGGCTGGTCTTTCTTCCTCGACACGCGGTGTCTGTGGACGTAGCCATTCCGCAGGCTGTGCTTTGTTCGGATAATCAGGCGTACGTGCTATCGCCTTCATCACAGGCCGCGGCTCTGCAATATGATGTGCCGTGCTTTCTGCTGATGTTATGGCCGGTTCTGCATAAGGAGCAGCAATCGCACTGGCTCGCTGCGGGGCGCTGTAGATCTGTTCGTCATCAACGGCGCTTTGCTGCAATGCGCTCTGAATGCCCTGATAGATGAAATCGTGAACCAGACGGGCCTGATGAAAACGTACCTCATGTTTAGCCGGGTGCACATTGACATCGACCTGATGCGGGTCGACTTCAATAAACAGGACATAAGCGGCATATTGAGCGGGCGCAAGGCTGGACTCGTAGGCCTGACGGATCGCATGATTGATCAGTTTATCTTTCATCATACGGCCATTGACATAACAATATTGAATGTCATTTTGCACCCGAGCACCTTGCGGGCTACAAATCCAGCCCGACAATTTCAAATCACCATGTTCAAGCTCAACCGCCAATGCATGCTGCAAAAAGCCCTGCCCGCAAGCCGATGCAAGACGGCGCTCTTTCTGGATCTGAGTTTGTGAACTGCGATACTGGCGAATGATTTTGCTGTTATGACGCAGGGTGATCGAGACATCGAACCGACTAAGTGCTATTCGCTTTAACAGTTCATCAATGTGGTTAAATTCCGTCTTTTCAGTTCGAAGGAATTTACGGCGGGCCGGGGTATTAAAGAATAAATCGAGCACTTCAACCGTGGTACCGACAGGGTGTGCCGCAGGCTTAAGCTGCACGTCCATATCCCGCCCTTCAGCATAAGCCGACCAGGCTTCCTCCTGCCCTTCAGTACGCGATGTCAGGGTCAGACGGGAGACGGAACTGACACTTGCCAGCGCTTCGCCGCGAAATCCCAGACTGACAATCGCCTCTAAATCATCCAACGACGATATTTTGGACGTGGCATGACGGCTAAGCGCCAGACCGAGCTCTTCTTTTACGATGCCTTTACCGTTATCACGAATACGGATCGTGCGGCTGCCCCCTTTATCGATATCGATATCAATTCGGGTAGCTCCGGCATCCAGGCTATTTTCGACCAGCTCTTTGACAACAGAGGCAGGCCGTTCAACTACTTCACCGGCAGCAATCTGGTTAGCCAGCCGAGCGGGTAAAATCTGAATCGGCATAATTAACTTCTGGGTATGGTTAAAGTCTGGCCTACGGCCAATGTATCTGAGCTTAGCTTATTCATAGTTCGGATGCTATCAACACTCACCCCATAATGCGCGGCAATCTTACCAAGAAACTCACCGCGCTTAACGGTATGTTGCTTGGCTGCTGGCACCCTCACCTCAATTTTTAGCTTTTGCCCGACGGCCAGATCATCTGAACGTAACTTATTCACTTTTCGGATACTGGCAATCGTCACGCCATAGCGTGCGGCAATTTTACCCAGAAATTCACTGCGCTGTACCTTATGCACCAGGGTTTGAGTGACAGTTGCATTTGAGGCTGATGCCTTCGGTTTTGACGCCGAGATGATCGTGTTGGCAGCAGCCTTGTTTGTAACCGCCCGATGAGTAAGAGCAACAGGCGCAGCGCTCGGAACAACCAGAACCTGTCCAATTTTCAGCGAACTCGATGTTAAACTGTTGGCTGATTTAATGGCTGATATCGACGTACCGTATTTCTTGGCAATGATACTCAGCGACTGGCCAGGTGTGACTTTATGCTTAATGCCATTTTTCCTGGCGGCAAACAGCGTCCCTTCCGGCGGGTTACTGTCAAAGTAGGCCAGAATGCCTTTATAGATAGCACCGGCTAACTTGTTTTGATGGGACCGTGAATTCAGCAACCGCTCTTCTGTAGGGTTAGTGATAAACCCGGTTTCCACCAGTAATGACGGAATATCCGGTGATTTTAAAACGGCCAAGCTGGCATGCTCGGGTTTGCTTTTGTGCAGCGTGGTGACTTTACTGATCTCTTTCAGCACTTTCGATGCCACCTCATAGCCTTCTTTCTGGGAATGGCTGAATTGCAGATCGAGCACTGCCATACTGAGGTATTGATCGTTGTTGTCACCCGACAAGACATCTCCGCCACCCAATAATTCAGATTGCTTTTCGTGTTGCTCCAGCCAGCGACCAATTTCGCTATTGGCGCGGCGGGTATTCAACACCCAGACCGATGCTCCTCGCGGCTGCGGTTTATGGAAACCATCCGCATGAATAGAAACAAGCAGATGCGCTTTATTCCGGCGGGCAATGTCAGAGCGTTTATTAAGATTTACAAAGTAATCACTATGGCGGGTCATCACCGCTTTCAGCCCTGGTGTCGCATCAATTTTTGCCGCCACTTTTTTCGCTACTGCCAACGTGACATTTTTTTCGTACTTTTTAGCCGGCCCGATAGAGCCGGGATCTTCCCCGCCATGTCCGGCATCTATTGCGATAATGATATCGTCACGCCCAGACGGTAACTGGGCTTGTTGGTTAGTGGTTACTTTTCCTTCAGGCTGCGTTTTTTTGCTCTGCCCAATGTTGTTACTATGCGGTAAATCTAACACCAAACGGTGGCTGTGATGCCCGTCAGGTGACGGCGCCAGGCTAAATATCTTAGGGCTGGTTTTCGCTTTAGTTTCAAACACCAACCGAAAGGAGCCTTTTTCAGGCGCACTGCTACTGCGGATTTTCTTCAATACGTCACTGTGACTCACCCCAATCGGAAGCTGGGTCTTAAGTGTTGTTTGTTTTAAGTCCACAACTAAGCGATCAGGTTTGGTCAGCGTAAAATAACTGTACGTTGCCTTATCTTTTAGATCTAAAACAACTCGGGTTTCGTCTGGCGCCGGCCAGACACGAACCCCTTTCAGCTCATTGGCAATGGCCACAGAACTAAATAGCCCTACCCCTAATAAAAGAATATTAAAAAAAGCCCGCGTAGACATTTTGATCAACACAACTCCAAACTTTTGATCAACGCCATACCATAATCATTATTGGCGATTATCGTAACCTTACGCTGTTCACCGTGATAGCGCATTTCTAATACCAGATCCGGCGCAGGCAGCAAACCTTCCCCCTTTTCCGGCCATTCCACCAAGCAGATCGCATCGTCAGTGAAATAATCACGGATCCCCATAAATTCTAATTCTTCCGGATCTGCCAAACGGTACAGATCAAAGTGATACACATGCCAGGGTGGCAATTCATAGGGTTCAACCAATGTATAAGTTGGGCTTTTAACATTCCCCTGATGCCCTAACGCACGGATAAAACCACGGCTAAACGTGGTTTTTCCCGCACCGAGATCACCATGAAGATGAATTGTAGTCTGGCGCTTACAGGCTGTCGCAAGTCGCAGGCCTAGATCTACTGTTGCTTGCTCGTCGGCAAGTATGGTTTCAAATGTTTGCATTATTATCTTTATCTTGGGTTTACTAATTGTCGAATATACGGAAACAAATCACCCGCCAGCATACCACGCTCTCCGTCTCTGGCGCACAAATCGGCCGCTTTACTGTGAATCCAAACACCCGCGCAGGCTGCATCAGGTAAGGATAAGCCTTGTCCTAACAAGGCGCCGATAATGCCAGACAGCACATCGCCCATTCCGCCGGTTGCCATTCCAGGGTTACCTTCAGAGCAAATCCAAAGCTGGTGTCCGTCATAAACCAGGGTTCCCGCCCCTTTCAATACCGCCACTCCGCCATATTTTTGCTGTAATGACCGCACCGCACGGAACCGATCCGCTTCTACCTCTTTCACGGTCGTCTTCAGCAAACGGGCGGCTTCGCCCGGGTGCGGGGTAATTATACGGTTATTTTTATGGTCTGGTGAAAATGCTAATAAGTTCAATCCATCAGCATCGATAACCGTCTTTTTTTCACAACCGTTAAGATAAAAGAACAGCGCCTGGCTCCAGTCGCTCTGTCCAAGCCCCGGCCCGATCACCACCACATCAGCCCAATCCAGCCGCTGACTGATCTCATGGGCTTTTTCCTGCCAGCCTTGCACCATTATCTCTGGCCGGGCCGTCACAATTGACAAGACATTGTCAGGTTGTGTGATAACAGCCGTTAATCCAGCCCCCGTGCGCGCACTCGCTTCCGCCGCTAAACGGATAGCACCAGCCATACCTAGGTCGCCCCCGACACATAATACCCGGCCATGATCCCCTTTATGTGCCGTACGAGCACGCCTCGGTAGATGACGTAATACCTGACCTTCATCAACTCTGACACTGGCAGGTTCGGTGATCTGCTGAAAGGCATCAGCCACCTCTAAGCCTGCAAACTGGATTTGACCACAATAACGAGCCGCCAGGCCGGTGCACAAGCCTTGTTTAACACCAATAAAAGTAACGGTGATATCGGCCTCTACAGCTTCGCCGGAAGAAGCCCCCGTGTCGGCGTATAAACCCGAAGGTACATCAACGGCAATAACAGGGCTAGTTGCCCGATTGATTGCCTTAATCAAGACTGCACAATCAGAGCGTACTGAGCCCTTAAGCCCGGTACCCAATAGCGCGTCGATGATCACCTCAACCTGCTCAGGGACGTCGGCATGCGGTACTCCTATCTCACCACCGGCAGCTAACCAGGCATCGCGCGCTGTTGCCGCATCACCGGTTAATTGAGAGGCGTCCCCTAAATGCCATAGCTGAACGTTCAAGCCATGCTCTTTGGCAAGTCGGGCTGCCACATAGCCGTCGCCCCCATTATTCCCACTGCCGCAACAGACCAGCACAGAAGTCGCATCAGGATACTGTTCTAACAATGTAGAAAACACCGCATGACCGGCCCTTTCCATCAGCTGATACATCTCCAGCTGCATCGCCTGTGCGGCAGCCCTTTCTCCGACTCTAACCTGCTCTGCCCGATATAAAGAAATAGGCAGCGATGGCATAACCATACTCATTCCTTACTGTGTTGTTCTTGCTAACAGAAAACAATTTCTCCCAGACAAAACATAACACATTGAAAAAACCTTCCGACGCTTTTTTCCTTTTCACTGACGACGACGGCGATTATTGTCTGCCAGGTTATGTGGTACACTTCGCCCCCATTATTTAACGGCCTCCCATTGACACCATGAGCATTGATTACACCGCACTCACCCAGAAAATTAAACAATGGGGAAAAGAGCTAGGGTTCCAACAGGTTGGGATCTGCGATATCGATCTCAAGCAGCATGAAGCGCAATTACAGCGCTGGTTAGACGCGGGCTATCATGGAGATATGGATTGGATGGCTCGTCATGGCATGATGCGTGCGCGGCCCGCTGAGCTACTGCCAGGTACCGTAAGGGTGATCAGTGTCAGAATGAACTATCTGCCACCGGATGCGGGTTTTGCCCAAACCCTTAAGCAACCGCTGAAAGCCTACATTAGCCGCTATTCATTGGGCCGTGATTACCACAAGCTTATTCGCAACCGCTTAAAACGTTTAGGCCAGCTGATTGAAACCGAAGTCGGTCAATTTGGCCACCGCCCTTTTGTCGATTCAGCACCTATCCTGGAACGCCCGTTAGCGGAAAAAGCCGGACTTGGCTGGACGGGGAAGCATTCACTGAACCTCAACGATAATAGCGGTTCGTGGTTTTTCCTTGGCGAGTTACTGATCGACCTGCCGCTCCCCGTTGATACCCCGGTTGAAAATCAATGTGGTAAATGTGTCGCCTGCATCACCAGCTGCCCGACTGGCGCGATTGTCGAAGAAGGTGTCATTGACGCCAGGCGTTGTATTTCATACCTGACAATTGAATTTGCAGGGATCATTCCCGAAGAATTTCGAGAAAAAATCGGTAACCGTATTTACGGGTGTGATGACTGCCAACTGGTTTGCCCGTTCAATCGTTTCTCTGAGCTGACGGAAGAAACGGATTACCACTGCCGTGATACCTTATATCAGCAGGATTTGCTGACACTTTTCCAATGGGATGAACCATCTTTCCTGAAATACACTGAAGGTTCGGCGATTCGCCGTATCGGCCATATCCAATGGTTGCGCAACCTGGCGATTGCCATCGGCAATGCACCTTATGATGCGGAGCTTCTTGATGCCTTAGACAAACGTGCGGGGCTCAGTGAACTGCTAGACATCCACATCCGCTGGGCGATAACAAAACAACAAGAAAAACGTGCCGAACTTGTTATTGATGTACTACCATCTAAGACAAAAAGGCTTATTCGCATTGTAGAAAAAGGCCTTCCTCGCGACGCCTGATCCTCCTGTGTACGGCAGTGATCAAGCATATAAAATGAGAGCTAAGTCTGTATTCTATATGAATGTGGAAAACATTTTCAGTGATTGGATTTCATACCTCGCCCCAAAACATTAAACACAGGTGGTGGATAACAGCATTAAGATATTTATCCAGCCACACCACATATTGATCAAGCTGTATATAAAAACTGAATAAGTCGATAAAACAAATTAAAAGCAACAACTTAAGACTTAGGGGAGTTTTGTGGATAAAGTGAGATCAGTTGATTATTTTGTGAAATATAAAGTTATTCACACCGTACTGGCACACGTAATCAACTGACTTACCCACAACGGAGAGTATGTGGATAACTCTGTGAACTAAGAGCATGGTTTTGACTGGCCACATGGCTACAAAGCCTGAAAACACAAGCTTTCATGCTGTTTCAAGATCTGGATAAAAGAGAGCAGGTACGGATCATAAGCATTCAGTCACTGGCTGGTAGCAATAATGCTACCGGCTGACAATCACAACGAACTGACTAACACTTACATCGTAGTATGACGCCAATGCTTCACAGCATTGGTATTCAGGCCACCAGGCCGTTACAGAGCATCTTATTGATTTTTTCAGAAGACAAAAAAGCCCACCCTAAGGGAGGTTATCTGAATAAACATTAAGATGATGTATCGAAGCTGATTGCTTCAAATGACCCTTTAAAACCAACGTAATAAAGGTACTTTGAGGCAACACACTAGATTGTCGTTAATCGATAAATCCAGGAATGCTGCATTGAGACTATTACTTCACAGTAGTAGGTCAGCTCAACTAGCAGTGCTAGTCTCGCATGCTTGTCTCTCAACAAGTAAATTGGTTGCGGGAGCTGGATTTGAACCAACGACCTTCGGGTTATGAGCCCGACGAGCTACCAAACTGCTCCATCCCGCGTCCGATTTATATCTCACCGTTAGAGTACGGTAACAACTACTGC
>NZ_JAWWDA010000025.1:0-43922 GCF_033720175.1 Photobacterium sp.
ATGCACTGTTTTTGCTCAGGTGTAAGTCGTTGGATAGACTCTAATAGTTGCGTAAAATTGAAGTCTTCCATGCTGGTAGCCTCAAGGAGTTAGCATATCTATCTATAATATAGTTTATCAACTTGAGTACTGAACAGAGCCGTTGGTGTGTCCGCTCATACACTTCGATATTATGAAAAAATCGGATTACTTAAAGAGGTTTGTCGCAATTCCAGTGGACATCGGTTTTATACATCCAAGGATTTGGAGTGGGTAAAGTTTATAGTTAGGCTGAAAGATACAGGGATGCCACTTGAAAAAATTACAGGATATGCAGATTTACGAGAGATGGGAGATATCACTTTACAGCAACGTCAGAAGCTTCTCGAAGAACACCGTATTAGACTAAATTCTGTGATTGAATCTCAGTTAAACCACCTCAAAGCTTTGGATCAAAAAATCACCTACTACAAAGGAAAAATATCTTCTTGACTTAGAGTTAACTCTAACTAGTAGTCTTCTGTAACGGATTGATACAGGAGGTTATTACATGGGTAACACAAGATATAAAATTGGGTTTGAGCAATTGTCACGAATTGATGGTGAGGCTGGGCATAAGGTTATCGAAAGCCTTAAGGAAGTCTGTCCTGATTTAGCCAAGTTCACAATAGAATATCCATTTGGTGATATCTATAGTCGTAGCGGACTTGATTTAAAGTCTCGTGAAATTGCTACCGTGGCAGCGTTAACCGCTTTGGGAAACTGTCAGCCACAATTAAAGGTTCATTTACACGCGGCATTGAACGTTGGCTGTACTGAAGTGGAGATCAAAGAAGTGGTATTGCAAATGTCAGTATATGCAGGATTTCCAGCTGCATTGAATGGTATGTATGCTGTCAAAGATGTCTTGGAAGAACGTCAAAACGGTTAGCTGCCGCTTTTTCACTTGCAACAAGAGTGAGTTTCAAAGCCCTCACGTCTAGTAGCTACCTCTGGTGATTTGCTTTACCAGAGGTTATCCGAAGAGAAATTTTCGGTGTTAAGCTCTAACGCTATTTTTGTCCCACATTGAGCCTGCCGAACACCTCTGGCTCAAAAATGCCCCATAGTGTTAACGTATTTACTCAGTGGCAGGTCATGTCAACTGGCTTTCCATAGACATTTCTTATGGTGGCAGCCTTTCTGCCTACTCTCCATACAATTATCTTATATGTTTAGCGTGGGACAAACTTAGTGTGCCACTATATGTTGAATTTTGAGCAATTTCAAATTGAAAAAAACGCTATAACCCATTGATTTGTATGGATCACCAATCTCATTGTATATTGGGCATGACAGCTGTCAGTACTTGTCTAATATGAGCTTATTTGGTTGGGTAAGGCTGGTTTTCGTTCTTATTTTATTTTTTAAAATCTTTATTTTTATGTTGTTGTGGATTCAGTGGTTCCTGTATAAGGACCGTATAGATGTTGGACTTTGATCAAAAAACTTGAGCTGCTTCACGCTCGCTGAGGTAACTTGGGTATACCGCTTTTTTGTCTTTTTGTGCGCAGGAAGGGAGGTAGTTATAGGAGCCTGACTTAAGGCTGGGGCTTTCATTTATATGACGGTTAGCTAACCGGCGAATTAGAATAAAATCGGGTTAGCTGATAACGAATGCTGCAGGTTATCTCAGGTTATGATGTACTCTCAGGAACCTCTGACTTGGTTTGCTCTAGGGTGGTAAATAAAGCCCTGAAATGGTTTGTCAGCTTGTGGCGGGGTGCTGAATAAATAAGTGGTTGCTGCTGGTAGTGTGATTCTTTCATTTTGATTGATTGAGGTAAATAAGGTTCAAGTACGGGGAGCCCTAAATCTTTAAGATCGGCAATGATTGTCGCAGGGAATTTCGCCTGTGCGTTGAACATGTTGACGATCACACCTTCCACTTCCAGTGTTGGATTATGATCTTCTTTTAGTTCCGCTAAATTATTCAGCAAAGTAATGAGTGCTTGCTGTGAAAAGCTATCGCAGTCGAAAGGAACAAGTAGCCGCTGTGCTGCAATTAATGCAGTTTTGCTATAAAAGTTAAGATTAGGTGGTGTATCAAGGTAAATGCGATCATACTTTTTATCCAGCTCATCAAGCGCGTCACGTAATTTATAAATTTTATAACGACGCTCAAGTTCTGCTTCAATCTTTTCAAGTTTTGGGCTGGAAGGAATAATATCGAGATTGGTAAATGCTGTCGGTTGGGGGAAGTTTATGATCGGAGTTGAGACGGTGAACCAGCCAACGGTTTGGTTTAATAAATCAGCAACGGTTCGTTTATTATCAGCATTGGTATCACAGCCAAGGTAGTGGCTACTGTTTCCTTGCACATCTAAGTCAATAAGTAATGTCTTATACCCCTGTGAAGCACTTAGAGCGGCAAGGTTCGTTGTAATACTGGATTTACCGACTCCACCTTTTTGATTGAAAACCACTCGACGCATTATTCATTCCTTTAATATATCCTATTATTTACAATACGTTACACCAGCACAAATGGAGTGGCAATGTTTGTTTGGTTCTTTTGCGGTGGTGGTAACGCAACACGCGATCTTGACCGTTAATTTTATAATAAGATGATCAATGATATGTTGCGAAGCAGTTCAAATGTAAGCGAAGGCGTTTGTACCGGATCGCAGAAGCCCCCTTACTCAAACTTCAGTGAAGCACTTTACGAGTTAAGGTAAATATATTGCTTCCAACTCTATTTGAGCTTGCTCTAGTAGCGCCATTAATGTGCCCACATTATCATATTTACCCGCAATAATGGCCTTTTGTAATTCAGCTTGAACAGCCTTTACATTATCTACACGGTCTTTCCTGTTCATTAGAAAGCGTAAACCATCAGCTTGGTCCATTTTTGTACATCCGTTATTTATCGAGGCATAAGACACCATCTCGATGGAGTCTTATGTCTCGATGAGCACGGTGATAAAAAATTTCAGCTGAACAATCTACACACTTAAATTTAAGGTAGTTATTTTTCAGAATTTTTTCTAAAAACGTCCTGTGTATTTGATTAAACACAGTATTATCTTTACAGGAAGGGCACTTTTCATAGATCTGCATATAACTAAGCCTTCTCGCGAATAACAAAAGATCACTATATACCATATAGGATATGAAACCGACTGCATCAATAGTATGAGTAATCAGCGTGCTCATGCTGTGATATTGGTCCCAAAAAATAAAATAAGTCGTCATCAGCGTAATGGAACATTTTGGTGTCCATTGAGGTTTATGACCTCCTTAAAACGAGTTGTAAGGAGGCTGAACCGATATTATTCATTGATACTGTTTATCCAACGCTGGAGGCTAGAATTACGGATGGTTGGTGAGGGGTCCACCTATGAACCTTGTGCAAACGAGCATTTTGGCAAAGTCATTATTATTCAACTATAGTTCTTGGTATGAATTTTCTTTTTAATACAGGGGGTTGATATGTCTGAACACCACACTTATAAAAAACTAGAAGTGGTTGGCACATCTAAATGCAGTATCGAAGATGCCATCAGTAACGCCATTGACGAGTGCCATAAAACCATTAAAAACATGGAGTGGTTTGAAGTTGTTGAAACTCGAGGCCATATTGTTGATGGCAAGGTCGGTCACTTTCAGGTGGTTATTAAAATAGGTTTTAAAATAGAGAACAGTTAATCGTATTTACCAGAGAAAACCCGCGCCATGGTGCAATTATGACGGGTTAACTTTGTTCATAACGGCTAACATCACTTTGAGAGTACCTAAGACGAAAATGAAAATGCCTCTTGGTTAGAGATAGCTATACTGAAGGGGGGAGTAAATTCAATTTGTTAGGAGAAGCTTATGACTGGTAAGCCGTCCAATCAGTACCTTAAAATCAAACAAAGGCATCCAGGACTTTTAGATGCGGTTGAATCGCTTGGCAAGGCTGTTAAACAGGAAGGGCCGTTAGAAGAGAAAACGGCGCAGCTTATTCAGTTGGCTGCGGCTGCGGCAATCCGTTCGGAAGGCGCTGTACACAGTCATACCAGAAGAGCACTAGAGGCCGGAGCCAGTATTGATGAAATTCGCCATGTCCTTATTCTGCTGACCAGCACCTTGGGCTTTCCTTGCGTAATGGCGGCACTGAGCTGGGCTGATGAGACGTTAGAAGCCAGTCAGCCAACCGAAGTCGGCTCAGATTGGGAAGTATGAATAAACTGCACAAAGCAAAATAAAACGGGATAGCATGAAAAAACCCGCGTTACAGGCGGGTTTCTTTATTATTCAGCAAATAGTTAGGAGTATGAAAAGCGCGTCGAGAGTTAGCTCTTACAGGGTTCTGCTTCTCTCTCGTTGACCACGCTGCAAGCCCAGAAACTTGCGTGGTTGCTACTCTATTCCCCTCGTCTCACAAGACCTATAGGAAGAAAGATACACTTTTCACTAATAATTATAGATCAGCTTCATCAATCGTCCAGCGATCAGAACCAAGTATTTTGCCTTCTCAAGGAAAACCTCTAAGTGCAATATGGAATTGTTGAGTATTAAGCGGCGAAGAAATCAGCGCTTATTATGCCCAACACTTGCCAAAAATCCAGTTCATGATATTTTCACTTCACAATTTATTTTTTGGATTCATTATCATGCCAAAGGCAAGTGAAATAAAAAAATTTGCAGCCATCGAACATAACGGAAAGGTGCTGCTTGTTAAGGAAATCAGCAAACTAACCCCAAGTGGCCGTGCAGGAGCCAGTCTATACAGAATGCGTCTTTATGATGTTGCAACGGGGGCAAAAGTTGATCAGAGCTTCAAGGCCGATGAGATGATTAACCTTGCTGACTTTAGACGTCACCAAGTGACTTTTTCATACATTGATGGCAATGAGTATGTCTTCATGGATAACGAAGATTACACGCCTTATACTTTCAGTAAAGAGTCGATTTCAGAAGAGCTGCTTTTCATCACCGAAGAGACAAAAGGCCTGCAAGTACTGACCGTTGACGGCTCTCCGGTAGCTATCGAATTGCCTGCTACTGTTGATCTGGTGATTGTTGAAACCGATCCTTCAATTAAAGGTGCATCAGCAAGCGCCCGTACTAAGCCCGCGATCCTTTCTACAGGATTGACAGTTCAAGTTCCTGAATATATTGCAAACGGTGAAAAGATTAAGATCAACACCGCGGAACATAAATTCATGAGCCGTGCTGATTCAAAATAATTGAAGTCGATTCATTTGAATTAGGTTTTGTGATTAAGGTACCTCAAATCAGGTTATGTATTGGCTTGGGGAACCTTATGGCAACCGGTAAGCATCAAAAAGAATGAGATGTTTTGACCGTATTCGATTCGATGCGTGTAATGGAGGTAAGAAACTAATTATTTGTACTTTCTCGTTATCGAAGCCAATTGTACAAGCAAAAATACGTTACGCTCACTCCCAAAGATATCAACGTCTTTAATAATGGTGATACCCCATGAGCGATCAATCTATATTCATCACTCTTCTGACCATTGAATTGGTGATCCCCCATGCACAATCGCTTAAGGAGAAGCGCAGCGAGGTACGCGGGCTAAAAGATCGCATCAGCAATAAATTCAACGCCTCTGTGGCCGAGGTGGGATTCAAAGACAAATGGCAACGTGCCGTTCTGGCGGTTTGTCTTGTGGGCAGCGACAAACGGCAGCTGGAGTCAAATACAGCCCGGATCCGTACCCTTTGTGAAGAAGCCGCCGATATCGAGATAGCGGCAATTGTTCAGGAATGGCTGTAACTCTATATGCATTGCAACCGTAGATAGCCGATCATCAGTGCTGATTTTGCCGTTAATGAACATAAAAGCCGAAAGGTAGCTTCCGGCCTTTCCTATTGATAATTACTTATTCCCGGATGATTTATAGAAGTTATTTTCATAAGCCAGGCTGCCCCATAGCGCTAAACAACTCTGGTTTATATCCACTCCATAACATCCCGAAGACTTCTTTCGGGTAGATCAGGTATTCAAGAAATAGCCGATTGGGGCGGACATCATATTCCATAATGAAAGAAGGCGTCGCGAGTTCCATGTAGACCACAAGCCATAAACCGATAACAATCCAGACTCGTAAAATCAATAACCAGCTTCTGCCGATAAAACCGTTACCTGCAAGCAGACAAGTCAGCAGGGCAGGGAGCACAAGCAGATAGCTTACCGATGAAATATCAATTCGTAAGCCAGAAAAGAGGATGGTTAACCAGCCATCTGCTTCGCTGACACGCTCGCCATGCCACACACTCAACCCTACGCGAGAGAGCATCAGAATGAAAAGGCAGACTAAAAACGTCATGCAGAGAGGGTAGAGAATACCCAAACGCCTTTTTACAACATCTGTCATTTGTAACTTCCTGATTAATTAACTATGTTTTCACAGTGCAAAGTTAGAAAACAAGACATACACCCACGTGGATATCGCCATTAAGAGAGTCAGCAGCACCGCGGCTGATCCCATATCTTTTGCTTGCCCTGACAATTCATGCTTTTCTGTCCCGATCCGATCGACAACAGCTTCTATGGCGGAATTAAGTAATTCGACGACAATAACCGCGATGATTGCACCGATCAGTAGTAACTTCTCTAATCCGCCGACAGGTAAAGCGAGAGCGAGAGGAGTCAGCACACAGAAAGACACCAACTCTTGCCTGAATGCCGCCTCGCAACGCCAGGCTGCACGCAAACCTAACCATGAATATTTAGTGGCGTAGATAAGCCGAACGAATCCTTTTTGATTGGGTTTCACACCATCACTCATATGTAAGAAATAACAGGAGTCTTAAATAGCATCTTTTGCGTGAAAAAAAAGTCAAATCATCTTGAATATAATTGCACCCGTCAGCATTTACGTCGTTGAATGAGTGCGGTAAGTGTTCAGCACAGATCTCATCCACAATCGAGTATCTCGTACACCGATATTGGCTATTTTATCGAGGCAGGATAGATAAATAGTAAGCAGGAGATAATTTATAAAAATTATCAGTCTTTGGCCGCAGGCTATTTTTAATTAACTCACCTTATTATTGTATTGCGATCATGACATGTAAAAAAAACAGGATAAGTCAAAAAAATAAATTTGCATACCGCCTATTAATATGCGTGTTGGATTGAGTCACTTTTATTTATATATCAATCATTAATATCGGGTTAAGGCAGAGCAATACATATTTTTGAGCCAATTACTTTATAAAGGAGTGTAAAATGGCTGATAACTCAATTGTATTAAGCATTGTTCTAGGTTATCTGGTATTACTGGTTTGCATCGGTATATATTCATCAAAAAAAATAAACAACTCTGAAGATTTCTTGGTTGCTGGCCGTCGACTTGGTCCATTTCTTATTGCAGGAACGCTTGCTGCAACTGAAATCGGAGGTGGTTCCTCTTTAGGAGTGGTTGAAAAGGCATACGGAGAGTAGGGATTATCTGCACTATGGTATGTCGCTACGATGGGAGTCACCTTTACTATTATTGCCATGGTTGCACCGATGCTAAGAAAGGCAATGGTCAAAACGATCCCTGAGTTCTTTCGACGTCGGTATGATAAGCCTTCGGCGTTATTTACTGCCATTATTATGATATTGCCATTGATTGGCCTTACTGCTGTTCAGTTTATTGCATCTGGTGTGATCTTATCGGTGATTATGGGGTGGGATTACACGACATCGGTCATTGTTATCTCGCTGGTTGTTATCGCTTACTCCATGATGGGCGGGTTATGGTCTGTATCTCTCACTGACTTTGCTCAGATGCTGATGATTGTGTGCGGTATGGTTGCGGTGCTTCCATATTCGTTAGACATGGTCGGCGGATGGGATGTGGTTGTTGCTAATACGCCGGTTGAAAAAATGTCGATGACAGAAGGAATTGGTTGGCCGACCATAATTAGTTTAATTCTAATCTATGCGGCTTCCTTTATTTGTGGTCAAGAAGTCACTCAGCGGCTATATGCGGCAAAAAATGGAAAAACAGCATTAATGGGAAGCCTGTTAGCTGCCGTTGTCTTTTTCGCTTTTGCCATGATCCCGGCACTGCTTGGTATTATCGCTCATAGTATGGTTGATATGGGAATAATAGATGGTAGCGCCATTGTTGAAAATGGTGCAAGGTATGCGTTACCAACATTAGCCGTTCAGGTCATGCCACCTGTTCTGGTTGGTTTTCTTTTCGCAGGGGTTGCATCAGCAACGATGTCATCGGCGTCATCTGATCTGCTGGGGGCGGGTTCGATCTTTGCGAATGATATTTACAAAGTATATATCAATAAAAATGCTGATCAGAATTCGTTATTAAAAGTCGCAAGACTGACCATGTTCGTTATAGGTATTTTTTCAATTGGTATCGCAGTATTGAATACCAGCGCGATAATTACGCTACTGATGTTCTCATTCAGTCTTCGAGCGGGTGGAACATTAGTTCCGTATTTGATGGGGCATTTCTATCCTAAAGGAAGCAAGTAGGGAACCTGGGTATCTCTATTCTTAGGTACTTTTGGTATTTTAGCCGTCAAATATGAATGGATAGACTTTTTCGGCTTAGATGGAATATTCCTTGGATTACTTTTAAGTCTGACGGGTTATCTGGTTGCCAGTCATCTTTTCCCTAATAAGAATATGTCAGTAGTACTAGAGGACGAAGATGTTGCAGAAGGTGACACCAATCTTGAACAAGCAACGCAAGAGGGTGTGGCTATAGCAACCAAGGACTAGTGGAAAATAATTACGGCTCATTTGAGGTGAGCCGTAATTCCCCCCCATCAAAATTCATCAATCCCTTGTGCAATAAACCCCGATCTTCCCTGTATCTCGTAAAGCACCAACAGGTTTAATCTCAAGCTTAGCCCGGAGGCCAATGCATAGTGCGGCCACCCAATAGGTGAAGGTGGATATGAAACACAGCCTGACCACCCTGACGGTTGCAGTTCCATACCAGTCGGTAGCCGTTGTCGGCGAGCGCCAGATCTTTTGCCAGTTGTGTCGCGGTCAGCACCATATGGCTGATAAGCGCACTCTTATCACTGTCCAGCTGGTTAATCGTGTCAATGTGTTGGCGTGGAATGATCAGTATGTGTGTCGGAGCCTGGGGATCATTATCGGGGAAGGCGACGATCTGACCGTCTTCATAAACCAGTTCCGCCGGGATTTCTTTGTTAGCGATTTTGCAGAAAATACAGTCCATTGGGATCCTCGCTCTGTCTTGAATCATTAAACTATAGTTATTAATAATATCAATTACCCTGAATACTAAGCATAACCGCTTAATCCCTTTTTCACGAAGTTCTGAAATATAAAGTATTGTTGATACAGGGACGAACCAATGACCTTTAACTTGAGGGAGTGACCAGCAATGACCACAGCCTTTATTACCCACGGGGATTACCTGCTGCATGAAATGGGAGCGGATCATCCGGAGTGTCCCGAACGGCTGGGAGCCATTACGCAATACCTGGCATCTTCTGAACTCGGCAACCGGTTAAAGTGGTTGGCTGCGCAACCGGTGGACGAGAAGTTGCTGGAAAAAGTGCATCCTATTGAATACATACGCTGGCTCGAGAACCTGCAATCGGAGAAAGGGCTGGCCTATGCCGATCCCGATACGGCACTTAATTCCCATACCATGCATGCCGCCCGCTTGGCTGCTGGTGCTGTGGCCATGGCAACAGAGATGGTACTCGGCGGTGAGATAAACAATGCATTTTGTGCAGTACGGCCGCCGGGGCACCATGCTGAAAGAAGCATTGCCATGGGGTTTTGTTTTTTTAACAATATTGCTCTGGGAGTAGAGCAGGCACTGAACCATAGCGATATTGAACGGGTTGCCATACTTGATTTTGATGTACACCACTGTAACGGCACGGTCGATATATTTCAAAATCGCTCCGAGGTGTTAGTGTGCTCGACTTTTCAACATCCCTTTTTTCCCCATCGCTACTATGATATTCAACGACCCAACATTATTAATTCCCCGTTACCTGCCGGTACCACAGGCAGCGAGTTTCGCCGCACAGTCGAACGGGACTGGCTGCCAGCCTTGCACTATCATCAGCCGCATATGATATTTGTCTCTGCCGGTTTCGATGCCCACAAGGCTGATCCGCTGGGGCAACTTCTGCTCGATGAAAGTGATTATCGCTGGGTAACCAATCTTATCGTTGAGGCCGCAGCTTGCTTCGCCCGCGGCAGGATTGTCTCGGTACTGGAAGGTGGCTATAATTTGGAGGCTCTGGCTCACAGTGTTCATACCCACCTTGAAGGTTTGGTTGGCGGGTAACCTGATCCGCGGGCTAACCAGTTTTATCATTGACGGAAAAAATAAATCAAATTATTCCTTTACATAAGTTTATAACGTGTTAATTTACATGGGCTCTGTTGTTCAGGGTTATTAATGCAGCATAAGTACAAGTTAAACTCTCAGATACATCTTCGTTAAAGTTTTTGTCCTCAGTGTTTCCCTTAGCTTCATCGTACATTTAATAATTCAACTTCTCAGCATATCGTAATTTTGCGAATAATTTATTAATGAATTTATAAGGGACAATACATGTCTAATTCAAATACTGGTCTAGTAAAATGGTTTAACGAAGAGAAAGGTTTTGGCTTTATTACTCAAGATAACGGCGGCGCTGACGTATTCGTTCATTTCCGTTCTATCGCATCTGAAGGCTTTAAAACGCTAGCTGAAGGTCAAAAGGTTTCTTTTGAAGTTGAGCAGGGCCAGAAAGGTCTTCAAGCTGCAAATGTTGTAGCGCTATAATTCGAAGATTTATTCTTCAAGTAAATGCTGGCCTTTAGCCAGCATTTATCGACTATTTATCATTGGGCTACACTGATAAATAGTAAAAAACAGGCCTAACGATAGACCTATTTATATGTAATACAACCGTGTGCAATAGAAACCTTTCCAACATCTGCCTTATCAGTTCATGTCATGAAGTTTTCCTTTCGTATAATTACATCAGATAAGTAATTCTTTTCAGGCTATACGCATATTGATGCAAATTATTATTAAAGGTAAATCTATGTCTAAATCTACAGGCAGAAAGCGTTTTTGGTTTCAGCAAACACGTGATATTGATCAGTTAACTGCTAAAAAAGCGTAAGACTGAATCAAAATATTACACAAGAGGTCGCCCAATGGGCGGCCTTTTTGCGTTATACCGATCAGCCAGCCACACCATGATTCTTGATCTCTACTAAAATAAGACTCTGTATAAGTAAACATTACTTTCCTTTCAGGTAGTGGTTTCGACCGCCTGCTGATGCTGAGTTGCAAACAAGTAAGGAATCATGATGAATGACAGTGAAAAAAAACAAGTAATTGATTTATTGAATAATATCATGGAGGTGGAGCTAGCCGGTGTTGTTCGCTATACCCACTATTCCTTAATGGTATTTGGCTTTAACCGCATACCGATAGTTTCCTGGCTGAAGGGAAATGCCGATGAGGGTCTTGCTCATGCTCATAAAGCGGGCGAGCTTGTAACTTTGCTGGGCGGGCATCCGTCACTCAAGGTGGGCCCTTTGCTGGAGACCCAAAAACATGATATTGGCGATATACTAAGAGAAAGTTTAGAGCATGAGCAATCGGCTCTGGCCTTGTATTATAAGCTGCTTCATCTGGCAGCAGGTCATTCGGTGTTGCTTGAAGAGTATGCCAGGGAAATGATCGCTCTCGAAGAGCTTCATCTTGATGATGTCGATAAAATGCTGAGAAAGCCCGGTGATGTAGAGCCGTTTCATGGCTAAGCTGAATCTCCGCAGCATGGATGCTGCGCTTAAACCCCTGTCAGATGAATCAATCTTTTACCGGGATTGCCAATTCTTATTCACAACTCACTCCGTCGCTATCTTATCTGCTAATGTATTGACTACGTAGTCTCATTTTTATTTCATCTGTAACAATGTAATTAACCTGATTAGTATTATTTATCCATTGAATAAGGAATAACACCGTAGGTTATGACTCTCGATAATATTGGCAAAATTCAAGATAAACGGGCACTAGACACGTTGTGGCCACTACTTGGCTTTGTGCGACCTTATAAAAAGAGGGTTGCAGCAGCAATGCTGGCCTTAGTGGTGACTGCGGTGGTGAGTCTGTCGATTGGGCAGGGTGTAAGGATGATTATCGACGATGGTTTTATTGCGGGCTCAAAAGAGCAGTTAGGCCACGCGATTGGGATGATGGTCATTATGATCATGGTTCTGGCAGTGGGCACTTTTAGCCGCTTTTATCTGATGTCATGGCTTGGAGAGAGAGTCAGCGCTGATATTCGTAAGGCCGTTTTTGACCGGTTACTCGGTCTTCATCCGAGCTATTTTGAAGAAAACCGCAGCGGTGAAATCATGTCGCGGCTGACGACAGATACCACCTTGTTGCAATCTATCATTGGTTCTTCATTTTCAATGGCCCTGCGCAGTGTGCTTATGTTTGCCGGTGGATTACTGATGCTGGTGATTACGAATCCGAAGCTGACCCTGTTAGTGATGGGGTGTGTACCTGTGGTGTTAATGCCGATGATTTTTTATGGACGAAAAGTTCGGCACCTGGCGCGAAAAAGTCAGGCCAGTATCGCTGATGTAGGAACATATGCCGGTGAAATCATTCAAAATATCAAGGTGGTTCAAAGCTATACCCGTGAGAAACAAGAAAGGGCCGCTTTTGGTGCCGAAGTCGAAGCCGCTTTTGCAGTGGCCAGGCAAAGAATAAAGCAGCGTTCCATTCTTATCGCAACAGTCATATTTTTGGTATTTGGCGCTATTAGCATCATGCTTTGGATTGGCGGCATGGATGTTTTATCGGGTAAAATCAGCGAAGGAGAATTGGCGGCTTTTGTCTTTTACGCCATTATGGTTGCCATGTCTCTGGCGACGATTTCTGAAGTTTACGGTGAGTTACAGCGTGCATCGGGCTCTGCCGAGCGGCTGTTTGAGTTGCTGGCGGTGGAAAGTGCGATTCAGGCCCCTCAACAACTGGCGCAATTAGACGATTTAGCCGAAACCGTTATTGCTTTTGATAAGGTTGATTTCAGTTATCCGTCGCGCCCCGGTAGCCCAGCGCTTAAAGGCATCAATCTGGAAATAAAAAAAGGGCAGGTTGTTGCTTTGGTGGGGCCATCAGGGGCCGGGAAAACAACAATTTTTGAGCTGTTGCAGCGCTTTTATGATCCCTTTAAAGGTGAAGTGCGATTTAAAAATACCCCCATTCAGCAGCTCGATCCCAGCTTCCTTCGTCAGCAAATGGGGATGGTACCACAGCAGCCGATCATGTTTAGCTCCGACGTTTGCCATAACATCCGTTATGGCCGCCCCGAGGCATCGGATGAAGAGGTTATTTGGGCGGCGAAAAGGGCTCACGCTCATGAGTTTATTCTGGAGTTACCTGATGGGTATAAGAGCTATCTGGGTGAGCAGGGCGTCCGTTTATCCGGTGGGCAAAAACAACGTATTGCCCTTGCCAGGGCGATTCTCAAAGATCCGGATGTGCTGTTGCTGGACGAGGCCACCAGTGCCTTAGATGCCGAAAGTGAATATCATGTTCAGGCGGCGTTAAATGAGCTAATGAAAAATCGGACCACGTTGATTATTGCGCACCGGCTTTCAACGGTGATGCATGCCGACACGATAGTGCTATTAGACAAAGGTAAAATATTGACCTGTGGTACACATGCTCAGTTGATGAAAAAATCCAAACTGTATCAAAGGCTGTGTGAGTTGCAATTTGAACCCTATGAGGCCGGAAGAATCCAACGGGTCAGTGACGTTAAATAATTGACCAGTATCTTGAGATTAGTGGGGGATAAGGCACAAAAAAGCCAACAGACTTGCTGTTGGCTCTTTATCGCAGTGCACGATGGCTTACTTACTACGCGGCATCACATGCAAGATTTGTTTGTTTATTTTTTTCTTTCAGCATTTTTGCCAGGAAGTAAATATTGACGCAAGCAATAAAACCATTCGTTGCAACTACTGGCATTGCATCGATCATAAAGCCGTAAGTCGTGAAAAGTACACAGCCAACGAAGTTCAGAACACGAAGCCATACGATGTCTTTCATCATAAGTGAGATTGCCACCATCAGTGACGATGCATAGCCCAATATTTCAACTGTGTTGAATTCCATAATGTTACCCTCTATTTATTTATACCAATCACCTCATCATGAGTCTGTTATCAATTCTGCGATTGATATAAAGGGGGAGATTCCTTGCCCCGAATGGTCTTGTATATGAATTATGGTAAAACTATAACAGCACTGAATGTGATCTTGAACAGGTAAAATTTCACAAAGGGAGCGTTAGCGATTACGCAAACGATTAGCTTTTGGCTTTATTGATATCTCTATCAAAAATTAACCGTTGATAATGATACTTGTTGCTCATATTTTTGTCATAGAATGAACAAAATTCATGTGAATTAGCGCTGTTGGCTTTTACAGTGAACGAGTACTCGAACGGGAGAAATATGGTGAACAAGAGATTAATCGGATGCACTGCATTTGGTGCTATGTTGGCTCTGGGGGGATGCAGTGAAGACGTTCAGGTAACGGTTTCACCCGTTAACAATGTCGAAAAAATGAATATTTCTGACCAGACACAAATTGATGTTTATTGCCCGACAGGGATCTGTCAGTTTGATATATCCTCTAATGAGGCGATAACAGTCACCGTGACCATGCATTACGATAATGCTAAAATGTTTCGCAAAATTGAGGGTGTGAGTGTCACGGGCAAAGCCGGGCCAACCGCTAAAGTATTGAGTGCGAACAGCTTTAGTATGGGTCTTTCTGGTGACAACGAGTCAGCAAAAATTCAGGTCGTGGATTATTACCGCTAGCCGAGTTCTTGTTTATGGTTTGCACGTTGTTTACGTTTGTGTCGGTTAGATGCGCCGGGGTCTGGCTTTTCAGGAACAGGACGTCTCTCTGCGACAAGATGGCGAATAGCCAAAATAGGATGTTTCATTATCATCTTAGGGCCGGCATAGCGCATGATTGTTTGTGACATGGCTTTATAGTCAGCTTTATAGCAGTGAATGGGGCAACGGCGGCAAGTGGGCTTTTGTTCACCGTAAGGACAACGGTCTAAACGTACCAGGGCGTAATCAAGAAAATCTTGGCATTGCTGACAAAGCTCAGACGCCTGATGATGGTCGTGACAATAGATATTCACCATCGCACGAATAGTTTTAAACTCAGTGTTGAGTGTACCGATTAAGATGTTTGTCGTTGTCGATTTCATACTGTTGCCTGGCGAGTGAAACTGGCATTATCCTAAATTATATAACCTGTATTTAAAATGCAATTATAGGGCTAATGACTCAAAAGTTGATCTTAAACCGTGATTTATATGACATAATTTAGGGTACATGTTATCAACATGAAAAAATAACCCATTTTGTCGCAATAATCCGACTTTCATGGGTTGATTTCATTGGTGTTGAGCAGTAGTATCCGCTCCTCTTTTTTATGGTGGTGTATATGAGCAGATTTGAGTGCCTTGAAAGAATCGTTGACGAATATCGCAAGAAAGTTCGTGATTCTGAGTTTAATCGACAGAATGACAGTGAAGTAGCAAAAGTACTTGTACTGCTTGTTGGTAACTCTATGTTCAACCTGGCAGATGAATTTGCTGATTGGGTAAATCGTGGTGGCGACCGCAGCTATGGCGGCAAGTTTTTTGTGTCTAAGCAGTTAATGACCTTGCTTGAGCCTGTCACTTTCCGTGGTGTAACGGTTCGCCGAGATTCGATTAAACTTTTCAGAGTGTCATGATCTGTTTTGTTTCTATCGTTTGTTGAATGACTCTCATAAAGAAAAATTGAAGAACAGATTCTCAATCCAGCTTCGCAATTGTTAAGCATGATTGACAAAAAAGGATGCCGAGGCATCCTTTTTTGCATTTAACGACTGAAAAAAGCCAGCGATTAACCTGGTGATTTTGCTTATACCATTATCTTAGTCGCGGTAGATTCAGCAAACAAAGTGTGGTCAACTAAATGCCAATCGGAACTATTCTCGTCGATTGTCTAGAGAATGGTGCCTATTCCGTTATACACGTCAGTCTAATAAGAAACAGGAACAAACATGAACGCAGAATTTTGGCATAGCCGCTGGGCTGAAAATCGTATTGGTTTTCACCTCAATGATACCAACCCGGCGCTAACAGAACATTGGCATGCAGTAAAACCAACGCGTGATGACCGTGTTCTTGTGCCGATGTGCGGTAAATCAGTTGATCTTATCTGGTTAGCTCAACGGCACAATAACGTCATTGGTATCGAACTGAGTGACATCGCCGTGAAAGCGTTCTTTGCTGAACAGCTCTACACGCCAATGGTAAGTGGAGTTGGTGCTGAAACGGTTTATGAGTTTGATGAAATCACCATTCATTGCGGTGACTTTTTCTCGGCACGGGTTGAACCCGTTGATGTGGTCTATGATCGTGCGGCATTAATTGCGATGCCACAAAATATGCGTCAGATGTACGCAGAGCGTCTGCTGGCGTTGTTGAAAGAAAGCGGGCGTATCCTGTTAGTGACGCTGGATTATCTGCAGGTGCAGCTTGACGGGCCTCCATTCAGTGTTTCTAAAGAAGAAGTCGAGAACTTGTTCAAAGATTGTCGAGTGACTCAGATAGCGCGGAATGATGCCGATGAATCGCATCCACGCCGCCAGCGCGGCTTAACCCGTTTCGCGGAAGAGATTTGGTTGATCGAGAAGTGATAATAAGTTCAACGGCCAGATAAAAGAATCCCTAACCACATAGTGATTAGGGATTATTTTTTAGCCGTTAAACCTACTGACCGTCAGGGATCACATTTCCATTTTCATCATAGGCCTGAACATTAAAGTGGTGCTCAACACATTTCTCATAGTCACCTTTGAATAAAGCGCTGTAAGCATATTGGTAAGGTACCAGTTTGCAGGCAAAGCTCTGATTTCCAGGCGTATCCGGGTTCCAGCTCCAGTCTTTATCCCATGTGATCATCAACGCACCGGCACCATCTGTGTTAAACGGTTTCATATTGGCGCAACCGAGTTTTTCACCGTTGATATCTAAGGTAAGCTCTTTGGCAAACAATTTGTAATAATCAATACGGTTCTGCGCAAGTGCTGTTTCAGACCCTTTGTTGCATTCGTATGCGCCATTGATGATTTGAATTGTTGAACCGAATCCTTTCTCGATCCCGGCGGCCTTATCGGCCGCATTGGGTTGCCATGTACCGTCGATAACGTGCAGCATGCTAGGTTTAGGTGGTTGAGGATAGACATAGAAGAACACGGCGGAAGCAAGGTTTAGCCACGTATCGGCCACCTGAGCGGGGTTTTCGAGAAGGATACTCTGATCGCCGAACATGGCTTCAGAGAACGGTCCATAGTTGTAGTTCCAGCTTAGCTGCTTAGCACCTCGCCCGAAGTAACTCTTACCTGGTGCACACGGCCATTTTTCACCTTGCCAGCCTGTGCACATGTTATAGGTACCGTCTGGTTTATCTTCTGATTTGTACATTTCACGCAGGAAATACAAGCCTTGACGCCATTCCGGCACCCCTTTGGTTGTTTCCCAGTTAGGAGCATGGGCACCCGTTTCCTGTACAAAGTGAGCAAACATGGTAGTGATGGATCGCTTACAGATGTCGTCGGAATCTCGGCCATCAGTGTAGGTGCGGCAGAATGCCGGGAACTTGGCGATAGCCTGTAAGAAGCGAGTATAGGTGTATTTCTCGTTGCGCAGTGGGAACAGGTAATTCCACATAGCTCCGTCGACAATAGATTCGGCCCGCCGGACGTTGTCAGGATTAGCAATATTAAGCGGTTGTACCGCTTCGACAATGGTATTGTCCCGTGTTTCAATATCTGATCGTACTAACTTAAACAGTGGTGTATTGGTGAGATTGGTTTCAATGGCCTCCAACTCGCTGCGTGGCATCAGGTAACCACCTTTGCCATCAGGGAGAACGGTCATCATCCCCGGGATAGGGCCTGGATCTGGTGTGGGGCCGGGACCTGGTGTCGGCGCTGTCGGGCAGTCTACCGCATCCCAGAACCAGCTGATTGCTGATGGTGATTCCCAGGCCCCCGGGTTATTCTTTGCTACATAGCAAGAACCGCTATGAATCACGATGTCGCCATTTGTGACTTGGGTAACTCCACGCTCCCAGACAACAGGATCTTGCGCCGAAAAAGCATGTCCCGTTGCACACACACCAAGCACAAAGCTGGCGAGAAGCATCTTTTTATTAATTATTGTCTTGTTCGTCATTGGATAAAACTCCTTTTTCCTTAGGGTGTTTGTCGATTATTATTCGTACGAACAAGGAGTAAGGCGAATTATTCCAAGGTATATTTTATACCGCTCGGGGCTTATCACGTTATTTGCAATACAGCATGCGAAATTCAGGCGGCCGGCGTGAGTATAAGCAAAAAACAGACATGTGCTGTTTTGCTATCTGCCGATAATGGTACAGATGAATCGCATCCACGCCGCCAGCGCGGCTTAACCCGTTTCGCGGAAGAGATCTGGCTAATCGAGAAGTGATTATGAATTAAATGCAAGAAGGAGCCGATTGGCTCCTTCTGGTATTTTACTTTGATAAATGAATGATACCGGTTTGTATTATTTAAAGTGTTATAAAACGACCTTAACGTCAGCAGCAGCGGCGATCGCATCAGAGACAGCCTGTTCAGTGCTGTTACGGCGTGTCAGAGCCACACCAAGGCGACGACGGCCATTAATCTCTGGCTTAGCAAATAAGCGGACCTGAGTTTGCGGACGGTCCAGAGCGGCAGCCAGATTATCAAATCGGATATTTTCCGAAACGCCTTCAGCAAGAATAACGGCAGATGCTGACGGGCCGTATTGGGTAATGCTGTGAATGGGCAGCCCTAAGAATGCGCGCACGTGCAGGGCGAACTCGGAAAGTTCTTGTGAAATAAGCGTTACCATACCGGTATCATGCGGACGAGGTGATACTTCGCTGAATAAGACGTCGTCACCCTTAATGAACAGTTCAACACCAAACAGGCCATAACCACCCAGCGCGTCAACGACTTTTCCTGCAACGTCCTGTGCGGCTTTCATGGCAGCCTCAGACATCTGCTGCGGTTGCCACGATTCACGATAGTCCCCATCTTCCTGACGGTGACCGATTGGGGCGCAGAAGTGAATACCGTCAACAGCCCGCACGGTTAGCAGGGTGATCTCATAATCAAACTCGACAAAACCTTCAACAATGACGCGACCGGCACCGGCTCGGCCGCCTTCCTGAGCATACTGCCAGGCAGATTCGATATCAGCCGACGTTTTGATCACGCTCTGACCTTTACCGGAAGAACTCATAATCGGCTTAACTACACAGGGAGTACCGATGCGTTCAACAGCAGCGACGAAATCAGTATATTGTCCGGAAAATTCGTAAGGCGATGTCGTAATACCTAGCTCTTCAGCGGCCAGGCGGCGAATGCCTTCTCGGTTCATGGTCAGCTGAGTGGCATTGGCCGTCGGAACAACATTTACGCCGTCAGCCTCCAGCGCTACCAGGGTGTCGGTCGCAATGGCTTCAATTTCGGGAACAACATAATGCGGCTGCTCTAGTTCAATCACTTTTCTCAAGGCTTCGCCATCAAGCATATCAATGACGTGACTGTGATGGGCAACCTGCATCGCAGGCGCGTTGTCATAACGATCAACCGCAATCACCTCAATACCTAAGCGCTGGCACTCAATGGCCACTTCTTTACCGAGCTCTCCAGAACCGAGTAACAGTACCCGGGTTGCATCAGAACGAGTTGCTGAACCTAACATCGAATTTCCTCACGGTATGTTTTTATACTGGGGCAGATCATACCCGATTCCACCATTCACGCAAACGTTTGCCTTTGTGGTTTTCGCTGAAATATTCATCGGTTGGTTATTTCTCTGCCGGTGAGTAGCTATTTTGGAGAACAGGTGGTGATACTGACCAAAGGCTGCTAACGTACTGATATGTGACTCTCATTGTTAAAGTCGTGTCAGACATGCTTTGAGGGTGTCGAGTTAAGTGAACTTTATTGTTAAATTACCTCTTAACTATACAAAAGGCAGAATTAAGATGAAAAAGTTATTAATCGGACTGGGGTTATTTCTAGTTGTTCCATTTTCAGCACATGCTACTCAAAGCCTCGGTATTTTCTTCGGCAGCCCTATGTCAGGGATCCAATATAAACAGAACGATCTACGATTCTCATTAGGTATTGATGACTTTGGGGTCGCAGTTGATAAAAATTTCAATCTGGGAACATTGGTTAACAATCCGGATTTAAACAGTTTTTACACTTATGTGGGCGGCCAGTTTGTCGATAACAAGAACGACAAAGTGGGTATCCGCTCTGGCGTCGGTTTTCAGCTTCCGGTAAATAGTTTTGAGTTCTATGGCGAAGTTGGACCAACATTGTATGTGGTTGAAGACGTTGATATGGATTTAGAAGCAGCGCTGGGCTTCCGAGTGCGGTTCTGATTTATAAAACGGCTTAATGCCGATCTTTTCATTATTGATTAGATTTACTGAAAAATGGTCGGGGTCTCCTAAAAACAAGGGTTAGCCATGTGCTAACCCTTGTTGTTTCTATCTTGCTTATTATTACGGTTTTCTTTTACGGCTTTCCCACTGGGTGATAAAAGCCACCGAAGCGATAATAATTGCCGCTCCCAGCCATAGCCGCCCTGGGGGAGCCCAACCGAACACCATCCAGCCAGCTAACACATTCAGGGGTAATTTTGCATGGTCAAAAGGCTGGACGAATGAAGCATCAGCGGCCGCATACGCTTTGGCGATGGCCCACTGCGCCAGAGCCGTTAATAGACCGGCAGCAACCAGTAATCCCCATGTCAGGCTTTGATCTGGGAATGAAAACTCAGGAGCGGCCAGAAACAAATTAAAGGGAGTGATCAGTAACAGCAGATAAACCACCATCGTCGTCGGCGGATCGTAGACAGAGAGTTTCTTTACCATCAGCGAATAGCAGGCCCAGAAAAAAGCAGCCCCGACCGGTAACAGGGATGCCCAGTTAAATGTATCAGCCCAAGGTTCTAAGATAACCATTGCACCGGTAAAACCGGCTAATGTTGCCACCCACCGCGCTGTGCCCACTTTCTCTTTCAGGAATAAACCCGATCCGATTGTGGCAAACAATGGTGAAGTCATCAACAAAGCGATACCTTGCCAGATAGGTACAGGATAGGCGAGTGCCCATATCCAAAGCTGAATACCAATAACAGAGAGGAATACACGAAAACAATGTTGTCCTAAATGATTGGTACGTAGCGCCTGACGCAGCCCCAAAGATCTCAGCCAGGGAAGCATGGCAATTAATGCAATAAAGTATTGGATGAAGGCGATTGTTGTCGAAGGTAATTGCAGTTTTATGCTCAAATACTGCGCCAAGCTATTTACGAGGGCAAAAGCAAGCCCTGCGGTGAGCATCCAGCTTGCACCTTGTACTGGGTTGTGGGTGTGAGACATGAAAATAGACTGATAATAATAATATTGACAGATAATACGCTGAACGGATTAGAATTGGTATGAGGGTTAGCGTTGATACTTAAAGAAAAACAGTCAGAAGACGGTTTTTCTTTAAGGGAATTATCTCATTCGTTATGGGCACTGTTTTAAACAAAATGCCATATTGAACAATTATGCCGCAACGTAGATCAGCGGGATATCAGGGTTCAGTGCTTCAAGCGTAGCTTGGGTATCGGCAAGATGGCTGATGGTACTGTCAGCTTTTTCAACCAATGCCGCTTCAGCAATTTCAGATAGCGGATAACCAGCCATGTTCATGTTCACCAGCGCAACTTGCAATGGCGGCAGGCTAGGGTTGAATGCTGCATTTTCAGCGTACATGCCCGTAAAGGTTTTACCGTCTTTTGCCTTCAGCGCAACACCACTGTAGTTGTGGGTATAAGGCGCATGAGCAAGGTTCGCAGCTCGGCAGGCAGTGACAGCAAGTTCATCGCTTTCCTGAGTGGTTAACCCGTGATCAACCTTTGCAAGCAGAGCATCAGTAATATTGAGATCGGCCGGGCCAAAAGACTCTGGCAGGTATTGCTGAAGGCTCATTGCATCACGTTCAGGCAGCTGAACAACTAAATCTTTAGCTGTTGTAAGCTCGTTCATGAACTGACGGCAGTGGCCGCATGGGCTGTAGTTAATCGTAATATCAGAGATGCCCGTTTCACCTTTCACCCAAGCATGGCTGATTGCAGATTGTTCAGCATGAATGGTTTGGGAAAGAGATGCACCGACAAATTCCATATTGGCACCAAAATACAGGCGGCCGGAATTGCCTCGAACGATGGCACCAACATAGAACTTAGAAATAGGGGCAACGGAATAAGCAGCAGCAACAGGAAGAAGTGCAACACGTAATTCACTGTCTGTCATTTGTGTTTTCTGGAGCAATTCTTCGAATTGTTCCGGACTCAGGGTCGCGTCAAAGTCAGCATCTTCAAAAATAGGTTTTACCGCTGAAGCAAGATCAGTGGGCAAAGAGCCTAAAGCCTCCATTACTTTAGCATGCATGTGTTGTTACTCCGTATCGTTGATGGAGAAACATTGTAGGCGAGCATTTCAAAATCATATGTGACCAACATCACACAAGCGCAATGTTTGTTTCACTCCATACATTTCTGAGAGTGGTGTCACACAAACTTTTCAAATCAGCCTGCTTATTTATCAATAACTTAGTAATGTATGCGATTGCAGACATTATTAAGCGGTGTCGTTTTATGATTGACAAAGGCAGCATGGTTGAAAGATATACGGGCCTAGTAGCCAAATAATGCCAGGATCACCGGGTACACAACCGGCGCCAGTATCGAGGTGAAAATGCCACAGATCACCAAGGCTAACGAACTAAAAGCCCCTTCCTGATAGTTTTCTTCGGCCGCTTTTGCCGTACCCAACGCATGCGATACCGTACCCATGGTTAACCCTCTTGCAATGGAGGCTTTAATGCCAAATAACCGGAATAGCGGATAACCTAATACCGCACCCAACAATCCTGCGATAATGACCATAACCGCCGCTATAGCAGGAACACCTCCCACTTGCTCTGCGACAGCCATTGCAATAGGAGTTGTTACGGATTTAGGTAAAATACTGGCGGCCAGTTGGGGATCTGCTCCCATGTACAAAGCAATACCGGCCCCGGTGATCATTGATAGCAGGCTGCCGGTTAAACAGACGGTGAAGATCACTTTCCATTTCTGGCGAATTTGCGAGAGTTGCTCATAGAGGGGAAAGGCCAGAGCAACAACCGCAGGCTCTAATAAATAATTCAGCCACTTATTTTGCTCGAAGTAACGCTCATAAGGAACATTCAGCCATATCAGCAATGGAATGATGATGACAAGGCTGATAAGTAGCGGATTAATAATAGGGTGCTGCAAATGTTTAGAAACTAGCCGAGCCAGATAAAAAACAGCCAATGTAGTAACAAGCCAGATCATTGTTTTTCCTTATGATGTGTCGCAATACCAATGACAAGGAAAACGATCAGGCTGCTTCCGATGGTACTGAAAAGGATCGGCCAGGTATTTGCCGTAAGAAGATCTAAATAATTCATTAGCCCAACGCCAACAGGCACAAATAATAAAGCCATATGGCGAATAAGAAGGTGGCAGCCGTCTTTTGCCCAATGTGAAGGGATAAGTCCCATAGATAGCACGACAAAAAGAATCAGCATCCCAATGATGCTGCCAGGAATGGCAACGTGGGTGAATGCTTGAATGCCTTTGCCCAGGATCAGGCAAAGAAAGATGATAATAAAAGAACGCAGATACCCCATAAGCCCTTCAAATACGGTTAATAGCGTATTTATCATACAAAATAATTGTGATCTAAGCCACACTTAATGCGCTTGATATAACCAGGCCGTTCTAGGTGCGGAGTTCAGCGAGAATAGATAGGTACTCTTTCAAATAAATGATGAATAGTCAAAGTACCGAAACATGTCATCCCGGAGTTGAGCAACGAAATATCCGAAATCCAGATCTCGCCACGTGCTCCTTAAATTCTGTATATACGGAATGACGAAGTGTGGTGATTAAAAATATTCAGAGAGCAGAAACAGTGCCACACCCGTCAGCGCTAGCAATAATACGGAGATTTTGTGAAAAAGGCTGTTCTTTACAATATCTTCAGTCGCTGAGAGTTCAGGTTCCGCCGAAGGGGCATTAGACTCAGATTGGGTGCTTTCCTTAACGGTATGTACCAAACGACACGTTTTATCGGGTAACGGAACACGAAAGCCGTAATTCGGGATCACCTGAATCGGAATTGCCATCGAATTATTACGTTCTAGTTTTCGACTAAGCGAAACCAGAATGGTGTTCAAATCAAACGGGGGTTGGTTTAAATCACTATTAGAACCTGTCTGAAGGAACGCTTTGTCATAGAGCGCTTGCAGGTTGATCACTTCGCCAGCGAAGTAGCACAATACCTCCAGTAACTGGGTCTCATGAACCGTCAACTGTGTCTCAGTTTGATCCGGCCAGACCAGTAAGCATAAATCCGGCTCAAAATCGACATGTTGGAATCGGTAACAGCGGGTCATTGTTTTTGTCGTCATGGCAAAATCACTTCATGATATTTGATGGTGAATCGCGTCAGTAACCAGCTATAACTCATCCATAACCAGACACAAAGCGATGCATGCCCATCAATAAAAATGTGTTGCAATAGGCCTCAATTAGCGTCGAGGCGTGAAGTTCATCGGTGATCAAAACAGATCAACGTAATCTGTATCTTTTATTACGACTGATATAAGTGTTGATGGCATTGTGAGGAAGTTCAAATTTCGTTTATGGGATATTGCCTTAAAAAAAAGCCTGTTAGCGATATGGGCTAACGGGCTTCACACGTTATGACTGATTATCTGTTATTTATCATAGGGATAGTTGAGATATGATTGGCGGGCAATTACTTGGCCGGTATCCAGACTAAGATACAGTACTGTTAACATAATCATACAAATCTTTAAGGATTTGCATCTTCTTTTCATTCGATTGATGTATAAGTGCGAGCGATTCAAAGTTTTCCATATAGGCAGGCAGGTTGTCTTCAAAGAAATCCTGACAGTGGTGTTTCCATTTTTGTTGTTCAGCATAATCGAGCGTCATTGGGTAATTACGTGCACGATAACGAAATAGCAAAGGCTTGATGCGCTTATCATCAACCTTCAAATCCAGACTGCCCAATGACTCTGGCGCAGTCTCACGAATAATCTCCATCGCTGAACGATCTGCATGAGAGAAGAAACCGTCGTATAACATGGCATCCACATTATCATTGGCAGCAAACTGACGATCGACACTGAATATGGCCAAGAGTTTTTCCCGAACTTCAGGGTGATCTTTAAGCCGCTGTAAATTTTTCAGGCATTGCTCGCGATCAATACCAAGGCGTTCGGCATCGTCTGCTTTTAGTGTTTTAGCCGGAGCCAGAACCGGGCATTTATTGAGATGCACCAGCTTGACCGGAACAGGCTGTTCATCCGGACCCAACTCACTGCGCTTGGTATACAGCCGCTCTCTTAACGTATCTGCATCCAGGTCAATTAATGGTGCCGGATCCAGCGCAAGGTTAACGGTGATCACGGCATTTTTATTGTCAGGGTGCCATGCCATCGGCACAATCCAGCTGGTATTGCCACAGCCAACCCCAAACATGCCAGAAACATGTACCAGCGGTGTGAGGTTAACAATGTCGATTAACTCTTGCAGCTGACGTTTGTGGCGCAAACTGAACAGGTAGTCAAATAACTTCGGCTGCTTGGTTTTTAAAATTTTAGCCAGTTCAATCGTCGCATACACATCACTCATTGCATCGTGGGCATTGGCATGTTCAATACCATTGGCCACCGAAAGATCCTCAAGTTTAAAACTCGGCAGACCGTCTTCGTTATTAGGCCAGTTAATGCCTTCAGGCCTTAAGGCGTAACAGGTACGCATAATGTCGAGCAAGTCCCAACGTGAGTTACCGTTCTGCCAGCACCATGCGTATGGGTCAAAGAAATTTCGATAAAGCGTATACCGTGTTACTTCATCATCAAAGCGAACATTGTTATAACCTATTATACAGGTATTGGGTTTCGATAATTCTTCATGAATTATGGCGATGAATTCGGGCTCAGAAAGCCCTTTTTGCAGCGCTTCCTGCGGTGTAATGCCGGTGATCAAGCAGGCTTCCGGCGACGGCAGGTAATCACTGGGAGGCTGGCAGTAAATAACCAGAGGCTCACCGAGGATGTTGAGATCCATATCGGTTCGAATACCAGCAAACTGGCAAGGGCGATCGGTGGCTGGTCTTGCACCAAAGGTTTCGTAGTCCAGCCAAAACAGTGTTGGCTGGTTTTCATTGTTGCTCATTATAATCTTCTGCACAGTTAATGATCTGTTGTCTTTGGTAATAATAACAGAGAATTATGACGGCTGCGGAATTAGATTAGATGGAGGTGATCATAAACCAATGATTATGAAGAACGTGTGGTGTGAGTCGTGAAAAGGCATGTTGGTGCTTATGCCATAGACTGTCACCTTGCACTTGTTAACCGTAAGCCGATTCGACGACCAATTCCCACCAAAGCAAGAGCTATTTTAGAAAGAGTGATGGAAAACCATATGGAAAGCAGTGACGATGTATTGTTTCCTGGTCATGAGTTAAATAGCCCTATTACTATTTCAGGGGCTAATCGCTACATCCGGCGCATACGCGACAACCTGCCATTAGAAAGCTGGCGAACCCACGATTTCAGACGTTCTCTATCAACAGGCGTGTCAGAGCTTGGCGTAATGCCCCATGTGGTAGAAAAGATGCTAGGCCACGAGTTGGGTGGGGTACTGGCCGTGTATAACAAGCATGATTGGCTGGATGATCAGCGTGAAGCGTATGAGCTGTATGCTGATAAGTTGACTGACTTATTAGACTCCAGTGATAGATAACATGTATACTTCCTACCTTTCATCTGGTTTCATACTAAACGCTGTGTTGTAGTGGTGGGCAGGTAAGAAATGAGGGGTTAGTTGATCGCGAATATACGAATTCGATTCGTTAATCTTCTTTGTATATCTGCTTAAAATGGAAAGACATACGATCTTAGTTCGTAGAACATAATGCTATATTGCAAAAATAAGTAAGTGGAAATCATGGAAGAACAATCAAAAATTTATCTAGATCAATATCTTGAGTCACTAAGTGATTCTGAGCGTAAAAAGTACAAATCATTTAGTTCTGACTACTTTTGTGGTGATGAGCATAATGCTAATTTATGTGCTGAATTAATTCGTATTGGGCAAAAGACAGCAACCTGCAGCCTGAAATATTGGTATGAATCAGATGATGAACCAATGCCTACAATTGGTCACTTGCAGGTCGTCACAGACTGGGACGGTAAGCCTACTTGTATCGTTGAAATTGATTCGGTAGAAGAGTGCAAGTATTCCGATGTGTCAGCTGATTTTGCGTATCTGGAAGGTGAAGGTGATCGTTCACTTGAATGGTGGCGAAACGCCCATTGGGATTTCTTTGCACAAGAATGTGTAGAGCTAAATATCGAACCAAGTGAAGATATGATGCTTGTTTTAGAGCGATTTCGTGTGGTTCATCAATCAGCAATATAACAAACAACTATGGCGTTATGTGTAAAAGTGAGTCATGGTAAATCTACTCGTATGGTCCACACTTGAGCTATAGATTCGATTATCTATGAAACAAGGAACAAACATATGAGTGACTTACTAGAACAAGCGAAGCTGTTTTTTGAAGCATGCGAAACCGGAAAAGGTTGGGAAATTTGCAAAGCTTACTGCCACCCTGATGCAACATTCTCCGCACAGACAGCAGCGCTCGCAGATATAGATACTCTTCAAGGTTATACCGAATGGATGAAGAACCTATTGACACCAATCCCAGATGGACATTACGAATTGCGGTTCTTCTCTGTTGATGAAGAACGTCAGTGTGTAGCAGCTTACGCTGTGTTTCATGGCACAAATACAGGGCCGGGCGGGCCAGTTGACCCAACGGGAAAAACCATCGCGGCTGACTATGTCTACGCAATGCAGTTTGAAGGCAATCTTATTCGGCATATGACAAAGATTTGGAACGATTCCATTAGTCTTCAACAGCTGGGATGGGCATAAATTTCAACAACAAAAAAACACATAACAAGGCCATCAAGGTGATGCGTTACACTCGCCAGTTTTGGTTTGGGGTTCGGTGCGCTTTGCAGGTTCAGTGGGGCACACCTTATTGCGGTGTTATGGCTTTTGCTCCTAGAATTTCAATAGTGCTAGGAGCAAAGTAGGAAGCTATTAGCTTATGAGCAAGAACCGCAACAACCAGTTGGACTGCTATGTTTATTGCTTTTATCTGAATTGTTATTAGGTTTATTGTTTGAAGCTGACTTTTCTGCTTCAACATTCTTTGGATTATTGTCTTTCTTGCTGAAAATTTTTTTAATTGAAAGTGCCATTTGTAATTCCTGCTTTGGGTGTTTGTAAGCTAAGTATTCGCACAATACCATACTGAAACAGTCAGGTATTGATGTGGAACATGTTTTCTTCGCATGCCCTAACACAGCCATAACAAAGCGTTTAAGAGGGATTCTCAACGCTTGGTATTTTGGGTTTGATTTGGATTAAGTGCTTGAGGAACAATAACTTAGGCTGTGTGATGGGCGTTGTTCACCCCTTGACGCGGCGTTAGCTGGCTGTGTTATCCACAATTAGTGGATGCCTTCTATAGTTAGACTATGTCTAACATTGAGGTGATTAAACATGGCTTACTTTCAGAATCTTGAGCAAATCGTCGCATCCCTTGAGGCTGATGAATCTACGAAATGCGACCCTATCAAGAGAACTTTTGTTTTTGACGGAGAGCATCTGACAGCGAATGTTGGGGTCGTCAGGGATACTGGTAATGCACTCCACATACAGAAAAATCATGATGAGTTGCTTGTCATTATTGAGGGCAATGTGGATTTTAAGGTCGGGGAAGAAATAAAGAATGTAAACAAGGGTGATCTTGTTTTCATTCCCAAAGCAACTCTCCACGGCCCCATCTTAAAGGAAGGGCAAAGCTTCGCGGCTCTTTCGGTTTTTGCGCCCCACTTTGATCGAACGAAGGACAACATTGAGTGGGACAGAGAATCCTAGATGATTAAGGGGCGTAAGGCGCAGCTAACAAGGCATTTAAGAGTGATTCCCTTCAGTTCAAGGTTGGGTTTCGTGTTTACGGTGTTATGGTTTAGGTTTGGTGGCCGCGTTGCTCACACCTTAATGCGACTAGGGCTCAAGCACGCAAGTTAGTACAAGGATGATTATAAATGTTGGAGCAATACTTTTTTATATTACCAATCGCTACGCTGTTACTCTTTGGTGCGATGACACCAGGCCCTTCATTTATCTTGGTGGCGCAAACAGCTATGTCAAAATCTAGATTTGAAGCGATGTGTATTTCTATAGGTTTAGGTTTGGGGGCAAGTACATTCTCATTTATTGCCTCAAAGGGGCTTATTGCACTTTTTGACGCTGTTCCTGAATTTTACGTAGCTTTCAAAGTTGTTGGAGGTCTATATCTATGTTATCTGGGTGTAAAAATGTGGCGCGCGAGCAACAGCAAAGTTGTTTCTGCTGACGCAGAACTAACTAGAAAACCAGCCCATTTTAAAGCTATAGTTCTTGGTTTGGCGACACAGTTAAGTAATCCAAAGACTGCAATTGTTTTTAGCAGTGTATTTGCAGCCATGTTACCCGTGAAAGTTCCTGTTCATACAACATCAATACTAGTTGTTGGTGTGTTTGTCTTAAATTTTGCTTGGTACCTCCTAGTTTCTATTCTGTTATCAAGTCCAAAGGCCCAAGCCAGTTACTTACGATTTAAGTCGCACATTAACAAAGTTTCAGGTGTATTAATGGGGGCAATGGGTAGTAAGTTTGTTACTGAGAGTTTTAAGCCCTAACAAAGCGTTTAAGACAGATTCCTAACGCTTGGCATTTTCAGTTCAAGGTTGGGTTTTGTGTTTACGGTACAATGGATTAGGTTAGGTGGTCGCGCTGCTCACTACTTAACGCGGATACATCAGTTCAGAATGGAGTCATAAATGAATCTTAACCAAGTTACATTGACTGTTAAAAATATGGAAGAATCGGTAAGATTCTATAAAACTCTAGGATTTAACCAAATCGTAGCAGATGATCATTATGCTAGGTTTGAATGTCCCGAAGGGGATTCCACATTTTCTCTTTATTTGGGAGATCCTGACTCTCAAAGTAATAGTGTTATTTATTTTGAACACGAACAACTTGATGCTTTAGTTGAAAGCCTGAAATCCGAAGGAATTGAATTTGTGCAAGAACCAACAGATAAAGATTACTTGTGGAGAGAAGCAATGCTTACTGACCCATCAGGTAATGAAATCAAGCTTTACTGGGCTGGTGATAATAGGAAAAATCCACCTTGGCGTGTAAATGCCTAACAAGGCCTTCAAGTCGGAACAAAAACAGTTGGCTTTGTTTCGTGCATCAACAAGTTTAGCCAACTACTTTTGTCCGCTTAAGGCGGCGTTATAAATACGGGTAAGTTATTCATAATAAGGACATTCAATGAATCAGATTAATATCCAGTACTTTAAACATCCTTATGCCGAATTCGTACTTGGTTCATATGATGGCAAGCTTTGCCTGTGTGACTTTCGATATCGTAAAATGAGAAGTATTGTTGATGACCGTATTAAGCGTGGTCTTCATTCTGAGTTCGTAGAAAGAAACGATGATGTTTTAGAATCTACCAAGGTTCAACTTGAAGAATACTTTCTTGGTGAGCGAAGTGTTTTTGATGTTCCGTTATTACTGATTGGTACGGACTTTCAAAAATTGGTTTGGGATGCACTAGGCAAAGTAAACTACGGTGACATTGTAACGTATAAAGATTTAGCGCTATCAATTGGAAATGAAAGCTCGGTGAGAGCGGTTGGTAATGCTAATGGTGCAAATGGATTGGCGATTATAATTCCTTGTCACAGGGTAATTGGCAGCCAAGGTGAGCTTGTTGGTTATGGTGGCGGTTTGTCATTGAAAAAACGTCTTTTAGAATTAGAGCAGAATCTCTTCATTTAAGTCTAAATAGTATTTATAACAATTGCATCAACACGATGCTTATTAGATTCGGCGTTTTTGGTTTGAAGTGTAATTGGTTTGGAAAGTTAATCGTCAGCACGTTTTATGCAAGCGTTAGCTCCTAAGGGGGGAGTACATAAATGGATTTAGTATTTCAAATTTGGGGAGGATTATTTTACCTTGCTAATAAAATATTGTTTGCGCTTTCTGAAGGCAAACCAGAGAAGGCTAAAAAAAGATTTAAGATTAAAGGCTGGATTATTTATATTCTCGGCGTACCGGCTTGGGTTACCATATTAATTAGTCATCAAGATTGGATTGCAGCATCCATTGAAGCTGGAGGAATTCCCTCTATGTTATTGGGTCTGTACAATACTTATCATGACAATCAGAAAGAAAACAAGTGGTTTAATAAAATTGTGGCCTTGTGTACTTATTCATCTCTGGCGTTTGGGCTTCTTTATAGTGTTATCCATCACGGTGGAATAATATCTATTTCACAAGTTTTAGAGATAGGCGTGATGCTCGGGTTTTTGTTAGGTAGCTACTCCATAGCTAAAAATAACCCCATAGGCTGGTTCTTCTTTATGCTGATGAATCTAAGTATGGCAGCATTGATGCTACTGCAAGATAAGCCAATACTTATGGCACAACAGTTAGTTTCATTGTTTTTTGTAATCTATGGACTTAAAAAATCACGCGACATTTTAAACCAAGAGCTAACAAGTTAATCAACTGGACGTATTACGGTTGTCATCCTTTTTGCAAAAGAAAAAACCGCAAAAATGATACCAACCTCTACGCCAGTTATTAAGGCGTTATAACCATGAGGTTGAATACGGCCACCAAGCTAAACTAGTTTTTATTTGAGCTAGTTGAAGTTGATATGAGTTGATTAAGAAATAGTATTTTAAACGCAGAACGAAAGGGAGACTTAGGCGATACTCTTATGTATTGCCTTTGATAGTATCGCTTGTCTCCAACTTCTTGGAAGATTGGCTACAATACCCAAGTTAGGGTTAGTAACAAAATTACGGCTGAAGTCGCTAGGAACATTGTCGCAAGAGTTGCAATTTCGCTTAGAGTAGAAGGCTTCGTCGCTTTTTTAACTTCCGTGGTTTTTTCAGTGTCCAATATTGATAGGAGTGCTGAATTCATTTTTTTTACCTTATGTAATTTAATTTCAAGACACGGAGCAAATTTTACTACTTTTGTGATGAAGGTCAAATAAATATGATGATTTAATTACACAATTTTACGGATCCAGTTTGGGAAATCTAATTCGCATGTTAAGAAGCACTCTTAGTCCAGGTACTGATATGTCGTACATCCGTCTCCATAGAGAACAAGAAATTCTTTTTTGCGAATTGTGGATGGGTAATCATCGCAGAAAATGTTTATAACAAGTGCTTCAAATGGATTTGCAACGTGTGGCATTTTTATTTCCAATCCGTGTTGGTCTTTACGGCGCAATGCAGAGCCACTCGGTTTCGTTGCTGCACCGCTTAAGCGAGCGTTATCAATTGCGGCCACTCCCATGACCGCTTTTTTCCCTACCTCCCACACCCACCAATCTGCATTTTCCATTCTTCAACAGCAGAAAGTAACCAACGAAGTGGCATGAGTGTTACTGGGTCGGGGAAGCCGCGACTTTGACGCCATTTGTAGATGGTGGCCTTGCTGGTGATCTCAAACATAGCCAGTACGTCTTTATGACTGATCAGTAAAGGTGATGACTGAGCATCTAAGCTTATGACTTCTTCAGATTTTGTCTGTGACGGTGTTGCGTCAACGCAGGTTTAACCTTATATGACATGTCAGCCACAGGATAATTATTGTATGCGTTCATTGTTGTCGTCCTTTTCATCAGTTTGTTCATAAATTGAATATCCAACCCAAAAAATGAGGCAGGCGAGGGCGTATCCGATAAATGTCATTGCAATGTTTTCCTAATTCGAAAATTTACTGGTCAGGTAAATTTGGCTCTATGGTTCGAATAAAATCAGTTAACTTGATTGTGGTACCAGGTTCGCTGATCTGATGAAGTTGAATTCTGTTCAGTGTGTGCCAGCAATCGCCATCACCTTTGAACAGGCCATCGCAACCATTGGGTAAATCGGTTTTACACTTTGAACATTTCCCAGCCGTTACGCGTAACGCTGGAATCATTGAGTGAAAACGGTTAATCATCGAAGATATGGCTTCGTTTTCACTTAATGGTTTGTCGGGTAGGGCGAAGAACTCACAAATTTCATTAAGCTTTTGGGCTTCGTTGTTACTGATAACAGATGACACTTTTTTTAGGCCGAGTGCGTTGCGGCGATTACGGAATGCTTGTTGCCGTTTTCTGCTTTTTTCCTTTTGCTTATCAGTTGTCATGATCATTCCTTTTATCTAAAGGGTGAAAGTTACCAATCACCCTGTAGGCTTGTGAGAACTATAGTGGTCAGCTATACTCATCTAAGCCTTTGTAATAAAAGCTCATTGCAATGTTAAACCCCGTTCGGATTGGTCCCTGAGCGGGGTTTTTCTGTTTCATCACTGGAAATCTCCAACCTGAAGGAGGGGAAGATTTTTATAATCAGCCACAATAATTCCCATCTGATTTCGTAGTGCAATTTCTTCCGGTGAGTCAGCGACGGTAAGTCCAAACTGCCTAGCTCGATTGGTAGTCAGGCTTTTAATGTTCTGTGTTTGAGCAAGCATTTTTTGGAAGCAGTCGGCCTGTTCGGGTCTTCTCTTTATTCCGTTCTCATACATTCTTTCTCGATCATCCAAATCGTTCATGATGGTGATAAAGAAAGCTGTTAGTTCACTGCTCATATTGATCACTCCTTAATATCCACAAACATCAATGCTATCGCCGTAGATATCTTGCAGGCCGCTGATTTTGGTTTGGCGGCAATACATCTTGTAGAAGTAACCGGCTAATCCCATTGCGTGGGTTGCGCCAGTAATGCTGCCACTTATGCGTTTTTCACCTTCGTTGATATAACCGATGTGGTACTGGCAGTCTTTCTCGCCATGGTTATAAAAAGTAATTCTTAGCGAATCGAAATCAAACTCAGGGTGTTTGGCTGTCATATAGATAGCTGAATCGCTTTCTTCCCATTCGATTTCAATCTCGCCACCATTTTCACGGGCCGATTCTTCCCAACATTTTTCGATTTCATCGAGCATGGCCTGGCTGATTTTTCTAACGACGAAGGGTACTGCTGGCCGAGTTTAGAGCGTATCTCGAAGAAGTGCGGTATCTCTCGCAGTACGTTAAAAGCGCAGCTGGCGAACTTGTGTAACGACGGCTTTATTAGGAAAGAATTACGCAAGAAAAGAACGGAATCAGGCGAGCTAACTAACGATACAAATGTGTATTGGATCAGCATTGAAAAGCTTCAAAATCCAGAACCTGACCTAGGTCAGAATTCACCCCAGCCGAAATCCGGCCTAGGCCGAAAAACGTCAGAAGGTGGGCCGAAATCTGACCCCAAACCATCAATAGATCCACCATATAGTATTAATACCCCTATAGTCCCCAAGAAGACTGAGCCTAAAAAACAAAAAGCTAAATCAGTGACAAGTTATTTAACTGAAGACTTTTCTATTCAACCTGAAATGGCTGATTAGTATTCACAGCAAGCAGATTTCGTTTTAGAAATTAATACCGCAACCGCTCAATGGCGTGATGCGATGTTATCGAAGCAACGCAAGTATGCCGATTGGGTAGCCGCTTGGCGGAATGGAATGCGTAACGCGAACAAGTGGGCTGTCGAGCGTGAAAGCCGTCAACAGGGCGGGGTGAATTCGTATTCCGGACAGATTACTCAGCACCAAAAGGATTTAGATCATGAACGTGATGGATCGCTTAGAACGTGCAATGCCAAGCCATATCAAAACGATGACTCGTGAAGAAATCGATGCTTACGGAAAACGCCAAGTGCAGGAGTTTCACCGCAAGAACCGAGAAGAGCGACGCGTGAACATGGCGAAAAGTTTGTTAGGCCGCTCAGGGTTACGCGAAACCCATAAGCAATGCAGCTTCGATAATTACCGTGTGACGTGTACTGAACAGAACGATGCGCTAACCAATGCGAAATCGTGGTTAACCCGTTTTAACCAAGGCGATATTTGCAGTTTCATTTTTGCGGGTACAACCGGTACAGGTAAGAACCACTTAGCCTCGGCCATCGCCAATGAGATCACGGCGAAAGGGCAGTCTGTTGTGTTGGTGACGGTGAATGAATTGATGATCCGCATGCGAGATACCTACCGTGATAATTCTCCAATCTCGGAACGAGAACTGATTGAACGCTTATCGAGTGCCGATTTGCTGATCCTCGATGAAATCGGGGTACAGCGCGGTAACGACAACGAAGCGCTAACCATTAATACCATCGTTGATAATCGCTCTGCCGACGGCTTACCAACAGGAATTCTAACCAACCTCAACTACAGCGAACTTGTTAAGCAACTCGGCGAACGAGTTATAGACCGGCTTAAAACAAATCAAGCGCACTGGGTTGAGTTTAACTGGCCGAGCTACCGCTCAAACGCGTTAGCGGCCTAAGGATAACATTGCAATGAGTATGAATAATTCAGAGGTGCTTACATGGCGATTCTAGTTAAAACCACCTCTCACCAAGATGATAAAAACCGTTGGGGAACGCAGTGGTTGTGCTTTGCTGATGCCGTAAGTCTGTATGGAAAGCCGTTCCAGTTAGATGTATGCGCAGAGCCAGAAACCGCCAAGTGTGAACGCTTTTATGTTTCACCTGATTGGTTCTCACGTAACCGGCTATCGAGCTATGGCTTTCATGGCCATGAGACATTCTGGTTTAACCTGAACAACAAGATCGTTGGTTTCGATGGGCTTTCATGTGACTGGGAGAATGACTGGTACTGTAATCCGCCATTCGATTTAAAGCGTGAGTTCATCACCAAGGCCTACAGCGAAACGAGCGCAGGGAAGTCGGGCATGATGCTGTTGCCATACGAACCGCTAACCAGTTGGTGGCTAGATTTGGTGGAAGACAAAGCCACGGCGGTTTACACGCCAGATGGCCGATACAACTTCTATAAACCCGATGGCGTGACCAAGAAAACAGGTGTCAATTTTGGCTCGGTGTTTGTTCTTTTTACACCGCATACAATCAAAATAACTCAAAGAATTCCATTCAAACGCGGCTGCGGCGCTGGGTTAATGGTAATGGGGGAGGCGGCATGAGTATTGAAAAGCTATTAGCTAAATTCAATCCGAAGGGGTGTTCGTACGAACAGCAAGTTGCTCATGGTGGGAAACCGTTATTAAGCGTTGAAGATCAGATTGCAGCGGTAGGTATTACGTGGAAGCGATCACCAGTTGGTTTTGTCCTGCTATTTGCCGAAGTACTGAATGACAAGACAGCTCGATACGATTTGAACTATGCCGCCTTGATTGAGCTGCAACGCGTGTTGAATAACTGGCGTGGCTCTTACGGTGAGTATGTACCAGGCGCAATTGCCAAGGCTGCGGTTGATGAAGCACTTACGCTGAATGGACAGATCTGCGGTGAGTGCAATGGCGCGGGTGTACTGAAGGATAAGAAGCGAAACAGCCGACCATGTCAGGCCTGAGACGAGGGTAGGGTGAAGTGGGATAAAGACTCCCGATACGCTCGGTTCTGTCATTACCTGCCAACCAAACGGGAACGTTATGAGAGTTTCTATCCATACCATGAAAGCATTTTGAAATGGTTAAGAGGCGAACGAGAAGCAGCTTTGCTTGCTATACAAGCCAGAATGAAAGCGGAGTATGAAGAGGCCGAGAAGGCTGTAGCGTGAGGGGAGGTTGGAAAAGGCGACGGGAGTCGCCTTTTAGGAATAACTTAGCACTAGCTGAATTTGTTCATAACACCTCAAGCAGCGTGAAGTTAAGGGTGTCAGCTAGAACACTTTATGAATTGACAGGCCAAAGAGCAAACTGCCCATAGGCAGCTTCTCCAATTTTACAAAAACTGGTTGGACCATAAGTTTGTTTATTAGCAGCCACTCTGTATAGATGTACATCAGATTGGGATGCTGCTGCTAGTAATAGAGAATATATTTTATCAAATTGTGCATTGTCTTTCGTTAATATCAGTGCCTTTTGGTTATTACATGTAATCCCGTTTGGTAAAGAAATTCCTACATGATCAAAAAAACCAACTGCTACAGATTGAACTTTCCCTAAATATGAATCTGTGTTATCCAAATTTAAAGCGCTTACGTTAAAAGAAACTATCGTCAACAGTATTGGTATAATCTTTTTCATTTTAATCCTTAGTTTTTAATAATATTTTATTATACGATTAATAATCGAATTAAGTTTTTGTTTAGTAATAGATCTTTATGATCTTGTCCTGAATGAAAATTATCGTTGTATCTTCTATTTATCAACCTGTTCCCAGTCAGCATCAAATACGTTTTGTTATCCGTCTTTTTTTAACATGAGATATCTGTCTTCATGAATAGTCTCTTCAATGGTGAGGTTTCTATCAGTAATCATTAAGCCCACTGTTGGGTAGATTTGCCTTATCTGATTAGTTGTAACAACCCCGTATTATCAGCTTATTTTTTACCACCATCCTCCATCATTATCGTCATTGTCACCAGTCGTTCCAGCATCAGCAGGATCACGACTTAAATCCACCTCTCTGGTTTCGCCAGTATTCAAATCTGTCTCTGTAGCAGTAATAGTATAATCCTGTGAAGCCGAATGGTTATCATTTCTGCCATCTCGATCTCTACTAGAACTAGAACTAGAACTAGAACTAGAACCATTGTCGGCTAGGTTCTTTTTACTAACAGCAATTCCATCAATGGTTTTATAGTCATTAGAAGGCATTCCTGTTAATTCTGAATCAAGAGCTAATTGTAAGCCTGACCAGATGTTATATTTTCCAAATAGATCTTCATAGATAGCTTTTTCGAAAGCTCCAGAAACCGACGGGAGGACATCTGTAGTTACATACATTATGCTTCCTGCTGTTGTTATTTCCATCTTGTCATTGACTGTAAATGCAACACCCAAATGTCCAGCTTGAGCACTTGCACCAAGATTTTCAAAAACATTCGGATTACCCGAGTGCATAGCTATACCCAAAGCTACATCAATTGGGAATTTTTTCGGCTTAGATGGCTTATATTCCTTAGAGCTATTGATAGATACATGTAGATTAAGTCCATTTTTTTTGTCGTAAAATGCATGAACGGTTCCACTTAAAGGCCCCTCGCTATAGGTTATTGAAGCATAGCCTGAAGTTTTAACTTGCCCGCCAGATAATTTTTGATCAACTATGCTTTGTGCTACCGCACCACTATAATCATAATCAAAAAATTTTCTCAAAAATCGGTCAGTTTGTTGTGGGGCTGTTTTATTTTCTAGGTTGTATGCTAAATCGGTATCACCAATTGTTATTTTAAATTTTTTATTATGGGCTTGTAAAAGATTTTTGGGATACTTTATTTCTATATAATTAGAGTTACTTTTTACAACAAATCCACTATTTCCAGATTGCGTATATAACCCACTGTTGTATGAATATGCCCATGGTTTAGTTGATAAGTTTAATAGTGCAGTATCATTTTTTAATCCTATGGTAGGGATAGTGGTCTCATTTTCTGATGAAATAAAAACATAAAAATCATTTCCGGTAGGTATAAAAAAAGTGATGCCATTGTTATAAATTGGGATAAAATTTGAAGTTATCTTCTTTATTAGTATGTAAATATTGTTGCTATCATTAGCGATTCTGTAATTGAATTCATTATTCTCTGCTTTGATATTTAATGAGTTACTATCATTCCAATCATCTTCGTTTGCATCGATAGTAAAAGCATGTAAGTTAGAACTTAGTAGCACTAATAGAATTAAAATATATTTCATAGATCCAACACCGATAATACGCGATTCAAGATGTGTTCTTTAGATGTAATTAGGTTAAGGATGTAATGTTTACATCTGCTCATTTAGCCTCCATAGCTTTATTATTTTCTCATTATATAAATAAATCTTATACTTTCCTGAGTTAGGGGTTAATACCCCTCCATTTTCAGCAATAACGCCGTACGCGAATGTTTCCCCTTTCTCATCAAAAGAAAACTTATAACCATTTATGAAAAACTCATTTTCTTGATAACCTTTTTTAGAGCTGTCTTTATAGCTCCTATATTTAATAACTTCACCAGTGACTATTTCGCAATTTGTAATTGAACATCCAGATTTTATTGCTTTTTGTATGCTATCAATCTTATATTTTGCATCCAGTTGGGAGCCCATCATCATCAAAATGAAGAGACCACCTGCTAACTTCGCTTTCACTTCCATATTTCTCAATTTAAAAACAATCCATAAGGACAAAATAAAAGTGATAGGGAATGTTATGTAAATGTTGGATGCATTGTTTGGTGAGGTATATATTAATTCCATTGTTATTTCCGGTTGTGTGTGTATTGCTGGATTCAATTAATAAGTCATATGATTTTAAGAGTGTTTGACTTGTCATTCTTTGAACTATTGCGCAATAAATAAATCAAACATTTCAGAGTTATAATATTTACTCAAACTCAAGAAAAGATACTTTACACCTGGATCTGTAATATGCTTCGTTTGAGTTTAAAAAGACTTTAAGCTTTCGATCTTGTGCCACAGCCATTAATAGAAGACTGATAAGGTGAGTGTCTTCTTTATCAATTCCTGCATATAACGTGTCGAGTTACCAATTTTCGTTAATCCTCCTTCGATTGAAAACTGAGCGATATTTGGTCTTGCTCCTGCGACAGTAGACCCAAAAATTATATTATATGTCTTGCCTCTATTTGTATTTGCTACTACAGTGATAGTGGTATCCTTAACTATGTACGTTCCAGTTACGTTTACTGATGCAGTAAAAATGCAAAAACACCTATTAACAACTTCTTCATTCAATGTTCTTTAGTTATAACGCCTCTTAAATAACTTGTTAGCTACTGAAGTTATTCATTTGAAGCATGTGAATGTCGACCAATGTAATTTAAAGTTTGCGGGTTATTATTTGAAGCCACGCTAGGAAACCCTAAAGTAATCCTTTTCTTTGAAGCTATCTTAGTTAAGATCATACTCCATATTGACTTGCCACCTGGAGTTGTTGTATCAAGGTTATAAGCGTAACAACAAGCACCTTGGGCTGGATCGAATTCATTTAGGTTCCTGAAATAGACAGTACCATTTGCACTCATTTGCCATAACAATTTACTTGCATCATTAACCTCAACCCACGTTTGAGCACTTCCCTGTGAAGAAAAAAACAAAGTTGATAGTAGCAATAATTTTTTCATCATATATTTCCTTTTAAAAATTTGAGCGCAACATATTCTGCACAAGTAATGGTAGCTAACGCCTGCAACTAGGGAATCCCCACAAACTTCCCTTACAGTTCAATGAATAGACAAAAACTTGCCTCAAAATCTTGCGGATTCACCACAAACACAGATGATTAAAAGCTAGGTGCGTGATACTCAATTGAAACACTAACCTTCGAACAATCAGAAGCATGGGGCAGAAAAACCAATAGATATGGTTAGCCTAATCACAAGAAATTACTCATAATTTTGTGGGGATTCTCCAGCGCCTGCAATAAGGTGTGCCCCACTGAAACCAGCCAAGCATACTGAACTCCTTACCAAAACCGCCGAGTATAATGCATCACCTTGATTGCTTTGTATGTTTAATTTGCGGGGTCAAACTGGTTAACTAAACAAAAACCGTTACCGCTTTCTCTTCCCGATGTATAAACAGTTCCAGATTTTTTTCCTGATGCCCAAGCTGCCAATACAACAGAGGTAATTGCAGTGTGTTCCTGCTTAATTAACATCCAGCCATACGGCGAGCCTTCACAATTATCTGGAAGCCCCTTGTCCATCATGATCATTACACCAGACTCCACTGCTGTTAAATTTTCAATGCTTCCGCTCTGATAATTTGGTGCAGCAGAAACACTATACGACATTAGTGCAACAGCCAGTAATGTGAAATTTTTCATTAGTAACATCCTATAATTAATTAAAAATAACGTCTTTCCAAGCAGGAATAATAGTTGATTATAATCGCGAAGCGATGGCCAACTGTTATTTTCCCGTTTAAGCAACTTGTTATGTTTATTTAGTTGCATACTCGAACATATCTAACGTCAAAACATGGTTATTGCTACAAAGTCCTTTCCCTGAATACCATATAGTACTAAAAGTTTGACCTGTTGCATGCGCAGATAATAAAGCAGAAACCATATCTTTGTAGGCTACAGGATCTACATTCTTAACACTAAAGTGCATTCTGTAATGATCGCCTCCACCGCAGCCACTTGGAGCGGGATTTAGAGCGACATGAACAACTCCCGAACCAAATCTTAGTTTTGAAACTTTAAAGTTTCCTCCCTCTGAATCCCAAGCCATTGCAGTCGTAGATAATACACATGTTAAGATGATGGTAAGTATTTTTTTCATTTTATAAACCTTTATAAAAATAGTAAGTAAAACATAACGCCTACAATAAGGTGTGCCACGTTGAACCAACAAAGCACACCGAACTTCAAATCAAAACTGCCGAGTGTAATGCATCACCTTGATTGTTTTGTTATATTTACCGGCTCAAATAAACTGCGTTTGGAATTGTTCTGTTTCCAGAGGCAGCAGTACAGGTTGTCTCACCATAGAACCTCAGTGTTGCTGTTTTCTCTGCGACTAGAGCTGTTTGTAAAAGTGATAGCCTGGCCTTAGTTGCATCATCACTAGGAACCCCTACCCGATAATCCAGGTCTCCTATTCTGACGATTACATAGGCTTCCTGTTTCCCATAATCTCCCATCTTTACGATTTGGGGGATGCCTCCACAATTGACTGCAAATGCACCACCTGAGAATAACAACATCGAAACTACCAATGCCTTTTTAATCATTAATCTTTCCTCTATCTAAAAATATAACGCCGCAATAAGGTGTGCCACGTTGAACCAACAAAGCGCACGGAACTCCAGATCAAAAATGCCGAGTGTAACGCATCACCTTGATTGCCTTGTACATGCTGACTCTGGACTCAAAGCGGCTTGGCCGCCCCACCGAGACAGCAGGAAAACCAACAACAATTGCGGAGCTTGATGTAATCCAAACGACACGCTACCGCCAACCACATAACTGAATTGGCATTATGAAATCAGTGACTTAGTAATCACTGAAATGATAACGCACCAACACTGAATTCAATAGTGCGGCCTCATGAATTTGGAAAGATAATGCCTTTTTGACCAAAGAACATTGGGCATGAGGAACATTAACCGCACTTTCGATGAACGATTCTTTCTGCATTGCCCCCACGGCAGGAACCACAAAAGCCCAATGGGATAAAAACCTTTAAAAACAAGCATGTAACGCCGCCAACACCCGCGAGCAAATGGGGAGCGAGTTTTTGCGGCCCTTTGCAAAAATCGCGCGACGTTTGCGGAGTCGGGTGATTGGCATTGTTATGTTACGAACTAATAATTCTAAGATAGGCTAACGTACAAGCTTAATTTGCGTGGCATAGCAATATGCAGCTGGAGAATGTCCCCACACTCTTGTAGTATCTGCATAAAATATAATATTACTTTGCGAATGAAACGCTGATAAAACAATACTCATATTTTTACTAAAACCAATATCGTCAATCTTTAACCACAGCCCTCCAGGGCACTCTGCGTGTGGCGAATCAACCTGGATTAGTGTATCCCCATTTGGGAATGACGAGTAAGAGTTGATACTCGATATTTTGGAAGCTTTGGTCACGACTATCGCCGAAGAGGCATGAAAACTCATCAGAAACAAACTTAGAACAACTGCAAACTTATACATTGAATCTCCAAATACACAGCAAGTTTAATTAAATTTTGTTTGCGAACACCGACTACTCGGTAATCTCACCAACATGTTGGCTAAACATAACGCCTACAATAAGGTGTGCCACGATGAACCCACCAAGCACACTGAACTTCATACCAAAACCGCCGAGTGTAATGCATCACCTTGATTGTTTGTTAAGCATTTTCAGTCAGAGATCAATAAAAGTTGTCGCGATTAGACCGAGACCACCAATTATCAATAACGCAGCACCCCAGCTTACACCTGCACCAAATACTGCAAGCTCAGCAATTGAGCCAAAAGGGTTGTCAGATAATTGATTAGATAGTTTCAACTTAGCGTCTGCAATACCGTTATGCACAGCAATAGCTTGCCATACTGCTAAAACAGTGACGACTACCCCACAGAACCTTTGCAGAGTGATTCTATATAAATGAGAACAGACTATAGCTACAATGGAAAGAGCTATTGGAAACCATGATACGGAACCAAATCTATCCCAGCCAGCTACATCTCCACCTATCGGTATAGTTGCAAACGGACAAAACATTGCAAAAAATATTATTAATGATGCCAATACAGTTAACCAAGTTTCCATTCTCATATACTTATCTCCATATAACTATTAACTTTTCCTGAAATTTTAGAATGCTTAACGCTCGCCATAAGGTGTGCCCCACCGAACCAGCAAAGCACACCGAACTCCAAACCAAAAATGCCGAGTTAAGGCATCACCTTGATGGCATTGATACTTATTGAGCCTTCTCCGACAACATGCCCCATAGGAGTATGCTGGAAGGCGACTAAACCAAAAATACGGAGAAGACTCATATGCAATTTTATACGAAGAGCCACCCTTATTACTGCGGTATAGATCTCCATGCCC
>NZ_JAWWDA010000026.1:0-32978 GCF_033720175.1 Photobacterium sp.
AGTTGAAGCATAAATTGACTGTGCCAATATCACTCCTCTGCAGGAATCATACTGTTCGGTCACTCAGTTCATTGATAAATCTTTCGACTTAACTTTTTCACGAGTGCCCACACAGATTGCATGGTCAAATTGTTAAAGAACATACTGACTAGGTTGCTGGCTAAGCGCCGTTCTCCGTGTCAGTGAGGCGGCATTATAGAGACATTGATCGTATTGGCAATAGCTTTTTTGAAAAAATCTCATCAAAAACAACCAATCGATCAAAATATAAACAACCACAGGTTATTTGGTTAAAAAGCATCTTTAAAATTGCTTTTGTCAGTTTGTTGGCTCCTTTGTCAGAGACAAAAACACCCACTTCAGATAGAAGCAGGTGTTTAAATAGTAGATACGCAAACAGAGTTAACCGCTGTTATTGCTTCGCAACGATATGTCCATCTTCAGCCGTGATATTGATGATTTTCCCGGTCACAAATTTACCAGCCAGAATATCCTGCGCCAGTGGGTTCTCAATATACTGCTGAATGGCGCGTTTCAGCGGACGCGCACCAAAGACAGGATCGAAACCCGCTTCAGCAATAAGCTCTAATGCACTTTCTTGCAAGTTAAGTACATAGTCTTTTTCTTCCAGACGTTTTACCAAACGTGCAACCTGAATACCTGCTATATGCTTGAGGTTTTCCTGACCTAATGGATGGAAGACAACGGTTTCATCAACACGGTTAATAAACTCCGGACGGAAATGCTGACCGACCACTTCCATGACAAGATTCTTAATACCTTCGTAATCAAGCTCACCAAAGTGTTCCTGAATACGATCAGAACCTAAGTTGGACGTCATGATGATGACGCTATTACGAAAATCAACGGTACGGCCCTGACCATCAGTCAGACGACCATCATCAAGCACCTGTAATAGAATGTTGAACACATCAGGGTGCGCTTTTTCCACTTCATCTAATAAAATGACTGAGTATGGGCGACGACGAACGGCTTCTGTTAAATACCCCCCTTCTTCATAGCCAACATAGCCGGGAGGTGCACCGACCAGACGAGCCACCGAGTGTTTCTCCATGAACTCCGACATATCTAGACGAACCATATTGTCTTCACTGTCAAACATGAAGTTAGCCAGTGATTTACACAATTCTGTTTTACCAACCCCGGTAGGGCCCAAAAAGATGAAGGAGCCTATTGGGCGGTTTGGATCAGATAAACCAGCACGGCTACGGCGGATGGCATTTGATACCGCCTCCACCGCTTCATTCTGCCCAATGACCCGCTTATGAAGCTCCTCTTCCATACGCAGTAACTTATCACGCTCACCTTCAAGCATTTTTGCCACAGGAATACCGGTCTGGCGAGAAAGCACTTCTGCAATTTCAGCTTCTGTGACTTTATTTTTTAGCAGGCTCATTTCCTGCATTTCAGCTTGAGCCGCCAGATCCAGCTGTTTTTCCAGCGCGGGGATTTTACCGTATTGCAGCTCCGACATACGATTCAGATCACCAGCACGGCGGGCAATTTCCATATCGGTCCGGGCTTGTTCCAGCTCGGACTTAATGTATTGCGTACCGGACAGGGCCGCTTTTTCAGCATTCCAAACTTCTTCCAGTTCGGCGTAGTCACGCTCTTTGCTGTCGAGTTCTTTACACAGATCACTCAGACGCTTCTGACTGGCTTCATCGCTTTCTTTTACCAACGCCTGCTGTTCAATCTTGAGCTGGATGATACGGCGTTCCAATCGATCCAGGGACTCCGGCTTAGAATCAATCTGCATACGGATGCTTGATGCAGCCTCATCGATTAAGTCGATCGCTTTATCTGGCAGCTGGCGATCTGAGACATAGCGGTGAGACAACCTGGCTGCAGCGACAATTGCCGGATCAGTAATTTCTACATGGTGGTGCAACTCGTAACGCTCTTTCAAGCCACGTAATATGGCAATGGTATCTTCAACCGTCGGCTCATCCACCAGTACTTTCTGGAAACGACGCTCCAGCGCTGCATCTTTCTCGATATACTTGCGATATTCATCAAGGGTAGTCGCCCCCACGCAGTGCAATTCGCCTCGGGCCAACGCAGGCTTGAGCATGTTGCCCGCATCCATTGATCCTTCGCCTTTACCCGCGCCAACCATGGTATGCAACTCATCAATGAATAAAATCACGCTGCCTTCTTCTTGAGAAAGCTCGTTTAACACCGACTTCAAACGCTCTTCAAATTCACCTCGGAATTTGGCACCGGCAATCAGTGCACCCATATCAAGAGAAAGCACACGCTTATTACGTAGCCCTTCAGGTACTTCGCCGTTCACAATACGCTGAGCCAGCCCTTCAACGATGGCAGTTTTACCCACCCCTGGTTCGCCAATAATGACCGGGTTATTTTTAGTTCGGCGCTGAAGAACCTGAATAGTACGGCGGATCTCATCATCCCGACCAATAACAGGATCCAGTTTTCCCTGCTCTGCACGCTCGGTCAGATCAATGGTGAACTTTTCTAAGGCCTGGCGATTTTCTTCCGCATTTTGATCATCCACTTTTTGTCCGCCACGTACCTGATCTATTGCCTGTTCAATATTTGCAGCTGTCAGCCCTGAATCTTTCAACAGCTTTCCAAGCGGCCCGTTGTCATCGACGGCCGCCAGAATAAACAATTCCGAAGAGATAAATTTATCTTTGCGTTTCTGTGCCAGCTTGTCGCACATGTTGAGTAAAAGGCCCATGCTATGTGACAACTGAACGTCGCCGCCAATACCGGTTACTTTCGGTAAACGGTCAAGCAGCTCTGCCAGGCTGGAGCGTAATTGGGAGATATCGACATTCAGCATGGTCAGCAACGGGCGAATTGTGCTGCCATCCTGATTCAGTAACGCCACCATCAAGTGGGCGGGTTCGATATACTGATGGTCTCGCCCTAAAGCCAGCGATTGTGCATCAGAAATCGCCATTTGAAATTTGCTGGTAAATCGGTCAAGACGCATAAGTCCTCCCAGTATCCATAATAATTTTTCTACTATCAGTTATATGGATACTAGCAGAGAATTTTTCAAGCGTTGCGACTAAGATAAGAGAGGATATATTGGATAAAAAGTCGACGTTTTCACGTCGCTTTTTGAGGAAGTCGAAATAGGCTCAGTCGAGCCAAATCAAAGAGGCCTGACGCCCGGTAACGGGATCACGTCGGTATGAATAAAACCGTTGAGGCTCATTAAAGGTGCAATGCTCACCGCCATACACCTGAGTGACACCGTATGACTGCAAACGCTGGGTTGCTAACAGATAAAGATTTGCCAGCCACTTGTCACCGTAAGCCACAAAGGCCTGTTCGGCATTTGGATCCTGTGCCATAAATTGTTCCCGCACTTCGCCCCCGACTTCAAACGCGGTAGGACCAATCGCCGGCCCTAACCAGGCCATGATTTCAGAAGAGGGTGCTGAGAATTTTGCCAGTGCCGCGTCAATAATTCCGCCAGCTAAACCACGCCAGCCCGCATGTACCGCAGCCACTTGGGTTCCTGCACGATCGCACAGCAGCACGGGTAGACAATCCGCGGTCATAATTGCACAAGCCAGACCGGAACGCTGAGTATAGCTGCCATCGGCATCAGTTACCGCGCTCAGTGGTTTTTCCAGATCGATGACCCGATTACTGTGGATCTGATTCAACCAGGCCGGAGCTAATGATAACTCCAGCTTTTGCTGCAAGAAATCACGATTGCGCTGAACGTGTTCTGCGTTATCCCCGACATGAAGCCCCAGATTAAACCCATCATAAGGTGCAGCACTACAGCCACCCTTGCGAATGGTACTGACTGCTTTTACATTTTTGGGCGCAGGCCAGTCAGGAATAATCCACATCTTAGTACTCGTCGTCCTGATGTGCTTGCTTATCTTTACGCAGGATCTCAGCCATTCCGACGAAATCGCTCGGTAACGGCGCATGCCATTCCATGATTTCCCCTGTTATCGGGTGCGCAAGACGTAGCATACGTGCATGCAGCGCCTGACGATCAAAAGCACGCAGTGCCTGGATCAGTTCCGGCGAAGCATTACGTGGCGGACGCGGACGACCACCATATTGCAGATCACCAACCAATGGGTGAGAAAGATATGCCATATGGACACGGATCTGGTGAGTACGACCAGTTTCGAGACGGATCACGAGACGGGTATGCTCACGGAAATGCTCAGCAACACGATAATGGGTGATTGCAGGCTTACCCAATTCATGTACCGCCATACAAGTACGCTTGGTTGAATGGCGACCAATTGGTTTCTCTACCGTGCCGCCGCCCACCATTTTACCAATCGCAATAGCTTCATACTCACGGGTAATCTTGCGTTTTTGCAATGCACGAACCAGACGCGTCTGTGACTGAATCGTCTTGGCAACGACCATCAGGCCCGTCGTGTCTTTATCGAGACGGTGAACAATACCGGCACGAGGCACTTCAGCCAGTGACGGACAATGGAAAAGCAATCCATTTAGCACGGTACCATCAGGAGTACCCGCACCAGGGTGGACAACTAAATCACGCGGCTTGTTGATCACCAGAATATCATCATCTTCATAGACTATGTCCAATGGGATATCTTGTGCGACCCAGCGCTCTTCATCTTCGATATCAGCGTTGACTACCAGTGCTTCGCCACCCATCATTTTTGCGCGAGGCTTCTTGACGATTTCGCCATTGACTGAAACCATGCCATTTAAAATCCACTCTTTAATGCGCGAACGCGAATAATCCGGATATAATTCAGCAATAGTCTGATCAAGGCGCAGACCTAATTGGCTCTCATTTACTGTGTTTGTTAACTCTATTTTCTGTGCCATAACGAACTTTTTCAAAAAGCGTGAGACTAATAGCCATACGCTGCGTAAAATAACCTAATAGTGTCATTGTATCTGTTAACGACTCAGACCGTAATGGATCATACGAATAAATTTTTTATCAAGGAATCTGACGCCGCAATGAAACGCCTGACAATTACGACTCTGCTTGCCGTTGCCCTTCTTTCAGGCTGTTCCAGCACTGAAGAAATTGTGCCTGATGTACCGCCATCAGAACTGTATACAACGGCTCAGCAAGCTTTGCAGAGTGGCAGCTGGACGACTGCCATCGAACGTTTAGAAACACTTGATTCTCGCTACCCTTTCGGTGCGTACTCTGAACAGGTACAACTGGATCTCATTTATGCTTACTACAAAAATGACGATTTAGCCTTAGGCCAAGCAACCATAGATCGTTTTAACCGTTTAAATCCAGCGCACGAAAAAGCTGACTGGGTACTTTATATGCGTGGCCTGACCAACATGGCTCAGGATCGCAGCTTCATGCATGACATATTCAGCATTGATCGCCATGATCGAGATCCTGAACCTGCACGCAAGGCATTCCGTGATTTTAAACGCTTGTTAGATCGTTATCCGGACAGCCCGTATGCCGCGGACTCCAAAGCTCGGATGATTTATCTTAAGAACCGTCTGGCTGACTATGAACTTGCTTCAGCCGACTTTTATATTCGCCGCGAAGCCTGGATTGCGGCCATTAATCGGTGTCAGCAAATTCAGCGTCTATACCCGGATACCAAGGCTGCTCGTCAGTCACTGAAATTAATGCTGACCGCATATGAAGAGCTCGGTTTACAAGAGCCTATCGAGAACACAAAAAAACTGATCGCCTTAAATCCGAACTGATCGGTTAAAAGCACCAAGCATACGTTCTAATAAGCAAACGGCAGCCTGATGGCTGCCGTTTTTATATTCTGTGTACTGAAAATACCACTGCAACCAGCCGTTTCCGCCTGAGGAGGGGTCTCGATGACTTGGTTGAATTTCACCCAAACAATGGCTATTGCTCGAAAAAACGCCCTGGCCAGCACAAGCCGCCAGTGTCGTTCATTTCTTCATACTGCCTTAATCTTCAAGTGTTCGACAAGCACTTTATCTAAACTTTTTTATCACAAATGACGCCCGGTCACAGAATGTTTCGAGTTATTCGTTTAAAAGCCAAAGCGTGAACCAGATCACATTATAACCTCCGTATTTTAGTAACCTGAAGTTAACCCAACAAAGGGTAGCAAAAGAGGAAAGATAATTATGACAGTAGAAATCACCGGTAAAAACATCGATATCACCCCTGCTATCCGTGAGCGTATTGAATTTAAGTTTAAAAAATTAGAAAAGTTTCAGGTACCACTAATCAGCAGACATGCCGTGATTAGTAAAGAGCCAAGCAGAAAATTTAAAATCGAAGCATCCGCCGCCATTCCAGGAGGAAAAATTGTTGCCTCAGCGGAACACGATGATATGTATGGAGCAATTACCGAGCTCCATCAAAAACTAGAACGTCAGCTAAAGAAACAAACGCAAAAGCCAGCAGCTCGCCGCGCCAGCCACAGTGAAAAGCCTGAAGTTGCTGAAGAAGTGGTGGCAGAAGAAGAAGCAGACGTATAACGTCTAAGAGAGGAATAACAAACAGCCCCGCCTGTCGCGGGGCTGTTTACGTTCTAACGTTAATTAATCTTGACAAGCCTAAGCTGGCTGAATAGTGTTGAGTCATATTCACCACATAACTAAGCAATCACTACCATGACAGTCACTCAGCTGTTTTTCTTTAGCTTTTTTTTTATGTCACCTTAACGGGAGGCTTTTCGTTGCGCTAGAAACAAGCTAAAGACGAATAGACGGCCTCCCACAAAGGGGGGCTTTTTTGTATTCGCCATCGGTAAAACAAGATGAGATCAGACAGGGACTTACAATGACAGAGCAACACTATTCACTTGATGATATTCGTAAGAATGTCAGTCGCATTGATAATGAGATTATCAAGCTGTTGGCCGAACGCCGTCAGCTGAGTTTGGAAGTCGCAAAAAGTAAAATAGAAACGGCAAAGCCTGTACGCGATCAGGCCCGGGAGCAAGAGCTGCTACTTCGCCTGATCGAAGCCGGCAATGCCGAACAACTGGACTCACAGTATATTACCCAAATCTTCCACACCATTATTGAAGACTCCGTCCTGTTTCAACAGGCCTATCTGCAAAAGCTCACTAATCCTGACAGTCAGCAGCCCGTCGCCCGGGTCTCTTTCCTCGGCGCCAAGGGCTCCTATTCTCATCTGGCCAGCCGCAATTACTTTAGCCGCAAACAAACTCAACTGAGGGAAATCAGCTGCTCGACATTTCGCGATGTCATCAATGTGGTCGAAACCGGCAATGCCGATTACGGTGTACTACCGATTGAGAACACGAGTTCAGGCTCAATCAATGAAGTTTACGATCTGCTGCAGCACACCAGCCTATCGATTGTGGGGGAAATCACCCAGCCCATTGAACACTGCCTGCTAACAGCGGTTGACACCGATATTGCAAAGATCGACACCCTCTACTCTCATCCGCAACCTCACCAGCAATGCAGCGAATACCTGCACTCAATGGGCAATATTACCCAAGAGTACTGCTCAAGCACGGCTGAGGCGATGAAAAAAGTCGCAGAATTAAAGCTATCGAATGTTGCTGCGATAGGTAATGCATCCAGTGGTGAACTTTATGGCTTAACACCACTGAAGACCAATATTGCCAATCAGCATGAGAACTTTACCCGCTTTATCGTCGTTGCACGTAAACCTGTCGAAGTCACTCCTCTGATCCCAGCTAAAACGACGCTGATTATGTCAACCGCGCAGAAAGCCGGTTCGTTGGTGGAATGTTTATTAGTGCTACGCAACCTCAACATCAATATGACGAAGCTGGAATCACGTCCGGTGATTGGCAATCCTTGGGAAGAAATGTTCTACCTCGATGTCGAAGTGAACCTGAAATCTGAGGTCATGCAGCAGGCGCTGGAAGAGCTGACCCGCTTAACCCGCTTCATCAAAGCACTAGGGTGCTACCCTAGTGAAAATGTCAAACCGACTGAAGTCGCCATCGAGTAATAAGCCGCGAGTTGCTACCAACAAAAAGCGAGAGTCTCAAACACTCTCGCTTTTTGCTGAACAAAGCGTAAGCCGCGATCCCGAGGCAAAATCATTTATTTTCTATGTGTTGAATCGTTCGCCTGTCTGAGCAGCCCCTGGCTTTCAGTCAAAAAATGCTGCGCATAATCCCCGAACCAATGTTCAACCTGGTTAAATGCCTGGGTAAACGCTTCTTTATCCTGGCGCTCCAGCATTTCAATCGCCTCACCAAAACGTTGGTGGAAACGCTTAATCATTGCCAGGTTTTGCGGCGCAGACATAATAATATCGGCATATAACTGGGCATCCTGGGCAAACAAACGCCCGACCATCGCCAACTCCAGACGATAGATTGGCGAACTCAGCGATAACAGCTGTTCAAGTTGCGGATCTTCTTCGGCCAGATGCACGCCATAGACAAATGAAGTGAAGTGGCGCAGAGCCTGAATTAAAGTCATACCCTGATCATGCTCAATCGCACTGATACGATTTAATGTCGCCCCCCAAATCTGAATCTGCTCCAGTAGCCACTGGTAGCTTTCGGGGTGACGGCCATCGCAATAGACAACCACCTGTTTAGCCAGGCTGGCAATATCCGGACCAAACATCGGATGCAGACCAATCACCGGTCCGCGATGCACTTCCAGCATGGCTTGCAGCGGCCCGCTCTTAATGGAAGTCAGATCGGCAAGAATACAGTCATCAGGAAGATGATCTAACTTGGCAATAATTTGTTCCGTGAGGTTGATCGGCACCGACACAACGACCATCCCGGCATCTGCCAGGATGTCATCGGCACGATCCCAATCCTGACTCCCTAATTTGCGAACCTGATAACCAGATAATTCAAATAAACGGCAAAATAGCCCGCCGAGCTGACCATACCCACCCACAACAACAATTGGGCGAAGTTCTGGCTTCAGGCATTTAAAGCCGGAGTCATTCTCACTTGAATAAGACTCTCGCATGGTACGGCGCAGAATATCTTCAATCAGATCGGGGGGAACCCCTTTATGCTCAGCTTCCTGGCGGCGAGAAGCCAGCATCGCCGCTTCACGGTCAGGCGCATAAATAGGCAAACCATGCTTGCTTTTTACATGACCGACTTCTTCTACCAATGCCAGACGACGAGCTAGAAGCTCAACCATCTGCTGATCAACATCATCGATTTGATCTCTTAATTTGCTCAGTTCAGCAACCATGATCTCTACTTATTCCACCTTTATTTAATACCGATTGGCATACCCATACTTGTCACCGCCAGCTCGTCGCTATGTCATTCAAGCGTCTGTCGACAGCGCGCCTGTTTTGATCCAACAGAGCATCACTCTATAAGAGTACTTTCGATGACGATAATGAACGAAGTAGCAGTGAAAGGATCAGTTAACCTTCACAACGTTCCTGCAAGAATGGAACTAACTCCTGGTGAGCATGGCGAAGTAAGGTTTCTGTCGCTTCCCAACTGATACATGCATCGGTGATCGATACCCCGTAAGCCATTTCTTCGCGAGGTAAATCAGCACTCTGGCTGCCTTCGTTTAAGTGACTCTCAATCATCAGACCAATAATCGACTTATTGCCTTCACGGATTTGATGAATCACATCTTCTGCCACAAGTGGCTGACGACGGTAGTCTTTTCTTGAGTTTGCATGACTACAGTCTATCATTAAGGACGGTGAAAGACCTGAAGCAATCATCTCGTTTTCACACTCCGTCACTGAGACTGAATCGTAGTTGGTCTGTTTACCCCCTCGCAAAATGACATGACCGTCTGGATTACCCTGGGTATTGAGTAATGCCACCTGACCTTCACGGTTGATCCCCATAAACCGGTGTCCAGATGCGGCAGCTTGCATTGCATTAATCGCCGTAGCCAGGCTACCGTCTGTACCATTTTTAAAGCCCACTGGCATCGACAGGCCACTTGCCATTTCACGGTGGGTTTGTGATTCCGTGGTTCGGGCACCGATTGCCGCCCAGCTGAACAAATCACCAAGGTATTGCGGACTGATTGGATCGAGCGCTTCGGTTGCCAGAGGAATGCCCATTTCAACGAGATCGATCAGCAGTTGACGCGCAATATGCAAGCCTTCCTCAATTTCAAAAGATCCATCAAGGTGCGGGTCATTGATCAGTCCTTTCCAGCCCACCGTAGTACGCGGTTTTTCAAAATAGACTCGCATCACAATATACAGTTGATCTTTCAGCTCTTCGGACAGCTGCTTTAACTTCATGGCATAACTTTTTGCCGCTTCAATATCATGAATTGAACATGGACCGCAAACCACCAGCACACGGTGATCACGTTTGTGCGTGATGTCGGCAATGGTCTGGCGTGACTGGCGGATAAAGCCCAATGCCTCGTCACTCACTGGCAGTTTATTTTTCAACTGCTGCGGGGTGATCAATACGCGCTCATCTTGAATATGGATGTTATTCAACTGGTCTTTTTGCATGTCGGCTTCCCTGTAATCGTAATTCTGCTAGCAGGTGGTTGCGGCCGACCTGACTACCGTATATTTGAAAAGTAAAACAGGTTTGCCCTGTTATTCTGGCTCAACCATAACAAGGAATTTCTACTCCTTGCAAGTAGGTGTAAAGAAAAAACACCACATGTAAATTTATGTTTACATCAAATTCCGCTTGGGTTATCAACACAAACCCAGATATCCTAGTGACAGAGCTCATCTATCTCACAGATTCATCATGGAACTGATTTTTTCCCTATTACAGCAACTCAGCGTCTACTTGGTCATAGCTTACTTACTAAGTAAAACCCCGTTGTTTATGCCAATTACTACAGTTTCTGGTCGCTTATCGCAGCGATTTTCCTGCTATGTGCTGTTTTCCCTTTTCTGTATTTTAGGCACTTACTTTGGCCTGAACATTGAGGATGCCATTGCCAATACCCGAGCCATTGGCGCCGTCATGGGAGGCTTGCTGGGCGGACCGTTCGTTGGCTTTGCGGTTGGCCTGACCGGCGGGCTACACCGCTACAGCATGGGCGGGTTTACCGACGTTGCCTGTGCCATTTCAACAACCACCGAAGGGGTACTGGGCGGTTTATTACACAGCTACTATGTCCGGCGCGGTCAGGTTGATCAGCTGTATAAACCGTTTGTGGTGTTCACTATTACTTTAGTCGCTGAAATTATTCAGATGTTTATTATTCTGATGGTGGCCGAACCCTATGAGCAGGCGCTGCATCTGGTCAGTGCCATCGCCTTGCCAATGGTTATTGCCAACTCGGTCGGGGCTGCGCTCTTTATGAGTATCATTCGAGATCGTAAAACTATCTACGAAAAATACTCTGCGGCCTTTTCCAGCCTGGCCTTAAAAATTGCCCAGCGTTCGGTAGGTATTCTCAGCCAGGGGTTCAACCAGGAAAACACCAAGCAGATCGCCCGAATTGTCTATGAAGAAACCGGCGTCGGCGCTGTCGCCATCACAGATCGGGATAAGATTCTCGCCTTTATTGGTATCGGTGATGATCACCACCTGCCAGGCACCCCAATCTCTTCAGGTTACACCCGCCGCGCCATTGATAACGGTGAACTGGTCTATGCTGACGGTTATGAGATGCCTTACAGCTGTTCCCTGCATGATAAATGTTCTTTGGGCTCAGCTTTGGTGATCCCCTTAATGGGTGGCAACAACGATGTGCTGGGCACGATTAAACTCTATGAGCCTAAGCGTAAACTATTTTCGACCGTCAATATGACACTCGGTGAAGGGATTGCAAAACTACTTTCTAATCAAATACTAACGGGGCGTTATATTCAACAGCAAACCCTGCTGACGCAAGCAGAATTACGCCTGCTGCAAGCGCAGGTGAACCCGCACTTCTTGTTCAATGCGCTCAATACCATTAACGCCGTAATACGCCGGGATCCGGATAAAGCCCGAGAACTGATCCAGCACCTGTCTCAGTTTTTCCGGCGTAATTTAAAACAGAACATCGAAACCGTTACCATAGAAGAAGAGCTGCACCATGTTCACTCCTATTTAGAAATTGAACTGGCACGTTTTTCTGACCGCCTTGATGTTCAAATCGATGTTGAGCCAGGATTATTAGCAATCCAGGTACCGACCTTTACGCTTCAGCCTCTGGTTGAAAATGCCATTAAACACGGCACCTCGTCACTGCTGGAAAATGGTAAAATTATTATTCGGGGCTATTTACAGAACGGACAGATCATTTTAACCGTGGAAGACAATGCCGGTAACTACCGTTCAGGCAGCGAAGAAATCGGGCTGGGAATGAAAATTGTCGATAAGCGTCTGAAAAATATGTTTGGTGAGCAATACGGCCTGACCATGAACTGCCAGAAGAATGCGTGGACTCAGGCTATCATTACGCTGCCGGCAGATAAAGCACTGCCAGCAGAAGAGACGAGACCCACAGCAAGCAGCACCGGACCAATAGATAATGGATAATCGACATAACAATGGGAAAAATAGCATGATTAAGGCATTAGTCATTGATGATGAACGGTATGCGCGAGAAGAGTTAATCGATTTGCTGCATGATACTGGCGACATTGAGGTTATCGGCCATTGCAACAACGCCATTGAAGGGCTTAAAAAAATCAATGCACTGAAACCCGATGTGATTTTTCTCGATATTCAAATGCCGCAAATTACCGGAATTGAAATGCTCAGCATGCTCGATCCAGAAACCATGCCGAAGGTAGTTTTTGTCACCGCCTACGATGAATATGCCCTCAAAGCCTTCGAAGACAATGCCTTCGATTATCTGCTCAAGCCGATTGAAGTGGCCCGTTTAAGCAAAACCATTCATCGGTTAAAGCGAGAATGTGAAACCAAAGATTACTCACCTTTGGTGACGGAAATGCTGGAGCTGATCCCCTGCACGGGCCATAACCGTATTTTGCTGCTCCGCCCTGCTGAAATTGAACTTGCTTTTTCAGATCTGTCTGGAGTCCATATTGTCAGTACTGAAACCACGGCAACAACCCAACTGACCTTGAAGGTATTAGAAGAAAAAACCCCGTTGATCCGTTGCCATCGCCAGTACCTGATCCACCCGCAGGCGATCCGAGAGATTAAATTGCTGGAAAATGGACTGGCAGAAATTACCACCTTGCATGGCCATCAGGTTCCTGTCAGTCGCCGCTACCTAAAAGAACTCAAAGATCGTTATGGATTAAGCTAACCAGCCTACAAAAATATTAAATGGTTGATTATAAGTGTTTTTTTGTTTTTCCTTGTTCTATTTCACTGGTAAGAAATCTGAATGTTAGCTGACTGAGCAAAACCGCTTAATAGCGCTACCGACCACTCACCCCGTCATATAACCGCTCACTATTTTACCCCGTGCATCTGTGCCCGGGCGCTTTAATATGGCAGCTGTAAACAAATCCAAAACATCACAGCGAGATAATATTATGACTTGGTTCTTACTCTGCGTCGCTGCACTGGTAGGTGGTTACTTTATCTACGGTGCTTTTATTGAAAAAGTATTTGGTATAAATGAAAAACGCCAGACACCGGCTTACAGCAAGCAAGACGGCGTTGACTACGTGCCAATGTCAAATAAAAAAGTTTATCTGGTACAGCTGCTCAATATTGCCGGTGTCGGGCCAATCTTCGGGCCAATCATGGGTGCGTTATACGGTCCGGCCGCAATGCTATGGATTGTTTTAGGTTGCATCTTTGCCGGCGCGGTACATGATTACTTCTCGGGCATGCTATCAATACGCAACGGTGGCGCTTCAGTACCTACCATTACCGGTCGCTATCTGGGCAACGGTGCAAAACACTTTATGAATATTTTTGCTATCGTACTGTTGCTATTGGTCGGTGTGGTCTTTGTATCAGCACCGGCGGGCATGATCACGAACCTGGTTAACGAACAGACCGGTATGGGTCTGTCGATGACAACCATGGTGGTAATTATCTTTGCTTACTACATCATTGCAACGATTGTACCGGTTGATAAAATCATTGGCCGCTTCTACCCATTGTTCGGCGCCCTGTTAATTTTCATGTCTGTTGGCCTGATCACCGCTATCGCCTTCTCCAGCGAACACACGCTGCTTGGTGACTACGAGATGAGCCAGATGTTCACCAACATGAACCCGAATGACCTGCCACTATGGCCTGCCCTGTTTATCACTATCGCTTGCGGTGCTATTTCGGGTTTCCACGCAACTCAGTCTCCACTGATGGCACGTTGCATGCAAAATGAGAAGAACGGTCGTTTTGTTTTTTACGGCGCAATGATTGGTGAAGGTGTTATCGCGCTGATCTGGTGTGCTCTGGCCCTGTCTTTCTTCGGCTCTGTAGAAGCACTGTCTGAAGCCGTTGCCAATGGTGGTCCGGGCAGCGTGGTTTACAATTCATCTATCGGTCTGCTCGGCGTCTTTGGCGGTGTCATTGCTTTCCTTGGTGTGGTTATCCTGCCTATCACCTCGGGCGACACCGCGTTCCGCTCAAGCCGTCTTATCCTGGCTGAATACTTCAACATGGAACAGAAATCGCTGCGTAACCGCCTGCTAATGGCACTGCCCCTGTTTGTGCTCGGCGGTATCCTGACTCAGGTTGATTTCGGCATTATCTGGCGCTATTTCGGTTTTGCTAACCAGTCTACGGCGGTCATGATGCTTTGGACGGCTTCTGCTTACCTGCTGCGCCACAACAAGCTGCACTGGGTAGCTACCGTACCGGCATTGTTCATGACCACGGTATGTATCACCTTTATACTGAACAACAGCCAGCTGGGTTTCGGCCTGCCGATGGTGGTTTCAACCGTTACCGGCGTTATTGCAGCCCTGGCTATCATGGCACTGGTGATTAAGAAATCGAAAGGCAAAGGTGATATAGATATTACCGATGAAGATGAAACCAAAGGCAAGCTGGAAACAGCATAACCGCTCTTATTCCTAACCGTTGTCGATTTGTTTGAACCAGTCCTTCGGGGCTGGTTTTTTATTGCCAAGGGCGGCCCTGTTTCGCTGACGTTTGAACTGGGGTTCTGGGGTTCTGGGGTTCTGGGGTTCTGGGGTTCTGGGGTTCTGATTTTGCGGCTTTAAGATGTCGAATGTTATCGCTATTTCAGGGCCTTATTTTTCCGGGGTTCAAGACCGTTTTCATTACCATAAAAAAAGCCCACCTTTCGGTGGGCTTTCTCAATAAACGTCATACGTTTAAGATTACTTGCGAACAAGTTTCTCTTTGATACGTGCTGCTTTACCAGAACGCTCACGTAGGTAGTACAGTTTGGCACGACGTACTAGACCACGACGCTTAACAGTAATGCTTTCAACGATTGGAGAGTGAGTTTGGAACGCACGCTCAACGCCTTCGCCGTTCGAGATCTTACGAACAGTGAATGCAGAATGTAGACCACGGTTACGCTTAGCGATAACCACGCCTTCGAACGCCTGTAGACGCTCACGGTCACCTTCTTTTACTTTAACCTGAACGACAACAGTGTCACCAGGTGCAAAAGTTGGTAGGTCTTGTTTAAGTTGCTCGTCTTCGAGCTGCTTGATGATGTTACTCATTGGTATACCCTAGAATAAACTGATACTAAATTAATTAATTGCTTGCTTTATATTCGCGAATAAATTCCGCGAGCAAGAATTCCTGATCGTCAGTCAGAGCTAGGTTTTCCAGGAGCTCTGGTCTTCTAAGCCAAGTACGGCCTAACGATTGTTTTAATCGCCAGCGACTAATATCCTTATGGTTACCTGACATCAGTACCTTAGGTACTTCCTGCCCGTCTAACACATCCGGACGCGTGTAATGTGGACAATCTAACAAACCATTTGCAAAAGAATCTTCTTCTGCCGACGCGAAGTCACCCAGTACGCCCGGTACAAACCGAACGACTGCATCAACTAATGTCATGGCTGGCAATTCGCCCCCAGTCAGCACAAAATCCCCAATAGACCATTCTTCGTCTACCTCTTGCTGGATAATGCGCTCATCTACCCCTTCATAACGGCCACAAATAAGAATCAGGTTCTCATTTTGTGCCAGTTCCTCAACGCCCGCTTGATCAAGCTTACGGCCCTGAGGTGAAAGATAAATCACTTTAGCCTTACCTTTAGCGGACTGCTTGGCAGTATGAATGGCATCGCGCAAGGGCTGCACCATCATTAACATACCGGGTCCGCCACCGTATGGACGATCGTCTACCGTACGGTGTTTGTCGTGCGTAAAATCACGAGGATTCCACGTTTCGACAGATAAAAGGCCTTTTTTTACCGCCTGACCTGTTACCCCAAAATTGGTAATGGCACCGAACATTTCGGGAAAAAGGCTGATCACACCAACCCACATGTGTTCGCTCGCTATATTACCAGAGGTTAAAATCCAGGATCCCAGTCAACTTCGATCCGCTGAGCAGTGCGATCAATCGACTTGATGACCTGCTCATCGAGGAACGGAATTAATCGTTCCTTTTGTCCAAAAGCATCTTTCAGGTTAGCTTTCACTACCAATACATCGTTTGACCCTGTTTCCAGGACGTCTGTTACTTTACCCAGGTCGTAACCTTCGGTAGTGAAAACAGACATACCAAACAATTCGCGCCAGTAGAATTCTTCATCTGACAACGCTGGCAGTTGATCAGCATGTACAGCGACCTCAGCGTTAGTGAACAGCTGTGCATCCTCGCGGATGTCCAGGCCCTCTAACTTAGCCACCATGCCCTGACCGTGCTTTTTCCAGGATTCAATCTGGATTGGCTTCCATTCACCCTTTACTTTAATAAGCCAAGGTTGATAGGAGAAAATACTTTCAGACTGTTCAGTGTAGGAAAAAACCTTGAGCCAACCCTTGATACCGTAGGTGGCACCCAGTTTACCGACAACAACTAAGTCTTGGTTCTGTGAGCTCATAGTTCTCTATCTCTACCTGATATAGCTAATTAAGCTGCTTTAGAAGCGTCTTTGATTAGCTTAGCTGCGCGGTCAGACACAGTTGCGCCCTGACCAACCCAGTGATTTACACGGTCTAGGTCTAGACGCAGACGCTCTTCCTGACCCTTAGCTAGCGGGTTGAAGAAACCGATTTTTTCGATGTTACGACCGTCGCGTGCGCAACGAGAATCAGCAACAACGATTTGGTAAAATGGACGCTTCTTAGCGCCGTGACGTGCCAAACGAATGGTAACCATATCGTCCTCTTTAGTTTTGCATTACTGTAAATAAAATCGGCCCCGTCTCAAAAAAACGGGGCCCGTGCCAAAAAATAAAGCCTCGGAATTTTACTCTTTGGGCGGGCGAATGCAACAGCTTTAGCTACTTTTTCACCAGCCAAATAAAAATAAAAGATCAAATCCGATAAAAATGAACAACTTAGCGCCCAGGGAACATCCCACCGCCCGGCATCATTCCCTTCATATTACGCATCATGTTCTTCATTCCACCCTTTTGCATTTTCTTCATCATCTTTTGCATCTGGGTAAATTGTTTCAGCAGGCGGTTAACGTCTTGCACCTGGGTGCCTGATCCCGTCGCTATACGCTTCTTACGTGAGCCCTTAATAATATCAGGACGCGCACGCTCGCCTTTGGTCATGGAGTTAATAATAGCTTCCATTTGCAGGAACATCCGGTCATCTACCTGATCTTTTACATTTTCAGGTAGCTGAGACATGCCGGGCAATTTATCCATCATGCCCATCATGCCGCCCATGTTCTTCATCTGCTGAAGCTGGCCGCGGAAGTCTTCAAGATCAAACCCTTTCTTCTCTTTAAACTTCTTAGCAAGCTCTTCAGCTTTACTCTTATCTACATTACGTTCTAGATCTTCGATAAGTGACAGTACGTCACCCATACCCAAGATACGTGATGCAACACGGTTCGGGTGGAACGGTTCTAGTGCATCCGTTTTTTCACCGACACCCAGAAATTTAATTGGCTTACCGGTAATATGGCGAACAGATAATGCTGCACCACCACGGGCATCACCATCCACCTTGGTCAGGATCACACCGGTTAGTGGCAGCGCGTCGTTAAAGGCTTTCGCGGTATTGGCTGCATCCTGACCGGTCATGGCATCAACCACAAACAGTGTTTCAACTGGATTTGCCGCCGCGTGGACGTCTTTGATCTCGTCCATCATGACGTCATCAACATGCAGACGACCTGCAGTATCGACAATAACAACGTCGTAGAACTTCAGTTTACCGTGACCCACTGCCGCGGTAACGATATCAACCGGCTTTTGATCGGCTGAAGACGGGAAGAAATCGATACCGACTTCACTTGCCAGTGTTTCTAGCTGTTTAATCGCCGCCGGGCGGTAGACATCAGCAGAAACAACCAGAACCTTTTTCTTCTCACGCTCTTTAAGTACTTTACCTAACTTACCGACACTAGTGGTTTTACCCGCGCCTTGCAGACCGGCCATCAAGATAACGGCTGGCGGCTGACAAGCGAGGTTCAGCGCTTCATTGGACTCCCCCATAACCATTTCAAGCTCAGCCTGAACGATTTTGATGAATTCCTGACCCGGAGTCAGACTTTTGGAGACTTCCGTGCCGACAGCGCGCTCTTTTACGCGCTTGACGAATTCTCTTACAACCGGAAGCGCAACATCGGCTTCGAGTAACGCCATGCGTACTTCACGCAGCGTATCTTTGATGTTGTCGTCCGTTAGGCGACCACGGCCGCTGACATTCTTAAGCGTTCGCGATAAACGCTCCGTTAAATTTTCGAACATGTGCTACTCGCTCGTTACGCAACTAATATTAGTACGACTTCACATAGATTATATGTGGGTGATATGACTAGTATACCGCAATCCTGCATCCGCTTTCATGTATAGATAGCGACTCTTGTTTGAGCAGGGTATAATTACGTCTTCTAACCATCTTAACTAGTTACCAGTTTACTATGGATATGTTGATTGCCTTAATGGCTGCTTGTTTTTATTTTCTCGCTTTAGGTCTGGTTGTTCCAGGCTTAACCAATAGTAATGGTATTAAAATCAAGCCGGTCTTTTTTTCAGCCCTTGCGGCGATAGCGTTACATATTCTGCTGTTAAAAGATTTAATGCTGGGTGGCCCGGGCCAGAACCTGAGCATACTCAATGTCGCGTCGCTGATCAGCCTGATCATCTCAACGTTAACGACATTTGCGATGTTACGTATGCGCGTATGGTTTCTTCTCCCGATTATATATAGCTTTGCCGCAATAAACTTATCAGCAGCGACGCTGTTACCTGGTGCCTTTATTACCCATTTAGAAGCCCAGCCGCAAGTCTTGCTGCATATTTCTCTGGCCTTGTTCTCATATTCGACTTTAATGATCGCCACCTTATATGCCATTCAACTCGCTTGGTTAGATCATAAATTAAAAACAAAAAAAAGCCTGCAGATTAATCCGAACATTCCTCCTTTAATGATGGTCGAAAGACAGCTTTTCAAGATCATTCTGGTAGGCAATACATTACTAACGGTGACCTTGATAACTGGCTTGATCTTTATTCAGGACATGCTGGCGCAGGGGAAAACCCATAAAGCGGTGTTGTCACTGCTGGCCTGGGGAGTCTACAGTACTTTACTTTGGGGCCACTACCATCGCGGCTGGCGCGGCCGCAGGGTTGTCTGGTTCAGCATGGTAGGGGCTTTTTTACTCACCCTTGCTTACTTTGGCAGCCGTTTTGTTAAAGAGATCATTATCGGCGGATAAAAACACCTCGTTGCAACTAACTTCTCATTGACACTTATACTCAAATGAGTACAACTATATTTTAACAAACACGTTAAGGAACTAGATTTTTGGACGACATATCCACGGGAGTATTATTCTCCCTTCTGATATTACTACTCGTCATTTCCGGATATTTCTCCGGTTCTGAAACCGGCATGATGTCCCTCAACCGCTATAAGCTGCGGCACCTCGCAAATCAAGGCCACCGCGGGGCCAAGCGGGTAGAAAAATTGCTGTCTCGCCCCGACCGTCTCATCGGCCTTATCTTGATCGGAAATAACCTGGTCAACATTCTCGCTTCTGCTATTGCCACGATTATTGGTATGCGCCTTTATGGTGATTTCGGTGTGGCCATTGCGACTGGTGCCTTAACCCTGGTGGTACTCGTTTTTGCTGAAGTGACCCCGAAAACGCTTGCCGCGATTTACCCCGAGCGTGTCTCTTATGCCAGCAGTATTATCCTCAATATTCTGATGAAACTGCTTTACCCGTTAGTGTGGTTCGTCAACGGCATTACCAATAGCTTCATGCTGTTAATGGGGTTAAATGTCGGCAATATGAATGATTCGAAGCTTAGTTCTGAAGAGTTACGTACCGTTGTGGACGAAGCGGGTGGCCTTATCCCTCGCCGCCACCAGGATATGTTGCTGTCTATTTTAGATTTGGAAAACGTCACCGTCGAAGATCTGATGATCCCGCGCAGTGAGATTGCGGCCATCAATATTAATGACGACTGGAAATCCATCACTCGACAGCTGATCCATTCTTCCCATGGGCGCATTGTACTGTATCGCGATACTATCGATGAAGTGGTCGGTATGCTGCGTGTTCGTGAAGCCTATCGCCTGATGATGGAAAAAAACGAATTCAGTAAAGCCAACCTGCTTCGGGCTGCGGATGAAGTCTATTTCATTCCTGAAGGCACGCCACTGAACATCCAGCTATTAAAATTCCAACGAAATAAAGAACGTATTGGTCTGATTGTTGATGAGTACGGCGACATCCAGGGGCTGATCACCTTAGAAGATATTCTGGAAGAAATTGTCGGCGAATTTACGACCTCGATTTCTCCGACCCTGGCCGACGAAATTACCCCACAGGCAGATGGCAGCTTGCTGATTGAAGGTAGCGCCAATATCCGCGATCTGAATAAGAGCCTGAACTGGGATCTTCCGACTGATGGCCCGCGTACCCTCAATGGTTTGATCTTGGAGCATTTAGAAGATATTCCTGATAGCCAGATCAGCATTAAACTCTCCGGTCGCCAAATGAAAATTATGGAAGTCTCAGAAAATATGATCAAACTGGTCAAAGTGCTTCCAACCCAGTTGAAGAAAACAGGATGAGTGGCTGAACCGATTTCAGCATGAATATATCTATAAGCAGAAAGCCGGCAATCAATGCCGGCTTTCTTGTCTTATTCTGCGCCCTTTAGCGGCTATACCAACGGGAATTACTTAACACTAAGATCGTGTAGCATCGACTCCGGTAATGCCAATTCATCGTTTTTATTGACATCAATCCCCTGTGCCAGAATGTTTTTGGCAATCGCTTTCGCCTCATCCAGCGAGTGCATACCATAAGTCCCACACTGATACTCGTTCAGTTCCGGGATCTGCTCCTGCGATTCAACCTTCAGTATATCTTCCATTGCCGCCCGCCAGCTCGCCGCGACATCCTGTTCACTGGGCGTACCGATCAGACTCATATAGAAACCGGTGCGGCACCCCATAGGGGAGATATCAATGATTTCTACCTGGTCGGAATTGAGGTGGTTACGCATGAAGCCGGCATACAGGTGTTCGAGCGTGTGAATCCCCCGCTCAGTCAAAATATCTTTATTAGGGCGGCAGAAACGTAAATCAAAAACGGTGATGGTATCGCCTTTCGGCGTCTGCATCGTTTTCGCCACGCGTACCGCAGGTGCATGCATCCGTGTGTGATCGACGGTAAAACTATCTAATAACGGCATTACTTCCTTCTCCTTTGCCCATGAGTTTCTCTCACGTTACCCATACCCGTTATTTTTAAGTATGGCGCTAATGTCCATTTCGGCAATGACGGCCTGCGTATTAAAATGGCCACCAGCTACGATTATCATCCAGCTCCTGTCGGCATTGCTTCAATTGCCAACCATAATTTTTTGCCTGTTGCTCCACCTTACGAGAGACTCTTATCAGCGTCGGCTTACTCTTATAGGTGCCTCGTTGATAGCCTCCTCGTCCTTCGTGGTAAGCAAGATACTGACCATTGGCATCCCATTTAGATACCCCTAGCTGACGCTGAGTTTCATGGGTATACCACCCTACAAACATCAGCGAATCACCAAAATCGGTTCGGGAGCCACCGTTTCCGGTCGCTTTTTGGTAGTCTTCCCAGGCCGGATCCTGTGCCTGAGCATAACCATAAGCGCTGCTGATCCGGCCCCAGGGAATAAAACCGAGTAGATAGTCTTTGGGAGGACGGGCATCATGTCGAAAACTACTTTCTTGTTTGACAAAAGCCATCGCAATATTAATCGGCGTGCCCCACTCCTGCTGCATATCGACGGCATCTTGGTACCAATCAGGGTTTTCACGAAAAATATTGCAAACGTTCGACTGATCTTTCGGCGGTGGGGTCGCACAACCGCTTAGCACCAACAGCAAACCGGAAAGCATCACTACGCGCGCAGCTAAAAACATATTTTCACTCAATGGAATAGGTACCAAAATGATTTCAATGTAATAACCACTATTTATCAGCTATCTAATTTATCTTCAAACGGCCGGTAAAACGCTTAGTCGCACACATTCTGTGTCAAATGCACTCGAAAGAACCTGTCATTCCTTCGCATATTTTTCTTGATGTGAACGGGCTTGTATTACTCTGAATCGTGCCTCTAGAGGTAACTTAGGTATCTCGCACCTGAATAAAAGACGGGCAGTTATTATGTCGTTATCCCTGCGAAATAGTTTCGGGCAGCAAGACTGCTGCCCACTTTTTTCTCGGTTGACCTTACGCAAAAATCCCTGTCAAATCAGCCTATATTTATGACAAAAACGATAGAAGCCTACCTCTGTCACAATTTATACTGATTAGCTCGCCGCTATTTCAAATCGGCAAAGTAATCCTCTAAATACGCATCGAATGACTTGTTATCACTTTGCTCAATGAGCTGCTGTTTTTTAACGGACGCCTGAACTTCCTGTTCAAACTCGTTCTTGCTATAAAAAGCAAACTCTCTGCTCTTGAGTTCATCGGCATGCAGCAACGCCAATTTTTTACCGACGGCGCCAATGCCTTCATGCTGCTTGATTTGTGCCAGTAACTGCGCAGATATCGTCAGCTCAGGATGAATAATCCACTCTTTCAAACGCTGATACGTCTGCTGGTAGTTATCATTACCCGCCGCATCATCCATCGCCTTGGCAACAGCTTCCAGCTCAGCAAATACGCGTAATCCCCAGTCTTTAGCCAACAGACGTTCACCATTACAGCCAATTTTCAGCATTAGATCAGGATTGCGGCCATCAAGGACGACACGATTCCAGTTATCCCGCCAGCAAGCCAGCTCTGCGTCATCCATTTCAGCGGAGGGTGACAACACCGCCCAGGTCAGGAACATATCAAGGAAGCGGACCTGATCTTCTGTAATACCTATCGGGCTGAACGGGTTAACATCCAATGAGCGTACTTCGATATATTCAACCCCCCCGCGGCTAAGGGCTTCTGATGGTTTTTCACCATTTTTTGCCACACGTTTCGGACGAATGGGGGCATACAGCTCATTTTCGATCTGCAGGACATTACTATTCAGCTGGCGGTACTCACCGTCAACTTTCACGCCGATATTGGCATAATCATCGGATGGAGTGCGAATAGCCTGATTCAGACCGTCAAGGTATTGCTCCAGGCTGTTAAAACCGATTTTCAGCGCACTTTGTGCATTATTGGTATAGCCCAGATCACTTAACCGTAGCGCGGTTGCATTCGGCAAATAATAAGTGCCGTTACCCAGTTTTTCAAAATCTGATGGCGAGCCGTGCTCCTTCAGGAATGACCCGCACAGCGCCGGTGATGCGCCGAAAAGATAAGGGATCAGCCAGCCAAAACGGTAATAGTTACGGATCAGGCCAAAATAAGCATCTGAAACCGAATCCTGACGCGCTTGTACGCTTTGCTCGCCAAACAGCTGCTGCCAGAATGAGTCAGGAAACGAAAAGTTGAAATGCACACCTGAAATCACCTGCATGACACTACCATAACGGCGTTTCAGGCCTTCACGGTAGAGGGTTTTCATTCGCCCGGTATTCGAGCTGCCGTATTGCGCCAGAGTAATATCATCTTCACTACCGACAAAACAGGGCATTGACATTGGCCACAGGCGCTCATCCCCCATCTGGCTGTAGGTAAACTGGTGAATATCACTTAACTGGGTCAATAAGTGATCTATATCTTGCGAGACCGGAGTAATAAACTCTAACAGTGATTCGGCAAAATCGGTGGTGATCCATTTATTGGTTAGTGCTGATCCCAAACCGGCAGGATGGGGTTGAGCTGACAAATCACCTTGAGTCGTAATACGTAGCGCTTCCCGCTCCAGGCCACGGCCAATCTGAGTTAATGCATCAGAATTTGCGGAAATTTGCTGTAACCTTTGTGAAAAATCCATCAAGGTCATTCTCGTTAATTATCGTAATTTGGAAAATAGGGTAATCATTATTATTAATGATTACCATAATTTTTATAGTGAAACACTTTTACCATCTGTAAACAAATAACCCTTTAAAATAAAGGGAAAAAGCCGACGTTATAGCAACGTCGACAAACAGCATGGCAGGATCCGCAAGATTACATCTGCGGCTGAATCGTTTTGACTGGAATGCCCAGTGTTTCAAATTGCGGTCGCAATGATTTGACATCACCCACGACAATGATCTGGTAATCATCCGGATTAAACCATTTCTCGGCCAGCTCATTGAGTCGTTCTTGGCTGATAGAAGCAACGATTTCGTTACGCTGTTCAACGAAATTTTCCGGTAGCGAATAAGTCAGGATCTGACCTAACAGTTGCGCCTTCTTTCCCGGGGTTTCATAGTTAAGCGCATCTTTCTGACCGACAGCCAGACGCATAAAGTTCACTTCTTCATCCGTTATCCCGTCGGTACTGATTTTCTTTAATTCAGCCAGAAACTCTTTTAATGATGCTAAGCTGGCATCTGCACGTACCTGGGCGTAGTACACCGACAAGCCCACTTCTTTGCCCCCGGTCTGGTAGCCTCCAGCCCCATAGGTATAACCCTTATCTTCACGAAGGTTCAGGTTGATACGGCTGTTGAAATTACCCGCCAGGTTAAAGTTAGCCAGCTGAGTTTCGTACAACTCACCAGTTGCATCATACGGCAGTCCCTGGCGAGCCAGACGGATCACCGTTTGCGGTGCACCCGGCTTGTCAACCATCCAAATCGCCTGCTTCGCCTGCGCAGGAATGGCCTGCGGACTAAAGACCGGTTCCGGGCGGCCTTGCCATGCTGCCAGGAAGCCTAACTGTTGGCTCAGCTGAGACTCAGCCACATCCCCCACGACCACCACATCCGTTCCATTCGGGGTATAGTAGCGGGCATAAAAGCGCTTAACATCCTCTAAGGTGATACTCGCCAGTGAGGCTTTGGTTCCTTCCGGCGGACGGCTGAACGGCGTGCCGCCAAACAGCACTTCTCGTGTTGCCTGGCTCGCTAACCACTCCGGACGCTGATGTTCATACACCACCCCCTCGATGGCCTGCGCTTTCAAGCGTTCGAAGTCTGCCGGGTTAAACGCGGGCTGGAATAAACGCTCTTCCATGATGGCCAGTGTCTGAGACAGGTTCTTCTCTAATGATGTCACCGACACCGTTGTGCTGTACAAACCGGTACTAAAACTGACCGTACTGCCTAACATATCCAGCCGTGAAGATAACTCTTCGGCAGTTGAACGCTGGGTCGCTTCCCCCATCATCGCCGCTGTCAGCTGGGCTAACCCGGTTTTGCCTTCAAGTTCAAAACGGCGTCCGGCAGGGATCACTAACTGCAGCTCTACCGTTGGCGTTTCAATATATTTGGTTCCCAGTACATTGATTCCGTTATCCAGTTCAAACTGATACAAGCGCGGCATCACTGCCTCAACCGGCTGAGAAAGCGGTGGCATCACTGACCGGTCAAAATGCTCAACCGACTTTCTCAGTGCGAGCTGATCATCGGTGACTTTCTGATATTCAGGAATAACACGTGGCAGCGGGGTATAGTTCGGCTTCGCCGCGGCCAGTGCTGTTTTACCTTTAGGCACCACACTTAACGTAACGTTCGGGTTGCCGTTCAGGTACAGCATATATGCCGCTTCAATGCTGTCAGTGGTGACATCACGCAGCCGCTGCAGTTCAACACCTAGATGGTTAGGGTTACCATAGAAAGTCTCATAGGCGGCTAGTTGCGACACTTTGCCGCTCACACTCTGCAAACCGAAAATCGCATTGGCTTCTACCATGCCTTTCAGTTCACTCAGCTCTTTTTCATTGACTCCTCGCAGCTCAAGACCATCAAGGATCGAGACAACTTTGCTGTGCACATCTTTTAAGTTGCCTTTGCTGCCACTTTGACCTATCGCATAAACGTACATGGTACAGCTAAGCTCGGCACAATCGTGGTAGGCCCCCGCGTCAACGACATCACCGGTTTTGACCAGATCCTGGTACAGCAGGCTGTTCTTCCCCCCGCCGATCACTTTCGCCAGCATATCCAGCGATGCTTCATCTTCCGCGCCGTTATATGAGGTTGGCCACGCCATCATCAGCATGGGCTGCTGTACTTTATCTTCCAGTGTCAGGTAGCGAGTCGCATTCAACGTGACGGGATATTTCGCCGCATTGATCACTTCAGGGCCACGGGGAATCGAGCCAAAATACTTTTTCACCCACTCCAGCGTCTGCGCTTTATCGATATCGCCGCCGATCGTGAGCGTGGCATTGTTCGGGCCGTACCAACGCAAGAAGAACGCCTTGAGATCATTAACATCCACGCGATCTAAATCTTCGACATAACCAATTGTCTGCCAGGAATATGGGTGGGATTGAGGGTATAGGGCTTCGCCAATGCGCTCGTAGACCAGACCATAAGGACGATTTTCATAGCGCTGGGCTCGTTCATTCTTTACCGTTGAGCGCTGGATCTCGAATTTACGCTGTGAAACCGCCCCAAGTAAAAATCCCATCCGGTCTGATTCTAACCACAGCATTTTCTCCAGCTGGTTCGCCGGTACGGTTTCAAAATAATTGGTACGATCCCGGTTTGTGGTTCCGTTTAAGGTTCCGCCTGCTTCAGTGATCAGACGAAAGTGTTCCTGATCACCGACATGCTCTGATCCCTGAAACATCATATGTTCAAAGAAATGCGCAAAACCGGATTTGCCTTGTTCTTCGCGGGCAGAGCCGACGTGGTACGTCATATCGACATGCACTAATGGATCAGATCTATCTTCATGAAGAACCACGGTTAGCCCGTTAGCAAGTGTGTATTTACTGTAGGGAATAACAGTCTCACCGTGCTCGGCTGTTACTTGTTCAACGAAAGTGATGCCCTCAGGCAGCACGGGAGCATCTTTGCTTTGCCCCATCAGACCGCTACAGCCAACTATCGACAGCAGGGTGACACTTAGAATCCACTTTTGCACTTACGCATTCCTTATAATAAACCTTGAACCACCATGGCCAGCACACCGTAGCGCAAAGCTTTACCAATCATGATGATAAATAAACTCAACCACTGATGCATCCGCAGCCATCCTGCGGCTAAACATAGCGGGTCCCCGATGACAGGCAACCAGCTTAAGAAGAGGGTCCAGTAACCATATTTTTTCAGCCATTCTATCGCTTTATGACCATGTTTTAGCTCAGAAGTTTTATCGGGTAACAACCGTCCTAACCAATAGTTGGTCATTCCGCCAAGGGTGTTGCCCAGCGTCGCCACCCCAACAACCAGCCATACCACATTGTTCCCTAGTTTCAACGTTGCGATCAGGTTCGCTTCTGAAGCGCCCGGCAATAAGGTGGCACTCAAAAAACCGGTGGTGAACAGCATCAATAGCGCTGACTCGCCATTTAACAAATCTAGCATTTTTATTTTCTTACATTAGAGGCTGTTTATCTTTACCACAACCGTTACTGGGCACCCGTCGATAGAACAATTTTCCCGCGCGTCCGGCCACTTTCAATCTGCTGATGCGCACGGGCTCCCTCAGACAAAGGGAATTGTGCCGCAATATGTAAGTGCAGCTCCCCCTGCGCCAGCATTTTGAGCATTGCATCATTTTGCGCAACATTGGGGGCCACGAGCATTCCTGCAGCCTGCAAGCCAAGTTGCTGCGCTTGCTGGCAAACCCGCTCTGCTGTGAGCGTCGGTATTGTCACCACCCGGCCACCGGCTTTAACACACTTCAACGCAGCACAACCCACCTCTCCCCCCATCAAATCAATCAGTACATCGACCGGCTTAATCTGTTGCTCAAGATTCCCTTGCTGATAATCAATCGCGGTAGCACCCAAGTCTGAGACAAATTCCACATTTGCCGCCGAACAGCTTGCTACAACCTCCGCGCCTTTTGCGACCGCCAGCTGAATTGCGATATGTCCGACTCCGCCGGCGCCAGCCAGAATGAGGACCCGATCACTGACAGTAACTTTCGCTTTATCTAATGCCTGCCAGGCCGTTTGTCCCGCCAGAGGCAATGCTGCTGCCTGCACAAGCTCAATTTTCGCCGGCACTTTACTCAATGATTCGGCATCGACGACCACATACTCGCTGTAACCGCCGCCCTGAAGAGGAAAGCCAATAAACCCGGCAACCCGTTCACCGACAACCAGCGATTTAACATTATTGCCGACTTCAACAATCTTACCGGCAATGTCATAGCCCGGCACCCAGGGCAGGTTATCTTTGTTCTGCTGAGCGGCCCAGCCTAGCCCGGCCCGGGTTTTGGCATCGATCGGATTAACGCTGGCATAAACGACCTTCACCAGCACCTGATCAGCAGTCAGCGATGGCGTAGAAGCGGTTTGCAAGCTGAGCACCGAGGGGTCGCCAAACTGAGTGATCGCTAGTTGCTGATAGGGTTTCATTTATATTCCTTCTCGTTATAAGTCTCGTTCATCGTAAGACAATAGCTAACAATAGCAATAAAAAAAACGGGTAGCACCTTGCTACCCGTTTCTATTTGTTTCTAAGTACTGTAGTCAGCGCTAAGTTTAGCCAACCAACGCCAGCAAGATACCGGCCGCTACCGCAGAGCCCAGTACCCCGGCCACATTCGGCCCCATCGCATGCATCAGCAGGAAGTTATGCGGGTTCGCTTCCAGGCCAACCTTATTCACCACCCGTGCCGCCATCGGAACCGCCGAAACACCCGCCGCCCCAATCAGTGGATTAATATCTTCTTTACTGAAGCGGTTAAGCAATTTCGCCATTAACACACCGCCACCGGTACCGATACTGAACGCAACGGCACCGAGCACCAGGATCCCTAAGGTTTCCATCTGGAGGAATTTATCCGCTTCCAGCTTCGAACCCACTCCCAGACCGAGTAAAATCGTCACGATGTTGATCAATTCGTTCTGTACCGTATTAGACAGGCGATCAACCACACCAGACTCTCGCATCAGGTTACCGAGACAGAACATCCCGACCAGTGGCGATGCCGAAGGCAAGAACAGAATTGTCATTCCCAATACCGCCATTGGGAACAGGATCTTCTCGGCCTTACTGACATGACGCAGCTGCTGCATCTGAATTTGACGCTCTTCGGGAGTTGTCAGCGCTTTCATAATCGGGGGCTGAATAATTGGCACCAATGCCATGTAGCTGTACGCCGCCACGGCAATCGCACCCAGCAGATCCGGAGATAAACGGCTGGCCAGGAAGATTGCGGTTGGGCCATCGGCACCACCGATGATTGCAATCGACGACGCATCAGCCAGGGTAAACTCCATCCCGGGTACGAGATTCAGCAAAATCGCACCAAACAGGGTGAAGAAGATACCGAACTGAGCTGCAGCGCCTAACAATAGAGTTTTAGGGTTTGCAATCAAGGCACCGAAGTCGGTCATTGCACCGACCCCCATAAAGATCAATAACGGGAATACCCCGGTTTCGATCCCAACATGGTAGATGTAATACAACAAGCCGCCCGGTTCGGTAAAACCGGCATTAGGAATATTGGCCAAAATGGCACCAAACCCGATAGGCAGCAACAGCAAGGGCTCAAAGCCCTTACGTATCGCCAAGAAAAGCAGACCGCAGCCAACCAGAATCATTACAATCTGGCCGAACTCAAAATTGGCAATCCCGGTCTCGCCCCAGAGTTTTATTAAACCGTCCATGGTACCCTCTTACGCCAGGCTTAGAATCGGCGAGCCGACCGAAACAGAATCACCTTCTTTGACATGAAGCTCGTGGATCACCCCACCACGCGCAGCCCGAATTTCAGTTTCCATCTTCATCGCTTCAAGTATTACCAGTACATCACCTTCTGCCACTAAATGACCGGGCTGAACGACAACTTTAAAGATATTTCCGGCCAGCGGTGCTGAAATGGCCTCGGCGCTCGCCGCGGGGGCACTGCTTACCGGCGCTGGTGCTGCCACCGATGTGACAGCAGATAGCTGACCACTAGGGCCGACTTCAACGTCATATACCTGACCATTCACTTTGACACTGTAGGCCTCAATGCCGCCAGCCTGAGCAACCGGAGTTGCCGCTGGTGCTGGCGCCGTTTCAGTACCTGGTGCCGGTTCAAAGGCTTCCGGATTATTACGGTTTTTAAGAAAATTCAGGCCCACCTGAGGGAATAACGCATAAATCAGAACATCATCAACAGACTGCTCAGCGAGCGTAATTTTTTCAGCTTCTGCTTTAGCCAGCAGCTCATCCGTCAACGCCGCCAGTTCATCGGTAAGCAGATCGGCCGGTCGGCAAGTGATCGCCTCGGCTCCGTTGAGAACACGAGCCTGCAGCTCGGCATTCACTGGTGCCGGAGTCTGGCCATATTCGCCTTTCAATAACCCGGCAGTCTCTTTGGTGATGCTCTTATAGCGCTCGCCCGTTAATACATTCAATACCGATTGAGTACCAACAATCTGCGAGGTTGGGGTAACCAATGGAATAAAACCTAAATCTTCACGAACGCGAGGGATCTCTTCCAGTACTTCATCAAAACGGTCAGCTGCGCCCTGCTCTTTAAGCTGGCCTTCCATGTTAGTCAGCATACCGCCTGGCACTTGGGCCAGTAGAATCCGCGCATCAACGCCTTTCAGGCTGCCTTCAAATTTAGCATATTTCTTCCGGACTTCTCGGAAGTAGGTTGCTATCGGCTCAAGCTGCTGCAAATCAAGGTTGGTATCACGCTCTGTCCCCTCAAGCATCGCGACGACCGCTTCAGTCGGCGTGTGGCCATAGGTCTGGCTCATCGAAGAAATGGCGGTATCAAGAATATCCAGACCAGCTTCAACAGCTTTTACCGCAGTGGCTGCCGATAGGCCGGTTGTCGCGTGGCAATGCAGAGCCAAAGGGACATCACACGATGCTTTGATACGTTTAACCAACTCTTCCGCTTCGTAAGGTTTTAGCAGGCCAGACATATCTTTGATACAAATAGAATGACAGCCAAGATCTTCCAGGCGTTTCGCGAGATCAGTCCAGGTGTCTAAGTTATGAACCGGGCTGGTGGTATAAGAAATCGTCCCCTGAGCATGAGCGCCGACATCGACAGCCGATGTGACGGCTTTTTTGAAATTACGCACATCATTCATTGCATCAAAAATGCGGAACACATCCATACCATTGGCATGGGCTCGCTCAACAAATTTTTCGACCACGTCATCACCATAGTGACGATAACCCAGAAGATTCTGACCACGAAGCAACATCTGCATCGGTGTTTTTGGCATGGCCTGTTTCAGCGCCCGCAAGCGCTCCCAGGGGTCTTCACCCAAAAAACGGATACATGAATCGAATGTGGCTCCGCCCCAGGTCTCTAGAGACCAATAACCCACATTGTCTAACTGCTGTGCAATAGGCAACATATCTTCGATACGCAGACGGGTGGCAAACAGAGACTGATGTGCATCACGTAATACGACGTCAGTGATAGCTAAAGGCTTGGACATGATCGCAAACTCCTTGTAAGTATAATTGTCCTGTAAATCATTCTAGGCTTTACGCTGACGGTACTGATAAACGGCTGATGAAATAGCGGCTATCACGTCAGGTTGAACCTCACTCTCATGTGAGGCAACGCTTAGCGGTGGCTGTTGGGCTGCGGGTAACGCATCAACATGGGCCACTTTCGCCAAGAGCTGAACCAAAAAGATCAGTATGCTAAGAAATAAAAATACAACAAACATTCCGGTAAGCATGATTGTTGCCGCTTCCCATAGCAAACTTCCTAAATCTGCCATTTTTGCTTCCTTTCATTGGTTTTATAACTGAACTGGCGCGTTAACAAGTACCACGAGATACAAAAATAAGTCAAATTGATTAATAAAAATACCGTGTATTAATGAAGATTGCGTCTCATTTTCTCGGCTTAATGGAAAAACATCGATAGAAGTGCCAATTCAACACAACATCCTGAAATATAACCATCTGTGATTAAGTTATTCGCTACAGCCCCGCGCTGAAACCGTAGAAAAAACAAGCCGAAACAAGATCATGGTGACGCTTACGTTAACGGAAGGTAAGTTTAGCTATTTAATTTTTTCCTTTCATAAATAACAACTTAATAGATAACAGGAGTTAATAAATCAACCCCCTGGTCTTTTCTCAGCACTTTGTGGTTATTTCTTATAAACAGATAGATTTAATGGATTAATTAACTGGCTACTCAGCCATTCTGAATTGCTTTGATACAGCCATCCTCTCGGCTCACGAATGAGCATTAAGCACAGCAGGCTGGTTATAGTCAACATCGAGCAATAACAAGGCCTGAGAGGCATTACGCGGTTTATTCTGAAGGTATAGAGAATGGAGAAATATGAAGATACAAAAAAGCCCAGCCGGAGCTGAGCTTTAAATAATGGTGCGCGCGGGAGGATTCGAACCTCCGACCGCCTGGTTCGTAGCCAGGTACTCTATCCAGCTGAGCTACGCGCGCACTAAATCGGTGTTACAACAACGACAATCATTGTGGGATCGTCATTGCGTATAAATAATGGTGCGCGCGGGAGGATTCGAACCTCCGACCGCCTGGTTCGTAGCCAGGTACTCTATCCAGCTGAGCTACGCGCGCACTAAATCGGTGTTACAACAACGACAATCATTGTG
>NZ_JAWWDA010000027.1:0-28781 GCF_033720175.1 Photobacterium sp.
CCGTGGGAAGCCGCGTTTCGAGCCGAGCCCATTACCAAGCCGTATATTCATAACATCGATACCGCCATTGTCACCGGTCCTGCTGGTGAAGAGATCTACTGCGATGCGCTTGGGCGGGTAAAAGTACAATTTCACTGGGACAGGGAAGGGCAGGCGAACGAAACAACCAGTTGCTGGCTACGTGTATCACAGGGCTGGGCCGGCAACGGTTATGGTCAGTTTATCTTGCCGCGCATAGGCCACGAAGTGATCGTCAGTTTTATTCATGGCGATCCGGATAAACCCATAATCACCGGCGCGATGTTCAACGGTAAAAACAAAGTACCGTATGATCTGCCAGAGCACAAAACCCGCAGCACCTTTAAAACCTCATCAAGCGTGGGTGGCGGTAATTTTAATGAGCTGCGCTTTGAAGACAAAAAAGACAATGAACAGCTTTATCTTCATGCCGCCAAGAACATGGATGTTCAGGTCGAAAATGATCGTAAGGACGAAATTCTCAATGCCGATCACCTCACCGTACACGATTCCCGCTTTCAGGAAGTCAAGGTCGACAACCACAGCACCGTAAACGGCAATCAGTTTGAAGCCGTCAAAGGCGATAGCCACCATATCATCGACGGAACCGTCCACACCAAAATCGGCAATAAACAACTGATTGAAGCGGGCACTGAAGTTCATGTGAAATCGGGACAAAAAGTGGTAATCGAAGCCGGTGCAGAAATCACCATCAAGGCCGGTGGCAGCTTTATCAAAGTTGATCCGTCAGGTGTGACATTGCTCGGGCCGACGGTGAAAATGAACTCCGGCGGCAGTGCCGGCCGGGGTAGTGGAGCAGCTGCACAGGCAGCGCAATTGCCAGGCAATGTGGCCCCAAGTACAGCAGGCGATCTACCTATGCAGCTTAACCCCAGTGCGGCTATCAATGCGACAAAGCTACATGCTGTGGCGATAAAACCTTGTGGGGCTGACACATGATAATACAGAGTTGGTTAAATGGCATCGATGATCACGATAAGCTCTATGCCATCGTTAATCCACTAAGTGACAGAGAAGTGCTTTCTGAATTTTATACACAGGACGGATCTGATGCTTTCCCTTTGTATTCGGGAACGGATTTTGAATCGAGTAGGCAAGATGGGCCCTGGCTTCTGCCAATTTCACGGCAAAGCACGTTTATTGATACATACCAGGAATCACTACCGGGGTTCTTTTTTAGCTCATCGTTTGACGAAGAGACGATTCGTATACATTGGCAAAGTTTGCTGCTGGCAGGTCTTGACGGGGAAATCGTACTTTTTCGTTTTTACGACATTAACGTGATTGGCCGCATGTTCTCGTTATTTACAGAGCAAGAACAATTGCGCTTTATGGGGCCGTCATCCCAACTCTATATTCCGTCAATACCACCTGTTACGGCGAAGCAGAAACCCCCAGCCATGATTGAACGCTCTATAGAACCATGGTGGGTTATTGCTCCGCATCATTTAGGGCATAACTACTCACCCGAGCACCATGCGTGGATTGTTGAACGGTTGCTTTGGCAGCGCTTACCTGAACTGATGAAAAATAAAATGCAGCAAAGTGATATTCAAGCAGAATTGAGTACTTTCTTAGCGCAGAGTTATAAGAACAATTTACGTGGCGAGTTACTAGAAGCGCATGCTGCGAATAATTTCGCACACAATACACAATGGCATAATCAACCTGTTTTTGATGCATGGATGCTTGAGCAAAGTGATATTCAGCAATTAATGCATATAGGGAAAATCAGAGATGAGTGAACATTGTATTCCCTGCGAACGAGCAGAAAACTGGATAGAAATCGATTTTCGAGATGAGCACAATCAACCTTATAGCGGTATTGATGTCACTATTGAAGATGCTGTGGGGGGGGAACAAATACTGCGTTTGAGCCAAGGACCTAACCTGATACGAAATATTGTAAGTGGTCCGGTTAAACTCACCATGCCGACGGATGAGCTGATTGCAATGGTGGAAGAGCGCACTGCTCGTAAAGAAGATGCACCATCAGAGGTTGTAAATTATGCGACGAAAGAGCCCGGTTTTAGCGGCGTCAGTAAACAATACCTGAACGCTACAATGGGAGACTTCTGGCAACACCCCCCTGAAAACCCATTATCTGAAGAACATAACTCGGATCAGGCTGATGCTGTCGTTCTGTGCAGTAACGAGAGCTATGTCATAGAAATTCGCGACTATTCAAAACCTGAAATTCGATTCGGTGTGTTTTTTGATGGTACAGGCAATAATTCATTTAATGTTGCCATGCGTATGCTGTGTGAGGCCACAGGTATTACCGAAGATAAAAAAGATGTATGCGAAAAAGTAGATGATATTTCTGACTCAAAGCGAGGCAGCTATGATAATTCGACAACCAATATTGGTCGATTATTAAACATCTTTCCTTTTAATCCTCAAAAGAAGCTATTTAAAATTTATGTTGAAGGGGTTGGTACTAAATCGGGTACCGAAGATGAAATGTTCGACCTGGCAACAGGCATGGGGGACAGGGGGGTTGTTGCGCGAGTTGAAGATGCAATTATGAGCATTCGCAATATAATTAGTGATAAGAAGATTTCCCAATCTCAAAGTAAGTTCGTATTCGATATCTTTGGCTTTAGTCGGGGAGCTGCGGCAGCTCGCCACTTTGCCAATGATGTTTATAAGAAAGAAAAAGGTCAATTTTATCAAGAAGCTGGATTTGATAGTACAGTTAAAAGTGAAATTAACTTCATCGGTTTATTTGATACCGTTGCCGCTATCGGTCGTTATGATGAGCTATTGGATGGCTCAAATGATAAAAACAGAGGGGTTAACTTATACTTACCGAGAGGTATCGCAAAAAAAGTCATTCAGTTAACGGCCTTAAATGAGTATCGTCATAATTTCGCACTAAATTCCGTCAAACCCGATCATCAAGAAATCACCTTGTTAGGGGCACACTCCGATATTGGCGGTGGTTACCGTGATGGAGAAGAGCATGTCGCCATTATGCGGCCTTACTCAAGAACGATCCGCCGAAATGAATCTTGGGCTTTAGGCACTTTTAATGAACAAGCAGCAGATAAAATCACTCATAGCAAAAAGTTATATAGTGAGTATACCGATTCCATCGCGCAGTATTTTCCGAAAGTACAACGTCGACCGATGGGTGGCAATGACAATGAACTGTATATCGCCACTTTAGATATGAAGCGGACTGTCAACGGTGATTTGCAGTTAGTTGCTTATTATGTCATGAGAGATTTGGCAATAAAGTTCGGAGTACCATTAGATCAACCAAGCGAAACGTTAAACTCAGATCTTAATGAGTTGTATCAATATTATAAAAATAAAATTGAGCAGAATGATGAGGGTATGATCCCCCAGCATCTACCAAGTAAATTAAAAGACAAAATGATGAAACAGTATGTTCACTGTTCTGATAATTGGTCACCAACACTTGTTATTTACCCGATGAAGCCAAGAATAAAAAATAAAGAACGTGAACGAATGATCTTTACGCATAAGCCACAACAAGGATATCCAGTTTGAAATTTATATTAATTGTTAATGTGCTATTGCTATTATCGAGTTGTTCGTTGAGAGGCCACCAGCTAGAAGAGTGGACGGTGACAGCAGCAACCCCACAACATTATCGTGCAAAAGTGGAGAAAGCACTGGTCTTAGGAGAAAGTAAAAAAAACGGGTGGAGAGCGATGATTGGTGGATATGCACCATATTCAAATAATCCACTATCGTGGGCTGGAGTAGAAAGACTTAGCGCAGGGTATAGTATAAAAAGTAAAGAGTTACCTTATATTATTTATATTCAGTGGTATTCATTGGCTAATAAAATGGCTTTCGAAAAATCAATTACAATTCCTGAGTCAATCCGGGAAGAAATGCGTGTCTATCACGATGTTCGCTGCGGTAGTCTCGATCTTTTAAGACCTTATAAAGACAATATATTGTTAGGATTAGCGCCTGACGGGATGATTTCAGTCTTTTTAAATGGCGGATGTTTTGAAAATGAACTGCAGTTTAAAGTACAGGCCGCAGTAACTCCCGTACCAGAAGATTTCATATTTCCTGAACTCGATGCTGAAGATAAAGCTTATGTTGATGAACACGGCGTACCGACGGGGAGTTGGTAGTTACTAAGTGGGCTATTCTACTGATTTTGAATAAAAATGATGAAAAAATATGTTCATTGCTCTGATAACTGGTCGCCAACGTATGAGATTTACCTAATTAATTAGCTTAATAATAAAACTATCATAAACCATAGTACCCCCCCAATAATTTAAATGTATTTATATTTTAAGTGTTTGTGGTTGATTTTTTACTTTAAAAGCGACTTTCCTGACAAAACAAATGTTTTTATTTTCTCTCAGTGCTGTTTATTGGTTGGAAAAGGAAGGTAATAACAATTTTGACATTATAAAAATATAAGAAAATCAATGTAAATTATGTTTTCCTAGAATTTACTTGTGAAGTGACTCCATTATAATAATTTTTGCTCTGTAATTAACGAGTTGGTTTGATAGCCTTTCGTATAGAAACTTGGATAGGAATAGGTTCATGGCTAAAATACAAATCGGAATTTTGATGTTAGTGTCAATACTGCTTGTTGGGTGTCAATCGACTGGTAGTGATACTGCTAGGGAAAGAGCCATTAAAAATGATATTGAGACATTTGTAAGTTATAATTTCAAACAAGCTCGTAAATTAATTCCACCAACAATTGGAACGGTTAAAAGAGAAGGGGATCAGGTGACTATCGTTTTTAATGGCGATAAAAGTTTTGATAATAATAGTGCATATATACGTAGTGATAGTCATGATTCTTTAGAAAAACTTTCTTCTTTATTGGCGGATAGCCCAAAATCTAAAGTATTTATTGCAGGCTATACTGATAGTGTTGGCAGTAAGGTATATAACAGGGAGCTGTCAGCTAAACGCGCAGAATCGGTATTGAAATTCTTCGTCTTAAGAGGGGTTGATCCTGAGCGTATTAATACATATGGATTTGGTGAACTAAGCCCTATTGCAAGTAATAAACTTGCATCTGGGCGTAAACAGAACCGTCGCATTGATGTTCGAATTACACCTTGGGTTGAAAAATTTGAATAAAAAGCAATCTATATACAACGGGTGATAAAGAAAGGAAGCATATTGCTTCCTTTCTTTTTTTCTAGCTATGGCGGCACACTGAACAAGTTGGCTGCTTGGTTAGTTTCATTTCACGCCAGCTCATCGACATTGCATCCAGCATCAGGATTTTACCTGTTAGCGGATTGCCCATATTTGCGACGACTTTGATAGCTTCCATTGCCTGTATGGCACCCACGATGCCAACGACAGGAGACATAATCCCCGCTTCAACACAGCTCAGAGATTGCTGGCCGAACAGGGCGCTCAAACACTGGTAGCAAGGCTCATCGTCTTTATACGTGTAAACGCTGATCTGTCCTTCCATACGGATAGCGGCCCCCGAAATCAGCGGTGTTTTTTTCTGATGACATAAGCGGTTGAGCTGATTTCGGGTTTCAACATTATCGCTGCAATCAAGCACAACGGAGTGCTGTTCGATTAACGTTAAAAGCTCATCGTCACGTAATCGCTTAGCAATAGTGTCGACTTGGGTGTAGGGGTTAATCGTGGTTAGTGCCAATCTGGCGGATTCCACTTTTAACTGCCCAACGGTATTGTCGTTATGCAGCACCTGTCGCTGAAGGTTTGAAACTTCCACTTTGTCATCATCGATCAGGGTGAGCTTGCCTACCCCTGCAGCCGCCAGATATTGGGTTGATGCACAACCTAAACCACCAGCACCTAAAATCAGCATAGACGCAGATTTCAGCGCTTCCTGACCATCAAAATCAAACTGGCGAAGAATGATCTGGCGGTTATAACGAAGCATTTCTTCATCAGAAAGTTCTATCACAATGCGGTCCTGTTCAATAGAGTTTTGAGTGCCGAGTAGTTGGTACCGAGAAACTCCACTCTCTACTCTTTACTCACATTAATACAACGTGTGGTTGAAAAGTTCGATAGTGACGTCTTCACCTGGCATAACTCGCCCGCGTTCTTGTTCAAGAACGACGAAGCAGTTGGCTTGGTGCATCGAACTGAATGCGCCAGATCCCTGATTGCCGGTGGTTGCCACTTCAAACTGACCATTAATGTTGATCTGATAAATACCGCGTTGGAAGTCGGTACGCCCCGGACGCTTTTTAAAGACGGTTGTTGCTTTTGCTTTCAAGCGCTGCGGTGGTTGATACTGAGAATGGCCAGACAGCTGAGCCAGCATCGGTTGTACCAGTTGATACAGTGTCAGCATGGCGGATACCGGGTTACCTGGCAGGCCGCAGAACCAGGTGTTTTCGATCGTGCCGAAAGCAAATGGTTTACCCGGCTTCATTGCGATTTTCCAGAATCCAATTTCACCCTGCTCATCAAGAATGTCTTTGGTGTAGTCTGCTTCACCGACACTTACACCACCAGAAGTGATTATTACATCGGCTTCGTTCGTTGCCTTGGTGAAGGCCTCTCGCAGTTTTTCCGGGCAATCTGGAATAATGCCCAGATCGATAACATCGCAGCCGAACTTTTCAAGCAGAGCACGAATACCGTAGCGGTTGCTGTCATAGATCTGGCCAGCGTCTAATGGTTCACCTACCGGGCGCAGTTCATCACCGGTTGAGAAAAATGCCGCTTTAGGGCGCGCGATCACGTTGACCGTTGCAACACCTAAAGAGGCCAGCAGCGGCATTTCACGTGCTGTAATACGCGTGCCTTTAGCGATTACCACATCACCGAGGCGAACATCATCACCAATCGGGCGAACATTATCATCAGCAGGCGGTTTGATCAGAAAACGGATTTGATCGTCGTTAGCTTCTGTTTCCTCTTGCATGACAACCGCATCCGCACCTTCAGGCATCTGTGCGCCGGTCATAATACGAATGCACTGGCCTTCAGACCATTCACCGTTAAAAGGAATGCCTGCGAATGACTTACCAGCAAGAATCAGCGTATCGGTAGTGTTCAGATCCTGAGAACGAATTGCATAGCCGTCCATTGCTGAATTAGCAAATGGCGGCACATTAATGGGGGAGAGGATATCTTCTGCGATGACACGCCCCATAGCGTCGGAAAGAGAAACAGCAGAAGCTGATTCCAAAGGCTTAACATCGGCCAAAATTTTGTTCAAAGCCGTTTCAACAGGCATTAGACCTGGAGTGTCACAACATCCCATATTGGTGTCCGTCTTTAATTATAAGTTATAGGCTCAGTAAAGGGTTATTATGACAAAAAAAAGGTGTTTGAACTATTCACTTATCATTTACGTGGTGTAATTGTTTTTATTTGCAGGTATCCTTCGGTCAGATTTATCACTGGCGTAGTGATTTCAGATAAACATTATGAATTGGGCACGTTTTTGCATTTAAGCCCAGGCCAGTTGGAGGCGAAGAATGACGGTATTAAGCGAATCTGCATTAAAGGTGCGTGCAGCCCTTGAAGCTCGCGGACTTGAAACACCAATGACTGACAAAGTTGTGAGTCGCGAAGAGAAAAAAGAAAAGATCGAATACCATGTGCGCGAGATCTTAGGGCTGCTTTCGTTGGACTTAGCAGATGACAGCCTGATGGAAACACCTCATCGTGTTGCAAAAATGTATGTGGATGAAGTGTTCTCCGGATTAGATTACGCAAACTTTCCGAAAATCACAGTGATCGAAAATAAGATGAACTGTGATGAAATGGTGCGAGTGAAAGATATTACGCTTACCAGTACCTGTGAGCACCATTTGGTGACGATCGATGGTAAGGCGACTGTCGCTTATATTCCGCGTGGTAAGATCATCGGTTTGTCAAAGATAAACCGTATAGTACGCTTCTTTGGCCAGCGTCCTCAGGTGCAGGAACGTATGACCCAACAGATTTTAGTTGCCCTGCAAACATTGCTGGAAAGTGATGACGTTGCGATCACCATTGATGCGACGCATTATTGCGTAAAAGCACGCGGTGTGATGGATGCAACCAGTGTGACGACAACAACGGCACTGGGCGGTATCTTCAAAAGAAACCCTGCGACACGTGCTGAGTTTCTTAACGGCATTCGGTAATCGCATAGTATAAGTTAAAAAGAAGCCGCGACTTGCTCGCGGCTTTTTTGTCGGTTTTTATTCTGAACCCAACGAATGGAGTACGGTTTAATGGATCTGATCAAGCTTTCCCGGATCAGTATGAAGCACTTGATAACGCTTCATGTCATGCTAGATACCTTGAGTGTGACGGCCAGTGCCGAACGATTATGCCTGAGCCCGTCATCAGTAAGTAAGACATTGAGTCAGTTACGGGAAAATTTGAATGACGAACTGTTCTACCGTCATGGGAACAAGTTAGTCGCTACACCGCTTGCGCGGCGACTAGGCCCCACAGTGCACCAGATGATCAATGACATGAACCAGATCATGACGCAGGAAGCTTTTGAGCCGTTCCGTTATGAAGGCCGTTTTTCACTGGCGATGCGTGAAAGTACCTTTGAATTACTGGCGGCTAAGCTCAGTGCCCAGGTGCTCGCTCAGGCACCGAATATCCGGTTAGATATCTGGTCAAAAGATAGCGTAGGCTTTGATGGAATATCTAAAGGTCAGCTTGATTTTATTATGCTGCCTCATGACAGAAGCCAGCCACCGAGCTCGCATAACAACCTGGTATGGGAGACCTTAATTCATGATGAAATGGTCTGTCTGATGAATCCGTCTCATCCTCTAGCCGGTAAGAACTTAACCATTGAAGATTACCTGCGCTTCGGTCATATCGGGATCATGGATAGCGATCTGAATGTTCCTTTCTTTGAATTACAACTTGCCCAACAGCATCAAAAACGCAAAACTATTATTACCGTTCCTGATTTCGGCGGTGCAGCACTGATGTGTCACCATAGTGATCTGCTCTTTACCTGCTCGAAGCGTTGGGCACAAATCGCTTTTCAGGCAAAAGGGTTGACCACCAAACCATTACCCTTTAATTACGGGGATGTGGCCTATAGCTTAGTCTGGCATCAGCCGAGTATGAATGATCCCGCGCATCGATGGATGTATGAGCAGATAAAGCAATGCTGTAAAGATGAATAGCCTGCATTTTCAAGCTATTCTTAAACATAAACCGCAGGCAATACCAAGTTTCTCACCCCGCGAGAGGTGAGTCCGGCTGCCAGCTGGTTGATATCGCCTTCCAGACAGACAGCCCACTCCTGAGCCTCTCCTGTAACCCCGTGATGCTGAAAAGCATTGAGCTTAATTCGAGTCTCGGTTGGTAGTTTATTCAGGTAGCCTGCTAACTCGTCGATTTCGGCATCAAAATCCGTTATTCCGGGAATGTGAAGTAAGCGCACCTCATATAACTTACGGTGTCTGGCTAATAGTTCTATAGATTGAAATACACGATGATGATTGCGGCCGGTCAACCATATATGGGTTTCCTGTTGCCAGGCTTTCAGATCGATCATCGCGCCATCAATGACGGGAAGCAGTTTTTGCCAACCGGTGCTGCTGAGGCTGCCATTGCTATCGACCAAGCAAGTTAAATGCTGCAAATCGGGCGCTGATTTAATCGTTGCAAACAGTGCCGTAATAAACGTTAACTGTAGGGTTGCTTCTCCCCCCGCTATGGTAATGCCGGTAATAAACAGACTATTTTGTCGGATCACTGCCAACATTTCTGCAACCGAATATTGCCGGGTTTTCGGGCTTGATTGTTGCGGGCATACCGCTAAACACTGATCACAATGGTTGCAGAGCGAAGCGTCCCAGCGAACTCGGGTTGCATGTTTATGTACATTTAAACCTTGCTCGTCAAAAATTTGGTCGTACTGTACTTGCCTATCTAGTGATAACGCCTGAGTCGGACATTGCGAAACACAGTCGCCACAACTATTACAGTGCCCAATCGTATGGGGGTTATGGCAACTTTGGCAGTTGAAGTTGCACCCTTGCAGGAAAATAACGAGCCTGTTGCCAGGCCCGTCAACGCAAGAGAAAGTCAGAATTTTACTGACCGTCGCTTTATTTACAGCCACTCTCATCATCCTGCATTAACATAGCAAGGAGACTGTTCATGACTGGCGACTCGTGGTTTGCGATTTAAGATCCCGGTCTTTTCAGCCGCTTCTGCGCCTAACCCTGTGGTATTGGTACGAGATCCTTGTTCTTTAAACATCGCAATATCAGATAGCTTAATCATGTAACCTGTTACACGCATTAAATCATTAGATGCGACATTCGCCGTGAACTCACGAAAACCCAGATTCAGTGCCCCTTTGCACAACTGATACATCGCTTCAGGGTTGGACTTAACGGTTTCATCAATGGTCAGGATTTCACTGATACCCGATGTGTAGTATTGATGGTGCTCAGCTAAGGCCTGAATGTGAGAAACCGGATCCGGCTCTGATCCATAGGGAATACGAACGCCCGGAGTCACGTTTTCATCAAGACTAATGCCGCCCTGAGAGTGAAGCAACGCCCGATCACGGTAGCCGTAAGTTACCGGGGTTGATTTCACAATTTTATCCAATGCCGCTGAGATTTGATGGCCTAACTGGTTTGCGGTTTCGTCAAGACCGTATTTGCCGTTGCAGCCAGATTTTTCCATTAGAATGTTCACGGCTTCGGCCATCCCATAAATGCCGAACATTGGTGCAAATCGGTTTTCGTCAATTAGGCCTTCTTTGACCAGATAGCTATCGAAAAAGTGGGATTCGTTATGGAGGAACTTTGCCCGGGCATCAATCAGTTCATACATGATTTGACAGTAATGGGGCAGGGTTTCTGCAAAGAAGCTATCGATGTTTTCTGTTAGCAGTGCAACCTCTTTTAAATTCATTCTAACCAAGGTATTGGCACCCCCCGCCAGTGGTAATGAGTTATAACAACTGACAATACCGAAGCCTTTATTGTCGAAAGCGCTGGCATGCAGAGGGTAGTTAGCGATATGTGGCTTGCTGCATTCACAGATATTGCTGGCTGCGACCCGCAATAGATTATCTGGTGTGATTGTCGGATCGTACATAAACGTCAGGTTGGGCGCGATTTGTTTTAGCTCGGCATCGACTTTGAGAATGGTGCGGCAGATGATGTTATCGCTTGGGCCGATGTTCACATGCATAAAGGCATCGGGCAGGGTACGGTCAAGCATGATCCAGAACAGTTTGATTTTTCGATAAATGGCCTCTTCATCCAGATCGTAAATATAAGGAATTAAGAGTTCATCAAGTTGACCCAGATATACGGGGATGTTGGTCACAGAAGGCACATGATGATAAATAATGGTTAAAGCGTTCAGTGCTTCGTCAAAATTAGTTGCTGGTGGTAATTCCAGGTACTCCGAACCTTGCTGAAGAAATTTTGCGTAATCAGGCAGAACGTAGCGCGGCTTGAATGGAGCATTGCCCTCAAACATGTCGCAGATGATACCTGCCGCCATAGCGGTTTTTACCCTTTTAGAGACGGGCGGGCAAGGTAAGCTTGCATCAGCTTCTAAGGCGAGAAAATTTGATTTTTGCTTAGGTGAAAGCGTCGGATCAGTAACAATCTGTTTTAATTTAGCCTGCAAGGTCATAGCACAAATCCATATAACTAATATGGTTATAAGGTAACGCTTGCTTCAGCTTTCCAAAAGTGAAAAACATAGAATTAGATATTTTCCAAATGGAAATTCGCAGTTCCTTCTCACACTTTTTTATCCAGTAATACGTTAAAAAAATCACTTTTTTGTGATTATTTTTAATGCCTGGTTTTGAATAAATTCTGGTGTTGGGTAAGTTCGTTTTATTGATGAAAATCAGCCGCTTCGTCAAATTATTGACATTTATTTTTCGGAGGGAAAGAGTAAGTTTGGAAAAATAGTGTTGAAAATATAATCCACTTTAACTGTATGAATGACGTTTTTTTGTCTAAATATATAATGAGCAAACAAAAAGATCAGGGATTTTCTAACCATGACAATCGTTGTTGATTGAGGCAATTACCATGGGGTGATGTCAAATATTTTTCATTTTCCATAGATAAGGATCACGTTGACGATGTTTGATCATAAGCGTGTTTTTCTTCAGTGGTACGGCCAATTTTTAGTGCTGTTTTTTCTATTGTTGTCCGGTGGTACCTCCGCTGGCGAAAATTTCCTGAGTTGGTCTTACCTGGATAATGTTGCCGTTAACAGCAGTAGAAAGCTGTGCCCGTCAACAGGTTCGAAAGTGTGCTTTGCTCAGCTATCAGAAAACGCTTATGCGGCCAATAATTTCTATCCCTTTTGGCAACAAAAAGCGTTAAGAAAAGAGCTTGAATTGCAGCTGAAATCTGTTGCTGATACCGAAATGGTACCCGGTTTATCAGAACGTCTGTCAGAATTACGGACGTTGGCATTACGCACAGATCAGCGAGCGTATGATCTGCTCGCGACGGATAGCTATTACGTTTATCAAGTGTATCTGGCTCAGATCAAGCGAGATCGCAGTACATTATTCAAAACAGAGCCATTAACTATTTCGAATGAATCTAATGTGATGCTGAGCCAGCACATGCTTCCGTTGACCCTGACAAAATTACAGTCATCACGCCCGCAAAATACAAAGTTTGAACAAGCTATGGTTATCGTTGAAAAGATGCAGAAACTGCCATCGCATTCGTTATCCTCTTTTCGCTTACAGAGAGAGATTCATCAAGGTGGGATAATAACGGCAGGTCAGGGGGTAATCCGCGTTCTTTATGATCAAGGTGATCTGAATCAGTCAGATTTTGAAAGGCTTTCTCAGAGCGAATCTATTAATAATTCAGGCGTTGTTTTTGACAGTATCAAACGTTTTCAACGGCGTCATGGGTTAGTTGTCGACGGGATTATAGGGCTTGAAACGGCTATGAGATTAACCATGCCGTATGATGAGATTGCCCGCCGCATAGCACTTAACTTGCAACGTAGTCGCGTGACAAACTATGTCGATAATATCCCGCATATTTGGGTGAATATTCCTGATTATATGCTCAGAATATTCAATGGCAACGAGGTAGTTTTTGAGTCAAAAGTTATTGTCGGACGATCAACGCGGCCAACAAATCTGTTTTCATCGTCAATTAATACCATGGTTATCAATCCGAGCTGGAATGTACCAGTAACGATCAAACGAAAGGATATTGTGCCTAATGTAAAACGTTCCCGTGACTATCTTGTTAAGCATAACATGCAGATTTTGAAAAGCTGGCGTGATCGTACGGAAATTCCGGTTGATCAAATTGACTGGCAATCAGTAAACCCCAAAACATTTCCCTATGAATTCCAGCAAGGGCCAGGTCCGAATAACGCCTTAGGAAAAGTGAAGTTTCTGATGCCGAACGACTATTCAATTTTTCTGCATGATACGCCGACACGCGGATTGTTCGGAAAAACGAAGCGTAACTTTAGTTCAGGCTGTGTTCGAGTTGAAAAAGCAGAAGATTTGGCAAACTTTATTATCGATTTTCAGCGGCGGAGTAATATTGCGCCATATAGTGCCATGGTGAATAATAATAATTCAGATACGGTTTATCTATCAAAGCGGTTAGGAGTTGATTTCATTTACCTGACAGCTTGGATTGATGAGCACAATGCACTGCAGATGCGTGAAGACATTTACGGTTACGATAGCCCTAGAGCAGAACCAGTTGAATCGCAGTATATCTCGATGAAGAATTTCCGGCGTTAAGTGTAATACGCTATTCACATAATAGCGCGAGAGACACCAGAACCTCAATGCTTTTGATTAATAGTCCTGAGTTTTGTTTTTGCGAGCGTAATAATATATTTGCAATAAAAACAGTGAGATAAGTTTAAATTTGTATCATAAGTTTGCCATAAAGCTAAAATATATTCCTTTGATCTTAATTGTTTGATAATAAAGGAATTAATAATGAAGTCGAAAAGCATTATTCTATTACTGGCTTTTGCAAGCTCAAATACTGTAGCGTTTGAATTAACAGCGCCTCAACAGAATGACACAAAAAATCTTGTTTGGACTGGGCACCTTAGTCCTGATACCGATTCAGTGACTTCAGCGATGCTTGCTGCTCACATATACGGTGGCACGGCTGCTGTGTCTGAGCCCATTAACCTCGAAAGTAAATTTGTTTTAGATTATTGCCAGGCGGACGTTCCGAAGCAATGGTACGATTTTAGTCAGAAAGATGTAGGACTGGTTGATTTTAATCAAAACACACAACTACATCAGACTGTTGATGAAAGCAGCATTGTTGCCATTGTTGATCATCATGCGATTGGTGGTAGTCCGGTGAATATGTCCCAGGTTGCTGCAATTGATATTCGTCAATGGGGCTCTGCTGCGACAATTTTAGCTGATCGTGCCGAAGGTTTAGGCATTGAACTGCCGAAGCCGCTGGCTTGTACAACCTTGGCAGGAATTTTGTCAGATACGGTTATATTTCAATCACCGACAACCACACAATATGATCGTACCCATGCTGAAAAACTTGCGTTACTGGCAGGTATTAAAGATATGCAAGCGTTTGGTCAGCAAATGCTAGAGGCTAAATCAGATCTTAGTCATGTCAGTGCGGATGAAATATTGACTATGGATTATAAAAACTTCACGTATGGCGGAAAGAAAGTGGGAATTGGTGTGGCAGAAACACTGACAGCTCAGCAACTACTGGACCGCCGTGATGACTTCATTACTTCCATGAAAGCTTATAAAAAAGACAATCAGCTTGATTACCTATTTTTCTCGGTAACCGATACAAAAAATAAACGTGCTAATTTGCTATGGATTGATGCTTCCGATTTGGCCATTGCGAAAGTAGCGTTTGAAGGTAAGTCGGTTGATGGCTGGCTTGTTTTGGACGGGGTGACATCACGTAAGCGTCAAATTGGTCCTGCAATACAAAAAGCAGTTGAAAATAGTAAATAATGAACTGATTTGTAATATTTAAAGCCACATTTAGACGGTGGCTTTAATTACATCCTCCTCCATGATTAATATGTCAGATAGCATCTTCCATAACACAAAAATCATCCTCATCCTGATTCTAATGAGTGCCTAACCAGTGATCTACTCTGCCTTTTCCATGTAATAAATGAATTGATATCTATTATTAATTAAAACGGGTGTGTGGCGGCGAAAAAGTTGGCGAAGTAACTGAAAGACAACAATACTTAATTACTAGTAAATCGTTGATATTTATGCAACAGGAAAAGGCAACATTGAGGTGCCTATCTCTTTAGCTTTATACCTTTTTTTGTTACCTTGATATAACAGTTGATGCATAAGGAATGGATGATGGAAAGAAAGATGCTAATACGCAATATTTCTTATATGGAGAGAGAACTCGCAGATATGAAGAAGGAGCTATCACAACTGGATGCAAAAACAGAGGTGCTAGAGTTAAGGGAGTGTCGACCTAAGCAATTATATCTACCAGATGCTCAGCTCAGGGTGATGGCTATAGTATGAGAGAACCCCATGACCTAGTCCTCTTTATCTCTTTTTTAGAAGAGAAGGGCTGTTAGTTACGCTGATGCGGCTGGTTATACGCAATTAAAAACGGTGTGTTATGGGCGCCGTTTTTTAATTTTGGTTGTGTGTTGAAGTGATTGCCCCGTTCTTATGAAGGATATTATAGTTGCATCAGAAGCACCGCCACATCATCCCCGAAACCTTTGAACGCGACAATACAGTGCACGAGTTGCAATAGCTTAAAAGACTGCGCCAGATTTGTGCATATATGCTGTGATTGTTGCAATATTTTGGTGCAACAAAAAGAGTGCTATTTTTAATGTATTACTTATTAATGGGTTAAGTGCTGGCTTGATATTTGCGTATCTGGCTAAAGATTAACTTTTTAGCTAAGGAAGGTCAGACAATGCAAGATACATTAGCAGTGATTTTAGCAGGCGGAGTGGGTTCTCGATTGTCTCCTCTAACAGATAACAGGGCAAAGCCTGCGGTACCTTTTGGCGGTAAATACCGCATTATCGATTTTACATTGGCAAATTGTCTGCATTCTGGATTGCGCCGAATACTTGTGCTTACTCAATATAAGTCCCATTCGTTACAAAAACACCTTCGAGACGGTTGGTCAATTTTCAACCCTGAGCTTGGTGAATACATCACTAATATTCCGCCTCAAATGCGCACAGGCGACAGCTGGTATAGTGGAACTGCCGATGCCATCTTTCAGAATCTGTATCTGTTGTCTCGTAGTGAAGCAAAATATGTCGTCGTATTGTCGGGGGATCATATCTACCGGATGGATTACGCCCCGATGATTGAGCACCATAAGCAAGCGAATGCCGATCTAACGGTGGCCTGCATGGACGTGCCTGTTGAGGAAGCCAGTGAATTTGGCGTAATGGAAATTGATCAAGACCAGCGAATTTTGACGTTTACTGAAAAGCCGAAACATCCCGCAACCTTACCGGGTAACTCTGATTGTAGTTTGGCTTCGATGGGAATTTATGTCTTTACAACCCAATCATTGATAAATGCTCTGCAAGAAGATGCGGAAAATTCATCTTCCGACCATGATTTTGGTAAAGACATTATTCCTAAACTGGTTGATGGGGGGGGCGTTTATGCCCACCGTTTCGGAGGAGAAGAGGGACGAGTAACACAAGACGCCTATTGGCGAGATGTTGGAACTATCGATTCATACTATCAGGCTAATATGGATTTGTTACAACCTGTTCCTCCAGTGGATTTATATCAATTTGATTGGTCAATCAGGACCTACGAACCTCAGTTGCCACCAGCCAGAACAGTTTCGTCAGCAACGGGAAATGAAGGTATTTTTATTAATTCCATTATTTCAAGTGGCGTCGTGATTGAAGGAGGTTCTGCACAGAATTCAATTCTATTTCCCAAGGTGAAAATTAAGAATGCTGCGGTAGTTATTAATAGCATCATCTTCGAAGGAGTTGAAATAGGCGAGGGAGCATACGTTCAAAACTGTATTATTGATAAGCATGTAAAGATCCCGCCAGGAGTAGAGATTGGTGTTGATGCTAAAGCTGACGCTAAGCGTTTCGATATTTCAGAAAAGGGGGTGATAGTGGTGCCATCTTCTTATCAATTTAAATAATGATAGAGAGAAAGATATAGCAGAGAGTTAATAAACAGGTAAGCTGACAGAGAGTCAGCTCACCTGCTTATATTCCTAACAGAATGGCTTCCATATTTCAACAACGTAAGTAAAGTGTTTTTGAGGTGTTATTGATGTTAATCAAATGTTTTGTGGGTATATTCAAATTGATTTTTACGTGGAAAAAGTAAGATCAAGCGCAAATTTCCTAAAACTAAGAATACCTCTTAAGCAAGTTGATCGTATAGTTAATATCTAATGCAATTGAGTGCATTTAATGGTCAAAGCAACAGTAGTTATGTTTCTCTTAAGGACTAATATGGAAACATTAGTTGGAACCTCAAAAAAAGAAAATGTCGTGTTTGATTACACATCTTTTTTGTCTGCATCCTGTAAGCATAAGTTAACGTTTATTGATGCATTGAAAGCCTTGCTGCCTGCTTTAGAGATATCATGGAAGTCGTCTCTGCCCATTGGTTTAACTGAGTCTGAAAAACTCCAGATGCAGGCGCTTAAAGTGCTATCTACCAATATTAGCGATGCAAATAATATGATCCGTTTACTGCGTCTGGCCCGCTCTGAACATATAGATAACCTTCTTATTAACTTGCCTTATTCTCTTGATGAAGAGCAGCTGGCTTTAATTGAGGAAAAATCAGACTGCAGGATTAGTTTTGTCGCAGAAAATGGGGAAGCACTAAACGTCTGCATTTTGTGAGATGAGTCAGCCGGAAATTATCCCGAGTGGTATTAGCATGTTTGTTGTGTTTAGAAAGAGAAAAGCCAGTATATTTACTGGCTTTTTTTATAGGTTATTAATTATAAAATGCCTTGCCATAACATGCCAACTGCGAGACAGGCTGCAACAGTGAGCAGACTGGCTGCGGCTTTTTCTTTACCGACAAAAATCTTAACACCTTGCTCACGCTTCGCCTTGCTGTAAAAGTATAAACCAGGCAGGTAGAGTAGTGCTGATAGTAGAAGATAGTTGAGGCCTGAGGCATAAAGTAGCCATAACCCGTAAAGGCTGGCGCAGATACCGATAAACAGCAGCGAACCGCGGTTATTCGTTTCAATGGCCAGACGCAGGGTGTAAGCCCCCACCAAGAAGTAGGGAACCAATATCATTTCTGAGGCAACAGCAAGAAGTGTATCGTAGGTTCCACCGGCAAACATAACAAAAAAAAGTGAAACCTGAATACAGCAGCTGGTCAGCAAAAGGGCTTTTACCGGACTACCCGCTTTGTTCTGTTGTGTGTAGCTTTTCGGGAACATGTTGTCTTTAGCTGCTAAGTAGGGAGCTTCTGAAGCCAGTACAGTCCAACTGAGAAAAGCACCACAAACAGAAATCAACAAGCCACAACCGATAATGATCCCTCCCCAAGGGCCCAATATGTGGGATAGTACCTGAGCCATGGAAGGGTTCTGGTAGGTTGCAAGCTCTTCGGTGCTAATCACCCCCATAGAGAGTAGTGTTACCAGTACATAAATAGAGAGCGCCGTTAACAGGCCAAGAATGGTTGCACGGCCAATGTCTTTACGGTGCCTTGCGCGGCTGGAAACGACTACAGCCCCTTCTATACCAATGAACACCCACACGGTGATCAGCATGGTACTTTTGACTTGCGATAGTAAATTGTGTTGTTCACCAAAGTGGAGGCCGGTGAAATCCCACACGAAGGTATCCCACTTAAATGCGATTAACGCACATAAGATAAACATGATCAGAGGGATAAGTTTGGCTATGGTTGTAACTATATTGATGACAGCAGCTGTTTGTACGCCACGTAACACTAATGCGTGTACCAACCATAATAAAACTGAAGAGCCGGCAACAGCAAGCCACGTATTTCCTTCGCCGAATAACACCATATCAGGTTGATCGAAAAACATACCTAGCGTGCTGAAAACAATGACTAGATAAGAAACATTGGCCAGCATAGCACTGAGCCAGTATCCCCAGGCAGAGCAAAAACCGATAAAATCCCCAAACCCAGCCTGAGCATAGCCAAAGACACCACTTTCAATTTCGGGTTTTAATTGCGAGAGATGTTGAAAGGCCAGAGCGAGAAAGATCATCCCGAGCCCCGTAATACCCCAGCCAATCATTACAGCTGCAGGGCTGGCGACGGCCGCCATATTCTGTGGAAGACTAAAGACTCCAGCGCCGATCATTGAGCCAATTACCAGTGCGGTCATCGCACCTAATCCAAGCTTATTATCCAAAATAAAAACCAAGTTTTAAAAACCAGATGCTGATAATAATAAAGCATTTTATGGTGCTTTTTCGCGTTAAATCACAAGTTATGTGATGTCTATCGGTGGTGCGTCAGGTAATTCCGCTGTTCATTGCTGTAGATCAAGAAAGCCGACAGTGAATTGATGGCAATAGATTGTGTATATAGATATTAGTGAAATGTCAGATTTCGGCTTGCATCGCGGTTGATGACAAAAGCTAATGACTGGCCGTGTTCTGCTGCCTGTCGAATAGATTTTGTCTCGAAATCCTCAATATCACCCGTAGCAATGACTGCGCTACAGTTCCCTGTAATAAGAGCTTTAGTCATTAGAACCTGATCGGTAAGTGATTTTTTATTATTTAAGACCAGTATTTTGTTTAGAGCAATACCGGCACTAATTAGCAGGTTTTTGTCAATAAGTGCGTCATCGCCAATGAACATGATCCAACGATCTTGCTGACTCGCTTGCTTTAGCAAACGTAGAAAGTAGGCAAGTTGTGTCTGCTTTTCGTCTGAAAAACATACTTCAATAGGGCATTTAACCGACTGATAATGAGCTACTGCCGAGTCAGTAGTAAAGGTCGATTTATACGCCTGCGAAGCAGTAACCGATTGTAAGCGATTAAATAATGCTGTCATGATCCTTCATCCCATCCAGTGGTTATATGTACATACTGTATGTGTGTACAGTAGTTTTATTTAGGCACTGTTGCAAGTTTTTTCTTGTGTCAGTTCCAGTCTAATTTGGGATTCTGTATAGCAAAATGAGATTATGGTTTTATTGTTATCATATTGTTTTTTATTATTTTATTGCGATATTGTTGTTTTTCTGAAAATCAACTTGTTCAGTTTAGATAAAGAAAAACCTAGAAAATGAGAGCATAGAAATTTGAGTTACTTCACACCTTCTGAGTGGACTGTATATAGTGAATGATCAGTATTACGTGAAGATTTGTCATTGTTAATGGTTAGAACGTCATCAGATGAGATCCCACGACGCCAATAATGGATTAAGAGTGTAATTTCCCTTCCTACTTAGCCAATACAATAACAACTATTGTTAAAGCTATATGTGTGTTATTGCTTTCCTCCTTTTTATTAGGTTTGGTTTTGTACATTGAAGTTGAATTTAACCTATTGGGAACATTGATAAACCAGCTTGTAGAGTATCTGAATTCTACTTCATACAAGGCAATCAAGGTGACCCGTTACACTCGGCGGTTTTGGTATGAAGTTTGGTGTGCTTTGTATGCTAAGTGAGGGGCACCTTATTGCAGGCGCTGGCGGATCCCCACAAAATCTACGCACGATAATTTCTCCTTGCCATCATAATGAGGGTTTGTTGTGCCCAGCGTATTGTTGATTCGGAAATGTGATACTCCAGCCTGCGAAAGACTTCTTTTCCGAGTCTGACGAAGGATAAAACTCGACGAGGATCATGAGTGTGACTTTGACGCAAGCCAAAACCGTATTGAGGACTTTTTAAGTCACGGAATGTTTCTTCAATCTGCATACGCTTGGTGTATAGCCTAACAATGCACCGTGAAGAGAATATGTCTGTTGGGATATTGGTTGCGAGTAACCAAGGCTCCATTGCAGACTTTTTATGGACGGCCTTTACGTTTTGTTGTTTGTTTTTTATAAAGATGAAGATGACAGAGCAATGGTTTTCGCTTGGCTAACAGTGTGAACCCAATGTGTTTGGGTTTACTATTCGCTTTGTTAAACAGAAACTTAATATGTTGCCACTGTTTTTTGACTAAGACGTTAACGTCACCCCTGACGCGTCCTAGATATCATCAACTTGTGTAAACCAGGTATTACGAAAGCCAGCATCCGTTATGATAATCGGCATGGCATGCGATGGTAAAAACGGCTTTGAAGTTGTCTAGAAATTGTTGATGACTTCGAGGGGAATTGTATTGTTTGAATGAAAATGTCTGCTCATAAAGAGTGACAGAACGACCATCCACGGCGACGGATGCTCTCAGTACCATGAGCCGTTCATACTCACGAATATCGGCCCAATCGACTAGGACAATAGGTTGTGGATTGATGGAACAAATTTGATGACAGTGCCATCGGTAAATATCGAGTCGGTCACGGTGTAAATGGCCGTTACCCAATAAACGGTCAACACGCTTAATACAGTGTTTGGTTTTAGCTTTAGAAGGCAGCGAGCGCCCGAGCAAAGTAAGAGTGAGTGCATCATTGATGAGCAAAGCTTTAACTGAGTCCATAAGTGAGTTGAGTCGCTTTTTGTGAATGTTAGGACAATGATTTTCCAGCGACTCGTGTAGTATTTGAATATCACGCATCTTGTTTTCATTCTTTTTGTTTTTGTGGTGAATCCATTAGATCAGAAGGCAAGATGCGTGTCTACTTATTGAACTACAAAGGGATTTTGTGGGGATTCGTAAGAACAAAGCGTTAGGCGACTAGGAGGTAAATGTGCCGGGATATAAGGTTTTAAGGCTGGTGAAGGTTTTATTCGTACGCATGATCTAATTAAAGCCTTAAATAATGATGTTCATATGGCTTTTAAGCTTCTAGAAGGAGATAAGCAGAATCAATATCTAAGGCGTAGCGTTGTACGTGCTGTATTTTCATACATTGAAGCGCTTATTGAAAGTACAAAGGTAGAGATTCGCACAAGTTTGAGATTGGAAAGGCCCAACTACGAAGCATGATGTGATCTCAGTAAAAGGTATAAGAGTGGGTAATGATATAAAACCGAATAACCCCACAGAAAATAGTGGGGTTGTGATCGGATGTTTACGTGTATATTTTCACGGCCTGATTATTCGCCTGCTTGGTGCTCTGGATAATCAAGCAGGCCTTTCTCAGCACCACCAAACAAGGTCTCCGGATCGTGTGCAGACAACGGATAATCGTTTTTAATACGTTTTGGTAAGTCGGGATTTGCAATAAATGGGCGACCAAAGCCAACCATATCAGCTAATCCATCTGTGATTGCTTGTGTCGCTTTCTCGCCATTGTAGCGACCAGCATAAATAATGACACCTTGGTATGCTTCACGTATTGCGTGCTTAAACTCTGTTGGCGTATCAGGTGCATCGTCCCAATCCACTTCAGCAATATGAATATATACTACATTCAGCTTATTGAGTAGCGCTGCAGCCGCAGTGTAGGTTTCGACAGGTGTTTTATCTACTGTACCGTTTAGCGAAGTAAATGGTGCAAGACGAACACCAACGCGTTCAGCGCCGATAGCATCAACCATTGCTTCTACGACTTCACTCAAGAAACGCAGGCGATTATCAATAGAACCACCGTATTCATCGGTACGGTTGTTGGCTTCAGAGTCAATAAACTGGTTCACCAGGTAGCCATTTGCAGCATGCAGTTCAATTCCATCAAAACCGGCTTCGATCGCATTGAGTGCTGCCTGACGGTATTCCCCTACCACTCTATTGATATCGTCTTTGGTCATTTCGCGTGGTTCAACCACATCAACGAAGCCTGGTTCGTCGCTTCCGTTGTCGATGAATACTTTTACATTTTCTGCTTTCAGTGCTGAAGAGGAAATCGGCTGTTGACCGCCAATGTTATCAGGGTGTGTTACACGACCTACATGCCAAAGCTGAGAGAAGATAACGCCCTTTTTCTCATGAACGGCATCAGTGACGTTTTTCCAGCCTGCAATTTGCTCTGGGGTATAGATACCGGGTGTCCAGGCATAGCCTTGACCCATTTCAGAAATCTGCGTGCCTTCAGCGACAATTAGGCCTGCTGTTGCACGCTGGGCATAGTACTCCGCCATCATATCGTTGGCGATGTTCCCTGGCTGACTAGCTCGTGAGCGAGTCATTGGCGGCATGACGATACGGTTTTTGAGCGATACTTTACCTAGCTGCAATGGTTGAAACAGTGCTTCTTTCATCGTGTTATTTCCCCTTACTTGCTAACTTGGATTAGCTCAATTTGATAACCATCAGGATCAGTAATAAAGGCGATATGCGTCGTTCCTCCTTTTACTGGGCCCGGTTCACGGGTTACGTTACCACCAAGGGTTTTGATCTTGTCGCATGCGGCGTAAATATCTTCAACACCTAATGCAAGGTGACCAAATGCATTCCCCATATCATATTGATTAGTATCCCAGTTGTAGGTCAACTCAATCGTTGTGCCTTCTGGTTGATCTTCGTACCCTACGAAAACTAATGAGTAGCGGTATTCGGTATTTTCCGTTTGATCCAGAATGCTCATACCAAGCACCTTGGTATAAAACTCAATAGATTGTTCTAGGTTCGTAACGCGGATCATGGTGTGTAAAAACTTCATAGTTAACCCTATTAAACGTTTCACCGAACTAACTTCCTATGACAGGGACACTTGTATTCAGGTAGCGTTATGATATCAATGATTTTTGAATTTGAAGTGAAGATACTTGGAATTAACATGAACAGGAAATTATGGTTTATTATGGGTTTGATAATTTATTGTTATGATTGGTATTCAAGGTTCAAATATCGAGTGCTTGCTCTGTCTAGCTATTTCCATCAACATTTGCCTGATATACACGACCAATACTGGACACGTCATTAACCCCTAGTTCAGATAATCCGGAACTCTATGGTTCGAGCTTTTCATTTAACATGGAATTGTCCAGTGTCGTGTCAGCTTAACCTTGGTTGACACGAATCTGCCCCATTCCAAGCTAGAAAAAGAATATACACATGGTTTGTTAATATGAGTTCGCCAGAGTATTTCTAATGGCATATCAGGTTCAATTGACTATATTTGCGTGGTACTTTAGATGTTCAATGAACATCGGAATTTTTTTAGCCAAGTGCTTTCTAGAAGAATAAAAAGCATACAGCACTAAATCATCAGGCTGATATTCCATCTCAACCACCTCCAAAGTGTCTGCACATATCTCAGCTTGGCAAAATTCTATAGGTAGTATCGCAAGGCCTAAACCAGATATTGCACCTGTTTTGGCAAGATACCCGCTGTTCACTTTAAAAGAAGACTGTACTTTTTGAGTAATCAGCTCACCTTTAGCGTTTTTGAATATCCACGGAGTTCCATTTAACGCGGTAAAGCTATTGATACAGGGAACATGTTTCAAATCGGTAATCTGAAAAGGTCTGGGAAAGCGCCGTAGGATTTTGGGGGATGCCACAACAGCACTTGGCCAGCGTTTAATCTCCTTAGCTACCCAACTATTGTCTTCGAGCTTTCCTCGATGAAAGCTTAAGACGATGTCAAAGCCATCAAGTAAATCCTCTTTCGGACTGATGCTCGTATCACAACATAATGAAACAGAAGGATGCAGGGTACAAAAAGAAACCACTGCTTGGGCTAATGCAGGCGAATCAGGCATTAAAACTTTAAGCTGCCCCATGACTTCATGAGAGTGCTGAGTCACTTCCTCAAGAGCATCATTAAGCTTGTCCAGCAATGGCTGTGTGCGTAAATAAAGATGTTCTCCTGCATCTGTCGGAGCGATTCGGCGTGTGGTTCTGTCAAATAGTCGTATATCCAGTCGCTCTTCCAGCAAAGCGATATGGCGACTGACATTTGATGTCGGCAAACTTAGAAATTCCGCAGCACGTTTAAAACTGTTGTTCTCGTAGACACAGTGAAAACTTTTTAACCACTGCTGTTCAATCTTATCAAGCATCTCATTTAGTCCCATAAAGTGGGATTATAAAACCAATAATTGACACTTTATTACCATAAACAGGCTAATACAATACTCTTCACTAAAGGTATCTAGGTAAGGTTTCCCCATGAGTTGGCTAGAAAAGCTATTGGATAAGAAGAACATAATTAGTACACGTAAAGCGTCGATTCCTGAGGGGGTATGGACTAAATGCCCCTCTTGTAACCAGATCTTATACCGCATAGCCCTTGAAGAGAATCTGGCTGTGTGTCCAAAATGCGATCACCATATGAGGATGGCGGCACGCCAACGATTAGACAGTTTTTTGGATAAAGAAGAGCGAACTGAAATTGCCAGTGAACATGAACCGAAAGATTTGCTCAATTTTAAGGATCTGAAACGCTATAAGGATCGCCTTGCTCTAGCTCAGAAAAGTACAGGAGAAAGAGATGCACTGGTTGTGATGAAGGGAAAACTGATGGGCTTACCTGTTGTTGCCTGCGCATTCGAGTTTTCTTTTATGGCAGGCTCAATGGGGTCAGTTGTAGGCGCACGTTTCGTTCGAGCAGTTGAAGCGGCTATTGATGCAAATTGTGGGTTGGTGTGCTTTTCTGCTTGTGGTGGTGCTCGAATGCAAGAGTCGCTAATGGCTTTGATGCAAATGGCCAAAACCAGCGCTGCTTTGAATCAATTATCAATGGCTAAATTGCCCTACATATCGGTACTAACAGATCAAACTTATGGTGGTGTCTCAGCTAGCGTAGCCATGTTAGGGGACATTAACATTGGCGAACCGAAGGCAAGAATTGGGTTTGCGGGGCGTCGAGTTATAGAACAAACCGTTCGAGAAAAATTACCCGAGGGCTTTCAGCAAAGTGAGTTCCTCTTAGAGCATGGTGCTCTAGATATGATTGTGGATAGGCGTGAGATGCGCAAACGAGTTGGTGGACTAATCGCTAAAATGACAAATAGAACTATTCCGCTGGATGTATAGCTTATAAGTTTTTACTTATATAGGTATTCAAAATTACGATGTACAGCCATATCCATGACTGTACAAACCAGAAATTATCCTTCGGATAATTTTAATCCACTAAAGCTAAAATGAAATTGCCCCATTATGCGTTAGTGCTAAAACTCATTCATATCCCGTTAATGATAGTTAGCGATATATTTTCTTATATCTTCTCCTTTAGATAAACACATAGATAAAGTCAGCCCATCGTCTGTAGTGGTGAAGTTAAAATGTCCTGCTTGATCCAAATTAGAAATGTCTGGTGCGAGAGAGTGAATGTATTACGCGAAGCATGGAGTTACATACTGGGGGAATGGTCTTCCTTGTACGATTGGTTTTTATTGGAGTGATTTATGGAAAACGAAGTGTATGACATCATTGCACCTTGGGTTAACGTATCGACGTGGCACACCAACCACCCACTAGCTCAAGAACGATCTAGTTACAAATTTCTATTGTATAGCCTCGTCGTAACTAACGAAATGATACAATTTTCACCCGAAAGATCAGCCTAACTAAAAGGATGGCTTACTCAAAATACTATCCAGTTCGACTCTAATAAAAGCTGATATTTCGGCCAACTTTCTTGGGAGTGGATTTTGGTAAGGGTAGGCGATATACATCGCTCTTTCCGTATCGAAAATTTTTGTAATATGGATGTTGTTTACGTGGCTACCTTTCATGAGGTAATTTGGAATGACACCAACGCCGATGCCTCTAGCAACAAAGTTCATTAGAATGGACGTATTATCAACTTCAATGACATCACTGTAATTCTTCTTTATCGACTCTTTACTCGAATGGTTTTTATAGATGAGTAACGTATTATTTTTAGTGTTGTCGATTTTCGATATTAAAATATCGTTATAATTTCCAACTTTATGTGCAATCAATGTGTCATCAACAACGTTATTAAGTCTAATCGCTATATCTACATTGCTTTCTAATAAATTCTCAACATTGTTACTTGATGATATTTCAAAGTTAACGGCAGGATACCGTTCTTGAAGGTCTTTAAGAATATCACCAAAAATAGAAGAGGCTATCGAGTTAGGCATTGTTATTTTAAATTTCCCACTAATACAGTCACTAAGTGATTTTGCTCTGTAATTCAACTCTTGTAAATTCTCTAAAGCTTCGATGGCAAGTTCTTTGATGCTTTCGCCATGATCAGTCAGAATGAGTTTTCTTGTTGTTCTGTGAACGAGCGTAACCCCAAGCTGTTTCTCTAAGGCCGCCAGTTGACGGCTGACTTGAGCCTTCGATTTTCCAAGCTCCTTTGAAGCCTTCGTCAAGGAGAGGTGCTTACAAATTGCCGCAAAGCAGATTAGCTCATTGTTCATCAATTCCATGATTGTTACCTATATGCAACTCTAAGTCACGTTGTCTTTTAAATCCCCACTTAGTATAACTAGCTTTCGTCGGAGGATGAAAGTGATATTTAAAAGTTGCAATAAAATAATGATAGATTATTACCTTAATAAAAAGTTGATGATATTGAATTAAACCGATATAACGAAAAGTTTAAATCATTTTTAATTAATCTTGAAAGTAAATAAAGTATAAAGATGTATGTTTTAGGGAAATAATTGAGACGTTTAAACTCGATGATCTTACTTGTTGATGGTTTTATTATTAATTAGGGTTCAATCCCACCAAAAGACTCAATAAATATTGAGCTATATTTATCACATTTAAACTATAACCTAACCAATGTAGAGGTATTAAACTATGAAGACAGAAAAACAAAGTTCGAAAAAATATCACTTTCAACGCGAAAATTTGTCTAGCTTGATAAATAATATTATCCGGTTTTATACAAAAGTGTTTATTACATTATTTGGTGATGAGATGAGAACTCGCCACCAAAAAAGTAAAATCAATGTACGAAGTACGTGTGAGCTTAGCGATCACATGAAACGAGATCTTGGTTTAGATTAATTGCTAGCTTTCACTCGATCAATTCGAATAGCCGAAGCTAAACCGTTCGAACTACTTCGAATCGAGGGACATTTTCGTTATACGTCAGTGAATGATCTTTATTTTAGACATCCTGGAGGTGTTTAAGCTAACGTATCTCAAAATGGTGTAAGATACTCTTTTGGTTTTGGCATGTTTCGAATGGGAACATCTGCTACTGGTCATAAGTGGATATCCGTTAGGGTTCCTATAATCGGCATACGTTTATTCCATCCTAAGTAGAAAACCGCTGGGTATGAATCTCACTTTTTTGTATATTCATTCAATCCATGTTGTTCTCTGTAATACATTAACGTTGGATTTGAAATAATATACTAATGCTTTTAGTTTCATTTTGACTACCGACTCTAAATGATTTTTGTCCATCTTCGAGCTTGCTGGTATGGCTAGCTCAGAGCTGCCCCTTTCCTTGTTAGTACAATCACTCATTCATAAGCTGTTTACTGACCAATTCGCAATGCTCGGAAACTCCCAGAGCGAGCGTTAGGAATATTTTTTCGTATTTGATCATGGTGACAATTGATCCTACAGCCTAGATTTATCTCTGCTGCTAATGTAGCGTGCATCATTAAACGAAACTTATATTGAAGGCGATAAATGAACATTAGAGAGTTTTCAGGCTTGGTTGGTGTGGGCTCTGTTCAGTAACTTAGTTGAGAGCCCAGTACCCAGCGACTCTCTCTGTAAAAGTAGCCTTTGATAGTGAATCATCACTCAATATGCGCCGCCACCCTAAGTACTTAGTAAGGTTTTTAGTCGCCACACCGCAGAGC
>NZ_JAWWDA010000028.1:0-28294 GCF_033720175.1 Photobacterium sp.
CTATCCCTTTGACTAATTTCATGACGATGCTTTAGCCAGTAGTAAAACCCACTACGCGATACAGCAAGAACCTTGGCCATTCTCATTACGGAGAACTGCTCAAGGTGCACTTGCATGAACTCGAAGCTCGCTATTTTAGATGTTTCGCGAAGTAGGTGGCGGCTTTTTTTACTATTTCAAGCTCCTCCGCTTGCTCGGCGAGGAGGCGCTTTAGACGAGCGTTTTCGGCTGCAAGATCAGCCTCGCGTTCACTGGCGGAGTCCTTCTTTCCGTTCTTACGCCAGCCGTATATTTGGGAAGCATGTAGATTGAGTTGCCGTGCTGCCTCTGGAACCGATGTTCTTTCCGCAAGCTTAAGCGCCTGTTCCTTAAACTCTTCGGTGTGCTTGATACGTGTTTTAGTTTTTGTCATTGTTTACCTCGTTAAGTGATTTTACTCGCTTAACTCGGTGTCTAAAACTGCTGGTTCAGATCATTACTTTAGGTATTACGAAAAACAAACGCTTTTGTGGGACTTTATGGAACGTTACGGAATCGTAACTTGCTGATTTTAATAAGTTTTAGATAAGAAAAAAGACGTCCTAGGACGTCTTGATTCAAGAATATGGCGGTGAGGGAGGGATTCGAACCCTCGATACGTTGCCGTATACACACTTTCCAGGCGTGCTCCTTCAGCCACTCGGACACCTCACCACAAATTGTTGTTGAACGCTGTGCGTCACAACGCAGCGTACTATAGTGATCAGGGACGGTCTGGTCAACTAAATTCAATCAAATCAGCATTATTTGTGCTTTTATTCAGCAAATTACACCGCATTCAACAAATAACGGCAGACGACTACTGCTCAGGTTTAACCGGGCTGTTACAATATCAAAAATTATTCACCAGCATTATTCTGTGGCGATTCAAATCAGTGTGGTCTCGGTTGCACGCAAAGAAATGAATAGTGGCACGAATAAACGAATTGAGATTTAGTATGTCCTCACAACCTTCTTCACAACTGACAGTGTTACTTCAAGACCCGGACCTTGCAGACCAGCTATTATCTGAAGCGCAAACCCGAGGCTTTGTTACCGCAATGGCAGCAGCCCCTCACCTTCTTGACCCATCGGAGTGGCTTGCTTTTCTATGGGGCGGGGATGAAATATCGCCGTTTACCAGCCATGAAGATCTTGAAGCTTATGCTAACGCGATCATTAATATTTGGAATGAAAGCCGTGAAGCACTACTTTCAGGTAGCTGGCAGTGGCCAGAAACGTGCTCACTCGATGACAAAGAGCTGGTGTCTGAAGATACCCGTGATTTTGCAGAAGGCATGTTGCAAGGCTGGCAACTAACCCGTGATGACTGGGAAACCATTATGCCTGAAGACAGTGAAGATAATGCACTGCTAGGCGGCGTACTGTTGTCTATCAGCCTACTGTATGATCCGGAAAATGCCATGATGGTTCTGGCTGAAGAAGGTGCTGATGGGCTTGCTCAGTTTGAAGAAATCTTCAACTCAGTCCCTACGATGATATGTGGTCTGACTCTGCGTGCACAGGCTTTAGTAAAGTTGCACTAATAGAGTATTGACCGGCTATAGTACATAAAAATGGCGGCTCAAATGGCCGCCACTTCAAAAAAGATCCGGAAAGTACGCTTAAGCGTTACCTTTCACCTTCAATTGCAATTCAGCTGCAAAATCAAGCATGCGGTTTAACGGGATCAATGACTTCTCGCGCAGCGACTCATCAACAAAGACCTCGTGTTTCTCGCCACCTTCTCGCAGTCCCAGCTCAATGGCTTTCAGGCCGTTCATTGCCATCCACGGGCAGTGGGCACAACTACGGCATGTTGCCCCGGCACCCGCCGTTGGTGCTTCCATTAACTCTTTTCCCGGTACCATTTGTTGCATCTTAAAGAAGATGCCTTTATCAGTCGCAACGATTAACTGCTTATTGGGTAGCTCTTTAGCCGCTTTAATCAACTGGCTGGTAGAGCCAACGGCGTCAGCCAAAGCAACAACGCTTGCGGGTGATTCCGGGTGAACAAGAACGGCAGCGTCAGGATACAGGGCTTTCATATCACGTAAAGCTTTCGCTGAAAACTCGTCGTGCACCACACACTCGCCCTGCCACAGCAGCATCTCGGCACCAGTTTGCTTTTGGATGTAAGCCCCTAAATGGCGATCTGGCCCCCAGATGATTTTCTTACCTTCACTATCAAGGTGCTCGACAATTTCAAGTGCGATACTGGATGTTACCACCCAGTCAGCACGTGCTTTTACTGCGGCTGACGTATTGGCATACACCACAACGGTATGATCGGGGTGGGCATCACAAAACTCGGTAAATTTATCTGCCGGGCAACCTAAATCAAGCGAGCATTCGGCTTCCAGAGTCGGCATCAGTACCTGTTTTTCAGGCGTCAGAATTTTTGCTGATTCCCCCATAAAGCGAACACCGCATATAATCAACGTTTTCGCCGGATGTTGATTACCAAAACGGGCCATCTCCAGAGAATCGCCAACAAAACCGCCGGTTTCTTCTGCCAGGGCCTGAATTTCAGGATCGGTATAGTAGTGGGCAACCAAAACTGCATTTTTTTGCTTCAGCAGGCTTTTGATTTTCGCTTTGTATTCCAGCTTATCTGCATCTGACAGTTGCACTGGCTTAGGTGGAAACGGATAAATCATTTCAGAGGGATCGAATGTTAGGCTCATGGCTCACTTGCTCTATCAGCTGGTCCTTACTAATCCGGATATTATACACTGCTAAAGCGTGTTTTATCACCTTTGATGCAAAGCTTTGCGTTTATGGCTCTATCCTAACCTTTGTCGACAGGCATACAAAAAGACCAGCGAGGGCGCTGGCCTTTAACCATTAATTCCGGCGATCAATTACCAAGCTTCTTCAGGTGACTTTCAGCCTGACGCGAACTGGTTGAATCCGGATACGCAGAAATAACATCTTGATAGTATTTCTTCGCCTCTCCGGGCTTTTTGCTGCGTTCGGCAATCACACCCAATTTCAGCATCGCATCGGCGCGTTTATTAGAGTCTTTAACACTGGCAACCGCGATAAAGTTCTCACTCGCTTCCGATAACTGATTCTGGGTAAAGTACAGCTGACCCAACCAATAATGTGCATTCGGCTTATAAGCAGACTCAGGATAAGCGGTTAAAAATTCATTGAAAGCTGTCACAGCACCGACATAATCCTTTTCTTTCAGAATAAGATTTACGGCTTTTTCATACGCTTCGTTTTCACTCACGTTGCTGGTATAAGTTTCTGAAGATGCTGATTTAGCCCCCATATCTTCAGCCTCTTTTTTCTGAGGCTGTCGACTTAATGTATCAACTTCGCGGTATAGTTCGCGCTGACGTTCAAGCATCTGACTTAAATCATAGCTATTGCGTTCAACCAAACCACGGAGCTCATCCATTTCAGATGCAATCTGATCCAGCTGGCGCTGCATATCAAGCTGTACCTGATTACGGGATTCAAGCATCCGCTCCAAGCGCTCAAGACTGCTGCCTTGAGCACCATTACTGTTGAGTTCAGTAACCGGAGCAGGTGCGGCGACCACCTGGGTCGCCGCACCAACCAGCAACGCTAATGCAATATTTCGCATAATGTTACTGTTCATAATGTTTACCTGTGATTAGTAAACAAGAACCGCACGACGGTTCTTCGCATAGTCAACGTCAGTATGGCCAAGAACTAGAGGCTTTTCTTCACCATAGCTAACGATTGAGATTTGGCTAGCAGATACACCCAGTGCTTGCAGGTATTTTGCAACAGCGGTTGCACGGCGTTCACCCAGTGCAATGTTGTACTCTGGCGTACCACGCTCATCGGCATGACCTTCAACGATAACTTTCATCTCTGGGTTGCCGCTCAGGTATTCTGCGTGAGCTTCTAGCATTACCTGGAAATCAGCCTGAATTTCGGCATTATCAAACTTAAAGTAAACAGTTTGCTCTTGACGAAGCTCCTGGCTACGTAGTTCTTGCTCAGACAGTGCAGCTGAACCACCGTCAACCGGTGTTGTCACTACAGTTTGCTCTGCACTTGTACCTGTTGTAGATGTTTCGGAAGCAGCTGAACTATCAGTGCTTTCAGTTGAGCTACATGCTGCAAGAGTCATCATTGGCAGCGCAATTGCCAGTCCCTTTAAAATTTTATTCAGTTGCATTTTATTTTTCCTTTCTTATCACTATTTACGGTGAGTGTTATTGGAACGGCCCCCAGGAGGGAGCTCGTACACGCCCGTTCGTCGCAGGTAATCGTGCTTTAAAACGGCCATCAATCGACACTAACGACAACTCATTAGATTTATTATTTACTGAGCTGTAGATAACCATGCCGCCATTAGGAGCTATGCTTGGCGACTCATCCAAAAATGTTTTTGTTAAAATTTGAAGAGCACCGGTTTTCAAGTCTTGTTTGGCAATGTTGTACCCAGAATCTGATCTGTGCACCATCACCAGATATCGACCATCGGGCGTCAATTGACCCCCAAGGTTTTGACTTCCCTGCCAAGTCAGGCGCTTAGTCAGACCATCAGCTAAATTTACTCGATATATCTGAGGTTTACCACCTCTGTCTGAAGTAAAGATCAAAGACTGACTATCTGGGTTCCAGAAAGCTTCGGTATTATTTGCCCGGCCACGGGTAACCTGAGTCAGTTTTTTTGTGGCCAGATCTTTTACGTAAATCTGCAGGCTGCCACTTTTCGATAACACCATCGCCAGTTTCTTTCCATCCGGTGAGAAACGCGGGGCACCATTATGACGCGGGAAAGAGGTGATCATTTCACGGGTACCTTTATAGATATCCATAATAAAAATCTGTGCTTGTTTGTTCTCGAAACTGACGTAAGCTAATTTACTGCCATCAGGTGACCAGGCCGGTGACATCAAGGGCTGTTGCGATTTCAGTACCAGTCGCTCATTAAAGCCATCATAGTCGGCAACACGCAGCTGATACGGGTACTTCGCCTTATCGTCAATAACAACGTAAGCAATGCGGGTTAAAAAGGCCCCGCGTTCGCTGGTTAATTTCTCGTATACCACATCGGAAATACGGTGGGCATATTGACGAAGACGGCTTTCCTTCACGGTGGCACGGTTATTTACTAGCAGGTGATCTTTGGTCAGAACCAGTTCGCCATTGCTCAAACCACGGCTGTCACCACTGGTTAACTGGCCGCGAACCAGATCAACCAATTGATAATGAATGACATAATTACCATCCGCATTCAGGCTGATCTTGCCCGTCACTAAAGCATCCACGCCCAGTGATATCCAGGCTGTGTAGTCAACTTGCTCTTCGCTGTATGGCGTTTGCGGCATTTTACTGGTCGCAATCGGACTGAATTTACCGCTTCGACGTAAATCTGAAGCAATGACCGATGAGATATCGGTGGGCAGTTTGCCTTCCCCTTCCCATTGAAACGGCACCACGCCTATCGGGCGGGCTGAGTCAATGCCTTCGGTAATGACCAGTTCAAGTTCAGCTTGTGCGATTTGGCTAAAACTCAAAAGAGCAATACACAAGCCCATAATCCAACGTTTCATCAACAGCTCCTTAATCATTGTGGGCTTACAGTCAGTCTGATACTGCGAAGTTTCTCGATAACCAGAGGATCATCAGGCATCGGGAACTGGCTCACTTTCACCACCGCCGCTTTCGCGGCTCGGCACAAACTTTTATCTCCGCCCGCTTCCGATGCATCAAGTAATAAACCATTAGCAGACAAGCGCATAGTCAAAATGCACTCTTTACCCAAAAAGCCCTGGTCTACCAGCAAATTTTGCTGGATCATCTGAGTGTAGATGATGCCATAACGGTCAGCTTCATCAGTTACAAACTGGCCTCGCGCCCCGCCACGTTGCTCGGTTTCCGCTTCTAAGCCAGAAAACATGTCGTTCAGCGCGGCTTCTTGCTGGCGCTGTAACTCTTTCGCTTCGGCGGCCTTTCGCTGAGCTTCCTTCGCTGCAGCTTCAGCTTTACGGGTTTCTTCTTCCGCTTTTTTCTTTGCTGCAACTTTCGCCTTGCGATCTTCTTCTGCTTTACGTGCAGCTTCTTCTGCCTTGCGCTGCTCTTTTACCTTTTCCTGGCGCGCTAATTCGGCTTTACGGGTTTCTTCTTCCGCCTTACGTGTCGCTTCTTGTTTTGCTTTGCGCTCAGCATCAGCTTTTGCTGCCTGCTGCTTGGCAACACGTGTCGCTTCGTCCGCCTTACGTTTCTCTTCTGCCGCTTGCTTTTTCTCTTGCTCTTTGACCGCAGCAACACGCTTGCGATCGGCTTCCGCTTTACGGGTTTCTTTTTCCGCTTGCAGCTTATCGGCTTTCAGTTCCCGCAGACGTTGCTCTTCTGCTTTACGCTGCTTCTCTAGTGAGTCCGCTTGCTGCTCAAGCCGTTTTAGCCGATCTTGTTCTGCTTGCTTTGCGGCATTACGTTGTTGTCGGATCTTCTGGGCCTGCTGGTTCACCAGCGCAGGATCGACAACCACGGCTTTAATTGTATTGCCGTGTATTTTCGGTTTATCCATAGTGAAATCCGTTCCCCATAACAGCGCAGCGAACAGTAACGCATGTAGACATAACGAAATGATGACGGCCACACTGTAATTATTCTTTTTCATCCAGCCGCCTGCCTATTGCTCTAAGGGTTCGGTCATCAAGCCAACAGATCCAACCCCGGCCTGATTCAGGGCATCGAGTGTTTCAATAATAAAGGAATATGACACTCGCCCATCTCCCCCCACCATCACTGCCGACTTAGGATTTATTTGCAACTCGGCCTTAACTCGGGTCAATAGATCTCTTTGTGCCAAACCGCGGATCATCTCGCCATTATCGACACTCAACCCCAGATTGCCATCTTGATCAACCTCAACAATAATAGGGGCACCATCACTGTTTTCAGCCAGTTCAGCGGCTGTTTTGGCTGTCTGTGTTGACGGGAGTTCGACATCCACCCCCTGAGTGACAAAAGGCGCGGTGACCATAAAGATGATCAACAGTACCAGCATTACATCAATGTAAGGAACGACATTGATTTCAGCCGTCATTTTTCGCTTCTTAGGCTGATAATTCATGGTTTATTACTCCTGACCGGCGGCAAATGCCTGACGGTGAAGAATACTTGAAAATTCTTCCATAAAGGTTGCGTAGGTGTGTTCCAGCTTAGAAACCTGATTGGTAAGCTTGTTATAAAACATAACCGCCGGGATCGCGGCAAACAGACCCATCGCAGTCGCCACAAGCGCTTCGGCAATACCCGGCGCGACCATGGCCAATGTGGCTTGCTTCACCGCACCTAAGGCGATAAAGGCGTGCATGATCCCCCAGACAGTACCAAACAGGCCTATATAGGGGCTGATTGAACCGACGGTAGCAAGGAAAGGAAGGCTGGTTTCCAGCTCATCGACTTCACGAGACAATGAAACGCGCATTGCCCGGCCCGTACCTTCCATCACGGCTTCCGGTACCTTGCCATTGCTGCGGTGCAGACGGGCAAACTCTTTGAAACCCGAGTAAAAAATCTGTTCAGTTCCCATCAGGTTGTCTTTACGCGCCTGAACTTCCTGATAAAGCTGTGAGAGATCAACGCCCGACCAGAAACGATCCTCAAAACGCTCAGCCTTGTTGGCAGCATGAGACAGTATCTGGGACCGTTTGATAATCATCGCCCAGGAAGCCACTGACATACCAAGTAGTATCAGCATAACGATCTTAACCAGCAGGCTGGCCTGCAAGAAAAGATCTAGAATCGAAAGTTCAGCATTCACTTAGATATCTCCGACTTAATATTTTCTGGAATAGCGATAGGTTTCATTGTCACAGGATTGATACAGGCTACCCTAACCGTAGCTTTACACAAGATTTGACCATCATTGTTAACTAAATCCTGACAAAATTCGATGGAAGCTTTGCGCACGGTGTCAGCTTTAGTACGTATGACAAGTTTTTCATCTAATCGTGCACCTCTGAGAAAATCAATGTCCATATGACGTACAACAAAGCTGGTATTGTCATCAAACATGCTTTGCTGGCTAACGCCAATACTGCGTAATAATTCAGTGCGGGCACGTTCGAAAAACTTGAGGTAATTGGAGTGGTATACCAGCCCTCCCAAATCGGTATCTTCGTAGTAAATGGTTACGGGCCATTTAAATACGTTTTTTTCTGTCATTTTCATTCCACAATAATGCCATTGAGTAAATAGCTGAATCCATGGACTAGCGGTATTTACTACGCTGTTTTTACTGACTACGATTTAAGTCGCTTACTATACCTAACTTAATGAGCTTTATGAAATTAAGAGAAAATAACTTGACCTCTATCAGGTAACATAATGTCAATTCTCAAGTTCAAATTCACATCAATCTTACCTCCATCCCCATTACACTTGGCGATTATGAATAAAAAAACAGCCTACTGCAAAACGCAATAGGCTGTTTAATCTGTAACGAGTTGTGACAATGTTTAAAACACGCGCAACTGTAAGATGTAAATGAGTACCGGCACTGCGAGGTATGGCGTAAAAATGATCTGCCAGTACCAGCGGCGTGGAATAAAGCCCACCCCGAAAATCAGTGCTGCGCAGGTCGCCCAAATCAATGCTATTGATATAATCGGGCCAAAACCGCCTATCGCCAGAGCAAAATCCGAAGGATCCCACATCACCAGGCCTGCCGACATTAATGCCAACAGCAAAGACAATGCGCGTAGCAGCGCATTATCCAGTGGTTGATGCAGTCTCTTTACCCAGAGGCTCAGGTTACTCACCCTTGTTATCCATATCTTCGGTTGTTTCAAGCCATAGGGCATTGATGATACCGAACGAGCAGGCTAGCAGAACACCTAAAATCCAAGCGAAATACCACATAGTCTGTCTCCTTAGTAAAGTGAACTCTTGTTTTCTTCGATAAACTTGTTATCAAGACGGCCAAACATTTTGTAGTAACACCATATGGTGTAACTAAGGATGATAGGTACCATAACAAACGCTACGCCTGTCATAATGTTCAGCGTAAGCTCACTTGACGTTGAATCCCACATAGTCAGGCTATGACTCGGAACCAGGCTTGATGGCACAACAAACGGGAATAGTGCAAAACCAAACGTCAGGATAATACCCGCCATGGTCAGGCTGGATGTCAGGAACGCAAAGCCAGCACGATTAGCGCGAGACGCCACCACGGTTAGCAATGGCATAACCACAGCAATTAATGGTGCAAGCCATAGCAGCGGATACGCATCAAAGTTTGCAAATAATGCACCAGATTCACGCATAACTTCTTTTGCTAATGGGTTCGACGGCCCATCAGTGATGATCTCAGAAGTAATAACGAAACCTTCAATGCTCTGTGCCCAAAAACCGGCGATCGCAAAACAGACTGCCGTCGCCAGCGCAGTGATTGGTGCAACGTTGCGCGCTCGAACATGTAGCTCGTCGGTCGTTTTCATCTGCAAGTATGTTGCCCCCTGAGTGACAATCATCATTAGGCTGACAATGCCGCAAAGCAGTGCAAACGGATTCAACAGCCCCAAGAAAGACCCTTTGTAAGTCGGGATCAACAGATCACTTAGCTCAAAAGGAACACCCTGAAGCAAGTTACCGAAAGCCACACCAAAGATCACTGGCGGTACAAAGCTGCCCACAAAGATCGCTTTATCCCATGTATTGCGCCATTTTGGTGATTCAATCTTCGAACGGTAATCAAAACCTAGCGGGCGTAACCAAAGTGCCGCCAGCGTCAGTACCATTGCAAAGTAGAAACCAGAGAATGCCGTCGCATACACCAAAGGCCATGCGGCAAACAGTGCCCCACCGGCGGTGATTAACCAAACCTGGTTACCGTCCCAGTGTGGAGCAATCGAGTTAATCATAACCCGGCGTTCTGTATCGGTTTTACCGATCACGTTAGTTAGAATACCAACGCCCATATCAAAACCATCTGTCACAGCAAAACCGATGCAAAGCACACCAATTAGCACCCACCAGATGAATCGCAATACTTCATATTCAAACATTGCTTACTCTCCCTAACTACGCTTCAACCTGACGCGATACCACATTCTGCGGAGCATCATTTTGTTCAAAGTGATAACGACCTGTTTTCAGGCTGCTTGGACCAAGACGAGTGAACTTAATCATCAGGTACATTTCAGCAATCAGGAAGACAGTGTATAGCGCTATCATCGCAACGATTGTTGTGATAATCGCTGATGGTTCTAAATTAGATACCGCCATTGACACTGGCAGGATCTCACCGACAGCCCATGGCTGGCGACCATACTCAGCAACGAACCAACCCGCTTCAACAGCGATCCATGGTAATGGAAGACCATACAGCGCAGCGCGTAGAATCCACTTCTTCTGCGTGATCTTATGACGACAGGTCTGAATGAACGCAGCACCAATAATACCGAGCATCAGGAAACCGGAAGCAACCATAATCCGGAAGCTCCAGAACAGCGGCCACACTGTCGGGATAGAGTCATCTGCGGCTTTAGCGATATCTTCTTCGGTTGCATCAACCACGTTATCGGCATACGGCTTAAGCAGGAAGCCATAACCAAGATCGTGTTTCACATCATCAAATGCTGCAATATTTTCCGGTGAGCGTTCGCCATTTCGCAGTTTATCTAACAAACCGTAAGCAACCATACCATTACGGATACGTACTTCATGCTCTGCTTTCAGATCGCGCAACCCTGTAACTTCGGTATCAATAGAGCGCGTCGCAATAATACCCATCAGATAAGGGATCTTAATCGCATAATCTGTTTCCATGGTTTCCTGATTAGGCAGGCCAAACAGGGTGAAAGCCGCTGGTGCTTCTTCGGTGTGCCATTCAGCTTCAATCGCAGCCAGCTTGCTTTTCTGTACATCACCCAGCTCATAGCCGGATTCATCACCCAGAATAATAACCGATACAATCGAGGCCATACCAAAAGAGGCGGCAATCGCAAATGAACGACGGGCAAAAGGAATATCCCGGCCTTTAAGCAGGTAGTAAGAGCTGATACCAAGAACGAACATTGCCCCCGTAACGTAACCCGATGCAACCGTATGGACGAATTTCACCTGAGCAACCGGATTCAGAATAACCTCAGCAAAGCTCACCATTTCCATACGCATGGTTTCAAAGTTAAATTCGGCACCCACTGGGTTTTGCATCCAGCCGTTAGCAACCAGGATCCACAGTGCGGAGAAGTTAGAAGCAATTGCCACCAGCCATGTTACGGCAAGGTGTTGGCGCTTAGACAGACGGTCCCAGCCAAAGAAGAAAAGACCGACTAGAGTAGATTCGAGGAAGAACGCCATTAAGGCTTCGATTGCCAGCGGAGCACCAAAGATGTCGCCAACATAGTGGGAGTAGTATGCCCAGTTTGTACCAAACTGGAACTCCATGGTCAGGCCAGTACTTACACCCAACGCAAAGTTAATACCAAAAAGTTTACCCCAGAACTTGGTCATGTCCTTGTAGATTTGCTTTCCAGTCATTACATAGACTGATTCCATGATGGCAAGCAGGAACGCCATCCCCAGAGTCAGTGGTACGAACAAAAAGTGATACATCGCAGTTAATGCGAACTGTAACCGCGATAGTTCGACGATATCAGTGAACATTGAGAACTCCTTTTTTCGTCAGGCTGACTGACGACAGTACGACACAGTGTACCGATTATTGGGCTTAGCAAAAAAAACGTAGCCTATATCACTTTAATTGATGCAAAACTGCAATTTGGGCCAACTCCCTGATGGTCACCTGATAAATCAAGGCCCCATCCGGTGTTGCAGTTCTGTGCCAAATTAGTTGATTTATTGTTAAGCTACAGCTAATAAAGTCATTGCTAATATTACTTATATTAGCCGCCCACAGCAAAGGATTTATCGCACAATTTGCTTTGATGGAGATCAATAAACCCTGTTCATATTTTAATCAGTGTCATTTTGGTTGATATAAATCAAATTTCAAAAAACAGCTTAAGCGGATTTATAATTCGGAAAATGACCGTTATTTTCCCCAAAAAAAATCACCTGATAAACTGTCATACCGCTCTGTTTTTATTCTTCACACCTTTGTCATTAACCACTATTTAAATAATGATAAAATCATAACCACTCATAAAAACCGCAACAATAATAAAAATAAACACTTTAAAACATAGACTTATTGAAAAAATGAAAGTAAGTCTAATTACTTTTTGTAATGCAATGATGCGAAAACATCGCATTACTCCGTCAGGGAAATACCTGCCATCAGCATCAGAAGCCGATTGTTCAGCCCAGACAGCAGCAGTGTATTTTTAGGCAGGTTGTAAACGGTTTCCCCCGCATGGCCTGAAGAGATTGAGGACGTCGTTATTGCCGGTATTTTCGAAAAAATCTTCACTCTGTAGCAACCGGAACGGTTGAGTTGTGCAAACGTGCCTGCTAAAAAGTACGTCTATTTGTGAGATTCGAACCAATTTAAACGAGGATTATTTGGAAAATAACGCTGATGTTTCGCTTATCCATCGCCTGATTTGTCATTATTTTGTAAACAACAGCGACGATAAGTGGCACCTTAGCAAGAAATAACCGGCACAAATAAAAAAACGAGGCCAGCTGGCTTCGTTTTTTTTACATTTAGGTTACCTGCACAGCCATCAACATCGCTGAGCGGTATTAGCGCGCTTCGGGTATATCTAAACCAAAGTGTAAATACGCACGGTGGGTAGCAATCCGTCCCCTCGGGGTGCGCTGCAGGTAGCCCTGCTGGATCAAGTACGGCTCAAGCACATCTTCGATAGTATCTTTCTCTTCGCCGATTGCCGCAGCCAGGTTATCCAGCCCTACCGGCCCACCCATAAATTTATCAATGATGGCCAGTAACAACTTACGGTCCATATAATCAAAGCCACTGCTATCGACGTCCAACATATCTAATGCTTTCGCCGCGGTATCCGGACAGATATGGCCATTGCCTTTGACTTCGGCATAATCACGCACTCGGCGCAGTAAACGGTTAGCGATACGTGGCGTGCCACGGGCACGCTTAGCCATTTCCATCGCCCCCTCTTCTTGCATTGAGAGCCCCAGACAATTTGCACTTCGCTTCACAATGTCTTTTAAATCTTCGACTTTGTAATATTCAAGACGCTGTGTAATACCAAAACGATCGCGCAGCGGTGACGTCAGCGAACCGGCCCGCGTGGTTGCACCAATTAATGTAAAAGGCGGTAAGTCAATCTTGATAGATCGCGCAGCCGGCCCTTCACCAATCATGATATCCAGCTGATAGTCTTCCATGGCCGGATACAATATCTCTTCTACCTGAGGGCTGAGACGATGGATCTCATCAATAAATAACACATCATTAGGTTCAAGGTTCGTCAGCAATGCCGCTAAATCACCGGCTTTTTCTAACACCGGACCCGAAGTGGTACGAATACTCACCCCCATTTCGTTGGCTACAATATTCGCCAACGTTGTTTTACCAAGGCCTGGAGGACCAAAAATCAATAAATGATCGAGTGCTTCTTCACGGAGCTGGGCTGCTTTGATGAAGATTTCCATCTGGCTACGTACATGATCCTGCCCCTGATAATCATCAAGTAACTTAGGACGAATCGCGCGATCAATAACCTCATCGTCACGGCTTTCGAATGTATTTGATATTAATCGATCTGCTTCAATCATAATGAACTATGCCTGTTTCGCCTTACACCATTGAACGCAGTGCTTCGCGGATGATGTTTTCGCTACTCATGTCAGGTTTCACTACTTGTGATACCACTTTTGACGCTTGTTGTGGTTTATAACCCAGTGCAACCAATGCACTGACGGCTTCATCTTCGGCGCGAACAGAAGCAGGACCCTCAACAGATGCCTTCGATGCCGCAGCATCCGAAGCCGGTGTAAAGAGATCCCCTTCTCCCCACCCTTTCAGGCGATCCTTCATTTCAACCACCAGACGCTCGGCGGTTTTCTTTCCGACGCCAGGGATTTTGACTAAGGTACTTATGTCTTCATTCTCGACACTCAGCACAAACTGACTGGCAGTCATTGCAGACAAGATGGCCAGGCCCAGTTTAGGTCCGACACCATTGGCTTTAATCACTTCGCGAAACAGCTCTCGCTCGCTCTTTTTATTAAAGCCATACAACAGCTGAGCATCTTCCCGGACAATAAAGTGAGTACAGAGAATGGCTTCCTGGCCCACTTCCGGCAGTTCATAAAAACAAATCATCGGCATTTGAACTTCATAGCCGATACCGCCGACCTCGATGGTTACTTCAGGCGGTTGTTTTTCTAAAATCGTTCCACGTAGTCGGCCAATCACGGCAAAATCTCTGTCTGAATTGAAATGGGCTCTAGGATAGTAAAGTGCTGGATGGATATCCAGCACTTTATCTCTGTCGTATTTAGGAAAGGAGGGGAGTTAGACAGTGTAAGCTGATGCTCACTTAGCCGCGATCTGAACAGATACCACCGCATTCAGCCCATCGGCTAATGCTTTAAGGGCTTCTACTTGCAGTGCTAGTTGTGCCCCCTGGGCCGCAACTGACTCTGATACCTGATTGGTTTCCACCACGCCATTAGCCACTTCGGTACTTGCCGCATTCAGCTCTTTCAGTGCATGAACCTGATGGCTCATGATATCTGCCAGCTGATTCACATCCGTCGAGATACTGCCGACTTGCTCAATAATTCCCGTCAGTTCTTGCGCCGTTGCCTGAATAACTTTCTGGCCGTGATCCACTTCTTTACTGCTTTTCTCTAGCAACGCACGAATTTCAACCGCCGAATCATTACTTTTTGCCGACAGCTCGCGTACCTGATCGGCGACAACGGCAAATCCTCTACCCTGTTCGCCTGCTCTGGCCGCTTCAATGGCGGCGTTTAACGCCAGTAGATTGGTTTGTTCTGCAACCGAAGTGATTAAGTCTGCCACTAACACAATTTCGTTATTACTGCTCAGAATACGTGCGATGGCGTTGGTCGACGCATCTAACGACTCGGAACTCTTCTGTGCTTGCTGACCAATCATCTGACTACGGCTTTTCAGTTCAGTGACAAAGCGATCTGACTCATCAATATCTGACGTCATCTGAATCAACTGCTGGTTCATCTGCTCTGCAGCACTGGCCTGAGAGTCACAGTTAACATTTAAATGATTCACTTGCTGGTGCAATTCACCCGATTGCTGTTCAAGCTGGTTAGCGACCTCTGATAGCTGGCAAGCATTACCGCTGGCCTGATGTAGCACGACGGATAACTGCTGCTCGCCTTGCTGTGCCTTCTCTGCGGTTATCTGGCTTTGCTGTTGCGCCAGCTCTGAAGCAACAATCGCCGAGTGACGCTGTTTCATCGTGTAAGCCTGTGCAACGCCGATAACCACCAGAGGCATAATCATTCCCGACCAGGTTTCTACAACCAACGCTGAATCTGACAAGACTAAATCAGGGAAAACCTGACCAGCTAGAAATGCGTTCACCATCCAGGCTGCGGCCGCAATCACCAATGAGCTCCAAATCGTCGCCAGCAACGGTTTTGCGGTAAGAAAAAAAGCAATAATCAGCAATGGAATCCAAAAAGCCTGAGTAGAAGTAACAATACCGCCCGTTTGATAAACGATATTCAGAGCATGAGTGACCATACCCAGGAAGCCAATATTAAGGGCTAAACCCGGGGTCCGAAAAATACGTAACACTACCCCGGCAAGCACTTCACAACCAATCAGGATTAATGACGTCAGCACGAACAGTGAATGATCATGCTGATACCATTTGATCAGACTATACAAGCCGACAAAAAATGACAGCAAAGTGAAAAATAATAATGTATCAACATGACGGGCTTGCTCTCCCTGCCATGACTCAGAAGAAGGCAAAAATAATTTTCGCCAGAATGCTAATGGGGTCATCATTTTCTATCTCTTAATACCAATCACGTCAGTCAACTTATATGACCTCCGACCAATATATGCTAGTTAGTGATATTTCTATAAAACAAAAAGCAGCCAGGGGCTGCTTTTATGATCGGGTTAGCATATTGTAAAAACCATTTCATCAATACACATTATAATGATGATCTTCATGACCTTATCTGTAACGCCCCCGACGAGCACTGCTGGCATGGCCCGCCATAGCAATAAGCGTCTTATGAGTATGGGCATGACAAATTGCGACCGCTAAGGCATCAGCAGCATCGGCTTGGGGCTTTCCCGGTAATTTCAATACTGAGCATACCATATGCTGTACCTGTGCTTTATCGGCCCCACCCGTACCAACCACGGCTTGTTTAATCAAGCGGGCGGCATATTCACTGACCGGAAGATCACCATTCACGGCAGCAACAATAGCACTGCCGCGGGCTTGGCCAAGTTTGAGGGCTGAACTGGCGTTTTTACCCATAAAAACTTCTTCAATCGCAAATGCATCAGGTTGGAATTGGGTGATAACTTCAGAGACGCCTGCATAAATTTGCTTTAACCGACCGGGAATATCTTCAGCCGAGGTACGGATACACCCGCTGCCAAGGTATTCGAGGTGTCGCCCGACTTGGCGGATCACACCATAACCGGTGATTCGAGAACCGGGATCAATTCCTAAGATGACTGTCATTCAGTTATAGCTGCTCTGCCACTTCATCGGTAATATCACCGTTGTGATAAACTTCCTGAACATCATCCAGATCTTCAAGGGCATCGATCAGACGCAACAACTTAGGCGCTGTCGTGATATCCAGTTCGGCTTTTGTCGAAGGAACCAGCGTCACCTCTGCATTTACCGCTTCAAAACCTGCCGCATCCAACGCATCTTTTACCGTACCGAAGTCTGACGGGGTGGTGTAAACGTCGATTGAACCATCATCGTTTGTTTCAACATCATCAGCACCGCCTTCCAGCGCCGCTTCCATGATTGCATCTTCATCGATACCCGGAGCATACGAAATCACACCTTTCTTATCGAACAGGTAGTTAACGCTTCCATCGGTCCCCAGATTACCACCCGATTTACTGAATGCGTGACGTACCCCTGAAACCGTACGGTTACGGTTATCCGTCATACATTCAACCATTACCGCAGTACCTGCCGGGCCGTAGCCTTCATAGATAACCGTTTCCAGGTCATCTTCACCTTCACCGCCGGCACCACGCTTAACCGCGCGGTTGATGGTGTCACGTGTCATATTGTTTGATAGTGCTTTATCAACAGCCGCACGTAAACGTGGATTATTTTCAGCTTCCGGGCCACCTTCTTTGGTTGCCACTACGATTTCACGGATTAGTTTTGTGAAGATTTTGCCACGTTTAGAATCTTGTGCAGCTTTACGGTGTTTGATGTTGGCAAATTTACTATGACCAGCCATGAATACTCCGAATTAGAATTAGCTTGTAGGCTTAACATTTCACGAGGATGAAAAAATGGCCAGTGAAACCACTGGCCAAAAAGAACACTGCGCTTAACTAAAGTACTTGGTCTTTATTCAGCATTCTTTTCTGTAACATTGTTTTCTTTCGCGGTATCTTTTTTTGCAATAGCAACGGCAATAGACAACTCTTCGAGTGATGCCGGGTTCGCAAGACTTGGCGCATTCGTTAACAGGCAAGAAGCTGCTGTTGTTTTAGGGAATGCAATAACATCACGAATGTTATCAGTACCACATAGCAGCATGACTAGACGGTCAAGACCGAAAGCCAGACCCGCGTGTGGTGGCGTACCGTACTTCAATGCTTCCAGTAAGAAACCAAACTTCGACTGCTGCTCTTCAGCGTTAATACCCAGCAGATCAAACACGGCCGCTTGCATCTCTGCATTGTGGATACGTACTGAACCACCGCCCACTTCGTAACCGTTGATGACCATATCATATGCATCCGAGTTAACACTCTCAGGATTAACGGCTAATTCTTCAGCAGTGACACCCAAAGGAGAAGTGAACGGGTGGTGCATGGCATGCAGGTTACCCTCGTCATCGTCTTCGAACATCGGGAAGTCAACAACCCATAGTGGAGCCCACGCACTCTTATCTGACAGGTCAAGGTCTTCACCCAGCTTCAAGCGCAGTGCGCCCATTGATTCCGTAACAATGCGCTTTTTATCGGCACCGAACAAGATGATATCACCCGTTTCTGCATTGGTACGTTCCAGAATGGCGGCAACAACTTCCTCGTTCAGGAATTTCGCTACCGGAGACTGAATGCCGGCCAGACCCGCTTCGCGATCATTGACCTTCGCCCAAGCCAGGCCCTTCGCGCCGTAGATAGTTGCAAATCGGGTGTACTCATCAATTTGTTTGCGAGATAGTGATGCACCACCAGGTACACGGATCACCGCCACTCGGCCTTTCGGATCGTTAGCCGGGCCGGCAAACACTTTGAAGTCGACATCTTTTAGCAGATCTGCAACGTCCACCAGCTCTAGCGGGTTACGTAGATCCGGCTTATCCGAACCGAAACGTCGCATTGCTTCTTCATACGACATCGTTGGGAAAGTACCCAGATCAACACCCAGTAACTCTTTCCACATTTCGGTGATCATACGCTCAGTCACTTCACGCACTTGCTCTGCGCTCATGAAAGAGGTTTCAATATCGATCTGAGTAAATTCCGGCTGACGGTCAGCACGCAAATCTTCATCACGGAAACATTTAACGATCTGGTAGTAGCGATCGAAACCAGACATCATCAACAGCTGTTTAAAGAGCTGAGGAGATTGTGGCAACGCATAGAAGCTACCTTTATGGACACGGCTCGGTACTAAATAATCTCGGGCACCTTCCGGTGTCGCTTTGGTCAGAACCGGTGTTTCGATGTCTAAGAATGCGTTGTCATCAAGGAAGCGACGAACAAAGCTTGATGCTTTCGCACGCAGCTTGATGCGGTCGCTCATTTCAGGACGACGCAAATCTAAATAACGGAATTTAAGGCGCTGTTCTTCAGTATTTGTCTGATTGAAGTCTAGCGGTAGCACGTCAGAGCGGTTGATAATTTCCAGGCCTGTTGCCAGTATTTCAACTTCACCGGTCGCCATGCCTTTGTTTACCTGGCTCTCTGGGCGAATACGTACTTCACCCGTCAGGTGAATACAAAATTCGTTGCGCAGTTGGTTAGCCACTTCGAATACATCTTTCATATCCGGATCGACGACTACCTGAACAATACCTTCACGATCTCGCATATCGACGAAGATCAGACCGCCTAAGTCACGGCGACGATTAACCCAGCCGCATAATTCTACTGTTTGTCCTGCTAGGGACTTGTTCAGGTGACCACAATATTGGGTGCGCATATGAAATTCCCGATCTATTTACTAACTTTCCTGTGAGCGATTTCAGCAAGCGAATTACTTACCTTGCACAGGCTGATTCATTCCCGGCCACAAACCGTTCAATATTCATCCAATTTAAGATGTTAAGTGGGGCCGAGACGTAAAAATGACGAAACATTATAAAGCAAAAAATCCAATGAAGGAAAAATCACAGCCATAATTCAATGAAAAAGACCAAGAACCATTTCGCTAAAGACAAATGATCGCATTTTCTCTACAATACGCGACCTTTCAGGGATCACCTTCGTTAAACTCAGGGAACCCTGTTTTTTTAGTTAAGAGGTTCGTGAGAATGGCAGGCCACGATAATATTTTTGCGGCACCAATCGAAAAGCTGGGCGATTTTACATTCGATGCAAAAGTCGCTGAAGTTTTTCCGGATATGATTCAACGCTCTGTACCCGGTTACAGCAATATCATTTCCGCTATTGGCATGTTAGCGGAACGCTTCGCCAAACCCCATTCGAAGATTTACGATCTGGGTTGTTCGTTAGGTGCCGCAACCTTGTCGATGCGCCGTCATATCAATCAAGAAGGCTGTGAAATCATCGCCGTTGATAATTCAGCCGCCATGGTTGAGCGTTGTCGCCTTCACATTGACGCCTACCGTTCAGACACCCCCGTACAGGTGGTAGAAGCCGATATCCGTGATATCGAGATCACCGATGCTTCCGTTGTTGTTCTGAACTTTACCCTGCAGTTCCTGGTACCGGAAGACCGACAGCGTCTGCTGGAAAAAATCTACGCCGGGCTGCGACCGGGAGGGATCCTGATCCTTTCCGAAAAATATATTTTTGACGATGAGCGTGCGCACGAGCTGCTGATCGACTTGCATCACGACTTTAAACGCGCCAACGGTTATAGCGAACTTGAAATAAGCCAGAAACGCAGTGCCATTGAAAATGTCATGCGTCCTGACAATATTGAAACCCATAAAACGCGCTTTACCAATATTGGCTTCAGCAGCAGTGAAGTCTGGTTTCAGTGTTTCAACTTCGGCTCTATGTTTGCCATTAAATAAGGTATTTCGTTCCAATATGTTTAGTTTTTCTGAATTTTATCAGCTGATTGCCCAGCACGACCAATTACGCCCTTGGCTAAATACTTTGCCAAAGCAACTAAGTGACTGGGAAGAGGCCGAACATGGCGATATGGGACGTTGGATCCGGGCATTGAACAAATTTCCGACCTACAAACCGGATCTTGTTGATCTCAAAGATGCTGTCAGCGTAAAAAATGAAGACGCTATTGCATCGGGAGAGCAAAAACGTCTGGAAAGCCTGCTACGTCTGTTGCACCCATGGCGTAAAGGCCCCTATCAGATCCATGGCATTCATATTGATACTGAGTGGCGTTCTGACTGGAAATGGGATCGCCTGTTACCGCACATCTCTCCGTTAACAGGTCGTTCTGTGCTGGATGTGGGCTGTGGTAACGGTTATCACATGTGGCGCATGCTGGGTGAAGGTGCCAAACTGGCCGTTGGTATTGACCCATCCAACCTGTTCTTAATTCAGTTTGAAGCGATTCGCCGTTTAATGGGCAATGACAACCGCGCCTTTTTATTGCCTTTAGGTATTGAGCAACTCCCTGAACTGAAAGCCTTTGATACCGTTTTCAGCATGGGTGTACTGTATCACCGCCGCTCCCCACTCGACCATATCATCCAACTGAAGAACCAGCTGCGCAAAGATGGTGAAGTGGTGTTGGAAACCCTGGTTATTGATGGCGACGAAAATGACGTTCTGATCCCGACACATCGTTACGCCCAAATGCATAACGTCTATTTCTTCCCCTCAGCCAAAGCACTCAAAGTCTGGATGGAGAAGTGCGGCTTCGTTGACGTTCGTATCGTTGATGAATGTGTCACCACCACCGATGAGCAACGCTCGACAGACTGGATGACAAACAATTCATTGCCTGAATACTTGAACCCGGAAGATCCCACTAAAACGATTGAAGGCTACCCGGCGCCAAAACGCGCTATCCTGATCGCTAGGAATCCTGACTAAGCACTGACAAAGGGATGCTATTCGCATCCCTTTTTATACGCTAAACTATCGCTGTCTATAGAAAAATAAGAAGTATCTCTGGGAGACACCATGCTTCGCCGCAGTATACCGTTACTTACTTTCGCAATACTTTCCGGCTGCACCCTTGCGCCGTCGCATGACCAAGAAAAAACGTTGCATGCCATTACGGCAATGGAAACTAACGTTAACGGTCAACTTACCGCAATGTCAGAACAAATAAATGAACAGAATGAATACATTGCTAATCTTGAAAAAGAGCTATCATCAATTGCAGAAGATTTGAATAGAGAAAAAACGAGTGCCGATACCAGATCTCAGGTCATGGTTGAGACAAATATCATCCCGCCCTCTGTCATTAAACCTGTCGCTGATCCCAAGGTGGCACATGGTAAAGCTATTCTGGGCGAAGAAGAATGGGTTTGGCTAGACTCAGTACAATCACGCTTTAAAGCCCGAATTGATTCTGGCGCAACCACATCATCACTGAATGCCCTCGATATCCAAATTTTCGAGCGCGACGGTAAAGAATGGGTTCGTTTTAATCTGAACCATAACTCTGAGGTCTATGAGCCCAAGCCGGAGATCGTTGAAGCACCGGTTTTACGTTGGGTGAAGATCCGCCAGTCGACGTCTGAAAACGCCAGTCGACGTCCAGTTATTGAAGCATGGGTGAACCTGGGGCCATTGCATGAGAAAACGCAGTTTACCTTGGCTGATCGTAGCCAGATGGTTTATCCGGTGCTACTAGGCCGCGAGTTTTTTAAAGACATTGCACTTGTTGATGTTGGCAAACAATATGTTCAGGGACAGAGTGTTCACAAGCCGAATATTCAATAGATAAAACGCTAACAAGAAATGATGAGGATGTTATGACGTCAAGAATACCGTTTTACTTTTTAATTTCATTGCTCGTCATTGCAGGTGCTGCGCTAAGCCAATACCGTCATGCTATTTACGGTGTGCCGTGGACGCCCGGCGAAGAACGTGCACTGTGGGAACTCGAAGCACGTATCGAGTTTGACGCCATTGGTGATCCGGTTAAGATCTCGATGGCAGCCCCTGAAACACAACAGGGGTTTACCCTGATCGATGAAAGCACATCCTCTCCGGGTTATGGGGTGGCTCTGATCGAGACAGACAATGGCCGTCGGGCCGAATGGTCAATCCGTCAGGCCACCGGCAAGCAAATCCTCTATTACAAAACCCAGATGCTGGTTGATGATCAAGCAAGCTATCGGGTGATACCACCGAAAGGCGATCCTGTCGCCGTTAGCCTTGACAACCCGCAACAAACGGCAGCCATCGCGATGCTGACTCAGGCACGTAAGCTGTCAGCAGACAACCTGACGTTTACTCGTGAGCTCATAAAACAGTTTAATGACAAGCAGAACCAGAACGCATCACTGCTGCTTAACAACCTGAGTCGCGAAGATGCCATCATCAGCTTGCTCTCACTTGAAGGCATTCATGCCCGTCTGGTCGGTGGCCTGCAACTTGAAGATGGCCGCCGCCGCCAAAGTATCAATCTTCTGGTTGAACTCTGGGACGGTCAACAGTGGCAGTTGTTCGATCCGCAAACCGGTATCGAAGGTAAACCGAAAGATGTTTTAATCTGGAACCAGCAAAGCCATTCACTATTAGATGTCGTCGGTGGTCACAACTCCAACATCAGCTTTTCGATTATTGCCCAGGATATTACGCCTCAGCAAGCCACCCGTGAAAAAGTCGTGGCCGACGATCTGTTGAATTTCTCGATTCACAGCCTGCCGGTTGAAGAGCAGGCCATGTTTAAAACCATTATGCTGGTGCCAATCGGTGCTTTGGTTGTGGTTTTCCTGCGTATTATTATCGGCCTGAAAACATCCGGTACCTTCATGCCGGTATTGATTGCCGTGGCGTTTGTTCAGACTCAGCTGCTTACCGGTATTCTTGGTTTCTTACTTATCGTCGGCACCGGCTTAATTATTCGAAGTTATCTGTCTAATTTGAATTTGCTGCTGGTAGCCAGAATATCTGCGGTAATCATTACGGTAATAATGATCATTTCAGTATTCACCGTTGTCGCCTTTAAAATCGGCCTGGTAGAAGGCTTGAGTATTACCTTCTTCCCGATGATTATCTTGTCATGGACCATTGAGCGTATGTCGATCCTGTGGGAAGAAGAAGGCGCCAAAGAAGTCCTGGTTCAAGGTGGCGGTTCACTGCTCACCGCAATACTGGTCTACCTGGCAATGACCAACGATATGGTACGTCACCTGACCTTTAATTTTGTTGGTATGCAACTGATTATTCTCGCTCTTATCTTAATGCTCGGTAACTACACCGGTTATCGCTTAAGTGAATTACGTCGCTTCAAACCACTTGCGGAGGACTAACTATGTCACTGTTTTCACAGTTTACCTCTCCGTTCAAGCTGCGTGATCGCGGCATTATGGGAATGAATAAGCGAAACCACAGTTACATCGGCCGGTACAATGACCGTAGTCTCTATCCGCTCGTTGATGACAAACTCAAAACGAAGAAGATTGCTCAACGTGCCGGTGCGACGGTTCCGGAGCTGATTGGGGTCATTCACAGCCAGGGTGGCGTCAGAAATGTCCACGAGATGGTCAAAAACTGGCCGGGATTTGTGATCAAGCCAGCCCAGGGCTCGGGCGGGAAAGGCATTTTAGTTATCATCAAGCACAAAGATGGTATTTATACCAAACCCTCTGGTGTGGAAATCAATAAACAAGATGTCGAGCGTCACATCACCAATACCCTGGCGGGGCTCTTTTCACTCGGTGGAAAGAATGATGTTGCGATGATTGAAGATCTGATCCAGTTTGATGACGTGTTCGATGGCTTCAGTTATGAGGGAGTGCCAGACGTCAGGGTTATCGTTTTTAGAGGCTATCCGGTTATGGCCATGATGCGTTGCTCAACGGCAGCCTCAGACGGTAAAGCCAACCTCCACCAGGGCGCTGTCGGCGTCGGGATCGATATCGCCACAGGTAAAGCGATTCGTGCGGTACAGTTTGACCACCCTATTGAACGCCACCCGGATACGGGCAGGTTGCTTAGCGAACTTTCGGTACCCAATTGGACTAAATTATTGACGCTAGCGGCAAGCGCCTGGGAGATGGCAGGGCTTGGCTATATGGGCACTGATATGGTACTCGATAAGATAAAAGGGCCAATGGTGCTTGAGCTTAATGCGCGTCCTGGTTTGGCGATACAAACCGCTAACGGATGCGGACTGTTACCTCGTTTACACCATATAGAAAACTTAGGTATACCAAACATGCCGCCGACACCTGCTGAGCGAGTGGCCTATGCGGCCGACCAATTTGGCGTGAAACCGGCATTCTAAGTCCACTTCTAATTAATAATAAAAGCCCTGACAGTGATGTGAGGGCTTTTTTATATCAGAAAGATATGTAATTAATATCTGACTATACCGAACAGAGTGGAATCAACATGACAGTGCACTCCCCCCATCCGCTGTTTGAGGCAGCTATCGATCGCACCGAGAGCAACAGCATAAAATGGAATAAATACAAAGGCAGAGACATTTTGCCGATGTGGGTCGCAGACAGTGACTTCCCAGTGCCCGAAGCCATCACTGACGCGCTGCATCGACATATTGATCACGGTATTTTCGGTTATGGCCAACCGCCGCCGCGATTGGCGGAACTACTGGTAGAACGAATGCAACGCAAATTCAACTGGCAGATACAGCCCGAGTGGATTGTGTATCTGCCGGGATTAGTCTGCGGCCTTAACCTCGCTGTGCGTTCGCTAACCACAGAGCATCAAACTGTTGTCAGTCCAGCACCGATCTACCCGCCATTCATCTCTGCGGTAAAAAAGGCCAAACGGTCGCTTTCTGTTGCCCCCGTCACCTTACAAAAAAATCGCTGGTTAGTTGATTTCAGCCAAATCGAATTCGCACCGGAGACAACACTATTACTGTTATGTAACCCACTGAATCCAGGTGGTACCGTGTATCGCCGCGATGAGCTAGAGCAAGTTTTATACCTAGCCGAACAGCATGACTTACTTATCTGTTCAGACGAAATCCATTGTGATCTGATTTTAGAGCCTAACCTGCAACATATCCCATTTGCCAGCCTCAGTGAAAGTGCTGCGCAACGGTCTGTAACGTTAATCTCGCCGGGTAAAACGTTTAATCTTGCCGGATTGGGTGTCTCAATGGCGATTATTCCGAACCCGACGTTAAGGCATCAATTTTGTCAAGCGAGAGAAGGCATTGTGCCCGAGGTAAATGTGCTCGCTTATACTGCCGCTCAAGCGGCCTATGAACACGGCCAACCCTGGCTCGAAGACCAGTTAACCTATTTACGACTTCACCAGCAAAAGTTGGCGCATGAAATAAATGCGATGCCTTATCTGAAGCTGCATCAGATAGAAGCCACTTACCTAGCATGGATTGACGCCTCAGCGCTTCCTGTAGCCAACCCGTTTACGTTTTTTGAACAAGCAGGGGTCGGCCTGTCATCTGGCGCGGATTTTGGGAACCCGCATTTTGTGCGGATGAATTTTGCCTGCAGCACTAAAATACTCGAACAAGCCTTGCAACGAATGCGCATTGCTATTGAAGCGCTGTAGCGTCAAATAAGTAACTATCCAGTGATACCAACACCTTTAATTATTTAGATCTAAAGTTCTGACATCTGAGACCGATAAACAGATATCGTAACCAGGAACCTCTTTTATCAGATGCAGATCCACACCTTAGATAAAGCAATGCTGATCAACGAAGTGCAGCTCGGCAACCAGCTCAACCATGCGGTTGAAGGTGGGCGCCGGGCTGATTTCGCGTTGATGCTGGCCATGCTGTCGCCGGATCACCTGGAAAAGAACCCGACCGATGCTCCCCCCGTGCAAGGAAATACAGAGGCGGAATTACGCGCATATTTTGAATTACCCGATCCACAGCCATTAACCAGCACCGAGAGCTGCTACGAAAAAGCGGCCGCCCAAGCCGATGCTTTCCATCAGGGGGGACTAGCCAGCTCGCAATTTCTTCATGAACTGCAACCAACGGCATTAACGTTTCCGCCATTAGGCACCAAAGGGATGCCCGAGGAGATATACCACAACCTCTCCGGTCATGAACGCCGCCGCCTGCCTCCGACAGAAGATGCAACCATTCAGGCATCTCCACATGATTTGTATTTATCACTTATACAATCAAAACGTTATGCCGAGATGTATCAAACCGGATAAATTGCACAACAAGCCAGACTCTCTCACACAAATAAATATTTCGTGACCACCGTCATAGCTTTGACACAACCAGCAATAACCACTGTCACACTTTACTAACATTTAATAACAAAACAACACAATATGCGTGCTTTTTCACATTTTAAACAATCTGAAAACGTCACTATGACAAGAGTTGTTTCGACGAACCTTATTGGTACGGATGGTGATTATGAATATCGCGCACTCTGTTATATTAATTACAGCGGCAGGCAGCCCGATGGGGAAAGCTCTTGCGCTTCATTTCGCTTCGCTTGGAGCAAAATTGGCGTTAGTGGATATTGATGCTGAACGATTAGAGTTGACTCACCAGGCTTGCCTGGCTTCTGGCGGAACAAGTTACCCGTTACTGCTTACATCGCAGGATGAGCCAACCATCGCCGGGTTAATAAATGACGTTGATCAGCATTATGGTTCGATTGATGTATTGATTAATTACTGGCTGGGTGCCGATCTGCCAACACTTTTCAGCCCCTCTTCTGTTGACGTGTTTTGCCGCTCGATGACTGAAGTGGCAACGACCTTTTTTACCTTCGGTAAACAAGCGGCAAGCTATATGCGAGAGCATCATTGTCCAGGGGTTATTATCAACCTGGCAGCCAACCAGCCCGATAGCCAGATTCCAATAACAGAGTGTTCGAAAGCTGTCATTTCAGGTCTGACACAGAGCTGGGCCAGGGAATTGGCAGAATTTAATATTCGGGTGGGCGGCGTCGTACCACTGGTGTTTAATGATGAGGCATCCCACTCACAGAGCAGCCCTTTCAGCCAGCCTCTGCAATACGAAATCGTTCGAAGCGTCGAATATATTGTAGAAAATGACTACTTTAATGGCCGGATGATAGAGGCAGAAGTGGGGTAAAGGCAGGGTCTAGGGTCTAACTCGTTACTTGCTACTGATCTAAAAAAGCCCGCCAAAATGGCGGGCTTAATGATTTACGGCAAAAGCAATGCGCTAGCTATAACAGATGATTATGCTTTAGCTGTTTCTTTCTTTGCTTTAGCTGTCTTTTCAGCAATTACAGCATCTTTTTCAGACTTCTTGATAACAGTCGTACCTTCGAACGTTTCACCTTCAACGTAAGGAGTACCGTAGTAAGAAGCCATTAGTACTTCTTTCAGCTCGCTGATTAGAGGGTAACGTGGGTTTGCACCAGTACACTGATCATCAAACGCTTCAACTGATAGCTCGTCTAGTTTCGCCAGGAAGTCAGACTCTGGAACACCCGCAGCCTGGATAGATAATGGAATATCCAAATCACCCTTAAGCTCTTCTAACCAAGTTAGCAGACGCTCAATTTTCTGAGCGGTACGGTCGCCCGCTTGAGACAGACCCAGGTGGTCAGCGACTTCTGCATAACGACGACGCGCTTGTGGGCGGTCATACTGAGAGAATGCCGTTTGCTTGGTTGGGTTATCGTTCGCGTTGTAACGGACAACGTTAGAGATAAGCAGTGCGTTAGCTAGGCCGTGTGGGATGTGGAACTCAGCACCCAATTTGTGCGCCATTGAGTGACACACACCCAGGAAGGCATTCGCAAACGCGATACCAGCGATAGTCGCGGCATTGTGCACTTTCTCACGAGCGATTGGGTCAGCAGCACCATTCGCGTAGCTTGATGGCAGGTATTCTTTCAGCATCTTAAGTGCTTGAAGCGCCTGACC
>NZ_JAWWDA010000029.1:0-10225 GCF_033720175.1 Photobacterium sp.
GGGGAAGGATTCGAACCTTCGAAGGCGGAGCCGTCAGATTTACAGTCTGATCCCTTTGGCCACTCGGGAACCCCTCCACAAGTGCGGAGCGGATAATAACAAACATTTAGATGCTGTAAACCCTTTTCCTTTGAAATTATGTGCGCTTGCTGGAATTTTCATCACATCGAAGGTTCTAGTACCTCAATCTGCAGATTTGAATGAATTCAGCGGGCATTTGAGCGATCCGTCATCCCGGAATTGAGACACCAGCTCTCGGAGGGCCTGTTCCGGTCGTGCTTCTGAGTACGTAAAAGTAGCTGTGCATACTTTATTGCTTAACTTTACATTTCTTTACCCTGCTTCATCGTTGGTTCAGATATCATTGGACCAGGTTGAATTTATTGGTTTTGTTATCATGAAAAAAATGCTGGTTGCTGTATTCGTTGCTGCGGCGTTATCCGGTGGCGGATTGCTGTCTTTTCTCGGTGGTTCGGGTTATCTAAGCCAATCGCAGGCAGCCGAAAAGCAGGTGAATCCTCGGGCAAGTCGTGTTGTGGCGGTCACAACAGGCGAAGTGACGTCACACCCTGTCGCGCAATCTTTATCCCTGATCGGAAAATTAGTGGCCCAGCGCTCGGTCAATGTTGCCACGGAGGTGGCGGCAAAAATCGACAACATTGTTGTTGGGAGTAATAGCCGGGTAGAAAAAGGCGAACTGCTGGTGCAGTTAGATGATGTTAAAACAGAGGCCGCTTTTGATGAGGCGCAAGCTTACTTTAATGATGAAAATCGTAAATACACCGAATATGAACGACTGGTAAAGCGTGGTGCGATTACCCAGACCGAGCTGGATGCCCAGCAAACGAGTGTGAATATTGCGCAGGCCCGATTGAAAGCCGCGCAAGCTGAACTGCAAGATCATGCTATTCGCGCGCCATTTTCCGGTACCGTCGGCTTAATCGACTTTAGTCCGGGTCATATGGTGACCGTGGGAACCGAGCTGTTTACTCTTGATGATCTGTCTGGCATGCGGTTGGATATTCAGGTTCCTGAGCAGTACTTATCCTATCTGATGGTCGGTATGACTGTTAGCGCGACGAGTCAGGCCTGGAAAGGGCAGACATTCAGCGGTGAAATTCAAGCGATTGATTCTCGGGTGCAGACGGATTCCCTCAATATCAAAGTGCGGGTTATGTTTGATAACGCAGACGGAAAATTAAAACCCGGCATGCTGATGGCGGCCAATATCGGTTTTGTTCCTCAAGAGGCTGCAATTATTCCGGTTCAGGCCTTGGAATACTCGGGAACTAAGCGATTCGTTTATTTAGTCGATGAGCATGACATTGCCCGGCGAACAGAAGTGGTGCTTGGTGCCCGGATTGACAGTGAAGTGGTGATTGAATCAGGGGTTGAGATCGGAGAGCGGATTGTGGTGCAAGGTCTGGTCAATATGCGAGATGGCTTGCAGGTGAATGATTTGACCGCCAGTAAGCCTGGAAACAAGACAAAAAGATCGGAGGATAATGCCTGATGTGGTTATCTGATGTTTCCGTTAAGCGACCGGTCGTGGCAATTGTACTCAGTTTGCTACTATGCGTGTTCGGCTTTGTCTCGTTTACAAAACTGGCTGTACGTGAGATGCCGGATGTCGAAAACCCGGTCGTCAGTGTCAGAACAACCTATGAAGGGGCATCTGCCACCGTCATGGAAAGCCAGGTGACGTCGCCGATTGAAGATGAGTTATCGGGGATCAGTGGTATCGATAACATTACCTCGGTCACGCGCAACGGCATGTCCCGGATCACCATTGAATTCAATATGGACTGGGATCTGACGGAGGGAGTCAGTGACGTGCGCGATGCGGTGGCCCGTGCCCAGCGTCGCCTGCCGAATGAAGCGAAAGATCCCGTGGTTTCGAAAGATAACGGTTCCGGTGAGCCTGCGGTCTATATCAACCTTTCATCTTCAGAGATGGACCGTACCCAGCTGACCGATTATGCCCAGCGGGTGCTGGAAGATCGCTTCAGCCTGATCAACGGCGTGAGCTCGGTCAATTTGAGCGGTGCGCTCTATAAGGTGATGTATGTGAAGCTCAAGCCTGAGCTGATGGCCGGGCGAGGGGTGACCACCAGCGATATTGTTAACACCTTAAAAAATGAAAACGTTGAATTACCCGGCGGTGAAGTACGTAACGATACAACCGTGATGTCTGTACGTACCGCCCGCTTGTATCAAACCCCTTCTGATTTTAACTATCTGGTGGTGCGCACCGCGGCCGACGGCTCGCCGGTGTACCTGAAAGATGTCGCCGATATAGCCATTGGGGCGGAGAATGAAAATTCGACCTTCAAAAGCGACGGGGTGGTCAACCTCAGCTTAGGTATCGTCACCATGTCAGATGCCAACCCGTTGGACGTCTCAAAAGCAGTACGTGCGGAAGTGGAGCGGATGCAGAAGTTCATTCCGCCAGGCACCAGCCTGACCCTGGACTATGACTCGACCATCTTTATTAATCGCTCTATTGCCGAAGTCTACAGCACGCTTTTGATCACCGGTGCGCTGGTCATCTTGGTGTTATACGTCTTTATCGGGCAGGCAAGGGCGACGCTGATCCCTGCCGTGACCGTACCGGTTTCATTGATATCGGCGTTTATTATGGCTTACTTTTTTGGCTTTTCTATCAACCTGCTGACTTTGATGGCGTTGATTTTGTCTATCGGCCTGGTGGTTGATGACGCCATTGTGGTGGTGGAAAATATTTTCCACCATCTGGAAAAAGGTGAATCGCCACTGCTGGCCGCTTATAAAGGCACCCGGGAAGTGGGCTTTGCGGTTGTGGCAACGACCGCGGTACTGGTGATGGTCTTCCTGCCGATCTCCTTCATGGAAGGCATGGTGGGGCGTCTGTTTACCGAATTTGCCGTATTGCTTGCCATGGCGGTGATCTTCTCCTCGCTAGTCGCGCTGACATTAACCCCGGTACTGGGCAGCAAGATGCTGAAAGCGAATGTAAAACCGGGCAAATTCAATCTGTGGATTGATAGCCAGTTTGCTAAGTTAGAAGGCATGTACCGCGCAGTGGTGACAGCAGCGGTTAAACGTCGCTTCATCGCCCCGGTCGTCGTGGCGGGCTGTATCGCTGCGAGTTACGGATTGATGCAGGTTGTGCCTGCGCAATTGGTTCCGCAGGAAGATCGCGGGGTGTTGTTTGCCTTTGTTAAAGGTGCCGAGGGGACCAGTTATAACCGTATGGTCGGCAATATGGATGAAGTAGAAAGCCGTCTGTTGCCAATGCTCGGGCAAGGCGTGGTTAAATCGGTCAGCCTGCAAGCGCCTGCTTTTGGTGGCCGTGCTGGCGATCAGACCGGTTTTGTGATTATTCAGCTGGAAGACTGGGAAGATCGCAGCGTCAACGCTCAGCAGGCCTTAGGTATGGTCAGCAAAGCATTGCAGGGTATTCCAGATATCTGGGTCAGACCGATGATGCCGGGTTTCCGTGGCGGATCGTCAGAGCCCGTGCAGTTTGTACTGGGCGGATCGGATTACAATGAGTTGTTCAAATGGGCGACTCAGTTGCAGGACATCGCAGAAAACAGTCCGATGCTCGAAGGCATGGATCTTGACTACGCAGAAACAACCCCGGAGCTGGTGGTAACGGTAAACCGCCAGCGTGCTGCTGAGCTGGGTATTCCGGTTGCGGACATTGCTGAGACACTGGAGATCATGCTCGGCGGCCGCAGTGAAACGACATTCGTTGAACGTGGTGAAGAGTATGATGTGTACTTACGCGGTGATGAGAACAGCTTCAACAGTTCGGCCGATCTGAGCCAGATCTACCTGCGAGCGGAAAATGGCCAGCTGATCACCCTTGATACGGTGGCAGATATTGAAGAAGTGGCCTCACCGCAGAAGCTGAGCCATACCGAGAAACAGAAGTCGATCACCTTGAAAGGCAACCTCGGGGCTGGTTATACCCTGGGTGATGCGCTGAATTTCCTTGATGAGCAAGCCATTGAGATGCTGCCGAGCGATATCACCATCAATTATTCCGGCGAGTCGAAAGATTTTCGCGAAAACCAGAGTGACATCTTCCTGGTCTTCGGGCTGGCGCTACTGGTGGCCTATCTGGTACTGGCGGCCCAGTTTGAAAGTTTCATTAACCCGCTGGTGGTGATGCTGACGGTACCCATGGGTATTTTCGGTGGCATGGGCGGTTTGTGGCTGATGGGGCAGGGGCTGAATATCTACAGCCAAATCGGGATGATCATGCTGATTGGTATGGTAACCAAAAACGGGATCCTGATTGTCGAGTTTGCCAACCAGCTACGCGATAAAGGTGTTGCGTTTGAACAGGCAATCATTGACGCCTCGGTGCGCCGTTTGCGTCCTATCCTGATGACGGCTTTTACCACCCTGTTCGGTGCTATTCCGCTGATCCTCTCAAGTGGGGCCGGCTCTGAGAGTCGTCTCGCCGTCGGTACTGTGGTGTTCTTCGGTATGGCCTTTGCGACGTTGGTGACCCTGCTGGTGATCCCTGCGATGTATCGTCTGTTGTCTGGCAAGACGACTTCGCCGGGCCATGTCGCCGCGCAGCTGGAAAAAGCCATACAGCATGACTATATAGGTCGCGCCAGTCACGGTGATTTGCCAGAAGTAAAAGAAAGTTAATATTGGTGAGGTACTCATCTTGTTTGAATCGGAAACCGCCTCAAGGGGCGGTTTTTTGCTGCATTGAACATAATTTCTCTTCCAGTACCCGATGGGATTGGTAGAATCAGAGGGTATAGTCAATTAAATACCCTTGATCGCGTTGCGAAACGCTCATTAAAGAAGAAACCCATGTCACAGAATCAGTCTGAAAACCATGCTTTGTCTGAAAAACAGGATAAACCGGTCCGATTAAATAAATTTATCAGTGATACAGGCTTTTGCTCACGCCGTGAGGCGGACAAGCTTATTGATCAAGGACGAGTCACCATTAATGGCCTGTCACCTGAAATGGGCACCAAAGTGCTGCCAGGTGACGAAGTACTGGTGGATGATAAGCCGCTGCGGGCCAAAGAAAAGCCGATCTACATTGCGCTGAATAAGCCGACCGGTATTACGTGTACCACTGAGCGCCACATCGAAGGTAACATCGTTGATTTTATCGGCCATCGCAAGCGTATCTTTCCTATCGGACGCTTAGATAAGCCGTCTGACGGTTTGATCTTCCTGACCAATGACGGTGATATTGTTAACAAAATTCTTCGTGCCGGTAACTCGCATGAAAAAGAGTATGTGGTGCGTGTCGATAAGCCGATCACTCAAGAGTTTTTAGACAAAATGGCGTCAGGGGTGGAAATCTTAGACACCGTGACTTTGCCGTGTAAAGTGAGCAAAGAAACTAACTTCTCCTTCCGTATCGTGCTGACGCAGGGCTTAAACCGCCAGATCCGCCGTATGTGTGAAGCGTTAGGCTATGACGTGTATAAACTGCGTCGTGTTCGTATCATGAACATCACCATCGATGGCCTGCCTAATGGTAAATGGCGTTATCTGACCGATGATGAAATTGTCGATATTAACCGTCTGATCGCTCAATCAAGTGGTACCGAAGAAGCATCGAAGGTCGATAGCAATGGCAAGGAGATCGCCAAAGCAACCGACGCCAAGTTGTTTGATAGTCGCCTGCAAGAGGCGGGCGAGCGCCATATCTCTGCTCGTAATCAAGATCCTTCACGCCCGCGCAGTGTCAGCAATGGCGAAGTGAAGTACAAAACCTACAAAGGCAAGGGAGAGAGTCAGTCTCGTCGCTCGAATGAACGTGACGGTAAGCATGGTGATTCCCGCAATGGCAGCACTGATAGCCGCCGTGGTGGCCGTCCGAATCGTTCTGACAATCAAAACAGCGACCGTCAGGCTCCTCGTGATAACCAATCTCCTCGAGATAAGAAAGCTTCGCAAGAGACTAAGCCAAGCCAAAGCGGCATCAAGAAATGGCGTTCGAAAAGCGAGAGAGGATAAATAGCAGCCCTGGGAAGAAAAGGCCCTGGGCCCTAGGTAAGAACGAAGAAATGAAAATCGTGAGTTTTTATAAAGGCTCACGATTTTTTTATCGAGAAAAGCCAATAAACCGCCAGACAGTAGACTTACATACTTACTCAAGACTCAACGGGCGATTATCAGGGATCCATTTGCGATGAAATATAAAGGGCTTACATATCAAGCTGGTTCTTCATGGCTGGACAATTCCGTGCACAATGGATCCCTGGTCTATTACCTTCTTTGGGGCGATAAATTGGTCATATCAAGTTGATTCTATATCTAGATGTCAGTATTGAGTCTTACTGGGATGACAACCTTTTATTTCATCAAAGGAATATAAATAAATTGAACGCATCATTTTCTATGTGAAACAGTATTAGCCCCAGAACCCCTCTCCCTCCGCTCTGAATATTTTCCCCCTTGCATTCCGCCTGCTGAATTTGCACTATGTAGTGACTGACAAAATGAATGAATAATGACATTCGGACGAATAGACAGAGGAAGTAATGGCAGGCAATACGATTGGACAACTATTTCGCGTCACCACTTTTGGTGAAAGCCATGGTCTGGCATTAGGCTGTATTATTGATGGCTGTCCTCCGGGTCTGGCATTGACCGAAGCAGACATGCAGCACGATCTTGATCGCCGTCGTCCGGGAACATCTAAGTACACGACACAGCGTCGTGAAGCAGATGAAGTAAAAATCCTTTCCGGTGTATTTGAAGGCCAGACGACAGGTACGTCTATTGGCCTGCTGATTGAAAATACCGATCAGCGTTCAACAGACTATTCCAACATCCAGGATCTGTTTCGCCCTGGCCATGCCGATTATACCTACCACCAGAAATACGGAGTACGTGATCACCGTGGCGGTGGCCGTTCTTCTGCCCGAGAAACGGCGATGCGTGTTGCTGCCGGTGCAGTAGCAAAAAAATATTTAAAGCAGTTACATGGCATTGAAGTGCGTGCTTACCTGTCGCAAATAGGCGATGTAAAAATCGATAAAGTCGATTGGGATCAGATCGCTCAGAATGCATTTTTCTGTCCGGACGCTGATAAAGTCGATGCTTTCGATGAGCTGATCCGCAAGCTGAAAAAAGAAGGCGATTCCATTGGTGCCAAACTGACAGTGGTGGCCAGCAATGTGCCAGTTGGTTTAGGTGAACCGGTTTTTGACCGTCTGGATGCTGATATCGCTCACTCATTAATGAGCATCAATGCCGTCAAAGGGGTCGAAATTGGCGATGGCTTTGGGGTGGTTGAGCAACGTGGCAGCCAGCACCGTGACGAAATGACCTTGCAGGGTTTTAAAACCAACCATGCTGGTGGCATATTAGGCGGGATTTCATCGGGTCAGGATATTATTGCCCACATTGCACTGAAGCCGACTTCGAGCATTACCGTACCGGGCGAGACAATCACCAAGCAAGGCGAATCGGCGGAAGTGATCACCAAAGGTCGTCACGACCCATGTGTGGGGATCCGTGCGGTACCCATTGCAGAAGCAATGCTCGCGATCACCTTGATGGATCATCTGCTGCGGCACCGCGGCCAGAATGCCGGTGTCGTGACAGAGACGCCGAAGATATAGTTTAGAGACGAGGGACTAGGAGCTAGATTAGAGGGGCGAGTTTTTAGAATCTCGCCACTCGCTACTTGTTTTCCTAGTTTCTCGCTACTTGCTTCTCGTCACTCGACTCTTCTAACCTGAATACCGGTAATCGCCAGCTCCATTGTACCGCGGCCATGCGGGCAACAAATCCCACCACTAACGTCGAAAGGGTCGCGATCATTTCTGGCACGGCAAAAAACATCATGCCGTAGTACATGCTGCCGGCAAGAAAAGCAACCGATGCATAAAGCTCCTTATGGAGCACCATGGGTTGCTGGCGGCAGATAAGATCACGTAGCAGGCCGCCGAATATCCCAGTGACCACCGCAGAAACAATACAGATGATCGCCGGCAAACCCATATCCATCGCAATACGGCAACCGATGATACTAAAGACAATCAAGCCAACCGCATCAAGAATGATGAAAAATTTATGGAAGCGTACGACCCATTTAGCAATAACCGTCGTTAACAAACCGGCAAGGCAGGTGATCACAAGGTATTGAGGGTTTGCCACCCAACCTAAAGGATAATGGCCCAGCAAGACATCACGTACCGTCCCGCCACCAATCGCAGTCGCACTGGCAACCAGCATAACACCAAACCAGTCCATATGACGTTTACCCGCAGCCAACGCACCGGTCATGGCTTCGGCAGTAATACCAATTATATAAAGTGTTGTTAATAGCATGAGAAATATTCAGTATAAATAAAGAATGAAAAGGATAGGTGGATTGTATTTGTGATTTACGTTTGATTCGAATGAAAAGATTATCTCCATGCATTACCTGTATTCATGGTTGTGGAAGGGCGATTCCATGGCGTTCTAGTTTGAGTAGGTAGCAAGAGGCGAGTAACAAGAAGCGAGTGTTTGAGGTGCTAGAAAATCGTCCATGAGCCTTTTCTCGTATATAATCAGTACCTAAATGTGTTATCTCTCAATGTGGGTATCGGGTTAATCGGAGAAGACGGACATTGACCGTTTCAATCTTATGCGTTTAGATACTCGTATCTCGTACTTCGAACCTGAAATAACCATGCCCCATAATTACGACGATCTCATTCAAATTTTTAACGACATTTTTAGCGGTAGTTTCAACACTGAGTTAGTGCTGGGTGGTGATGAGCCGATCTATTTACCCGCTGATGACAGTCACTCCCGTCACCGTATTATTTTTGCGCGTGGTTTCTTTGCTTCAGCCATGCACGAAATAGCTCACTGGTGCATTGCCGGCCCGCAACGTCGTTTGCTGGAAGACTATGGTTATTGGTACGAACCGGATGGCCGAATAGCTGAAGTACAGGCAGAGTTTGAAAAAGTCGAAATTAAACCCCAAGCAATCGAGTGGATCTTGTCCGCCAGCTGTGGTTTTCGATTTCAGGTCAGCTGTGATAATCTGAGCGGCAATTGCGAGCCAGACCGAATAGGTTTTACCAATAAGGTACGGGAACAGGTACTTGTCTACCTAGCTCAAGGTATACCAGAACGCGTAAGAATTTTCTCAGAGGCGCTGCGTGAGCATTACCATATTGCCCCTTTGCAACCAGTAGATTTTCAAGCGTCAAATTAGAGATGAGTGTTTAGAGGCGAGTTTCGAGTAATACGTATCTAGAAACTAGTCCCTCGAACCTAGGTCCTACAATTTTAATAAAGAGAAAAAGCGATGATCCAGCAATACGAAGAGAAGCTATTAACCTTGATCGATCTGATGGTAGAAACGGCATCAGACGATCAGCTATTTGCTGGGGGCTACCTCCGCGGTCACATTTCACTGTCAGCAGCGAGTTGTGAGATGGAAGGCATCAGCTCGGTAGAAGCGATGAATCAGGCCGTTGATGCCAGCCTGACTGAAGCGCAGTCAGAGCTGAATCCTGCTGATCGACTAATTGTGAAAGAAATGTGGTCTCAACTGCAGCAGAGTGTTTGAAAATTGTTTAAAGGTTGATGGGTAATATAATAATAGCGCCATTAAAATGGCGTTGTTATTATAGACATTGACGGATTCTATTATTTTAGCTGTTTATTTTTCTGTGCTTAAATATTTGCGTTTATAGTCAGAAGATTTCGCAAAGATAAGAATTGGAATAATCACAAATAAAAAACCCGCAGCATATTCTATATTCTCATTGGCTAATAGCTGATAACAGCTGGTTGAGAAAATACCGATAATAATCAGTATGTTAGCCTTGTGGGTGTATGGGTGGCTCACTGAAAAATGGGCATATTTTCTGAACATAATTTTTAAACTCGTCTACAAGATATTATAAATGTATATATGCCACTGATTTAGTAATTATTATTTTTTAATGGCAAAACAGTTAATAGTTAATTCTATTGAAAATATGGAATTTGTCTGTAATGTTTTTTGATTTTTACGTATAAAATCACGGTATTTAGTACTATAAATAAAATAATAGAAGTGAGTTTCTAGAAGCGAGGGGCTAGGAGGGGCGGTAAGAGCGGACCTATGGCCCTGAGGCTCTATGGGAAAAGCGAAGTTGTGCTGTAATTTGATTGACATCCATGTAAGTCAATTGCACGCTGCCCAGAACCCCAGAACCCCAGAACCCCAGAACCCCAGAACCCCAGAACCCCAGAACCC
>NZ_JAWWDA010000030.1:0-8740 GCF_033720175.1 Photobacterium sp.
ATCGGCATGCTCTTCCAGCACCTGAGGCTGAATGCCCCGGTGTTTAACCTCTGTCAGCAACCACGGCTCGTTCCATGCGTCATTAGGGTGAGCTTGTAATGGCTGGTAATAACCGCTGGTAAGCTGACAGCAATCACTGACCCCCGCTAACTTTCCGTTTATCTATTCTCCCCTGTTCAAGGGTACGTGTTGCAATGCCTGTACCCTCGGCCTGTATGGAAAATTGACCGGGGTAGCTATTTTACCTTTGCGTAGAAACATTTGATTCAAATAATATTATGAAACAACTAACCCGCTTTTACCGAACTGCCCGCCTGCACTTTCCCGCCGCAGCTGATTTTAGAGCCGCCGACGGCGATGGGCTTACCATTCACCAATACCGACCCCACACCCGATGCGATGCTGCGCGGATGCGGTGGATGCTTGGGTTTGATATGCGGCATTAATGCATCGCCCTGGCGAGCAACAGGGCGGCCGTCAATGAAGACATCTGAACTGGCTGAAATGATCGGGGATGGGTGAAAACCATCATGCTGGGTGCCGATGTCACCCAGCAGTGCTGCTTTAGGCATAGTAAAATCCTTTTTGTTTATCGTCATTATTAATCAATCTGTGAACTGATGATTATTCTGCTTTTTCGATTTGTTGCTGCTCGGCTTCATAGGCTGCTTGCATTTCATAGAACTCGCGTTTGCGTTGTTCATAAATGTGTTCAGGGATATACGGGGGCACAGCTTCTTTGTTACCACGGATCATGTCACGAAAGTCACTTTCCATTTGGATCAACGGGTTATTCTTCTTCCGTCCTTCCATATCATGAAGGTAGTTCCAGAAGGTCGACTCATCATTGGAGGCATACAAATCGTGCCAGTAATTATCAGGGCGGCCGCGCTTGCCTGCTTGGTCATATTCGACTGTGGTGGGGTCTAAATGACGAAACGGCTCTAACTCGGGAATATCGGGCAATGGTTCTTCGATATCCATAAAGCGCAGCAACATATCCCACGCGGCATGGGCATCACGAATATTGCTGCCTGCGCCATAAATTGAGATGCTGAACTTATATTGTTCACGGTAGCGATAGCGCATTTCCAGGTTAAAATTACAGGTACCGTTGGCCATCATATCTCGCTCTATAACCGGGTCAAAATCTGTAAAATCAAATTCGCCAAATTGGGTAACCACTTTACCTGTTTCACGATAAAAACCCTGTCCGTTCCACCTATGACGTTTGTAATATTTTAAATTACTATTCTTAAGTCGAATATTTAACCAGGTAAATATTGCACAAACTAGTGGAGGAAGTACCGCTCCTAAAATCAGAAATGATCCGCGAGCTAGTAGCGTAATAACTGTTGCCAACCACGCAGCACCAATCCAAAGCCAAGCCAAGCCAAGCCAAGCCAAGCCAAGCCAAGCCAAGCCAAGCCAAGCCAAGCCAAGCCAAGGGGAAGCTAAAGCAACCAATAAACATTTCCGTAAACATTTTATCTGATTGTTGGCTTTTATCTTCATCCCAGCCTGTTTTATTTACCTGGTGGGTTACAGGCCAATACTCTGGAAAATCATTTTTCTGAACACGATATCTTTTCAGCCATCCTGCAGAAAACTGCTCTTGCCTAGGGTTTAAGTAATTATATTGGTTATACCATGCTAACTGCGAATCAATCATTACATGCTCTAGAACGCCCATATCAATAGGTTGTGATACCAGCGGGCATTTCTGTTTGGTGTAGGCGGTGGGTTGATATTGATTACACTGCATGGCTAACCCCCTTGCTGTTGTTGAGTGTTACCGACAAACACGGCTGAACATACTTAAACTCTCTGATTTTCGTTATACCCACATAGGCCTTTTCATTGGGGTGCCAAACTTCATCACTAAATTCAATGTTTCTGGCCGCCAACGTGAACTTGATACTGAGCTTATTCTGCTTTTTCGATTTGTTGCTGCTCTGCTTCATAGGCGGCTTGCATTTCATAGAATTCGCGTTTGCGTTGTTCATAAATGTGCTCAGGGATATAGGGTGGCACAGGCTCTTTATGTCCAATAATCATATCGTAAAACTCATTATCCATCTGAATCAGTGGATTATTCTTTTTTCTACCTTCCATATCATGAAGGTAATTCCAGAAGGTCGACTCATCATTGGCGGCATACAAATCGTGCCAGTAATTATCAGGACGGCCGCGCTTACCCGCCTTGTCGTATTCGACTGTGGTTGGGTCCAAATGGCGGAACGGCTCTAATTCCGGAATATCAGGCAATGGCTCTTCGATATCCATAAAGCGCAGCAACATATCCCACGCGGCATGGGCATCACGAATATTGGCACCTGCACCGTAAATTGAGATGCTGAACTTATATTGTTCACGGTAGCGATAGCGCATTTCCAGGTTAAAATTACAGGTGCCATTGGCCATCATATCTCGCTCAATAACTGGGTCAAAATCAATGAAATCAAATTCGCCAAATTGGGTAACCACTTTACCTGTTTCACGAAAAAAACCCTGATCTTTCCATTTATAACCTTTATAGTATTTTAAATTACTGTTCTTAAGTCGAATATTGAGCCAAGTACATATTGCACACACTAGTGGAGGATAGAAAAAAAACTCCCAAAATGCCTCTCCCCCAAGGATTGAAGCTAAAAAACCAACCCAACACCCACCAACCCAAAGCCAAGCCAAGGGGAAGCTAAAGCAACCGACAAATAGTTCCAAAAATATTCGTCTTTTCGGCTGAGTTTTATCTTCCTCCCAGCCAGATTTAAAGACTTTATGTGAAAGTGGCCAATAGGCAGGAAATTCTTTTTTTTGTACCCGATATCTAGTCAACCATCCTGCAGAGAATTGCTTTTGCCATGGGTTTAAATAATTGTATTGGCTATACCATGCTAACTGCGAATCAATCATTACATGCTCTAGCACGCCCATATCAATAGGTTGTGATACCAGCGGGCATTTCTGTTTGGTGTACGCAGTAGGTTGATATTGATTACACTGCATGGCTAACCCTTTTACTGTTGTTTACTGTTACCGACAAACGCGGCTGAACATACTTAAATTCTCTGATTTTAGTTATACCCACATAAGCTTTTTCATTGGGTTGCCAAACTTCATCACTGAATTCAATGTTTCTTGACGCCAATGTGAGCTTGATATGTAATTTATTCGCTTCAGGTACAGTTGATGCTTTTTTCAGATGGTTGAGGTTACCCCTATAATTCATCAGCTTAATCTTATGATAAGACTCTACGGTATGTTGCCAGTAGCTGGCAGGAAGTATAAAACCATAATATTGGATTGCAGGATTTTCCGGATCTTGTTTGACCAGTTTTGGCTTTACTTCCAATATAGTTCGAATTGGTATTACCGCTGTTTGAGAAAAGCCGGGGATTGTCAGTTCTTCACCTAATTTGATAGTGAATTTTTGCGGCTGTGAATCCCCTTTATCAAAGCGCAATACCGGATTAAAGGTTTTAATAATAAGCTGACAATTTTGTTTTTTGAAATCACTACTTATACGGTAAGCTTCTGAGGGTGAGATAATAGTCGCATCACCCATAAACAAACAGTTAACTAGCTGGCTGTAGTAATTCATCCCGCTTTGGCTTTCTGCGGTTGATTTTACCTCTTTAAGCCTGGGCAGAATAGATTTGTTATCTTCGAATTCCCCTTTCTCGACCTTTTCTTCTAACCGACGAATTCTTTCATCCAGATCATTATGCTCTACACCGAACAGGCCATATTTAATTGCCAGCGAAAACGAATCGTCACTATGGTTCGCTGCCCGCGAGGCAAACCACCATGAGACAAACAAAGATCCGACTGTGATGGTTAAGTTTATGGTATTGGCTGAAATTGCCGCCTGGCCTAATAAACGAATACACGCCCTATCGACAATGGGCTTCGCCATATAAGTAATGCCCGGTGCTGTTGCGGCCGTCATCATTGACCCGGCCTCACCGATTTTATTCCAGGCTGCGTTATTGTATCCTTGGTCAAACAGAAGTTTCGCATCCAAGAATAATAATAATGATGTTACGCCACCAGCAATACTTGCCAAACCACCTCGCCAATTGCGCCAGCCTGACATTCTTTTTAATTGATCATTTTCCAGATTAAAGTCCACGCTTAATTTTTTATTTACCCCTTTGAAGGATTGATTGTTAGTTAAGTTTGAGAAGTAAGCACTTAAGAGAAACACATCAAAGCTTGCACTAATCAACCCAATAATATTTTTTGCATTCGGTTTATCTAGCGAAGTTTTAAATGATATACAAAAATTATTCAGCTCCAACAACCACAACCCGGCCCATATTCCTCGGTATGCGCCTCCAACAATACGAGCAGAGGTTTGATTTACCTGCTGGCCCTTAATCTCATAGCTATAATCAGCATTTCTGGTGTGGCTGAATTTCCCACCAAGCTGATTTTCTATACTTGATACCGACTGACCCTTTATACCATCATAGACATGAGATGGTAATTGTCGAACATCTGCCGCCATTAGCCACAGCGTTTTCCCATTCGTCGCTTGCACCTTAAACGGAATAGCGCCACCAGAGAGGGCTGATGGTAAATGGGCTAATTCAGAAGCGAACTTAATCGTCAATGCCTTGCCTTGAATATTCGTTATCTTTGCCAAAACCCCATAAAGCGAAGGCAATACCTGAATGGATAATACCTCTAAACCGTTGACCCCTCGCCTTACAACGCCCGATATCTCAGAAGCCGACATCTGGTTTTCTTCATCAATCACTTTAGAGGCGACGTCTATTAGCTCCTGATCAAAAATGACTAATTGGGATTTTTCCTGATAGGTATTGGCGACTGCTTGTTGTAACTGCTCGTAATTGACCTCGTAAAACTCGGCCCATTTTCTTGCATCACCCTGGCAATTTTCTTTTTGATAGGCCAAACAAGCGTAAGGATGGGAGGCCGTTTCAAAAATACGTTTAATTGCCCCCATCATGATTTTTTTCGGATCGGCCAATCGCGAATAATTAAATCGATTCAGTATTGGCATGTCATGATCTGGCTCACCTTCGACCAATCGGGGATCGACCCGATCTAAATCAACCAGTATGGTTTCAAGCGTCTCGATAAAGTTGATATAGGGCCACGCTTTATCGGCAGTTTGAAACAGAATCGCGTCCATGTCCGTTGCGGCCAGGTGGGCACTATTACGATCCCATAGCAAATCTGCGTATAAGCCAATTAATTTATAGAGTTCTCTTCGTGCCTGCGCCCGTTCTTCACGCTTTACTATCCGGCAGAACAGGCTGCCGGTAGACTGAACCAGTCTTGCATCCCAGAAGCTGTCTAAATAGAGCGGGTTGGCATTACCATTCGGGGTTTGTTTACTAAAACAATTAAAGTGGATCAGCTCTGCGGCAGCGCCATAGTTATGATATTTCACACTTTCCGACAGTAACTGAAGCAGCTGAATATTGGCATTGACCTGGTTGAGCAATTTATCGGCAACAAACCGCTGATCTTTTAATACAATTCCCACCAGATTTTTGCCTCTTAGCGGTGAGAAACAATCACTGCAGGCTGTAGGTGGTTCTGGAAGCTGGTAGTCTTCAAATGAAAATTCAGGCACATCTGGCGAGTTATTCAACGGCAATGGCTTAGCTCTTCTCGGGTGCATCCATTGCTGTAATAAATTTCCCCGTAAACTGGGGCAAAATACCGTTTCATGGGGATATTTATCATCTTTAAAATTGATGAGATCGCTTGGCGCTGAAAGCTGTGTATTAACATCACTGTCGTGGTATTGACGCTCTTGCTGTAGCCCAGTAACAACGTTACGCCATTGCTGGCCTGAAATATCTTCCAAATAAATACGAGATGAGCCCAGCAAGGTTTCCATTTCCGCGTCGCGCATTCTCATTTCTGGCAGCTCATCAATGGCCAGATGCTTAGTTACAAAGCCCCATTCTTCAACAAACCGCCTGGTTTTATAATTCGCAATACCCGATTTCGTGCGAATTAATGCCGGAATTTCGTCGACAGCCCGCGAAATTTTCGACCATTGCTCGCAACGCTCCTTTCGCAAATAATCGCTTTTCTCCAGCGTTTGTACGTGCTTCCAAGGCCATGGGAATTGGGAGAACGCCATTTCAACGTTTGCGATTCGGTTATTTAAATAAAGCGGGATCTGGATGTGTTGTTGCGCTGTACCTGTGTATTCCCGTTTATCTGGCACGGTGTCCATCTGACGGTAGCTTGCCGCGTCACTATCGGTAAACGTCGGTGTTTTATCCGACTCTGCCGTCACTTTTAACTCTCTATAGAGTCGCCCATTGAGGAAAATATACAGATAGCCGTTGCGGCAAGGTGCAACCGCTCTTTCATCATGATCGGTTGTCAATAAAGGCACAATACCGAGCATGACATTGTGTTGGAACTCTTTGGTCGCCTCTTTCAGTACAGAGTTACTCACTTCTTTATTATCAAGCAGTACTGCTTGAATATCGCCAATTTTGTGGATCAGCTGATAGCCATCTTTTAAAGCATGATCATCAATATACGTTGTTGTCTCAACGATTGGCCCAAAGCGCCCCTGGGGTTGCTGGCAACTTTGCAATTGCTCGACTTCCTGCCCACTGGCAAACAATGCAAATTGATTAATGCCATCATCAATCCCAACACCGGTTTGCTCGACGAAGATAAACTTTTGCTGTTCTTGCTCTTCCTGGGTTCGGCACTGTGCCGCCCCCATGGATTCTAACGAATAGGGCGTTTCTAAGGCTGGCGGCAACCCCGCTTCTGCCCCATTCAGTAACTCATCTGTTTCTAATGGCAATGCCGGAGGCGTAAGGGGTAATTCATCAAGCCCGGCATCAATATTCCATTCTGATGCAAGCTCTGGCTCAATAGTATCCACGCTCGGTATTGATGTGAATTCAGTTTTCTTACTGGCTTCACCCGTCGAAGCAAATACCGAGCCGGCTTTTGCTGATTGAATAGGAACTGGAATGATCATTATTTTCCCAGCATGTATTCGACCGGGATCAGTAACATGAGGGTTATGGTCTAAAAATACTTTTTGACTGATGTTATGTTTTCTGGCCAGCCCTGAAACGGTATCACCCTTTTCAACCAAATATGGGATTAATTTATATTCCATGGTGATCTCCTGCTTCCAATGCTGCGAGTATTTCATCGCTCAATGCCAGTTTTTTCTTGATTGAATAATGTAGGTTTTCAAATATTGGCTGCAGTTTACGCTCACGATAAAAATCCCCACCATAGACAATGGCGATACGAAGCCAGAGATCAAATTCATTCATGTTGCTTGCGCCATAGCGTTTGGCGATTGGCAACTGGGAGTGAACCAGTTCAGAAATCAGAATATTGTCTTTCGGTATTACATTACGATAGTGATCGGCTAATTGATTTGCCATCTGCTGTTCTTTGTATACCGTTATCGTTGCTAATTCTGATTGAGAGAGGCGATACTCTTTGATTAATGGCTCGGAAGACGCCGTTAATTCTGACGTCCACCACTGTTGTTGATCGTACCAATAGAGTTGTTCGGCCTGATGCCAAAAATGACGACGCTGTATTTGTTCCTGAGCCCCTAAGCAATAGGCTAAATTACGCGGATCATAAAATCGACAGACTGAACGGGCATTACTGGGTGAGTAGATTTGAACGCGTGCCATACCCCATTTCTGTACAGATTCAAAATCAGCCTTTGAAGTTAACAAACAGCCCGCCGGATACTGCTCTAATAGCGAGACCGCAAAAGTCCAATCCTGCTCATGGCTTTGCAGCTCTATCAATACTGGCCCGGATTTTTTCACTCCGTCATCAACGTCCTGGCCAAAGAGATAATCCCACAGACAGTCGCCTGAGCTTCCCTCATAAAAGCGGCGTAAAAAATCATCAATTTGGCACGCTTCTACAATCAAGTAAGTACGAAGAGTTGGCTGATAAACAGGAACAGCGCTTAAGCACTTAATACCTTCAATTTGCATGACTAACTCTTCTTTTTGTGTATTGGGCATGTATCTTCACCGCTACAATCACACTCTTCCTGAATAAATACGGCCCTTTTCGCCATATTCCCAAACGCGGCCAGCGACATAGACGTTGTCGCTGTTTGTGCCTGCAACGCGGTTGATGCGGCCAATGTGGCAGCCTGACCAATCACTCTCGGCAATTGTGGCGGCTGGCCTCCGTAGCCACTCCCCCTTCCTGCGCTGCCGCCAGAATTCAGCTTGATGCCCGGGCCGACGAGCTTGATGCCGGATGGGTCGATTTTCACGAAACTGCCGCCGCCTTTCAGGGTGATTTCGGAACCGGCTTCAATCACTGCTTTATTGCCCACTTTGATGTGGATTTCACTGCCCGCTTCGGTAAGGTGTTTGCTACCGATTTTGGTCTGCTGCGTGCCTGCCGTCTCGTGGTGGTTATCTCCGCCGATCGTTTCGAACTGATTTCCGTTTACCGTGCTGTGATCATCAACTTTAATTGCCTGATAGCGGCAATCGTGGACGGTAAGGTGATCGGCATTCAGTATTTCCTGGGTGCGGATATTTTGTACGGTGGTATCGAGATCTTTGGCGGCATGAAGATAGATTTGTTCGTTATTTATTTTGTCGTCAAAGCGCCATTCATTGAAGTTCTGCCCGCCGACACTGGACGATGTTTTAAAGGTGCTGCGGGTTTTATGCTCGGGCAGGGCATAAGGCACTTGGTTTTTGGTGTTATATAACGCACC
>NZ_JAWWDA010000031.1:0-7629 GCF_033720175.1 Photobacterium sp.
AGATGGTGCCCCGGGCCGGACTTGAACCGGCACAGCGCGAACGCCGAGGGATTTTAAATCCCTTGTGTCTACCAATTCCACCACCAGGGCACGCAATTCTTGATTGCGGTGCTCGTAACTGATTTAAGTTAGACACCATCTAAGTACTGATTTCTTAACTGGAACATCAATACCGCAAATTCTTCTTTGCTCCGATTCTCCAAGAGAATGGAGGCGCGTCCCGGAGTCGAACCGAGGTACACGGATTTGCAATCCGCTGCATAGCCACTCTGCCAACGCGCCATTTTGTTTACATGTACCATGTAATCTGATGATTACTCACCGCTTCACAGGCTTTCCCGCTGCGGTATGAGCTGTAATTTACTGATTTTTAAAAATGAGTCAATAATATATTGTTACTTTTCAATTGAGTGGTTAAAAACCACCAAATGCAGTTAAAAAGCGCTCCATTATTGATTAAATCAACGGCACTGCCCGATTGAGTGTGGCACTAACCTCATGCGGGTACCTCATTTATTAAGTGCACGTATTTCTTCATCCAGTTGGTATTTTCTGTCGGTAACAATCTTTTCTAACACGTTGACCCGCTCTTTGAGAGCCTGTACTTCTTTTTCCAGATCGTTACTCGAACCGGCATGCCGCTCTTTTGACGTTGCCAGTTCGAGCTCTTTCATTTTAGCTATGTGTTGCAGGTATCGATTAAGCCCTATAAAGGCAAAAACGATAGCAACAATCATTACAGGTAGATGTCCCATCTCGAGCTTACTCCGTTAACAATAGATAGTTAGCTTAATCAACTCCATTAACTCGCTGAATGACAATATATTTAATGGAATTGGTATTATTCGCCAGTTTGGTACGCTTTACAACCTATCGCCTTCAATCAGTTGCATTAAAAAAAGGCCGATAATCGGCCTTTCTCAGTGACATAATTTGGCGTACTCAGGATACCGACCATTGGGACAGGGAACGTTTAAAGTCGTCGTAGCCAAATTCATTCAGCTTTTCGATATCGCCATTGGAACGCTCACAGTACACTGACGGCATTTTCAATCCATTAAACCAGTTCAGTTTCACCATGGTATAACCGGCGCTGTCGATAATATGCAAGCGCTGGCCAATTTCCAGCGGCTTGTCAAATTGAGTAACACAGAACTGATCGCCGGCAAGACAAGAGCAACTGCCAATGACGTACTGGTGCTCCCCTTTCTCGCTCGCTTCAGCAATAGACGCCGGCTCATCGTAGATCAAGGTATCAAGGCGATGGGCTTCGGTCGCACTATCGACGATCGCCGTCTTGATTTCATTTTCAACCACGTCAACCACTGTTACGACAAGATCCGTCGTTTTTGTGATAATGGCTTCTCCTGGTTCCAGATAGAGTTGAACACCGTGTTTTTCAGAAAACGCTTTTAATGCTGCAGCCAGTTTTTCAATATCGTAACCCGGCCAGGTGAAGAACACACCGCCGCCAAGACTGACCCAGTCTAGCTGATCCAGATGTTCACCAAACTTGTCCGAGATATAGTTCAGCAATCCGATGAAAGCGTCTTCATCTTTGTTTTCACAGTTCATGTGGAACATCACACCGTCAATCTCGCCGAATATTGCCGGATCAATATGATCACACTGCACACCCAGACGGGAGAATTTACGAGCGGGATTCGCTAAATCCTGTCCGGCATAACTGACACCGGGGTTCAAACGTAAACCCAGAGATGCTTTTCCTTCAACAATATGGCGGTAAGCCGCTAGCTGACTTTGTGAATTGAAGATCATCTTGTCGCAGATGTCAGCCACTTCCCTCACATCATCTTCGCTGTAGCCCACACTGTATGCGTGCGTTTCACCGCCAAAGGTTTCGTAGCCCAATTTTACTTCATACGGACCGCTGCTTGTTGTGCCATCAAGATAAGGTTTGATAATGTCAAACACACCCCAGGTTGAAAAACATTTCAGTGCTAATACCAGCTTCGCACCAGACAGCTCTTTCAGCCGTTTTGCTTTCTCTAGATTGGCAATCAACTTACTTTCATCAATCATGAAGTAAGGCGTTTTTAATCCTTGCTTGTTCATTTCATCTTCCTCAAAACGGAATAAAGCCGATGCAATTAACATCGGCTTAATATGTAAGTTGCGAGAACCTAGGTACTCAAGACTTAATACTCGCTACTAGCCACTCGAGACTAACATTCGATTACTTTAGAATCTGAATGTCTGGCTGAGCAACGTCTAGCTCCTGAACACCCCAATCAAGACCGATTGTCGGCATTAGCTCCAGGAATGGGTCTGGGTTTAGCTGTTCCATGTTAAACACGCCTTTACCACTCCACTCATTACGGAAGTACATCAGTGCAGCCGTAATTGCTGGAACGCCCGTCGTGTATGAGATTGCCTGGTGTTCAACATCTTTGTACGCGACTTCGTGATCAGCATTGTTATAGATGAATACGCTGCGTGGCTTGCCATCTTTAATACCTTGCACCCAAGTACCGATACAAGTTTTACCTGTGTAGCCCGGTGCCAGTGAGGTTGGATCTGGCAGGATAGCTTTCAGGACTTTAAGCGGCTCAACCACTGTACCATCTTGTAGCGTCACAGGATCTGGGCTTAACAGGCCGATATCACGCATGCAGTTGAAGTAGTTCAGGTATTTATCACCAAAGCCCATCCAGAACTCAATGCGATTGGCCGGGATGAATTCTTTCATTGAACGAACTTCATCGTGCGCCATTGAGTATACTTTGTGGCTACCCACTTCAGGGAAATCAAACTCAAGCATACGGGTATGACAAGGTACCTGTTTCCACTCCTGGTTTTCCCAGTAGAAAGAATCACCTTGTATTTCCAGCATGTTCGTTTCCGGATCGAAGTTCGTCGCGAACTTCTTACCGTGATCGCCTGCGTTCACGTCCATCACATCGATAGTATCGATTTCATCGAATAGATGCTTAACCGCGTAAGCGGCAAATACGCTAACAACGCCCGGATCAAAACCAGCACCCAGAATACCGGTGATACCCGCTTCTGCGAATTTTTCGCGGAATGCCCACTGTGGATCGTAAGCTTCAGGCACTTGCTGGCCTTCACTGCACAGATCAACCGCTACAGATGTATCCAGGTAAGAGACCTTCGCCTGGTAACAGGCTTCCATGATCGCGACGTTAACCCACGGAGGGCCGGCGTTGATGACGAGATCTGGCTGGACTTCTTTGATCAGTGCTACCAGAGCATCAACGTCATCTGCATTAACAGCACGAGATTCCAGTTTCTTTGATGGATCTTTGAGGTTATTGCGACCGTGAATCGATGCAATAATCTTTTCACACTTGCTCACTGTGCGAGAAGCAATCGTAATATCACCTAGAACATCATTGTTTTGTGCCGCTTTATGAGCAATAACCCAACCAACACCACCAGCACCGATTTGTAAAATAGCCATAGTTTTTCGTTTTCCGTATTTATTCAGGAAAGTTGTTGTTTTCACCCCGCCGCAACACCGGCGGGGTGAATCGTTACGTTCTGTCTTAATTACCCAGCTTACTTACCTAGTGACAGTGCCAGCTGGTTAATTCCGTTCAGCAAAGACTCAAAGTCTGACATTTTCAGGCAAGGGTTTAGAATCGTAAATTTAAGTGCGACCCGGCCATCGACAACCGTTTCACCCAGTACCGCAACGCCCTTCACCAATGCTTCCATTCGAAGTTGCTTGTTCAATTGATCTAAATCAGCACCCTGATTGCCGGTATAGCGGAACAGCACCGTTGATAGCGCCGGATCTGCCAGCAATTCGAAATCCGTTGAATGATTGATAAGATCTGCAACCTGCTGTGTCTGACCCAGCAAGTGATCATACATCGCACCAAGAGCCTGTGTACCCACACACTGCATTGTCATCAATACTTTCAACGCATCAAAACGCTTAGTCGTCGCGATAGATTTATCCACCAGGTTTGGCAGTAAATCATCTTCACGATTGAGATAATCGGCATGATGCAGTAGGTACTTAAAGTTCGCTTTGTCTTTAATCAATACGGCTCCACAACTGATTGGTTGATAGAACAGCTTGTGGAAATCGACACTCACAGAGTCTGCTTTCTCGATGCCATGCAGGCGAGATTTATGACGACTCAGGATCAGGGCGCCACCGTATGCGCCATCAACGTGGAGCCATAGGTTATGCTGCTCAGCGATATCAGCCATGTTCGCCAAATCATCGATAGCACCGTGATCTGTCGTACCCGCTGTGCCGACCAAAGCAAACGGCAGCAAACCTTCGCGTTTCAGCGTTTCCACCGTTGTCACCAGCGCAGCAAGCTTAATTGTACCATCTGGATTGGTATCAACACACTCAACGGCATGCTCACCCAAACCCATCAACGATGCCGATTTCTGTACGGTGAAATGCGACTTTTTAGAACACAGAATGCGCAGCTTAGATGCGTAGTCAGGCAGACCATCCTTCTGGATGTTATGCCCGGAAATGCTATCTGCCGCCCAGTCACGTGCCAGTAGTAATCCCATCAGGTTACTTTGCGTACCACCACTGGTGAACACGCCATCTGCTTGCTCACCCAGGTTATAAACACCACATAACCAATCAACAACCTTCTGCTCAACAAATGTCGCGGAGCTGGCCTGATCCCATGAATCCATCGACTGGTTCAGAGCGCTGATAAACGCCTCAGCAGCAATGGCCGGCAAAAGCGGCGGCGTATGCAGGTGAGCAATACAATGTGGATGCTGAACCATGATTGAGTTCTTAGCGATCAGTTCGCCTGTCTGCTCAATAACGGTTTCCAGCGGTAACTGCTGATGATCAAGATCGATGTTGTTAATCATCGCTTTTAAAATTTGCGGTTCCAGACCAGAATATGGCGCTTGCGTGCCTTCGAAGACCTGCTTCAGAACTTGCGTCGTCTGATTGAGTGCAGCTTCAAAATGGTCAGCTCCACCTTCACCAGTGTGAATAAAGTAAGAACGCCAATCATCTTGCTCGTTAGCCGTGACAGGCTCAACAACTTTCGCTGGACCTGCGGTCGCGATAATCGCCTTACTTAGCGCATCCAGAGCAAAATCAATCTGCTCGTGCGTAATGATCAATGGCGGAAGAAAACGCAGAACCGACCCCTGACGACCACCTTTTTCGATGATCAGCCCACGCTCTAGTGCCGCGCGTTGAATCTTCGCTGTCATTTCCGGATCGGCTTCAGGCTCACCAAATTTGTTCTTTTTACCGTTAGGTTTTACAATTTCAGCACCTAACATCAAGCCTTTGCCACGTACTTCGGCAATACAATCGGTGTACTGTGCAATACGCTCTAAACCTTCACGCAGGTACTGGCCGGCTTGCTGTGCATGTTCAACCAGGTTATCACGGCTGATAATTTCCAGCGCTTTTGAACCCGTAGCCATTGCCAGCTGATTACCACGGAATGTCCCTGTATGTTCGCCCGGCAACCAGGTATCAATCGACTTATCAAAAATAAGCAGTGACATTGGCAAGCCGCCGCCAACCGCTTTCGACAGACAAAGAATATCAGGAGTAACACCCGCTTCTTCGAACGCAAAATTGTGACCGGTTTTACCGATACCACACTGGATTTCATCAAAGATCAGAAGAATACCGTGTTCTTTGGTGATCCGACGCAACTCTTGCAACCAGAAAGCAGGAGCCGGAATAACACCGCCCTCACCTTGTACTGGTTCAACGATGATGGCTGCTGGCTTTTGTACGCCACTTTCGTCATCACTTAGCATACGCTCAATATAACGAAGGCTCTGTTTCGCCCCTTCATCGCCTTTCAGGCCAAACGGGCAGCGTAAACTATATGGGAAAGGCAGAAAGTGGACATCAGCCATCAGCCCCTGACGACGCGCTTTCGTCTTCAGGTTACCCATCATCGCCATCGTACCGTTGGTCATGCCATGGTAAGCACCATGGAAAGCAGCCATCGTATTACGGCCTGTGGTTTGCTTTGCAAGTTTGATTGCTGCTTCAACAGCATCTGCACCTGAAGGGCCACAGAATTGAATACGCGCATTTTTTGCAAATTCATCAGGTAAGAAGTTCATCACTTCTCTAATGAACTTATCTTTTACAGGCGTGGTAATATCTAAGGTCTGATATGGCAGGCCCGCATTTAACTGATCGATGATCGCTTGATTAATTTCCGGGTGGTTATAACCCAGAGCAAGGGTACCTGCACCGGCTAAGCAATCAAGAAAGAGCTGGCCACGGCTGTCTTCAACCATCGCGCCCGAAGCTTTGACGATAGCCAAAGGCAAACGTCGTGGGTATGAGCGAACTTCTGATTCATAGTGCTCTTGGCTTAGCAATAATTCATCAGGAGTTAAATCGTATAGTTCGTGAACTACAGGAACATTTGACGCCAGCTTTAGCGCATCTAAGTCAAACACATTGTTCATGGTAATTTTCCAAAAATCATTACGTCACACACTTATCAAACGCCTTGCGGCGTGAATGTACATCCTGAAGCCATGTCATTGCAAACAGGTACGCGCAAAACTCATATAGCCAAAATTTGACCAATCAATTTTTTAACTGCACGTTCAGTATATTCGACATTAAGTGCATACAAACACCACCGGGTATCGCCGGTGAAAATTCGAATGTTTACAGCAATAAGCTGAAATGATTTAAATCAGAAGGTTCAAGGCTCAGTAATAATACTGCAGTTAGGCAAGACAAAACTGATTTGAATAAATAAGGATTGAGTATTCACTGTTGGGTTCCTTCAATATGCGCCTGCATTATTCTTGTCAGGTCTGCGCTTATTAATGCCCTTCTACTAATGAAAGTTTCATTAGTACCTACGGCACGCTGTGACACAATCGGCCTGAGTTCATCACAACGCATATGTCTCAGTGATAGTTCCCCCCTGAGATTGCGCGCAAAATATCACAATGTCGTTTTCGATGACAAGATAAATTTGAAAACAAACACAACATCCGACCTAAAACAACATTATGAACCAAGTTTAACCGGCTGTTTTAGATACTAAAACTTTAAATACTATCTAATCCACTTAAAACACTTATTTGTGCCGAATTATCGATATTATCGTCAAGGGATGTGAATATTGTCATATCAGACAAGTGCTAAAAGCAACCGGGATAAGCCTCTGTTACTGGCCGATCTTCGAGGTGCAGGCGTGACCTCAACCTTGGCAAGCTTGTGTGCTAAATTTCAGATAATAAAAAACCCCGACATTTCTGTCAGGGTTTCATATTTGGAGCGACACACGAGGTTCCCGATCTTCGAGGTGCAGGCGTGACCTCAACCTTGGCAAACTTGTGTGTTGAATTTCAGATAATAAAAAACCCTGACATTTCTGTCAGGGTTTCGTATTTGGAGCGACACACGAGGTTCGAACTCGTGACCTCAACCTTGGCAAGGTTGCGCTCTACCAGCTGAGCTAGTGTCGCATGCTGTCAGTGCTTTATTCAAAGAAAGACAGACTTAATAGATGGTGCCCCGGGCCGGACTTGAACCGGCACAGCGCGAACGCCGAGGGATTTTAAATCCCTTGTGTCTACCAATTCCACCACCAGGGCACGCAATTCTTGATTGCGGTGCTCGTAACTGATTTAAGTTAGACACCATCT
>NZ_JAWWDA010000032.1:0-6881 GCF_033720175.1 Photobacterium sp.
AACACACCGAGACCGGTCATGTTATGGTCATTGCCGACGGGCAGGATGGCTTTCTCGAACTGCCCGCATTGCCATACCGGCACAGTCACGGCATGGCAAAAGACCGCGACATCATTCATCACTTTGCACTGTTAGAGCAAACACAGACTGGCAAAGTGTCGCTGACCGACTTCACCTTTGAGCGCCCTGATTTCAGACCGAAAGGGCTCAAGGCCAGCAATATCTCTAACGAACAACCTCTGGAAGCCTTTCATTATCCCGGTCACTTCACAACCGATGCCGACGGAACACGTATCGCGACATTAACTTTAGAGCAGGCCAGAATTTATAAGCAGCGGGTAATCGGGAAAAGTGACTGTACCCAACTCACCAGCGGGTATTTTCAGTCGTTGGAAGCGCACCCCAATGATCAATGGAATGAACCCTGGTTGCTGGTGGAAGTGAAACACCAGGGCAAGCAGCCACAGGCGTTAGAAGAGTTTGCTGACGGGGCGGCGACCTATAACGCAGATTTTATTGCCACCCCGTGGGAAGCCGCGTTTCGAGCCGAGCCCATTACCAAGCCGTATATCCATAACATCGATACCGCCATTGTCACCGGTCCTGCTGGTGAAGAGATTTACTGCGATGCGCTTGGGCGGGTAAAAGTACAATTTCATTGGGACAGGGAAGGGCAGGCGAACGAAACAACCAGTTGCTGGCTACGTGTATCACAGGGCTGGGCTGGCAACGGTTATGGTCAGTTTGTCTTGCCGCGCATAGGCCACGAAGTGATCGTCAGTTTTATTCATGGCGATCCGGATAAACCCATAATCACCGGTGCGATGTTCAACGGTAAAAACAAAGTACCGTATGATCTGCCAGAGCACAAAACCCGCAGTACCTTTAAAACCTCATCAAGCGTGGGTGGCGGCAATTTTAATGAACTGCGCTTTGAAGACAAAAAAGACAATGAACAGTTTTATCTTCATGCCGCAAAGAACATGGATGTTCAGGTCGAAAATGATCGTAAGGACGAAATTCTCAATGCCGACCACCTCACCGTGCACGACTCCCGCTTTCAGGAAGTCAAGGTCGACAACCACAGCACCGTAAACGGCGATCAGTTTGAAGCCGTCAAAGGCGATAGCCACCATATCATCGACGGTACCGTCCACACCAAAATCGGCAATAAACAACTGATTGATGTCGGCACCGAACTACATCTGAATTCAGGTCAGAAAGTGGTGATCGAAGCGGGTGCAGAAATCACCATCAAAGCCGGGGGCAGTTTTGTTAAAGTCGACCCGTCAGGCGTCACCGTAGCTGGTCCGACAATCAAAATAAACTCCGGTGGCAGTGCAGGCCGCGGCAGTGGCGCAGCAGCACAGGCTGCGCAACTGCCAGTCTTGTCGCAGAGAGCACCCGATGCCGATGTGAGTGCGCCGGTAGCAGCGGTACAACAAGGCAGTACGCAGATAGCACCCGCACAACAACTTAATGCGGCTATATTACCAGCGCAACAAGCCAGTACACTGAAGACTGCAGCGCAACGAGCACAAGGCTATTGTGAAGTTTGTGAAGCCGATGAGAATAATCAGCTATGAGTATTTCGTCAGAGCAGACATACCAGTACCTGATTATAGATGGAGCCTCTGTTGATAATCTCGCTAAGTCGCTATACGACACGGAATCTGACTTAAACGGCATGACACTGTATGCGGGAACAGCTTTGCAATCGGTAATGGATATTTCCCCGTGGGTTGTTGAAAGTACCGGTGCTTTATACACATGGTTCCAAGAGTGTGTTATTCCGCTAAATGCGGGGATGATACTTCATACTGATGCGGATTTAGAGACAGTTACACAGCACTGGAAAAGCTTATTGCATGCACAAAACACCCATAACGAAACGGTGATATTCAGAGCTTATGATCCGCGGATCTTTTCAGCATTAATTCAGAGTAGTACAGAACAGCAATTATCAAGGTTATTTGGGCCTGTCAGGCAAGTGTCGGTATGGGAAGTACAGTCTCAATCCTGGCAACAGTTTAGTAATACCTCTCAGAGTCTTGATTATGACGAGAGTGAACAGTTTGTACTGACTGGTTTAAATGCTAAAAAAATAACCGAGGTGACGGAAGCCACTTTTATCCAGCGGCTTGTTGAACATATTCAAACCTATTTTCCGCAACAGCACCCATCGTCCGACGAAATAGAAATGGCCGAAGTGTACTACCACAAGGCCCATTCTCTCGGTTTTAGCTCTGAGCGTGCCGTCTTTTATTTCACCAATGTCATTTGTTTGCTGGGTATGGATGTTTTGGTTGATGACACTTATCCGGATATAAAGCAGTTGCTGACTGAACCCAGTTTATTAACGCCCTCACAACGGGTACATAAAGCCGCGTTACTTGCTGCCGAATACAAGAAGGAATTGGAATTGTGAATCTCAGTTATAACGACAGTGCTGCAACAATGTCTGAAGATGAAGCCGGCGCACCTCAAGGGACTTGTCCGTTGATGAAGCAAGATATTCAGTTAATACCGGTTCGTTATGCCTTGGTCGAAGAAGAGCAGGCAATGCCGGATCATATTAATGCTTCCCTTTATAACGAAGAAGGATTGTCACAAGGGATCAGGCCATTAAATGAAGGCTTTCTTTACCTGATACACTCTTCCCGGCCGGATGAACTTCGTTGTTACGCGATTGATAAAAGCGGACAGCTAAAGGAATCCTTACTGAAGGCAGGTGAAACAACGCAGCAGGAAACTGGTGAAACCGCCATTATTCTGCCCCGCTCAGGGTCAGTGAAGGCATTATTTACCCCTGTTGCTTTGGCTGATGGCGGCAGTAATTTTCTCGCTTTCGAATCAGACCATGCAAAAACCATGAATGCGATCCCTCTGGCGGGGTATGATCCGATGTTGGGTGACAAAGGGCTCATTTCAACAGATTTACTGTCAAAACAGACCGCAGATTTTGTGACTGACATGAAGCCTGCCGGGGATGCGCCGGATTTGGGCTTGTATCAATGGCTCGCCGCTGAACAATGGCAACTGACAACGTTATCTGAACTCACCCAGTTCATACAGCCAGATTACAGTAATGACTGCGCCTTTATGGTGGTCAATGATATATGCAGCGATATTATTGATTACGCATCTCGCTGGAATTCGATTCAGGATAAATTTGCCGAAGAAGTTAAAGTGCGAGGGGATGATTATGCGATCGGCACAATTATCGACCAGTTTATTTCAGCACAGGCAAAAGTAAGTAAAGTCAGTCAGGATATTGAGCTAGTTCTTAGCGATGGAGAATTAAAAAATCTAAAGAAAGAGGAACTGGTACAATTAATTGAGCATATCGAAGATAAAAATAATATTGCCTATCGCCAGAACCCCGTCGGTGATCATCCGAAGGTCATTCCTTATAACCCGGTAGCCGAACAATATGCGGAAACACTGGCCAATAAAATAAACCTGTCGGCTGGAAAACTGATACATAAAGTGAATAAAGCCATAAAAGATCATAATTTATTGGTTGATGGTTATGGGCCGATAAAAAAAGGGATTAAAGATGTCATTCGCTATGACGAAATGCAGACGGTATTAGACAAAGCTGCTGATATTGACCGGCAATTTAAAGAAAAGGAAACGGCAGTTGTTCAGATGCTGCAAAGTATTGCCCCGAGCTGGCACCTGTTAGCCCCGCACTTCAGCGAAGATACCCCTGAAAGTGTGGTTGCAAGAATGAGCTATGAAGATGCACTGTATCAGCTACTGAATATCGAAACACCGGCCTGGGTGCAGGACTATTATTTTGGTGACAGTATCGTACCAATGTTGGTGTATCAGTCTGTCTCGAACAAAGGCCAGTCGACAGCCACCCTGCCTAAATCATTATTTACGCTGGCGAATATCACAAAAAAAATACAAGGGAGTGCAAACGCAAAATCTAAGCCGGAACAGCTTCAACAAGCCCTGAATGACAATAGTGACCACCGTTTTAAAAGCTTACTGACCGACGATGGACAACGGGCAAAAGTGGTTGCCAGTCTGGCGAATAAGAATGAGTCGATGGTGCTCTCTCTGTTTAATCAAACTCATACTGCACAGGGGAAGATGATATTTAGTCATAAGATGGAAGCGATCATTAATAATGCGCCCCAAGCGACGAAAGCGTATATGGCAACGTTCTTTGATATGACGGGCGTTGGCTGGACGGTAGCGAACACGCAAGCCTTGCAGCAGTTAGATAACAAACTGAAACAGTTAGGCGAACTAGTTGCTAAAGACCGCCACATAAGCGGGGTGTTACTGGCGGCAAAGCAAAATAGCGCCTGGAAAAATAAAACGGGCGCAGCCAGAAAACAGGAAAAGGCCGCCTACGATGCGCAGATAAAACAGATCAAAACCGCAAGAAAAAATAACCTGAGCCAGATCCGAAACAGCCTTGATGAGATCCAGAAAAGTACCTTCCGCGCAACCGACGGAAATACCGCCATGCTGGCAGGGGTTAGCAGCGAGACGGCAAGGTTATTGTTAAATGAAATAGAATCAACCCAGAACTTATTTAAATCTAAAACCCACTGGAAAGAAACAATGCAGGAGCTTACCCATAAAGAGGGTAAGTGGGATAACGCCAAAGCCCAAAAGCTTGCCCTAGGCAGTTTTATTACAGTCTTTAACCTGTATACCTTTATTACCGCGATTGAAGATTACTTCGACCCTGAAAAAGATGTCGAATTATTGGGTGTCGTTTCCAGTGGATTTAATGCCGCCAGCGCATCCGTGGGTATGGTAAATACTTTTTATTCGGCCCATTTAAAAGCCGCGTATGGTGTCACGGGCAGCATGCCGGTATTGGCTAAGCTGGCAAGGGCCGACATTGCGGTCGGTTGGGTCGCCAGTGTGCTGGGCACGATTGGTTATGGCATAAAGTTCAGCAAAGATAGGCAAGCTTTTCTAAAAGATATGGACCGAGGATCTGTTCTATATATTGTTTCTGCTGTGAAAACAGGAACCAGTTTTTTTCTACTTAGTGGAAGCTTTTATGAAAGCTTTCATCTCACACGTATTGCTGTACGTGTGTTTATAACAGGCACGATGAAAGCCACTGCCGGGCAAATGGCAATGGCGAGAATACTGGCAGGCAGCGGCCCTTATATGTTGTGGGGTTACTTGTTATACGTCGTGATAGAAAAGTTTTATGACTTTATCAAATGGCCGCCATTAGTGGCATGGGCAAATAACAGTTTATGGGGCAAGAGTGTTGAATATGACACCCTGGCACAAAACTCAACGGCATTAAACCGTGTGTTATTTACCCCGAAAATAAGTGTCGCGGCAGAGCCTGAAACCAGTGCATCAATGAGTTTCGAACCGGTGCTAACCCTTACCGTCATTCTTCCCGGCAACGAGCTGCCCGATGCGGATAATTTGCAGCTGGCACTGGTGGGAAAGCGTAAACAGCTTACCGATATGCGCCTTACCGACCAGCTTATTCTTAATAGTGAAGTAACGGCATTGAAAGGTGGCGCGTCTAAACTGGTTTTTGACCTCGATATAAGGGAGCTACAGCAACGGCAGATTAATAGCTTAGAGCTTCATGTGTCATCTCAGCCGTGGAATGCCGTGTCACAGGCTGAGACTTACAGCTACAGCATCGCGTTCAGCATTGTTCATATCGCCTATACCCCGACGGTTAAGCTTACCTGTGAAGAAATTAGCCCGGGTTATAGCCCTCAACTGTCTGGTTGGGAAGTGATTTAAGGAACATTGTTATGGGAAATGAAACCAAGCGCATGTTGGCGATGGGTGAAAGAATGGAGCAGGACGGGGTTGAAACCGTTGCTATGGCCCCACTGCCTGCCAACAGCGGTTATGCCCCCGGTAATGTTCAAGGGTTGTTAAAGCGAAAAAACGCGACCTACATTGATTTGAAAACCTCAGGCGGTGAGGCGTTTGGGGCCAAGATATATCTATTAGGCAACCTTTTAGCTGTTTTAGGTGGGCTTTATTTTATTATTTGGTCAATATTGGACTCTGGTTTTGGGGGAGGCATTGGAGTTTGGGCTGGCGTTGGCATGCCTATGATTTTGGTTGTGTATTTTGCGAATCGGCAATTAGAAGAAGAAACAAAACGCAATGCTCCGTTGCGCTGCCACCGTGAACGGCGGGAGCTGATTTTCAATGTGCAGACCAGCGATCACGAGATCCCATACTTTTTCTGGTCACCTGGCATTTTTATCTGTGCCTCCATGGGCTGGTTTGTGTTAATGATGTCTATTTCATCAATATTTCTTTTCCATGATGGGCCAAAACCACCTCCAGACTATTGGTTAAGCAGTGTCATCATAACTATTGCTATTGCTATTGCTTTTGGTACTTACCCGCTTAAAAAGTTCATTACATACCGGCGGCAGCTGAAGCGCTGCAAGGTCAAATATGAGCAGGTTGCTGTACCCTGGGATAAGGTCGGGGTCGAATACCAAAGTGCCAGCGCGGCGTCTACCAGCGGGCTTCATGACTATCAATTCCTCAGCTTTCTAGCCCCCGATGCCAACGATGAAACGTTGGCGGTTGCATCCGTCAACTTCCCGGTACATTCGATGGCAGAAGCGTATTCAGGTTATGAGCTGGTACGCACCTTTATGGACCAGGGCGAAGCCGGGCTGGAAGGTATAGACCCCTTCGAGCGTGTACCTTATGACTTTGACGCGCAAATTAAACTGAGGAAAAAAGCCTATGATCCGATCACCTACGCGGTGTGGCGGTTCGGCAATTGGTTGAGCTTAAATCACTGGGCCCAGTCATTTATGGAACGCCACAATGAAACCTTGCCCCAAGCGGTATTAAACACCCCCAAGCTAGTGGAATGGTCAAAGCCCCTGCCCAAA
>NZ_JAWWDA010000033.1:0-4833 GCF_033720175.1 Photobacterium sp.
ACAGAATTTGTCTGGCGACCATAGCGCTGTGGCCCCACCTGATCCCATGCCGAACTCAGAAGTGAAACGCAGTCGCGCCGATGGTAGTGTGGGGTCTCCCCATGTGAGAGTAGGTCATCGCCAGGCGCCAAATTTGAGTTTACGTTTCTATAAACGTGAGCTGTATAAAGATTGATATTTCAGCCTTGCTGAAAACAAAGAATTTACTTGGCGACCATAGCACTATGGACCCACCTGATCCCATGCCGAACTCAGAAGTGAAACATAGTAGCGCCGATGGTAGTGTGGGGTCTCCCCATGTGAGAGTAGGTCATCGCCAGGTTTCAAATTGCTTTATGCTGAATAGACACTGCGGAGTGGTAGTTCAGTTGGTTAGAATACCGGCCTGTCACGCCGGGGGTCGCGGGTTCGAGTCCCGTCCACTCCGCCACTTATTAAAGCCCCAGTCTAACGACTGGGGCTTTTTTACGTCTGGAGCAATATGAATAGGCACTGCGATGTGGTCGTTCAGTTGGTTAGGCTTTTAATTGGAGATCTTCGCGGCCTGTCGCGCCGGGGGCGCACTGATTTCAAGGAATGGCAAGTCCCGTCCACTCCGCCACTTATTAAAGCCTCAGTCTAACGACTGGGGCTTTTTTACGTCTGAATAAAAGTGAAATCGTGTCATTTCCTCTTGTTTATCCATGCTGTGCTGCCCCTTTCAAGCTTTTAGGTTCCAGTGGTTTAAAAGCTGTACAATCTATTAAGGTGTTAATTATCAGTATCTTATGATATTTTATCTATGGTGTTATTGTGGATGTGAATTGTGTATATCTTTTTTATGTTCTGTTTCATAAAAGGTGTACACCTATTTTCTTCTTGATGCATAAAGAAGATTTCGGAATTTATGAACCCTATCTATGCTGGCATATAGTAATATTGACCACAGTTAGAAATGACAGTGCGATGAGTGAAACTATAAGCCACAACACAAAATTGATAGTGATTGACTTAGCGAGACGGCCATTACTCATTGATGATGGGCTGAGGCTCTCTTTAGTTAGTTACTTAGTTACTTAGTTACTTAGTTGGTTTATATTAATATTAGAAACTTCATTAAGGCTATAAGATGAATCATACGAAAGACGTTCTGGCTAGTATTCGCAGCGTTAGAAGTAGCCTAACAGTATCGGCTCAGCGAATTGCAGACTTCATACTTGAGAACCCCAAAAAAATAACAAACTTATCAACTGCAGAGCTTGCTAACTCATCTGGTGTAGGTGAAGCAAGCCTGATACGTTTTTGTAAAAAAATGGGTTATTCTGGCTTTCAGGAATTCAAAATGTTGCTGGCTATATCGTTAGTTAAGAATGAAACGCCACAGCCAGACTTATTGTCGAGTGAGATAGATCTTACTGATGATATGGAAATCATTGGAGAAAAGCTTCAGCTGGTTTTACAGCATGTGCTATCAGAGACTCGCGCCCTATTGGATTTTGATGTGCTACGTGAAGTCTCTGACAAAATTACCACTTCATCGTCGACTACATTCTTTGGTGTAGGATCTTCTGGAGTTACAGCGGAAGAGGCAAAAAACAAGCTAATGCGTATCGGGTATAGTGTCGATGCTATTGCGAACAACCACTTTATGTACATGAAAGCCTCGCTGCTTGGAAAGGGGGATGTCGTGATCGCACTATCACACTCAGGCGAATCCCCTGAAACAATTAAAGCATTGCGTATTGCAAAAGATATGGGTGCATTCACTGTAGCGTTAACCCATAATTCGCGCTCGACGATTTGTCATTACGCGGATAAGGTTCTGCTCAATGGTAATCGTGAGAATTGGTTACAGGGCGATTCGATTGGCACGAAAGTCGCTCAAATGTTTGTTTTAGATTTACTGTATACTGAACTGGTTCGTTCGGACCTTAAAACTGCACAAAGTAACAAACTTAAAACCACGCAATCCATCATGTAGTACAAGTGATTTTGTGAACCATGTCATGAATTGATTCATTCATGATAGATCACTACACCCTTAAATGGAATTATACTCCACAAATAATCAACGCTCGGAGTTTGGTTCCTATGTCAGGTTCTACTTTTTTTGAAACAGCACAAAAATTCGGGAAGTCTTTTATGCTTCCGATTGCAGTTCTTCCCGCTGCAGGTCTATTACTTGGTATCGGCGGCGCATTATCAAACCCTAACACCTTAATTGCTTATCCATTTTTAGATGTTGCGCTCCTACAAGCAATTTTCACCATTATGACGGCTGCTGGTGCAATCGTGTTTGGTAATTTACCGGTGCTATTCGCGGTCGGTGTTGCTGTCGGTTTGGCTCGAAGTGATAAAGGTACGGCGGGTCTTTCCGCGTTACTTGCTTACTTGGTAATGAACGCAACGATTGGTGCAATGCTATCGCTGCAAGGTAGCCTGGCAACAGGCAATCTAGGGGCTGTGGGTCAGGGGATGATCCTCGGTATTCAAACCTTAGATACTGGTGTGTTTGGTGGTGTGGTTGTTGGTATCATGGCTAACTTCTTGCACTCTCGATATAACAAAATTGAACTACCTAAATTTCTTGGTTTTTTCGGTGGTTCCCGTTTCGTTCCTATCGTTTCTGCATTTTCTGCGATCATTCTTGGCGCAGTAATGTACTTAGTGTGGCCTAAGATTCAGTCTGGCATCTTCAGTATGGGTAGCTTAGTCGAAACAACGGGATACATAGGGACATTATTCTACGGTTTCATTCTTCGTATGTTGGGTTTGTTCGGTCTTCACCATATCTTCTATCTTCCTTTTTGGACTACCGCACTTGGTGGCACCGAAATAGTAAACGGTGTGATGGTTGATGGTACACAACGAATATTCTTTGCTCAGTTAGCCGATCCGTCAGTACAGCAGTACTTTATCGGTACCTCTCGTTTCATGTCCGGTCGTTTTATCACGATGATGTTCGGTCTTATGGGAGCGGCACTTGCTATCTACCACTGCGCCAAACCCGAGCACAAAGTCAGAGTTGGTGGCTTGATGCTATCTGCGGCTTTTACTTCGTTCTTAACGGGTATCACGGAACCCCTAGAGTTTTCATTCTTATTCGTTGCTCCTGCTCTGTATGTAGTGCATGCGGTATTTGATGGCTTTGCATTTATGCTGGCTCACATGTTCGAAATTACAATCGGTCAAACCTTCTCGGGTGGCTTTATTGATTTCATTCTGTTCGGTGTTCTGCAAGGTCAGGCTAAAACGAATTGGATGGCGGTTCCAGTTATTGGTACTGCCTGGTTCTTCCTGTATTACTTTTCATTCCGCTTCATGATTACTAAGTTCAATTTTAAAACTCAAGGCCGAGAAGATGAATCACAGGCAGAAGCAATGAATATATCGGGTACTGAACGTGCTATTGCGATAGTTAAGCACCTAGGTAGCGCAGGTAACATCAAAGATATTGATTGCTGCGCAACACGGTTACGTCTGACAATGGGAGATGCGACTAAAATTAACGAGGATGGTTTAAAAACAACCGGTGCTGTTGCTGTAGTCGTTAAAGGTAACGGTGTGCAAGTTATTTACGGTCCACACGTAACCATCGTTAAAAATGAATTAGAGGAATTGTTAGGGCTATGAGTGATTTTTTCACCAGAGCGAAAGGGGCATTAATCGTTTCATGTCAAGCACTTGAAAATGAACCTCTGCACAGTGACTTCATTATGAGCCGCATGGCGCTTGCCGCTGAGCAGGGGGGCGCATTCGGAATCCGTGCGAACTCCGTTAAAGACATTACGGAGATCAAACGAACGGTTAATTTACCTATCATTGGTATTATCAAACGCGACTATGATGATTCGGAAGTGTTCATTACGGCAACGATTAACGAAGTTGATGAACTGATGACGACGAATCCTGACATGATTGCTATTGATGCAACTGATAGAAGTCGCCCTAACGGTGAAATGCTAGAAGATTTTGTGAAAGTAATTCGTTCGAAGTACCCACATGTTCTTCTCATGGCTGATATTTCCACGTTAGATGATGCTATGGAGGCTGATAGGTTAAAGTTTGATTGTGTTTCATCAACACTTCACGGTTATACCGAAAATACAAAGAACAGTAAGTTATTTTCGAATGATTTCCAATTCCTTAAAGATTTGCTTGAAGCAGTGACAATCCCTGTTATTGCGGAGGGTAATGTAGAAACGCCAGAAATGGCGAAACGTTGTCTAGATGTTGGTTGTCATGCGGTTGTTGTCGGTGGGGCAATTACCCGACCAAAGCAAATCACTGAACGATTCATTGAAGCAATGAAGTAACACCATCCCCCTACGACCAAAGGCTATTTTTCGAAATAGCCTTTTATTATATATTTCTTGTTCTTTAGGGTGACATCAGCAATACGCTGAACTGATCTTCAAGGTCTTAACCTACGAATTGAGCAGTTCCAGTAATTTAGTTAACTCATCTAGTGAGTAAATCATTCATGATGGTGAGTCATAACAGAAAATCATCAAAGGCCGTTTTACATCACCTTTCGTTTATGCGTTAAGAGCTGAAAATATATGAATGAATGTGTGTAATTAATGGTCCTAAAGTAATTTATTAAAACTACTCTTATTAACGTTGAGTAGGTTTAATCAATTCATGATGAGTCTCCGATAGCTTAAAGTTAATCTGGAAGATATTGATTCGATAATAAACACCCTACATATTGGCTCTGTTCAGTACTCAAGTTGATAAACTATATTATAGATAGATATGCTAACTCCTTGAGGCTACCAGCATGGAAGACTTCAATTTTACGCAACTATTAGAGTCTATCCAACGACTTACACCTGAGCAAAAACAGTGCAT
>NZ_JAWWDA010000034.1:0-4480 GCF_033720175.1 Photobacterium sp.
CTGGTGCTGACTCTGATGCATGAACTTTTGTTTATAAGGAAGCGGTTGGTGTTGTTTCATATGATTCTTGCTGTTGCCAACAAGGGGAGCAAACTAATGAGGCTTGTTTGAAAGTTTCCTTCAATGTTCGATTCATTAGACCACTACATTTTTCAGTCAATACCTTACCTAGAAATGTCTGCTCAGGTGATCCACTTTATGTGTATTACTAGAGGCTATGATGACAACAAACCTGTGGTTATCTCAGCACGGTATTTGGTACTTCCGTAAAGTATATCTCCTGCCTTCAGGCAAACGAAAAGAAACCAGAAAGAGCCTGCGAACGCGATGCAGCAGCAGGATAGCTTGCTGCTCGGGTGATTTGATTTTAACGAAGCGCGTTGAAGGGCGGGTGACAGCCACACAGATAGCAATGGCATCGTTGAGGTCATTTTTGGCACCCGTTCTGAAAGGCGCCACATATTTAGACGCCATGATTTTCGTTGTATGACCGAGTTTAGCCAATTCACGCGCCCAGTAGTGTGAAGCCCCACAAGCTTCCATTCCGATTGTAGCGGGCGGGATATTGGCAAACGTGGTTAAAACTTTAGACCGCGTTATTGTTTTGTGGATCAGTACCTTGCCTTGATGGTCTTCGCCGTGGATACTGAAACTATGTTTGGCTAAATCAATGCCATAAATTGATTGTGACATGGTGGCCTCCAAGTAATTTGGTCGTCAGACATTACCAAGTGTGGCAGAGCCTGATGAGGGGGAGTCCATGTCATTCGTTAGCACTCAAGTCGGTGCAAAATTTTCACACTACTCTGGATTAGCTCATAACTTTTTCCTGTCATATATGCAGTCGTTATCGCTCCTTCTTTTAGTAAACAAATAGTATTTAAAAGATCTTGTGAATCATTTCTTAATTTGTTCTGAATAAACTGGCGCACTTGCTCTTTGTGGTAGCAACAATAGCGGAAAATATCACTTTCTGGGTCACTAAACTCTGCTGACGTATTTATGAAAAAGCATCCTCGAAAATCACCTAGTGCAGTTTCATTTCCAGTAAACCAACTTTGCAATGATTCGAAAAGAACATCAATTAACTCACTGTCGTTGGTTGTTTCCTCTAATTTATGTTCTAACCAGTTCATGAAAATTAGATGCCTTTGGTTCAAAGCGGCCATGATTAAGTCGTCTTTCCCGTTAAAGTGGCTGTACAGCGTTTTTTTTGCAACCCCCGATACTTTAATGATTTCATTAATTCCAATTGAGTTAATACCTTGTCGGTAAAATAGATCTAGTGCTGTGCTTAATAGTATCTCGCGCTTCTTACTCATCATGAACTTCCGTAAGACTAGGTGTATTCATATTGACAAATGTAGAATGACTTGTCTACAATTGCGACTAGACAGATTGTTCTACTTTTTTGAGGTGTATATATGAATCGTTATTTGTTGGCTGTAATTGCTGGATTAGGGGCATCACTCACAATTGGCTTATTGTCATTTATAGAGGCTAATATGGACAATGCAGTACTGATTATGGCTCCATTTGGAGCGACTGCAGTACTTGTATTTGGTGTGCCAAGTAGCCCGTTGGCTCAACCCAAAAATGTCATTTTGGGGCATTTGATCACTGCATGTATAGGGGTGTTTTTCTCTCAATATGTAGGGGTAACTCCGGTTACAGTAGCTATTGCGACAGGGCTCGGTGTTACAAGTATGTTAGTTTCTAAAACAACGCACCCACCTGCTGGAGCTAATCCAATTTTAATTATGCTGTCAGGGCAAGGGTGGCTGTTTTTGGTGACACCTGTATTAGTTGGTTCTATATTCATTGTTTTGATGGGTAAAGGGCTTGAAAAGCTCCAAAGTTACCAACTCAAACCAGAGTGCTAACAAGGCAATCAAGGTGATACGTTACACTCGGTAGTTTTGGTGTGGAGTTCGGTGCGCTTTGCTGGTTTAGTGGGCGTACACCTTATTGCAGGCGTTATGTTCATAAAAAGGTATTGATTTGATAACGGTATTATATAAAAAACTTCAAACTATTGGGTATACCATTACGGCATTAATCGCGTTTGCTGCAAATTCTGTTTTATGCCGAATAGCGTTGAAAGATAATGCTATTGATGCATCAAGCTTTACCGCGATCCGTCTTTTATCCGGCGTTTTAATGTTTCTCATTTTATTTAGTTTAAAGGCTAAGTCAGTAACAAGTACTTCAGAAAAAAAAGGTAGCAGTTGGATAACAGGGTTAATGCTATTTATCTATGCTGTTACGTTCTCATTTGCGTACATTTCATTGGATACAGGGACAGGAGCACTTGTTCTATTTGGTGCAGTTCAGCTTACAATGATCATTGGCAGTATCGCTATGGGAAAAAAATTGCATATATCTGAATGGCTAGGGATTGGTATTTCTTTTTCAGGTCTTGCTTATTTAGTTTATCCAACTCTTACTACGCCTAGCTTGTCTGGTTTTGTTTTAATGGGGTTGTCTGGTATCGCGTGGGGAATATATACGTTGGTGGGTCGTGGTTCAGCTGATCCGATGACGGATACTGCGTTTAACTTTAAGTTTACGATTCTTTTGGTTTTATGTTTAAGTTTAATTACTTTTCCAATGATAAATATTTCATTTGATGGTGTGGTATTAGCTGCTATTTCAGGTGCGTTTGCTTCAGCGTTAGGTTACACAATTTGGTATATGGCATTAGGTGGTTTATCAGAAACTGAGGCGGCAGTTGTTCAGTTATCAGTTCCCGTTATAGCGGCAATTGGCGGTGTTTTATTTGTCTCAGAATCAATTAGTACACGGTTAATTATTGCATGCATTCTTGTGCTTGGCGGGATTTTAACCGTATTGATTGGCCGTTGGAAGTTTGCAAACAAGTGAACATAACAAATGCATTAACACGATACTTATAACGTTCGGCAGTTTTAGTTTAGAGTATAATTGGTTTTGAAGGTGTAGTGTTTGCACGTATTATGCAGGCGTTAGCCCTTTATCTAGTAAATCAACCAGGTAAAGGAATACTATGGCAAAAATGATTTTTTTGCATGGAACATCGAGCTCAGGTAAGTCTACGTTGTCAAAGGCAATTCAAAAGCAGTCAGCGATACCTTTCTGGCATTTTTCATCTGACCAGTTTGTAGAGGCTGGTATGTTACCTAAAAGAGTTAATGATGGCGGCTCCTTTGATTGGAGCAAACATCGTCCGCTCTTTTTCGATGCATTTCATAGTTGCATCAAAGCAGTTGCAGACTCAGGGAATAATTTAATTCTTGACCATATTATTGAGTCAGAAGAGTGGTTTCATTACTTACAAGAATTACTTTCAAATCATGATGTTTTCTTTGTTGGTATTCACTGCCCAATAGAAATTCTTCGCGAACGCGAAATGAAACGAGGTGACAAAGATATTGGGAATCGCTATTTCGGCGAGTCCGAATATCATTTTAAACATGTTCATACTTATTCAGCTTATGATTACGAAATTGATACCAGTAAACAATCTACAGCGAAAAGTGCCGAGATGGTTTTATCTGCATGGGAACAAAGAGCTGAAAGTGTATTTTTCGATAAAGCTGCAAATAGTTAATCAACGGATAGCGCGAGGTAAAAAGTAATGAACTCACCAACGATTATTGCTTTATTAGGATTCATAGCATGGGCCCTGTTTTTGCTTGTTCTGATGGAGTCTATTCGCTCAAAAATGGTTCTTACCAAAGAGGTGGCTCCAAACGGGTTTAATCCTGAGAACTCCAATTTGTCATCGTTTATGCAGAGGTTGGCTCGTGCTCATGCAAATTGCATAGAGGGTCTGCCGATTTTTGGCGGCCTAATGATCGCGGCGTTAGTTACTTCTAATGCGGCCATAACCGACCCGCTTGCGTATATATTTCTGGGCGCAAGGATAGTTCAGTCCCTTATTCATCTAGCATCACTAAGCCCGGCGGCGGTGACAATGAGGTTTAGTGCATTTGCTGTTCAAATGATTATTGGTGTCTACTGGTGTTATCAGTTACTAGAGGCGCTGATTTAATAAGAGCGCAGCTTAACTAGTCAAAGCAAGGGACAAATGCCTGCGGCCTTCGCCCATGTTTGAGGCGTTAGCTTTAGAGGAAAATATGGATGATGGATTAGACTTCGAGCGATGGGAGTCAGCAGTTGGTAAGATCGTTATGTCGCTATCTCGTGTTGAGGGCGAATGTAGGGTCAAGTAAAGTGTCAACGAATCGATTTTGCTTACATTCAATAAGGGGTGAACTAAGAGCCAGTATCGGTAAGCGTGAACTTTGTCGCAGTGTGCAAATCCGTGTCAGGCAAAGAAGCCATACAGCGTTCATGGCTGGTGCTGACTCTGATGCATGAACTTTTGTTTATAAGGAAGCGGTTGGTGTTGTTTCATATGATTCTTGCTGTTGCCAACAAGGGGAGCAAACTAATGAGGCTTGTTTGAAAGTTTCCTTCAATGTTCGATTCATTAGAC
>NZ_JAWWDA010000035.1:0-2878 GCF_033720175.1 Photobacterium sp.
TGACTTCAGAGCGTTCAAGCAACTACGATCAATCACGCAATTCCTTCAAGAACCATCGATCACACGCATTGTGCGCTGTCTGCAACAACGGTGCCGGCAGCTGGATAAACCCAGAAGAGCGATATAAACGTTCTGCCTGCGACATGGTATGCAGCGTTTCCAGATAGCACCAACCATAGTGGCTTTTCGCGAACGCCAGCGCTGTCTTAATCAATTGCTGCCCGACGCCCAGGCCACGCGCATCCCCGCTCACATACATTTTCTGCAGTTCACAGACGGCCGATAACGAAGTGGAGGCCAACTGGCCGATGCCGCAACCACCCACCAGCCGCCCCTGAACCTCCACAACCCAGTAGGCCATACCCGGGCGGTCGTAAGCTGAAGTAAGATCGGACAATTCCGGATCCTGCCAGGCAAATCCCGGCCTGTTCGCACCAAATTCTGTCAATACGGTGCGGATGATCCTTTCCATGTTTTCATTGTCTGCGTGGGTGATTGGTCGCAGTATTATGTTGTCTGTCTGACTTGTATTCTTAACCATTCAGTATCATCTTTACTTTGTTTAACCATTAACCGCACGTGTGACACAAACCAATGAGTTGTTTTACTAATTGGCAATATGCTCCGGTACTGAACGCACCGGGTAATTGAAGCAACGGCTCTGAGTTTGGGTCACGAAAGAGAAATGTAAACTTAACCTAATTGGAAATCTAACTCTATGTCTATTCAAGTTGGCGATACGCTGCCCAATGTTAATCTTTACCAAATGACGGAAACGGGTCCGCAAGCCGTCAGCACAGAAGCCCTGTTCAGCGATAAAAAGGTGGTGCTGTTTGCCTTGCCAGGGGCTTTCACCCCAACGTGCAGCGCGGCGCACGTTCCGGGTTTTGTGGTAAAGGCCGATGAAATTAAAGCACGCGGGGTGGATTCAATCATCTGTACCAGCGTGAATGACGCTTGGGTAATGGACGCCTGGTCAAAACAACAAAACGCCGACGCTATTTTAATGCTCGGTGATGGCAGTGCTGATTTTGCGGATGCCCTCGGTCTCACTGTCGATCTGACCGAGAAAGGCATGGGTGTAAGGTCTCGTCGCTACGCCATGATTGTTAATGATGGTGTTGTTGAGTGGCTTGGGGTCGATGAACCTGGCGAATTTGAGCTGTCCAGTGCCGACACTGTCTTGACGCAACTCTAATCCGAACCAAGCAAATGACATCAAAAGACGTGTTTTATCAAACGCTGGCTGCGGTGCCAAAAGGTAACTACACCAGCTATGGCAAATTGGCTGAGTTGTGTGGCGTTCACGTCAGGCAAATACAAGCCTGGTTAAGAACGCTGCCCAGGGATTCTGGATTGCCGTGGTACCGGATTATCAACAGTCAACGTAAGATTACTGAACACGCTGGCGCGGCGCGCCAGTATCAGTACTTAGCAGAAGAAGGTCTATTGCCAAATAAGCATGGAAAATTTCCTGAAGAATTTTTCTGGCCTAAATAGTATTCTGCTCAACCTCCCTCACCCCTTCTTGGAGAAATTCAGGTGGCTTTTTTAATCCGTCCGGCCGAGTTGGCAGACCTTCCTGCGATGGTCCAGATCCTAAACCCATTTATTAATGAAACGGCGATAACTTTTGATACTGAACCTTACACCGTAGACACCCGCCGCCCTTGGTTTAATCAGTTTTCGACATCGGGCAGACACCGTTGTTTGGTCGCGGAAGCGAATGGACGTGTCGTCGGTTATGCCAATAGCGGTCCACTTCGACCAAAACGCGCTTACGACACCTCCGTCGAAGTCAGTATTTATAAGGCACGGGATTACCATGAAAAAGGCTTGGGCAGTGCACTTTATGACAGATTGTTTTCAGAATTGGCTGATGAAGATGTACATCGAGCACACGCGTTAATCACGCTACCGAATAAAGCCTCTGTCGCCATACATCAGAAATTCGGTTTTAAAGAAGTCGGTACATTGCATGAAGCCGGCCGTAAGTTTGGGCAATACCATTCTGTTTATTGGATGGAAAAGCGTTTCTGAATGCTTATTCTGATGCAGTGTTCCACGTGGAACACTATTTGATTTGACCCTAGATCCCCTGGAATAACTAGCCCCTCTATCGAACTCACGTTGCTGACAGACACAAAAAAGGCGCTGAAATCAGCGCCTTTAAACAAGTGAAACCTTTCAGCGACTGTGATCTAGTAATCCAGATTCGACACCATCAAAGCATTTGACTCGATAAATTCGCGACGAGGTTCAACATCATCGCCCATGAGTGTGGTGAAGATCTGGTCGGCGGCAATAGCGTCTTCAACCGTCACCTGCAACATACGACGGGCATCTGGGTCCATCGTGGTTTCCCACAATTGCTCAGGATTCATCTCACCCAACCCTTTATATCGCTGGATCTGATATCCACGTTTCGCTTCGTTCATGAGCCAGCTAATAACTTCTTCAAAGCTTTGAATTTCGCGCTTCTTATCATTACGCTGAATATAAGCACCATCTTCAATCATGCCCTGCAAAATAGCGCCCAACGCCACGATCGCCTCATAATCATGACTATTAAAGAAGTTATGAGAGAATACATAATCTGTTGATAGTCCATGCGCTGTGGCCTGTACCATCGGTAGCCAGAGGTGCCGTTCTTTGTCTTCGGTAATCGACGCCTGATACACGGTGGCACCCGATAAGACTTCGGCAAAGCTCTCGCTGAGCTGATCGACCCACTCGGCAACGACGTCCTGATCTTTCATCATCTCTTCGGTAAGTGTTGGCAAGTAGATCAACCGTTCCAAGACCGCTTTTGGATACACGCGACTCATCTTGTCGATCCGCGCATGCACAGCATTAAACTGATTTACCAGGTTTTCCA
>NZ_JAWWDA010000036.1:0-1572 GCF_033720175.1 Photobacterium sp.
ACCGGTCAGCGCGTGCACAAGCCAGTGAAAATCACCAAAGTGTTTGATAAGTGTTCGCCACTTATCTATAACGCACTGACTTCCGGCGAACGTCTGCCTAAAGTTGAAATTAAATGGTACCGCACATCAGCAACAGGCAGCCAAGAGCATTACTTTACCACCACATTGACTGATGCCATCGTCGTGGATGTTACCGCATCAATGCCGAACTGCCAGGATCCTGGTCAGGCGCATTTTACTCATCTTGAAGATGTACTCATGACTTACCGTAAAATCGACTGGACCCACGAAGTGTCGGGTACATCGGGCGGTGACGACTGGCGCACTGCAATGAAGGCATAAGCCTGAGATCTGTCTCGAAGGGGGCAGGTTTCCCTCTTCATTTTCTTCTGTTTTCAGAACATAAATCGATGTGTTTACATTTGCCAGTTCGTATATCTCTGGTATGCGGTAGCTGTGTATTAATCAGGATGACGTTATGGCAAGGAACGCCAATCAGGCGCAATTTGAATTAGATGTTGCAACGATCAATCTTCCGTTAAGGCTCTATGCTTTCGAAGGTCAAGAAGGTATCAGTCAATTATTCAATTTCTCAGTTATTTTCGTGTGCGATGATCCGGCCCTGCAGCTCGACAGCTGGCTGCAATTACCCGTGCGTTTAGCCCTGTATCATAATAATGGCCTCGAACCGCGTTTTGTGTGCGGAATGGTCTACGGTATCGAGCAGCTAACCCACAGTGATCGTCACTGTCAGTATCGTCTGACGATAACCCCTCGCGTCCAGCTATTAACCCACCGCACTAACTTCCGTATTTTTCAGAACCAGAGCGTCTCTGACATTATCACCACCATCTTTACCGATGCGGGGATTTTAAGCCATGAATATGAACAGCGGCTCTCAAATAGTCTCCCGGTGCGTGAATACTGCGTGCAATACGGTGAATCGGATATGCGGTTCATTGCCAGGTTGATGAGTGAAGAAGGGCTCCATTACCATTTTGAACACACCGAGACCGGTCATGTTATGGTCATTGCCGACGGGCAGGATGGCTTTCTCGAACTGCCCGCATTGCCATACCGGCACAGTCACGGCATGGCAAAAGACCGCGACATCATTCATCACTTTTCGCTGTTAGAGCAAACCCAGACCGGCAAAGTGTCGCTGACCGACTTCACCTTTGAGCGCCCCGATTTCAGACCGCAAGGGCTCAAGGTCAGCAATATCTCTAACGAACAACCTCTGGAAGCCTTTCATTATCCCGGCCAGTTCACAACCGACGCCGACGGAACACGTATCGCGACACTAACCTTAGAGCAGGCCAGAATTCATAAGCAGCGGGTAACCGGGAAAAGTGACTGTACCCAACTCACCAGCGGGTATTTTCAGCCGCTGGAAGCGCACCCCAATGATCAATGGAATGAACCCTGGCTGCTGGTGGAAGTGAAACACCAGGGCAAGCAGCCACAGGCATTGGAAGAGTTTGCTGACGGGGCGGCAACCTATAACGCAGATTTTATCGCCACTCCGTGGGAAGCCGCGTTTCGAGCCGAGCCCATTACCAAGCCGTATAT